>NZ_CP189974.1:0-1200000 GCF_051549785.1 Candidatus Caldatribacterium sp. SIUC1 | reverse complement strand
GCCCCGCAGTTCAGGCACCCCCAGGCAACATCCTCCCAGATGTCACGTCCAAAGGCCTTGTAGAGGTACTCTGGGGTTTTCTCGGGGAAGGGTGGGGGAGCGTTCCGCGTAAGGTTCTCTGCAAGCGTTTCGAGTTCCTCCTGCTCGCTGGATGCAAGGGGCCGTCCCGACGGTCCTTCTCCTTCAAAGTACACCCCAAAGGGCAGCGGCAGGGCGAAGAAATCCGCACCTTCCCGGGAAAGTGGATGCCCCCCGACTTTCGTGCAGAAACAGGTGGTTCCAAAAAAGGCGCATCCCAGAGCACCGAGGATGAGGTTCTTGCGCCGGGTCGCATAGTACGGGTCCTGAGGAGCATTCCCGAGAAAAACGGCGTCAAGAACATCGGTAACGGCTTTCACTTCACAGGGAGCGGCAAGAAGGAGGATGGGTGTACCCTCCGGGGGGAGGGAATGCACGTTCCACGTCCTCTGCGCCCAGAAGAACCGGTACAACGCTTCATGCTGGGGAAGGAGAACGGCTTTGGGGGTGGGAACAGAGGGAAAGGGAAGGCGAAAACGCCTGGCCACCGTTTCCGTCACAAAAGTCTTCCCACGACTCAACCACTCAAGGAAAGCCTCACGGGCGACTACCACACCGTTACCGGATAAACGCATTGGGGTCATCCTCCCGGTACGTCACAAAAGGCGCCGGGGCCGCGACGTCCACCCCGGCTTCAAAGGCGAAGTGCTCCCGCACGGTGTCGGAAACGGCAAAGAACATCGTGGCAACCGGTATCCCGAGGGGGCATGCCCGTTCGCAAGCACCACACTCGACACATCGTCCGGCAAGGTGCATCGCTCGTCCCACGTGGAAGACGAAGTTATCCCGGAGCGTCGGGGAAGGGTGGAGGAACGAGGGTTTGTGGCTTTCGGCAAAGCACTCCTTGCAGTAGCACATGGGACAGGCGTTACGGCAGGCGTAGCAGCGGATACACCGGGAGAGTTCCTTCCGGAAGAATTCCCACCGTTTTTCTTCGGGGAGACTCTGGAGCTCTCCCAGGGTATCCTCCTGGGGAAGCGACGGCACCTCACCACCCTCGACGAGGATATCGTACACAAGAGGACTGCGGTAGCGGCAGCGCCGGCATGAAGCGTCAAGGAACGATGCAAGGGGGTACGCCACACCCCGAATCACGATTTCCCCGCCTCTTAAGGTCACCTCATGCTCCTTAAGGCCCTCCCATTCGGTGAGCTTTCTCGTGTCCACCATGCCCGGACAGGGCACGCCGAGGATGAGAAGGTTTTCCCGGCGCAGCCGGTTCTCCCTCATGAGTGCCACACAGGCCCGGCCATCGCACCCCTTGGCCACGATGGCGACACGCTCAATGCCCTGTGGAAGGAAGAGGAGGTACCGCGCCAGGTTCAGGCCGCAGAAAGAATTGAAGACGAGTTCCTCGATCTCGCAAGAGTCTCGGAAAAGATACGGCCGGGTGCGGAAGGGGAGTGAGCCCTTCCGGTACCCGAGAACCCCCTGGACTTCATGCTCTTCAAGGAGCTTGCGGGCAGCGTCATGAAGCGTCACAGGTGCTTTCCCCCTCACGCAGCGGATTTGGACCAAGGCTTCGTACTGCCTCAGTAACGGCTTTGACCACATCGGCAAAGCGCTGCCCCTCAGATGCTGAGACCCAGGAAAAATGCACCCGGTCCCTGAGACCAAGAAGGGCTAAAAGCTCGTGGAGCACGAGGAACTTCCTCCGGGCAAAGTAGTTCCCGCTCAGGTAGTGGCAGTCCCCGGGGTGGCATCCGGAGACGAGCACCCCATCGGCCCCCTCCCGGAGGGCTTTCAGGATGTACAGAGGGTCAACACTCCCCGAACACGGTACCCGCACAACCCGGATATTCGGGGGATACTGAATCCGGCTCACTCCGGCAAGGTCTGCCCCTGCGTAACTGCACCAGTGACAGAGAAAGGCCACAATTTTAGGTTCCCATGGAGAGTTCATAGAGGTACTCCACCTCGGAGAGAATCGCCTCTGGTGTGAAGCCATACACTCTGATTGCTCCGCTGCGGCAGGTCGCACTGCACAGCCCGCATCCCTTGCACAGGGCCCGATTGACCCGTGCCACACCCTTTTCCCAATCCACGGCAATTGCCCGGTACTGGCACACCCGCTCGCAGTCCCCACAGGCCACGCACTTCTTCTCGTCCACCGAGGCAATCTGGGCCTCAGCAAGGAGAACGTCTTTACTGAGGACGGCCATGAGGCGGGCGACCGCAGCTTTTGCCTGAAGGATGCTCTCTTCGGCGAGCTTCGGCCCATGGGCGAGCCCGCAGACGTAAATGCCCTCCGTTGCAAAGTCCACTGGGCGGAGCTTCACGTGGGCCTCGAGGAAAAACCCGTCCTGAGTGAGGGGCACCTTGAGGAGCCTGGCAAGAGCCGGGGCATCCTCATGGGGCACGATACCTGTGCTGAGAACCACAAGGTCCGCACCGAGGGTGACTTCCTCCCCAAGGAGAGGGTCGACAAAGCGCACAAGAAGCTCCTCGTTCCCCTCTTCCACCGCAGGCATCGCCTCATCCCCAAACCGCACGAAGAGAACGCCCTTTTCCCGGGCTTTCGTATAGTACCGCTCATAGAGGCCGTACGTCCGCATGTCTCTATAGAGCACCACGACCTCCGTGCCCGGGGAAATTTCCTTGAGGCGCAGGGCGTTTTTCACTGCCTGGAGACAGCACACCCGGCTGCAGTAGGGATGTTCGGTATTTCGGGAACCCACGCACTGAATCATGACCACCCGCCCCGGGGGCGAGAAGGTCCCTGCGTGGATACCGGCTTCGAGCTCCCTCTGGGTGAGGACCCTCGGGTCCCTGCCGTAGAGGAATGCCCCACCTTGGGGGAGGTACGCCCTGCCGCCCGTGGCAACGATGATGCCCCCATGTTTCAGAGTGTGGAGGGTTCCCTTCTCGTGTACAACGCTCTCGAAATTCCCCACAAAGCCGTTGACCTCAAGGACGCTGCTCTCGAGAAAAACCGTAATCCTCGGGTTTTCGGCAATCTCCCTTTTGAGTTTCTCCCGAAGCTTCCCAAGGTCCACCCCCTCAACGGTATATGGGGGGCTCTGTCCTCCAAGGTCCTTTTCCCGTTCCACGAGGTACACCGGGATACCCTGCCGTGCTGCCTCTAAAGCGGCGGTCATCCCCGAAAGCCCCCCACCGATGACCAGAACCCCTTTCTCCACAGGGACGGGAAGGGGGGCAAGCGGCTCAAGGAGAGCGGCCTTCGCCACCGCCATGGCCACGAGGTCTTTCGCCTTTTCGGTGGCCTCTTCCTTCTCCTCCTGGTGGACCCAGGAACACTGGTCACGGATATTGGCCATCACGAAAAGGTAAGGGTTGAGACCTGCTTCCTTCAGGGTCTCCCGGAAGAGGGGCTCGTGTGTTCGTGGAGAGCAGGAAGCCACCACGACCCGGTTGAGCCCAAGTTCCTGAATCTTTGCCTTGATGCGCTCCTGAGTGTCCTGAGAACAGGTGTACAGGTTCTCCTCGGCGAACACCACCCCGGGGAGATTCTGTGCCCACTCCACCACCGCTTTCGTATCCACAACCCCGGCGATGTTGATCCCGCAGCGGCACACGAAGACCCCGATTCGAAGCGGCGAAGCGGTGACGTCCCGCTCCGGAGGATAAACCTTTTCCCGAACAAGGCGAAAGCGAGACGGGGCGAGGAGCGACCCGACCTCAGACGCCACGGCACTCGCCTCGACCACCGTTCCCGGAATGTCTTTGGGACCGGCAAGGCTCCCGCACACGAAGATTCCCGGCCGAACCTCCCGCGTCCCAAAGTCGGTAAAGTACGGGAAACCCTCGCCGTCAAGGGCCACGCCACAGCGGGCAAGGCGCTCTTTCTCCTCGTCCGGGACGCAGAGGCCAACAGAAAGCACCACAAGGTCAAAGGTTTCGCTTTGTTTTTTCCCGCCTTCGTCAACGTAGAAGACCACCGGGTCGCCGTCGCGAGAAGCAGCAATGTGGCTCACCCGTCCCCGGACAAAGTGGATCCCTGAGGCCTTTGCCCGCTCGTAGTACCTCTCGAAATCCTTCCCGAAGGCCCGCATGTCGATGAGGAAAACGGTGACGTCAAGAGGAACGTCCCTTCCCTCATGAGGCAGTGCACAGCAAGAACTTTCTCCCTCTACCCGGAGGTGTTCCATGGCAACAAGCGCTTCTTTGATGGCGTACATGCAGCACACCGAGGAACAGTAGGAACCACCCCGCTCCCGATCCCGGGAGCCCACACACTGCACGAAAGCAATGTTCCGTGGTACCTTTCCGTCAGAGGGCCGGACGACCTTCCCCTTTGTGGGACCAGAAGCGCTGAGGATTCGCTCAAAGTCGAGGCTTGTGATAACGTTGGGGTACTTCCGGTACCCGAGTTCTCGAAGGCGCTTCGCCGGATCGAACACCTCGGTCCCGGTGGCGTAGACGATGGCCCCCACCCTGAGCTCCCGCAAGCGTACCTCATCCCCGTGGCGTATGGCGTTCCTCTTGCACGCTTCAATACACCTCAGGCACTCCGCACACCCACCACAGGAGAGACACCTCTGTGCCTCATCTCGGGCTTCTTGCTCAGTGTATCCGGAAACCACCTCAGCAAATCCTGTGACCCGTTTGGACACCTCAAGCTTCCTCGGGGGTTCCCCAGGGTTTTTCCGTTCCCCCCAAGGGATGGCAAGCGGAGCAGGCGAAAGGCGCTGCTTTTCAAAGGGCACTCCCCGAAGGTACGCATCGATGGCGTACGCCGCCCGCTTTCCGTGGGCAATGGCCTCAACAAGGGTCGCCGGCCCAAGGACGAGATCCCCCCCGGCGAACACCCCAGGACAGGAGGTCGCGAGATTCTCCCCCACCTTCACCGTCCCCCAGGGGGTGAGCTCGAGGCCTTCCTTTTCGGGAACGACCACCTTCTGGCCTGTCGCCACAATGTAGAGGTCCGCAGAGACGACGAACTCGCTCCCCGGGACGACTTCGGGCCGCCGTCTCCCCGACTCGTCCGGAGCACAGAGCCTGACCCCAGCCATCTCGAGGAGGAGTTCCCCGTCAACCTCAACGAAGCGCCTCGGTGCAGCACAGAAGACGAACTCCACGCCCTCTTCCTTTGCCTCCTCAACCTCTTCCGGGCGAGCAGGCATCTCGTCGAAGGAACGGCGGTAGTACACGGTGACTTCTTTTGCCCCCTGACGGAGGGCGGTCCGGGCACAGTCAACGGCCACGTTCCCTCCGCCAATCACGGCAATACGCTCGGCCCTGGGGACGTCTTCGCAGCGGTGGCAACGAAGGAGGTACGCCAGGCCGTCGAGGACCTGGGGATGGTCCTCCCCTTCAATCCCGAGCCTTGCGCCCTTCCAGGCCCCACAGGCAAGGTACACCGCAGAAAACCCCCGGGCAAAGAGGTCCTGGAGGAGGAAATCCCTGCCCCAGGCGGTGTTGCAGCGAATATCCACCCCAAGCTCCTGCAACGCCCGGATTTCCCATTCCACCACATCCCGGGGAAGGCGATACGGAGGAATGCCGAAACGCATCATGCCTCCGGGGTGGCTTTGCGCTTCAAAGACCACTACCTGATACCCGAGAAGACGCAGAAAGTACGCACAGCTCAAGCCACTCGGTCCTGCGCCAACAACGGCGACCCTCTCAGAACGTTCTCTCCGGACCTCCGGCAGGAGCGCTTTTCCGAGACTGCGCTCGAAATCGGCAAGAAATCGCTTGAGGTACGGGATACGGAGCGGCGCATCGAGCATGCCCCGCTGGCAGTGCTCCATGCAGGGGTGGTGGCAGGCTCGGCCACAGATTCCCGGGAAGGGGTTGTCCATCCGGACGACCCGGAGGGCTTCTTCAAAGCGCCCCTCCCGGATAAGGGCGATGTACCCCTGCGCTTTTTGCTCAAGAGGACAGGCTGCCTGGCAATTGGGAATCCCCCGCTTCTCAATCTGAAAAGCCCCGGGGAACGCCTGAGGAAAGAGGCGGAAGATGGCCTTTCTTGTGCTCAACCCTCCCTCGAAGTCGTTGGGGAGGTTGACCGGGCAGGCATTCGCACAGTCCCCACACCCGGTGCAGGAAGCCACGTCCACGTACCGGGGATTTTCCCGAATGGTTACGGTGAAGTTTCCCGCCTCTCCCGAGACGCCCACCACCTCCGCAAGGGTGAGCACCTCAATGTTGAGGTGGCGACCACATTCGACGAGTTTGGGAGAGAGAATGCACATGGCACAGTCGTTCGTGGGGAATGTTTTATCAAGACGCGCCATGAGTCCCCCGATGCTTGCGGACTTCTCAACGAGGTACACGAAGAACCCCGCCTCCGCAAGGTCAAGGGCAACTTCAATGCCTCCAATGCCCCCTCCCACAACAAGGACTGCTCCAAGAGGCTCAGGCGCCCTCTCCATGCCTTCCTCCCTCCAGGCGCTCCTTCCAGAGGTCCTCGTACTCCGGGAACGTGAAAGCTCTCTTCTCCCACAGGGAAACGATGACATCCCGGCGAAGCCTCTGCGTCCGGGAATCGAGGTCCTCGATGATTTGCTTCCACACTGAAGGCACATGACCCTCTTCAACCGCCATTTCCCGAAGAACCTGAAGGACGTTAGCGAACTCCACCCCCTGCGGGCAGTGGGCCACACAGCGGAAGCAGGCCGCACACATCCAGATAGTCCGGGACGCAAGAACGCTTCGGTCCCCAAGGAGCACCTGGTGGATGATCCGGCGAGGGTTGAATTCCTCCTCGACTTCCGCTACCGGGCACGTTGCCGTGCACACCCCGCAGGAAAAACAGAGGAAAAGCCCCTCCCCTCCCGGGCGGTGGGCAACCTCGTACCGGAAGGACATATCATACACCTTCGCCACCTCCCTGACCTGGACGGGGGAAAAGACCCGAGGCCCGAACAATCTCGGGAACAATACTCTCCCAGGCTACCGCCATAATGTGGACACCCCGCACCCCCTCAATTGCTCGAAGGGCAGCAATGGTTTCAACGGCAATGCGTACCCCCTCCTCTTTTGGGTCCCGGGCGTTTCGCATCCGTTCCTCAACCCAGGCCGGGATGACCATTCCCGGGACCTCGTCCTTCATGTAGCGGAGGGCCTGGAGTGACTTGAGCGGGATAATCCCGGCAAGGATGTGGACCTTCTCGTGGAGCTTCAAGCGGCGGACCTCCTCCATCCACCGGGAAAAAAGCTCAAGGTCGAACACCGCCTGGGTCTGAATGAACTGAGCTCCGGCCTCCACCTTTTTGGCAAGACGAAACACCCGAAACTCCAGGGGATCGGCAAAGGGATTCTCACCGGCCCCCAGGAAGGCCCGGACTTCCCCTTTCACCTTTTCACCGCTTGCGAACACGCCTTCATCCCGGATTCTTCGAAACATATCAAGAAGCTGCACCGAGTCGATGTCGAAAACGCTCCGTGCCTCAGGATGGTTGCCGAGACTCTGATGGTCTCCGGTGAGGCAGAGGAAGTTCTCAATGCCCAGAGCGCAGGCCCCGAGGAAATCGCTCTGGAGGGCGATACGGTTCCTGTCCCGGCAGGTGAGCTGCATCACCGGCTCAAGACCTGCCTCACGCACGATGAGGCAACTCGCAAAACTCGAAAGGCGGACAATGGCCGTCTGATTGTCGGTAATGTTCACCGCATCCACAAAACCCCGAATCTGGGCACACTTCTTCACTATGCTTTCCCGATCAACCCCCTTCGGAGGACCGACCTCAGCCGTCACCACAAAGACTCCCCGTTCCAGGAGTTCCCGGAGCACACTCACCGCCTGACGTCCTCCCGAACGATCTTCCTCTGAGCCCCAAAGCGTGAGGGTCCCCAGTTCTTGGGGGGCTGGATCACGAAGAGTTCCTCAAGCCTCCCGAGGGCTTTCATCCGGTCGTAGATGAGTTGCCACGCACAGTCCCGATCTGGCCGGACCTCGCACCGGCCATTCTTCGACCCTCCACAGGGGCCGTTCAAGAGATTTTTGGCGCAGCGAGCCACAGGGCAAATCCCCCCAAATCGGTGCACGATGCACTCCCCGCAGCCGATACACCGTTCCTCCCACACCCCCTGCGCAAGCGGTGCCCCCATGAAACTAGTGTTGAGACCGGGGAGAACGGGAATACCCGGAAAAACCTCACTCAGCGTCTGTACCCCCACCCCGCAGGCAAGAGAGAGTACCGCCTGGAACGCCGGGACCGTCTCCCGGAGTGGCAGGAGGAACTCCCGCTCGCACTGCCGCTCAACCGAAGCGGCTTCTGCCGCAAAACCTTTGAGCCGAAGCAGTGCCGCCACTTCCCGGGCCTCCTTTTCCCCTCCGGCAAGGCACACCGTAACGCAAGCCCCACACCCGAGCACCAGAACCTCCCGGTAGGGGGAAAGGCTTTCCAGGATTTCCCTGAGGGGTTTCCGCTCACCGACGATCACACGACCACCCTCGCTTTGAGCTCTCCAAGACGATTGGGGTTTGCGAAAACACAGAGAACCCTTTTGGGGATTTCGGCTTCCTCAAGGAGCCGGGAAACCCTCGCCACCCGCTTTTCCGCAAGGACGCTTCCCCACGCATTCCGGCAACTTGCGGGGGGACAGCCCACAAGAAGGAGCGTATCGCACCGAAGGAGCAGTGCGAGGATCGTCTCCTCATCCACACCCCCAAGGCAGGGTACAGGAAACACCTCCACGATGCGGTCCCAGATTTCCGGTGCCTCTTTCCCCAGAGCACAGAGTGCCGGGAATCCGCTCCGTTCACAACCTATGATTCCCAAGGACACGATGCACCACCTCAAACGTGATGGCTCTCGCCGGACAGAGCCCGGCACATATGCCGCAGCGGGCACACAGCGCTTCATTCACCGCAATGCACCGCTTGAGGTCGCCTGAAAGCTCAATGGCTCCGGTGGGACAGCTCCGGAGACACGTCAGGCACAGGGCACAGCGCTCCGCATCAACACGTACCCGCCCCTCTTCCTGAATGCTCCCCTCTTCAAGGTACCGGGAAACGGTCACCACGAGGTCCTCCACATCCCCCCACGCCACGAAAACCCCAGGAATGTTCGTGGCAAAAGGAAGGAGGTTGGGATTCTCGGGAAGTTCAAGAACGACCTCCCGGTCGCTTAGAAAAATCTTTTCAAAAGGCGGGAGCACACAGGTTTTCCGGTTCACCGGAACGAGCCAGTGGGCTTCACAACGCACGGGGAAGGGGTCTTTTTCTGGAGTGTACGTGACGACCACCCGACGCATATCCAGGCTTGGCGAAAGGGAAACCCGAGAGAGGGGGAGCTTCTCGAAGAGCACTCCCGCTTCCCGGGCTCTCCGGAACGCTTCCTCAAACCCCTCATGGGCCACAAACACCTCTTCGGCGAGCACCAAAACCTGCGCACCCTGAGGAGGCAAAGAAGCCAGGGCAAAAATCCTCTCCCAGTCCTCCGGGTACGGGTGTGGGGAAGGGACAAGGAGGACTACACACATCTTCCGGAGGGACGAAAGCCCGAGGACCTGAGGCAAACGTTCAAGAGCAACGACTCTCCCGGTATCCAGAACCTCCTGGGGGAGCACAACGGGCGGCTCTTCTTGCAGCGAGGGAACAAGAACACACGCCCCCACGGGGATACCATGCGGCATGACGTAGAAATCCACGCCTTTTCGGGAGAGCGCAAAAGACGGAAAAGAAACAGCTGGAATCTGCGCTCTGGCGAATGCCTCACGGAGCCTCCCGTCACCTTCCGGGTAGAGAAGCACCCTCCGGGTCGGGGTCACCCGAAAGGCGGCGACGTCTATCTTCGGGGGCACAAGGGACTTGAGAAAATTCCGCCAGAGCGTCCGGCATTTTCCTTCAGGAAGATCGCGCACCTCCTCATACGGAAAAACCGCAACCCTCAGGGGATTGACCCCAAGGCGAAGCGCAAGCTCTGCCACCTCGTCTTCCGTGAGGAGGGCACTCCCAAGGACCACGACAAAGGATGAAGGCAAGAGGGCCTTCGTCCTTTCCGGGGTCACAACTTCGTACGAAAGAGCAACCCTCTCGAGTTCTTCAGTCACCCACAGGGGCAAACTCCTGTCGCTCCCAAAAAGCGCAACCTGCACCCACCTTACCTCCCAAGAAGCGCTCCGAGTTCTTTTGCAAGCCTCTCCGCTTCGAAGATGGCGCCCGTGATGTCCTTCGGTCCTGTAGCTGTCCCGCAGGCAAAGACCCCGTCCTGAGGGTGGGGGACGATGAACCCACCCTCCCTTTGCGGAAGACGGAAGAGCTCTGCCATCCGCTGTGTCCCGGGTGAGGCCACAAGACCAACCGAAAGCACCACCGCATCGTAGCGCCGCCCTGTGGCTCTCCCGTCCACCTCCACAAAGACCGTCACTCCGTCCGCATCCTCCTCAAGGGCAAAGGGCAGGGAACGATACCGGAAGACCGAATGGGCCGCATTACGGAGGGCTTCCTGTCCGTCCCCGAGGACCTGGAGATCCATGGAGTAACAATCGATACGCACTTCGGAAAACCGGAACCGGAGGTTTGCCGCAAGGCGGAGGGCGTAACGGCAGCAGACCTGCGAGCAGTACCCCAGTCGCTTCCGGGCATTCCGGGACCCCACGCACTGCACGAACGCAAGGGAACGGAAAGCGGCAAACTCCTCGAGGTTGCCGTCTTTGAGCCTGCGCTCAAGGTCAAATCCGGTGAGGATTCGCTCCCTTCTCCCCCAGAGGTACTGGGGGAACTCCTCCACTGGGAAAGGCACCGCACCCGTCGCAAGGACGACCAAGCGGGCGACAAGTTCTCTACGGTCTGTAGTGATACGGAAACCTCCTTTTTCCCGAACCACCGCACGTGGAGACTCCCCGGTGATGCTCTCTACCCCAATCCGCCCCTTTCGCACAACTTCTGCAGCCCGGCACACACCGCAGCGGAGGCACCGGTCGGTAGCCTTACAGGAGAGTTCCACCGCAAGGCCCCCCAGAGATGCCTTCTCCTCAAGGACGAGGACATCGCCCTTCTCCTGAAGGGCGGAGGCCACCGCAAGCCCGGCAACGCCTCCGCCGATCACAAGGACGTCAACGCGTTCCATCAGAAAAGCCCCACAATCCGTCCTTCCGCATCGATATCTACTTTATTCCCCGCAGGCTCCGAAGGCAAGCCGGGCATGGTCCGAATTTCTCCACAGAGGGGATAGAGGAACCCTGCACCGATGGCGGGACGAATGTCTTTGATCGGGAGCCTGAATCCCCGGGGGCGTCCTTTGAGTTTTGGGTCGTGAGAGAGGGAAAGATGGGTCTTGGCCATGCAGATGGGGAGCTTGTCCCAGCCGAACTCGGTGAAGCGCCTGATTTTCTCCTCCACGCCTTCCTCGTACACCACACCATCAGCCCCGTAAATCTTCGTGGCGATGATTTCGATTTTCTCCTTGATCGGGATATCCAGGGGATAGAGGAACCGGAAGTCCTTAGGTTCGTCACAGGCCCGAACCACCGCCTCGGCAAGCTCCCTCCCTCCGGCACCGCCTTTTGCCCAGACCTCAGACACCGCACAGGCATAGGCGCCGTTCTCAAGGGCAATTTTCTCAATGGCCCGTATTTCCCGGTCGGTGTCCGTTGCAAAAAGGTTGATGGCCACAACGACCGGAACCCCAAAGAGGCGGGCATTCTCAATCTGCTTCACCAGGTTCTCCGCACCCTGCTCCACCGCAGCGACGTCTTCTTCTGCAAGCGCAGGGTCGAGGGGCTTCCCGGGCACCACTCTGTACTTACCGCTGTGCATTTTGAGCGCCCGGACTGAGCACACCATGACCACGCAGTCGGGAGCAAGGCCACTGTAGCGGCACTTGATGTTCATGAACTTCTCCATGCCGCAGTCCGCACCGAAACCGCTCTCCGTGACCACGTACTCGCTCAGGCGAAGAGCAATCTGGTCGGCGAGAATGGAGCTATTCCCGTGGGCAATGTTGGCGAAGGGTCCGGCGTGGACAAAGCAGGGTGTGTTCTCCAGAGTCTGGAGAAGGTTCGGCTTGATGGCATCTTTGAGAAGCACCGCCATGGCCCCAGCACACCGTAAATCCTCCGCCGTCACCGGTTTCTTCTCCACGTTGTACCCGATGACAATCCGACCAAGGCGTTCCCGCAAATCCCGAAGACCCGTTGTGAGGGCGAGAATGGCCATAACCTCTGAAGCCACGGCGATATCGAAACCCGATTCCCGGGGGATGCCATTGTCTTTGCCTCCAAGGCCAATGACGATTTTCCGCAGTGCCCGGTCGCTCACGTCCACGACCCTCGGCCAGCTTATGGTGAAAGGATCAATGCGCAGAGCGTTCCCGTGGTAGATGTGATTGTCGATGAAGGCAGCCAGGAGGTTGTGGGCGAGGGCCACCGCATGGGTATCACCGGTTAAGTGCAGGTTGAAATCTTCCATGGGGACAACTTGAGCGTAGCCACCACCTGCAGCACCCCCTTTAATGCCGAAAACCGGACCCAGGGACGGCTGGCGGATGCAGACAATACTCTTTTTCCCGATTCTGTTGAGGGCCATGGAGAGACCGATGGTGGTGACGGTTTTCCCCTCCCCAAGGGGTGTGGGGGTGATGGCGGTCACATCGATGTACTTCCCCAGGGGGCGGTCCTTGAATTTCTCAAGAACCTGAAGGGACACCTTCGCTTTGTACTTCCCGTAGAGCTCAATGTCGTCTTCCTCAAGACCGAGGTCTCTGGCAATCTCCATGATGGGCTTCAAGTGGGCGCTCTGGGCAATTTCGAGGTCCGACAGCATGTTTCCCCCTCCAATTCTTTCCTAATTTGAATTATAACATAAATAAAGCTATTAAGTAATAGGGAAGAACGAAAAGGGAGGGAAATACCCTCCCTTTTCTCAATTCAATCCTAAAAGCTCTTTGGCCTTGTCCACCGCCGAGGCCGCATCGGGAGCATAGCCATCGGCACCAACCTCATCGGCGAACTTCTGGGTCACCGGAGCACCACCAACCATGATCTTCACCTGGTCTCTGATGCCGGCCTCTTTGAAGGCCTTGATGTTCTCCCGAATCTGGATCATGGTGGTGGTCAGGAGGGCCGACATTCCCACAAGCTGGGGTTTGTGCTCGCGCACCGCCTGGATGAACTTCTCAGCCGGGACATCAATCCCAAGGTCGATGACCTCAAATCCTGCCCCCTCCATCATCATGGCTACGAGGTTCTTCCCGATGTCGTGGAGGTCTCCCTTGACCGTTCCGATGACCATTTTGGCGACCGGCTCCACCCCGGTCTCCACAAGCTTTGGTCGCAAAATCTCCATTCCTGCCTTCATGGCCCGGGCAGCGATGAGGACCTCGGGGACGTAGATTTCGTTGGCCTTGAACTTCACCCCGACTTCGTTCATCCCCTTGATGAGGCCATCGTTGAGGATTTCCTGGGGAGAAAGGCCTTCGTTCAGAGCCTTTTCCACGAGTTCCGCCACCGCTTTCGCATTCCCCGCAAAGAGTTCCCGGGCAATCTGATCCAGAATCTCCGCCATTCTGAACCCTCCCTCTCCGCCGGTTTCTGCGCATATTGTAGCAGAGGTACCGGGAGAAATCCATAATCCTCTTTACAAAACTTTGCAAAGAAAACAAAATGCTCTATTATTTGTCTGAGTGAAGAAAGGGGGGAAAATAATGGACCTTTCCAGCTGGTGCACAAGGAAACTCGAGAAAACCCCAGGGAAACTCCTCCTCGGGGGATTTCTCGCTGGAGCCTACATCGGTTTTGCCGGACAGGTCTTCACGCTCGTCACGCTTCCCCAGGGAATCCCCTGGAGCCTCCGTCAGCTCTTTGGGGGTCTCGTGTTCTCGGTGGGACTCATCATGGTCGTCCTCGGCAAGGCGGATCTTTTCACCGGAAATTGTCTCCTCGTTGCGCACTGCTTCAAGAAGAAAGCCCCTCTTCGGAGGGTGCTCCTGAACTGGGCCCTGGTGTACGGGGGGAATTTCCTCGGTGCGGTCTTCCTGGCGCTCCTCTACGCCGCTTCAGGGCTTCCGGAGGCGCAGGGAGGCATAATTGCCGAGCGAATCATCGCCATCGCCCAAGGGAAGATAGGCATCACCTTCTCTCAGGGGTTTTTCCGGGGGATACTCTGCAACTGGCTCGTGGACCTTGCAGTACTCTTTGCCATCGCCGCAGGAAACGAGGTCGGTACGATCCTTGCCATTCCAGGACCCATCATGACCTTTGTAGCCTTAGGGTACGAGCACAGCGTGGCCAACATGTACTTTCTCGCTGCAGGGATCCTCCAGGGAGGTTCTGGAATCACCTGGGGAAAGGCTCTTTTCCAGAACCTCCTTCCGGTCACCCTTGGCAATATCGTGGGAGGAAGCGTCCTTGTCGGGGTTCTCTACAGCCTCTTCCTTTAGAAGACCTGCTCGACGGACTTGACTTCGGGGACTTCCTCTTTGAGGATGCGCTCAATACCGTCTTTTAAGGTAATCATCGCCATGGGGCAGGCGCTGCACATGCCCTTCAGGCGAACCTTCACCACTCCGTCCTCAATGTCCACGAGCTCCACATCGCCGCCCTCGTACTGAAGGTATCCCCGGATTTTCTCCAGAGCCTGTTCCACTTTCTCGCGCATGTTCCTCCCTCCACCAGAGTTTTCCCGCTACTAACCCCAAACCGCTCCACTTATTCCCCGAGCTCCGGATACAGGGGGAAGCGTGCACAGAGATCGAGTACCGCTTCGCGGACCCGTGAGAGCACCTCAGGTTTCCCCCGTCCCCTCAGAGCGGTGTCAATGAGCTCGGCAATGTACGCCATTTCCCCCTCTTTCATCCCCCGGGTGGTGCAGGCTGGAGTCCCAAGACGAATGCCACTTGTCACCGCGGGTTTTTGAGGATCAAAGGGGATAACATTTTTGTTCACCGTGATGCCCACCTGGTCAAGGACGGTTTCCGCCTCCTTTCCGGTGATGCCAAGAGTCCTGAGGTCCACAAGGAGCAGGTGGGTATCCGTTCCTCCAGAAACAAGGCGGTACCCTCGCTCTTTCAGGGCCTCGGCGAGCGCCCGGGCATTCGCCACTACCTGCCTCTGGTAGGCGGCAAACTCAGGAGTCCGTGCCTCCTTCAGCGCCACGGCTTTTGCCGCAATGACGTGCATGAGGGGGCCACCCTGAATCCCGGGAAAGAGGGCCTTGTCGATGGCCTGGGCGAACTCCTTTTTACACAGGACAATCCCTCCCCGGGGGCCCCGAAGGGTCTTGTGGGTTGTTGTGGTCACAAAGTGAGCATAGGGCACAGGATTCGGGTGGATCCCAGCAGCCACAAGCCCAGCAAAGTGTGCCATATCCACCATGAGGTACGCCCCAACCCTGTCGCAAATCGCCCGCATTCTCTCAAAATCAATGACCCTGGGATAGGCACTCCCTCCGGCAACGATGAGTTTTGGGCGAACCTCAAGAGCCTGCCGTTCCAGAGCGTCGTAATCAATGGTCTCCGTTTCTGGGCTCACCCCGTAGGGGACAAAGCGGTACAGCATTCCCGAGAAATTCACCCGGCTTCCATGGGTGAGGTGCCCCCCGTGGGCGAGGTCCATCCCCATGACCACATCCCCGGGCTGAAGCACCGCAAAGTATACGGCCATGTTCGCCTGGGACCCGGAGTGAGGCTGGACATTAGCATGCTCTGCACCGAAGAGGACCTTTGCCCGCTCAATGGCCAGAGTCTCCGCCTCGTCCACGAACTCGCAGCCTCCATAGTAGCGCCGTCCCGGATATCCCTCAGCGTACTTGTTCGTGAGGGGCGAGCCCTGGGCTTCCATAACGGCAAGGCTTGTGAAGTTCTCGGAGGCAATAAGCTCCAGCGTATTCCGTTCCCGCCTGAGCTCTGCCAGGACACAGCGGTAGACCTCAGGGTCTTTGTCCTTGAGATACTCCCACATACCTCATCTCACGCCTTTTCAAAGGATCCGTATTTTTTGAAGTAATTCACAAGCCCTCCTTCCCGAAGGATGTCGATCATGACCTGGGGGAGAGGAGGAACGAAGAGGGTAACACCCTTCGTGAGATTCACAACTTCACCCTTCTCGAGGTCTACCGTAACCTCGTCACCGTTCTCAATTTTGTCGGTATCGCACTCCACCACAAAAAGCCCACAGTTGATGGCGTTGCGGAAGAAAATCCGGGCAAAGGACTTCGCCAGTACCCCCCTGATGCCACAGGCAAGAAGGGCTCTCGGGGCCTGTTCCCGGGAAGAACCACAACCGAAATTCTTCCCTGCGGCAATGAAATCCCCGGGCCGGACTTTTTGGGCAAACTCCGGGTCAAGGTCTTCCATAACGTGTCTGGCCAGTTCCTGCATATCGAGGGTTTTGAATTTGTACTTCCCGGAAATGATGTAGTCCGTGTTGATGTCATCACCGAACTTGTGCACCCGTCCAGTCAAGCGCATAGCTCTCACCCCAGGTATTTTCTCGGATCCGCAATCTCCCCCTCAATGGCCGAGGCCGCCACCGTCGCAGGAGAGGCAAGGTAAATCGATGCCTCCCGGTTCCCCATCCGTCCCCGGAAGTTCCGGTTGGCTGTGGAGATGACGTTCCAACCATCTCCGGGAATCCCCTGGTGCGTCCCCACACAGGGGCCGCATCCCGGGGGAACAAAAACACCCCCTGCCTCAACGATGTCCCTCACCCATCCCCTCTCAAGGGCAACGAGGAAGGCTTCCTTCGAAGCCGGTGCAACAATGAGCCGCACCTCAGGATGTACCTTTCGACCCCGAAGAATCCTCGCCACCACCTCAAGGTCGGGAACCCTCCCGTTGGTGCAGGTTCCCACAAAAGCCTCACGAACAGGGATTCCCAGGGCTTCGGTAATGGGTCTAACGTTGTCGACTCGGTGCGGGAAGGCAACCTGCGGTACAAGACCAGAGCAGTCGATGTCCAGGGTCTTTGCGTACACCGCATCAGGGTCGGGAAGCACCACCTCAAAGGGGCGATCAGTGCGTTCCCTCACCCACCTTATGGTCTTCTCATCGGGGGGAACCATTCCCGCCTTGGCACCCACCTCTACCGCCATGTTGGTGAGGGTCGCCCGCTCCTCCACGCCCAGGCGTTCCACCACCGGGCCGTGGAATTCAATCGCCTGGTACGTTGCCCCATCAGCCCCAAGGAGCGCCGCAATGTGCAGGATAACGTCCTTGGCAAACACCCCCGGGGGGAGTTCCCCAGAAAGCCTGACACAGAGGCTTTCCGGGACTTTAAACCAGAGTTTACCGGTCATCATCACCACAGCAAGCTCTGTACTTCCAATCCCCGTGGAAAACGCCCCAATGGCCCCATAGGTGCAGGTGTGGGAATCGGCTCCCACGACAAGATCCCCCGGGACCACAAGGCCCCGGCTCATCATGAGTTCATGACAGACCCCTTCCCCCACCTCAAACACCCGGATACCGAATTTCCGGGCAAAGGAACGCATGAGGTCGTGCAGGCGGGAGACCGACTCTAAGGGGCTTGGGGCATTGTGGTCGATGACGAAGACAACCCTGTCCGGGCGGAACACCGACTTTCCGTTCATCTCCTCAAAAGACTGGATGGCAAGAGGAGTGGTACCGTCCTGACCCATAGCCCAGTCAACCGGTGCAACCACGATGTCTCCCGGATGAACGGGTTTTCCGACCTTGCGTTCGAAGATTTTTTCGGCCATTGTCTTCCCCATTGCTACTTCCCCACTTCCTTGACGTAGTGTTGGCAAAATAATACATTACGGGAAAAAGGAAAGTCAACGAGAGGAGGAAGCCCCCTTGACACCCCAGGAAGAGGTTGCACGGATTGTGCAGTGGATGCGGGAGAAAGTCCTTGATGCCCGCGCCAGGGGTCTTGTTTTCGGTATGAGCGGAGGCATCGATTCCTCTGTGGTGGCGGTTCTTGCGAAAAAAGCCCTTGGAGAAAATGTCCTGGGCCTCATTATGCCCTGCTACAGCGACCCAGTGGACCTCGAGGACGCCCGGGAGGTCGCCGAGCAGTTCTCCATCCCTTATCGGGTTATCCCCCTTGAAAAGCCCTTTGACGCGCTCCTTGAGGTCCTGGGAGAAGAAAAAGCAGCGAAATCCCTCCCCCAAGCCAACCTCAAACCGAGGCTGCGGATGTGCGTGCTGTACTTTTTCGCCAACACCCTGAACTACCTCGTCTGCGGCTCGGGTAACCGCAGTGAGCTCACCGTGGGGTACTTCACCAAATACGGGGACGGTGGCGTGGACATTGCCCCCCTGGCTCACCTCACCAAGCGCAAGATCCGGGCAATCGCCGCATTCCTGGGAATCCCGGAGCGTATCATCACCAAACCCCCTTCAGCGGGTCTCTGGCCCGGTCAGACCGACGAGGGAGAAATGGGCCTGACGTACGAGATTCTTGACCGCTTCATCGAAGAGGGGAAGGCCGAAGAACCCTACCGGTCGAAGATTCTCTCCATGGTTCGACAGAGTACCCACAAAAGGCGGCTTCCCTTAATGCTCCTCTCGAAGGAGGAGTTTCCGTTTTCTGGCGAGGAACTCTAAGAGTTCCTCCCGGTCAAAGGTATTGAGCACGTCCTCCTTCCGAAGCCAAGCCCGTCTCGCCTGGGCCACACCATAGCGCATGTACTCTAAAGACCCCGGGTCATGGGCATCGGTGGAAATCACAATCTTTATGCCTTCCTGAGCGGCCTTCCGGGCATCCACATCGCGGAGATCCAGGCGCTCAGGCTGGGCGTTGAGCTCCAAAGAGGTATGAGTGGCCTTCGCCATGGCAAAAAGAACATCGCAGTTGATCTCGTACGCCTCGCGCTTGCCAATGATTCGTCCCGTGGGGTGGCTGATTATCTGGACGTAGGGATTCTTCATGGCCAGCTCCAGACGCTTCAGAATCTTCTCTTCCTTCTGGGTGAACCCGGAGTGGAGGCCAGCCACCACCACCTCAAGGAGGGCAAGTTCCTTATCGGGGAAATCTAAAGACCCATCGCTCAAGATGTTGGCCTCAACACCATTGAGGACCAGAAGCTCTGGGTGACGTTCGTTCCAGCGCCGGATTTCCTTTTCCCGCTCATGAATTTCCTCCGGGGTGAGCCCTGAGGCCACGGCCAGGGACTGGGTGTGGTCGCAGATGGCAAGGTACTGATACCCCCGCGCTAAAGCTGCCTGGGCCATCTCCTCAATGGAGGCTACGCCATCGCTCCAGTGGGAATGGACGTGGAGGTCTCCCCGGATATCCTTCATATCCACAAGGACGGGGAGTTTTTTCTCCAGAGCACACTCAATTTCTCCCTGGTCCTCCCGAAGCTCTGGAGGAATCCACTCCATTCCTAAAATTTCGTAGATATCTTCCTCCCGCTCCCCTCCCACTCGCTCGTTGGTGTCCAGGCGGAAAATCCCATACTCGTTCACCTTAAAGCCCTTTTTCAGAGCGATTTCCCGGAGTTTAATGTTGTGAGCCTTGGAACCGGTAAAGTACTGCAGAGCCGCTCCGAAACACTCTTCTTCCACCACGCGCACATCCACCTGGATACCCTCATGGGTCACAATACTCGACTTCGTATCGCCTTTTGCCAGGACCTCCCGAACCTGGGGCAGAGCAACAAAAACGTCCATGATGAGCTGGGGACGGGAAGATGCCACCAAGATGTCAATGTCCCCTATGGTTTCTTTCATGCGACGGATGCTCCCCGCAGGGCTGATGTTCTCCACTCCCGTTCTCTCCCGAAGAAGCGCCACAATACCCTCCACAAGGGGTAGGGCCTGCCCAAGGAGCATGCGACCGGTTTTTCGCCGGAACATCTCAAGGCCCCGGGCAATCTTCTCCTCGCTCTTTGCACCAAGGCGGGGGAGATTGCGGAGTTTTTTCTCCCGGATTGCTTTCTCAAGGTCTTCAAGAGTCTTTATCCCCAGCTGCTCATAGAGAAGCCTGGCAATTTTGGGTCCCACTCCAGGAATCTCCGTGAGCTCGATGAGCTCGGGAGGAATTTCTTTTATCAACTCCTCGTAATAGGCCATTTTTCCTGTGGCGAGGTATTCGGCGATTTTACTGGCAATGCTCTGACCGATACCCGGAATGTCCTCGAGTTTCCCGTTCTTCCAGACCTCCTCAATGGGCTCAGGCCAGTTCTCTATCCGTCGGGCGGCTTCCTCATACGCCACCACCCGGAAGCGACTCTCTCCCTTGATATCAAGAAGTACCGAGATATCATGGAGGATTTTGGCCACTTCCTGATTCCGCATCCCTTCCTCCCCCTTCCCTCTTCCACGGTACTATGCTATCATGGACCCCAAATGAAAGCAAAGGCGCTCATCCTTCCCCTGGTACTTTTGGGGTTACTCTTTGGTGGTGGAAGACCGGAGAGTGAACCCGGTCTCAGTGTTCTTGAGCGGTGCCACTTTCTCTTCATCGAGACCCTTCTTCGCTCGCCCATTCGCCTCGGCGTTCGGGAAGACATCGTGCAGAGCCTCAGAAGGGGCCGTTCTCTTTCGGACCACCTGGCACTCCTTTTCCTGGAACGCCTTGAGGGAAACTCCCAAGAACGGTGGTCCTTTCTTCGCCTCCTCGAGGAGTTTGCCCCCACTTCACCGGTCCGATTCCCTGCCGCCCTCGTCTGTGTACAAAAATCCCGGAAAGAAGGGAAACCTGGTGAGGCATTCGCCTTTGCCCTCGAAGCCCTGCGCCTTGCCGAAGCGGAAGAGGAGAAGCTCGCTGCCTTTCGAGAGCTCTTTGCCCTCCTCAAGGAAGAGGATCACCACCTTGAGGCGGTCTTCCTTTTGCACAAGATGTACCGGGATTTCCGCGACCAGACCTTCCTTGAGACCCGAAGGGCTCTTGAGCCTCTTCTCCCGGGGCTTTCCCCTGACCCCCTCACGTTTTCTGCTCGTCTTCTCCTCGCCGAGTTTTTCTTGAGCCTGGGGTTTCTGCAAGACGCCGAGCGTTTCCTGAACACCCTCAAGGAAGAGACTCTCCCTCCACCTTTAGGCGACACGTTCTGGCTTCTCCAGGCCCGTCTCTTCCTGCGAAAAGGGAACCTCAAGGCTTTAGAAGAACTCCTTGAGGGGAGGAAAGACACCGAGGACGTGCTCTTTTTCCGGGGTGTCCTCGCCCAGCGAAAAGGCATGCACCGCGAGGCCATCCGCTTTTTCGACCGGCTCCTTGCCGAATACCCAAAGAGCCAATACCTCCTCACAGTCCTCCAGAACCTGGCCGCTTCCTACAGCGCCCTGAAAGACGACGAACGACACATCGCCACCCTGAGGAGGGCCGCAACGCTTTTCCCACAAAACGGAGCGCTCCTCTTCAACCTCTTCTGGGTCCTGTACCAGAAAAAGGACAAGGACGGTGCTCTGGAGGTCCTTGAGCAGCTTGCTGCTCTCTCCGAGTGGCGGAACCAGGCGCTCTTCTGGAAGTTCAAGGTCACCGGAGAGACTACCCCTCTTGCCACGATTCTTGCAGAGTCTCGCCTTGACTACTACTATGTCCGGGCAACCGAGATTGTGGAGTTTTCCTCACCCTTCGTGCAGCAAAGCCCGCCACCCCTCAGTCTTCCCCGGGATCTTGAAACCCACTGGGCAAAATACCGGTTTTTCTCCTCTCTGGGGCTTTTCAACCACGCCGAGATTGAACTCCTGTTTCTTCTCCGGAAAAAACCCCAGGATACTCTGCTTCTTCTTGAGTGTGCCGGACTCTTCGCCCGGAGAGGAATGTACCGGAAGAGCCTGCAGTTCGCTTTTCGTCTTTTTCCAGAAAGGGGACGCATTCCGGACTTTGCTGGGAAAAGCTACTATCCGCGCTTTTTTTTCAGAGAAATCGAGGAGCTCGCCCCGCAACAAAACCCTCCTCTTGACCCCTACCTTGTCCTTGCCCTGGTTCACGCAGAGAGTGCTTTCGACCCCCAGGCGGTTTCTCTGGCCGGAGCTGTAGGACTCACCCAGGTTCTCCCCACAACCGGGGCATGGGTCGTTGAAAAGGAATGGGTGAATCCGGGAAAAGATGGCGATATCACCGCTCTCCTTCTTGAACCCCGGGAAAACCTGGCTATCGGCATGGCGTACCTTGCTTACCTTCTGCGGAGGTTCGAAGGAGACCTTCTCCTTGCCCTTTGCGGGTACAATGCCGGTCCGGGGAGAGCCGAGCGCTGGAAGGAGGAACTCCCCCAGGACCGGGATGCATTCCTTGAATCCATTCCCTTTGCTGAGACCCGAAACTACGTGAAAAGGGTTCTCACCAATTACTTCGCGTATTCCGTGCTGTATCGCGGCGTCAGTCCATTCCCAGGTACTTCCGAAACTCCCTGATTTCCTCCTCCCCATCCACAATACCGATTTCCAAGGTGATCTTCCTGGTCTCACCGGGCTTGAGGACAACCAGCCGCCCCTCTTCCCGTTCCCTTTTCCTCCCCAGGGGGAAGCAGTTACCGGGCTCCATCCCCACGACGTACTCCCCCTCACCCATCATCTTCCACTCCGTGAAATAGGGGAGTTCTTTTGTATCGAACTTCACGTAGACGCCAAGCTTCAACCGCTCATTGAAAAGCAGCGAGGCCCCAAAACCGTCGTCTAAAGTTTTGGGGTAGTGGAGGTACACCTTCTCGAAGTACCCTTTTTGAGGCGCGTGGAAGCGGAACCACTCTTCTTTCCCCTCTTCGGCCCAGTGGTCTCGAGGGATGGTTCTTGCTGCCGGAAGCAGGAGGACGCTCCCCTCGTCAAGAAGAGGATACCCGATATTGATGTGGTAGAGAATCATGAAAGGGCTCTCGATGAACCCCTCATTGGTCACCTGATCCTCAACGTGGATGACCTTTTCCCCCAGACGACTCCAGATTTTCCTCACAAGCACCAGTTTTTCCCCAAAGACAATGGCCTCCCGAACCTTTCCCTGAACCCACATGAAGTACTCGTCCCCCTGCCAGGCTCCGTCGGCGTACACGTTTCCCGCCGGAAGGTACGAGGCCCGGCCGTGGAGTCCCAGTTCCTCTTCTTCGAGGCGGTGCACCAAGGTCGAGGTGTCCCGGCACGGTGCTCCGGCGTACGCAAGCCCACAGGTGTTCATAAGCCCTCCGTGGAACCCCCGGAGCCACCCGAATCCCTCTGGCTCAAAGAGGAAGGGCGAGAGGTTCTGCGTTGCCGACCTCCAGCCGATGCTCACACCCTTGTACGTCGTCCAGGCGATATCCATCCCCCGGTCAAGGAGAACCGTATAGAAAAGGCCTCCTCCTGTGTTCACCTCGGCAATCCGCACCCCTCGCTCCAGGCCGTCAAGGAGCTCAGCAATCCGCACCCCTCCAAGCTGCGAGATGTCTCCGACCCTCCGGAGAATCTCTTCCCTCGTCATCTGCTTTCCCAGAATCACTGCCATGGCCTATTCCCCCTTCATCCTTCGAAAGAATGGAAAAGCGTCGTTTGTTTTCCGCTCCTGAAAAGCTGCCCGTTTTTGGGATTCCCGGAGAAACGCGGGAATATCAATATCGTCGTCGATAATGATGCGGCTTCCGATGTCTTCCTCGCCTTTCCCTCCCGCAAGGGAAAGGAATGCCTCCTCGCGCTTTTCAACCTCAAAACGAGTGGCAATAACGGTCACCACGATTTCGTTCGAGAGCGTCTCGTCCACCTTGCACCCCCAGAGGATGTCGGTTTCCGTCCCCGTCGCCGCGGTGACGAAGTTCACGATCTCGGTGACCTCGTTAAGGGTCATATCAGGACCACCGGTAATGTTGAGGATGACCGAGCGGGCACCCTTCACCGAAATCTCCAGGAGAGGGCTGTTAATGGCCTCTTCCACCGCTTGTCTCGCCTTTTCCCGCCCTCGACCATTGCCGATACCAATGAGCACCATTCCGGCGCCGCTCAGAACCGTCCGCAAATCCGCAAGGTCGAGGTTGATATCCTGAGGCGAGGTGATGAGGTCCGTGATACCCCGCACTGCCTGGTAAAGAACGTGGTCCGCTACCTTAAAGGCCTCTTGAAGCGAGGTATCTTTTTTGGCCACCTGGAGGAGGCGCTCGTTGGGGATCACAATGAGCGCATCGACCACTTCCTGGAGTTTCTTGATACCTTCTTCTGCCTGGGTTCTCCGGCGGGCTCCTTCGAAATTGAAGGGCTTGGTCACCACACCAAGGGTCAGTGCTCCAGCTTCCTTTGCCAGCGAGGCAATCACCGGAGCTGCACCCGTCCCCGTTCCCCCACCCATACAGGCGGCGATGAATACCAAATCCGCATCCTCAACCACCTGGAGGAGCTTGTCCCGGTCCTGTTTGGCTGCCTCTTCCCCAATGCGTGGGTCTCCCCCGGTTCCCAGACCCCTTGTGAGGTTGAAGCCAATCTGCACCTTTTCCGGAGCCAGGGACCGCTTAAGGGACTGCACATCGGTGTTGACCGCCACAAGGTCCACCCCGTCAAGGCCCTCCTCAATCATATGGTTGATGGCGTTGTTGCCTCCCCCGCCAACACCGATGACCTTGATCGTTGCCACCCTGTCTTCAGCCTTCCGTTCCCTGGGCTTTTCCGCAGGCTTTTTCGTGGACTTTCCACCTGTTTGGGATTTTGGGGGGGAGAGGGCCACTTCTTCAGAGTCCTCGATGCCCTTCGTCGTGTCCCGGATGAGCTCTCTTTTGAAATCAAGTCTTTCGGAAAAGCCTCTTTTTAGGCTTTTCTTTTTCAAGACGAATCACCTCTTTCGCCAGAGCAAGGTAATTCTGCGCCCCTGTGGACATGGGCTCGTACTCAATCACCGGCACACCATGGCTTGTCGCCTCAGCCAGCGCAATATTGCGATGGATGATGGTCTCGAACATCCGATCCCCAAAGTACTCCCGAACCTCCTCGATGACCTCCCGGTAGAGGTTGGTCCTTGTGTCAGCAATGGTGATGAGCACGTACACTTCAGGATCGTGCTTCAGGTTCTCCCGCATGAGCTCTAAGGTCTCCATAAACTCTTCAATCCCCCGCAGGGCGAAATAGTGAGGCTGGATGGTGATAATTACCTCGCGGCAGGCCTTGAGGGCATTGATGGTGAGGATACCAAGAGACGGGGGACAGTCAATGAGGATGTAGTCAAAGGGGAGATTGGCCCGCTGAATACTGTTATTCAAAAAGTCTTCCCGCCCGAGTTTGTCGATGAGGCGGTACTCCGCTCCTGCCAGGTCGATGTTCGCCGGGGCCAGGTAGAGATTGGGAGTCCGCGTAGGCACAATGACGTCTTTAAGCTCAAGACGGTAAGGGCTTCGCGGAGGCTCGAGGACGTTCAGAATGGTCTTGTCGAATTCATTGGGCTCAAACCCAAGACCCAGCGTCGAATGCGCTTGAGGGTCCATATCGATAATGAGCACCTGTCGAGCATGATACGCCAGTGACGCTCCCAGATTAATGCACGTTGTGGTCTTCGCCACCCCTCCTTTTTGATTGGCAATGGCAATAATTCTCATAGGTCCTCCCCGAACACTAAGAAAAACCGCATCCCCGTCTCCAGCTCTTTCAGGCTTTTCGGGGCTTCCCTTTTAATGATAGCACATCCTCAGGGGATTGGAAGACCCTCCCCTTTCCGGTACAATGAAAAGTGGAGGGCAGAGGCAGTGCCGGCAAATCTTCCTCCCCAGTACTTTGAGGTAGAGGCGAAATACCGGGCGGCAAAAACCGTCGCAGAGAAACTCGAGGCCCTGGAGGAGATGCTTGCGGTCATTCCCAAACACAAGGGAACCGAAAAACTCCAGGCCGAGATCAAGCAGAAAATTGCTAAACTCCGGAAATCCCAGGCCCAAGAGAAGAAAAAGGGAGGTACGCATGACCCCTTCCTCATTGAAAAGAGCGGTGCAGCGCAAATCATTATCTGCGGGCCTCCAAACAGCGGGAAATCCACCCTCGTTTCACTTCTCACCAACGCCCGTCCGGAAATCGCCGAATACCCCTTCACCACCTTCTCCCCCACCCCCGGCATGATGGACTATGAGGACATCCAGATTCAGCTTGTTGACTTTCCTCCTTTCAGCGGAGAGGAGCTTGAGGGCAACATGGCTAACGCCTTCCGGCGAAGTAACGGCGCGGTGTTGCTCTTTGATGCCCAGGCCGAGAGCCTCCTTGAAGACGTTGAACACACGCTCAAGCTTTTAGAAAAGGGAAAAATCCTTGCTGGAACCCGGCCTCTACCCCCTCCCTCTCCTTCCTGGCACTACCTTCCGGCCTTTCTCCTCCTCACCAGGGTCGAAAACCCAAAAGAGATGGAAAAGGTTGCGATTCTTCGGGAACTCTACGAGAACCGCTTTGAGGTCCTTGGGGCTTCCTTAAAGGAGTTTGGTCCCCACGAGCAAGCTGTGAAAGAAGCCATATTCCGCATAAGTGGCATCATCCGAGTGTACAGCAAACCCCCGGGGAAACCTCCCGACCTCTCCCGGCCCTTCGTCCTCAGGCAAGGGAGCACCGTCAGAGACCTCGCTGAGGCCATCCACAAGGACCTCGCGAAGCACCTCCGGGGAGCCCGGGTGTGGGGGTCGACGAAGTTTCCGGGTCAGCTCGTTCCCCCTGACTACGTGCTTCAGGACAGAGATGTCGTGGAAATCCGTGCTTCCTGAAGGAAACAGTGGGGATCTTCCCCAAAGGGGTCTCCAAGAACCGCGTACGCCAGGGCCCGGCACCCCAGACACCCCGCTACCGAGCACTGCCGGCACTTCCCCTGGAGGGACTCCCGGTTCTTTAGCTTCCCAAGGAGAGGATGCGTGGTAATCGCTGCAAGGTCCTCCTCAAGGAGGTTCCCAAGGGGGATGGGCAAGCGACGGCAGGGGAAAACCGTGCCGTCGGGCATGAGGCAGAAGGATTCCCCGAGGCTACAGGGAGCTCCAAGGAGGCTCACACCTTCTGCAAACTCCACCCAGAAAGCCCGGTACGAAAGAAGCGAAAGAGTGGCAACGTCACAACCGCACAAAGCGCAGAGTTCTTCAAGGAACCACCGCCATTCCCCTTTCTGCAAAACGGCCGAAGCCATTGCCTTCCCTCTTCCCTCGGGGACGAACCGCTCAAAGATGATGCCAGAAAGCCCCAGATCCCGGGCAAGGCGCAACATCCTGGGAACCTCTCCGAGATTCTCCTGGTGGAGCGTTACCATGAGGACCACCCGGAAGGGGGCCTCCACAAGGTGGGTCAGGGCCTGAAGCACTCGATGGAACACCCCCCTCCCCCGGATAGCATCGTTGACTCGTTCCATCCCCTCAAGGGACACCTTGATGGTGGTGAGCTTGGCAAAAGAAGCAAGCTCTGCAACCGTTCTCCGGTCGATGAGGAGGGCGTTGGTGATGAGCATGACCTCCAAAACCCTGGGATGGCGGTCAAGAAGGGCAAGAAGGCGAAAGAGCTCCTCACCAAGGAGGAGAGGTTCTCCACCAGTGAGGTTGAGAACGGTCTGGCGGTCGAGCTCCTCAAGCCCTTGAAGGAGCCGCCCGGCAAGGAGGGAGAGCTCCGGAGGGCTTTCGTCTTCAAAAGTCTCCTGGTAACAGTGGCGGCACCGGAGATTGCAGCGGTTCGTGAGGTGCCACTGGAAATCGAGGGAGACCTGACCCTCCACAGGGCGTCACGCTCCGTCGCAGAGCACCTGAATCTTCAGATGGTCCCTCGTGGTGAGCATCTCCTCCAAAGCGTCACCGAAACGCTCAAGAGGATACTGTGAGGAGATGAGGTCCTTTACCGAAACCGCTCCGCTTTCCAGAAGATTCAGGGCGTACTGCATGGTCTTCTTCACCGCAAAGGACCCCACGATGTGCAGGTCCTCGTGGAATACCCGGTACGGCTCAATCCTCATTGTTGCTCCTTGTGGGGCAACCCCAAAAAGGAGAAAGGTTCCATCGGCCTCAACAAATGTCAGAGCTTTTTCCATGACTTCTGGAACCCCCGTGGCATCGACCACCACCGGAAATCCCAGGGGTGCGATTTCCCGAAGGCGTTGTTCTTCCTTCCCATCGGCAAGAAGGGCTTCTCGGGCTCCCCGCTTCAGCGCAAGCGAAAGCTTGAATTCGCTCACGTCCACCACCACCACTTCCGCAGCCCCCGAAACTTGGAAAAGAGAAAGGAGGAGGAGTCCTATGGGGCCTGCCCCAAAAATGAGGACCTTCTCTCCAGGGCGAAGGCGGCTTCGCGATACCCCGTACACCGCACAGGCCAGAGGCTCTGCCAGAGCTCCTTCGGCAAAACTCACCTTCTCGGGGAGAGGAAAAACGCACTTTTTGGGGACGACCACGTACTCGGCAAAGGCTCCGTTCCTCGTCACTCCCACGGCCTCGAAATTCAGGCAGTGGTTGTTCTTGTTGATTCTGCAGAAGTAGCAGTGGTCGCAGAAGATATTGGGGTCGGCAGTCACCCGCTCCCCTGGGGAGAACTCGGTCACTCCCTCCCCCACCGCCGCCACCTCTCCCGAGAACTCATGCCCTGCAATGATGGGGAAACGCTGGAAGTACTCCCCCCGGAAAATGTGGACGTCCGTTCCACAGATTCCCGCCACCTTCACCCGGATGAGAACCTCCTGAGGACCGGGGCAGGGATCCTCAACCTCAACGATACGCCACTTTTCCTTTCCTTCAAAGATGCACGCTTGCATCCTTCCCACCTCCTGTCACAAGCGACACTACCGGGAAAACCCCAAGGGGAATGAGCATGGCGAAAGACCCCAAAAGAGGCAGCACCGATGAGCGGAAGCCAAAAAGGATAGCCCCCAAAAGCCCTACAGAGAGCCCTGAGAGCATGCTCGCTAGGGCTCCCCAACGATTCCCTCCCCTCCAGTACAGCCCGTAGAGGTACGGGGCAAGAAAACTTCCAGCCACGGTTCCCCAGGAAATCGACATGAGGTTCACGATGAAGGAAATCTTAGAAAGGGCGAGAAAGAGAGAAAAGGCGACGAAAACGGCACAGAGCACCCGCATGAAAAACAGCGACCTCGGCCGGGTGGCCGGGGGAAGAAGGTCGATGACCACAGCCGAAGAGGAGACGAGAACAAGAGAAGACAGGGTGGACATAGAGGCCGAGAAAACGAGAAGGAGGAAAATCAGGGCAAATGACGGGGGCATAGTGGTAGCGATGAGGTGTGGCATGAGGAGATCCGGTTCAGGTTTCCCGTTCACGAGGGGTGGTTCCTTGAAGAAGAGATGGGTGAGGGAACCGGAGAAATAGGCGGCAAAAGTGCAGACAAAAGCGAAAACAGTCACCACCACGGTGGCAGTGGTGACCATTTTCTCGCTCCGGATAGCGTAGAACTTCTGCACCATCTGGGGCAAACCCCATGGACCAAGACTCGTCAGCACCACAAGACCAAAAAGCGGCCAAAACCCTGGGGGACCAACAGGACTTGCAAGGCGGGGATTCACCTGGGAAAGCCTTGCGATTGCCTGAGACAGGCCCCCGACCTCGGGTCGGGCGAGGAGAGATCCCACAAGGAAGAGCGACCCAAAGAGCATGATCATCCCCTGAACGGCATCGGTGAGGCTCACCGCGAGATACCCACCCATGAGAAGGTACACTCCTGTGAGTACGGCCATGAAAAGGAGGGCATATTGGTAAGGAATACCCAGAACGGCATCGAAAAGATAACTCAACCCCATGTACACCGAAGCGGAGTAAGGAACGAGGAAAAAGAAGATGATGAGCGCTGCCAGAACCCTTAGCAACTCACTCCCGTACCTCGCCTTCAGGAACTCCGGCATGGTCATGGCGTTGAGGCGTTCGGTGAGACGACGGGTCCTTCGGGCAAGGGCAAGCCAGGCAAGGAAAGACCCCACGATGGTGTTCCCCACCACAATCCAGAGGCTCGAGAGGCCAAACCCCCAGCCAATGCGCCCCGCATACCCGATGAAAAGGACAGCGCTGAAGTACGTCGTCCCGTAGGCGAAGGCGGAAATCCAGGGACCGAGGTTCCGGCCGGCCAGGAAGAAATCCCCAAGACTTTTGGTTCGCCGCGAGGCGAAATACCCAAGACCGAGCATCCCCACCACATAGAGCACAAGGACAGCGGTTTTCACTTGTCTTCTTTCCCTCCATCAGGTATCATGGATTTGTGGACCAAAGAGACATTCGCCACGTTTTTGCCATTCTACAGAAAGAGGCCGGGAACTGGCAAGATGCCACGGTAGGAAACATCGCCAAAGACCCCTTTTTTGTCCTCGTTGGGGCCCTCTTGAGCCACCGGACTCAGGACAGAACAACCCACAGAGTCCTGCAGCGCCTTGCAACCGCCTTCACAAAACCCGAAGACTTCCTGCGCGTTCCCGAGGAGGACCTTGCCCGCCTCCTCTATCCTGTAGGATTTTACCGGGAAAAGGCAAGAAGGCTCCAGCAAATCGCCCGAATCCTCCTTGAGGAATATGGGGGAAAGGTCCCGGAAAGCGAAGAGGAACTCCTGCGGCTTCCCGGAGTGGGGAGGAAAACGGCCAACCTGGTCCTGAGCGTTGCCTTTGGGAAGCCAGCAATCTGCGTTGATACCCATGTCCACCGCATTACAAACCGCTGGGGCCTTGTGGTCACGAAAACTCCCGAGGAAACGGAGAGAGCGCTCCAGAAAAAGCTCCCTCAGGACCTCTGGGGGAAAATCAACAAGCTCCTTGTCCTCTTTGGGCAGAACGTCTGCTTCCCGAGAAGGCCCCGCTGCAGCAAGTGCCCTGTTGCGCCTTTCTGTAAGCGTCGGGGAGTCACGGATGCCCGGTGAAGCCCAGAGGAATGACCTCCCCAGACTGAAAGGGCGGAGGAAAAACGAAAGCGCAAACACCCCCGGGGCACGAAGCCGAAACCACCCGGACCTCGTGGGGGAAATCCAGGGTGATAAGACACCGAATCGCTCCAAGCGGAGGAAGGTCCCCCATCCTCTTCCCGTCAAGGAAGAAGGGTCCGCCGATTCGTTCGTCCACAGACTGAAACGTCACGTACCCCAGGCGGACCTCAAACCCAATCCCAATGCGACACCCCGAAAGGAAGAGGGCAAGAAGCATCGAAACCGCAAAAACGGCAACGCTTCTCCGCATCAGTCAATGGTCACAATCTTCCCTGAGTACTCGAGGTAGAAATTCCGGACGTACACCCCACCCCAGGGATGGTACAGCTGGGCAGTGTGCCATCTCCCCAGAGCAAGGCCCGAGACCGTGAGACACTCATTGGGTTCGAGGTATCCTGCGTAGTCCCCATCAACGTAGAGCTCACCGTAAATACCAGGACGCCCGGAACAGATGATTGCTGAACCATAAGTGATGGGGACGACGATCTCCGCCGTGCAGCCGGCGGCAAAAAGCGCTGCCAGAACGAGCATCCCAAAAACCCAGGGCTTTCGCATCTTTTCCCTCCTTCAAAGAGCTTCCCCCTGAGAGTACCAGAAACCCCCTCCTCTGTCAACGGTTCCGTTTTCTGACCTCTACCGTTGACCTTTTCCAGAGACTTGGGTATAATTGGGGTAGCGTGCGCGGTTAACTCAGCGGAAGAGTGCCATCCTCACACGGTGGAAGTCGCTGGTTCGAATCCAGCACCGCGCACCATTTTTTATTCCTGCCTCTTCCCTTTCTCAAGCCGCTCGATTTCTGCGTCGATGAAGGCCCGGGCAGCCCGCAAAAGCTCAAGCCTCGCCCGGGAGAGGTGCTGCCGTGCTTCCTCGCTCAGGAAGGGGTCGAGGAATCTCCCCAGGGGACCGAAAAAGAACTCCTCAAAGACATCGCGGATGTTCTCTCTCCCGCGGTCCACAGGAATCATCCCCTCTTCACATGCCGCTCGATGAGATTCTGAGCTTCCCTTTCTCCCCGCACCGCTTCGAAATCCACCACGAAAGCCCCCAGCCGCTCCATGTGGGCCATGAGGCGCTTCAGAGCCTTATCGGTCCCGAAAAAGGAGGGGAGAACGTAGGCGATAGACCGTTTCCCCTCCATGCCCGTGGCGCTATTCAGGAAGTTCACAACCTCCTGCGAGATGTGTCCCCCAAAGGCGCTCACCACCTGGGCGCCCACAAGGACAAGGTCGAAGGGGCGGAAGTTGACCGGAGAGGTCATGTTCTCAACTTCAACGGGTTTCACCGAACACCCAGCCCGCTCACAGAGGTCCATCATGTACCTCGTGAGAGCCACAAGCCGTTTATCCTTCACTGAGTACACAAAGGCAATCCGCAAGAGGTTCCTCACCTCGCTTCTTCTATCATACCACAGGAAAGCGACGCAGGACCACGACCATCCACGAGGAATCCTCAGCAATCTCCACATCATGAAGGTGCTGCCTGTGGGCTCTTCCAAGGAGGGGTATGAGGTCCTTCTCCGTAAAGCCCGAAAGGATGAGGTACCCTCCCTCCCGGAGGCGCCTGAGAAGGTCCTCGAAATGACGATGGCAGAAAGACGCGCTGATATTCACCACAACGCAATCGAAGGTTCCCCGCACTAAGGCAAGGTCACCCACAAGGGTAATGTCCTCCCGGGGAATACCGTTCAAAGAGGCGTTGCGCTCAAACTCGGCACAGGCCAGAGGGTCACAGTCCACCGCAACGATAGGCTGGGCCCGCATTTTCCAGGCAAGAACAGTAAGGACGCCGGATCCCGTCCCAACATCAAGGAAGGCCTTGTCTTTTGCGAGGTACTTCCGAATCATCCGAAGACACAGCACGGTGGTGGGATGGTGTCCCGTACCAAAGGCAAAGGCAGGGTAAATGACAAGGTCAAAGGGTGCTCCTGTTGCTTCCTTCCAAGGAGGTCGAACAGCAACATCCCCCGCAGCCCACACCGTGGTGAACCCTTCCCGCCATTTCCTCTCCCAGTCCTCTCCAGCTTCCTCCTCCTGGGTAAAGCTCTCCACAAGCGATTCCGGGGGAGGAGGAAAGGGGGAAAGCGCGTAGGCCACTAGGGTTCTATCGTCCACTTCCCACACGCCCCGCGCGCCGCTTTCGGCAAGCCAGAGCAGGAAGGCCTCCTTCTCCCGCACCCGGGCGGTGAGCTTAAACCACCCCGGCATGGTGTTCTCCCTCCCGCCGGGCAACCACAAGGAGTCCCGAGGCCACTCTTGAACCCACACCAAGCACTTCAAAATGGGCATCGTACCAGTGGGAGAGCTTCAGGAATTCCTCGTAGAGCTTCGGATTCCGGACAATGCGCCGAAGAGTCCCGGGAGAGACAAGCCGCGAAAGGGTCCCCGTCGCCACCACACGCTGCACCCGAAGACCACAGGATTCCACTTCGTCCACGAGTTCCCCAGGGAGAAAGGCATGGAGGGGAGGAAAGAGCAGGCGGGAGAGCAGGGGAATCCTCTCCTCCATAGCCTGGAAAAAGGAAGGGTGGTCCCAGTTCCCTTCCTCAAGGAACTTCCGGGAAAGAGCGAAATCCCTCCGCCAGCGAGCTTCCACCTCGAGCGCCACCGGGAACTGACCAAGCCGATTCACCACGGAAACGATGAGCGTCTTTCCCGTCACCCGGCAAAGTTCCTGTAAGGCTTGCTTCTCAGAGGGGTAGGCGTAAGAAACCGGGGCGTCGAGGGAAATGACAAGGTCAAAGGCCTGATCCCCAAAAGCCGAAAGGTCCTGAACCTTCCCCAAAACGAAGGTCATCCGGTGCTCAACCCCTTCGCGGCGGGCAACCTTTCGCGCCTCCTCGAGCATGCGAGGGGAGAGATCAAGATGCACCACCTGACACCCTCCCCGGGCCAGGGCCACGGAGTACCGGCCGTAGCCTCCACCGGCATCAAGAACCCGAAGACCCGGTTCCACAAAAGGGGCGATCTCAAGCCACACAAGGTCCGTGTGAACCTTTTTGAACAGGTTTTTCTCCCGCTTCCGTTCCTTCCCCACATGGGCGTCCCAGAAAACGCGGTGGAGGTGTTCCCGCTCCATGCTCCTTTTTTCAATCCACGGTTTTCTCTTCGATTTCCTGCTGCAAGCGCCTCAGAAAGCCCTCAAGCTCCATGTTCCCGAGGTTACCTATTCGTCGCCGTCGCACGCTCACCGTGCGGTGTTCCACTTCCCTGTCGCCCACAACAAGGATATAGGGGACTTTCCCAAGCTCGGCCTTACGGATTTTCGCCCCCAGGGTGGCATTCTCCTCGTCACACTCGACCCGGACATCCCGCTGGGCGAGAACATTGGCAACTTCCCGGGCATAGGGAGCGTGCCGTTCCGCAACGGGGAGCACCACAACCTGCACCGGAGCAAGCCACACCGGGAAAGCTCCGGCGAAGTGCTCAATGAGGATTCCCAGGAAGCGCTCGATGCTCCCGAGGATTGTGCGATGCAGCATCACCGGGCGGTGCCGTTCTCCATCCGCACCGATGTACACGAGGTCGAACTTCTCAGGCATGGCAAAATCAAGCTGGATTGTCCCGCACTGCCAGCGCCGTCCCAAGCAATCCCGAAGGTGAAAGTCAATCTTTGGCCCGTAGAACGCTCCTTCACCCTCGTTCACCGTGTAGGGAATGCGAACCTCCTCAAGGGCCTCCCGCAAAGCACTCGTTGCCATCTCCCACATCTCGTCAGAGCCGATGGACTTTTCAGGGCGAGTACTCAACTCCACCTCGTACTCGAAACGGAAAAGACGATAGAAGTACAGGGCAAGGTCGATGACGCCGATGATTTCCTGCTTTACCTGGTGGGGCTCCATGTAGATGTGGGCATCATCCTGGGTGAACGCGCGAACCCGCATGAGGCCGTGGAGCACTCCGGAGAGCTCGTGACGGTGAACGATGCCGAGTTCTGCCATCCGCAGAGGGAGCTCGCGGTAGCTCCGCAGGCGGCTCTGGAAAACGAGAATCCCTCCGGGGCAATTCATGGGTTTTATGGCAAACTCCCGGTCGTCAATGGTGGTGAAATACATGTTCTCCCGGTAGTGGTCCCAGTGTCCTGAGCGTTCCCAGAGACTCCGCTCAAGGATAATGGGCGTGCGAATCTCCTGGTACCCACGCTTCCGGTGCTCTTTTCGCCAGAGGTCTAAAAGGGTGTTGATAACGACCATCCCCCTGGGGTGGAAGAAGGGGAAACCCGGACCCTCCTCGTGGAGGCTGAAGAGGTCAAGGTCCCGCCCGAGACGGCGGTGGTCCCGGCGTTTTGCCTCTTCCAGGCGCTCAAGATACGCTCTGAGCTTTTCTTCGCTATCGAAGGAAATCCCATAAATCCGCTGGAGCATGGGATTCCCCTCTTTCCCCCGCCAGTGGGCCCCTGAAACGCTCAAGAGCTTAAAAGCCTTGATGTAGGATGTTGTCGGCACATGAGGCCCCCGACAGAGGTCGACAAATTCTCCCTGCTCGTAAATGCTCACCGTATCGTCCATAATCTCCTCAAGAATCTCCAGCTTGTACTTCTCTCCCCGGGCAGCAAAAATTTCCCGGGCTTCGTCCTTCGAAACCTCACGCCGGCGAAAGGGGATGTCCTCCTCAATGATTCGCCGCATCTCCTCTTCAATCCGGGGGAGATCCTCTTCAGAAAGGGTTCGGGGAAGGTCAAAATCGTAGTAGAAGCCCTCCTCAATGGCCGGACCAACCCCAAGTTTTGCCTCGGGGAAAAGCCTCTTCACCGCCTGGGCCATGACGTGGGAGGTACTGTGCCAGTAGATGGCCTTTCCTTGCTGGTCCTCAAAAACAACGTAGCGGGCGATTTTCTCTCTCCGGACCCCATCCCCGAGGTCCACAAGCCGACCATCCTCGGTCACTGCTGCCAGAGCGTTTTGGGGTTTCTCCTCCATGGTCTTTGCCTCCTCAATAAAAGAAAAAGCGCCAATCCCCCAGGGTGGCGCTTTGGAGATTCCTGGTGGGCGACACTGGACTCGAACCAGTGGCCTCTTCCGCGTCAAGGAAGCGTTCTCCCTCTGAACTAGCCGCCCACCTCATATCCTCTCTGGAGGCGGCACCCGGACTCGAACCGGGGAATGAAGGATTTGCAATCCTCTGCCTTAGCCGCTTGGCTATGCCGCCATTGGTATTCTGGAGCGGAAGACGGGATTTGAACCCGCGGCCTCCACCTTGGCAAGGTGATGCTCTACCCCTGAGCTACTTCCGCCCACTTCTCATGGTGCCGAGACCCAGAGTCGAACTGGGGACGCAAGGATTTTCAGTCCTTCGCTCTACCACCTGAGCTATCTCGGCACCTTCTGGCGGGGTCGACGGGATTTGAACCCGCGATCTTCAACGTGACAGGCTGACGTGTTAGGCCAGGCTACACCACGACCCCGCATTGCACCATCAATTTTACCCACTTCCCCTGCTTTTGGCAAGTCCCCCCTTTAGAATCGTCACACAAATCGTGCTTTCCCTCCACGCCGCAATCCTCAGAGAACCAGTTGCTCCGCTCAAAGGAACCTGCCAAACCGCCTCCAGAAAACGGCCTTCACCTGCCGGACAAAAAGCGAAAACCTCTCGCTGAGGGGTTCCCCACACCGTTACCGCTCGTAGTGGTACGAAGAAGAAGGAGCATATTTCTCCAAAAGAAGCTTCTGCGTCGTTGCAAGCTCCTCTTCGGTCCAAACACCGAACACCATCCCATCAAAAAGTTCACCAAAACGTGCCGTCATGGCAGCAATAAGGTCGTGCTTTTCAAGGTTTCCTTGTACCTCCAGAAGACCGAGGGCACCCTCGCAGAGTTCCCGAAAAACCCTCTCCTTCTCCCGGAAACACGAGGCAAAAAGTGACCGGTACAACGAGAACGGAATAGATCCTTCAAAGAGGTTTCCTCGGGAACTCCGTGCCTGGGCAATTCCGGCAACCTTTTTCCCGGAAACGGCAAGCTCATGGGGAAGGGCCAGAGAGAAACAGGCTGGGGACCGAGGTGAGGGAGCTTTAGAGACACAAGCATCCACAAAGACCCCAACGTCGGCGAAGGCTTTCTCCAGAACCCCCTGAACAATGCTGTAGAGCACCCGGTGAGGGCAGGGAATCGGGAGGAAGAAACTGAAGGTAACCTCGTCTCCGTGGAGGATTGCTCTCCCTCCCGTAGGTCGGCGAACGACGGGAATCTTTTCCTCCTGGAGAAAAGGAACATCAAGATCTTCCGTCCTCTGATACCGCCCAAGGGAAAGCGTGGGTGTGTTCCAGGAAAAAAAGCGCAGGGTTGGTACCTCTCCCACAAGGAAGAGGGCCTCGTTCCGCGCCATGTTCTCATACCCCGAAAGGGGCGGATCCTGAAGAACCCGCAGAATCCCCTGAAACCTCATCCCTCAGAGGAGCTTCCGGTACGCCGAAGCGTCAAGGAGAGCGCTCCACTCGCCTTCGTCCTCGTACTGGATGCGGCAAATCCACCCTTTCCCGTAGGGGTCCTGATTCAAAAGTTCTGGGTGCTCTCTGAGCGCGTCGTTCACCGCCACGATTTCCCCAGAAAGCGGGGCGTAGAGATTGGACACGGTTTTGATCGACTCCACGTCCCCGATGCGCTCGCCTTTTCTCACTTTTGCTCCCACTTTCGGGAGCTCCACGAACACCACGTCGCCAAGCTCCCCCTGGGCGTAATCGGTGATGCCGCAGAGCACCGTCCCGTTTTCCTTTCGCACCCAGAAGTGCTCAGGGGTGTAGAGAAGGTCCTCAGGAATGTGCATCAGCGAATCCCTCCTTCGACAAAATGGAGCGGAGAATCGAAAACAGCCTCTGCGGCTTCCATCACCGCTTCAGAGAGGGTTGGATGGGGATGGATGGCCGAAGCAATCTCATGAGGCGTTGCCTCAAGGCCCATGGCAAGAATCCCCTCCCCGATGAGATTTGAAGCCGAAGGGCCGATGATATGGACGCCCAGGATTTCCCCGCTCTTCTCGTCGCTCACGATTTTCACAAAGCCCTCCACCTCACCTTCAATCAGGGCTTTGCCGTTGGCCCGAAAGGGAAAACGGCCACAGCGGACCCTGTACCCCTGGGCCTTCGCCTCGTCCTCGGTGAGACCAACAGAGGCAATTTCAGGGAAACTGAAGATGCAATTTGGCACCACCCGGTAGTCGATGGTGGCATGCTCTCCACAGATATTCTGCACCGCAACCTCCGCCTCCTTGTAGGCGACATGGGCAAGGAGGTGTTTCCCGTTGACATCTCCTGGAGCGTACACCCAGGGAAGAGAGGTCCGGAGGGTCGCATCGGTCACCACCGCTTTCTGGTTCATTGCAATACCTATTGCCTCAAGCCCGAGGCCTTCCGTCGCCGGCACCCGGCCCACAGCAACGAGCACGTACTCTCCGGAGGCAACTTGGGGCGTACCGTTCTCAAGGTAAACCACTTCGAGTTTCTCACCGGCTTTCCGGATTTCCTGAACCTTCGCGTTCACGTGAACCTTCATCCCCTGCCGCTCCACAATCCGGGTGAGGAGATCCGTCACCTCCCGGTCCACCGGGGGGAGAACCTTGGGCATCATCTCAATCACTTCCACAAAAACCCCAAATCCCTGGAAGATGCACGCCATCTCCATCCCGATAACCCCACCGCCGACGACCACCATACTCTTTGGGAGTTCCGGAAGGTCCAGGGCCTTCTCGCTGTCGATGACCCCAGGGAGGTCGCTCCCGGGAACGGGAAGTTGTGCTGAACGAGAACCCGGAGCAAGGAGGACGAAACGGGGCTGGAATTCCCGGATGACCTTTCCATCCTGGTGCACCTGAACTGTCCGGTGACCGGCAAAGACGGCAAATCCCTGGACAACCTCGACCTTCGCCCTCTCAAGAAGCAACCGGACACCTCCCGTGAGCTGGCGCACAACCCGCTTTTTCCGCTCGAGGACCTTCGCCCAGTCAAGCCCCCGGTATTCCCCCAAAACCCCGAACTCCTGCGCCCGCCGCACGAGGTGGGCAACCTCCTGCGCCTTGAAAAGCGCCTTCGTCGGGATGCATCCCCGGTTGAGGCATGTCCCCCCAAGATCCCGGGCTTCCACAAGGACGGTTTTCAGTCCTTTTCGGGCACCACGAAGGGCACCGGCGTATCCTGCCGGTCCACCGCCGATAACAAGGAGGTCTACCGTTTCCATCCCGTCACCTCCACTGGGGGAAACTGTCCGGGTCCTGGAAGAAACGATCAATAGCCCGGGCCGCTCTCTTCCCCGCCCCCATGGCGGAGATTACCGTCGCTGCTCCAGTGACGATATCCCCCCCGGCGAAAACACCCCGCAGGTTCGTCGCCCCGGTCTCGGGATCCGCCACGATGTACCCGCGCCTGTTGAGGGCAAGACCCTTGATGGTTTCAAGGAGCAGAGGATTCGGCCCCTGACCAATGGCCACAACAACCGTATCTGCAGGGATGATGAACTCCGACCCCGGAATGGGCACTGGACGGCGCCTCCCCGATTCATCCGGCTCCCCAAGCTCCATCTGGATGCACTCCATCCCCGTCACCCAGCCGTTCTCGTTCCCGACGAAGCGAACAGGAGTCGTGAGGATGACGCAGTTCACGCCTTCCTCTTCCGCCCGCTCAATTTCCTCAATCCTTGCCGGCATCTCCTTCTTCGTCCGCCGGTACACCAGGCAGACCTCTTCTGCCCCGAGTCGCAACGCCGTACGGGCGGCGTCCATGGCGACGTTCCCTCCACCGATGACCGCAACCCTTCTTCCAACCTTGATGGGCGTGTCGTATCTGGGGAAAAGGTAGGCCTTCATGAGGTTTGAGCGGGTGAGGAACTCGTTGGCCGAGTAGATGCCGTTTAGGTTCTCTCCGGGAACATTGAGGAAGTACGGAAGCCCAGCACCCGTTCCAATGAAGAACGCCTCATACCCTGCATCACGGAGGTCCTCAAGGGTGAAGGTCTTCCCGACCACCATGTTCACCTGAATCTCCACCCCAAGGGACTTCACGTACTCCACTTCCTGGCGTACGATGGCCTTCGGAAGGCGAAACTCGGGAATCCCGTACACCAGGACTCCCCCGGGGGCATGGAGGGCCTCAAAAATCGTCACCTGGTATCCCATTTTCGCCAGCTCTCCAGCACAGGTGAGCCCCGCAGGACCAGAACCAATCACCGCAACTTTTTTCGGGATGGGGCGAGGAAGCGGCGGCGTTGTGATACCCTTTTCCCGCTCGTAATCGGCCAGAAACCGTTCAAGGTATCCGATAGCGATGGGTTGCCCCTTCTTCCCCAGAACGCACTCTTTCTCACACTGGTCTTCCTGAGGACACACCCGCCCGCAGATGGCGGGGAGGCTATTCTTCTCTTTGATTTTGGCGATGGCCTCGTCGAAACGCCCCTCCCCCAGGAGCTTGATGAACCCTGGAATATCAATCTCCACTGGACACCCTTTGACGCAGGACGGCTTCTTGCACTGGAGGCACCGCCGCGCCTCTTCTACGGCGACGTCTTCGGGGAGTCCGAGGGGCACTTCGAAGAAATCCCGAATCCGTTCTTTCACCGGACGTTGCGGCATTTTCGGTCGGCCAAAGAGGCGATCAGAAGCCATGGGAAACTTCCTCCTTTGCTTTCTCCGTAAGCCAGAGGTCAACAGCCCGTCGCTCCTCTTCAAGGTACGTTCTCTGGCGGGCCAGAAGTTCGTCGAAGTCCACCTTCCAGCCATCGAAGACCGGTCCGTCCACGCAGGTGAAGCAGCATTTCCCGTCCACCGTCACCCGGCAACACCCACACATTCCCGTGCCGTCGACCATGATGGGGTTGAGGCTCACAAGGGTCGGCACCCCGTAGTCTTTTGTGAGCAGGCTCACCATCTTCATCATCATGACCGGTCCTACCGCCACCACAAGGTCCACCTTTTCCGACTTCAAGACCCGCTCAAGCACATGGGTGACGAAGCCCTTTTCCCCGTAGGTCCCATCGTCGGTCGTGACGTAGAGCACATCGCTCACTGAGCGCATCTTCTCTTCCCAGAAAAGGAGGCTCGCCGTCCGGGCGCCGATGATTGAAGTGACCTTATTCCCACAAGCCTTCAAGGCTTTCGCCTTGGGGTAGGTCGGGGCAATACCCACCCCTCCACCCACGCACACCACGTGGCCGAAATATCTCTCCTCAATCTCCCGCCCCAGGGGTCCCACAAAGTCCAGGATGTCGTCACCCTCCTCAAGCTCCCCAAGCATCATGGTCGTCTTCCCCACTTCCTGGAAGATGATGGTCACCGTTCCGAGAGTAGGATCGTAATCGGCAATGGTGAGGGGAATGCGCTCTCCCTCTTCGTTTACCCGGAGAATCACGAACTGCCCGGGTTTTGCTTTTTTCGCCACCCAGGGCGCCTCAACCACCATGAGTTTGATCTGTGGGGTCAGCACTTCCTTTTTGAGAATCCTCGCCACGTCCATCCTCCTCCGAAAACTGATAGCTCTTTTCCCAAAAGAGCCACTCGTAGTGTGTCGCTCTGGAAAAAACCGCAAAGACCTCCTCCTTCTGCCAGGACGCCGCCTGAGAGGCTTCCTCTTCAAGGAAAGCGAGGAAACCCTCCACGAGACTCCCGTATGCCTCTCCAGCGTAGCTTTCGATGAAGGTCCGGTAAATGGAGGGCGTGTGGTCACAGAGCTTTCCAGCATACCGGAGCCCGATATCCCGGTAGCTCACAAAGCAGGGGGCAAGGGCCACAAGGATTGCAAAGGGGCCGGAGGTGAGCGCCGTACGGAGGAGAAAATCGCCGTACTGCAGGGTCACATCGCCCGGAGGGAAGGGGACGAACCCTTCTTCTTTCTCGAGAAGCTCGTGGAGGGCGATTTCCCCCTGGACCGTCTCATGGAGAAGCCGTACGGCAAAACGGCGAAGGTCCCGAGCGTTGGCCTTCGCCACAAGGATTCCAAGGGTCGCCAGCATGTCCTCAAGGTAGTGGTCATCCTGGCTCAGGTAGTAGAAGAACTTCTCCCGGGGCAGGGTGCCACAGGCAAGCTCCACCAGGAACGGATGCTCAAGAATCCCCTGCCACTTTCGCTCCACACTCTTTCGAAGTTCCTCGAAAAACCCCTGCACGGTCCCGGCTCCTTCCTGGGGGATTATACCATAATACCGGAATTTGCCAACTCCTGGCAATGGACACCACCTCGTTGTCGAAGGATGAGAAAACGAAGTTCAGGTTCCTCATTGGACGGGCTGCGGGGAAATTCAGGGGGTACTACTACCGGCCTCTGCCCCCCCTGAAGAGCTCGAAGCCATCCTCCTCGCCCGCTCCAGGAAAGCATGAGGAAAACGTCGCAAGGAACGCCCGATCACCCAGCCAGCTGCCACGAACTGGCCGCAGCCTGTGAGCAGGACCCGCACCGTTTTTTTGTCGCGGTGGAGCTTCAAAACACCGGTAGGAAAGAAGTGGCTGACAACGGGCACTGTGTTTCAAAAGATGTGCACATTGACGACCCCAAGAACGACAGAAACACTCTGTGCTGAGGAATGCTCCTGGCGCCTTTCTGGCCAGGGCCTTCTCGGACTTCAAGAGCAGTAGCTCAGCACCCTGAAGGCGGGCGCTCAAGAGCTCCTTCCCATGACCCTCCAGGCCCCTTCCGATTCGGCCACGAACGTGGCCTCGTCGTCCCTTTCCTCCTGCCCCCCAGGGTGTTTCTGGAAGGCATAGGTGGCGCCGACTTGAGGTGGCATCAAGTTCTCGGGAGTAAGAAGCATTCCAATGGCCTCGTTCCTGTCGAATCTCCGCTGCACTCCCAGGATACTCTGCAAGGTTTGCGGCTTTTCTTACGGATTCCCAAAGGGCAGGGATTTCACAGAACCTGGTTGCGTTACCTTTGCGGACTTCTCGTCCACGTCGTCGAGATTGCAGGCATGAGATTCCAGGATTTCCATAGCCTCCTTGAGGCCAATTTTCTGAGGATAGACCTCCTTACAGAGTTTACCGTCGATGAGCTCGATAATCCAGTCGGCCTTCAGCGCCACATCCCGGTTGTGGGTCACCATAATCATCGTGGTGTTCGATTGTTGCCGAATTTCATTTAGAAGCTCCAGCACCTGCTCCCCGGTTTTCGTATCAAGGGCCCCGGTGGGTTCATCGGCGAGGATGAGCTGGGGGTCGTTGAGGAGGGCCCGGGCAATGGCCACACGTTGCTGCTGACCTCCAGAAAGCAGGGTGATACGCTTCCTTGCGGCATCTTTCAGGCCCACCCGTTCCAGAAGGTACATGGCTTTCTCTGTGACCTCTTTGCCAGGTTTTCCGGAACCAATCCAGTAGGGGATGAGGACGTTTTCTAAGGCGTTGAACTCTGGAAGAAGGTAGTGGAACTGGAAGATGAACCCCAGGAACCTGTTCCGAAAGCGCGCCAGCGCCTCGTCGGAGAGCTTCCCAAGGTCCTGCCCTTCGATGAGAACGTGGCCGCTTGTTGGGCGGTCGAGGGCTCCAATGATATTGAGGAGCGTCGTCTTACCCGATCCGGATGGCCCAATGAGCGCCAAAAACTGCCCTCGGGGAACGGCCATGGTGATGTCAAAAAGAACCTGGTACTTCACCGCTACTCCATAGACCTTGTTGACCTTCTGCAGTGCAACGAGCACCGGTTCATCCATTCCGAATCACCTCGATAGGAACGAGTTTCCTGGCCTGTCGGGCCGGAGAGACAGCCGCAAGGAGACTCGCCACGGTGGAAATCACGACAATGGCCAGAAGCGTCGCAGGTTGCACGGTAATGGAGAAGGAAATGGCGCCACCGCTGGATTTTGCCGCCTGCTGGAAAAGGCGAATGAGGAAAAACCCCACAAGAGCTCCCGAGAGCGAACCAAAAGACCCCAGGATGGCTCCCTGGGCGAAGAACACGAGGCTCACCCCGGTATCGGTCGTGCCCATGGCCTTGAGGATGCCGATTTCCCGGATACGCTGGGTGACCGAGACCACAAGGACACTGGCAATCCCCAAAGTCACCGCAAGGAGCACGAAGAACTGAATGAGATAAGAAGAGAAGCTCTGGCTTCGTAGGGCACTGAGGAGCTGCTGGTTTCGGGTTTGCCAGGTTTCAATGGTGTATTCGGGGAAGACCTTTCTGAGCTCTTCGGCGATGCGCTCGGACTGGAACACCTGGTCAATCTGGATTTCTATGGCCGATATGGCACCTTCCAGGTCAAGGAGCGTCTGGGCCGGGGTAAGGTCCAAGAAGACCCAGGAGGCGTTGATGACTTTGTTCCTCAGGTCGAAAACACCGTTTACGGTGAACGTTCCGTTTCTCCCCGAAGGCGTGGTGATCGTGATGATGTCCCCTACCTCAAGCCGCAAATCTTCGGCAAGGACTTTCCCTACAAGAACCCCGCTACCACCGGTCTGGGGGATTCCCCGAATCGTGCGTTCCCGAAGCTCGTAAATGCGGTCTGCCTTTTCGAGAACAACCCCCTTAAGGAGCACGCTCTTTGTCAGCTCGCCTCTACGGACCACCCCGGTACCCTCAACAAGAGGAGAAACAGCCCGAAGGTCAGGGCGAGCAATGAGTTGCTTTTCGATACGCTGCCAGGAGAGAATCTTCGCCTCTTCCTTTACCGGGCCAGCCAGACGACTCAGAACCAGATTCCCTGCAGAACGGAGGATCGAAAGGGGTATGCGATCTTCCGGAACGATGAGGATATGGGGAGCATCGCCAACGGTCTGGTTGATGAGATTGGCCTGAAGCCCGGCTATCAAGGAAGAGAGGAAAAGCTGGATGGCCACCCCCACGGTGATGCCAAGGATGATGAGAAAGGTCTGAGAACGGGAGGTTGTCAAAAAACGCCAGGCCATAAGGAGGGCAAAGCGTAGCATCTCACTCGGTGCTCCTTTCGCCAAGAACCACGCGCTTCCCCTCTCGAAGACCCCTCGGGGAAAGCAGAATGGTTCCGGAGGGAAGATCCGTGGTCTGTATCCACTCTTCAAAAGGCGTGACATGCAAGAGGCGCACAGGATACGCCCTCCCTCCTTTTGCAACCCACACGGTGTCTTTATCCGCGAGGTACCGTTTCGGGAAGGCCAGGATTCCTTTTTCTTCCCGGAGGATGATTTCCACATTGACCGCCGCGTTCGGCTTTGTGCCGGTGAGGGGTGCGTCAAAGAGCAAAGCGACCTCCACCGTGCCCTGGGCAGTATCAATGGCCGGAGCGATCTTGGCAATGGAAGCAGCAAGGACTCTTCCCTGAGAGTCGGCCTGCTCTCTCACCAGGGCTTTCATGCCCGGCCGGATTTTCCTGTACTGCCGCTCATCGACGCGGATCACTACCTGGAAGGGGTTCTCCCCCAGCACCACGACGGTCTCTCCTGCCTGAACGAACTCTCTGGGGTTCTTTGGGAAGGAAACGACGATCCCATCGACAGGGGCATAAAGCCGGCGTTTCTGCGCATCGATTTCAGCCTGAAGGAGCTCAAGCCGGGCCCTCTCGACCTGTGCCTTAGCCTCGAGAAAAACGGGGCCGTCTTCCTGAACACCCATGAGGTTCAGCCGGGTGGTACGCTCTAAGGACAGGGCGGTTTCCCAGTCCCTTTCGGCCTTTTTCAGTTCCTCTTCCGGGATGCTCCCCTGGCGAAAGAGGAACTGGGCCTTCTGGTATTGCTCAAGCGCCGCCTGGAGGTTGATGGTTGCCCGGCGGTGCTCTTCTTCGGCCAGTTTCCGCTGGTACGATTCGATTCGCCTGAGGTTGATCTCGGCAAGGGTCAGTTCCGTCCGGGCCAGCTTGAGGCGATTTTGCTCCAGGGAATCCTCAAGGGCGGCAAGGAGCTCCCCCCTCCGGACCCTCGCCCCTTCCTGGGTAGACACCTGCTGCAGGATTCCCGACACTGGGAAGGACAGGACGAGCTCTCGGGAAAACTCGATGCGACCGGCAGCTACTAAGGTTTCCGAGAGGTTCCGAGATGCAAGCACGAAGTACTCCGTTTTCTGCGGGGCGACATTGCGGTACAGGAGGAAAGCACCGAAAAGGACAACAGGAATAGAGAATTGCCAGAACTTCCTTCTCATCGTTCAACCTCTCCATATGCTCCTGGAAGCGGTATTTTTGGTTTTCAACCGCAATCCGGGTGCTTTTATTTCTGGATACGAAGATCTCCTACTTGGAACACGGATGCGCGGTGCAAAGTGAGGATTGTAGGCCCCGGAGAGACGTGGAGAGGTCTAGTAACCCAAAAACAACGATGGGGTATCTCTGCAGAAAGGTGGCGTGACCACCCTTCTGCAGAGAGGATCACACGGCCTGCGGTGGGTTAGCAGGATCGTAACGACTCATGAGGAATATGGCCTTGGTGGGGCAGGCCATCATGCAGGCCCCGTCACCGATGCAGTTCTCGGGACGGACGACCTTCGCCACTCCGCCCTGAATCTCCAGCACGTTGGGTCCCAGTTTCTTGCAAAGCGAAACACAGTGAGCGCAACCCATGCAACGAACAGGATGGATTTCGAGGATGTTCCCCTTGACGAAGGTCCGTCCAAAAGCCTGAGCCAGCTCGACCTCGATTTTCATGCTTTCCACCGTTCCACCCCCAGGGAATCCATTTTAAGCATTGTAGTTCAAAATTCCTTCTTTGTCACACATGGTACTCTCGGTGTGGCTCAACTCAAAACACCACGCGCTATTCTGCTCTGTGATGCCACTTACGGAAGTTCAGATGGGGCAATACGCCACGCGCAAGAGGAGACTTCGCTCGAAGGTAAGAGAGCCTCAATCTCAGCACCAAATCACATCTCTGGTGCGAGAGGCGGGAGTCGAACCCGCACGGGCTTTCGCCCACTGGATCCTAAGTCCAGCGCGTCTTCCGTTCCGCCACTCTCGCAGGGGCAGAAAAATTATAGGGTTTCTTTCCGTTGAGCGTCAACTGCAACCTCTACCCCTCAACCTCTGCACAAAGAATCCCCAAAAGTGCCTTTCTCATCCCTTACCCCTTCCTCAAGGTGAAGCTTCTGATGTCGCCTGAGTTATACTCCAGGCCCCGGATACAGGAAACGGTCCTCAAGCGGGGAATCCGGCAACCCTTGACATCCACTGCTCCTCATAGTATATTTACCCTGTCCGGTGGGCCGTTAGCTCAGTAGGTAGAGCACCGGACTTTTAATCCGGGTGTCGCAGGTTCGATTCCTGCACGGCTCACCAGGTTTTTCAAGGCTTCCGGTAACCTGGTCATCCCGCACAATTCCGCTTTGACAGCAATTCGACAGCAACGCCGCTCAATTTCCATGGCGGACCGAGGAAAGAACCCCACGAGGTTTTTCCACCGCTTGCTCTTTCAATCCCGGCAGAGCCTTGCGGGAGGTGTCAGGAGTGAGGGCAGTCGAGGCATGGCCTAAGAGTTCTTGAACCACCTTGAGGTTTTCGCCAGAGGCAAGTTTCTGAGCCATAGACAAAGAGCAGAATGGAAAAGCCCCGGGGAATTCCCCGGGGCTTCCTGGTCCTTCCCTTCACACCCGGAATACGGCCACCGCCTCCTGGAGTTCCTCGGCGATTTTACTCAGGGTCTCGACGGAAGAGGTAATCTCCTCAAGGGAAGCGCTCTGCTCCTCGGTGGATGCGGAGACCTCTTCGCTTGAGGCGGCGTTCTCCTCAGCAATGGCGGCAAGAGAGGCCACCTGCTCGGCAATGGCGGCGATGTTCTCGGTGATTGATGCCACAGCCCTGGCGATGTCCCCAAAGAAGCGGATGACCTCGTTCTGCACCCCCTCTACGTCCCTCCGGGTCCCCTCGAGGACATCCCGGGAGGCACTGATCCGGGCAATGGCCTCCCGGACCTTTCCGATGGCGTTGATGATGTTCTGGAGCCCCCGGACCACGTTCTGGGCCTGGGAGACGCCTTCTGCCACCTCGGCGCTTGTCCGGTCCATGCGGTGCACGGCATCCTGGGTGTCCTTCTGGATTTCGGCGACGAGCTGAGCAATCTGCTGGGCCGCCTGGGCTGAGCCCTCGGCGAGCTTCCGCACCTCTTCGGCCACCACCGCAAAGCCTCTTCCGGCCTCTCCGGCTCTTGCGGCCTCAATCGCGGCATTGAGAGCAAGGAGGTTCGTCTGTTCCGCAATCCCGGTGATGACGTCCACAATCCGTCCAATCTCCTGGGAGCGGCCCTCGAGCTTAGCGATGCTCTGGCCCACCTCCTGGGAGATCTGGGCGATGCGTCCGATGTTCTCCACGAGGAGGCTCAAGGCCCCCCGGCCTTTCTCTGCCTCATCGGCAACGCTTCCACCCTCCCGCACCGCCTCCTCGATGTTCTTCGTGACCTCGGTAAGGGCTTCGGCGTTCTTCCTAATCCTTTCTCTGAGCGTCACCTCAAGGAGGTTGAGGTTCTTCTTCGAGAGTTCCTCGATGTTCTTCGCCTCATCGCTCACCTCATGGACCCTCTCGTTGAGCTTCTGGAGCTCCTCTCCCTGGCGGTTTGCTCCATCGGCAACCTGGGCAATGGTTTTGGCAATCTCCTGGGTTGCCCGGGAGACCTCGCTTACCGAGGAGGTGAGCTCTTCGCTTGAGGCGGCAAGGGTCATGGCGTGGTTCACCACGCTCCCGACGACACTCTGCCACCGCTTGACCATCCCGGCAAACGCCTGGGCCATCACCCCAAACTCGTCTCTGCGGCGCAGGTGCGCTTCCTCCACCGAAGCGGTGAGGTCTCCCTGGGCAAGGCGCTCAAGGTGCACCACCATGCGCTTCACAGGGGCCACAAAGCTTCCGCTCAAAACGAAAGCAACAAGCGCCACGGCAACCCCCACAACGGCAAGAAGGAGGAGGGCAAACTGTACCTGTGCCCGGACGGGGGCAAGGATTTCCTGAACGGGGAATACGCCCACAGCCCGCCAGTCCTTCCAGTTGTCCCCCGAGAAGTACCGATAGGGCTCGACTTTCGCAAAGACCCCAAACTGTTCCACTCCCCGGAAGGTGTACCGCACGGTCCCTTTTTCTTTCTGCAGGGGCTCGTTGAGGAACCCAAGGCCCAGCTCCTCAAGGGTTTTCCCAACAAGGGACGTATCAGGGTGGGCAACGATGTCTTTGTGCTTTGCGCAGTACACGTACGGGTACCCGGTCTGGGCAAGGCGAACACCCTGGGTGATTTCTTCGCTGATTTTCGCGGCATCGAGGCGCAGGGTGACGACGCCGGCGAATACCCCGTCCCTGTCGTACACGGGGGCAGCCACGTTGAGAACGTACACCCCAAGATCCCGGGAGAGGCGGATGTCGCTCAGGTACGGTTTCCCTGTCGCTTTGGGGACCTGGAACCACTCAAGGTCGCTTTTGTCCTCACCCACTTTTCCCGTTGAATCGGCAACCTGGATGCCCGAGGCGTCCGTGAGGGAAGCAGAAAGCGCAAGGGGGTGGTCCTTCACGAACTCGGCGAGAACCCGGGACTTCTCCTCAGGGGGCATCTCCGGGGAGGTCAATGTGTGGTCTTCTGCGAGAAAGTGGGCGTACTCGATGTTCCTCGAGAGGGTTGAGGCAAGCTCCTTGGCGACTCTCTCGACGATGACTTCGGCGTTCTCAAACTCCCACTCCATGAGGGTGTTCTGAAAACGCGTGGTGCTGAGCCATGTGAGGACAGCAAGGGGGACAAGGGACACAAGGAGGAAGAACGCAAGGAGCCTTCCCCGCACACCAAAGGCAAGACGTGCTTTCTCCTCTGGCATAGGCAACTCCTCCTTTCCGCATATTTTCTACCCGCTTATTATCGTCACCTTCCCCGAAACTTTTAGCGCTCCTATGCTACAATACCGCCATGATTGAGCGGAAAACTCTCCTTGCCGATTTCGCTCTCCTTGGGGTAACCGTTATCTGGGGAGGGACGTTTGTGACCGTGAAGCACCTCCTCGCGAGCACCCCTCCCCTGGCCATACTTTTGTGGAGGTTCCTCGTGGCCTTCGGGGTGCTTCTCGTCTTTTCCCGACCGAAGACCTTCAGGGTGCTTTTTTCCGGGACGCTCCTTGGGGGAGCGCTCTTTTTGGGGTACCTTTTCCAGACCCTGGGGCTTCTTTACGTCACTCCGGCACGCTCGGCGTTCATCACCGGGTTCTGCACGCTCATCGTGCCGATTTTCGCCCTCGTGATCCTTCGGACACGGCTGGAGAGGACGCTTCCTGCAAGCATTGCCCTTGCGCTCTTTGGGCTTTTCCTTTTGACCAGTGGGGACGGAGAGGAGACGTCACTTTCCGTGGGAGACTTCCTGACTTTCCTCGGAGCGGTAGCCTATGCGCTGCAGATTGTCCTTGTTGAGCAGTTCGCAAAAAGCAACGACGCCTTTGCCCTGGCGACCGTCGAAATGGGAGCAGTGGCGCTCTTCAGCGCGCTTTCCGGGGCTCTCTTCGGGGAAGAACGCATGCTCCCCCAGGGATTTTCCGCCTGGGGGAGCATCGTGTTCCTTGGCGTTGTGGCAACGGGAATCGCCTTCACCGTGCAGAAGGTTGCCCAGCGCTACACTTCTGCAACCCATGCAGGGATCGTGTTCGTTGCCGAGCCGGTCTTCGCCGCGCTTTTCTCGTATCTCCTTTTTGGGGAACGCCTCACAGGGCGAGGCATCGCCGGATGCAGCCTCATTCTCCTTGGCATCCTCACCACGCAGCTACGCCTCAGTCCTGGCGTTCCATCTCCTCGACTTTTAGCTCAAACTCAAGACCCTCGAGGCAGAGAAGGTCGATGATTTTCTGCAAAAGCGCTTGCTCCTCCGCCCGACTCAGAGGGCTTCCCTTTCGCTTGAATTCCGAAAGCACAATCTTCATGCCCCTTCTCCTCCCCGTCTGAGCTTTTTCAGAGCCTCCTCAATCCGGTCCATGGCTTTCGCAAGGTTCTCAAGGGAATTGGAGAACGAAATCCGGATATACCCTTCTCCGTACTCTCCAAAAGCCGTCCCCGGTACTGTAGCGACCCCAGCTTCCTCAAGGAGATAGCGCATCATCTCCTGAGAGGAAAGCCCGAAGGCGGTGATGTTCGGGAAGATGTAGAAGGCACCCCGGGGTTTCACAAAGGTCAAGCCCTCAATCTCCCGCATACGCTCCACGAGGAAATCCCTGCGGCGGCGGAACTCGGCAACCATCTTCCGGACGGCGTCTTCGCCATTGAGGAGTGCTTCCACTCCCGCCATCTGGGTGAAGGTGCAGGTGCAGGAGTTCGAGTTCGTCACAAGGAGCGCAAGAAGGGGAGCGAGTTCTCTGGGGAGAACGGCGTATCCCAGGCGCCATCCGGTCATGGCAAAGGTCTTCGAGAAAGCGTCAAGGAGAATGGTACGCTCTTTCATCCCGGGAAACTGGAGGATGCTCACATGGGGCTCGTCATAGATGATTTCGCTGTAGACCTCGTCGGTGAAAATGAGAAGGTCCTCTTCCTCGGCGATACGGGCGATTTCCGCCATGTCCTCACGGGTCAGAACCGACCCCGTAGGATTCCCGGGAGAGTTCAGAACGATCATTTTCGTCCTGGGAGTAACCAGGCGCCGGAGCTCCTCAACATCCACCCGGAAGTCGTTCTCCTCCCGGAGACGAAGCGGAACGGCCTTCGCGCCGACGAAGTCGATGATCGAACGGTAAGCAGGGAAACCCGGGTCCGGATAGATGACCTCATCGCCCTCTTCGAGGAGGAGAAGGAAACTCAGGAAAATCACCGGTTTTGCCCCGGGGGTGATGATAACTTCTTCCGGGGAAACATCAATACCCCGGCTCCTTTTCATGTACACACAGACCGCTTCCCTGAGCTCGTCTATCCCGGCAGAAGGGACGTAGTACGTGTGTCCCTCGCGGATGGCCTGAATTGCCCGCTCTTTCACGTTCTCCGGAGTATCGAAGTCCGGTTCCCCAATTTCAAGATGAATGATGTCCTTGCCCTGCTTCTCGAGCTGTTTCACGAGTGCCAGAATCTCAAAAGCCCCCTCCCCCCGGAGCCGGCAAACCCGATCCGCCACGCAAGCCTTGAGATTGGCGACCTTCTTTATACCCTCCGTGATTCTCATACCCTTTCACCTGCCCTGTTGGCAATACTTTACTGGGCTTTACGGGCTTTTGCAAGACCTTGTGGCGATTTTTCTCACCTCTGAACAAGGAGCGCCACCGTCTCAAAATACGGCGTCTGGGGAAAGAGGTCGAAGAACGCCAGCTTCATCAGGTTATACCCCCGGTCTCTGAAAAGGGCCACATCCCGAGCAAAGGTTCCGATGTTGCAGGACACATAGACCACCTTTTTCGGGGCAAGGGAAGACACTCGCTGGACGACTTTCTTGTCAAGGCCTGCCCGGGGAGGATCCACGATGACCACATCCACATGGAAGCGCGAAGAGGCGAGGAGTTTCTCCACCCTTCCTAAGATACAGGTGAAGTTCGTCCGGCCGTTCCTTTTTGCGTTCTCAAAGGCGTCTTCCACAGCTTTGGGGTTCTCCTCCACTCCCACGACCTTCTCCACTGCATCGGCCACAAAAAGGCCAATACCTCCTCCACCACAGTAGAGGTCAAGAGCAGTCGTCACCGGGCCATCGGCAAGGGCGTACTCCCGAACCTTGGCGTACAGCGCTTCGCAGAGCAAGGAATTCACCTGGAAGAAACTCTCGATAGAGACCCGGAAACTCAAGCGGCCAACGTTCTCAAAAAAGTAGGGTTCCCCCCAGAGAACGTGTTTCTCTTCAAAAATCAGTGCGCTGGCCGGGGAATTGTTGACGATGTGCACAATCCCCCGCAGTTTTGGGAACATCTCCCGGAGCGTCCCCACGAGGAATGCCTTTTCCGGGAGGTCGAAACTCCTCGTGGCAAGACCCACAAGGAGCTCACCGGTTGTGGGACTGTACCGCACAAGGAGGTTCCGCAAAACCCCTACTTTTTGCACCGGGTCGTACCCGGGGATCCGGTGTTTCTTCCCGTACTCCCTGGTGAATTCAAGGAGCCTTTCCACAAGGTCCCGCCGCATAAGGAGACACGTCTTAAGGTCCACAACGTCCCAGAAGCGGTTGGCCGGACGAAGACCAAGTACAAGCTCGCCGTCTTTCTCCCCAAAGGTGAACTCCATTTTGTTTCGGTACTCAAAAGCCCGGGGGGAGAGGACAAACTCCTCACAGTGAACTTTTTCTAGAGCAACTCCCCCAATGCGCTCGAGGATGTTTAGAGCGTGCTTCCTTTTCAAGCGAACTTGCTCCTCGTACTGGACAAACTGCAACTGGCATCCCCCACACCCCTCAAGGAAATGCGGGCAGGGAGGGGTGACGCGGGCAGGGGAAGTCCTGAGTACCTCAAGGGCCTTTCCCGTGGCAAAGCTCCGCTTGACCTTTTCGACCTCCACCCGGCAGAATTCGCCCTCAAGAACGAGGGGAACAAAGACCACAAAGCCGTTTCTCTTCAGAACTCCCTGGCATTCCGGGAGCGCAAAATCGAGCACCTCTCCCTCGAAAACATCGCCCCTTCGCACACTGAGTTCCTTCACCACACTGAAGCCTCCTCACTCAGCCAATTGTCTTTCTGATGCAATGCGCATCAAGATGTTTTCGTAGAACGATTCCTCCGCCGAATCACCTCATAGAGCGCAATGCCCGTGGCTACAGAAACGTTGAGGGAGGAAACCAATCCTTTCCCGGGAATCCGCACCGTATAATCGCAGAGGGAACGAACAATCCTCCGGATGCCCTCGTTCTCCCCACCCACCACAAGGCCAACCGGAAAGGGGCCAGGGTCGATGTCCCAGATGCATTGCTCCCCATCCACCTCAAGACCCACGATGACAAAGCCTTTTTCCTGGAAAGCACGTACAATTTCGGTAAAGTTGTTCACCTGGATGACTTCCGCAACCTCCAGGCCCCCTGCAGCAGCCTTCACCGCTTGAGCACCAAGCGGCGCCGAACGGGCTTTGCTCACCACAACCCCATCGACACCAAAAAAAGCGGCCGTCCGGATGATGGCTCCGAGGTTCCTCGGGTCCTCCACCCGGTCCACAAAGAGCACCAGGGCGTCCCGTCGATTCCGAGCACGCTCAAGGAGGTCCTTCCAGGAAAAACCCTTCTTCTCCCCACAGAGGAGAACAACTCCCTGATGGACGGCATCCCTCCCCACGAGATTCTCCAGAACCTCGTGTTCCACCCGTTCCACAGGAACTCCAAGACTTGTAGCAAGGCTTTCGATACGTCGCACAAGGTCCCCGTGGGTGTTCCTCGCAAGCAAGAGTTTTTCGAACACCCGGCGCCGGGCCCGAAGGGCCTCAAAGACCGGATGCCGCCCGTAAATGTACTCCGTCACGCTTCCTTTTCCTCCTGCCTGTACCAGCGGGGCCCAAGAGGAGTATCCTCAACCACATACCCCAAAGCCTTAATGCGTTCCCGCAGAGCATCAGCCTGTGCCCAGTTTCTTGCTCTCCGGGCCTGCTCCCGTTCCTCCACAAGTTCCTGGACCTCCCGGTCCTCAGCCCCCACTTCTTCCCAGGGGACAATACCGAGAATCTCCTCCACAGTGTCAAGAAAAGCAGCCATCGCCTCGAGGGCTTCCTCGCTCCATCGTCCCCGCGCCGGGAGAAGGTACTGGTTACCGAAGCGCATGAAATCCCCTAAAACCCCCAGGGCCTGAGGCGTGTTGAAATCGTCGGCCAGCGCTCTGAAAAAAAGCGAGGAGAATCTCTCAACTTCCCCAACAACATCACCTTCTCTTTCGGCCTGCCACCGCGGGTTTTCCCGAACCTTACGCCGGATAAAGGCAAAGTTCCTCAGGAAGTTCTTCGTCCGCTCCAGAAACTGCGCAGACGACTCAAGAAGTGCTTCGTCGATATTGATGGGATTGCGGTAATGGGTGCCAAAGAGGGCAAGGCGCAGGGCTTTGGGGTTATACCTTTTTGTGAGCTCGCGGACCGTGATGATGTTCCCCAGGGATTTGGACATTTTCTCGGCGTGAATGTTGACGTACCCGTTGTGGAGGAAGTACCGGACAAAGGGCTTCCCCGTGGCCGCCTCACTCTGGGCAATTTCGTTCTCATGGTGCGGGAAGATAAGGTCCACTCCTCCAGCATGGATGTCCAGTGTCTCTCCAAGGTACTTCATGGCCATCGCTGAACACTCGATGTGCCAGCCAGGGCGACCCTTCCCCCAGGGGCTCTCCCAGAAGGGCTCACCGGGTTTTGCGCTCTTCCAGAGTACAAAATCCGCCGGGTTCCGCTTGGCGTACCGGGCTTCTACCCGGGCGCCTTCCTGGAGCTCCTCAATGCGTTTTCGAGAGAGCTTCCCGTAGTGGGGAAAGCGAGAGACGTCAAAGAGGACATCCCCGTCGACCACATAGGTGAAGCCCTTTTCTTCAAGTTTCCTGATAAGGGCAATGATTTCAGGGATGTGGTCCGTAGCCCTGGGATGCACCGTTGCCCGTCGCACCCTCAACGCTTCAGCGTCATGCCAGTATTCTGCGATGTACTGCTCGGCCACTTCTTTCGGGTCCCTCCCAAGTTCCTGAGCCTTCCGGATAATCTTGTCATCGATATCGGTGAAGTTCTGAACAAAAAGCACCTCATAGCCCACTTGTTCCAGGAACCTCCGGAGGGCGTCAAAGAGCACGAAAACCCGGGCGTTCCCGATGTGGATGAGGTCATACACCGTCGGACCGCACACGTAGAAACGAACTTTCCCCTGCTCAACCGGAACAAAAACGTCCTTTTCAAGGGTCAGAGTATTGAAGAGTCGAATCTCCATGGTCACTCCCTACTCTTTGAGTGAATTGCTCAAGGCTCTCCAGCACCCTCCTTTTCCCCAGAGCCCAGAGAAGGCGGTGGAGTTCTGGCCCTTCCTCCCGCCCTATGAGGAGAACCCGCAAAGTACGATAGAACATCCGGGGAGGAATGCCGCTCTCTTTCTGTGCCCTACGGAGTTCCTCCCGAAGGTGTGTCTCGTCTGCAAAGGTATCCTCAGGAATCCTGGAAAGCACCAGAGAAATCGTGGGAAGGAGGGCCTTGTTTTCCCCTGCCAGGGCCTTTGTCTCCCCAAGGGCAAGGGAGAGAGAAAGTACGAGGTCTTTCAAGGTCGAGGCTTCCTCCTGAAAGAGCGCAAGGAGCCTGAGGAGACGTTCCTCTCCAAGGGTTTTCTCCCACGCTTCCCACATTGTCCCTGCAAAGGCCCGTACCCGTTCCCTCAGAACTTCCAGGGGGAGTTCCCGCAGATACACCCGATTCATCCAGGTAAGCCTTGCGATGTCAAAAATTGCGTTGCTCTTGCGTATTCTCCGGAGGTCGAAAAGTGCAACGAGTTCTTCCTGAGGGAGAAGTTCTTTCTCCCCGGGGAAGGAATGCCCAAGGGTCAGGAGGTAGTTGAGGAGCGCTTCCTTAAGGAAACCCTCTTCCCGGAAAAAGCGAAGGCTCGTATCCCCGGATCGCTTGCTCAGCTTTGCCCCATCCGGGGAGAGAATGACGGGAACATGGGCGAAGAGGGGAGGTGGAAATCCCAAAGCCTCGTACAGGAGCACCTGGTAAGGCGTATTGGGAAGGTGCTCTTCCCCCCGCAGAACATGGGTGATACGCATGAGCGCATCATCCACCACGCAGGCGAAATTGTACGTGGGAAGACCGTCTGGTCTCACGAGAATAACGTCGGTGAGCGCATCGGTGGCGAAGCTCACCCGTCCTCGCACCAGATCCTCGACGGTGACTGTTCTCCCCAGGGGAACACGAAAACGCCATGAAGGCCTCCGGCCTTCCCTCTCAAGAATCCTCCGCTCCTTGGGAGTGAGGAAGAGGCAGCGGCGGGAGTACCGGGGTGGTCGACCTTCCTCAAGGGCTTCTTCCCGTTCCCTCTCCAGTTCTTCGGCGGTGCAGTAACAGGGGTAGACATACCCTTTCCTCTGGAGCTTCCTCAAGAATTCTTCATAAATCGCCCTCCGTTCCGACTGACGGTAGGGGCCAAAGGGTCCTCCCTTGTCGGGACCCTCGTCCCAATCCACACCAAGCCAGGCCAGATCCCCACATATGGCCTGAACGAATTCTTCCCGCGATCGAAGGGGGTCGGTGTCCTCGATTCGGAGCACAAATGCTCCCTTTGCTTTCCGGGCAAAGGCCCAGTTGAAGAGTGCTGTGCGTGCGCTCCCGAGGTGCAAAAATCCTGTGGGGCTTGGCGCAAAGCGGGTCCTCACCTTTTCTTCCACCGAATCACCTCGATACGGACACTGTCCACTCCTGCCCCTTCAATCCCCAAAGCTTTCGCCGCGACGAGGGAGAGGTCCACCACCCGGTTCTTCCGCCAGGGACCACGATCGTTGACCTTCACTACCACGCGCTTCCCGTTCCTGGGATTGGTCACCAGGAGCACACTCCCCAGGGGAAGGGTTCGATGCGCCGCGGTGAAGGCGTATGAGCTGTAGGTCTCACCTGAGGAGGTCTTTCGCCCATCGAATTTCGGATGGCAAAAAGAGGCAAGACCGGTGAACGCCTTCTCCACCTCGCATGTTCCTTCGGATACCCCGTAAAAGGCCATCTGGACTTCGTTCAACCACAGGATGGCAAGGTCCAGCGGATTGGAAGAGTTGGAGCGAGCATCCTCCCAGAAAACGGAAAAGAGCCTTTTTCCACCGCAGAACGCACTGAAAGCCCCGCTTTGCTCCCGCACAATGCGAAAAGTGGGAGGACTTTTCCACGAAGCGGCGAACACCTCCTGGAGCCGTTTGAGGATGGCTTTTGCCCGCTCCTCGCAGGAAGCATAGGACCCGCGAAAGCGAACGCGCAACAGTACCCGTCCATCAGCGAGAATGACGAAAACACCCCGTTCCTCCGCAAGAGAGAGTTTTGGTTGCGCCTGCGCAGACGGTGCCGCGACAAAAACCCCAAACACCACAAGGAGCAAAATTCCTACGGCTTCCTTTGCACCAGGAGACTGACGGCAAAACAGCACATTCCTTCACCCCTTCCAATGCTCCCGAGGCCCTCGTTGGTCGTGACCTTGAAACCAACCTGCTCTTCAGGCACACCCAGAACCCGGGCAAGGCTTTCCCGGATGCGGGCCACAAAGGGGGCAATTCTGGGTTTTTCGGCAACAAGCATGACATCCACGTTCCCGATGTCCCACCCTTTTTCCCGAACCCTCACCACCACGTCCTCAAGGAGTCTGATGCTCTCCGCATCACGCCATTTCGGGTCCTGAGGCGGGAAAAACTCCCCTATGTCTCCAAGACCACAGGCCCCAAGGAGACTGTCCATAAGCGCATGGCACACCACATCTCCGTCAGAATGACCCAAAAGTCCCCGTTCAAAGGGGATGAGCACACCCCCGAGAACGAGCCTGCGCCCCTCAACAAGAGGATGGATATCGTATCCCAGGCCTACCCGGTACGGGACCATCGCACTCTGAAGCGGAGCATCTCCTCAGCCAGGAGAAAGTCCTGAGGAGTGGTGATTTTCAGGTTCTCCTCCGACCCCAGGACAAGGTATACCGGAACCCCAAGACGTTCCACAAGCGAGGCATCATCGGTCCCCTGAAAACCCTCTTTCCTGGCCTGCTCAAAGGCCTGAAGGATGAGGCCCACACGAAACGCCTGAGGCGTCTGAGCCCGCCATACGGTCCTGCGGTCCAGGGTCTTCTGCACCGTCTGCCCATCGAGGGAGAGCTTTAGGGTATCCACAGAAGGAATGGCCACACATATGGCCTCGTGTTTCCTCAGCCCCTCCACACACCGCCACAGAACCTCCTCCCCCACCAGCGGTCGCACCCCATCGTGGATGAGGACGAAATCCTCAGGATGGTCCCGGTACACCTTCACTCCCTCGTACACTGAGTCCTGGCGCGTGGCACCACCAAACACGTACCGTCTGACCTTGCGGAAACGGTATCTTTCGAGAATCTCCCGCTCGAAAATCTTCTCGTGCAGGGGATGAATGACCACGGTGACTTCGGTAACGGGCTCAAACCGTTCAAAAGCTTCAAGGGTGTGCGCCAGAACTGGCTTTCCAAGGAGCGGAAGATACTGCTTGGGCAAAGCAGCATTCATTCGTTCTCCAACTCCTGCCGCCACCACCACGGCGAAAAACGACGAACCCAGAGGTCTCACCCTTTCGTTTTCAGGCGGGCGAAAATCATCCGTCCCGCGGGAGTCTGCAGGACACTGGTGACAACCGTATCCACGGTGGCATTGATGTACTTTTTCCCCTCCTCCACCACCACCATCGTCCCATCGTCAAGGTAACCCACACCCTGATCCGCCTCTTTCCCCTCTCGAATAATCTGGACCCGGAGTTCTTCACCTGGAAGCACATAGGGTTTCAGGGCGTTGGAGAGCTCGTTGATGTTGAGGACTTCCACACCTTCAAGCTCGGCAATTTTGTTCAGGTTGAAATCGTTGGTGATGACCCGTGCCCCCATGATTTTCGCCAGCTTGATGAGTTTGGCATCCACATCCCGGATATCAGGGAAATCTCGATCAATGATGCGGATGTTGACCTTCTTTTCCTTTCTCATTCTATTCAGGATGTCAAGACCGCGCCGACCACGGTTCCGCTTGAGAGGGTCCTGAGAATCCGCAACCTGCTGGAGTTCCCGGAGCACAAAGCGGGGGATCAGGAGTTCTCCCTCGAGAAAGCCCGTCCTGCAGATATCCGCGATTCGCCCGTCCACAATGGCACTGGTGTCCAGGATTTTCCCCGTTGCCCCCTGACCTCGCAAAAACCGCACCCGGGGAAGACCGGTGAGGAGGGACACAATGTCATCCTTTCGAAGGAGAAAAATCGCAAGACCAAGAGCCCCACAGATAATGGTCACCACAAGCGGTAGTGCCGCATTCTTAAAGGGCAAAAAGGATATCGGATAGGTCAGGAGGACCCCAATAACCAGTCCGACAATGAGCCCTCCAAGACCAACGAGGATGTCGACTGCCGAAGTCCGGGAAAGCACCCCTCCCACCACAGTGAAGGCCTTTTCCAGGGGTTTCACAAACCGCATGCTGACCACCATCACCCCTAAAGCGGCAAAAAGGGCAAAGAGCGTATTCCACAGACGAGAAGACCATGGAGCAAGAAAGAAGGAAAGCATGAAGACACATCCTGCCAGCAAAGCACAGAACACCAGGGAAACCACCTTCCCCATACCCAACACCTCCGCCCCGCTTCTTGAGAAACCCACATCCCAGCATCACGAAAACCTCCGAAAAAAGACGCTCCTTCCTCCATTATACCAATTTTCCCCAGGAAGCAAGGGTCGTAAGCACCAGAGAGGACACAAAGGGGGGATACCGATTACGGTCTGAGCCCTTCCTTTTCGAAGAGCTCGAGGATGTGACCACAGAAGGCGCACTCAATACCTGCAAGGCGGGGCGGAACTTTCTGCCCCCGCGCCAGGACAGCCCGGCGTATGCCTACCCGAAGTGCCTCCTGAAGGCGCTGCTCAAGAAGGGGTACCGACCGCACCTCGCCTCCAAGACCGACCTCACCGCAGAACACGGTATCCTTGCGGACCTCCCTCTCTAAGCGAGAGGAGACGAGACTGACACAGAGGGCGAGATCAAGGCCCGTCTCGAGAGTACGGATTCCCCCGGCGATGCTCACATAGACGTCGTGTCGGGAAAAGCGTATTCTCGTGTTTTTCTCCACCACCGCAAGGAGGAGGTGCAGCCGGTTGAGGTCAATGCCCAGGCTCACCCGTCGAGGAAAGTCAAAAGAGCTCGGATGGACGAGAGACTGAATCTCCACCACCATGGCCCTTTTACCCTCTGCAAGAACCGTTCGGGCCACTCCAGGACGAAACCCCTCACTGTCAAGGAGGAAGTACAGGGAGGGATCGCTTACTTCCACAAATCCCTCCTCCCCGAGCTCTAAAAGCCCCACCTCTTGGGTAGACCCAAAACGGTTCTTCATTCCCCGGAGCATCCGCAGCGGACGGTTGGGGTCTCCCTCAAGATACAGTACCACATCCACAAGGTGCTCCAGAGTCTTCGGCCCAGCAACCACACCCTCCTTGGTGACATGGCCCACAAGGATGCAGGCAATGCCGCGCTTTTTGGCGATTCCCATGAACTGGGTGCTCAGTTCCCGTAACATCGCCACGCTTCCGGGAAGGAAGTCGCTCTCCTGCCGGGAGAGGTTCTGAATGGAATCGACAATCAAAAGATGAGGAGAAAGGGTATCAATGGCGCCGAGGATGTCCTCGAAAGCGTCAGAGGAGAGGAGGAAAAGGTGGGGTGTTTTGGATAAACCAAGGCGGTTCACCCTCAGATAGACCTGGGCAAGGGATTCCTCGCTGGAGACATAGAGCACCGTTTTGCCCACCCTGGCGACGTTTTCGGCAATTTCAAGAAGAAGCGTGGACTTCCCAATGCCCGGATCCCCGCTGAGGAGAATGAGCGATCCTTCCACAACTCCCCCTCCAAGGACCCGGTCGACCTCTCCGATACCGGAAGAGAAGCGGCGGTACTCCCGAAGGTTCGCCTCGCTCACCTCGGAGAGGCGTACAGGGACAATTCCCGGAGGGGATGCTGGTTTTTTGGGTTTTCGCTCTGTTTTCTCCTCAAAAAAAGTATTCCACCCTCCGCACTGGGGACAGCGCCCCATCCAGTTGGGGGTGGAATACCCGCATTCACTGCAGAGATATCTCATCGTCAGGCTTGCAGGGACAGCTCAAGGGGTGCGAACTTCGTGAAGGAAATCTTCCCATCCTCAAGCGTCACAATGATGCGGTCACCTTCTTTAAAGGCCCCGTTCAGAATGAGCTCCGAGAGCGGATCCTCCACAAGTCGCTGAATGGCCCGGCGGAGTGGACGGGCTCCAAAGTTCGGGTCGTATCCTTCTCGTGCGATGAAGGCACGAGCCTCCGGGGTGAGTTCGATGTCCATCCCGTGCTCTTTCAGGCGGTTCTTCGTTTCTTTCATGAGGAGCTCCACGATCTGCTCGATCTCCTTCTGCTTCAGCGGACGGAAGACGATGATCTCATCAACCCGGTTCAGGAATTCCGGGGTAAAGACCCGCTTGACTTCCTCCATAACCCGCTGCTTAATCTCCTGGTACGAGAGTCCCTCTTCTTTCTTATCCCCAAAACCAATGCCCCCCTGGGAGGCAATCATCCGTGCGCCAAGGTTTGAGGTCATAATGATGATGGTGTTCTTGAAATCCACAACCCTCCCCTGGGCATCGGTGAGCCGGCCCTCTTCCATAATCTGGAGGAGGATGTTGAAGATTTCGGGATTCGCCTTTTCAATCTCATCGAAGAGGACGACGGAGTATGGTCGCCTCCGCACCTTTTCGGTGAGCTGTCCACCTTCCTCATACCCCACATACCCTGGAGGTGAGCCGACGAGGCGTGAAACCGTAAACTTCTCCATGTACTCGGACATGTCCAGGGTGATGAGGGCGTCTTCTCTGCCGAAGAGGAACTCCGCAAGCGCCTTGGCAAGCTCTGTCTTGCCAACACCCGAAGGACCGAGAAAGATGAACGAGCCAATGGGACGGCGTGGGTCCTTCAACCCGGCCCGTGAACGGCGAATGGCCCGGCACACTGCCTTGACCGCCTCTTCCTGACCCACGATGCGCTTGTGGATTTCTTCCTCCATGTGAACGAGTCGCTCCTTTTCCTCCATGGCAAGGCGCGAAACCGGTATACCGGTCCAGCTCGAGACCACTGCAGCGATGTCCTCTTCGGTAACAAGCGGCCGCGTGGCGTCCACCTCTCGCAGCCAGGCCTCTTTGCTCTCCCGGTACTTCCGCTTCAGGCGTTCCTCCTCATCCCGGTAACGGGCAGCCTCCTCGAAATCCTGATTCCGGACCGCCCGTTCCTTCTGGCGACGAACCTCTTCAATCCGTGCCTCGAGCTCCTTGAGCTCCGGGGGGAGCACTGTGGCTTGTAGCCGCACCCGGCTTGCCGCCTCGTCCATGACGTCGATTGCCTTATCCGGAAGGTACCGGTCCGAAATGTACCGCTGGGAAAGCTTTGCCGCTGCCTCCAGAGCTTCATCAGTGATGCGCACCTTGTGGTGCTCCTCATACCTTTCCCGGATACCCCGGAGAATCGCAATGGTGACCTCCACCGAGGGTTCGTCAACGTACACAGGCTGGAACCGACGCTCAAGTGCCGAGTCCTTCTCGATATACTTCCGGTACTCAGTGATGGTCGTTGCTCCGATAGCCTGGAGCTCTCCCCGGGCAAGGGCAGGTTTCAGGATATTGGCTGCGTCAATGGCTCCTTCCGCTGCTCCAGCCCCCACCAGGGTGTGCACCTCATCGATGAAGAGGATGACTTCCTTGGTCTGGACGATTTCCGAGATGATTTTCTTCAGGCGCTTCTCAAACTCCCCGCGATACTTGGTTCCGGCAACCACTGCGGCAAGGTCAAGGCTCACCACCCGTTTTCCTTTGAGGATTTCGGGAACCTCGCCTCTCACAATCTTCTGCGCCAGCCCCTCCACAATAGCGGTCTTCCCCACTCCAGGTTCTCCAATGAGCACAGGGTTGTTCTTTGTCCTCCGGCTTAGAATCTGGATAACCCGCTCGATCTCCTTTTCCCGTCCGATGACCGGATCGAGCTTCTTCTCTAAAGCCAACTGGGTCAGGTCCCGGCTGAACTCATCAAGAACAGGGGTTCGACTCTCCCGATGCGATGGGGGTGAGTCAGGGAAGCTCTCCTGAGAGGAGGAGCTTTCGTTGAGGAATTCGTAGAGTCTGTTCCTCACCATCTCAAGGTCAAGGCCAAGACGGCGGAGAATCTGGGCTCCAACACCCTCTCCTTCCCGGAGAATCCCAAGGAGGATGTGCTCCGTGCCCACGTAGTTGTGTCCCATGCGCCGCGTCTCATCGAGGGCAAGCTCGAGAACCCGCTTTGCCCGAGGAGTGAAGGCAACTTCTCTTGAGCCCTGGTACTCTGTTCGATCCACCATGTGCTCAAGTTCACTCCGAACGAGCTCCAGGGTGATATCGAAACTGTCAAGGATTTTCGCTGCCAGGCCTTCCCGCTCTCGCAAAAGACCGAGGAGGAGGTGTTCTGTGCCGATGTGATTGTGCTTTAAGCGAACTGCCTCATCCTGGGCCAGAATGATAACCTTCCGCGCCCTCTCGGTATACCGTTCAAACATCGTCTCGTATCCTCCCCAAAGACACTCCTAAAAATTCCAGTATATCCCCACACACCCCTCGCAGAGGAATGGTTTTCAGCCGCTCTTCCACCCATGCTCCAACGCTCATTCCATTACAACCCCGCCTCTGGGCAAATATTCCCTCCTCCTGCCCGAAACGAAGCAGCGACAGGAAGTCCAGCACTTTCTTTCCCTTTATATCGCCCTCCCGAGCAAGATCTTTACCCGCTTCCTGCACTTTCTCAAGCAGCGTCTTACGGTGAAGGTCAGAATTCCGGAGGATTTCCCGGATGCTCCGTTCCCACTGAACCACCTTTCGCTCAATCCAGGACATTCCCTGGAAGATTTCCTCTTCCGTCACCCCCAGGGTGTAGCGGTTCGTGATTTCGAAAACGTGTGCCACGGGTTCTTTCGTTCCGCCATACCCTGAGACGACAAACTCCTGACGCTCTCGAAACCACTGGAGGACCTGGTCCTCACCGTACACCAGAGAAAGGGCGGGCAGGTGGAGCCACACAAAGATTTTGAGGCCTGTTCCCATCCACCAGGGAGAGGCCGTGAGATACCCCCACTGAGGGTCAAAGGCGTAATCGAGGAAACGCTCAAGCCACCGGTCAAGTCGCCGCACCGCCTCGAAATCAGCACGTCTCAAAGGGGCCATCCTTTCTGAGAAGATTCGCAGGTGGTCGCCGCTACCGAGCACCACTCCGAACTTCTGGCCCTTTCGCTCCCGAACGAAGGAAACCGTTCCTTCCTCATTTTGTCTACGGAAAAACCCGAAACCCCGACCTTCCCCACAGATGGCTTTCGTGACCCTTCGTTCAACCTCCTCGGAGAAAAGGGGATGGAAAAAGCGCGACGATGGAAAGGGAAGGCCCTCGAGATTCCGGGCAAGGACAATCTGTGTCTTTTCCCGCACTACCCCAAGAGAAGGAAGGGTTTTCTTCCAGGGAATACACATCCTCATAGGAGCGATTGCAACCTCTCAATGAGCTTTTTCAAGCGCTCGGCCTGCTCATATCGCTCTTCAGCCACACACCGCTCAAAATCCCGTAGTGCCTGGGAGAGGCTCTCCTGAATCTTCTTTTTCCGGACAAAGCGCCAGGGCATACTGCCCCGGTGGTGATTCCCTGCCTGCTCTTCCCGTGCCCACCGTTCTATTTCCCGGGAAAAGGCACTGTAGCAGTAGGGACATCCCACAGACCCACGCTCAAGGAATACCCGCAAAGGCAAAAGGCAAAAAGGACAGCGCTTTCTCTGACGACCCAGAGTTTGCTCTTTCTGGATTCGACCATTCCGGAGCCCCGTTTCAAGAAGGTGAGCAACGGACACGTGCATCGCACACTTCCAGCACAGAAAGAGCTTATCCCCTAATCCTGCCCGTTCCTGGGCAAGGTACACCACAACTGTCGCCTCACGGTGTCCGCAAAAGTCGCACCTCATCTACTTCCCCCAGCTCAGAATCTGCAGGAGCATTTCTTTCAGTATCCTTGAGCGAAGCTGATTTCGCTCCGCTCCGGGAGGAATACCAAGGTCGTCGATTTTCTCTAAAGCCCTAATCATTGCTGCCTTCATGAGCTGACCCTCGCGGTGCGTGATGAAGTTCTCCCGCTCCAGCCAGCTCAGGAGGTCCTCGACGTCGCTTTCTTTAAGCTGCCGCTCATATTCCTCAAGGTAGGCCACAATCGGCTCAATCCGGTCAATGGGAATCTTCCTGATCCGGACGTAGCCGCTACCCCCTCGCCGGCTCTCCACGATAAAGCCCCGAAAAACACTGAAACGGGTGGCAAGAACATAGTTGATCTGGGACGGAGCACAATCGAACTCACTCGCCAGCTTCCCCCGCTGGATGGTGACCACCTGGTCGGGGGAGTTCTCAATAAGGCGCATGATGTATCGTTCTATGGTGTCACAGAGGGAATACATGGCTCTCCCTCCTCTTGCCCCTTTTGACCATAACTGACATTTTTCATTATACCCGCCTCAGGGGCTTTGTCAATCTCTGGCAGGGCGAAGGAGGGGGAAGAGGATAACCTCTCGAATAGAAGGCACATCGGCAAGGAGCATAACCAGCCGGTCAATCCCAATACCCAGTCCCCCTGTGGGAGGCATCCCGTACTCCAGCGCTTCAAGGTAATCCTCATCGATGAAATGCGCTTCGAGATCACCCCTCTGGCGCTTTCGAGCCTGCTCTTCGAAACGTCTCCTCTGTTCGAAGGGATCGTTGAGCTCGCTGTAGGCATTCCCGATTTCTTCTTGCCCGATGAAGAGCTCGAAACGCTCAGCCAGACGGGGGTTGTCCTTCTTAGCCTTGGCCAGAGGTGAAATCTCCACCGGATAGTCGAGCACGAAGGTCGGATGGATGAGCTCAGGCTGCACAAAGCGCTCAAGAAGCTCGTTCACGAACTTCCCCCGATCCCAGTGCACTTCCCAGGGCATCCCCAGCTCGTCCGCTTTCTTCCGTATGATTTCAAGAGAATCCTCAAGGATGTCAATCCCGGTTTTCTCCCGAATAGCCTCGGGCAAGAGCAAACGCCTCCAAGGTGGGGTAAAGTCAATGGCCATCGACTGATAGGTGATGGTGTACGTTCCAAGAATTCTCAGAATCACAGAAGAGAGGAGTTCTTCGCAGAGGCGCATCATGGTCTCGTAGTTCCCGTAGGCCTCGTAGAGTTCGAGCATCGTGAACTCCGGATTGTGACGGACCGAAATCCCCTCGTTTCTGAAGTTCCGGTTGATTTCGTAGACCTTTTCGAACCCCCCCACCACGAGACGTTTCAGGAAGAGTTCCGGGGCAATACGGAGATAGAGCTCCATCCCCAGGGCGTTGTGGAACGTCTTGAAGGGACGGGCCAGGGCACCTCCGGGGATGACCTGCATCATGGGAGTCTCAACCTCTACAAAGCCCCGCTCATCAAGAAAGGCCCGGATTTCCCGGATGAGACGGGAACGAAGGAGGAAGATGCTTCGGACCTCGGGGTTCATGATGAGGTCGAGGTACCGCTTCCGGTATCGAACCTCCACATCCCTGAGTCCATGCCATTTCTCCGGGAGGGGGCGGAGGCATTTCCCAAGAAAAACGAAGTCCTCAACGAGAACGGTGAGTTCCCCGGCATGAGTTCGGAAGACTTTCCCCTCCACTCCCAGAAGGTCCCCAACATCGATCACCCGGAAAACCTGAAAGCGGTCATCACCCAGGACATCCCGCTTGACGTATATCTGAATTCTCCCCGTATGGTCCTGAAGGTCAGCAAAGAGGGCCTTACCATGCCGCCGAATGGCCATGAGTCTTCCAGCAGTTCGGACTCGAGCTTCGCTCTGAATGAGCGTCGCTTCGTGGTTGCAGATGTCGAGGACCGTATGGGTCTTCTCAAAACGTCCGTTATAGGGCTCTATGCCGAGATTCCTGAGTTCCTGAAGCTTTTCGAGTTTTTCGCTTGTTTCGACCTCCACGGGGTCACCCTCCATGAGCCTATGAGCCTCAGTTTCTTCGCTTCACACCTTGCGGAAAAAGCGCAAAAAAACCGACCCTCGAACACGTTACCCTCGAACGAACTCCACCCTTACTCTTCCTTCCTGCGAATGTCCACTATGCGGTACCGCACAACCCCTGCTGGAACTTTGATCTCCACGACTTCGCCCCGGGTGTGGCCAATGAGCGCCTGGGCAAGAGGGGATTCAAAAGAAATCTTCTGTGCCGAGGGGTCCGCTTCCACCGAGTCCACGATGGAGTACTCCACGATCTTCCCCTTGTCAAGGTTCTCAAGGACAACCCGCACACCCAGCCGGACACGGTCGAGGTCCTCTTCGGCATACTCTTCTTCGTCCACGATTTCTGCTCGGCGGAGCTTCTCCTCAAGCACCAGAATCCGCCCTTCGATGAACGCCTGCTCGTTCTTCGCCGCCTCGTACTCCGCGTTCTCGCTGAGATCTCCAAAGGAGAGGGCGTGGCTGATTCTATCGGCGATTTCTTTCCGCTTCACCGTTTTGAGGTACCGGAGTTCTTCCTCAAGCTTCTGGTACCCTTCTCGAGTCAATCGAATCTTTCCGTCCTCTTTCTTCTTTTCCATACGTTGCGCCCCCACATCCGAAAGGCCCGTTACTTTCCCAATAAGGATATAGAAAGGCTCCCGGGCTGTCAAGTTTTTTCAGCGCCGTACAAGGCCGTCAATCCCCAAACCTTCCCGGGGAGGCACCGGTTCACTCCCTGTTTTCCTCCGCAGGGCTTCACTCCTCACAAGCAGCATCCCCAGATACCCCACCCCAAAACCTGCAGGCACCGCCCATAAAAGCAATACGGGGAGGTAGAAAAGCAGAGCTCCGCTTTGAACGTAGAGGAAAGCCACAACCCACTGCCCCAGGTTGTGAAATACCGCACCAAGGAGACTTGTCCAGAGCGGGGAGACGTCCTTCTGGCGAAGGGCGCTCATAATGCCGAAGCTGGCGAGACCCCCACCAAGGCTCAGAAAGAAAGCGATGCCAAGGAGCGTTCCGGAGAACAGGTTCCCCAGGAAAATGCGAACGAGCACCACGTAAAAGGCTTCCCGTCCACCAAAGAGGAAAAGCGCCACCAGGGTAACCACATTGGCCAGTCCCACCTTGATGCCGGGAAGAGGAACAGGAGGAGGGAAACACCCCTCAACCATGTGGAGAACGACTCCGAGTCCGGCGAGGAAACCAACAGTCCCGAGCGATACCGTCCTGCGAATGCCCAAAACCTCCTGCTCTTCAGGGTACCACACGAGGAACGCTTTCGCAAGCAGGAAGCCGCCTGCAAGGAGAAACGAGGAGAAACCTGGGGGCTCTTCAGGAAGCAAAAGGATGGTGGAGATGACGGGACTTGAACCCGTGACCTCCTCGTTGCGAACGAGGCGCTCTCCCAGCTGAGCTACATCCCCATGTTCTGAAAAACGCATGGTGGGCCTATCTGGATTTGAACCAGAGACCTCACGCTTATCAGGCGTGCGCTCTCACCAACTGAGCTATAGGCCCACATCCTGCACCTTGAGAAGAAAATATTCCGCCTACTTCCCTCTGGACTCCTTAGAAAGGAGGTGATCCAGCCGCAGGTTCCCCTACGGCTACCTTGTTACGACTTCACCCCAATCATCAACCCCACCCTCGGCGCCTGCCTCCCTCTTGCGAGGGTTAGCCCGGCGACTTCAGGTGAAGTCGACTTTCGTGGTGTGACGGGCGGTGTGTACAAGGCCCGGGAACGTATTCACCGCGCCATGGCTGATGCGCGATTACTAGCGATTCCGCGTTCATGCAGGCGGGTTGCAGCCTGCAATCCCAACTGAGGCCGGCTTTCTGGGATTGGCTCCCCCTCGCGGGTTCGCAACCCTCTGTACCGGCCATTGTAGCACGTGTGTCGCCCAGGGCATCAGGGCCATGAGGATTTGACGTCATCCCCACCTTCCTCCGGCTTGTCGCCGGCAGTCCCCTTAGAGTGCCCGGGTTACCCCGGTAGCAACTAAGGGCAAGGGTTGCGCTCGTTGCGGGACTTAACCCAACATCTCACGACACGAGCTGACGACAACCATGCAGCACCTGTTGTGGCTCCCCTGGAAACCAGGGGTCGTCACCCTTTCGGGCTCCTACCACCACAATGTCAAGCCCTGGTAAGGTTCCTCGCGTTGCATCGAATTAAACCACATGCTCCACCGCTTGTGCGGGCCCCCGTCAATTCCTTTGAGTTTCAACCTTGCGGCCGTACTCCCCAGGCGGGGTACTTAATGCGTTAGCTGCGGCACGGAAGGGGTCGAACCTCCCACACCTAGTACCCATCGTTTACAGCCAGGACTACCCGGGTATCTAATCCGGTTCGCTCCCCTGGCTTTCGCTCCTCAGCGTCAGGGACAGACCAGAGAGCCGCCTTCGCCACTGGTGTTCCTCCCGATATCTACGCATTTCACCGCTACACCGGGAATTCCACTCTCCTCTCCTGCCCTCGAGCTCCCCAGTTTCCCACGACCCTCCCCGGTTGAGCCGGGGGCTTTCACGTGAGACTTAGGGAGCCGCCTACGAGCGCTTTACGCCCAGTGAATCCGGACAACGCTCGCTCCTTACGTATTACCGCGGCTGCTGGCACGTAATTAGCCGGAGCTTTCTCCTGGGATACCGTCACAGGAAGGAGCTGTTCACCCCTTCCCTCTTCTTCTCCCAGAACAGGGGTTTACGACCCGAAGGCCTTCTTCCCCCACGCGGCGTCGCTGGGTCAGGCTTTCGCCCATTGCCCAAGATTCCTCACTGCTGCCTCCCGTAGGAGTCTGGGCCGTGTCTCAGTCCCAGTGTGGCTGATCATCCTCTCAGACCAGCTACCCGTCATCGCCTTGGTAGGCCGTTACCCCACCAACAAGCTGATGGGACGCGAGCCCCTCTTGAGGCGCCAGCATGCCAAGCAGAGGCCAGCTTTCCTCCAGAAGCCCTGCGGCCCTGGAGTGTATGGGGTATTAGCCCCCCTTTCGGGGGGTTATCCCCCTCCTCAAGGCAGGTTACTCACGCGTTACTCACCCGTTCGCCACTCAGCCTTCCCTTCCTCAGAGAGTCAGGGAAGCTGCGTACGACTTGCATGTGTTAGGCACGCCGCCAGCGTTCGTCCTGAGCCAGGATCAAACCCTCCATGACAAACCTGTTCAGTCCTCACAGAGGACCTGATTTCCTGGTTCCTGTACGGTACCACCTTCAGGAAGTAGGCGGAATATTCACTTGTCAAGGTGCGCCTTTTTGCCCTGGGGGAGCCAGGGCAAGAGATAATTTAGCACAGGGGTGAGGAATTGTCAACAAGGACAGAAACCCCTTTGGGGGAGTTTTCGGCCATTTTTTTCAACCCACACCGGAACGACAAAGCCCACGTCCTCAAGCTCCAATCCCTGGTATGGGTTACAGTGCTCGTACTGCACCTCCACAAGGTACAGGCCCCAGGGAGGGAGATTCAGGCGGCGGTAGGCATGATGGGAGGGGTGGGTGAGCATGCGCTTAAGGTCTGCAAGAGACACCTTCCCTATCCCAAGAAGCAAAAGCTCCCCGAAAATCATGCGTGCCATGTGGTGGAGAAACCCCTCCGCCACGATGCTGAGAAGTACAAGAGGGAAACGAAACTCGATGTCAAGAGCGTACACCGTCCGTACTGAGGAGCGCGGAGAAGGGGAACTGAAAGAGGCAAAATCGTGGCGACCGATGAAAAGCCTTGCCCCTTCCTGAACCAGAGCCCAATCCACTTCCTGCCTGAGGGAATAGACATATCCCCTGAGGAATACCGGACACGTCCCGCAAAAGACGGCGTACAAGTATCGCTTACTCTTTGCCGACTTTCGAGGATGGAAATCCAAGGGGGCCTCCTGAACCCGAAGAACCCGCATGTCATCAGGAAGAAGGGCCTGCAGAGCCCTGTAGAGCACCTCGCAGTCAACGGGTTTTTCGGTGGTAAAGCTCACCACCTGGCCCAGGGCATGAACGCCTGCATCGGTTCTTCCTGAGGCCATCGTGACGACCGGATGCTCCAGAATCGAGGAAAGCGATGACTCCAGAACTCCCTGAACGGTTACCTGGTCCCTCTGGCGCTGCCATCCAGCATACCTGGTCCCGTCATACTCAAGGACAAGGAGGAAGTTCCGCAACGGCACTCACCACGTCCACCAGGAAAGGCTCAGAGAGAGGGCAAAAACCAAAAAAGAAAGGGAAAGAAAAGCATAGTCCCGGCGTTCGAATCTCAACACCCGGAGGCGCGTTCGTCCGATACCGCCTCGGTAACAGCGAGATTCCATCGCCACCGCAAGGTCCTCGGCGCGACGGAAAGCGCTGACAAAAAGGGGGACAAGAAGAGGGACAAGACCCCGGATTCTCTTCATGAACCCCCCCGACTCAAAATCCACCCCCCGGGCCATCTGGGCCTTCATAATGCGGTCGGCTTCCTCAAGGAGGGTGGGAATGAAGCGCAGGGCAATGGTCATCATCATGGCCAGTTCGTGAGCCGGAAACCCCCACCGTTTGAGAGGGCTCAGAAGACCCTCAATACCGTCGGTGAGCTCTATGGGGGAGGTTGTGAGTGTGAGCAGAGTGGTCGCCACCACAAGGAGCACGAGGCGTGCAACGACAAAAAGCCCCTTGAACAGTCCTCCCAGAGAGACGCGGAGAAATCCGAAAAGCACCAGTACCTCGTCTGGTGTAAAGAACACGTGGAGACAGAGGGTGAGAACAAGAAGCACCCAGAGAGGGCGCAGGCTCTTGAAGACGTACTGGAAGGGAAGGTGGGCAAGGAAAATAAGGAGGACGAAGAACCCTCCCAGAAGGGCGAAAGAAAGCCACGATTGAACGAGGAAGAGCGTCACAATGCCCAAAGCTACAAAGAAGATTTTACTTCGAGGATCCAGACGATGCATGGCCGAATCGAGAGGGACGTACTGTCCGATTACTACACTTCTACCGAACACGGTTTCCTCCTTACAAGGACCTTCTCCTCAATCTCCCGGTAGAGCTCAAGGGGTGTCAGCGGGGGATCCACCTCAAACCCCCGTGCTCGCAGGAGAAAAGCTGCCCGAAGGAGGGGTGAGGGGATAATACCGTACTGCCGCATCCGGTGCTCGTAGGCGAAGAACTCCCGCACCGGGCCATCGAAGGCCACCCTTCCCCGTTCAAGAACCACAACCCTCTCTGCTATGCGTGCCACATCCTCGACGTTGTGAGAGACGAGCACCACCGTCAAGCCCCACTGCCTGCGAAGATCCTGGAGACGTTCAAGCAGAGCTGTTCTCCCCTGAGGATCAAGACCGGCAGTGGGCTCATCAAGGACGAGGACTTCGGGTTTCATGGAGAGGATGCTGGCGATGGCAACCCGGCGCATCTGCCCTCCCGAAAGCTCAAAAGGGCTTTTGTCTTTAAGCGCCTCGTAGTTCAGCCCCACCGCCTCCATCGCCCAGCGCACCCGCGCTTCGAGTTCTTCACCCTCCACACCCATATTCCGTGGGGCAAAGGCTACTTCCCGAAAGACGGTCTCCTCAAACATCTGGTCCTCAGGGTACTGGAACACAAGCCCCACCTTCTGACGAATTTCCTTGAGCGCTGCCCCCCGAACCCGGGTATCCACCCCGTCGACCACCACTCTCCCCTCCTGGGGAACGAGAAGGCCGTTCAGGTGCTGGACGAGGGTGGATTTCCCACATCCGGTCCGTCCAAGAATGGCCACGCTCTCACCCCGGGAGATGGTCAGAGAAACACCCTGCAATGCCTGAACGGCAAAGGGAGTATTGGCAAGGTAGGTGAAGGAAACGTTCTCTACGAGTATGAACACAGGGCATCCACCAGTTCGTCCGGAGAAAGGGGAAGAACGGAGAAGAGGTCCGGGTAATCCTTCCACAGAAGGAGCGCCACTTCCACAATCTGGGGGAGTTCCAGTCCCCACTTTTCAACATCCTTCCCCACGAGGAACACCTCGCGCGGGGACCCCTCGGCCACAATCTCCCCGTTGTCGATGACCATAACCCGATCGGCCAGGAGGGCTTCCTCCACGTTATGGGTAATATGGAGAATGCCAACGTCTTTTCGGAGCTCCCGAAGAAGCCGCAAGAGCTCATCCCGACCCTCCGGGTCAAGCATAGCTGTAGCCTCATCAAGAACGAGGTACTTCGGATGCATCGCTAAAACCCCTGCAATGGCCACCCGCTGCTTCTGTCCCCCAGAGAGCGTGTGAGGCTCCCGCTTTCTGTACTCACTCATCCCCACCCGCTCCAGGGCTTCGTCAACCCTTTTGCGGATTTCTGACGGAGGGAGGCCCAGGTTCTCCGGACCAAAGGCAACGTCCTCCTCGACCGTCGTAGCAATGAGTTGGTTATCCGGGTTCTGGAAAACCAGGCCAACGCGCCGGCGGATTTCCCAGAGCACCGATTCGTCACGGGTGTCCATCCCATCAACGCAAACGCGCCCCTTTTTGGGGACAAGAAGCCCATTGCAGTGCTTGGCCAGCGTCGACTTCCCGGAACCATTGCGACCCAGAAGGACAACGAACTCCCCTTCCTGGAGAACGAAAGATACACCCCGAAGCGCTGCAACTGCCCGGGGGTCTTCTTTTTCTCCGTACCAGAAGTGGACGTCCTCAAAACAAATCATGCCCTACGCTATTCCACGATTTCCACGAGCACAAGTGGGGCCCCATCACCGATGCGAAAGCCGGCTTTGACGAGACGACAGTATCCTCCCTTGCGTTCCCTCACGCGGGGCACGATACTTCGAAGCAGGGTCTTGAAGGCCTCCTTGTCCCGCACCCAGGACACAACCTGCCGCATGGAGGCATTGTCACCCCGTATGGCCAGAGAGACCACCCGCTCAAAGTACCTTTTGAGAACCTTGCCCTTCGCCTCCGTGGTCTCAATTCTACCGTTTTTGATGAGCGAGACTATCATGTTGGCCAGCATGCTCTCCTTGTGGGAAGTCTTTCTCCCCAGCTTTTCGGTTCTCTTGCGATGCCTCATGGCTCAGTCACTCCCCGCTTCTCTCTTTTCCCCCAGCCGGTATCCGAGCCTTTCGAGCTTCCCGATAATCTCCTCATACGTCTTCTGGCCGAGATTCTTGATTTTCTTCAGGTCCTCCGGACGATTCTGGACGATCTCCAGGAGTTCTCGAACCGTATTGATGCGAGCCCTTTTCAGGCAGTTATACGCCCGCACGGAAAGTTCAAGCTCCTCGATGGTCATCTCCCGCTCTTCCAGAGAAGCTTTTTCCTCGCCGGGACCCACCCCAAGAGGTGGTTCCCCAATGCGCTCCTTCAGGAGATTCAGAAGATGCGAGAACTCCTCTACAAGGAGCTCGAGGGCTCTCCGGAAAGCCTGCTGAGGGGTGATAGCACCATTTGTCCAGATTTCAAGGAGCACTTTGTCGTAGTTGGTGAACTGCCCAACCCGGGTGTCCATAACCTGGAAGTTGACTTTCCGCACCGGGCTGAACATGGCATCAACCGGAATGATGTCATAGGTATGGTAGGCGTCCTCCTCCGCCTCCCGATACCCCTTCCCTCTCCCAACGAAAATCCTCATGTTGAGATGGCCGTTCTCCTCGAGTTCCGCAAGGTAATGGTCGAGGTTAATGATTTCCACATTTGGGTTTGGCCGGATATCGCGAGCCGTAACCTTCCGGAGAGCACCAGGGGTTCCCCGAACGTCGAGGTACAGTGTTTCGCTCTCCGAATACGAACGTACGACAAGGCCCTTGAGGTTCAGGATAAGGTCTGTAACGTCTTCCCGGACCCCCGGAAGAGGGGAGAACTCGTGGATGATCCCGTCAATCTGGACCGCCGTGACGGCCGCTCCTTCGATTGAGGAGAGGAGAACACGCCGCAGGGCATTGCCTACCGTTATGCCCCAGCCAGACTCAAAGGGCTCAATGGCGAACTTCCCGTACTGCGCGTGCGTCACCGGGTCCTCTCGAAACTCAAGAAGCTCACACTTCATGAGACTCTTCAGGTCCTGCATACAGACACCTCAAATCACTTAGAGTAGAACTCCACGATGAGCTGTTCCTGAACCTGGAAGTCGATATCCTCCCGCTTCGGCTCGCGAAGGACCACAGCCTTCGCCGAACTCCTGTCCACAGAGAGCCAGGAAGGAACCTGAAGGTCCTCCTTCTCCTCAAGGAGTTCTCGAATCTTCCCGTGCTCTTTCCCCCGTTCTGAAAGCTCGATCACGTCACCCACTTCCACAAGGTATGAGGGGATGTTGACCCGTTTTCCGTTTACCAGGAAATGTCCGTGGAGGACCATCTGGCGAGCCTCTGCTCGAGAATCGCTCAGGCCCATCCGGAAAACAACGTTGTCGAGCCTGCGCTCAAGAAGCGAAAGCAGGTTCTCCCCAGTGAGTCCAGGCATCTTCGCGGCCATATCGAAATACTTCTTGAACTGCCTCTCGGTAATACCATAGATGAAGCGAACCTTTTGCTTTTCACGAAGCTGCAGTCCGTAGCTTGAGAGACGTTTCCGCCCTCCCTTGTGGATACCGGGAGGGAACGGTCGTCGTTCAAAAGCGCATTTGTCCGTGAAACACCGGGGACCCTTCAGGAAGAGCTTCATCCCCTGCCGACGACAAACACGGCATCGTGGTCCAGTGTATCGTGACATCCTCTATCCTCCTTCAGACTCTCCTCTGCTTTGGTGGCCGGCAACCATTATGGGGTATGGGGGTCACATCCTTGATGGAGTTAATCACAAGTCCTGCTGCCTGGAGTGAACGGATGGCCGTTTCCCGACCAGCACCGGGACCCTTCACCAGCACGTCGACCTCCCTCAGACCGAAATCCATGGCCTTCTTGGCCGCCTGTTCTGCCGCAAGCTGGGCGGCAAAGGGGGTCCCTTTCTTCGTTCCCTTAAAACCCACCGTGCCACCACTTGCCCAGGCGATAACGTTCCCTTGGCGGTCTGTAATGGACACGATGGTGTTGTTGAACGTGGACTTAATATGAGCGATACCCTCACGGACAATTCGCCGCTCTCTCTTTTTCTTCCGGGAAGGTTTTGCCAAGGTGCTTCAGACCTCCTTTTTCAGGACTTTCCTACTTCTTCCTCTTGACTCCTACTGTCCTCCGTGGACCTTTGCGAGTTCGGGCATTAGTCCGGGTCCGCTGCCCACGAACCGGCAGGCCTCTCCGGTGGCGCAACCCCCGGTAGCACCCGATAGCAATGAGGCGCTTGATGTTCTGCGAAACCCTTGCCCGAAGCTCTCCCTCAACCGGATATTGCTCAACGATCTTCTGAATCCGGCTGATTTCGTCATCAGTCAGGTCCTTCACCTTCACCGCTGGGTCAACCCTGGCCTCTTCGAGGATTTTCTTGGAAAGGCTTCTGCCAATACCGTATATGTACGTCAGGGCAATGTCGATCCGCTTGTTCGGTGGCAAATCAACACCAGCAATACGAGCCATCTTGAGACCTCCTAACCCTGTCTCTGCTTATGCCGTGGTTCTGAACACACCACAAAAACTCTCCCTTTACGCCGCACAACCTTGCACTTCTCACACCGCGGCTTCACCGAAGCACGGACTTTCACGACCGTAACCTCCTTCCCTACTTGTGCCGGTAGACAATCCTCCCCTTGGTGGGATCGTACTTGGAAATCTGTACGGTCACCTTGTCCCCGGGAAGGATACGAATGTAATGCATGCGCATCTTCCCAGAAATATGCGCCAGGATCACTTTACCGGTCTCCAATTCTACTCGAAACATGGCATTTGGTAAAGGTTCAATGACTGTACCCTTCACCTCAATGAAATCGTCTTTCGCCATCAGAAGAAATCCCCTCTCTCACTCACGGTAAGGATTTCGGGCTGCCCCTTACGCACAAGAACCGTGTGCTCAAAGTGGGCAGATAACCCTCCGTCTTCCGTAACCACTGTCCATCCATCTTCAAGGATTTTCACCCTGTACCCCCTCTCATTCGCCATGGGCTCAATGGCAAGAACCATTCCTTCTTCGAGGATCGTCCCCTGTCCTTTCTGCCCAAAGTTCGGAATCTGAGGATCCTCATGGAGGCTCTTCCCCACTCCATGCCCCACAAGATCCCGCACAACGGCAAACCCTTCCCGCTCAATTGTCGTCTGAATGGCATGGGAGATGTCCCCCACCCGATTGCCAGGAAGAGCCCGACGGATACCCTCATAGAGCGCTTTCCTCGTCACTTCCACGAGCTTTCGGGCCACAGGATGACCATCCCCCACAACCACGCTGAAGGCCGCATCGGTGTAAAAGCCCTCAAACTCGACCCCAATATCGATACTCACCAGGTCGCCGCTTCGGATGACGCGTTTCCCCGGAATCCCGTGGACCACCTCGTCGTTGATGGAAATACACAACGCCGCCGGAAACCCCCTGTATCCCAGAAAGGCAGGCCGCGCACCGCACCGCACGATGAATTCCCGAACCACTTCCTCAATAAAGGCTGTGCTCACCCCAGGAGTAAGGAGGGCCTTCACCTTCTCCAGAACGTTCCCCAGTATCCGCCCGCTTCTTCGAATCCTCTCAAGGTCTTCTCTCCTTGTCAGCTTAGCCATTGCCGCGCAACTTTTTGGCAAGAAGCTCCTTCACCCGGGCATAGGTTTCCTCGATGGAGCCCGAAGCGGGTACGGTAACGAGGAGTCCTTTCCGGGCATAGAACTCCACCAGGGGTCTTGTCTGTTCCTCGTACACCGCAAGACGTTTCCGGATAACCTCTGGAGTGTCGTCTGGACGCTGCACCAGCTTCCCCCCACAGCGATCGCACACCTCATCAGACCGGGGAGGACTGGAAATGAGGTTGTACGGAGTCTGGCAGTTCTCGCAGACCCTCCGGGCTGAGAGCCGTCGAACAAGCTCCTCAGCCGGAATGTCAAAGTACAGCACGGCATCGATGGCCATGTGGAGCTCTTTGAGCATTTCCTCCAGGGCTTCAGCCTGCCTGAGCGTTCTCGGAAACCCATCGAGAATGAATCCCCGCCGCACGTCGTCGCGGGAAAGCCGCTCTTTCACCACTCCAATGACCACTTCGTCAGGGACAAGCTGCCCCTCCCGAACAAAGGGTTCGGCCTTTTTTCCCCATTCCGTTCCCTCTCTGATTGCCAGGCGGAGAATATCCCCCGTGGCCAGCTGGGGAATACCGAATGCTTCCTCAATCCTCTTTGCCTGAGTACCTTTTCCTGCCCCTGGAGGTCCAAGGAGAATGATTCGCATGGTTTCTCCCCCTTACCGTCGAATGAATCCCTCGTAATGCCGCATGAGGAGCTGTGCCTCAAGCTGTGTTACCGTTTCAATCGCCACCCCAACCATGATGAGGATGGCCGTGCCGCCGAAGTAAAAGGTGGTGACCTTGGTTAGCTCCACGAGGATATTCGGCACCACAGCAATGAAAGCAAGCACCAGTGCACCCCAGAGGGTGATGCGGGTGAGGCAGCGGTCAATGTACTCCACCGTCGGCCTCCCCGGCCGTATTCCCGGGATAAACCCGCCGTACTTTTTCATGTTCTCTGCAAGGTCCACCGGGTTGAACGTGACCGCAGTGTAGAAATAGGTAAAGAAGATGATGAGCGCGGCGTACAGCGTAAGATACAGCGCTGAATCCGGAGAAAGTGCATTGGCCAGACTCTTCATAAAGCCAGAGCCCTCGAAGAACTGCGCCAGAGTCGCGGGGAAAAGCAGCACCGAGGAGGCAAAGATGATGGGGATAACCCCTCCCTGAATCACCCGGATGGGGATATGGGTGCTCTGCCCCCCATAAATTCGCCTGCCCACGACTCGCTTGGCATACTGCACCGGGATCTTGCGCTGCGCTTCCTGAAATTCCACCACAAAGGCCACAATGAAAACCGCCACCACAAGGGCTATACCAAAGAGGAAGGGATTCACCTCTCCAAGCCGGATCAGCGAGAAGGTCCGGAAAAACTGCGGCATGAGCCGGGCAACAATGCCTGCAAAGATGATGAGCGATATGCCGTTGCCGATACCAAAATCAGAGATGAGTTCCCCAAGCCACATGAGGAACATGCTTCCCGCGGCAAGGGTAATGATAACGGTGAAACGATACGCCCACCCTGTGGCCAAGACCACTCCGAGATTCTCCATCCACACCGTTATGCCAAACCCCTGAACCAGAGCAAGGAGGATTGCTCCCCAGCGGGTGTACTGGGCAATCTTGTCCCGTCCCTCCTCGCCGCTTTTTGCCAGTTCCTCAAGTTGAGGAACGACCGAGGTCAAAAGCTGGATGATAATGGAGGCGTTAATGTAGGGCATAATCCCCAGGGCCAGAATGGAGAAATTGCTCAGTGCTCCTCCTGCAAACATATCGAGGAACCCGAGAACCCCACCCCGGGAAAAGACGTTCGCCAGGGCCTTTGGGTCAATCCCGGGAACGGGGATGTGCGCACCGATACGGAAAACAACGAGCATAAGCAGCGTGAAAATGACCCTTCGTTTCAGGTCCGGTATCCTGAAGAGCTTGACCAGGGATTCCCACATGTCACAGCACCTCGGCCTTTCCGCCTCTTTCCTCAATCAGGGCCTTCGCCCGTGCCGAAAACGCATGGGCTTTCACGACAAGACGCCGCTTGAGTTCCCCTTTGGCCAGAATCTTGACCCTGGACCTTCTGTCTTCCACAAGACCACATTCCTGCAGGAGCTCCGGGGTGACCTCGGTTCCATCGGGAAAACGGTTCAGAGCGCTCACGTTCACGATCTCCCACTCTTCAGCGCAGGGATTGTGGAAACCTCTCTTGGGAACCCGCCGAACAAGGGGCATCTGTCCACCCTCAAAACGGGGATGAATCTGCCCTCCTGACCGAGCCTTCTGGCCCTTCATCCCTCGACCGGAGGTTTTCCCATGACCCGACCCAATGCCCCTTCCCACTCGCTTCCGGGGGTGGAAAGCACCCTTTGCAGGTCGCAGCTCGTTGATTTTCATATCGGCTTCCCCCTATATCTCCTCGACTTTTAGAAGGTATCGAACCTTGGCGATCATGCCCCGCAGAGACGGGGAATCTTCCTTCACGATGGTTTCGTAAAGCTTCCGAAAACCCAGTGCCCGAACAGTGCGCTTGTGAGACTCGGGATGCCCAATGGGACTGTGTACCAGGGTCATCCGCAGCATCTTCCCGGCCACATCACTTTCCCCCTTTCTGCGGCTCAAAGAGTTCCTTCAGAGTCTTCCCCCGAAGGGCAGCCACTTCATGAGGGTCTCTTAAGCTCAAAAGTCCCTGAATGGTGGCGCGCGCGAGATTGATAGGATTGTTGTTCCCCAGGGATTTCGTCAGGATGTCCTTCACTCCAGCGACCTCCATGATGGCCCTGACGGTACCTCCCGCGATGACTCCTGTCCCCGGGGCTGCGGGTTTCAGCACCACCGTACTTGCGGCGAACTCTCCACGAACCTCGTGGACGATAGTCGTCCCCCGCATGGGAAAGCGAATCAGGGACTTCTTCGCCCGTTCCACTGCTTTCCGAACGGCATCGGGTACTTCCTTTGCTTTCCCAAGACCTATACCCACAACGCCGTCACCATTGCCCACGGCAACCAGGGCGCGGAATCCGAAGCGCTTCCCTCCCTTGACGACCTTACTCACCCTGGTCACCGCAATGAGGCGTTCTTGGAGTTCCATTCCTTCCGGATTGATTCTCCCCATAGCATCCGACCCTCCGCACTCTAAAAGAGTAAACCTGCTTCGCGCGCCCCTTCAGCCAGGGCTTTCACCCGCCCATGGTACTTGTACCCACCACGGTCGAAGACCACCTTCGTAATCCCCTTCTCCAGAGCCTTCTGGGCGATGAGGCGGCCGACAGCCCGGGCAATGTCTGTTTTCGTCCCCTGCATTCCCCGGATTTCAGGAGAAAGGGAGGACGCCGCCACCAGAGTCCGTCCTTCCTCGTCGTTGATAATCTGGGCGTAAATGTGCTTTAGGCTCCGGAACACCGAAAGACGGGGACGCTCGGCAGTCCCCCGCACCTTCTTCCGCACTCTTCGATGTCGACGGATTCGGCGTTCCCATTTTCCCCGTTTCTCGCTGATAATCATTCTCCGAACACTCCCCTCAAACTACTTTGCTGCTGCCTTTCCCTGTTTCCTCCGGACGACCTCACCCACGTACTTGATGCCGGTACCCTTGTAGGGTTCAACCTTCCGCAGTTTGCGGATGTCCGCAGCCACCTGCCCAACCTTTTCTTTATCGATGCCCTTTACCCGGATAATCTGCCCCTCGACTTCAAAGGAAATACCCTCAGGAGGTTGGATCTCGACCGGATGGGTGAAACCGATGTTCAGCACCAGGGTTTCTCCCCGTTTCTGCACACGGTACCCCAGACCGTTCACCTCCAGGGCCTTTTCAAATCCCCTGGTCACGCCCTCAATCATATTGTGAAGAAGGGTTCGTGTGAGTCCGTGAAGGGACTTATCGAGCTTGGTATCTCCCTGGCGGAGCACCCTCAGGACATTGCCGTCTTTCTCGATCCGCATGCGAGGATGGAAGGTCCGGGTTAGCGTCCCCTTTGGACCCCTCACCGTTACCGTTGTCCCCTCAACGGTAACCTCCACTCCCTGCGGAATTGCAACAGGCTTTCGTCCAATCCGCGACATGGTCATCCTCCTCCATCACCATATGAAGCACAGCACCTCTCCGCCTATGCCAAGCTTCCTCGCCTCTTTCCCCGTCATGACACCCCGGGAGGTGGAGACGATGACCGTCCCCAGGCCTCCAAGGAGAATCGGAATCTCATCCTTTCCAGCGTAGATTCTGAGTCCGGGTTTGCTGATCCGGCGCAGGCCGTTGATCACCCGCTCGCGATGAGGACCGTACTTCAGCTCAATGAGCAATTCTCTCTTATTGCCATCTCTGGCAATAACCTTGTAATCCTGAATGTACCCTTCCTCCCGCATGATTCGTGCAATCTCAATCTTCAGGCGGGAGGCAGGGACTGTAACCGTCGGATGCCCAGCCTTCAGGGCATTACGAATCCGCGTCAGCATATCCGCAATAGGGTCGGTGTGCGCCATTTCCTCTCCCCTTCCCCTCACCAACTCGATTTGATAATGCCGGGGATCTCGCCACGACTCGCCAGAGTCCGGAAGCAAATCCGGCACATGCCAAAATCCCGAAGGTATCCCCGCGGTCGACCGCACAGAGAACAGCGGTTCCGGTAGCGGACCTTGAACTTCAATTTTTCAAGGTTTTTGTTCTTCTCAATTTTTGCTTTGCGCGCCATTTCAGTCCTCCCTCATTTCCGGAAAGGCAGACCCAAACCCTCAAGGAGGGCTCTGGCCTCTTCGTCTGTTCTTGCCGTGGTCACGAAGGTGATGTTCATCCCCCGTACCCGCTCCACACGGTCATAATTGATTTCGGGGAAAATGAGCTGTTCCTCAATTCCGATAGTACAGTTCCCCCGTCCATCGAAAGAGTTACCAGGGAACCCCCGAAAGTCACGAATCCTGGCGATAGCGATGTTCAAGAAGCGGTCGAGGAACTCGTACATGCGATCTTTCCGGAGCGTTACCTTGCATCCGATGGGCATACCCTTACGGAGCTTGAAGTTGGAAATCGATTTCTTCGCACGGGTCACCAGGGGTTTTTGCCCTGTGATGAGCGCGAGTTCTTCCACCGCAAGATCAAGGTAGTGAGGGTTCTGCGTAGCATCCCCCACACCCATGTTGATGACGATTTTCTCAAGCCTGGGAACCTGCATGATGTTTCTATAGCCGAACTCCTTCAGGAGCTTGGGAACAACCTCTTTATAGTACTTCTCCTTCGTAATGGACACCGCTTAAGCCCCCCTGTTTCAGACCTTGTCAATGATCTCGCCACATTTCTTGCAAACCCTCACCCGGAAACGGGAATCGGGGAGTTTCACCCGCTTAATCCGGGTTTTCTGCCCACAGCGGCTGCACACCAGGCGGACATTGGAAATCCTTATGGGGTTCTCCCGTTCAATAATACCTCCCTGGGGGTTATCCTGGGTTGGACGGGTATGCTTCTTCACCATGTTGACCCCTTCAACAATGACTTTTCCTTCCCGGGGGAAAACGCTCAGAACCTTCCCCCGTTTTCCCTTGTCCTTCCCGTGGATAACCTCCACAAGGTCCCCCTTCTTGATGGGAACCTTGACCCTTTTTGTTTTGAGCTCCATAACCATCACTCCTTACACCACTTCCGGAGCCAAGGAGACAATCCGCATGAAGTTTTTCTCACGCAATTCGCGTCCTACTGGCCCGAACACCCGGGTCCCTCGCGGAACATCCTGGTTGGTGACGAGAACGGCCGCGTTGTCATCGAAGCGAACATATGTGCCATCGGGCCGGCGCACCGCTTTCCTTGTTCGAACCACAACGGCACGGACAACCTCACCCTTTTTCACGTTGGAGTGCGGCTCGGCTTCTTTCACCGAAGCAATGATGACATCGCCGATACTGGCGTAACGCCGATTGGACCCACCAAGGACCCGAATGCACATAATCCGCTTTGCTCCAGTGTTATCCGCAACTTCAAGCATAGTTCTCGGCTGAATCAACGTCCTCTCCTCCCCTGACTCTCGCTTTTTCAAGCAAAGCGACCACTCTCCATCGCTTGGTCTTACTCAAGGGTCGGGTCTCCTCGATGAGCACCTTATCGCCCACTGAACACATGTTGTGCTCATCGTGGGCCTTGAACTTCACGCTTTTTCGAATCTTCTTCTTGTACAGTGGATGTTCAGTGATGCGCTCCACCCGTACCACCACGGTTTTGTCCATAGCATCACTGACAACCTCGCCGACAAATCGCTTCCGCATACCCATGTCAACGGCCCTCCTGCCGCTTTGCTGCAAGTTCTCGTTCCCGAAGGATGGTTTTAATACGAGCGATGTCCCGCTTCACGGCCTGGATTCTCTTGGGATTCGCCAGCTGTCCTGTAATGGCCTGAAACCTCAGATTGAAGAGCTCCATGCGCAAATCCTTGAGCTTTTGATTGAGTTCTTCATTGGTGAAATTCCTGAGCTCCGAAGCCTTCACCACCATCACCTCTACTCAATCCGTCTCTCGATAATCCTTGTCTTTATGGGAAGCTTGTGAGAGGCGATACGGAGTGCCTCGTAAGCCGTTTCTCTATCCACGCCTCCCACCTCAAAGAGCACTCGCCCGGGACGGACCACGGCCACCCATCCCTCAACCGGGCCTTTTCCCTTCCCCATTCGGGATTCAGCAGGCTTTTTGGTATAGGGTTTGTCAGGGAAAATACGAATCCAGATACGACCCTTCTTGATATGCCGGGAAATGGCCACCCGGGCTGCCTCAATCTGGGGATTGGTGATCCACGCCGGCTCCAGAGCCTGGAGACCGTAATCGCCAAAGTCTACCTCATTGCCTCGAAAGGCAGTTCCCTTGAGTCTCCCGCGCTGTTGCTTTCGGTACTTAACTCTCTTGGGCATCAACATAGTCTTCAAGCTCCTCCTCGTAACGCTCTTCCTGAGGAAGGGAAGCGACTCCCTCTTCGAGGACTTCTCCTGGAGAGATGACTTCGCCCTTAAAGATCCAGACCTTCACGCCGATTTTGCCGTATGTAGTGAGTGCTTCGGCGAAACCATAATCGATGTCAGCGCGAAGCGTCTGAAGGGGCAAACGTCCCTCACGGTACCATTCCTCACGGGCGATTTCCGCCCCCGCAAGCCGTCCCGAACAGGCAATCTTGATGCCCTTGGCGCCCATCTTCAGCGCCCGGGCAATGGCCTGCTTCATCGCCCGCCGATACGACACTCGACGCTCAATCTGGGCGGCGATGTTCTCCGCCACAAGCTGGGCATCGATTTCAGGAACAGGCACCTCTTCCACCGAAATCTGAATGTTCTGATTCCCTGTGAGTTTCTGGAGCTCCTGGCGGAGTTTTTCCACCTCGCTCCCTTTACGTCCAATGACGATTCCCGGTCGTGCAGTTTTGATAATGACCTTGATTTGATTCGCCAGGCGCTCTATCTCGACTTTGGAAATGCCAGAGCGGTAGAATCGCTCCTTGATGTAACGACGAATCTTCAGGTCTTCAAGGAGGTAATTGGTGTACTTCTCCTTTTCCGCATACCATCGTGACTGCCAGGTGGTCACAATGCCCAAACGGAGTCCAATAGGATTGACTTTTTGGCCCAATTACTTTCCCTCCTCCGCCTCAGAGACCACAATGGTGATGTGAGAGGTTCGTTTCCGAATTAAATAGGCACGCCCAAAGGCCCGGGGATGAACCCTCTTCCAGGTAGGACCCTGGTCGACATAGGCCCGGGAAACAACGAGCTTGTCAACGTCCATGTTCCAGTTGTTCTCTGCATTGGCAATGGCTGACTGCAGAACCTTGTATACCAGACGAGCGGCCTTCTTGGGAATAAACCGCAAAAGGACCAGGGCCTCCTGAGCCTTTTTCCCCCTGATGAGGTTCACAACCTGCCTGGCCTTCCGGGGAGAAATACGAACATACTTTGCCGTTGCCCTTGCTTCCATCGATTTCACCCCTTACTTCAGCGCTGTTGAGCGCTCTGTGGGAGCACCATGGCCCTTAAAGGTCCGGGTTGGAGCAAACTCTCCCAGACGGTGCCCCACCATCTGTTCGGTGATGTAGACGGGGACGTGTCTCCTCCCGTTGTACACCGCGATGGTGTGCCCAACCATCTCCGGGATAATGACACATGCCCGAGCCCAGGTTTTGATGACCCTCTTCTCGCCCCGCTTATTCAGTTCCTCGATCTTTTTCCGGAGTTTTGGGTCGACATATGGACCCTTCTTCGATGACCTGCCCAAAGGACACAGCCTCCCTCCACTACTTTCTCCTCTTGATAATCCACTTGTCGGTTTGCTTGTTCCGCCGGGTCTTGTAGCCTTTCGTGAGCAGACCCCACGGGCTCACAGGATGCCGGCCACCATGCGCCCGTCCCTCACCACCACCATGGGGATGGTCGATGGGGTTCATGGCCACTCCGCGAACAGTGGGCCGGATACCAAGCCACCGGCTTCTTCCTGCCTTTCCGATGGTGATGTTCTCGTGGTCCACATTACCGACCTGCCCGACGGTGGCCATGCAATCGAGGTGAATGAGACGGATTTCTCCCGACGGCAAACGGACGTGGGCGTAATCTCCCTCTTTGGCGAGGAGCTGGGCATAACTCCCAGCAGAACGAACGAGCTGCCCTCCCTTGCCCTTGCGAAGTTCGATATTGTGAATCAGCGTCCCCACCGGAATGTTCCTAAGCGGCAGAGCATTCCCCGGGCGAATATCGGCATCAGGGCCACTCATGAGCACGTCTCCCACCGAAACCCCCAGGGGTGCGATGATGTACCTCTTCTCCCCATCAGCGTATTTCAGGAGTGCAATACGGGCCGAGCGGTTGGGGTCATACTCAATGCTCTCTACCACCGCAGGGATACCCCACTTATCCCGCTTGAAATCAATAATCCGGTACTTCCTCTTGTGTCCTCCACCCCGGTGGCGGACCGCAATACGCCCCTGGTTGTCCCTTCCCGCCTTGCTCTTGAGAGGCTCAAGGAGAGACCGTTCGGGTTCCTTCTTGGTGATTTCCTCAAAAGTGTATCCCGTCATGTGACGACGACTCGGGGTCACCGGTTTGTATTCTTTGATCGCCATGGTGCCTCAACCTCTCTCCCTCTATCAGGTGATGTCAAAGGCCTTAATGCGTTCACCGGGCTTGACGAAAACGATGGCCTTTTTCCAGGAAGATGTCCGGCCCTCGAATCTCCCCAAGCGTTTCCTCTTGCCCTTCACATTGATAGTGTTCACCTTGAGCACCGTAACACCGAACATCTCCTCCACGGCCTTTTTAATCTCGGGCTTGGTCGCTCTCGGGTCCACCCGGAAAACGTACTTGTTCTCCTTCTGAAGCCGGACTGACTTTTCCGTCACAATGGGATGGATGATGATACTCCGCCTATCCTCCATATCCCCACACCTCCAGGAGGGAGAGAAAAGCCTCCTTCTCCATAATCACCCAGTCAGCATTCAGGATGAAGTACGCCGTGATCTCATGCACCGGTTTCACAGTCACGTCGGGGATATTGGAAAACACCCGCGACACACTGGCATCTGCCGACTGGAGAATGATAAGCACTTTCCCACGAGTTTGCAAGGCCTCAAGGAAACGAACACCCTCTTTGGTCTTGGGAAGGGGAAAGGTGATTTTCTCAACGAGGATCAGCGAAGACGTACGAATTTTCTCCCGCAGCGCCAGAAACAAAGCCTTGCGCCGTTCTTTTTTGGAAAGCGTATGGTAGTACGAACGGGGTCTTGGGCCGAAAACAATCCCACCATGACGCCAGATTGGTGACCGAATGCTCCCGTGTCTTGCCCTTCCGGTACCCTTTTGAGGCCAGGGTTTCCGCCCACCTCCCCGAACTTCTCCACGGGTTTTGGTCTTGGCTGTTCCCAGTCTCTGGTTGTCGAGAAAGGCCTTCACCGCAAGATAGAGCAGGTGGGTGTTCTCCTCCACGCCCTCCAGCCACTCATCGTCCACAGACACCGTTTCCACAACCTGTCCTGTCTGGTCTTTCACCGCAAGTTCCATATATCTCCCGCCCCCTACGACGCTCGCTTGAACACCAAAACTCTGCCTCCTGCCGGTCCCGGGACAGCACCACGAACAAGCAGAAGATTCCTCTCAGGGTACACCCCAACAACCTCAAGGTTCCGCACCGTCACCGTCTCGTTCCCCATTCGTCCCGGAAGACCTTTGCCCTTGAAAACCTTTTCAGGGTCTGTTGCACCAATGGACCCGGGTTCCCGGTAGAACATGGAACCATGGGACGCCGGACCACCGCCGTATCCAAACCTCCGGACAACTCCCTGAAAGCCCTTGCCTTTCGAAACCCCCCGAACGTCAACCCTGTCTCCAACCTTGAAACCATCAACCTTCAGAACCTGCCCGATTGCATACTTCTCGTGGTCCTTAAAGTGGAACTCTGCGAGGAAGCGGAGAGGTGGAACCTGAGCTCTCTTGAAATGACCCAGAAGAGGCTTGTTGAGCTTTTTCTCCTTCACTTCCCTGTACCCAAGCTGCAACGCTTTATACCCGTCCCGGTCCATGTCCTTTTTCTGGACCACGTAACACGGACCGCACTGGAGAACTGTTACGGGGACGACAAGGCCATCGGGAGTGAAAATTCTGGTCATGCCAATTTTCTCCCCAATAAGACCGTACTCAACTATAGCCTTCATATCCTTTCTCCTCCAGAATATCCCTTAAAGCTTGATTTCTATGTCAACACCTGCAGGCAGATCAAGGTGCATAAGGGCATCCACCGTTTTGGGATTGGGATCGATGATATCGATGAGCCTTTTGTGAATCCGCATTTCAAACTGTTCCCGGGACTTCTTATCAATGTGAGGAGAGCGAAGTACCGTATACTTTGTGATTTCCGTGGGTAATGGAACAGGACCAGCCACAGCGGCTCCGGTCCGTTCCACCGCCTGAACGATTTTCATCGCTGACTGATCCAGGAGTTTGTGGTCATACGCCTTGAGTTTAATCCGTATTTTCTGAGCCACGTCGCACGCCTCCCCAGGGCCTACTCAATGATTTCCGTAACCACTCCGGCACCAACCGTTCTTCCTCCCTCACGGATGGCAAAGCGCAAGCCCTTCTCCATGGCCACAGGGTAGATGAGCTTCACCTCGAGGTTAGCGTTGTCCCCGGGCATGACCATCTCCACTCCCTGGGGGAGCTTGATCTCTCCGGTGACATCGGTAGTCCGGAAGTAGAACTGGGGACGGTAGCCACTGAAGAAGGGGGTGTGCCGGCCACCCTCCTCTTTGGTGAGGACGTAGACCTCAGCCTTGAAGTGGGTGTGGGGGGTGATGGTTCCGGGAGCTGCGAGAACCTGACCCCGCTCCACCTCTTTCTTCTCAATGCCCCGCAAAAGCACGCCGATGTTGTCTCCGGCCTGGGCCTCATCGAGGACCTTGCGGAACATCTCAATGCCCGTGACCACGGTCTTCTTGATCTCATGGGAGAGCCCCACGATCTCCACAGGGTCTCCAAGCTTCAGGGTTCCCCGCTCCACTCTCCCGGTGACCACGGTGCCTCTCCCGGTGATGGAGAAGACGTCCTCAATGGGCATGAGGAAGGGCTTGTCGAGTTCCCGGACTGGGAGGGGGAAGTAGGTGTCCATGGCGTCGAGGAGGTTCCAGATCCCTCCGCACCACTGACACTCCCGCTTGCCGCAGCCACACTCCAGAGCTTTCAGGGCACTGCCGGTGACGACGGGAACCTCGTCTCCGGGGAACTCGTAGCGGTTGAGGAGGTCCCGGACTTCCATCTCCACGAGTTCCAAGAGCTCCGGGTCATCGACCATGTCGACTTTATTCATGAAGACGATGATGTAGGGGACACCGACCTGACGGGAGAGGAGAATGTGTTCCCGGGTCTGGGGCATGGGGCCATCGGCAGCAGAGACCACGAGGACTGCCCCATCCATCTGGGCCGCACCGGTGATCATGTTCTTCACGTAGTCGGCATGCCCCGGGCAGTCGATGTGGGCGTAGTGGCGCTTCTCCGTCTCGTACTCCACATGGGCAATGGCGATGGTGATCCCTCGCTCCCGTTCCTCAGGAGCCTTGTCGATCTGCTCAAAAGGGGTGTACTTGGCAAGACCGTGCTTGGAGAGGACCAGGGTGATGGCGGCGGTGAGGGTGGTCTTCCCATGGTCCACGTGTCCAATGGTCCCGACGTTAATATGGGGCTTTTTCCTTTCGAACTTCTGCTTGGCCATAGGGTATCCTCCTCTACCGAGCTTTTTCAATAATCTCCTTCATGAGATTCGCAGGGACCTCCTGGTAATGGGAGAACTGCATGGTGTACGTTGCCCGCCCCTGGGTGAGCGAACGGAGAACTGTGGCGTATCCAAAAAGCTCAGCCAGGGGAACTTTTGCATTGATAACCTGAGTTTCACCCTTGGCCTCAATGCTTTCAATCTTCCCCCGGCGGGCATTGAGGTCCCCGATGACTTCTCCCAGGTACTCCCTGGGGACGATCACCTGAACCTTCATGATAGGTTCAAGAAGCACCGGTGAAGCCTTTTCCACCGCATGCTTCAGCGCGATGGATCCCGCAATCTTAAAGGCAAGGTCTGAGGAATCCACAGGGTGGTACGAGCCATCCACAAGCTTCACCTTCACGTGAATGACTGGGAAACCGGCAATGACGCCGTTGTCGAGAGCTTCCCGTACCCCTGCCTCCACCGCAGGAATGTACTCCCGCGGGATTGTTCCCCCCACAATGTGGTCTTCGAAAACGAAGACCTCCTCACAAGGTTCCACCTCAAGAATCACGTGACCATACTGTCCCCGTCCACCCGTCTGGCGAATGAACTTGCCTTCCGCCCGGGCAGAGGCTTTGATGGTCTCCTTGTACGCTACCTGAGGTTTACCGACATTGGCCTCAACCTTGAATTCCCGGAGCAGCCGGTCGATGATGATTTCAAGGTGCAGCTCACCCATTCCAGAGATAATGGTCTGGGCAGTCTCCTCGTCGCTCCGCACCCGGAAAGTGGGATCCTCTTCCGCAAGCTTTGCCAGAGCAATGCTGAGCTTATCCTGGTCAGCCCGGGTTTTCGGCTCAATTGCCACAGAAATCACCGGCTCAGGGAACGAGGGAGCTTCAAGGACAATAGGGTACCGCTCATCACAGAGCGTATCACCAGTTGTGGCCCGACGCAGTCCGACAATGCCACAAAGATCTCCTGCCTTCACCTCGTCGACATCTTCCCGGTGGCTCGCATGGATAATCAGGAGGCGGCTCACCCGTTCCTTTTCCCTCTTTGTGGCATTGTACACGTAGGTGCCGCTTCTCAGAACGCCAGAGTACACCCGCACAAAAGAGATTTTCCCTGCATGGGGATCCATGACGATTTTGAAGACGAGCCCTGCAAAGGGTTCCTTGGCAAGCGGTAACCTCGTCTCTTCCTCTCCAGTCTCAGGATGGAATCCCCTGACCGGCGGGAGATCCAGGGGCGAGGGGAGGTAAAAGACCACGGCATCAAGGAGCGGCTGGATGGCCTTATTCTTCAGAGCCGATCCACCAAGAACGGGAACGAACTTTCCGGTAATGGTTCCCCTGCGGATGGCCTCACGCAAAAGCGCAGGCGGAAGGTCTTCCCCCTCGAGGTATCGGACAAGGACCTCTTCATCAATCTCCGCAAGGGCCTCAATGAGACGTTCCCGTTCCTTCTGGGCCTTTTGGAGAAGTTCGGGAGGAATATCCTCCACCCGGTACGTGGCACCGGTCTCGTCGACATCGTAGAAGTACGCCTTCATCTCTATGAGATCCACAACGCCCACGAAATCCGCCTCTTTCCCTATGGGAATCTGTACAGGGTGGGCGTTGGCGTTGAGTTTCTCCCGAATGGCCTTCACCACCGCGTAGAAATCCGCCCCAACGCGGTCGAGTTTGTTGACAAAAGCAATGCGGGGGACACGGTACTTGTCGGCCTGGTGCCAGACGGTTTCAGACTGGGGTTCCACCCCTCCCACACCACAGAATACTGCAATGGCCCCATCAAGCACCCGGAGGCTTCGCTCCACCTCCACGGTAAAGTCCACGTGCCCTGGCGTATCGATGATATTAATGCGGCAATCCCGCCAGAAACACGTCGTCACCGCCGAGCTTATCGTGATTCCCCGCTCCTGCTCCTGAGGGAGAAAGTCCATGGTGGCTGTCCCCTCGTGGACCTCTCCCATACGGTGGATTTTCCCGGTGTAGTAAAGGATACGCTCCGTGACGGTTGTTTTCCCCGCATCGATGTGGGCCATGATACCGATATTGCGGACCTGGGATATGGCGTACTCCCCAAAAGTCTGGAAATTCTGCTGAACTCTATTCATCGCCTTACTCACGCCTTCTCTTAAACCTCCCTCAGAACCACCGGTAGTGGGCAAAGGCCTTGTTCGCTTCGGCCATGCGATGGGTATCCTCGCGTTTTTTCACCGCGCCACCGGTACCATTCGCCGCATCCATGATTTCCTGGGCGAGCTTCTCTATCATGCTCTTCCCCTGACGTTCCCGGGCATACTGGACGAGCCATCGCAAGCCGAGGCTCTTGCTCCGGTCGGGTCGAACCTCAATGGGAACCTGGTAATTGGCTCCCCCCACCCGGCGGGGACGAACCTCCACAAGGGGCATGACGTTGTTCAATGCCTGGTAGAAAACCTCAAGAGGGTCACGCTTGGTCTTTTCCCGGATAAGATTGAAAGCCCCGTAGACGATTTTCTCCGCGATGCTCTTTTTCCCGTCCTTCATCACCTTGTTGATGAGCTTTGCCACATCAACGTTATTGTACAGGGGATCAGGAGCGATTTCCCTTTTTGGAACAGGACCTTTTCTCGGCAAAGTTCTTCACACTCCTTACGACTTCGGCCTCTTTGCCCCGTATTTTGAACGACCCTGCCTTCTGTTCTCCACACCAGCCGCATCCAGGGCCCCCCGAATGACATGGTACCGCACTCCAGGAAGATCCTTCACACGGCCTCCCCGGATGAGGACAATGGAGTGTTCCTGGAGATTGTGGCCAATGCCTGGAATGTACGCGGTAACTTCCATGCCATTGGTCAGACGGACACGGGCAACTTTCCGCAGCGCCGAGTTCGGCTTCTTCGGAGTGATGGTCCAGACTCGAGTGCACACCCCTCGCTTCTGAGGCGACCCCTTCAGAGCCGGGGCACCACTCCGGCTTTTGGGTTTCTTTCTCCCCTCGCGAACAAGCTGGTTAATCGTCGGCATGAATCATCCTCCTCTAACCTTTTTGCTCTTCCACAATGGCAGCGCAGGAAGAGCGAACCTCGATGCCGCACACCCTGCCGAGTTCCCGCGCGTTCTCCACGTACTCCACGGGAACATTCTTTTCTCTGGCCAGGGCGACAATCGCCTCCCGAATCTGAGCATCGACATCAAGGGCGACGAAAACCTTCTTCGCCCTTCCCCGCTCTATAGCTCTCTGAGTCTCTCGCATGCCCACAACTCTCTTTGCGGTTCGCAACTCTTCAAGCCCCATAGCCAAAAGCGACAGAGGAATTGTAACAGCACGACACGCTCATGTCAATTCCCCATCGGCTTCGTCGACATCCTCATCAGTCTCGAAGTCGAATGCTTCCTGTTCTTCGAATGCTTCCTCTTCCTCAAATTCCTCTTCCGGTGGAAACTCCCGGGACTCATCCATGCCCATGAGCTCACGGAGATCAAAGCCCTCTTCCGCGAACCCCTCCGCCTGTGCCACAGCCTCTTCTTTTTCCGTGGAGAGACGAATTCTCCGGTATTTCTCGTACCCCGTACCCGCGGGGATGAGTTTTCCGATGATGACGTTTTCCTTCAAACCGATGAGCTCATCGACCTTCCCCTTGATCGCGGCATCAGCAAGAACATGGGTGGTTTGCTGGAACGACGCCGCAGAGAGGAAGCTGTCCACGGCAAGGGATGCTTTGGTGATGCCCAGAGCCACAGGTCGTCCTGTGGCAACCTGCTTGAGCCCGGGAAGGTACACAACCTCCTCCACCAGGGTTCGTATCTCCTTTTCCCCTTCCGCATCCCTGAGGAGCAAAAAGCCCACGTTGTCTTCGGCAATCTTCACCACGTCATCCCGGTCAATGACCTCCCCGGCCTTCACCAGCACATCGCCGTTTGCACCAACGACGATGTCCTGAGCGGCAACCTTCCCAACCACTTCCTTCTCAAGGAGCTCAATAAGCCTCCCCTCGATGGAGAAGAAACGGCCATCGCTCAGAGGAACTTCCTTAATACCCTCCACAACGAGGCGGCGGGCAACACTCCTGCTTATAGCCTGGCCTGCCTGGATGATGACCTCTCCGGTCTGGGGACTGACGATGTCTCTTGCCACCTCTTTATTCAGAATCTCCTCCCGGAGCACCCGCACAAGGCTCTCTTTCACCGGGAAGACGCGGACGTTCTTCCAGATAGCGACCCTCTCGACATCGTGTTCCTCAAGGAGAGCGATTTCACTCTGATCCAGGCGCGTGTTGGCAGGAAGGAGCACCTTTCCGGTCCCTGGATCGAGGACGTCCTCAGCAAGAATGGTTCCCCGAAGCTTCTCCCAGGTCGCCTGCTCCCTCACCCGGAGCCGGAGAGGACCAATCTCACCGAGCCGCTCAAGGAGAGGTTCCTTCAGAACCTCTCCTGCTTTGACGAGAACCCTCCCGGATGGCTCCCGAATTTCTTCAACACACATGCGGTTGAGGAGCTCGCTCTCGAGGTTCTTCTGGCCTCTCAGAATCCGGAGGAGTACTCCATCTTTTCGAACCAGGAAGGGCCGGCACTCGCTAGAGAGCAAAGTCTCGATGTCCTGAGCCTCAAGGACTCTGCCTCTCGTGAAGAGCACGTTCCCCGAAACATCGAGCACATGCTCCTCAAGGACACACCCTTCAAGGAGCTCCTGGGCCTTCTCCTTCAGCAGGGCGTTTTCTTCAAGAACACGGGTGTTTTCCCTTTCAAAGTCCTCAACAAAAACCATTTCTCCAGACAGGAGATTAGTGTCTCCAGCGTTCTCCACCATAATCTTGTTGAGGCGAGCAATCTGACGGATGATGATTTCGATGTGCTTGTCGTTAATGGTCACACCCTGGGAGATATAGACCGACTGGATCTCCTCAAGGAGGTACTTTTGCACCGCTCTGATACCCTTAATCCTCAGGATATCCTTCGGGTTTATGGGGCCAAGGGTGAGGCGATCCCCAGCCCGAACCCGGTCACCCTCGGTTACCGCAATCTTCACGTCGTGAGGAACAAAGTAGGTCCGGACCTCCTGGTTCTCCTCATCCTCACTCGGCCGGACATAGATTTTCCGGCGGTTGCCAATGACCTCAATTCTCTCCACCACACCGTCTACATCAGAAAGGATGGCCGCCTTCTTGGGTTTTCGCACTTCAAAGAGCTGCTCGACCCTTGGAAGACCCTGGGTGATGTCCTCTCCAGCAATACGCACACCACCGGTGTGGAAGGTTCTCATGGTGAGCTGTGTCCCGGGTTCTCCGATGGACTGTGCCGCCACGATACCGACAGCTTCACCCACGTCCACCAGGCGACCAGTGGCGAGATTCCGTCCGTAACACTTAGCACAGACACCGTGTTTCGTCCGGCAGGTCAAAACGGACCGTACCCAGGCCTGACGGATGTTGCGCCTGCGGAGCTCTTCAACCGCCCGTTCGTCAATCTCCTCTCCAGCCCGAACGATGATCTCCCCGGTGGTAGCATCCACAATGTCCCGGAGGGCAATTCTCCCGAGAACCCGTTCCTCAAACGACTCGACAATGTTGTCGTTCTCGTCCCTCAGGTCTTCAAGGAGAACACCGTCGTCCGTACCACAGTCTTCCTCCCGGACGATAACGTCCTGAGCCACGTCCACGAGCCTGCGGGTAAGGTAACCCGACTTGGCCGTCCGCAGGGCAGTATCCGCAAGACCCTTCCGCGCTCCATGAGTCGAGATGAAGTACTCGAGAACACTGAGCCCCTCACGGAAGTTCGCCTTGATGGGGTACTCGATAATGCGTCCTGACGGGTCGGCCATAAGTCCCCGCATGCCGCAGAGCTGGCTCACCTGGCGCACGCTCCCTCGAGCACCAGAGGTGGCCATCATGTTCACCGGGTTGAAATCGGGAAGGATTTCAAGAATGGCATCGGCAATCTTGTTCGCTGCATCCGTCCAGACATCCACAACCTTTTGCTCTCGTTCCTCGGCCGTAATAAGCCCCTGGTTGTAGTGTTCGTTGATTTCCTCGACACGGCGGGTAGCCTCTTCAATGATGCGCTCTTTCTCCGGGGGAATCTCAAGATCCAGGACACTGATGGTAGCTCCGGATTTTGTAGCGTAGTGGAATCCTGCCTCTTTAATCCGGTCAAGCATCTCCACCGTGACTTTGTTGCCGAACTTGCGGTAACAGAGGTCCACAATATCCGAGAGCTTCTTCTTGGTCACCGGCTCGTTGTAGTAGGGCATCCCCTCCGGCAGAAGGCCATTGAAAATAACCCGTCCGACCGTGGTCTCCAGAACCTCAGGGTGCTTCTCGGTCACTTCCCGGATGAACACTGGCTCGTGAAGGTCCACTTTACCGAACTCATAGGCCATGAGTGCCTCATCGATGCTGTAGAACCTCTTCACTGGCTCTCTCCGGGCCCCAAGAAGGGTGAGGTAGTAGCACCCGAGGACCATATCCTGAGTCGGCACTGCAATGGGTTTTCCGTGCGCTGGAGAGAGGATGTTATGCGAGGAGAGCATGAGAATCTGCGATTCTGCCTGAGCCTCCGCAGAGAGCGGCACGTGAACCGCCATCTGGTCGCCGTCAAAGTCGGCGTTGAACGCCGGGCACACCAGCGGATGGAGCTGAATGGCGTTCCCTTCGATGAGTACCGGCTGAAACGCCTGAATGCTGAGGCGGTGAAGCGTTGGTGCCCGGTTCAGGAGCACTGGGTGTTCGGCAATCACCTCTTCAAGAACACCCCAGACCTCTTCCCTGGCTTTCTCCACCATTTTCTTGGCGCTCTTGATATTGTGGGCCAGCCCCTTATCCACAAGCTTTTTCATAACAAAGGGTTTGAAAAGCTCCAGGGCCATTTTCTTGGGGAGGCCACACTGGTCAAACCGGAGTCTCGGTCCAGCCACGATGACCGATCGACCGGAATAGTCCACCCGCTTCCCCAGAAGGTTCTGACGGAACCGACCCTTCTTGCCCCGGAGCATGTCGCTCAGAGACTTCAGCGGACGGTTCCCCGGACCGAGAACAGGGCGACCCCGGCGACCGTTGTCGAAGAGGGCATCAACGGCCTCCTGGAGCATGCGCTTCTCGTTCTTGACGATGATCTCCGGCGCTCCGAGTTGCAAAAGACGCTTGAGCCGATTGTTGCGGTTGATGACCCTCCGGTAGAGGTCGTTGAGGTCCGAAGTGGCAAACCGCCCACCATCGAGCTGCACCATGGGCCGCAGATCCGGTGGGAGCACGGGGATGACCTCAAGAATCATCCATTCCGGACGATTTCCCGACTTTAGGAAAGCCTCAACAACCTGGAGGCGTTTGATGAGCTTTTTGGCCTTTTGCCCCGTTGCCTCCTTGAGCTCCTTGCGGAGATCCCGGGCCAGCTGCTGGAGATCGAGGTTTTTCAGAATCTCCCGAACCGCTTCGGCACCCACTCCCGCCCTGAACTCAGGATCGTATCGGGAGAGGAGTTTCGCCTCCGTTTCAAGAATCATCTGAGCGGTTTTGAGCCCCGTCTGTCCGGGGTTGATCACGATGTAACAGGGTTCCTCCACCGTTTCAGAAAGGATGGTTTCCTCAAAGAGATTCCCGAAGGTCTCCCGAAGCTCGTTCACTTCCGATTCAGCAAGCTCGTCATCCCGCTGGTACGGAAAGGCCCGGATGTCGACGACTTCGAAGGTGTTCTCATCAATCTGCTCCACCGTAAAACTCTCCCGGTACTTGGAACGATACCGGGCGTAATCCTTCAGGTTCAAACGGTCACCGATGGAGAACGGTAAGGTATGGACTTCGGTAATCCGGTGGGCGAGTTCTGCCCTGAAGGTGGGATCATACTTGCTGTAAATCTTGTATTCTGTTTCACGGATGGTCGCCCCGGCTTCAAGGTTGGTCGAACCGGGGTCAATAACTTTGTAACAATCCTCGCGTTTCCTCCCCGAGGCGAAATACAGCACCTTCTCCAGGTTCTTGGGGAGAATCCCAAGAAGGAGGGCCATTTTGCTTGGGATGCTCTTGAAGTACCAGATGTGGGATACTGGAGCTGCAAGCTCGATGTGGCCAAGGCGCTCTCTCCGGACCGAAGCACGGGTGACTTCCACCCCGCAGCGATCACAGACAATCCCCTTGTCCCGGACCCTCTTGTACTTTCCGCAGTAGCACTCCCAATCCTTCGTAGGACCAAAGATTTTCTCGCAGAACAGGCCGTCTTTTTCCGGTTTCAGGGTACGGTAGTTTATGGTTTCGGGCTTCTTCACTTCCCCGTGAGACCACTTGCGAATCTCCTCGGGAGAAGCCAACCCAATTTGAATTGCCCTGATGTCGTTGACGTCCACCAAGGACTCTTCCCCCTTCTTTCACTTTTTCTCTCGACCCTGGAGATTCACGCCAAGGTGTGGGACTTCCTCCTCGGCGCTCTCCATCTCCTCCAGGGAGATTTCTCTCCCCTTCGCGTCAAAAATCTTCACACTCAGACAGAGACTCTGGAGCTCCTTAACGAGCACTTTAAAGGATTCCGGAAGTGACGGTTGCAATACGTTCTTCCCCTTGACAATGGCCTCATAGGCCTTCACACGTCCGGCAATATCGTCGGACTTCACGGTGAGCATCTCCTGTAGCGTATACGCTGCACCGTAGCCCTCCAGAGCCCACACTTCCATCTCACCAAAACGCTGCCCACCAAACTGGGCCTTCCCGCCAAGGGGCTGCTGCGTCACCAGCGAATACGGTCCTGTGGATCGGGCATGAATCTTGGTTTCCACAAGGTGGGCAAGTTTCATCATGTAGATGTAGCCCACGGTCACCTCGTTATCAAAGGGTTCACCGGTTCGACCATCGTAGAGCACCGTCTTCCCCTGGGGGAAGAGACAGAGGTCTGGGGACACCCTGTGGTCGAAGAATTCCTCAAAGGGAACGTTTCCCTCGGGAGTCCTGGCGTTCTTCATGGCCTCAAGGATTTCTTCCTCCCGGGCACCGTCAAAGGGAGGGCTGGCCAGGAACTTCCGCTCTTTGTTCGCCACCCACCCCAGGTGGGTTTCAAGAATCTGTCCGATATTCATTCTCGACGGAACCCCAAGGGGGTTGAGGACGATATCCACAGGCGTACCATCGGGGAGATAGGGCATGTCCTCTTCCGGGAGGATTCGGGCAATAACCCCCTTGTTCCCGTGCCGTCCAGCCATTTTGTCTCCCACGGTGATTTTTCGCTTCTGGGCAACGTACACCTTCACGAGCTTATTGACCCCGGGGGCCAGTTCATCCCCGTTTTCCCGGGAGAACACCTTTACGTCGATGACCTTCCCGTACTCTCCATGGGGTACCCGAAGCGACGTATCGCGAACCTCTCGGGCTTTCTCCCCAAAAATGGCCCGGAGAAGCTTTTCCTCAGGGGTGAGCTCGGTCTCACCCTTCGGAGTTACTTTTCCCACGAGAATATCCCCGGGTTTCACATCGGCACCAATACGAATGATGCCGTCCTCATCGAGATTGCGCAGGGCCTCTTCGCTGAGGTTCGGGATATCCCGGGTGATTTCCTCAGGACCGAGCTTCGTATCCCTTGCTTCAACCTCGTATTCCTCTATATGAATGGAGGTAAAGATGTCCTCCTTCACCAGGCGCTCACTGATGACGATGGCATCCTCGAAATTCTCTCCTTCCCAGGGCATGAAGGCCACAAGGACATTCCGCCCCAGAGAAACCTCACCCATGCTCGTACATGGACCATCGGCAATGATCTGGTTCTCTCTGACGTAATCCCCCTTGCGGACAATGGGTCGGTGATTGATACAGGTACTCTGGTTGGAGCGCTGGAACTTATCGAGGTAGTACACATCCCTTGTTCTGTCTTCTGTCTCAATCTCAATCCGGGTGGAATCGGCGAAAACCACCCTTCCGGCTCTTCTGGCCGTGACCGTGGCCCCCGAGTCCTGGGCAACCTTGTACTCCATCCCTGTGCCAATGTAGGGAGGATGGGGGACAAGAAGCGGCACAGCCTGCCGCTGCATGTTGGCCCCCATGAGCGCCCGGTTGGCGTCATTGTGCTCCAAGAAGGGAATGAGGGAAGCAGAAGCGCTGAGAATCTGCTGGGGCGAAACATCCATAAAGTCCACCCGATCCCTGGGCACCTCGATGATTTTCCCCCGGAAGCGGACCACCACCTGATCCGCGGCAATAGACCCGTCGTCGTTGAGCTTTGTGTCGGAAGGAGCAATGTAGTACCGGTCCTCTTCATCAGCCGTCAGGTACACGATGTCGTTTGTCACCTTCCCGTCGACAACCCGCCGGTACGGCGTTTCGATAAACCCGTACTCATTCACCCGACCGTAGACGCACAAAGAGGTGATGAGACCGATATTTGGTCCCTCCGGTGTCTCAATGGGGCACATCCGACCGTAATGGGTGTAGTGCACGTCCCGGACCTCAAACCCTGCTCGCTCCCGGCTCAAGCCTCCAGGGCCAAGAGCACTGAGCCTCCGCTTGTGGGTAAGTTCAGAGAGGGGATTCACCTGGTCCATGAACTGGGAAAGAGGACTCGAACCCAGGAATTCCCGCAGGGCGGCAATGACAGGCCGGACGTTGATGAGGCTCTGGGGTGTCGGGGATTCCGTATCCGGCTGGATGGTCATACGCTCACGGATGACTTTCTCCACCCGCAGAAGGCCGGTACGGAACTGATTCTGCAAAAGCTCTCCCACAAGGCGAGCCCGACGGTTCCCCAGGTGGTCAATGTCGTCACTGTATCCGATGCCATCGATGAGGTTGAGGAGATACCGGATACCCCCCACCACATCCTCAGGGGCAAGGGTCCGTCCTTTCTTCACCCAGACTTTGGTGATGCCGATTTCCCGGAGATCCCGAATGGCCTCAAGGGTCAGAACCGTCTCCTTTGGGACCAGAACCCGCCCGGTCTCCGGATCAAGGACGTTCCGACTGACTACCCGCCCTTCAAGGTCGTCGGAGAGACCCTCGAGAGTATCATCGGTCTCGATGTAGACCTTCACGGGAAGACCTTCGCTGTTCAGGACCGTGACGTATTCGATAGCGTATTCCTCGTTGAGTCGTTCAATTTCCTGGGCAATTCTCCGGCTGATACGGTCACCGGCGCGGAGCACAACCCGGTACCTTTCCGGGTCGAATTGCTCCCCAAGGCTCTCTATACTCCGCACGCAGCGTTTCTCCCAGAGGTCGATGACCAGGTCTTCAGCCGCCACAAGCTCCTCGACCCCGACGATCCGTTCCTCGAACTTCAGTTTGTTATTGATTTTGTACCGGCCGACCTCTCCAAGATCGTAATGACGGGGGTTAAAAAAGAGGTACTTGATGAAATCCCGGGTGTTCTCCTCCGTTGGCGGCTCACTTGGCCGGAGACGACGGAAAATCTCCACAATGGCCTCTTTCGTTGACGAGGAAGGGTCCCGCTCCAGGGTCTTTCGGATGAAGGTGTGGTAGTCAAAAAGGGCAAGGATTTCCTCATTCGAGCTATACCCCAAAGCCCGCACCAGCGTACAGGCGTTGATTTTCCTCCGCTTGTCAACCCGAACAAAAAGAATGTCCCCGGGATCAATACCAAACTCCAGCCATGCACCCCGGTTGGGGATGATCTTGAAACCGTACTCCACCCTCCCCGTGGGCGTCACCTCCCGGGAGAAGAACATCCCCGGGGAACGGACAAGCTGGGTCACCACCACCCTCTCGGCCCCATTCACCACGAAGGTACCTTTGTCCGTCATGAGAGGGAGATCGCCCATGTACACATCCTGCTCTTTGATTTCGTTGGTGTGCTGGTCAATGAGGCGAACACGAACGTACAGGGGTGCGGCATACGTTCGACCCTTTTCTCTGGCCTCCCGTACGCTGAGTGGCGGTTCTTCCAGTCGATATCCAAGGTACTCCAGAACGAACTTCCCTGTAAAATCCTGGATGGGGAAGATCTCCAGAAAGACTTCCTGTAATCCTTGACGCTTCCGTTTTTCAGGGGGGACGTCTTTCTGGAGGAACCATTCGAAGGATTTCTTCTGAATTTCTATGAAGTTCGGCAGCTCAGCACAGGGGGGAATTTTCGCAAAACTTCGCCTCTCAATGTAACCAACGCCCACTGATCACACCACCTTCGGGGGATTTCAATTGGAGTCAGCTCTCAAACACCGCAGAAGAACTTCGCATCTTCACCCTCCCAAACCGACAATTGGTCATTGTAAAAGATTCTCAAAAGCGTGTCAATAGGAGGGGGGCAATTTTTCGGGACGGCTCTCTAAAACCCGACGGCTACCGCGAGGTTTTCAGGACCTGGTCGATAATCTTCAAAAATTCCCGATTGGAACGGGTATTCTTCATGCGTTCAATGACCATCTGCGTTGCCTCCTGAGGGTCGACGTTGGCAAGAAGCCTCCGGAGCATCCAGATGCGCTCAAGGTCCTCTTTTTTGAGCAACAGCTCCTCCCGGCGAGTTCCCGAGCGATGGATATCGATGGCAGGGAAAATGCGGCTCTCAGCCAGGGCACGGCTCAGATGGAGCTCCATATTCCCCGTTCCCTTAAACTCCTCGTAGATGACCTCGTCCATGCGGGATCCGGTGTCAATGAGCGCCGTGGCGATAATGGTGAGGCTTCCACCCTCCTCGATGTTCCTTGCCGCACCGAAAAACCGCTTTGGCCAGTGGAGGGCGGAGGAATCAATCCCTCCAGAGAGGGTTTTCCCGGTTGTGGGAACAACGAGGTTGTTGGCCCGGGCAAGACGGGTAATGCTGTCGAGGAGAATCACCACGTCTTTCCCCTCTTCGACAAGCCTCTTCGCCCGTTCCAGGGTAAGCTCCGCCACCCGGATGTGGTTTTCCGGCTTCTGGTCAAAGGTCGAGGCAATGACATACCCTTTCACCGAGCGTTCCATCTGCGTGACCTCTTCGGGGCGTTCATCGATAAGGAGGACAATCAGAACGACATCCGGATAGTTTGTGGTAATGCCGTTGGCGATTTTCTCAAGGAGAATCGTTTTCCCAGCCTTGGGTGGAGCAACGATGAGTCCTCGCTGTCCTTTCCCGATAGGGGCGAAGATATCGATGATGCGAGTGGCAATTTCGTCAGGCGTTGTCTCAAGAACATATTGCTTATTCGGGAAGATGGGGGTCAGATTCTCAAATAGGGGACGTTTTTTCGCCTGTTCCGGGTCTTCGTCGTTGATCGCTTCGATACGCAGAAGAGCGTAGTACCGTTCTCCCTCTTTGGGTGGGCGAACTTGACCAGCAACCTTGTCCCCACTACTTAAGCCGAAGCGTTTGATCTGCGAGGGCGAAACGTACACATCGTTCTCGCTCGGCGTAAAGTCATCGGCGGTTCGCAGAAACCCGTACCCTTCAGGGGTGATTTCCAGAATCCCCTCACTGAAAAGATACCCCTTCGCCTCCGCACCCTTTTTCAGGATCTCGAAGATGAGATCGTTCTTCCGCTTCCGGCTATAGCCTGAAATGCCAAGGCTCTGGGCAATTTCGGCGAGCTCACTATTTGTTTTTGCCTTCAGCTCTGCCAGAGTGTACTGAGGGATTTCGACTTTCTTCTCTTCTTCTTTTTCTTCAGTTACGATTTCCATGTGGTTGTTTTCGGTCACCACGTGAACCTCCTCCCGCGCTCTTTTTCACTCAAGGAGTTTCTCAGCCAGAACCACATGCTCCACCCGATCGACGTCAAAGCCGATTTCAGCGTAAGGTGTGATGATCGCCCGACCTCTCATCCCCAGAATGCGTTCCACTCGATCCTCGATGTCACGGATGGAGAGGCGCCGCAAAAGGAGCTTCAGGATAATCCCAAGCCCTAAAAGCCGGGCGATGGCCACAGGACTCTTCCGGAGAGCAACAACACGGGCAATCCAGTCCTTCTTCGCCTCCACCACTTTGGGATCAAGAAGCAGCACATTCCCCCCCGTGAAACACCCCTCCTTAAGGCAGACAAACGTTCGTTTCCCTTTCCCTATTTTGGCCTCGTAGCTCTCTTTCCGAACTATGGGGTAGTAGAAATCCGCAGTCACTTCCGCGCACCGGGCAAGGAAATCCCGAACTGCTTCAGCCCGGAGAAGGGGCAGGTCGCTTGTGGCTACAAGAACCTTCTCCTGTGCCCTGAGAACCTCAAGACCCCTGAGCGTGCTCTCAAAAGGGTCATCTCCTGCTGGGACAACAGCATCAACCCGGGTTCCAATTCGCGCCTGGAGCACATGAACCGGTCCAACAACAACTATTCTTCCAATTGAGGATACGTTCCTGAGGGCTTCTATGACATACTCTATCATAAATTTCCCCCGAATGACAAGAAGGGCACGGTTGAGAACACCAAATTTTTTTTCAATCTCCCCATCCTGACTTCCCCCCGCAAGAATCACAGCATCAGGCATAGCTCTCCCCCCATTCTCCACAGCGAGTCACAGTCCAGAGAGCAGGCAATCCTCGCTTTCGGAGTCGGTCAACCACCACTTCACCCTCTTCCCTACTTCCCACAACCCCCACAAGGGTTGAGCCACTCCCCGTGAGGAAAGCCTTCCGGCACCCAAGCTCAAGGAGGAGGTTCCGGTACTCGAGGAGCACAGGGTACTCCTCAAAAAGAACCTCCTCAAAGTCATTCCATATGACCTCCTCAATACCCTCGGGGTCCTGCCTTTTGAGAAACGCAGCAAGTCTCTCCTCCACCAGGGAGACCTTCTCGTGTTTCCGCTCATCCCACTTCCTGTATGCCCAGGCAGTGGAAACGGGGAAAGGAGGGAAAAGGAGAACCAGATGACGGCGTGGAGGGAAAGAAAGCGGCGTGACCCGTTCCCCGCGTCCCTCAACCAGGGCAAAGGGGGCACCAACCACAAAAAAGGGGATGTCTGAACCAAGGGACAGAGAAAGTGCCACAAGCTCCTCAAGCTGGGGGCAACACCCTGCAAGTTGCGGGAGAAACCGCAAAAGCGCGGCAGCATTGCTGCTTCCCCCTCCCAGTCCTCCCCCCGGAGGAATGGATTTCTTCACCGTGATGGCAAAACGCATCCGGGAAAGCTCAGGGAAGGCCCCTCGCAGGACGTCAACCGTCTTTTTTAAGAGGCTATCCTCCCCCAGGGGAATCGAGAAGTTGCACCAGAAGGCATCTGAAGTAGCGGGGGTGATATGAATTTCATCGGCAAGCTCAATCTGCTGCATGAGGGAGGTGATATCGTGGTACCCATCTTGACGAAGCCCTCGTATTGCGAGGAACCAGTTGATCTTGGCGTAGGAGTACAGCACATAATTATCCCCATGCATGGGCCACCCACCCGCAGGCGTTCTCAAAGGAGACCACGTCCATCTCCAGAGGGAAACGGAAGCGCCCAATCACTCGGAGAAACTCTTCCCGGTCCCCCCGCACGAAGACCGTCAGAGACCCCGGTTTCTGAGGCTGACTCAAAGGCAGGAGTTCCCTGACCTCTTGGGCACAGCTTACCGCAGGATTCACGATGGGGAAAAGCCCCTGAGCGAGCTCTTCAAAGAAGGTGCTGATGAGGGCGAAATGGGTGCACCCCATGATGACGCCCCGCACACCCCGGGCATGGAGCGCCTCAAGACGCTCCCGTACCCAGAGCCGCCACGAAGGGGTATCGAACACTCCCTCCTCCACAGCCTCGATGAACTCCGGCCAGGCCTCCTCAACCACCTCGACCCCCGGCCGGAAACGGGCAAGGGTCCGGCGAAAGGCCCCCACTCGAATGGTTGCCCGAGTGGCCAGAACGCCTATCGCTCCCTCCCGAACCATCGCCAGGGCTTCCCGGCACGCCGGTTCAACAATGCCAAGTATCGGGAGGGCATACCTTTCCCGAAGCTCCGGAAGGAGAAGGGAACTCACCGTCCCGCAGGCCACAACGAGAAGTCCTACTTGTATCCCGTGAACGAGAAAATCCACAACAGGCTGCACAATTGGCGCAAGCTCCTCTTTTCGCTTCTCCCCATAGGGGAAATGCAGGGGGTCAGCAAAGTAGACGATGGGGCAAGAAGGGAAGAGCTTTCGTATCTCGAGGACCACACTGAACCCACCAATGCCAGAATCCATGATGCCAATGGGTGCGGGTTTCAAGCTTGTCCTCTCCTCTGACGAAAATCGTATGAGGCCTTTAAAAATCCCAGAAAGAGCGGATGGGGACGATTGGGACGGGACTTGAACTCGGGGTGGAACTGCACACCCACGAAAAAGGGATGCTCCCGGAGCTCCACAATCTCAACAACCTGGTACTCCGGATTGAACCCTGCCATCACCATGCCCTTCCTCTCAAGCTGGTCCACAAAATGCTCGTTGAGCTCGTACCGGTGACGGTGTCGCTCCCATATCTCCTCCTGACCGTAGAGGACAAAACTCTGCGAGGACCTCTCAAGGAGACAGCGGTAATTCCCAAGGCGCATCGTGCCGCCCTTATTTCGCATTCCCCGCTGAGAGGGCAGGAGGTCAATAACCGGGTGGGTTGTATCGGGGTTAAACTCGGTGGAGTGCGCATCGGAAAACCCGAGAACATTCCGGGCAAATTCAATCACCGCCACCTGCATCCCGAGGCATATCCCCAAAAAGGGAACACCCCGTTCACGGGCGTACCGCACTGCCTCGATTTTCCCCTCAATCCCCCGGTGTCCAAACCCTCCGGGAACAAGGATACCATCAATCCCGGAGAGAACGTCAGCAGTGTTCGTCTCCCTCAGCATACCCGCCTCGATCGGACGGATGACCACCTGAACCCCAAGGGAAGCGGCGCTGTGCTTGAGGGCTTCGCAAATACTGAGGTAAGCGTCTTTGGACTCCACGTATTTCCCCACAAGACCAATCACAACGCTGTCTTTCGCCTCTTTCATCCGCCGCACAATGTCCGACCAGTCAGCGAGGTCCGCCTCATGAGCATTCAGCCCAAGCTTGGCCGTAACAAGGTCCCCAACGCCACGCTCTTCAAGAACCAGGGGAACCTCGTAAATCGATGGAACGTCCATGAGAGGAACAATGGCTTCTTTTTCGATGTCACAGAAAAGGGCGATTTTCGAAACCACCTCGGCGGTGATGGGTCGAGAGGACCTGCACACGATGACATCGGGTTGAATACCAATGCTCCGGAGCTCCTTCACACTGTGCTGAGTGGGTTTAGATTTCAGCTCTCCTGCCGCTTCAATGTACGGGACGAGGGTGACATGGACATAGAGGCAATTGTCCTTACCGATGTCGTTTTTGATCTGCCGGATGGCCTCAAGGAAAGGCAACCCCTCGATATCCCCCACCGTCCCCCCAATCTCCACAATCGAGACCTCTGCTCCGCTCTCTTCCCGGAGACGAAAAACTTCCTCCTTAATCTGATTGGTGATATGGGGAATCACCTGGACGGTGGCCCCCAGGAAATCCCCCCGCCGTTCCTTGTCGATAACTGAGCTATAGATTTTCCCCGTGGTGACGTTGCTTGATTTTGAGAGTTCTTCATCGATAAACCTCTCGTAGTGCCCAAGGTCGAGGTCCGTTTCTCCCCCATCGTACGTGACAAAAACCTCTCCATGCTGGTACGGATTCATGGTACCGGCATCCACATTGATGTAGGGGTCGAATTTCTGCATTGTGACCTTCACCCCACGGCTCTTGAGGATTCTCCCCAAAGAGGCTGCGGTGATGCCTTTCCCCAGGGAGGAGACAACCCCACCCGTCACAAAAATGTACTTCCCAGCCTTTTTCCCCATGGTCTCAACCTCGCTCACATGCTCTCCGGAACCGAGATCCCAAGGAGCTCCAGGGCGTTTCGCAGCACAATCTGGGTGAGTCGACACAGGGTCAGGCGAAAGGCCGTACGCGGAGCGTTTTCCTCATCGAGGATTCGATGGAGGTTATAGAAGGCGTGGAAAGTTCCCGCAAGGTCGTGGAGGTAGTTGCAGAGAAGGTACGGCTGCCGGAGAAGGGCGCTTTGTTTCACGACCTCCGGGAAGTACACGACGGCCCTGGCGATGTCCCGTTCTTCTTCGTTCTCAAAACCAGGGCAGAGAGCCTCTGCAGAAGGTGCCCACTCCACACCCCGTCTTCTGGCTTCCCGAAAAATTGACACAATCCGGGCATGGGCATACTGCACGTAGTACACCGGATTGTCCATGGACTGACGCTTTGCCTCCTCCACATCAAACTCAAGGTGCGTTTCGGGATCCCGCATGAGGAAGTAATACCGAGCTACATCCACTCCCACTTCATCAATCAGGCTCCGCAGAGGCACGAAATCCCCCTGTCGTGTGGACATCCGTTCCGGTTGTCCTCCGCGAAGGAGCGTCACAAACTGGACAATGAAGACCTCGAGGAAGTCTTCAGGAAGTCCCAGAGCCCGCATGGCGGCGTGCATCCTCGGGATGTACCCGTGGTGGTCAGCTCCCCAGATGTCGATGACCCGCTCAAACCCCCGTTTCCACTTGTTCCAGTGGTAGGCAATGTCGGAAGCGAAGTATGTCGGCGCTCCGTTTTCCCGCACCAGTACCCGGTCCTTGTCGTCCCCCCAGAGAGTCGTCCGAAGCCACAGGGCTCCATCCTTCTCGTAAGTGTACCCCCGCTCTCGGAGGAGTGAGAGCACGTACTCTACTTCTCCATTCTCATACAGTGAGCGCTCACTGAACCACACATCAAAGGAAACCCGGAAATCGTCGAGATCCCTCCGGATGTTCTCGAGGATTTTCTCCACAGCGTATTCCTGGAAGACCCTCGCCCTCTCCTCTTTTGGGAGGTGGAGGAGAGCCGTTCCGCACTCCCTGAGGAGTTCCCGGGCGATGTCCATAAGGTACTCTCCCCGATATCCCCCTTCAGGGATATCCACCTCTTCTCCAAGGAGCTGACGGAAACGGGCTTCAAGAGAAGCCCCAAGAAGCTCTATTTGTTTCCCCGCATCGTTGATGTAGTACTCTTTCTCAACCTGGAATCCTGCCCGTTTCAGGATCCTGGCTAAAGCATCGCCAAAGGCCGCACACTTCCCATGCCCCACATGGAGAGGCCCGGTGGGGTTGACGCTCACAAACTCTACCTGAACCCTCTTCCCCTTGCCAAGGTCAACCTCGCCAAAACGTTCGTCCTCTTCCAGGACTCTAACGAGGAGTTTCAGGAGAAAACCGTCCTCAAGGGTGAAGTTGATGAAGCCTCCTCCAGCCACCTCAACCCGGGCCATACCTGAGAGCAACTCCTGCAGAACTCGCCGGAGGCTCTGCGCCACCTCTCTTGGCGAACGCTTTGCGGTACGGGCCAAAAGAAAAGCGACATTGGTGGCAAAGTCCCCGTGTTTCTTTTCCCGCGTTGGCTCAACCACAAACTCGACATGTTCCCAAGAAGGGTCAAAAGACCGAAGGGCTTCACAGACCTTTTCTCTGAGCGATTCAAGAACGAGGTAACTCATCGTCGTTCTCCCCAGTTCTACGAGTCCTCCTGGAATCCTGGGTCATTATATATTTTTTTCTCCCTCGCTTCAACCAAAAAGAAAAGGGCTCTTTTCTCCTGGGGAATAGCCCCTCGAAGCGCCGACGAAGTCCGGTCTTGTCCTTCCGATGCACTCGTGGTAAGCTCATGGAGAAGTGCCACCAAAGGACGGCAGGAGGATACCATGGAGTACTTCCTTGGGATTGATCTTGGAACTCAGAGCGTCAAGGTCATCTGTTACGATGAGGAGGGGAATTTTGTCGCCTTAGCAAGTCGGGAGTACCCTATTCTGACCCCAACACCGGGGTATGCGGAGCAGCACCCAGAGACCTGGTGGGAAAAAACCAGAGAGGCCATACAGGAGGTTCTCGCCACCCTCCCAGAGCCCACAATCCGGGCCCTGAGCTTTTCCGGGCAGATGCACGGGACGGTGATGCTTGACGAAAACCTTGTCCCTCTGTATCCGGCCATCATCTGGGCCGACCAGAGAAGTCATCAGGAAGCGCGGGAAATTCGGGAAAAAGCCGGTGAATACCTGAAACTCGCGGGGAGTGACATTGCCACGGGCTTTATGGCGGCAACGCTTCTTTGGGTTCGAAAAAACCTCCCGGACGTCTACCGCCGAATCCGCTTTGTCCTCCTTCCCAAAGACTTCCTGAAGGTGAAACTGGGGCTTCCTCCCACAACGGATGTTGCTGATGCCTCTTCAACACTCCTCTTCAACATTCGCCTGCGGAACTGGTCAGAGGAAATCCTCACCGTTCTTGGTCTTGACCGGATGGTTTTCCCTCCCGTCCATGAGTCCACTCAGGTCATAGGACAGGTGGCGAGAAACGTTCGGGAAGAACTGGGAATCAAAGGGCCCTGCTTTGTGGTGGCAGGAGCGGGAGACCAGCACTGTGCCGCCCTGGGAAACGGCGTTACCGATGAGGGAGAACTCCTCGTCACCATCGGTACTGGGGGACAGGTTTTCACCCCTATCACGCAGCCCCTTGTGGATGAAAAGCTTCGCATCCACACCTTCTGCCACGCCATCTCGGGGTTCTGGCACCTCCTTGGAGCCACGCTCTGTGCCGGGCTTTCCCTGAGCTGGTTCAAGAAGTCCATCCTCGACTCAGGCGCACACGTTTTCGACTTCCGTAACCTCGACCAGGAGGCGCAAAAGGTCGACGCCGGATGCAACGGGCTGCTCTTTTTCCCCTACCTCATTGGAGAGCGCACCCCGTACATGGACCCTCATGCCCGGGGTGCTTTTGTGAATCTCCACCTCACCCACCAGCGAGGACACTTCATCAGGGCCATTATGGAAGGAGTGGGTTTCGGTCTCAGAAACGCCGTTGAGGTGTTCCGCGAGCTTGGAGTTGACTTCCAGCGAACGGTCTTTTCAGGAGGTGGGGCAAGGAGCAACCTCTGGCGGCGAATCATTGCCTCGATTCTCGACATGCCCCTCTTCACCACTCAGGTCAGGGAAGAGGCCGCCACCGGGGCGTGTATCCTCGCCATGGTCGGCAGTGGACGCTTCGGAAGCGTCGATGAGGCCACGCAAGTGCTCGTCCAGTATACTCACCCCACGCTCCCTGAGCCAGCGTGGGTGGAGGTGTACCACAGGCTGTACCAGAAATTCCGGCAGGGATACACCGCCCTTCGCGACCTTTCCCCGGGGTCCTAACCCCTTTTCCGGAACTCGTGGGAGATTTGCTCAATCCGGGCAAACCGCTCCGCGTCGATGTCGATGTGGAAGACCTGAGCGATGACCTGGGTCCACCCGTGGATGAAGTATATCCACCCGTCTTCCACATGGAGATGCCGCTCTCTCGCCTGCGCCAGGGCCTGGTGCATGAACTTGAGGTCCCCCCGGTAGTTCAGCTCCCAAACGAGGCTGTGCATGGGGAAAACGCACGCATCGGTGAGGGGAGAACCGGGACGGTCCTTGCCAAGTCCTGTGGCATTCACGATGAGAGAATACGGCTTGACCCGCGCCAAAACCGCATCGTTCACCTCAGGCGTGGGGGCATGGATGTACTCTGCATCGATATTGGGGTTGATTTTGGGCATGAGTTCTTTCATCGCCTCAAGGCGAGGGGTACTGCGGTTCGTCACGTAGAGCTTCGTGGGCATGTTGTCCTTCTTTTTGGGATCAAAAAGATACGCAGCAATCGCCCGGGCGCTGCCCCCTGCCCCCATGATGAAGACTTCCCCACCGTGCTCCTTCCAGAAGTTGGGCGGGATGAACGCCTCCATAGCCAGGCCACTTGAGATGGGGTCCTTGGCATGTCCTTCAAGGCGTCCGTTGTTCTTCGAAATTGAGGAGAGTTCTCCAAAAAGCTGGGCATAGGGGTCGAGGTAATCGAAAAGGTCTCTGGCCGCCTCATAGAGGTCAATCTTGTGGGTTGTGACAAGTGCTCCAAGAGAGAGCGGGTCCTCTTTGATGAAGGACACCACCTCCCGGTAGACCTCCCGGGGGGCATGGATCTCGATGTCTATCCCTTTGAGGACTGCATCCTTGAGTCCCAGCTCTTGAGCCCAGAGCGGGAAAAGCTTCATGATCGAGGACTGGGATGTGGTGACCCCGATGAAGTACATTGTGGGTTGCGTTGCCTTCTCAGGAAGCCGAAAGCCCATGCCTTATCCTCCTCACTTTTTAGGTTTCCATTTCGGGTTCTCCCGCACGACAACCCGCCCATCCTCTTCAAGGACGACCCTCGGAAAGCCCGTCTCCTCAATCGTGGCGTAATCATGCCCTGCGTCAGCCGGGAAAATGCAGTAGAAGATGAGGGGTTCTTTCCCCACGTTAACGGAACGATGCGACCAGAAAGGCGGAATGTACGAGGCCGTCCCGGGATACATGGGAAGGACCTCGCACTCTCCTTCCGGTGACGCCATGATGAGTCGACCTTCACCGCGGAGGCAAAAGTAAATTTCGGCGGTGTCGAGTTTCTCGTGGAGATGCCCCTTGGTCAGGAAGAATTCCTGACCGACCTTTCCGGGGTAAATAATGGTCGTGCAATGGGCGAGGTGCCCAGGTTCTTCAGGAATCTCAGCGTAGATGACTTCGTAGACGAGAGGGTCTCCTTCCCGAAGCATGGCTTCTGCCGCTTCCTGGTTTTGGAAGATGTACTTCACATCGCTGAGGCGGCGCACAACCCTTTTTCCCGGCCTCAATTCCCCAGTGGTGAAGTCCACAAAAACGTTGAATGGTTTCATAGCGTATCTCCTCGCTTTCTCACGGAATGAGGACAACCTTTAAGGCATCCTTCCCCTCCATAAGCCGCAAACCCTCTTCAATAGCCTCAAGGGGGAGCGTATGGCTCACAAGGTAGGAGAGGTCAAGCTGCCGCACAAGAAGGTCTAAAGCGGTACGGATGTGGATATTGTTCGAGCGAGTGGTTCCAGTCACAAAAAGCTCCTTGTAGTGGATGAGGTTTGTGGCAAGGGGAACTTCAGGAGTACCAGGCGGAAGACCCCCAAAGAAGTTGATTCGCCCGAAAACCCCGGCCACTTCCAGGGCCTCTCTCTGGGCATCGGGCGCTGGAGCAGCCACAATGACCACATCCACATCACGGAGGACGTCCTTGACCTTCTTCTCGCCTACGACAATCGTTCGGGCTCCCCTTGCAGCAGCTCTCTCAAGGCGAGAAGGGCTGATATCGGCCATCCACACCTCCCGGGCTCCAGAAAGGCGGGCAAGCTCAAGGAACATGAGACCGATGGGTCCTGCACCATAGATGAGGACCGTGTCGCGGAAACTCACCGAAAGGGGCAAAAATCCGTGAACCACGCAGGCAAGGGCCTCCACAAAGGAAAACATCACAGGGTCCGCTTCAGGCGGAAGAGGAAAGATGTTGCCCTGGCGCACCGCCTCTTCCGGAACCCGCATGTACTCGGCAAACCCACCGTCTTCGGTAATCCCCAGGGCTTTCCCGGAAGGACAGTGGTGCTGTGCTCCGGCAACGCAAAAACGGCACTTTCCACAGCCGTAGTTCGGTGCAACAAGAACGAGCATGCCTTCTGCGAGATCCGCAACCCCCTCTCCAACCTCCACGATTTCCCCCACGACCTCGTGCCCCAAAATGCGCTGCACTCCCTGTGGAATGGACCCGTGACCCCTTCGGGCAATCCGGAGATCCGTTCCACAGAGGCTTGCTGCGCACACCCGCAAAAGCACCTCACCCCGGCCAATCCGGGGAACGGGGACATCCACGATACGCACACCTTGAGGTGAGGAAAACACCGCTGCTTTCATGGCTCTCTCCTTTCCTCAGCGAATGAGCGACCTGAAGCGCGTCATGACCTCGTTCATTTTCTCCATGGTCTCAAGGTAGAACGGTAAGAACCCCTGGTACTGCCTGTGGAGGTTCTCGTCAGGCTCAAAAACGGCAACCTTTGCCACAGAGGAAAACGCCTTTTCCTCGAGATTGGTAAACACACCCACGCCAAATCCCGCCACCATCGCCGAGCCCCAGATGGAGAATTCCTCCCGATTGAGCGTCACATAGGGTATGCCGAGGATGCTTGCCTTGAGGCGGTTCCAGAATGCCGACTTTGCCCCGCCACCGATGACCCGAACCTCGGAGAAACGGATTTCCGGCATGAGCTCCCGGAGGACCTTGAGGTAAAAGGCATACTCAAAGGCAATACCCTCAAGGATGGCAAGGAAGAGGTGTTCCCGGGTGTGGTCCCAGCTAAATCCGGCAAAAACTCCCCGAAGGTACGGCTGTGTTGGGCAATTCCTCCCCCGAAGATGGGGGAGGAAGACAATGCCCGAAGGCGGTACGACACGCTTTTCCACCTCTTCATTGATGCGGGCAAAGGCATCGGGGTCTTTCGCCAGCTCCCGGAAGAGCTCATTCCGGGCCCACTCCACATCCATGCCGCCCCCGTTGATATAGGCCATGGGGTAATAGTACCCCTCAAGAACAGAACGGGGGAAAAGGAGGGTTTTGTACTGCACATCGGGCACAAACCGGTCCACAAAAACGGCAAAACACGAGGCCGTTCCGGCGATGTCAAAGGCAATCCCGGGCCTCACCACTCCCGCTCCCAGGGTGTTCGCCGCCTGGTCCCCGCACCCGGCAACGATAGGAATGCCTGAGGGAAGACCCATGGCTTCTGCCCACTCCGCCCGGAGCGTCCCCACAATTTCCCAGGGAGCAACAATACGGGGCATTTTCTCCTTTTCGATATCGAAAAGCCCAAGAATCTCCTCATCCCACGTTTTCCTCTCAAGGTCGGCAAAGCAGGAGAAATGAATATAGGTGTAATCGATGTACGTTTCATCCCCCTGAAGTCCTGCGAGTTTCTGTGCCACCCAGCAGGCCGGAACGGTGAATTTGGCGATATGCCGGTAGACCTCGGGGCGCTCGTGTTTCCACCAGAGGATTTTCGGTCCGTGATTGATGCTTGGACCCATGCCGGATCTCGTAATGATGAGATCCTCAGCTCGCTTCATCTCCTCGGCATATGGGGCCGAACGCACATCAAGCCAGGAGTCGTAAGGGGTCGCCGCTTCCCCTCGTGCATCCACCCCCATGATACCCGCCATCTGGCCATCGATGGCTATTGCAAGGATCTCCCTTGGGTTCACCCCGCTTTTTTCCACAACCTCCCGTACTGTGCGGACTACCGAAAGGAGCATTTCCTGAGGGTCCTGCGTGACACTCCCATCCCGGCCATAGATGATGTTGGAACTCTCCCGGGCAATGGCCAGAGCGTTCCCCTCGGCATCAAAAAGCCCGGTTTTCGTGGCCGTCGTCCCAAGGTCACACCCAATGAGAAACGCCACCATCACCACTCCTTTATCGCCACTGGTTGCCCCAGGGCGAGGGATTCGTGTCCCGCCTCGACAACCCGCACCACCCGGAGCCCATCTTCAAGAGAAGGTGTGGGCGCGGTATCAGCAAGGACCGCGCGAATGAAGGCCTTGAGTTCCTCAAGGTACCCATCTTTGAAACGGAGCGCCCATCCCGCCTGGGTGTCCCGGATGGCTTTCTTCTCGGGCGTATAGAGGACGGGGCCTCTCCCCTCCGTCTCTCCAACCCGAATCATGCCCTTTGTCCCCAGAATCTCCATCCGGGCGTCGTAGGCATACCCCACAGGGCATCCTCCATCAACCACCCCGAAGGGACCGTCAAGAAAGGCAATGGTGAGAAGGTAGTGGTCGTAGAAATCGGGGAACTGCGTTCTGGCCTCTGGGGACTTGAAGTTCTTCGCCTCCATGAAAACCCGCTCTGGTTTCTTTTGGACAAACCACAGAACGGCATCGATATCATGAGAGGAGACTTCGGCAAGCATCCCGCCGCTTCTTGCCCGATCCCAGATCCAGGCCGGTGGAAGACCAGGACCTCTCCCCGTGGACTTCACAAGGACCAGGTCGCCAATGAGTCCCTCCTGGACCATCTCCCAGGCCCTCCGGATCTCCGGGTCATACCGGCGCATGAAGCCAATCTGGAACTTCACCCCCGCCGCTTCCACTGCCCTCTTCATGGCCAGGGCCTCTTCGAGATTCTGCGCCAGGGGTTTCTCGCAGAAAATGTGTTTTTTTGCCCCTGCAGCCTTCTCAACGATATCCCGGTGGGTGAAGGTGAGAGAGGCAATGCATACCGCATCGAAGCTCTCCTTTTCAAGAGCTTCGTCAAAAGACGTGTACCAGCGAATCCCAAGTTCTCCGGCAGCTTCCTGGGCTTTCGCCGCATCCACATCCACCACTGCTTTCAGTTCCCCCTCGGGGATGTAGTGGACGAGGTTGCGCCCGTGAACCATTCCCGCCCGTCCTGCACCGACAAGAACAAAGGCGACTTTTTCCATACGCTCCCTCCGCCTCTAATCCCTCGTAACTCTTCGCCGCCACTGGTCAAAGACCACAACCGCCACGATGAGGAGTCCGTTCACCACTCTCTGCCAGAAAGGCTCAACGTTAAGGAGATTAAGGCCATTTGAGAGAACTCCCATGAGGATAGCGCCGATCAGGGTTCCGAAAACCGACCCCTTACCCCCAAAGAGATTCGTCCCTCCGATGACCACTGCGGCAATGGTCTGGAGTTCTAAACCCTCAGCCATCAGGGCGTTGGCCGAATTCATCCGGCCCACAAGCACAAGACCGGCAAGACCACAGTAGAGCCCTGAGACTCCATAGACAAGGATTTTGATCCGATCCACATTGATCCCTGCCGCACGGGCCGCTTCCCGGTTGCCACCCACCGCATAGAGCGAACGTCCAAAGGTGGTCCGGTTCAGGATAAACCAGGTAATGGCCACAACAAGAAGGGCAAACACCATGGGGACCGGAATGCCCTTGATGTCCCCGCTCCCCAGCCAGACAATGCTTTGCGGGAGATATCCCGCAAGTTTCGTCGCCGTGAAATGGGAGGGAACAGGAAGACCACCGGTGATAAGGAGCGCAATGCCCCGTATGGCGCCAAGCATACCAAGGGTGGCAATGAAGTCAGGAATTCTCCCCTTGGCAATGATGACACCGCTGGCCAGCCCCGCCAGGGTGGCAAAGAAAACTCCAAGGAGCGCACCGCTCACAAAGGGCCATCCCCAGTAACTCATGGCCACTGCCGCAAGGCAGCCTCCCAGGGCAAGTACTGAGCCAACGGAGAGGTCGATTCCAGCGGTGATGATGACCATCGTCTGTGCCGAAGCCGCGATGAGCACCACCGCCACCTGTCGGAAAATGTTCAGCCAGTTGCCCAGGGTGAAGAAGTGCGGCGAAAGGATGGCAAAAGCCGTACTCAGCGCCACAAGCCCAACCAGCGACCCACCTTTGAGAAGAAGGCTCACCAGGGCTTGGGACAGGCTCTCTCCTTCCCGCCATGCAGGAATTGCTCTATTTTGAGGCAACGCAGGCACCTCCTTCAGGAAACTCCACTGGCCACAGCGAGGAGCACGGTTTTATCGATACCGTTCGTGTGCTCAAAAATTCGCACAATTCTGCCACCTCGCATAACCGCAATCCGGTCTGCCACTTCAAGAGCCTCCACTGGCTCGGAAGTGATGTAGAGAATGGTCAGCCCCTGGCGGGCAAGGTCCCGCACCATGGCGCGGATTTCAAACTTGGCCCCCACGTCAATCCCCCGGGTGGGTTCGTCCATGATGAGGAGTTTTGGTTTTCGGGCCAGCCACCGGGCAAGGAGCACCTTCTGCTGGTTCCCTCCACTCAGGTACAGAACCTCCCGGAAAATATTCGGGGTTTTGATCCGGAGAGCGCGGACGAAGTCTTCCGCAAGACTCGTTTCTTCCCGAAGGCGGAGGATACCCCTTCGGGAGACCCGGGAGAGAATGGCCAGGGTGATGTTGGCGAAAACGGGGAGTTCGTACACCAGGGCCCGCCGGCGGTCCTCAGGAAGGTACCCGATACCAAGGGCAATAGCCTCCTGAGGGCTCTTTGGTTGCACGACTTTGTCCTCAAGCGTCATTTTCCCCGCTGTCCGCTCAAGGCCGAAAAGACCTCGTGCCAGGGTTGTCCGACCCGAACCGATAAGGCCAAAGAGAACAAAAACCTCTCCCTTCCGGACTTTCAGGTTCACATCTCTGACAAAGCCCCCTGACGAGAAGCCTTCGAGGGCAAGCATCACCGCTTCAGTGTGGTCTCCTCCATGACCTGTCTCAAGCACCTCCACCGACTTCCCCGTCAGGTACTCAAAGAGCATCCGCTCGTCAAGGCGACGAGCCTCTTCGGTGACGACTTTTCGACCATCTCGAAGGACCGTCACCCGATCGGCAATGCGCAGGGCCTCGTGCAGTTTATGAGAAATAAAAATAATGCCGATGCCGGTCTTTTTAATCTCGGCAACCAGCTCAAAAAGGCGGTTGACTTCATCCTCGCTGAGGGCCGAGGTCGGCTCATCCAGAAGGAGAATTCGCAGATTCGGTCGGCTTACAGCTTTGAGAATCTCCACCGTTTGCTGCTCGGCAACACTCAAAGACCCAACAGGGGTGCGGGGATCCTCCTGGATGCCAAAGCGCTCGAGGAGATGAGCGGTTTCAGAGAAAATCGTGTTCCAGTCGACCTGAACACCCCGCCTAGGCCATCTCCCCAAGAAAATGTTCTCGGCGATACTCAGGTCAGGCACGAGGGAAAGTTCCTGTTGCACCAGGACAACACCGGCATTCAGGGCATCCCGGGGGGAGAGAAAATGCACCGGCTTTCCGTCGAGGAAAATCTCTCCCGCATCTTTGGGAATGATACCGCTTATGATTTTCATCAACGTGCTCTTTCCGGCGCCATTTTCCCCCAAAAGGGCATGAACCTCCCCCGAAAGCACATCCATGCTCACCGTATCGAGTGCCTTCACCCCGGGGAAGGATTTGCTGACATCGCGGACCTCAAGAATCGGTGTTTGCGGCATCACCATACCGTGTATCCCCCATCAACACTCAAAACCGCACCGGTGGCGTAACCAAGGAGAGGGGAAGCGAGAAAGAGAATAGCCGCAGCAATCTCTTCGGGCTTGCCGAGCCTTTTGAGAGGCCGAGAATCCTCAAGACTCTTTCGCACTTTCTCCGGGTCTTTTTCCTTCCTGAGCGCTTCCTCCACAAGAGGAGTGTACGTCGTTCCCGGACAGACGCAGTTCACCCGCACGCCATAGCCGGCAAAGTCCACCGCACAGCTTTTGGTGATGGAGATGACCGCAGCCTTGGTGAGGTTGTACACCATCTGGTTCGGGATGGCCACAAGGCCAGCCTCAGAAGCCACGTTCACGATAACGCCGTTTCTTCTCTCCACCATTCGCCTCCCCACACTCTGGGTGCAGAGGATCACCCCTTTGACGTTCACGTCAACAAGCCTTGCAAAATCCTCTTCGGCGAAGGCCAGAGCATCGCCCTTGGCGTAGACCCCGGCATTGTTCACCAGGATGTCGATTTGGCCAAAGCGGTGCAGCACCTTTTCGACCATCTGGTCCACACTGTCTTTTTGAGATACGTCCACCTCGATAAACTCAGCGACAAAGCCCTGCTTTTTGAGGTCCTCCTCCAGGGCTTTCCCCCTCTCCGGGTTCGCCTCAGCGATAACAACCTGAGCTCCTTCCCGGGCAAAAAGTCGAACCGTCGCTTCACCGATTCCCGCGCCACCACCGGTGACAATGGCCACTTTCCCGCCGAATCCAAGGTCCAAGGGACTTCACCTCCTGGGGAAGGGCCCCCAGAGGGGGCCCGATCTCTTACTTTTCGAGGTATGCCTTCTTAATGGCTTCCCAGTCAATGGGCTCAAGATAGGGATTCGGGTAGAACATGTCGGCGTTGCCCTGCCATTCAATCCGTGGACGGATATCCACAAACTGCGGTACCTGGTCCTTCAGGCCCAGAGCAAGCATAACCGCGTATTTCGTTCCGTACCAGCCCCACTCAGGGAAGCCGTGCCAGGTCTCAGCAATGAGCCGCCCTTCGCGGATTCGCTCCACAGACTCAGGTGTTCCGTCGTTGGTGAAGACCTTGACTTCAGTTCTTCCTAAGCGCTCGCAGGTAAGCATGGCACCAAGACCCATTTCATTTGAAGCTGCCCAGATGAAATCCAGCGTCCCCTTTGGATTGGCCGAGAGGATGTCCTCGGTAACCTTAATGGCCTTTTCCCTGTTCCAGTCTGCAGGGAGAGTGGTGACGATTGTGATTCCCGGGAACTGGTCGATGACGGAGTGGAACCCCCGGAGCCGTGCGGTGGAGAAGAATCCTCCGGCAATGCCCTCAATGATAGCACCGGTGGCTTGGATTTTGTCCTTGAGGTTCTCGATGACCTCCGGGGTGTAGAGCTTCTGCCAGAACTCAAGGTCAAGGAAGGTTTCCGGTGCAACGTCCACTTTTTCTCCCTCGCCCAGGACTCCCGGTCCGCCGAAGTAATCCACCACGGCGTAGGCGGAAATCGTTCCCGCCACCGTGTTGTCAAAACCAATATAGCAGTCAACATCTACACCTTCAATAGGTTCTAAGAGGTTGACCACGATGACCGGGATGCCGGCTTTCTTGGCCTCCTGGAGGGCCGGTTTTACAACCTCAACCTCAATTGGTGAAATGGCGATAACATCGACTTTACGCTGAATGAAATCCTCGATAATGGCTATCTGGTCTGCAAAGGCCGTGTGTGCAGCAGGAGCACGGGTGATAATCTCGACGTTGATACCGTGGTTTCGGGCATCCGCTGCGGCTTTCTCAAAGAAGTCGGTGGCCGTCTTGAACACTCCGGTAATGTCTGGCGGAGTCCAGCCGATGGTGATTTTGGGGATATCCTTACCCCACACTCCAAGGGCCAACCCAAGCACAAACACCAGCACGAACACAACGCCCAAGCTTCTCCGCATACCAAAACCCCCTTCGTACGTTTATTTTTTGCCCCCAAAAGGGGCAAAATGCCGCTTCTCCAGTGCTTTCAAAAACGCCAGACCTTCTTTGAGGAGCACATCGCTTGAGGGAGCCATTTTCCGCCAGACACAGGTTCCGGCCCGCATGGAATCGGAGACCTCCGCAAAGGATTCCATCCCCACAATACCCCGGTAGTCCCCCTCGGCAAGAGCCCGAAAGATACCCTCCCAGTCAACGGTCCCGGTCCCGGGAATCCCCCGGTGGCTCTCGCTCAGGTGGTAGTGGCAGAGATACGGAATTGCCTTCTTTGTGGGAGTATAAAAATCGTTCTCCTCGATGTTCATGTGGTACGAATCAAGGTGAACCCTCATATTGGGCTCGTCGATCATCCTGAGGAGCTCAAGCGCCTGGTCACAGGTGTTGATGAGAAAGGTCTCATACCGGTTCACAGGTTCAATCCCCACAAGAAGCCGGGCATCCTGAGCCCACTGGGCCACCTTTTTCAGGGCTTCTGCAGCACGTTCCAGATATTCCCGACCGGGGATGGTCGCAATGCGCTTTCCCAGAGCTGAGTAGATCACCCCCGAAAAGCTCAAAGCTCCCATCTCCGCCGAGACGTCCACGCACCGTTTGAGGTACTCAAGACCCTTTCTGCGTACCGCCGCATCAGGAGAAGAAACGTCGGCCTCCTCAGAGAGCACCGTGGAGGTCACGATCTGCAAACCAAGCCGTTCTGCTTCTTTTCGAATGCTCTGGGGGTGAATAGACCCAATGTCCATGAGGGGGATTTCAACGGCATCAAAACCAAGTTCCCGGGCTCTGGAAAGAAGAGGAAGGGACTCCTCGGTCCATCGGGACGTCCAGGCATAGGCGTGAACCGCGTACAGCAATCCTCCCATAGGCATCAGCTCCTCAATACCCTCACCCGCACTCTCCCCTTGTCTCCCCGGAAACGGGAGATGAAGAGGTCAATGGGGCGGTCGTTGACATCGTAGGTGATGTTCTCCATAAGGAGCACCGGGGCCTTGGGTTCGAGGCCCAAAAGCTCGGCATCCCGGTCGGTGGCGAGGACCGGCTCGAGACTCACCTCTGCCCACTGGGGCTTGAGGTTGTAGCGTTCAGTGAGGAGACGGTACAACGAGCGGTCGGTGAGGTCTTCCTCTAAAAGCCCGGGGCAGAGGTGGTGGGGGATGTGGTTCTGAACCCAGACCACAGGTTCATCCTCCACGAAGCGGAGGCGCTCGATGAAGATGACCTTCTCTCCCTCTTTGAGCTGCAAAGCCCTAGCAATGCGTTTGGGAGGATCCTGGAGCTCTTTCCGGAGGACTTTGGTCTTCAAGGTGTAGCCTCGCTGGGCCATGTCCTCGTAGAAGGTGACAAAGTGCTGGATGAACCCGTACTCGAGCTTGGGTTTGGCCACAAAGGTTCCCCGACCTTTCTCCCGGGTGAGGAGCCCTTCATAGACCAGTTCCTTCAGGGCCTGACGGACAGTGGGACGGCTGATGCCGTACTTTTCCGAGAGCTCCCGCTCAGAGGGGAGCAAATCCCCGGGAGCAAGGATGCCTTCCTCAATCTGCTCCCGGATGATCTCCTTGAGCTGGTAGTAGAGAGGAATAGGGACTTTCCGGTTAAGGGTAGACACGCCTCCACTCCTTTTGTCGATACGTTCGTATGCTAAAAGGTTAAATGGTATTTACCGAAAGAGATTATATCCTTTATGCCTCCCTTCGTCAATCCCTTCTCCTGCTTTACTCGGGAAGGCGAAAAACGGTCTCCCCAACGGTTTTCAAAAAACGAATCCTCCGCAGAGCAATCTCGCCGGGACCGGCGAATTTCTTCTCTTCAGAGCCCGGAACACCCCCACTCAATCGATATGGTCATCTCCAAGAATACCTCTGTGGCTGGCACGGAAGTGGCAATGGACGAGGAGGTCCGGGGTCAAGGTGATTTCAACGCCCTCAAAATCCATCTCCCGAAGACGGGGCAAAAGTGAGAAGACGCACTCCTCTTGCACTTCGGGAAACCACATGTGGGAAAAGGCTCCGTACCTCATGGTTTCACTTCACCACCCGAATGCTCTTTCGGTCCATGGTGGCAACAGCTACCCCAACGGCAATAAGGCCAAAGATCACCATCTGGATGTCCCGGCCCAAAGCCAGCATCAGCATACCACTTTGAATCCAGGTGATGATAATGACCCCAAGGAGCGTGCGATGTGGACCTCCCATCCCTCCGGAAAGCGCCGTACCCCCGGCGACAACACTGGCAAAGAGAGGAATGGACATGTCAGAGCCAATCAGCATGGACCCCCCACCAAGCTGAGCCATGTAGAGAACTCCAGAAAGGCCGGCGAGGAACCCACTGAGCATGAAGACGTAGACCCGCTGACGCTCAACGTTGATGCCCGAAAGCCGTGCTGCGGTGAGATTCCCTCCGATGGCGTAAGTCCTCCTCCCGAAAGGCGTACAGAGGGCAACAAAAGTGCACAGAGCCCAGATCCCCATCGCCCAGTAGAAAATCGAGGGCAACCCAAAGATAAAGGTTGTGGCCAGTGCTCGAAAGCGTTCGTTGTACATGATATGGAGAAAGCCCTTTGAGAGATAAAGACCAATCCCCTCAACAACAATGGAAACCCCCAAAGTGGCCATAAAAGAGGGGACGTTGAGATAGGCAAGAAGGACACCGTTGAGCAAACCAAGACCTGTACTCACAAGAAGCGCAAAGGGAATAGCCCAGAAACCAAGCTTTTCAATGTACATGACACAGAGGAGCGCAGCAAGCTTCAGCACGCTCGGTACCGAGAAATCAAACGACCCCATCATGATGACAAACGTCAGGCCACAGGCGGCAATGAGAAAGTACGACATGGCATATACCAGAGTCACAAGGCCTTCGTACCTCAGGAAAGTCGGGTTCACCGCCTGGAATCCCAGAATGATGATGCAGGCGACAAGAAGCGGCCATAACGTCCCGGCGTTCTTTTTCATCCATTCCCGGGAGAATGTTGCAATCACCGTTTCCTCCGCCTCCTCAGGTAATTTCAACACCCCTGAGACCCCTTGCTCCTACAATAATCGACACGATGAGGAGGATACCTACAAGGAGCTGGAGAATTTCCGGATGCAGAAGGGAAAGGTACAGCCCCCGGTAGAAAACGCTGAAGGTCAGAGCCCCAAGAAGGGTTCGCTGCGGTCCCCCACTCCCTCCAACAAGAGGCGTCCCCCCAAGGACAATGGCCACAAGAGGCCAAACGACGTTCTTGAGGTTGAGTTCCACCGGTACCGAGCCCCCAAGGTGCTGAAAGAGCACAATGGTTCCAAGGCCGGTGAAAAGCCCGCTTAAGGTGAAGGCGAGGATTTTGTACTTCTCAACCGGTATTCCCGCAAGCTTTGCCCCCTCTTCATTCGAACCGATGGCATAAAGGTAAAGCCCCACGCGAGTCCGGACCATGAGGTAGATAGCGGCTCCAATGAGGGGAAGGGACCAGAGGAATGCCGTGGGAATACAGGGCACAAGGGAAGCGGTGATGAATTCGTATCCCTTGACGGTCCGTGAGTACCCTCCAGAGAGCGCCGCGGTGAGTCCCCAGTAGACCACAAGGAGACACAGGGTCAGAATGAAAGAGGGAACTTTCCCCCTGGCATGAACCACCCCCACTAGGAATCCGGTTCCAAGGCCAAGAAGGGGAAAAACGCAGATAGCAAAAAGCCCAAGAACTGGAGTCAGAAGCCAGACAAGCACTCCTCCAAGCATCCAAATTCCCACGTACGAGAGATCCAGAGATCCCGTCACCACTACCATTGAGGGACCCAAGGCAAAGAGCACAAGCGTCACGAACTGCTTGAGGATTGTGGTGAGATTGAGGGTGGTGAGGAATCGCTGGGGATAGAGGAGGGAGAAGAGCACCACAAGCCCCACAAGGACAATGGCCACCGGATGACGCACAAGAAGGAGAAAGGGATACCATGCCCGCCCAGTTTTCACCATCTCACCCCACCGCCACTTCCCGGAATTCCTCCGCACTCACGGTCCTCTGCACCCTCCCACCCCGCATCACCAGAACCCGGTCACAGAGGAGGGCGTACTCTTTGGGATCATCGCTTACGAGAATGAACGAAATCCCCCTCTGCTTCATCTCAAGGAGCACTTCGTAGATATCCTCCCGGGCCCCCACATCAATACCAATCGTGGGGTCCTCAAGAAGCAGGATGTCAGGGCTTCGCTCCAGCCATTTCCCGACCGACACCTTCTGCTTGTTCCCACCACTCAGAGAGTAGCATTCTGTGTGAACACCAGGAGCCTTGATTTCCAGTTTTCCCATCACTCCTTCGGCGATGCTCCTCTCCGCCCCAAAGCGAATCACAGGGAAAAACTTCCCGAGAACCTTTTTGAGATTCACGATGGAGATATTCTTGGCAATGGACCAGTGGAAAAAGAGTTCCTTCCCCGCCTCTCCTGAACAATAGCCCACGCCCCGCTCAAGGCGGACATGGGGAGGTTCTCCGGAGAAAGCCTCCTGCCCTTTGATGACCAGTTTCCCGCCATCGAATCCAAGAATCCCGGCAACAGTCCGCAGAACCTCGCTTTTCCCGGAACCCGCGGGTCCAAAGAGACCAAGGCACTCTCCCCTGCGAAGCTCAAAGGAAACGTCATAGTAGCATCCTCGTTTCGTCAGTCCCTCCGCTCGCAGGACCACCTCGGAAGACACCGTCTTCTTCCGGGCCTCAAAGGTGTACACCAGCGATTCCCGTCCCACGATGGCCCGGAAAAGGTCCTCTTCGGTCACAGCGTCTTGAGCAAGGTCGTAATGGGCAACGAGTCTCCCATCCCGGAGAACGTACACCCGGTCAACGAATTCCATGACCTCGGGGATAATATGGGAGACGAAGATGAAAGAACAGGTCTCCTTCATTCGGAGGATGTTCTGGAAAAGTTCCCTCCGTTCCTCGAGGGTCAAAGGAGCGGTGGGCTCGTCGAGGATGATGACCGGAGCTACATCTTTCCCCTGGCTTTCAAGACGTACCCCGAGAACCGCCCGGGCAATCTCCACCATTTTCTGGGTCGCTAGAGGGAGTTCGTACATGAAACTCTCAACGTCACAGACGACGTGGAATTCGTCAAGGATGTCCCTTGCTTCCCGTTTCATCCGCTCGTTCTGCAATCCCCACGGTCCCCGGTACCGCTCCTCGTGCCCCAGAAAAAGGAACTGGTACACCCGAAGGTGCGGGATAACCCCCCGTTCCTGGTAGACGATGGAAATTCCCCGCTGTGCCGCCTCCTTGGGATTCCGGGGAAAAGGGACCTCTTTCCCCCCAAGAAGGAGTATACCCCGATCCGGAGCGTGGACCCCCACGAGAATCTTCATGAGGGTGGATTTTCCCGCTCCGTTCTCCCCCACCACGCCAACAATTTCGCCCCGGTACACCGCGATGCTTACTTCATCCAGAGCCCGCACCACGGTATCGAAGGTCTTGGAGACATTCCGGACCTCAAGAACAGGAACGTCGTTTCGCCTCATCGTGCAACCTCAACCGGAGAAAGAGGAAAGAAAGCCCCTGCCTGCTTGCAAGCAGGCAGGGGGTGAACTTCACTTCCAGATAGGATCCCACTTGAGCTCCGGCGGGAACTTCTCGATGTACTTCTGTGCCTCTTCCCAGGTATCGGCCCAGCTAAAATCGAGGAAGAAGTTATAGAGGGCGGCAACGTGTTTCCGGAAGGCTTCCATGCTTCCGAATTTCTCAAGCTTTGCCGGGAAGTAGTAGTCGTGCTGGCCAAGGCGTATGTCTGCACCTGCGTGGCGGTCATAAGAGAGGCCAAGCTCCTGACACTTGGCAATGGAAAGGAGACGGAAATCATACGGGTACTCGGGCTTGGGCTCTTTCATCTGCCGCAGGATTTTTTCCAGGTTCTCCTGAGTTGGTGCAAGGTAGAAGTTCGGATGCCAGATGAGACGAGCATCCCGGGCGAGCTTTTCTACTTCACCAGGTCTTCCATAGGTGTTGATTCGCGGCGCCTGCAACATCTCTTCAGGGAACGGGTACCAGGCACCCACACACATGTCGTAGAGCATGGGAACCATTCGTCCCGCAAAGTAAGGAATATCAAAACCAGCAGTAACCAGGAAATTCCCCTTGAGGATTTCCTCAGCCGTGGTCATTTCCATGTCTCGAGAAGCCGTGAAAGGACCAATGGCGATGCCACGATCCTCCAAAGCCCGCAGAGCCCCCATGGTCTGGGAATCATTGGCACCCCACAGACCCTCATAGTCCTGGCGCACAGCAAGCGCTGCTTCGGCTGCCTTCCGGCCCCCCTCATACCACCATTCACCGTACTGGTGCCCTAAAAGCTGCATCTCGGGATAGAAGCTCCAAGCCATGAACACTCCAAGGTTGATGTAGACAGTGGAGACAGTGGCCACCGTTTTGTGAGCCTGGTGGTGGAGGAGTTTGGTCTTTCCGTTCTGGCGCATCTTTTCAAAGAGAATCATGAGGGGGAAGAAGGTCTGTTCGTCTGAAAGGGGCGTATTGTCAATAACCCAGCGGGGACCAAGGTCTCCCGGATACATCTCACCGGTATACCCGAAGAACGTGGCCATGAACACGTTGTGCTCGTTGCAGATTCTGGCAAGCTCAGGCATCACCGCAGCCGAAGGGCAGTTGTAGATGATGGCCTTAGCCCCTGCGGCGATCATGCTTTCTGTGGTTTCAATCCAGGCGGCATCGGTTTCTGCCACCGCGCCGATGAACTCAAGGCCAAGCTGCCGGCATGCCTGCTCAACCGCCTGGTAACATATCATGAGGTACTCCTGAGCAAGGCCCCAGGTGATGTATCCGATGGCGAACTTCTCTCCCGGCTCGGCGTTTTTGTACCGCTGGGCGAGCTCCATGCGCTTCTCATCGAGTCGCAACTCTTCCTGGGCAAGAGCACAATGCACAACGCTTATACCCACACTGACGACCACAAGGAGCACCAGAAACCGTACCCACCGTCGCACTTTCAAACCCTCCTTTCAAAAAATGGATTCACAAGGCGAGGGGTCATTCTGACCAATCATCCAGGTCCTGTACCCACCTCCTTCTCGCAAAAGCGAAGATCAAATAAAGACAGCCATGATTCTTTTTCTGTGAATACTTTATCGCGAACGGGCGAAGTTGTCAATAAGATGTATTAACCTTAAAACCAGAAAAGGGCCTCCGCTTGGATACATATCCACGTTGCTTTCTCCGGACAGGGGCGTTGCTGCATGCAGTGCAAGGGAGAGGAAACCAAACCTGGGAAAGCGCAGAAAAGACCCTGGATGCTTTAAAAGGGAAGGAAGGACCTTTGAGCTATGCAACCACCACAGGCCCCGGTGACCGAGAACACCAAGATACGCCCACCAGCAGGCCCCGGATCCTGCTTTCAGCTCCTCAATACCCTCACCCGCACTCTCCCCTTGTCTCCCCGGAAACGGGAGATGAAGAGGTCAATGGGGCGGTCGTTGACATCGTAGGTGATGTTCTCCATAAGGAGCACCGGGGCCTTGGGTTCGAGGCCCAAAAGCTCGGCATCCCGGTCGGTGGCGAGGACCGGCTCGAGACTCACCTCTGCCCACTGGGGCTTGAGGTTGTAGCGTTCAGTGAGGAGACGGTACAACGAGCGGTCGGTGAGGTCTTCCTCTAAAAGCCCGGGGCAGAGGTGGTGGGGGATGTGGTTCTGAACCCAGACCACAGGTTCATCCTCCACGAAGCGGAGGCGCTCGATGAAGATGACCTTCTCTCCCTCTTTGAGCTGCAAAGCCCTAGCAATGCGTTTGGGAGGATCCTGGAGCTCTTTCCGGAGGACTTTGGTCTTCAAGGTGTAGCCTCGCTGGGCCATGTCCTCGTAGAAGGTGACAAAGTGCTGGATGAACCCGTACTCGAGCTTGGGTTTGGCCACAAAGGTTCCCCGACCTTTCTCCCGGGTGAGGAGCCCTTCATAGACCAGTTCCTTCAGGGCCTGACGGACGGTGGGACGGCTGATGCCGTACTTTTCCGAGAGCTCCCGCTCAGAGGGGAGCAAATCCCCGGGAGCAAGGATGCCTTCCTCAATCTGCTCCCGGATGATCTCCTTGAGCTGGTAGTAGAGAGGAATAGGGACTTTCCGGTTAAGGGTAGACACGGTCAACCCCCTTTACATTTTGAATATTTTTTGCAGTATTGTAGCAGAATCTCTCATATCGTACACTTGAGCCACCCACCATCCACGTAGTACGTGGAACCCACACAGTAGCTGGCAAGAGGAGAACACAAAAACACGTAGAAGTGGGCAAGTTCCTCCGGAGTGGCAAAACGCCCGATGGGGGCATTGTCCTTCGCAATCCGGTCAAGGTACTCCTCCGGGGTCATGCCCTTTTCTCTGCTCACAATCTGGGCCGTTTTATCCCAGTCAGGGGTGCGAATGAGGCCAGGATTGATGCAGTTCACCCGAATGTTGTATTTGATGACTTCATTGGCCAGACATTTCGAAAACATGACGAGGGCAGCCTTCGTCACATTATAGATTGGCTCGTAATCCAGGGGTTGCCGCGCACAGATGGAGGCGGTGTTGATGATGACTCCCCCACCCCGTTCGATCATGAAGGGGATGATCTTGCGGGACATCCGGACTGCCGCCATGACGTGCAAGTCCCAGTAGTACTGCCACCGCTCATCAGGGGCATCCATGATTTTCTCGGCACTTCCTGTTCCGGCGTTGTTGATGAGGATGTCCGCACCCCCGAAGGTCTTCCTGATTTCCTCCACGAAGGCATCGATATCCTCAGGACGGGTCACATCGGCCCGAACACCAATCGCTCGCACACCGTATCGTTCCTCCAGAGTCTTCGCCGCTTTCTTCACCCGCTCTTCATTCCGGGCACAGAGCGCACAGTGCACCCCTTCTTTTGCCAGCGCCTCTGCCACGGCAAAACCAATTCCGATACTTCCCCCGGTAATGACGGCAACTTTCCCGGAAAGACCAAAGTCCATGGGAATACCTCCTCTGTAAAAGAAATCTCAAGGTCATTGTATGCTTAAAGAAAAGAAGGAACAACCTGTCCCGGCTCAGGGTGTTGTCACACAAAAGGCTTTTTCCACGAGGTTCTCTGCCTTCCTCCAAACTCTCCTTGAACGCCTGGATACCGCCTTTCCAGCGCTTTTTCCGGAAAAAAATCCCCAAACCATCACCTTGTGGGGCATTCCATCGAAACGCTCAGGTATAATGGGGAGAAAAACAGGAGAGGAGGAAGCGCCGTGAGCCTTAAAGGACGGGCGGCAATTGTGCAGTACATCGAGGAGGAAAAAATCATCGCCATTATCCGTGCCCAGAGTTCCCAGGCCCTCATGGAGGTTGTGGAAGCGCTGAAGCAGGGGGGCATCCACTGCATTGAGGTCACCATGACGACCCCAGGAGTCCTTGAAATCCTCGAGGAAGTTCGAAAGCACATGGACGACGTTCTCTTTGGAGCAGGGACAGTTCTTGACCCTGAAACGGCAAGGCTCTGCATCGCAAGTGGCGCCCAGTTCCTGGTCACCCCCTCGCTGAACGAGCGGGTCATCGAGATGGCCCACCGGTACGACGTCCCCATCATCCCCGGGGCACTGACCCCAACAGAAATCCTCAGGGCCTGGGAAAGCGGTGCAGAGGTGGTGAAGGTCTTCCCGGCATCAAGTCTTGGACCCTCTTACATCCGGGAACTCAAGGGGCCCTTCCCTCACATCAAACTCTGTCCTACAGGAGGGGTAAACCTGGAAAATGTTGCCGATTTCCTGAAGGCTGGGGCTTCCTGCGTGGGGGTTGGAGGGTCGCTCGTGCGCAAAGACCTCGTCGAAGGGAAGAAATGGGAAGAACTGACGGACCTTGCCCGCCGCTTCAAGGAAACGGTAAGGTTCCTCTGAAAAGAAACTTACCGCTTACGGCTTTCCCCAGAGGCCGATTCTCAGGCGGCGGGCTTCTTTTTCAAGTTTCCGGAGCCTCTCGGCGTACCTGACGTTTGGGGGGAAGGTGGCCACCTGGGCGTAACCGTTGGCCACAAGCCACTCATTCACCATAATATCGTCAACGTACACATAGGCGAGCAGTCTCCCATAGCGGTCACGCTTCTCAACGTCGAACTCAAGACGGACCCTCTTCCCCTCCACCATGCGGCGGTTCGCCTCATAGGCCTCCCGGGCGAAATACTCCACCCCCTTCTGGGGATGGTGAAGCTCAGGAGCATTGATACCGATGTAGCGGACTTTTTCACCGGTATTGAGCTCGATGGTGTCCCCGTCAATCACCCGGACGACGATGTACTCCCCCGGGGTTCTCTGGGAAACAGCGTAGTAGAAAAGCAAAAGAAGAAGGAAAAAGAGGATTGAACCCCAGGAGAGGCGCTGTGGCGTTCTTCGCACGTCACACCACCCGGAACAATGGTTCCTCACCCCTGAGGACCCGGACGACATTGAGCGCCGCAATTTTCCCCATTTTGATATTCGCTTCTTTCGTGTGTGCCGCAACGTGCGGGGTCACGATGACGTTCGGGAGGGTAAGGAGCGGGCTCTCGAAAGGCGGCTCAAAGGAGAGGACATCAAGACCTGCTCCGGCAATGCGGCCTTCTTTAAGGGCACGGAAGAGGGCTTCCTCGTCAACGAGTTCCCCACGGGCGGTGTTGATGAGAAAGGCGTCCTTTTTCATGAGCGAAAGAAGCCGCTCGTTCACGAGGTGTTTTGTTTCCGGCGTCAGAGGGGCATGGAGAGAGACAAAGTCGGCAATCGAAAAGAGGTCCTCAAGGGAGACACGGCGAAAGGCTTCATCCTCAACAAGGGGGTCGTAGTACACCACCTGCATCCCAAAACCCAGAGCCCTCCGGGCGACGCTTCTCCCAATACGCCCAAGGCCGACAATACCGAGCACCCTTCCTTCGAGTTCTACTCCGAGGGCTTGCGAACCCCAGATCTTCTTGCGAACGTTCTCCATAAGGAGCGGCAGGTTCCGGGCACAGGAGAGGATGAGGAGAAAGGCCATATCCGCTACTGATTCGGTGTTTGTCCCGGGAGCGTTGGCCACAACAACACCGTGTTCTTTTGCCGCCTCAAGGTCGATGTTGTCCACTCCCACCCCGTGCTTGGCGATGACCCGGAGATTCGGACACCGTTCAAGAACCACCCTTCCGATACGGTCGACACCAACGATAACTCCTTCAGCATCTCCTATGAGCCCAGCCACGACTTCTTCGTTCTCTGGCTCGGGATTCGCCTTCCTTTCCACCTCAAGGTGAGCTTCCTGGAGGATCTCCAGGGGCTCTGAAGAGGCACGGGCGAAAGAGCGGGCAAGAACAACAACCTTTGCCATGTCCACCACCCCGTTCTGCTATCCTATCTATGTACAGTACAAGGATACCACAAGGAGAGAAGCGAGATGGTCCTTTTAGAGAAAATCGTCGGTGCCTTTGTGGATTTTCCCGGCGTTATCCTCCTGGTGTGCCTGCTTTTGGGCATACGAGCAGGAATTCGCCGACGGCGGGCATGGGGATACGCGCTCTTTGCGCTCTTTCTCTACCTTTTCTCCGCAGGGTGGGTGCTCTTGCTTCTTCCCCGTCCCTCCTCTGCGCCTGCTCTTTCCTCCCCTCAAGCCATCGTCGTTTTAGGTGGAGGAGTGGTCAAAGACCCGGGAACAGGGAATCCCCTTCTGAGCCCTGTGAGCCTTGCCAGGGTGTATCGGGCCTTCCTCCTCTACCGGGAAAGGCCCCTTCCCATCATCGTGAGCGGGGGAAAGCTCCACGAGGAACAACCACTTACCGAGGCAGAGGTGGCCTTTGAGGTTCTCGGAACATTCGGGGTCCCCCCCGAAGACGTTATCCTTGAAGCGTATTCCCGCACAACCTGGGAAAATGCCCGGTACACAGCGGCGCTTCTCAGAGTCTTGGGCATTCGCAGCTTCTACCTTGTGACCTCCGAAGTGCACCTTCCCAGGGCACTCCTTGCCTTTCGCAAGTTCTATCCTGAAGCCGATATCACCCCCTGCCCTGCTCATCCCCTGCTCAGCACAGGAGCAGCGCTCTCCTTTGAGCGATTTCTTCCCAGAGCCGAGGTCCTCTCCGCCTGGGGGGACATCATCCACGAGGGGGTAGGATACCTCCTATACCTCCTGAAGCGAAGCTCTCCACTGGGTGAGGAGAAGTCCCAGACCAATGAGAACCATACTGACAAAAAGGCGCAGACTCAGAGGATCACGGAAAATCAGCCAGGCACCGACAACACCGAAAATCTGGGTCACATACTGGAAGGCTGTGGTTCTGGAGGCACCAAGCTGTTCGATACCCCGCATCCAGAGCACATAGGCCACAAGAGAGGAAAGAACGGTCCCATAGAGGAAGACAAAAAGGAGCACCGGCGTGAGGTGGCTGCGAAGAGCAACCCGAAAAACATCCCGGGCACACACTGGAAACATCGCGAGTACTCCAAAGAGCATGCTCCAGGCACTGCTTCTTAAGGGGGAATACTTTCGAAGGAGGAGTTTTCCAAAGTAACAGTACAGCCCCCACAGGAGAGCCGCTCCAAGGGTGAGAAGGTCTCCAAGGAGCACCGCCTGTCCTCTCTGTTCCTGACCCTGGAAAGCAGCGAGGATCACGATTCCCAGAAATCCAAGGAGAATCCCGGCAAAATGCATTCCCCGGAACCCCTCTTCACCCCGCAAAAGAACCATGATTGCCACAATGACCGGGGTCAGAGAGAGCAAAAGCGCCGAGTGCGACGCCAGGCTCAGGCGAAGCCCAAAGCTCCAGAGGGGTTGATACAGCCCAAACCCTATGGTCCCAAGGAGGAGAAAGAGCGGCACATCTTGTAGCGCAATGCCCACCGAGCCCTCGGTCCTCCAGAGCACCAGAAAGAACAGCGGTGTGCTCAGGAGGAACCGGAGAAACGGAAAAGCCAAAGGCCCCAGGGCAAGGACCCCAAGGCGCATGATACCGAAGTTCAAACCCCAGATGAGGGAGACAAGAAAAAGCGAAGCGTAAAGGCGCAGGAGGGATTTTCCAGGCATAGGAAAAGGCCGCCCCGAAGGGCGGCACTCCCTCTACTTGATTTCCACCTCAGCACCCACAGCCTCGAGCTTTGCCTTGATTTCCTCTGCCTCTTTTTTGCTGACGCCTTCCTTGATGGGCTTTGGCGGGTTGTCCACGAGGTCTTTGGCCTCCTTGAGACCAAGACCGGTGATGGCCCGGACTTCCTTGATCACCTGGAGTTTCTGGGGACCAGCGCTCTTTAAGATGACATCGAATTCTGTCTTCTCCTCTTCCTCAGCGGGAGCTGCAGCCTGAGGTCCGGCAACCGGAGCAGCGACCTGAGCCACCGGCATAGCCGCAGAAACTCCAAACTTCTCTTCGAGAGCCTTCACGAGTTCTGCAAGTTCAAGAACCGTCATCTTCTCGATCGCTTCGATGATCTCTTCTTTGGTCATGGGTCATGCCTCCTTTTCAGTGCGCTTTTTCTCTTCAATGGCCTTCAGTACCCACACGAAGTTCCGCAAAACCCCCTGGAGTACACCGAGAAGCCCCACAAGCGGCGCGGCAACACCACCAACCACCCGGGCAAGGAGCTCCTCTCGGGAGGGAAGCTCTGCCAGACGCTGCACGTCCTGGGCACTGAGGAGCCTCATCCCCAGGAAGCCACCTCTTACTTCAAGCTGCGGGAATTTCTTCGCAAAGTCGGCCAGGGCCTTCGCTATCTGAACCGCGTCACGATAGGAGAAGACAAAGGCATTCTGACCTTTAAGGAGGTGGTCTTCTCCCGGAAAGCCAGCCTGTCCCAGAGCAAGGCGCATGAGGGTATTTTTGGCAACCTTGAGCTCTCCCTCGATGCCCCGCAGGTTCCGCCGCAGCTGCTCCATGGCAGGGACATCCATACCGTGGTACCCCACGACGAAAACCGCCTGGCTCTTCTTCAACCGCTCAAGGAGCTCTCTAACGATGTTCTCCTTCTCGCTTCTTTCCAAATACCATCGACCCCCTTTCCACACAAAAAAGAGAAGACTCCCCTGAGGAGTCTTCTCGCATCTTCGCCTCCCCAGGATTTTTAAGCTTGCGCCCCTGGTTCTCAGGCACCTCTATTACGCTTTGAAGATCAGAGCTTTTGCCCTTCCCACCTCTCAGGCTGCCCTCTTCTCCATCCGGGCAAGGGCAGTGTTGACGTCAACAGGAACACCAGGGCTCATGGTGAGGGAGAGAACGATTTTTTTGATGTACCGACCCTTTGCCGCAGGAGGCTTCAGACGAACCACGGCATCGAGAGCAGCATAGAAGTTGTCAAGAATCTGCTCCTCGGCAAACGACGCCTTTCCGATGGGAAGGTGGACATTGCCAAGCTTATCGTTCCGGATTTCAATTCGCCCACCCTTGATCTCCCGCACAGCCTGGGCAACGTCAAACGTCACGGTCCCCGTTTTGGCGTTGGGCATAAGCCCCCGGGGACCGAGGATTTTCCCGAGGCGACTCACGATGCGCATCATGTCTGGGGTGGCCACCGCCGCGTCGAACTCAAACCACCCCTTCTGGATTTTCTCCACAAGCTCCTCGCCACCGACGTAATCCGCTCCTGCTTCCTGGGCCTCCCTCGCCTTCTCGCCCTGCGCAAAGACCAGAACCCGGACCGTTTTCCCCGTCCCGTGGGGCAAAACGACCGTCCCCCGAACCTGCTGGTCTGACTGCCTCGGGTCAATACCGAGGTTCAGCACCATCTCCACCGTCTCGTCGAAACGGGCGCTGGCCATTTCCTTCAGAAGACGGACGGCGCTTTCGGGGTCATAGAGCTTTCCGGGTTCAATCTTTGCCTTGAGCGCGAGGTATCTCTTGCTCCGCTCGGCCATACCTACTCCTCCCTTATCCCTCCACGACCTCAACACCCATGCTCCGGGCTGTGCCCTCGATAATGCGCATGGCCGCCTCGATATCGGTAGTATTGAGGTCGGGCATCTTCTTCTCCGCAATCTCCCGCAGCTTCGACCGTGGAATTTTCCCCACCTTGACCCGGTTGGGTTCACCGGAACCCTTCTCAATGCCCAGGGCCTGACGAATGAGGAACGACGCAGGGGGCGTTTTGCACACAAAGGTGAAGGAACGGTCTGAATAAATGGTAACCTCCACCGGGATAAGAACCCCCCGGTCCTTCTCCGTCTGGGCGTTGAAGGCCTTACAGAACTCCATGATGTTCACACCGTGCTGCCCCAGGGCTGGTCCAACCGGAGGCGCAGGAGTAGCCATCCCCCCGGGGATTTGCAGCTTCACCATTGCCACGACTTTCTTTGCCATAACCCGTCCACCTCGTTAGAGTTTTTCAACGTCAGAAAACTCGAGTTCCACAGGAGTCTCCCGACCAAAAATGGAGAGAAGCACCGTGACTTTCCCCCGTTCGTGGTCAACGTGCTCCACCGTTCCGGTGTAGTTCAGGAATGGCCCAGAGATGACCTTAACAACCTCACCCTTTTCAATGTCCAGGCGTGGCTTCTTCTCAATGCCCGTCTGACGGAGAATGACCTTCACCTCTTCGTCACTCAAAGGCTCAGGACGCATTCCTGAACCAACGAATCCTGTGACCCCTGGAGTGTTCCGCACCACATACCAGGAGCGGTCGTTCATGATCATCTCGACCATGACGTATCCTGGGAAAATCTTCCGCTTGGTGAAACGCTTCTTCCCGCGTCGAACTTCAATCGTCTCCTCCATGGGAACAACAACTCGAAAAATCTGGTCTTGCATCCCCATGGAAGCGATGCGGCGCTCAAGATTTGCCTTGACCTTGTGTTCACTCCCTGCCAGAGTATGGATGACGTACCACCGAGGTTGCATGGGTTTCCGAACCCCTCCACCATTACCTGAGATAAAGCCCCATGATAAAGGTCAAAAGCAGGTCTACAATTCCCAGGAAAACTCCCACAAGGACGATGACCACAAGGACCGTGATGGTGCTGTTCCACAGCTCTTTCCGGCTGGGCCAGGTGACCTTTCGCAGTTCTCCCCACGCCTCAATGAAATAACTCTTCAGCGAACGAAACCAGCGGACCAAAACTTTCACCCATCCTTTACCCCAAGATAAATTCATCGGGATTATAAATGCTTTTTCACCCTCTGTCAATGAGCCCGGGGTCAAAGGTTTTTCGGCTTTTCCCAAAAAGACACGCCACAGGAGGTCGGTCACGACAGAAAACACCAGCTTGCGCCTTGAAGATTCCCACAACGGTGGTATAATTTCTCCTGGGGATGAAGCCCCCCTTTAAGTGCCCTTGAAGGGCTGATGGCTTCTACGGGAAACGTAGAGTCATCAGCCCTTTTTTTATGCAGGTGGGCCGGGACAGGTCTTCGGGGGGCAGTGTTCCTGGACAGGAGGTTTTTTGCGACATGGGGGTTATCAGTGTCCTCTTTCCTGAAGGGTCAAAGGGAGAGCTATTGCGGAAAGTACCTCCTTCTGAACCTGATTTCTTTGTCGACCTCGGTCTTGACCAGATTGTCAACACCCTGACCGCCAGTCGGGAAGAAGAGTACCATCTTCGGGTTTTCTTCTTTCTCCCCTTGCAGGACATTGAAGCCATTCGTTACCGTCAGGAGGTCATGCGTGACCTCGAAGACGAAAACCTCGCAGAGAGTATCAGGACCTTCTCTCAGGGGATGCATGCCGTACGCACACAGCTTGCACTGAGCAAAAAGCTCTATTACAAGCATAACAAAGAGGGGTGGCTTCTTGAAGCGGTGGCAACATACTGCGAGACAGTTGAAAAGCTCGCACATTCCCTCTCGTCCTCAGCGATACGGTCCCGTGGTCTTTGTGCTTTTCGGGAATACCTCCTTGGGTATATTCGCTCCAGCCGCTTCGTGACTCTCAAGGAGGCCACGGAGAAGTTACGACGCGATCTGGCGGGTGTAGAGTACTGTCTCATCATCGATGGGGGTCGCATAAAGGTCCGAAGGTACGAGCAGGAAGCGGATTACAGCAAAGAAATTGCAAAGACTTTTGCGAAATTCAGACAGGATGCGGCCAAAGACTACAGGATTCAGTATCCACAGCGTGTGGAGATGAATCATGTTGAAGCGAAAATTGCAGAGCTTGTGGCCAGGCTCTTCCCGGAGGTGTTTTCCTCCCTTGAAGCATACTGCGCAGAGAACGCCAACTTTCTCGACGAGACTGTTGCAACCTTTGACCGAGAAATCCAGTTCTACCTGGCCTATCTTGAGTACATCGCACCTCTCCGAAGAAAGGGCCTCCAGTTCTGCTACCCCGAGGTATCTGACACCTGCAAGGACATCTGTGCCCATGAGACCTTTGATCTTGCACTGGCCTACCGATTGATGAGTGAGGGGAAAATGGCTGTCACGAATGACTTCTTCCTGCAGGGAAAGGAGCGGGTATTTGTGGTATCCGGTCCCAATCAGGGAGGGAAAACAACCTTTGCCCGGACCTTTGGACAACTTCACTACCTGGCCAGCCTGGGGTGCCCGGTACCTGGAAAGGCCGCACGCCTTTTCCTCGTCGATCGGATATTCACCCATTTTGAGAGAGAAGAGGATATCAAGAACCTCCACGGCAAACTTGAGGACGACCTGGTTCGAATGCACATCATCCTCACCCAGGCAACCTCAAAGAGCATCATAATCATCAACGAAATCTTCAATTCCACCACCCTGCACGATGCCTTGCTGCTCAGCCGAGAAATCATGGAACGAATCCTCCAGCTCGACGCCCTGTGCGTCTGGGTAACGTTTGTTGTGGAACTGGCCTCCTTGAGCGATAGGATTGTCAGCATGGTCAGTACCGTCTACCCGGACAACCCCGGCGTGCGGACGTACAAGATCCTTCGAAAACCCGCCGACGGTCTGGCCTTTGCCCTGCTCATTGCGGAAAAATACCGGCTCACCAGAGATCAAATAAAGGAGCGGATCAAACCATGAAGGTCTTCCTTATGTTCCGCGATCACAATTCCACCCTAAAGAAGCAACGCTCACCTCTTGTGGAAGAGCTCGCGAAAGACCTAGAACTTGCCATTCTCTGGGAAGCCATGGCACTTGGAGACGACTACCTCTATGAGGTTGCGCGGGAAGCCTTCCTTGCAAGCTGCAGGGACATCGATACCATCCTCTATCGTCAGAAGGTCCTTGAGGACTGTATCCGCAACGCTTCTATCGTCAGGGATATGTATACCCTGGTGGTGAAGGCCATAGAGATGAGGAAAAGGGCGTACCTGGGAGGTATTTTTTCCCGTTACCCGTCTTCCATTCTTTCTGGCGCTGTGGGGCTTCTTGAAGTTTCCGTCGAAATGCTCAAAGAGCTCAGAAGTTTTGCTGACCGGTATGCTCACCGATTCACATCAGAAGGTTTCACAGGGTTTTTCGCCATGTTGCAGGAAGAGCTCGACGACGCTTACCTTGCGATAGTCGAGGAACACCTGAGGGAGCTGAGGTTGAAAAGGGGAGCGCTCATCAGTGCCCGGCTGGGAAGGGGCAACGTGGGCGAGGAGTACACTCTTCGGAAACCCCAGGACTCCAGAGGCTGGAGAGCACCGTGGCAGAGGAGATCCCCAGTGTATTCCTTCTCTATCGACCCCCGAGACGAAAGCGGAGCAAGAGCCCTGTCAGAGTTGAGAGACCGAGGAGTCAACGTTGCAGCAAATGCCCTGGCCCAGTCGGCAGACCACGTGGTGAACTTCTTTGAGTCTCTCCGCCTGGAACTGGCCTTTTATGTCAGCTGTCTCAACCTTTACGACCAGCTCACCGCCCTTGGCGAACCGGTGACGTTCCCCGTGCCTTTCCCCAAAGAAGAAAGGAAACACCTCGCCTCCGGATTGTACGACCCCTGTCTTGCTCTGGTGACAAAGAAGAAAGTGGTGGGGAACGACCTCGATGCCTGTGGAAAAGACCTTATCATTGTCACCGGAGCGAACCAGGGTGGGAAATCAACCTTTTTGCGCAGTATAGGCATTGCACAACTCATGATGCAATGCGGCATGTTTGTCCCCGCCGAATTCTTCGGTGCCAACCTCTGTGAGAGGCTTTTCACCCACTTTCGACGGAGAGAGGACACGACCCTGAAAAGCGGGAAACTCGACGAGGAACTCAAGAGAATGAGCGATATCGTCGATGAACTCACCCCGAATTCCATGGTGCTGTGCAACGAGTCCTTTGCTTCGACAAACGAGCGGGAAGGTTCAGAAATCGCCCGCCAAATCGTCAGCGCATTTCTTGACAGACGTATCAAGGTGGTCTTTGTAACACACCAGTACGAGTTCGCCCACAGTTTCCTCGTCCCGAAAATGGACAACGTCCTCTTCCTGCGTGCCGAGCGAGAAAGCAACGGAAAACGAACGTTCAAAATCGTTGAAGGTGAACCCCTGCAAACAAGCTACGGAGAGGACGTGTACAGGAAAGTTTTCGAAACATCAGAAAATGAGCTTCCCGAAAAAAGCTCTCTACAGCTTTCCTGGAGGTGAAGTGATGAAGCATCTGCGCTCTTTTAAAGAGGGTACGGCAGTCAGCCTCTGCAGGTCCTGGAGCGGGGATTGGAGCCTTTGAGTACGTGAAACGGAGGGATTCCCATGCGTCAGCAGGAAGAACGAGTACCTAAAAGGGCAAAGGACCTTTCCGTTCTCTTTGAAGAAGCCATCAAGGAACTCGAAGCCCTGGGATCCGAGTTTGAGAACGAGCGAAAAGCCCTGAACAATCTGAAAGAAAGGCTGCTTCAAGAACGCTTTCACCTGGCGGTTCTTGGGCAGTTCAAGCGGGGAAAGAGCACGTTCATCAACGCTCTTCTTGGAGAAGAAATACTCCCCACGGCAGTGCTTCCCCTAACGGCTGTGCCCACCTTCGTTCTCTTTGGCCTCAGGGCTCGAGTGCGAGTCCTTTTTGAGGAGGGGAAGGAGGAAACGTGGGAGGGAGAAAACCCGGAAGAACTCCTGCATTTTCTCTCCCAGTTCGTCACCGAAGCAAGAAATCCGGAAAATACGAGGAGTGTCTCCCAGGTCGAGGTATCGTACCCCTCTCCACTCCTTGAGGCCGGGGTGGTGCTCATCGATACCCCTGGGATTGGGTCAACTCTCCGTCACAACACCGAGGCCACACTGAACTTCCTGCCCCAGTGCGATGCAGCAGTCTTTCTCCTTTCCACCGACCCCCCGGTGACCGAAGCGGAGGTCGAGTTTCTGCAGTCCGTACGTTCCAAGGTTGCCCATCTCTTCTTCGTCCTCAACAAAGTGGATTACCTCAAAGAGGAAGAGGTGACCTCCCTTTTCTCCTTCATTAAGGACGTGCTGCGAAAGGAAGCAGGAATAGAGGGCGAACTCCCCATCTTCCCTGTTTCGGCTCGTCTGGCCCTCGAGGGAAAGAAAAAGAACGACCCGGACCTCCTCTACCGAAGCGGTATCCCCAGGGTCGCACAGTACCTCCTGACTTTTCTTGCTCAAGAGAAACGCGATACCCTTCAGGTTGCCCTGGCAAAAAAGGCCGTCAATGTCCTGGACAATCTTGTCATGCACCTGCGCCTTGTGCTCCGTTCTTTAGAGATGCCACTCTGCGACCTCGACGAGCGCTTGCGAATTTTCACCGAGAAAATTCGGGAGGCAGAACGTCAACGCGTTCAGCTCGGAGACCTTCTCTCCGGCGAGAGAAAACGAATGGTGGCACTGCTTGAAGAACAGGCAGAACACCTTCGACAAAAAGCCAGAACCCACCTCCTCACAGTTGTCGAACAGTGTCTGGTCACGCAGCACACTCACCCCGAAGAGGCAATTCGGGCCACCCTCGCCGAAGCCATCCCTGCCTTCTTCGAGCGCGAGCTGAGCGAAATCGCCAGCGCGTTTGCGAAGAGGGTCGCTGAAGTTCTCGAGCCTTACGAAGGAAAAGTCCAGGAACTCGTTGAAACCGTTCGACGAACGGCGAGTGAGCTCTTCGACATTCCCTACACTTCACCGAAAAGCTCGGAGACCTTTGCCATGTATCGACGGCCCTACTGGGTGACCCACAAATGGTATACTCACTTGAGCTTCCTCCCTGAAGGAGTGCTCTCGGCACTGCTTCCGGCAAAGGTCCGTCAGGCGAAAATCGTTCGCCGGATTCAGCAGGAAATCGAGGAACTGGTGACCAGTAACGTGGAAAATCTGCGCTGGGCAACGCTGCAGAACCTCAATCACACTTTCCACCAGTTCTCTGAAGCCCTGGAGGAGCAGCTCGAAAAGACCATCGCCGCAACCTACGGCGCCATCGAAAAAGCCCACCTCAGGAGAGTGGCAAAAAGTCAGGACCTCCAGGCAGAGATTGCCAGTCTCAGCGCAGCCTCTCGGGTATTCACGGAGCTCCAGGCCGAATTCGCTTCCTTCACACAGTACCGGAACCTTTAGGCTCTGACTCGCCTTTCACATAGAGGAAAAGACGCAGATCCCGGTCAACCTCTTTCGGAGTCCATCCCCGAAAGGTCCAGACGTACGACACGATACGGGTTCCATCTCTGAGTTCCCGGAGGAGTTTCTCCTTCAAGGCTTCGTTCACGTGCTCAAAAAGAAACAGCGTGATGACATCCGCCCGGGAAAGATCAACGGAAAAAATATTCCCAAAAACCACCCGAACCTTTGACCGGAGCCCCGAAAGGAGCACCCGGAACCAGGCAAGGAGAAAAAGCCAGGGATTGAGCTCCACTCCTACGGCACAGGCGCCGTACTCCCGGGCAGCACAGAGGAGAATCCTCCCGTCTCCACACCCAAGATCGTACAGGACTTCTCCCGGTCTGATTCTGCTCATCTCGAGCATCCTCCGCACCCGCCGCATGTCTGTGGGTTGCCAGGGGATACCCCGGAAGAACAGCGGAAAAAGCCAGAAAAAGAAGAGCACGAGAAAAACAGAAAGCAAGACAAAAGCCAGGCTCATCCGCTTACGAACTCCTCGGCCCGGTACGAACTCCGCACAAAGGGACCACTGGCCACACCCCGAAACCCAAGACGAAGCGCGTATTCCCTGTAGTAAGCGAAAACCTCGGGAGGAACATACGCAGCTACAGGAAGATGCCAAGCAGTTGGTCGGAGATACTGGCCAATGGTGACGACATCACACCCTGCCTCTTGAAGGTCCAAAAGGACGGCTTCAACTTCCTCTCGGGCTTCCCCAAGACCAACCATAAGTCCTGATTTCACGAGAATCCCGGGGTAGCGCACCTTGGTCCTTCGCAGAAGTTCAAGGGATCTGGCATAGTCCGCCTGAGGACGCACCAGGGGATAGAGCCGGGGCACCGTCTCCACGTTGTGGTTGAGCACATCAGGGCGGGCGGCAAGGACAATCTCCAAGGCTTCTGCACTCCCCCGGAAATCGGGGACGAGAACTTCAACCGTGGCCTGCGGCAGGCGTTCCCGTATCGCCTGAATGGTTTTCGCAAAGTGTTCCGCTCCCCCATCGGGAAGGTCGTCTCTGGTCACGGAAGTGACCACCACGTGGTGCAGGTTCAAAGTTCCAGCTGCTTCGGCCACCCTCTGGGGCTCCTCGGGATCAGGAGGAAGGGGTATTCCCTTCTTCACCGCACAGAAGCGGCAACTCCTCGTACAGGTATCCCCAAGAATGAGAAAGGTTGCCGTCCCCCGGCGGAAACACTCCCCGAGGTTTGGGCAGCGGGCACTCTCGCAGACCGTGTGGAGGGAAAGGCTGCGAAGGAGCTTCTCAACTTTTTCCCATTCTTCCTGCGGCGGAAACCGCCGTCGAATCCAGGGAGGAAGACTACCCACGACTCTCCTCCATAGCAAAACCAAAGACTTCTCCGAACTTCTGGGCAAGAAGGTACTTCATCTTCCGGACATCGTCCTGCCCAAAACTCCTTCCCAGAACTTCCTGAAGGGCTGTCACTCCGAAACCCCGTATGCCACAGGGAACAATGTACCCGAAGGGTGCAAGGTCCAAAGCGACGTTCAGCGCAAATCCATGATACGTCACCCAGTGTCGCACGGCAACCCCAATGGCGGCAATCTTTCTCGGTCCATCCCTTTCCACCCACACCCCCGTGTACGGAGGGAAACGAAAGGCCGAAACCCCAAAATGGGCAAGAAACCGGATGAGCACTTCCTCCAGGGACCGCAAAAAGGCGTGAACGTCCTTCTTCCAAAACCGGAGGTTCACCAGAGGGTACCCCACAATCTGCCCCGGACCGTGGTAGGTCACATCACCCCCCCGTTCAACCTCATACACCTCAATACCCTGTCTTTTGAGGGCCTCCTCCGAAAGGAGAAGGTGTTCCTTTTTCGCACCCCGACCCAGGGTCACCACCGGGGGGTGTTCGAGGAGAAGAAAAACCCCGGGACGGTTTTCCTCGGCAATCCTCTCCACCAGGGCCCTCTGGAGAAGAAGGGCCTCCCCGTAGGGCACCTCAGCAAACACCTGATAAGGAAAACGAACGTTTCTCACGGGAATATTCCTTATGCGTTCTGGTTTTCACAAGTAGAAAGGAGGGAGAGGCATGCGCACCAAAGAGGAAATCGCTCGGGCGTTACAGAATTTCTCATACCTCAAGGAACCCATTATGACCTTCTTCGTCACCTGCGATCTCTGCGGCAGAGATGCCGACTGGCACATTTCCCTTGGTCTTGACCACGAGTTCAACCTCTGTTACCTCTGCATGAGGGCCATCGAAGAGCACATCCAGTCCCTCGCCCAGTACCAGCGCGTGTAGTTCACGCCCTCTTGAGCACGCTCTGACGATACCTCTCAGCCTCAAGCCCAAGGAGTTCTTCCTGTTCTTCCTGACTCAGAACCCGAGGGCTCCCGAAAAGTTGCGCAATGGCTGTAATTTTTGCCGCTTCTTCAAGGATCTGTGCCCGGTAAAAGGCTTCTTTCAAGGTCGCACCCACCGTAATGGCTCCGTGGTTCACTAAAACCACGGCTTCGGCGTGCTGTACTGCCTCTTTCACTGCCTGGGCAAGCCGTTCCGTACAGGGGAGGATGTACGGGAGAACAGCTACCCGCTTAATGAGCGCGACAAAATCCGGGAACATCGGCTCAATGCTTCCCCCACCGCTTGTCACCCCGATGACGAAAGGCGGGTGCACGTGGACCACCGCATTCACGTCCTCCCGGGCAAGGTAAACCGCCCGGTGCATGGCTACTTCAGATGATGGTCGACCCTCACCCAGAACCGCTCCACTTCTAAGGTCCACAGCCACATAGTCTTCGGGTGACACCTCTTCAAAAGAAAGACCGCTTGGGGAAATGAGCATTTTCTCCGCACAGCGAGCGCTGATGTTCCCACCCGGGCCCACAGCCAGGCCGCTTTCAAGGATTCGTCGACCAAAGTTTGCAAGTTCTCCCCGGAGTCTCTTTTCGTCCATAGCCTTCCCTTCTTTCTGAGTCCTTTTATTATACCGCAAAAACTGGGCTTAGATGCACCGTGCTCCGTTTTCTGAAGGATGTTCCCGAACCATGGTCAGGAATTCCCGGGCAAGTAAGGGGTCAAACACCCGGCCACTCTCCCTCTGAATGTGTGCTACAGCCTGAGCAAAAGGTTGCTCCAGGAAGGCCGTGCAAAGGGCAACAATCCTTGAGAGCAGGGGGATTTCCTCTCCCTGGAGTCCCCGGGGAACACCCTCCCCGTTCCACCACTCGTGGTGTGCGAGAATAGCCTCAGAAAGAGGGGCAAGACGAGGGATGTTGCTTGCGATGAAGTACCCGGACTCCGTATGACGGCGAAGAAAGGCCTCTTGGTCAAGTCCCGGCCATTCTCCCCGGCGGGCAAGGGGAATCACGCCGATCTCGTGGAAGCGGGCAAGAAGGACGAGCTGCTCCCTCTGGGATTCGGAAAGCCGGAGTCTTCTGGCAAAGCGAAGTACAAGCTTCTCCATTTCCTCAAGATAACGCTTCCCCAAAAGTTCCTCAAGGAACGCCCCAAAGGACTGCAGCACTCCTTCGTAGAAGCGTTCCCTCCCGGCAAGCTTTACCTGGTACATCCGTTCCTCAGCTTCTCGAACGACGTCTTCAAGGCTCTGGGAAAGGCTTTCTCGTATTGCCCATCCCAGGGCAACGTCTACAGGGAGAACCGAGGTTTCCCCTTTGAGCCTTTCCTGAATCCTCGCACATATCTCCGAGGCCACCGGAGCATCTGCCTTTGGCAGAATCACCGCAAATTCGTCTCCGCCCCAGCGAGCCACAACGTCCTCCTTCCGGCAACTTGCGCGGAAAGCCTCGGCCACCATCCGCAAAAGGCGATCTCCCTCAGCGTGCCCAAAGGCGTCGTTGACAATCTTCAGACCGTTGACGTCACCCACGATGAGGCTTAAGGGAAGGACGCGGGCGGTGTTCAGACGGTCGAGCTCTTCCTCAAAGTACGCCCGGTTGTAGAGGCCGGTAAGGACATCCCGGAAGCTCGCGAGACGAACCGCCTCCTCAGCCCGTTTTCGTTCGGTCACATCTCGGACCGTCACCACGACACCCTGGATAAGGGGGTGCGCAAGAAGAACCCGGCCAATGGCCTCCATTACCCGCCACTCGCCGCTACGGTGTTTCAGGCGGAATTCTACCCGCCGCACTTCACCCTCTTTCCCCTGGAGGAAGAGGTGCTGCACCTGTCTTGCATCCTCGGGATGAAGGAAAGAAAGGGCCAGAGCACCCTGAAGCTCTTCGGGAGTATATCCGGTGACGTTCTCTACCGAAGAAGTGGCGAAACGAACTCTCCCGTCCCTCTCAAGAACGAGCACCGCATCAGAGCTGTACTCAAGGAGAATCCGGTAGTACATCTCGTTTTTCCGGACGCTCTCCCGGGCAAGGATTTCCTCCGTCACGTCTTCAAGCGTTCCCTCGTACACCTCATCCCTCACAAGGTGAGCGTTCTCCCGCAAAAAGCGCAACGTCCCTGTCTTCGTCCTCCAGGTGGTCACCACACCCCGAATGGCTCTGTCTCGCTTCAGGAGTTCCTCAAAAGAGGCGAGGGTGAGGATGGCATCCTGGCGGAAGAAGGCAAGACCGAGTTCTTGCAACTCTCCAAGTGTCTGGCATTCCACAATCTCAAGCATGCGGGGATTGGCCTGGAGCACTTCCCCACCAAGGCGTGCCTGGTACACTCCCACCGGGACTCCCTCAAAAAGCCTCCGGAAGCGGGTCTCGCTCTCCTCAAGGCTCCTGCTCCGTGCAACGACCTCCTCAAGGAGGGTATTGACTGCACCTCCAAGAAGGGTCACCTCGTCTTTTCCCTTTGTTTCTGCCCGAAGGGTGAAATCCCTGCTCTCCCACACCTTCCGGAGAAACGCGGCAAGGTAGAGAATCCGCCGAACCACAACCCCCTCAAGGAGCAAAAGAAGGAGGGCGAGAACAGCGACGCTCCCTGCCCCATGAGCCCGTTCAAGAAAGACCGCCACCCTCTGCCCCCGCTCCGCGAAACTCTGGAAATACGGAAAAACCAGGATTATCCCTCCGCTTCCAACGGCGTAGGAAACGGGGACGCTCACCAGCACCCGGAACGGTGCAATCTCCCGCACCGTGAAGGTCTCTGAAAGGGACGAGTCCAGAGCACCGAGCTTCACCGAAGACCCAAAGAGATCCGAGAGGTGCGCGAGGAAACCTTCGTCGACCTTCCGGGCCATGACGAGGAACCCCCGGGGAGGACCGGAGAGGTTACTCCGGAGGATCCAGGAAATGGCGAAAAACCAGGTTTCCTTCCCCACGGGAAAGAACCCGCTCTTCCGGTCGAGGAGATACCCCCGGGACAGAAGCCCTCCAAGAGATCGCACGGAAGGGATGAACCCCTGGGGAAGGGCAAAAGGTCGCTGGGTATACGGGTCAAGGCTTTTCCCGTAGACCAGGGTTCCGTCTTCTCTGAAAAACCCCAGGAAGTGAATCCCCAGGTTCGGGAAAATATCGTCGGTGCAGTTCACCTCCACGTACTCCGGATATTCCCCCTCCATGAATCGGTAGGTATCGTCCCAGAGAGCCCAGTCGACAACGATGCGCTCGAGGTTCTTCTTTTCCCCCTCCACAAGGTGGAGGAGCTGTTCCACCCTCTTTGTGAGGTTCTCCCTCTCCAGGGCGAGGAACTCCCGGACAAGGATGTGGCGAAGGGCAAAAGCGGTCAAAAAGAAAGAAACGAGGGACACCACGCCCACAATGGCGACAACCCTGTACCGTAACGACACCTTTTCCCCTCCTCAAAATCAAACCCCCGAAATCTACCGGGATTGTAGAAAAAGGAGGGAAACATGTCAATACCAGAACCCGGGGCCCTCAGGAAGAGCCCCGGGATTCCTCAGCGCACCTCCTGGAGATGGGGAAGGACGAGGTTTTCGAAAATCTCCTTCAGATTCTCTTCCCCCACACCGGACACGATCTCCTCGTTGATCCGGATGTTGGGTCCTTTGGCGCAGCGTTCAAGGCAGAACGTAGCTCCAACGCTTATCCGATCCTCAACACCGTACTCTTTCGCCATCTTGAGGAGCCGCTGGAGGATGTTGTAGGAACCCTTGAGGTAACAGCTCGTCCCCACGCAGACTGCAACATCCACTTTCCGGGAGCTTTTAGCCTCCTGGATGCGGATGACTTCGTTGGAAATCCTCCGGCGAGAGTAGTAGTGGGTGTGGAGGTGCCGCTCGGCAAGTTCACTCCCCGGGTGCTTGAGCCAGCGCTCGTAAAGGAGCTTCACCGCCGGGTTATCCTGGGCCTTGCGCACGGGGCTTAAGCGGTCGGCGTTATAGAGGCCTTCAGCACGCTTCTTGAGCACCGTCTGGTAGTCGGGGTAAGCGAGGGGCATGCCACCACCCCCGATGCACCCTCCGGGGCAGTTCATGACCTCGATGAAGTCGTAGGAGCGCTTCCCTTCCCGGACCTCCTGGATGAGCCGCTGGGCATGGGCCAGACCGTGGACGATCGCCACCCGCACAGGTCTCCCGTCGAAATCGACCTCCGCTTCCCGGACGGCCTCAAAGCCCCGAACAGCCCTGAACTCCAACTCCTTAAGCTCTTTCCCGGTGAGACGCTCGTAGGCGTAGCGCAGTACCGCCTCGGTCACGCCTCCGGTGACCCCAAAGATGACACCGGCACCACTTCCTGCACTGAGAGGGGTATCAAAGGGGACGGGGTCAAGCTCCCGGAAATCGATGTTGGCCATTTTAATCATCTTGATGGTCTCCTGGGCGGAGAGGACGATGTCCACATCAGGAGTTCCATCGTGGACGTATTCGGCTCGTCGAGCCTCGAATTTCTTGGCCACGCAGGGCATGATGGAGACCGAGACGAGGCGCTCGTTGGGCACATTTTCCATCCGGGAGACGAAATTCCGGATGACCGAGCCAAAGACCTGTTGCGGCGAACGGACCGAAGAGAGGTGCTCAAGGTAGAAGGGGTAGTTCCGTTCGGCGAAGACCACCCAGGATGGGCAGCAGGAGGTGAACTGTGGCAGGCGGGAATTGCTCTGGAGCCTCCGGAAAAACTCCTCGGCTTCCTCAATGACCACAAGGTCCGCACTGAACGAGGTGTCATAGACCCGGTCAAAACCGATTTTCTTCAGGGCAGCGACGATTTTCCCGGTAGTGATTTCCCCAGGAGGAAGGCCGAAGGCTTCACCGATGGCCACCCGGACTGCCGGGGCAATCTGCGCCACCACGAATTTCTCCGGATCGAGCACTGCCTTCCAGGCAGCGTCAACCTCTGACTTCACGACGAGCGCCGCCGTCGGACAGCGAATGGCACACTGCCCGCAGTACACGCATTCGACCTCAGAGAGCTTCTTCCCAAAGGCCGGTTCCACCCGTGCCCGGGCACCCCGGTGGGTGAAGTCGTAAATCCCGATGCCCTCGATTTCCCGGCAGGCCCGCACGCAATCGCCGCAGAGGATACAGCGATTGGGGTCCCGTACAAGAGCAAAGGTGGAGTCGTCCTTAGGGTCTTTCTCGGTTCTTCCGCCAAATCGGACTCTTGTGATGCCCATGCGGGAGGCCATCTCCTGCAGGCGGCAGTTCAAATTTCGTTCACAGACCGTACAGTCCCGGTCGTGATTGGCAAGATACAGTTCCACAATCATCTTCCGGGCCTCGAGCACCCGGGGAGTATTCGTGTGGATGACCATACCGGGTTCAGGGGGCGTGGAGCACGAAGGCATGAGACCTCTTCCTTCCACCTCCACAAGGCACATCCGGCAGGCTCCGTATACGCTCAAATCCGAGTGGTAGCAGAAGGTGGGGATATCGATATTGGCCTTCTTCGCTACCTCAAGGATGTTCTTCTCTCCCTCAAGGGGGATTTCCTGGCCGTCGACAATAACGACCTTCTTCTCTGCGTCACGCATTGCCCTTCCTCCTCCACCTGATGACAATGGCATCAAAGGGACAGGCTTCAAAACACGAGCCACACTTGATGCACTTTACCTGGTCGATCACGTAGGGCACTTTGGGACGACCCGAGATGCACGAGACCGGGCAGACCCGGGCACACTTGCCACAGGTACGGCATTTCTCCGGGTCAATCCAGAACTCCCGCATCGCCTGGCATACCTGGGCCGGGCAAACCTTGTGCACCACGTGATCGATGTACTCGTCGCGGAAGTACCGCAGCGTCGTGAGTACCGGATTCGGCGCCGTTTTTCCAAGGCCGCAGAGCGAGGCGTCCTTCACCACAAGAGCCGTTTCCTCAAGGAGGGCAAGGTCTTCCAGTGTGGCCTTCCCATCCACAATCTTCTGGAGAATGTTGAGCATGTGCTTTGTTCCTTCCCGGCAGGGGACGCACTTCCCGCAGGACTCACTCTGGGTGAAGCTCATGAAGAAGCGGGCAACTTCCACAATGCAGGTGTCCTCATCAAGGACAACAAGCCCTCCAGAACCCATGATCGCCCCGGCACTGCAGAGGGAGTCGTAATCCACCGGAAGGTCGAGAAAGGCCTCCGGAAGACACCCTCCCGACGGCCCGCCAATCTGCACAGCCTTGAAGCGCTTACCGTTCTGGATACCCCCACCAACATCAAAGATGAGTTCCCGCAGGGTGATGCCCATCGGAACTTCAACAAGACCGGTGTTTTTCACCTTTCCCGTGAGGGCAAAGGTCTTGGTACCGGGACTCGTCGTGGTACCAAAGGAACGGAACCACTCTGCTCCGTGGAGGATGATGGCCGGAACATTAGCCAGGGTTTCCACGTTGTTGATAACTGTGGGTTTGCCAAAGAGGCCCTTCTGGGCCGGATACGGAGGTCGGGGATTGGGCATACCTCGTTTCCCCTCAATGGAAGCGATGAGGGCAGTCTCTTCCCCACAAACGAATGCTCCTGCGCCTTCTTTAATGCGAACGTCGAAACGGAACCCCGTCCCGAGGATATTCTCCCCCAAAAGACCTGCCTGGTACGCATCCTGGATGGCCTTGCGTAACCGCTTCACTGCCAGAGGATACTCAGCTCGAACGTAAATGTACCCTTCCTGAGCCCCTATGGCATACCCGGCAATAACGAGACCCTCAAGAACTGCATGGGGATCGCCTTCCATGAGACAGCGATTCATAAAAGCCCCCGGATCCCCTTCGTCTCCGTTACAAATAACGTACTTCTTATCGGCCTTAACCATGCGGGCAAATTGCCATTTCCTCCCCGTGGGGAACCCTCCGCCTCCCCGGCCTCGAAGACCGGACTTCATGATTTCCCCAATCACATCTTCAGGAGTCATCTCCGTCAGAACCCTGGCCAGGGCGAGGTATCCGTCTCGGGCAAGGTACTCATCAAGGTTCTCCGGATCGATGGTGCCACAGTTCCGAAGCACCAGCCGAACCTGCTTCCGATAGAAAGGGTCATCCTTAATCAAGGGCCAGTGTTGCACTCGGCCATCGGGCAATACTTCGCTTTGAACCAGGCGATAAACGACGTTTCTTTTTTTCAAGGTCTCCTCGACGATCTCCTCAACATCTTCCGGTCTTACGCGCAAGTACTGTACTCCATGGGGTTCTACACGAACCCTCGGACCTGTTTCGCAGATTCCCATGCACCCTGTAGGGCAGAGAGCAAAACGCTGCTCGGCAACATCTTCCCTGTCCAAAACTAAAGAGACATCGAGACCCTCCCGGGCAAGAACTTCTGCAAAACGCCTGTACACCGCCTCAGCACCCTTGGCAAGACACCCCGTGCCCATACACACGAGAACCCGCTGTTTTTGCTGTTGCTTCTTCAGAGACCCAATGTACTCCTCGAGGTCGCTCCGCGTGGCAAACTTCACGAGACCTCACTCCTCTTTTCAATCTCCTCGATGATCTGTCGTGCCTTCTCTTCATCCATAGGGCCAAACACTTCATTATCGACAGCCATCACCGGAGCCAAGGCGCACGCTCCAATACAAGCCACTGTTTCCACGGTGAACAGGAGGTCCGGAGTGGTATTCTCCCCTTCCCGAAGGCCCAGGTATTCCCGCACTGCCCTCAAGACCTTTTCCGAACCCTTCACGTGGCATGCCGTGCCGTCGCAGACCCTGATGATGTGTTTCCCCTTCGGTCTCAGCGAGAACTGGGCATAGAACGTGGCCACCCCGTAGACGTACGCTGGGGAAACCCGCAGGGCCGTGGCCACATAGGTGAGAATTTCCTCCGGCAGGTACCGGTACTCCTCCTGGATTTCCTGGAGGATGGCAATGAGGTTTGTAGGGTCATAGCCGTGTTTTTCGAGGATCGCGTTGATCTTTTCGAAACTTCGGCTCAGGGCAACTTCTGGTTCAAGCCTTTCCATAGGTCTCACCTCCGCTAACAGTACTCAAGGTGCACCATCTTTTCACGCCTGCGCAGCTCCTCGGCAATCTCCTCAAGAATCCTGGCCTTGAGGGACAACTCCCCTGAGAGCCTGGGATTTTGATGTGCAGGATTAATCGCCCGCCCGCCGATAATGGTGACCTCATCGGCCTCAAAAAGGAGCGCAAGAAGCCGGCTTGCACCATCTTTTTCATATCGTACGTCCTCTTCTCTCACCCCCTGGCGCAGACGCCGGAGAACCAGAGAAAGGGTGAGCACCCCTTCGGTCACAAGGTCCACACCCTCAAGAATCCCCACGGGGGGTACGTCTTCCCGCAGGGATGCAAGATCCACCCGGATTTCTCTCCCCAGAAACCGGGCTAGAATATTCCCTGTTGTTCCCCCGCACACCGCCTTCTTCCCTGGGAAAGAGAGCACGCGACGCACCACCTCTTCGTCTTTTGCTGGGTCTTCTGGTGGTCCTGCCCAGAGAATCAGGCGCCGGGGAAGGCGGATTTTTGCCACCACACAGGTAGCATCATCCCCAGGCCTTCCCTGGTAGAGCTTCTTTGTGGTCTCAATGATGCGCAAGGCCAGTGTCGCCGCATCCATGTGTTCGTTCACCGTGCTTTCAAGGAACGAGGCGATTTTCTCCCACCTCCACCCCAGGTTCCAGAGTCCACCAATGCCGGCGTGCACCACTCCATCGGTGACACCCACGATCCAGTCGTTCCGCTGGAGGCGTATGTTGGCCTCCAGGATAACCCTTTTTCCGATTTCCCGCCTCCGTCGTTCAAGGTACATGACCCTTCCGTTCCGGATCCAGAAAAGCGGAGGGTTGTCAAACTCCGCGATGTACGCTTCCCCATCGGGGAAAATCTGCACCACCGAAAAGGTGCTGTACGCGATTTTCCGCACCCGGCACACCGGGAGTGTCTCGGCCAGCGTTCCCACCACATCCTCAAGGGAAGAGTTCCGTCGGAGCATCGAAACGATAATCCGGGAAGTGAGGGTGGAAAGGATATTCGCCTTCACCCCACTCCCCAGACCATCGGACCAGGCAAGGACAGTCATGTTGCCGTCCTTCTCGTAGCACACGCTGTCCCCACAGAGTTCCTCGCCCCATTTCGCCACCTGGGCACAGGCAATTTCAACAAAAAGGTCTCTCATTCTTCCAGCGTCTCTCCCCGGAGGATGCGCATGAGCTTGTTCAAAAGAACCTTGGTTTCCGCTGTCGTTTCCCCAAGGAGACTGGCGATCTCCTGAGCCACCCGCATCTGGTTGGCGATGACCTGCTGGGCCTTCTCGATGGTTTTCTCCCGGATGGTAGCCATCATGGCTTCCTGTTCTTTCTCCTTCGTGAGGTCTACAAAAATGCCCATGAGGAGGCGTGACTTCTCCAGGAAAAAGACCGAAAGCCGCACAAAGAGGTTATGGTACTGGGGATAGGTCACTTCACAGGTTGTGGCCTTTTTCGTTCGCAGAACCTCCACAAAGGGCGAAGGATCGAGAAACTCGTCAATTCTCTTCCCGATCACCAGTTTCCCCGCAAGCCCAAGCATTCGCCGCAGAGCGGGGTTCATCTCCACAATCCGAAGGTCCTCATCCACGAGGACAATGCCATTGGGGGTCACGGTCATGAGGAAACTCGAGAAAGACTCTGCCCGCATTCGCATGAAGGGGATGCACATTTCCGCTTCAGCCATCCCCTGGTACACGGCCTTTGCCTTTTCCCGGCAGGTATCGTATCCACAGGCACCGCAGTTCAATTCGTCCTGAGGGGTGAACTTTCCGGTGAGGGCGAGGATCTTCTGGAGCTCTTCCTCCGGAACCTCAGGACTGGGCACCGGAGCCGGAACAAAGGTTCGCCGGAAACTCGGTGGATCAGCGCACACCGGGGACTCTTCAGGCGCTAAGGATTCCTCGGTGTAGAGGAGCACCCGCTCCCGCCGTTCATAGAGAGAAAGGGAGGAAGAGAGCACCGGCCCATCGATGCACCCGCCCTCGCAGGACATCATCTCAATGATGTGAAACTTGCAACGCTTTGGGGAAAAGCTCTCCAGGAATTCCCTGCACCGGTCAATTCCCGTAATGGTCACAACGTTTCGGGAAAGAAGGTGCACCTCGAGGGAGGCACTCTGTAAGAGACCTCCTTCAAGAGGAAAGGCCCGGGCCCACCGGACTCGTCTCCGGGAAAATGGTGCTTCAGGGAGAGCTGCGAGCTCGAGGCGAGCCTCCCGGAACCACTCCCGAAGCTCCTCAAAGGTGAGCACCACATCCACATCCCCTCGGACCCCTTCCTCCTCAACCTCGGCCTTCTTGGCGATGCAGGGACCGATGAACACCACCCGGGTGTGAGGCTCTTCCTTTTTGAGGATTCGACCGTGCGCCACCATGGGAGAAACCACCGGAGCGAGGTGTTCAGTGTACTCTGGGAAGTACCGGGTGATGAGGAAGTTCACCGCCGGACAGGAACTCGAGATCACATTGGTGCGCCCTTCTGCAAGAAGCAGAGCGTGTTCTTTTGCCACCCACTCAGCACCCTCTGCGGTCTCTCGAACTTCCGAAAATCCCAGCATCTTCAGCCCCTGGACAACCTGACCTGGCGTGGCTTCGGGAAAAGCCGCAACGAAAGAGGGAGCGATACTGGCCACAACTCGTCCTCCTTTTTCCAGCAAAGCTTTGGCATCCTCCAGGTCAGAACGCACTTTTTTGGCTTTCTGAGGGCACACAAGCACACACCGGCCATCCTTCACGCATCGCTCATCCACCACTTCCGCATGCCCCGAGCTTATGCGGATGGCTTTCACCGGACAGTGACGGATGCACTTGTAGCAATCCCGACAGCTCGTGCGGATCGTACTAATGACGCTCACGGGAACCCTCCCGGATTCGGGGGAGAACCTTGCTCTCGAAAATTTCCCGAAAGTTCTCCGGAGAAACCCCGCTCAGGATTTCGTCGTCCACAACCACCGTGACACCGTCCTCCGTGCATCGTCCAAGGCAGAACGTTCCTCGAAGTTCCACCTGGGACTTGAGACCAAGCTCCTCAATGAGACGCTCACACTGGTGGATGATGTCGTACGCCCCTTTCAAGTGGCAGGAACTCCCCACGCAGACAGATATCGTGACCATTTTCACGCTCCTTGCCGAAGAAAGAGAAAGGGGAGCAGATGCTCCCCCTCCTCCATAGGACTTGAATTATACCACACTTCTCAGATCTCGAGAACCCACACCTCAGGAAGTGACGGGAGACTTTTCGCCGCCACCGTGAAGGTCGAGCTTCTCAGAAACTTCACCCGTTCAAAGGGCTTCAGGAAATGCTCTACCGGATTCAGGCTGAAGGAGAGAAATCGCGTTTTGTAATGCATGGGGACCGTGATGGACGGGGAGAGTTTGCCCACGAGTTCCTGGGCTCCTCGAGCGTCGATAGTGTAAACACCCCCAACAGGAACAAAGAGGAGATGCACCGGCTTCCAGGCCTGGAGCTCCTCATCTCGGGGAATCGTGCCAAGATCCCCCACATGCATGAGGACCATCTCGTCAACCTCAACCCGGAAGACGTTATTCCTCCCCCGCTTTTTCCCCTCTTCCTCATCGTGGAAGGTGGAAAAAACCTGGATTCGTATATCGCCTCTTCTGTACTCCCCGGGCTGACGAATGACCTCCTGGTATCCCCGAACCAGGGCGACGTTATTGTGGTCGAAATGCTCATGGCTCACCAGGACTATATCGGCTTCGACTTCAGGGAGCGGATACCCCACGCTCTGATCAAAGGGGTCAAAGGCGAGTTTCTTCCCTTTCTCGGTGGTCACAAGGAAGAACGAATGCCCAAACCACCTCACTTCCATGTTGCCACACCTCCACAACCATTATCTAACACTTCCCCTTCCCCTGCAACTTTTCATAGAGCTTGCTCCACCCACGCCGATAGAGAAAGGCGATTTTGTTGTGCCAGAGAGGTTCCTCTTCATGGGAAAAGAAAGTCTCGTAGTCTTTTGTTCCCGGTGTTGGGGCATAGAGGGCGAGGCGGGGCACAAGACCAAGACTTCGTACATACAAAACCGAGGTCATGACCTCATTTGCTTCTTCCACTGGCCAGCCGAAAAGCAGGTACACTTCGATGTCCTGGGGAGAAAACCCAGCCTCCTGCAGAGCGTGTACTGCTTCTTCAAAGAGTTCGTTAGTGACCTTTCCACCACTCTGCTTTTGCCGGGGAGACACAGCAGTTTCAAGACTCAACCGGATGGTGGAAAAGTTTGCCCTCCTGAGGAAACCGGCAACCTCCCTGGTCACATACCGGGCATGAAGCCCGTTGGGGAGATGGAAGGACACCGGGAGATTGTAGCGCACAAGGTACTCTGCCAGGGGAAGAAAGTGAGATTCTGCCCGGAAAAGAAGGGCGTCATCGTAAAACGCAATGTGGCGAACACCGAAGCGCTCGAAAAGGTAGCGGATTTCCTCAGCTACATCCTGCGGAGGGCGCTGGAAAAACGACGGAGCAAGGATTCGGGAAGCGCAATACGTGCAGGAAAAGGGGCACCCAAGGGAAGAGAGGACAACCCCGTAGGAAAGCCTCGGGTAGAGCTCAAAAGCCGGTGGTACAGCAAAGAAATCCTCGTACGTCCGGATGCCGAGGCTTGTGCCCAAAAGTCCCTCAAGGTGCCTGGAGACACTCAGAGGGTCGGCCGCAGAAACCACGACATCGAATCCAAGACGTTTTGCGTGATCCGGGCAGAGTGTCGGGTACACACCTCCAAGGACGAGGAATGCCCTGGGGAACGTGCGCCGGAGGATATCCGCAACAACCGAAGCACCCGGGTACCAGTAGGTGAAACTGCAGGTCACCAAAACCACATCCGGGGGGTCGAGGTTTCGGAGACGAACGAGAACCTTCTCCCTGGGCATCCCGAAGCGCTTGAAGTACCGGGGAATGACAGAGAAAAAGCAGGGCTTCGGGAGAATTTCCTTGAAGTACCCTCCACACCCTGCCTCCCTGAGTTTCCGCGGCCCTTCGTTTTTCGGTGCACAGGAATCCGGGTCTCCCCGGTCCAGGCAGTCAAGGAGCGTTACCCTGAAGCCTTTGCTTCTGAGGTGTGCCCCCAGGTACAGAAGTCCCAGGGGCTTGCTCCACAGGTCAAAAGCGGTGAAATCGTACGCCCAGGGATTAATAAGGAGAACGTGTGCCATCTACACTTGAGTTGCCGCCAGGGCCCCCTCGTAGACTGCGTGGAAGATTTTCCGAGGTTCCCGAGCATCACCGATGAGGAAGAGCTCCTGAATCTTCCCGGAGAGCTCGTCGAAGAGCCCTCGATTGGGTCGCGTTCCCAGGGCAAAAACGATGTACTCTGGATGGAGTTCTGAAGTTTTCGGATCGGCGTCACACAGGTACACGATCCTCCGCCCTTCGACGTCCATGCACCGGGTACTCGTCATGACACGGACGCTTGAAGCACTCAGGGCCTTCAAAAGCTCAATTCTTGTGATGACCTCTGCATCCACAGCAAGGTGGGGGAGCATCTCTACAAGGGTAACCCTGTTGCCCCGCTCGGCAAGGAAAAGGGCAACCTCACACCCCACAACTCCTCCACCCACGACAACGACATCTTTTTCTTCAAGCACCACACTTCCCCGCAGAACATCCCAGGCCGTGCAGGCAAAGGAAGGATCAAGAGCGGAGAACTCAGGAATAACAGGAGTACCTCCACTCGCTACAATAACGGCCTGAGGCTCGAGGGCAAGTACTGTTTCTGGAGTCGCCTCACTTCCGAGGTACACCGAAACCCCAGCTTTCGGAAGCATTTCCTCAAGGTATTCCACAAACCACAGGAGTTTCTCCTTGTGGGGAGCCCGGGCAGCAAAGCGGAGCTGTCCTCCCAAAGCTTTCTCCCTTTCGAAAAGGTGCACTTCGTGTCCCCGCTGCGCGGCAACAAGCGCTGCAGTCATACCCCCCGGCCCACCACCGACGACCACCACCCGTTTTCTCTCCAGGGCCCTTGCTCGCTCATCAAAGAAGAGTTCTCGTCCAGCCCAGGGGTTCACCGCGCAGCGGACCTTCCCGCTGGCAAAGAGTTCCCCAATGCAACCGACATTGCAGCTGATACAGTGATTGATTTCTCGTTCCCTCCCCCAAGCGGCTTTCTTCACCCAGTCCGGATCGGCGATGAGCCCTCGCCCGATGGCCACAAAGTCAGCATGGCCTTCAGCAAGAATGCGCTCGGCAACCTCAGGATGCCGAATAACCCCCACCGCGATGACCGGGCAGGAAACGACCTCCTTTATCCCTCGTGCAAGATGTGCCCTCCAGCCCTCTGCAAAGTTCATGGGCTCGATGATGGTGCTCACCGATTCGTAGATACCACAGCTTGCACTGATATAGTCCACCCCGCTGGCTTCAAGCACCCGAGCAATCTCCTGGGATTCCGCAAGGGCAAGCCCTCCGGGGACGAATTCCTCAACGCTTAGGCGAACCCCAACAACGAAGTCCTCCCCCACGAGCTCCCGGATGCGCGCAAGGATTTCGAGGAGCAACCGCAGGCGGTTCTCAAAGCTTCCGCCGTATTCATCATCCCGCTTGTTCGTGTACGGGGAGAGGAACTCGTTCAGGAGATACCCGTGGGCCGCATGAACCTCAACGCCGTCAAAACCGGCAAGCTTTGCTCGGAGCGCCGCCTGAGCGAATTTCTCCACAAGCTCCTGAATTTCTTCTCTCGTCAGCGCTCGAGGCATGACCCCGAGGAACTTGCAGGGCACAGGAGATGGAGCAACCGGTTGCAACCCATCCGTCGTCGAGGGTGTACACTGCCGTCCACCGTGCTGGATCTGGAGGAAGGTCTTTGTGCCCTCGGCATGGATAACCTCGGCAAGAGCACGAAGGCCCGGGAGGAACTTGTCACTGTCAACGGCAATCTGCGCGGTGAGGCTTCGGCCTTGGAACATGTCAACCTGCGCATTCTCTACAATAACGAGCCCCACTCCTCCCTGGGCCCGCCTCCTGTAGTAGGCCAGAAGCTCGGGGGTCACCTCACCAAAGGCACTCCCCAGGTTCGTCGCCATAGGAGGCATGACGACCCGGTTCCGTATGCTGCACTTCCCGATTTTCCCCGGTGCAAAAAGATGTGGGTACTGCACATTCCCCCTCCTCTCTATTCTACGTACTCTGCGAGCTTCCGGGCTGAACCCTGAATCTCGTAGTACGTTACGATGAGCTCTTCGACCTTCTCCGTCACCGCTTTCTTCGCCTCTTCTATCTCCCCGTGGGCCCTCAGCGCCTGCTCATAGGCCTGGCGGATTTCGGTGCCCACGTTGATTTTGGTGATGCCGTGGCGAATGGCCTCAAGGACGTACTCTTTCCGGATTCCCGAACCACCGTGGAGGACAAGGGGGATGCCGGTGCGCTCCACAACCTTTTTGAGGTGCTCAATATTCAGACGAGCTTCAACCTTCTTCTGGTCCTTTGCTACTCCGCTTATTGCCCCGTGGATGTTGCCGATAGCCACCGAGAGCCAGTCGACTCCCGTTTCCTGCACAAACCTCCCCGCATCCTCCGGATTCGTGAAGCCTTTGCCGCTTGCAAAAATCTCCTCGTACGGCGGCAGGGGTCCTGACTCATGCCCCAGAACGGCCCCGAGTTCCGCCTCAACGCATACCCCCAGAGCATGAGCCCGGGAAACCACCTCCCGGGTCACCCGGATGTTCTCCTTAAGGGGAAGGCGTGACCCGTCGATCATCACCGAGTGGTACCCGAGTCTCAAGGCCTCATCGATGAGGGAGCTCCAGTCCACGAGTTGCCCTTCCTCGTCAATCACCGGCACATGGTCCTGGTGGAGTCGGGAGAGCGAGAGATCCCCAAAGCGGTCGAAAGCCTCTTTCACCGCCCGGAAACTCTCAGCCCCAAACCGGGTGATATCGGGGCGGGAGACCTCAAGAAGGGCAAAAGTTTCGGTACGGCGCAGAGCCTCGACAATCGCCGGAACCATAGGGAGATACGCAACGTTAAACGCGGGAACAAGAATCCGGTGCACGAACGCAGCGTGCATGATGTCAGCAAGCGAGGCTTTCGCCAGCTTCTTTCTCCAGTCTGCCACGGAATCCTACCCCTTTCTTCGAAAAAACTTTACTCCACTTTACCCCAAAGACCTTTCCGAAGCAACCGGAATTGCATACAATGGAAGGGAGCGACAGGACAAAGGGAGTGGCAGCATGAAGGGAAGAGTCCTCGTCATCGGTGGAACAGGACACATCGGGAGTTACCTCGTCCCAAGGCTCGTTGCTGCAGGGTACGAGGTGTGGGTGTTCAGTCGGGGAACGACGAAACCCTACCCCTTTTCCCCGCTCTGGAGCCGGGTCCACCTCATCCCGGGAGATCGGGAAAGAGACGAAAAGCAGGGAATCCTTGGGGAGCATATCCGCGCCATCCGGCCTCATGCCATCATCGACCTCATCGCCTTTGAGCCCGAGAGCGCTCAGGCACTTGTAGAGGTGCTCCGAGGAAGCAACGCGCACCTACTCATGTGCACCACCGCCTGGGTCTACGGGAAGACCAGGGTGATTCCGACTCCTGAAGATGCTCCCCGTCTTCCGGAAAACGACTACGCCCGAAAGAAGGTGCTCATCGAGGATATCCTCTTTGCTGCCTCGAAAAAGGGTGAGCTCAAGCTCACCGTGATCCGTCCCACCCACATCACCGGCCCGGGGAAGACCTTCGTGACCCCCTTTGGCGACCACGATCCGCAGACGCTCCAGAAAATCCTCAACGGAGAAGAAATCGTCCTTCTTGACGGGGGCTTCAGCACGCTCCACCACGTCCACCCCCAGGATGTGGCTGAGCTCTTCTTCGCTGCCCTTGAAAATCCCAGAGCCTCTGTGGGAGAGGCTTTCAACTGTGGTGCCCGGTATGCGATGACCTTCTTTGGCCTTGGAGAGTTCATCGCTACCTCTTTTGAGAAAACCTTCTGCTTCCGTTCCCTCTCGCTTGAAGAATATACGGAACGGTTCGGATACCCTGAGGAAGCGGCCATGCACGTTCGTCAGGGATGCTGCGTCTCTATGGAAAAGGCCCGGGAACTCCTCGGGTTTGTCCCTCGCTACACTCCGGAAGGGGCAGTCCTCGAAGCCATGCACGACCTCATCGCCCGAGGTGTCCTTGAGGTGAGGTGACCGTGGGCATCTTCAAAGATTGCGACATCCGCGGCACAGTCCCCGAAGAGCTGAACCCAGACGTTGCCTACTTTATCGGCCGGGCTTTTGCCTCCTCATTCCCCGAGGGGACCTCTTTTGCCGTGGGTGGGGATGTCCGCACCCACACTCCCTCCCTCAAGGAGGCGCTTATCGAGGGGCTCCGGGACAGTGGCGGCAACGTGGTCGACCTGGGCACTGTCCCTACACCCCTTTTCTACTTTGCCATTGACCACCTCCGCACCCCGGCAGGGGTTATGGTCACCGCATCCCACAACCCTCCCCAGTACAATGGTTTCAAAATCGGTTTCGCCCACCGTCCTCCTCTTCCCGAGGACTTCACTGCTTTAGCCCGGCAGGTGGAGGAACGGGCGTTTCGAAAGGGTGCAAGAGGCCGCCTCCTGAGCATGAATCTCGTAGAGGAGTACCTTACTTTCCTCGCCTCCCGGGTCCTTCCTCCTCAGCGCACGCTGCGGGTTGTTGTGGACTGCGGGAACGGGTGCTCCTCTGAACTCGCCCCAAGGTTCCTCCACTCTCTGGGACACAAGGTCATTCCCCTTTTCTGCACCCCAGACGGTACCTTCCCCAACCGTCCTCCCAATCCGGAGGCGAAAAATCTCAGGGCGTTGAGGGAAAAAGTTCTGGAAACGAGATCCGACGTTGGCATTGCCTTCGACGGCGACGGCGACAGGGTGGTCTTTGTGGCCGATGATGGGACAGTGCTCGAGGGAGAAAAGGGGATGATTTTCTTCATCCGCCAGCACTTCGCCCCCATTCCCGGGGAGAAGAAGTTCGTCTATGACCTCAAGTGTTCCTCTGTCGTCCCTGAAGAGGTGCGCCGCGCCGGGGGCATCCCCATCCCGGAGCGTTCAGGCCACGCCTACATCAAGCGGAGGCTCCTTGAGGAAAACGCTGTGATGGCTGGAGAAATCAGCGGCCACTACTTTTTCCGGGAACTCGGCCGGGATGACGGGCTCTACGCCGCCTCGTTCTTCCTCACTCTTTTGAGCAGAAACAGCGAACCCCTTTCCTCCATCATCGCCACTTTCCCCCAGAGTTTCGTGACCCCTGACATCCGTATTCCCCAGAAAGGGCGGGAAAACCTCCTTTCCCTCCTTGAGAGTACCCTGCAAGGCGGCAACATCACAAGACTCGATGGCCTGCGGGTGGAGTGGGAAGAAGGCTGGGCGCTCATCAGGAAATCCGTGACCGAGCCCGTGTACACCCTTCGCTTTGAGGGGAAAGACAGAGAAGCCATTCCCTCCCTTGTGCACCGCCTCCTTGCGGCCTTTCCAGAAATTGCAAGGGAGGTCTTAGAGAAACTCTCTTCAGATTCGGCGGATTATGGCCCTCGCAATTCTCTGGAGGGCTAAGACAACGAGGGGACCGATCGCCACTGCACTCCCGGCCTGGATGAAGTTCCCCGGGAGTTCAGCCAGGGCTGCTCCAAGTCCATAGAGGACAACTTCGGCGAGGAAATACCCAGAAACCATGACAAGGCCCGCAAGAAGGCCTACAAAAACCCGCACGGGATAGCTCTTTTCTCCTGAGGCCAAAAGGCCCACAAGAAGCCCTTCAATCCCCTTAATGATCAGCGTAAAGGGTGCCCAGTGCGCGTATCCTGTGAGGAGGTCAGCCAGCGCCGACCCCACGCCCCCAGCGAGCCCTCCGATCCGGGCGCCAAAGAGCATGGCAAAGACAAAAATCACCGTGTCCCCTAAATTGATGTACCCCCGGGTCTGGGGTACCGGAATTTGGATGCTCATCGTGGCCAAAGCCACAAGGGCAATACCTAAAGCCCCATACACCAGAATTTTCACTCTGTCCTCCATCGCTCCACCCCCACAGGGACCGAGTCACTCCCCAAAGGTATCCTCATCGACCAGAACTTCCATCAGGTTCGCAAGGAGGCGGTCCACCTGGTCCTCCTGAAGACCTAAAAGCTCCACCGCCTTTGGGGAAATGCGGTAGAGGAAACCGTCAACCCCCACCCCCATGCCAAGGCTCACACTCATGCAGTCCGCAATGTGGGCGATGGCGGTGAGCTTCGGGTTTTCCTGAGCCCGCTCTGGCTCGTGGTGGAACCCGATGGCCTCAACAAGCTCCGGGGGGAGATTCCACTTTTCGGCAACCTTTGCCCCCACAAGAGCGTGGTGGAACCCCAGAAGGGCCTCTTCGGCCTCAAGGAAGGTCACGTTCTCCTTTTCGACCTTCTCAAGCACGGCTTCGTATTCATCCCTCAGGTAGGTGTCGAGAATGAGCTTCCCGATGTCGTGGAGCAGGCCCGCCGTGTAGGCCACTTCAAAGCGGGAGAATTTCACCTCCCTCGCCAGCATGCGGGCACCCACAGCCGTTGCCTGGGAATGCCTCCAGAGTTCTCCCCGCTCCAGAGCATACCCTCTGAGTTCCTTTTTCATCATCTCACTGACTGAGGCCGCGAGAACAATGCTCCGGATGGTCTGGAAACCAAGGAGAATTGTGGCATCAGTGACGGTGGAAATGCGCCTTGGGAAGCCATAGAATGCCGAATTCGCCAAGCGCAGGACCTTAGCCGTGAGCCCTTGGTCCTGTGTGAGGACGTTGTTGATATCCCGGGCAGTAGACCTCGGGTCTTCCGTGAGCGCAATAACCCTCTGCACCACCGCGGGCAGGGCTGGTAAATCCTCAACCGCTCGCACCAGCGCCGGGAGTGTGAGCTTACCCATATCCCCCTCCAGAAATCCCTTTGCTCATTATAGAACACAAAAAGCGCCCTGTCTCTTCCAGGAAGAGAAAAATCGTTGCCAAAAACCCCAAGCGAATGTCCCCAGCTCAAGTTTGATTTGTGCGCACAACCCCAGTCAGTATTCATCAGAACTTGCTCAAGCCGTCTCAGGATTGCCGTATACTCTGCTGGTTCAACCTGTTTCCGCTTGCTTTCTGCATCCAGCACTCCACCGTGCCTGAGTGCTGATGGTTGACTACCACTGAATTCCCGGTTCAGACGTCTGTATAGGTTCACACCATGCGGGGCACCTGGAAAACCCAGTGTCTCTCAGCTCCCCCAGAACTCCTCTCCCCAAGCTCCAGTGTGGTCTTCTCCTACACCTTCTCCGTCCACCTCTTAAGGTGGAACTTCATGGTGATAGCGTCAACTTATCGTAGGGGGAATTTCTCAAGTTCTCTCCACCCTTGAACTCTCTCACACGGGTTTCTCCTCCCCAACCTCACCTATCCAGAGGATTACGGTCACCTCATACCACAGGAACCCAGGACGTACTCTGCGCCAGGTCCTTGAGGGTCGTACTAAAGCATTCACCGCTTTCGCATCACCGGGATGCTGTTATAGACTTCCCAGAAAACTGCTCTCCCCCTCTCCTCCTTCTTGATGGTCTCAGGGGTCATGGTGAAGGGAGGGAGCTTACGCCTTTGGATTCTCAGGCGGTAGTGCCTCACTGAGCACCCGTTGAACTTCAAAGCCCGGAAGATATCCACGGTCTACTCCTTTCCTTCCCCAGCCCGCGGGACGGTGGGAAAGGAAGGGAGAGACAGGGGCTTAGTCTGCCACCTGCATGGTGGTCGAGATTTAGCATAGAAGCGTCACTATCTCCTCCTGTTGGAGAGTTCCAGAGAAGCCCACAATATCTCCTTATGGCTTCACGACCACCTTGAGGTATGGCCCCTTTTGAATCTCCCGGAGCATCTCGGGGAGTTCCTGGAGAGCGATGACCTTCGAAATGTACGCTTTGCCATCGATGCGTCCTGCACTCATGAGGTCAAGACAGGTGCGGATGTGGGCGGTGGTGGCCCCTGAGGTCCCGTGGATGAAGAGCTCCTTGTAGTGGACCGTGTTACCGTCGACCTGGACCATGCGGTCGTCTTTGGGAAGACCTCCGAAGAAGTTCACCCGCCCCCGGGGAGCAGCAAGCTCCACCGCCTCTTCCTGAGCCTTACGGGAAGATGCGGCAACGATGACGACATCAGGACCAATCCCCTGGGTTTCCGCAAGGACAACCTCTCTTAGGTTCTCCTTTGCAGGGTTGATGAGCCGGTCAGCACCAAAACGCTTCGCCTCGGAAAGGCGGGCTTCCTGAATCTCGGCAACGAAAACCCTCGTCGCTCCGAAGACCTTAGCAAGTGCCACGTGCATGCATCCCACAGGTCCTGCACCGATGACCAGAACCCGGTCGCCCAGTCCCACCCTGGAGAGGAGCTGCCCATTGAGGGCGCAGGCCATGGGTTCAGAGATGGCCGCCTCTTCAAAGGAAAGGCTTTCAGGGAACTTCACGAGATTCCCCCGCCGCACGGCCTTCTCCGGCACAAGGACGTACTCGGCAAATCCCCCAGGGTAGTAGTATCCAAAAGCCTCAGTCCTCTCCTTGAAAACACGGCAGAGGTTCGTGAGCCCTCGCTGGCAGAAGAAACACTGTCCGCAGGAGACTATGGGGTCGACAACCACCCGCTCCCCCACCTCATACCCCTCAACCGCTTCCCCCTTCTCGGCAATGACCCCCGAAATTTCATGACCAAGGACTTGGGGTCCAGTAATCGCCCTGTGGCCAAAGTGGAAAATGCGAACATCGGTCCCGCAGATGGCACACGCTTCAACCTTCACCAGAACGTCGCCCTTCCCTATGAGGGGTACCGGTCGATCCTCAATCCGGAGATCACCCGGCCCGTAAAATACGGCTGCTCTCATGCTCACCACCTCTTCTGCCCGGTTTTCAGGACTGCATACCACTCCCTGACCCTTTCCCCCAGGGGGCTTTCGGGCAAAACCCCGCAGATTCCGGCAAGAACAGCAGCAAGACCCTCTTCTCTGAGCATCTCCTGAAGCCGAACTGCCTCGGGATCCCCACGCCAGTCGTAACACAGGGCTGCAGCGCACACGCAGGCAACGTATTCAGGGAATACCCCTTCTTCAAGACAGAGATGGGCACTCCCTATGAGCCGCTCAGAAGGAGCGAGTTTCCGCAGAGGATCCCGGGCAACCCGGTACACCGTATCCTGGAGGAGGGGGTTACCGAAACGAACGCGAATGTCCTGACGAATCCGCCGATGTTCCTCAGGGTCAAGGTCCTGGGAAAATCGCCGAAGGAGGGCCCGGGAGGTCTCATCAAGAGCACGCTCGAAAACCTCGCTGACGAAGGAATCCTGAAACCCCTCATGGATGTACCGCAACCCCCTGAGGTATCCAAGGTACGCCAGGGTGGCATGACCGAGATTGTGGGTGTGGAATTTCCGGAAAAACTCTGCAACGAAATTCCGCACTGGCTTCATTCCCGCAACAGAAAGCGTCGAAGCCCGCAACGCCTGGGCATCGTAGGGGAATTCCCGGTAAGCGTCGGCCACAACAAGGAGGGGGTCGTGGGATTCGGGAAGGACCTCGGGAGAGAGCACCATACGGGCCACGCTCGTTCCCACAAAGCCAATGTGGGCCTCAGTCCACGCCCTTTCTTCGGCCGTCAAGCAACTCAGCACCGCATCCTTCAGGGTTCCTGCGGCATCCCTTGCGTTCTCGCAGAGGTACACATCAACCGGGCCTTTCCCAAGGGCCCGTCTCTTCCGGATGCCCAGGGCAAGAAGCGGGGCAAGGTCGGGGAGATTCCTGACCCCCACCGCCGTGCCCACAGCCTCTGCCTCCGCGAAAACCTCAGCGACCCGGTCCTCCTCCCCCACATGCAGTGCCCACACAGGACCGATGAAAAGATCCCGGCCGGTTTTCGTGTACGCATCGAGAAGGCGAAGGGGGTAGAACTTCTGGGCGTTCAGAAGGTCGACGAGGTCCTTTCTGACGTCCACGAAGACGACGCTGTACCCCGCCTCAGAAAAGAGCTGTCCCATGAATCCCCGACCGATATTCCCCGCACCGAACTGAAGAAAAACGCCCATCCTTTCCTCCGGAAAATCGCCGCCTTCCCTTCCATTGTACGCCAGGTGTAAGGACAAGGGAATACTCAGCGCAAAATCTCACGCCCTGATTCCCGCCACAAGGTACGCTTCTTCCGTGTCAAGAACCTCGAAGACTCGGATGCCTGCCCTCTCAAGCATTGCCGCCACCACCTCCCCTTCCGGAAGAAGGTGTGTCCTCGTTACTTCATAGAGGGCATGGATGGCATGGATGCCTGCCCGTCCCTGAGTGTGGAAGATGGCCAGTATCCCCAATTCCCGTAAAAACTGGGAAAGATGGGCAACAGTTTCCTCTTTCTTCTCAAAGTGGGGGAAGGAAGAATAGCAGAGAATGGCGTCAAAAGTCCTCTCAAAAACCACGGTTGCGGCGTCTCCCCACACGTACTCAATTCCCTCGTCCCCAAACTTCTTCCGCGCCTCGGCAAGCATTCTCTCGGCAATATCGAGTTCCACGATGAGGGCAGGGGCAAAGAGTTCCCGCAAAAAGGGGACGAGTACACCTGTTCCAGAACCAACATCAAGAATGGTCGCCCCCTGGGGGATGGGAAGGTGAAGGAGGAGTGCCCGAAGCTTCTCTACGGGGACCTCCTGCAGGGCATCCCAGAGAGGGGCCTTTTCGTTAAAGAAGGCGCGAAGGACCTGGGACATTGCGCCACCTCCCTAAAACCTTCACAAGAACCGGAATGAGAACAAGTTGCACCACAATACCCGGCAAAGCAGCAACGAAAAGGCTCTGGACCAGGGCCAAAAGGTTGAACCCACTCCCCAGAAAGGCAAAGAGCACCCAGTTCCCCACGATGGACACACCCCGACCGGCGAGCATGGCCAAAACCAGGGCAGGAAGCGCACCAAAGCGAAGACGGGTAGAACTCACAAAGGTGCAAAGGCCATAGGTCCCAAGCTCAAACATCATGGGGAGAAAGCCCGGAAAGGGAGGCATGCCCGTGACCAGGAAATTCAGAGGTGGGAGAACAAACCCAAGAAGGAAAGCCAGATCCCCACTGAGGAGAAAACCACCAAGAAGCGGCGGAATGTGCATGGGGAGGAAAACTCTTCCCGGAAGCCCTAAAAGGTGGAACGCCGAGGGAAGAACAATGCCAGTGGCCAGAAGAACCGCTGCTTTTGTGAGGTCGCGGGTGTGCATGGAATCACCTCCGTAGCACGTTTCTAAAGAATTGTAGCACGAGAGCCGTTCCTCGAGAACAGCCAAAGGCTTGCGGTATAATAGTGGAGGGAATGCTCTATGGCTCTTGTGCGCTTTGGGGTTTCCATGGACCACACGCTCCTTGAGGTGTTTGACAGAACCATCCAGAGAGAGGGGTTTGCCAGCCGCTCCGATGCCCTCCGGCATCTCGTCCAGCGGTTCATTAGCGCCAAACGGTGGGAACACCTTGCAGGCCAGGCGATGGGCGCGGTTACCCTGGTCTATGACCATACCACGAGGAACCTCACCGAGCGCCTCCTAAAGCTTGAGCACGCCTTCCGGGACACCATTGTCTCCACCACCCACGTGCACTGCAATGCCCGGGTATGCCTTGAAGTCCTCCTTGTGCGGGGAGAGACAAAGCGCATCGCCACCCTCGTTCGGGAACTCCAGAGCCTGCGAGGAGTTCTGGATTGCCAGGTCACCTCTGTCCCTTTTCAGGAAAACGAAGGAGAAGAATCCCATGGATGAGAAGACAAGGTATGTCGCACTTCGCCGGGTGCTCATTCTCGTCCTTTTCTGCAACCTGGGTGTGGCCCTGGTGAAAATTCTCTATGGGAAAATCGCCGGTATCACCAGTGTGACCGCCGACGGGTTCCACTCCCTCTCTGACGGGATTTCCAACATCGTCGGTCTTGTTGGACTCTCTGTTGCCTTTCGTCCTCCGGACACAAGCCACCCCTATGGCCACAAGAAGTTTGAAACCTTTGCTTCGGTGGGGATTGCCCTGTTGCTTTTTGGAGCAGCCTCAGAAGTGGTCCGGGAGGTCTGGACACGATGGACCTCCCTCCATGTTCCCGAAGTCCAAGTAACAAGCTTTGCCCTCATGGCCCTCACCCTGGGGGTGAACGGTGTCGTGGTCCTCTGGGAAAAAGCGGTGGGCAAAAGGTGGAAAAGCGACTTCCTCCTTGCCGATGCCCTGCACACGCAAAGCGACGTCTTTGTGTCCCTGGGAGTCCTGGGCACTCTGGTGGCCATTCGTCTTGGTTTTCCCTGGATGGACATCCTGGCGTCTCTTGCCATTGCAGGGCTCATCGTTCGGGCAGGCATTGTGATTCTCACCGAGAGTTGCCGAATTCTCTGCGATGAAAACGTCCTGTACCCCGAGGCAGTGGCTCAGGTTGTCCGGAGTGTCCCCGCAGTCCAGGGGTGCCACAAAATCCGAACCCGAGGACGGGCCGACGACATCCACCTCGACCTCCATGTCCTCGTGGACGAAAACATGTCCGTTGAGGAAGCCCACCGGATATCGGAAGAGGTGGAACAAGTGATCAAGCAGAAATTTAACGGTGTGACCGATGTGACGGTGCACATTGAGCCGACCACCGAAAAGGAGGAACACCGGTGAAGTACCGTATCGACCCGGCGATTCTCGCCTCGTACCCCGGGTATCTCCGGGGTGTTCTCGTGCTCTTGGGGGTGGCAAACCACGGCGAGCAAGAAGATGTGGTCCGTCTCCTCCGGGAAGCAGAATGCACTGCCCGGAAATGCTACACCCTTGAAACCCTCCGGAATGATCCGAAAATCAGGGGCTGGCGTGAGGCCTTCATGAGGTTCGGGACGAACCCCAACCGGTGTCCCCCCTCCATCGAAAACCTCCTCCGGAGAGTCCTCAAGGGGGGTACTCTCTCCTACATCAATACCCCCGTAGCCCTCATGAACACGGTATCCCTCCGTTATGGTCTTCCTTGCGGAGGCGATGACCTGGGGAAAATTGAAGGAGACCTCGTGCTCACCTATGCGCAGGGGGGCGAATGGTACATCCCCCTCAACGGTACCGAGCCTGAACCTCCGCAAAAAGGCGAAATCATCCTTCGGGATAGCCGCAAGGTCCTCTGCCGGAAGTGGACCTGGCGACAGGGAGACGCGACGAAAATCACGGAAAGCACCATATCCACAGTCATCAACATCGATTGCCTTCCTCCCTTCACACTTGAGGACCTTGAGGAGATCCTCGCCGAAGCTTCGTCTCTCTTTGCCCGGTACTGCGGCTGTCACGTCACAACGGGTGTCCTGAAGAACGATGCCCCGGAACTTGAAATTCCTGTGGTACAATAAGGAAAAAGGAGGAGAGTCTATGCGATACGTATTCCTGGCACTGTCTTTTGTGTTCCTCTGGGTTTCCCTCGCCTGGGCCGATGGAGAAGTCCCCCCTTTTGCCCCGTACAGTATCGATGTCCCCGAAGAAGGCTACGCCCAGGTGATGTTCGACCAGGGGTATAACCTCTACCAGGTAGGGAGGAAGGAAGAAGCCATCCAGTTCTTCATCGAGGCCGTCACCACCAAACCTGATTTTGTGAAGGCCTGGATCTGGCTTGCCCGAACCTATCAGGAAGAGGATATGTACGATGAAGCCATCTGGGCCTGGGAAAAGGTGGTGAAACTTGAACCAGAGAACCAGCAGGCCCGGTATTTCCTGCGGAAGGTTCGCAACTGGAAACAGTACGGGAAAGAGGCCTGGGAGAACTACGAGCGGGGCATCGTGGCTCTGGAGCGGGGCGAGCCTTACGACGCCATAGAGTACTTCAAAAAGGCCATCGAGGCTAACGCAACATTCGACAAAGCCTACTACTGGCTCGGGATCGCGAGTTTTCGGACCGGCGACTACCACAACGCCGTGTGGGCCCTGGAGAAATACACGGCGCTTCGACCGGACGACGCCACCGGACAGTACTGGCTCAAGGAAGCCCGCTCGCGTCTTCCGAAGGCAAAATAATCGCCACCGCCCGTACCGGGGAAGCGGTTGCGGAGGAAATCTTCAGGGGAAAGCCGAAGAAGAGGATGTCTTTCCCCACAAGGTGAGCAACACCGGTGAGGTTTTCGTAAATCAGCACTCCTGCTTTCAGGAACAGGCGATGCAGAGGGAAGGGCGGTTCGTCAATGCTCTCTGCTTCAACCCCTACTCCTTTCACGCCGCAGGCAAGGAGTGCCCGTGCGTCCTCCTCGGTGAGCTTCGGGTTCCCCACAAAGAGGACGATGTCCCCCTCCGCCACGTTGAGTTTCCGAAGTAGCGTCTCCTCAAGAGGACGGGGAAGTCTCTCGGGGTCAAGGGCTCGAGCCCGTCCGAAGAACCGCTCAAGAGCAATAGCCTCTACTCCCCAGGCATCCTTAAAGAAGTGCCGGGGAACATCCACGTGGGTTGCCGCATGCTCTGGAAGGAAAAGCACCTGGGTGGCGAACCCATGGACGTTGTGCTGGTGCCAGGGAAGAACGAGGAAGGGCGGGTCTTCAGGGAAAGAGGACTCTCCCGGAACAAGGGTCCGGGAGAGGTCGACAATCAGGTTTTCAGGCTCTCTGATACGCTGCAATGAATCTCCGAATGGAGCGGTCATAGGTTCGCTCAACGTCAGGTGGAAAGAAGCACCCCGGGATTTCTCCGTGGGCGCGGTGGTACGCCACACACTCACAGCACTTCCCACGCTTCGCACAGGAAAGGTATGTACAGGTACACTGAGCAAGGTTTTCTTTCAGGTGACACTCGGGCATACGCGTTCCTCCTTTTCCTCAACGACTTTGGGATCCTTCTGGATGTGTCCTTCATAGAGGAGGTAGGTTCGGAAAATCTCCACGTACATCTTCAATCTATGGTACACCCCAAGGAACGGGCCGTACTTTTCTTCCTTGTGGTAGTGCGCAAGGCCCCAAAGCGGGACCATCTCGATATTGGCCGCAGTATCATGGGCAAACTTCGTCAGAAAGACCTCAACCCCGAAGCGAGTCCAGGAGAAATCGGGGAGATTCCGTACCCATTTCCCCCGCACCGCCCGCTGCCCGTTGAGAATGGGGAAGAAGCGCTGGGCAAGGTCACTCGATCCTCTTCCCCCCTTGAACACCCCAATCGTCATATCGAGGAACGGATACCGAATGAGGGGCTCAGCCAGAGCCAGAAGATGCTCCTTCTCAAGGTGCAGGAGGTCCGCATCGATGAAGAGGTAGATATCGCTGTCTTTCGTCTCCCGAATGCCAGAAACCAGGGCTTTCCCCTTTCCGAAATTCCTGGGATGGCGGAGGACCAGGACGGGGAAACGGGAGGCCACAGACGCTGTATCATCCTGTGAACCATCGTCGATGACTACCACCTGGTCCACGAAGTCTGCAGCACAGACTACCTCAAGGACTCTTCCAATCCGCGGAGCCTCGTTGTACGCTGGAATAAGAACAGCTATATTCTGGCCGTCAAGCATCGGTCTCACTCTTGCAAAGTGGCGTGAAAGCCTTAGAATATTATACATAAAACGCACGAAAGGGAAAGCCACTTGCCAGAAGCGCGAGAAGAAAAAGTCACCGAGTGGTTGAAAAGGTTCTACTATCTCCTCCTCCTTGTCCTTGCGCTGTACCTTGTGTACCTTCTGCGGGATGTTCTTGTCCCCTTTGTCCTTGGGGGACTTCTGGCCTACGCGCTCACCCCTGCCGCCCGGTTCCTCAATAAAAGAGGGCTTTCCTGGAAACTCTCGGTGGTTATCGTCTTCCTTGCCCTGCTCCTCTTCTTCGCCCTGCTCTTTTTCCTCATCATTCCCGAAGCCCTGTCACAGCTCAAGGCTCTGGCGTCTTCTGCCCCCAGATACATTGAGGACTTCGTCGGGAAAATCCTTGAAGCAGCCAGGGCCTTAGACGCCAGGTATCCTGAGCTTCGTCTTGCTGAGGCAGTGGAGGATTTCCTCCGGAACTTTCTGGGAAACCTCGAAAACTACTTCCAGACCATCACGAAGAACATTCTGAACCTCGTTTCGCTCTTCATGAGCGTGCTCTTCCTGGGTTTCGTCGTCACCCCTTTTGCCCTGTACTACTTCATGGTCGATGCGGCGAAAATCCGGGGAACGCTGGTGCGAATCCTTCCCAGGGAACGTCACAGGGAGTACATCGAACTCCTCCGGGATGTGGACAGGGTCGTCGGCAATTTCATCCGGGGTCGACTGATTCTCTCCCTCTTTGTGGGATCCACAGCAACCGTGGGGTTGCTCGCTATGGGCATTGAATTTCCCCTGGTCATCGGCATCATCGCCGGAATCGCCGACGTCATCCCGTACCTTGGACCCATTGTAGGGGCTATCCCGGCACTCCTCTTTGCCAGCACAAAGTCGCTCTGGCATGTGGTGGGGGTTGTGGCCCTCTTCAGCGCCATCAACTTCGTCGAAGGCGTGGTGGTTACCCCCCGGGTCATGGGGAAAGAGACTGGATTGCACCCGGTGACGGTGCTTTTTGCCCTCCTTGTAGGGGGAAAGCTCTTCGGGGCCTTGGGAGTCATCGCTGCCATTCCTGTGGCGGGAGTGCTCAAGGGTATTCTCCTCCACCAGAAAAAGGCGAAGCAAAAGGTGACAGAGCATGGGAACGCTCTGTAACGCTCTGGCTGTGGTCCTTGGGGGGCTTCTGGGGATAACCCTCCGGGGGAAGTTTCCCCTGCGTGTTCAGGAAGCCCTCATGCACACCCTGGGACTTGTGTGTGTCCCCCTTGGGCTTTCCATGGCCCTCAAGGGGGAAAAGTTCCTGGCACTCCTTTTGAGCCTTGTGGCCGGAAGCGCGTTGGGAGAACTCCTGCAGCTTGAAGGACGCCTGGAGCACTTCTCGAGGCGGCTTGAGGAACGTCTGAAGGCTGAAGCAGGGACATTTGCCCCGGGGTTCCTTGCTGCAACACTGCTTTTCTGTATCGGTCCGATGACCATCATGGGGTCTCTCGAGGACGGTCTGGGGAAAGTCCCCCATATCCTCTACACGAAATCTCTCCTTGACGGGACGGCCTCGGTCGCCCTTGGGGCAAGCCTTGGTATTGGCGTTCCTTTCTCAGCCCTCTCCATCCTCCTCATTCAAGGAAGCATCACCCTTCTTGCCCGGTTTATCGCCCCGTTTCTCTCGGAAGTCTTCGTCCGGGAAATGACTGCAACCGGGGGTATCCTCATCCTGGGGATTGCCCTGAACCTCCTCAACCTCAAGAAAATCCGGGTGGCGAACCTCCTCCCGTCTCTTGGCTTTGTGGCGCTTTTCATTCGTATCCTTTAGGAGGTGACCACAGTGCGTATTGCCGTTTTCTCTGACGTCCATGCGAATCTCCCGGCACTGCAGAGTGTCCTTGAGGATATCGAAAGTACCGGCGTGGATGTGATGGTGTGCCTTGGGGACCTCGTGGGGTACGCCCCTTTCCCTAACGAGGTCGTCGAAACGGTGCGAGATCTTGGCATTCCTACCATCATGGGGAACTACGACCAGGGGGTGGGATTTGACCTTGAGGACTGTGGCTGCGCGTACCGGACGGAAGAAGAAAAGGCCCTGGGGCAGGAATCTCTCCATTGGACCAGGAACACCGTGACGCCCAAGAACAAAGATTTCCTTCGAAACCTCCTTCCCCGGTATGAACTCGAGGTAGGATCCTTCCGTTTCCTCTTTGTCCATGGAAGCCCAAGGCGCATCAACGAGTACCTCTTCCCTGACCGGCCGGACTCAAGTTTCCTCCACATGATGGCTGGTGAAAGCGCCAACGTCCTTGTCTGTGGTCACACCCACATCCCTTTTTTCCGGGAGGTCAATGGGCTCTTCATCGCAAACGACGGAAGTGTCGGACGGCCAAAGGACGGTGACTGGAGGGCGGCCTGGGCTCTGCTTGAGGTTGGGGAGAAGCTCCGGGTTTCCTTTCGCCGCTGCGAGTACGACCTTACCCCCCTTAAGGAAGCTTACCCCCGGAGTGGGCTTCCGGGGAAGTTCCTCGAGGACCTCTTGCCTTCTCTGGGAGCGCATTGACACCTTTTCAGGGGATTTGTATAATATGCTCAATTTTCAAAGAGGGAGGATAGTTTCAGGTTCATGGTGGAAATCGACAGCATCGTGGAAGGCAAGGTCGTGGGCATCACCCGCTTCGGCGCCTTTGTTGAGCTCGAAGACGGCAAACGGGGTCTTGTGCACATCTCTGAAATCGCCCACCACTTCGTGAAGGATGTGAATGATTACCTTAAAATCAACGATCGGGTCAAGGTGAAGGTCATCGGCATCTCTCCCGATGGGAAAATCGACCTCTCCATCAAGCGGGTGAACGAGGACAAGGAGTACCTTGAGAAGTTAGAACGAAGCCGGGCAAGTTTTGAACAGAAAATGAACCGTTTCCTGAAACAGAGCCAGGAGAAGCTCTCGGACCTCAAGAAACACCGGGACGGGAAAAAGAAGCGCTGAGATGTCCTGGGACCCCGAAGAGGTTGCCCGGATCATCTTCGATCGTCAACCCTGGGTGGTTCTCACTGGTGCGGGGATTTCGACGGAAAGCGGCATCCCCGACTTCCGTACCCCCAAGACAGGCCTTTGGGAACACTACGACCCCATTGAAGTGCTCTCAGTGGAAGCCCTCTACCATCGTCCTGAGGTTTTCTTCCGGGTCGGCCTTGAGGTCCTCATGCGCTTCCGGGACGCCCGTCCCAATAAAGCCCACGATATCCTCGCAGAGTGGGAAAGGCTTGGCATTGTGGAGGCCGTCGTCACCCAGAACATCGACGGCCTCCACGAAAAGGCCGGATCCCGAAAGGTTCTTGAAATCCACGGGCACCTTCGTTCCGGCCACTGCGTCGCGTGCCGTACCTCCTTCCCTATTGAGGTTCTGGTAGAAAAAACCCGCCAGGGAGAGATACCTCCCCGCTGCCTGTGCGGGGGAATGCTCCGGCCTGATGTCGTTCTCTTCGGCGACATGCTCCCTCCCTGTTTTGAAGAGGCGCAGGAGCTGGCGCATCGCCTGCCTATGCTGGTGATCGGCTCAAGTCTCCAGGTGTCACCAGCGAATTTCCTTCCATCTTATACCCCCCTTCTGGGTATCATCAACCTCATGCCCACACCTTTTGACTGGAGAGCCCGATTCACCATCCGCGAAAAGGCCTCTTTCGCCCTTGAGGCCATCCATCGTGTCTTAGTTACTAAATTCCTGTAAGAGGCTTTCGGTCGAACGCTCTCCAAGCTTTCGCACCGCTTCCCAGGATGCCTCTGTGCACCTCCCCACCCGAGCGAAGAACCGGTTCTTCGCTGCCCGGCTTTTGAAGGTCCTTTTCGCCCAGTCGCTTCCGTACCCTCGTCCTGAAGACATCTCGAGAACCGCATGGCCCCAGAGCACCCAGGCACTCTCTAAGAAAAAGTCTGCTAAAGGCGCAAGGTATGGAGAATCAAAGTCGTCAACGAACTTCTGGCCATAGCGATTGAGCTCTGTGCCCACAAAGACAGGGAAATGATGCTTCCGGGCGGTCTCCACAAACTCGTAGAGCTTTCGCACCTTGAGCTTTCGCTCTTCGTCTTCAGGGATATTCCAGTTCCGATCAGGGATAAGGAAAAAGGTCTCTACGCCGTTGGCTTCACAGAAGGCGATAAGTCTTTCAGGGTCGGCTTCGCCACTCCGGGTTCCGTCAAGCCAGGAGAAGGAGGGAATGGCGCCCACCGAGAGAATCATCTCGTTCACTTCTTGAATCCGAGGGAAATCCCCCACATCGGGCTGAACGTATCCCACGCCGCCAAACTTCATGAGGCGTGAGCGGATGAAGTCGTAAAATGAGGCCCGGTCTTTTTCCAAAACCTGGACCTCTTCCTCCTGAACACCAAGCTTCTCCGCCCAGAAACGGGCACGGTCCCGGGGATTTGGGAAAACGCTCTCTGCTCTCCTGGCATAGGCCACAACAATGTGGCGCTCGGTGGGATTATGGGAGGGGGTAAGAGGCAGGACATCGGTTTCATAGTCGATCGCGGTTTCTTGAAGATACGCATTGACCCGGGCGATAATCTTTTTATTCCGCTCCTGAGCGATCCGCTTGAGTTTTCGCAGGGTTTCAAAAGCCCGGGTTCCTTCTTCAGGAAGACGCACGAAACCGTTCCCCATGTAGTAGGCAATGCCGGGTTCGTTGGGAGAGCTCAGCTCTTCATTCCGGAATTCAGGAAGGTAAATCCGGGTCTCGAGACCCGAAACCACGGGAAGCCCCAGGGTGAATCCCCCAAACCGGAACTCCTCCAGGGCGTCTAAGACATCGAAGTCGACGCTCCCCGCCACGCTGAGGCCCTCCTTTTTTGCCCGCCACACGATGTGGAGAGGCGAATACCCACAGGCGTTGAAGGAGAAGAAGGTGTGGAAGTGGAGGTTCACCACCGGGCGAGGTGGAGGGAAGGAAATTTCCCCTCTCCGGGAAGCTTCAGAAAGCTTGAGAAACGCCGTTTTCCTTCGCTCAAAATCGAAGTCATCAAGCTGTGCCTCAAGGTCTTCGATCCGCACAGGTCACCGCTCCTTTCTCTTCAGGAATCCTTCTCCCTGTCCGAACAAGAAGTTGCTGGAACAGGAAAACCCCCAGAAGGGCACAGGGCACAGCAGCCAGAACCACCGCAAAACCAAACCGTCCTCCCACAAAGCCGAAAAGCCAGGGGAAGAGAAAGGTTCCAAGACCATTATTGAACAGCACCCAGCCCGAAGCCGTGGAGGATACCTCGGGAAAGGTGACCATGGCATGGGTGAGCGTGAGGGGGATGAGTGTCGAGAGCGAAAACCCTGCGAAGAAGAGGAGAAGAGGCGCCAGAAGGGGGGAAGTTCCGAAGAGGAGAAACAGCGCTATCCCCAGAGCACCCCCGAGGGCGTTCGCCCGCATCAGGGTGAGGTATTCGGTCCGCTCGGAGAACGAGGCAAGGACAAAGCGGCCCACAAGAAGCCCCAGCCAGAAGTAGGAAAGGTACACAGCTCCGACAACCTGAGGCAACCCCCGACCTTTCAGGTAGGTCACCAGCCACCCGTTGAAGGTGCTCACCCCAGCTGCGTAAAGGAGCATCATCACCCCAAGAAGGAGGAAGGCTTTCCGGGTGAAAGCCCGGAAAACTGCGCTCCCCGGGGGAGCGCTGATGTTCCGGGGGATGAATGGCAGAAAGAACAGCCCCGCGGTCAACGCCACAAGCCCTGTGACGAGCCCGTACAGGCTCTGGAAACCGTATCCCCGGGTATGGAGGAATGCGTAAAGCCTTGGCGCAAGGAGCGACCCAAGGCCAAAGAACGCGTGGATGAGGTTGAGCACCTCTCCGGGGCGCTCCGGGAAAAGACTCTGGGCTACGGGATTCACCATGCAATCCACAAAGCCCACCCCAACCCCCATGACCAGGAATGCAAAGAGAAGCCAAGAGAAAGACGACCCCACGGCGATGCCCAGAAATCCAAGTACCGCAAGGATCAACCCCAGACGGAGCACCGTTCCCCGGAAAACAAAGTCCCCCAGGATACCCCCAAGAATCAGGGCGAGGAAGTACCCCAGGCCCTGGAAGAAGAACACCTTTCCAGAAAGGGCATAAGGAAGGGAAAAGCGCTCGGCAATTTCGGGAATCACCGATCCTGCTCCTGAGATGCCCACGCCGATCACGATAAGGGCGAGGAAAAAGGGGGGAAGGAGAAAGCCGCGTCTCATTGCTTCACAACCTCCGCAATCATCGTCAGAATGCCCTCCTTGACAAACTCTACGGCAACAGCCGAAAGCAAAAGCCCGAGAACCCTTGAGAGTACCTCCACAATCCGTTCCCCAAGGAACGCCGCAATCTTCGGAGCGAAAAGGAGCAACACCCAAGTGACAAAAAGGGCGCTCACCAGGGCCAGGAAAGGAATGAGATACCCGTACTTTTCTGCAAGAACAATAATGGAGGTGATGGCCCCTGGACCACAGAGAAGCGGCGTCCCGATGACCACGGCAATGGCTCTGGTGTCGGCCTCTTTTTTGGAAAACTGCAACCCCAGGATGTCCTCAATGCCAAGAAGGAGCAGGATCACCCCTCCCGCCACCATGAAGCTGGAAAAGGAAATCCCAAGAAGAGAAAACAAAGCCTGTCCTCCAAAGAGGAAAATGACAAGAAGCACAAAGGCTACAAGAACGGCGAGGAAAGCCTGCTCCATCCGCTCTCTCTCGGACATCCTACGGGTGAGGGTGAGAAAGGTCGCCATTCCCAGAAAGGGGTCAAGGATGATGATGAGCACCACAAAGGACTTCATAAAGGCCCAAAATGCGTCCACCGTATCACCTCGCTTCCATTATAGGGAAATCCGGGGAATTGGAAAGAAGCTCAGTGGGTTCTTCTTGAAAAAATACAGGGAGGTGGTTCGCAGTGCCCCGGGTGGAAAAGGTAGGAGAGGTGTTCCGCTGTGAGGTCTGCGGTAACGTGGTGGAAGTGAAGGAAGTTGGCGGTGGAGAGCTTGTGTGCTGCGGTCAACCCATGGTCAAGGTTGAAGAGACCCCGAAAAGGAGACGCCAATGTCGCCGAAAAACCTCTGCGTGATGATTGGCCTTGCTCTTTCGGTCTTTGCAGGAAGCTTAGCGTTCGCCCATCCTCCGTCACAGATTGCGATGAGCTTTGATCCCGAAACGTCGCTCCTCACTATCCGTATCCTCCACGGCGTTCCCGACCCTCGAGGCGACCACTACATCGACGAAGTCCGGGTTTTCCTGAACGGGAAGGAGGTCGTTCTCCAGCGCTTCTTCTCCCAGCTCTCGGCCCAGGAGCAGCAAGCCCAGTACCTCATTGTCGATGCGAAGAAGGGCGATGTCCTCGAGGTTTTCGCCCACTGCAGCAAGTTCGGTGACAGAAAAGCCCAGCTCACCGTGGAGTAAAAAGGGCGGTGCCTGGGAATACCCCAGGCACCGCCTGAACCTTTAGCGGAAACTCCGTTTAAGCCTTCGTTTCTTCCTTGCCCGCTCCAGGGCAAGCTCAATGAGGCGGTCAAGGAGCTCCGCGTAAGGGATGCCACTTGCCTCCCAGAGCTTCGGGTACATGCTGATTTTTGTGAACCCCGGAATGGTGTTCACCTCGTTGATGAAAACCTCCTCCCCCCGCACGAAAAAGTCCACCCGGGCCATGCCTTCGCAGCGACACACCCGAAAGGAGGCCAGGGCGAGCTCCTGCACCCTTCGCGTCGTTGCCTCATCAAGCGGTGCAGGAGCAAGGAGCTCTGCCCCCTCAGGGTCCAAGTACTTGGCCTCATAGGAGTAGAACTCGTGGTGCGGAACGATTTCTCCCGGGAGTGAGGCGAGGGGCTCTTCGTTCCCCAGAACGGAACACTCGATTTCCCTCCCGGCGATGTACTCCTCAAGGAGGACCCTGTCGTCGTACTGAAAGGCTTCGGCAATTTTACGCTCAAAATCCTCTCGACCTTTCACCTTCGCCGTACCTACCGAAGACCCAAGGGTTGCCGGTTTCACAAAGAACGGGACCCCCAGGATATCAGCGACTTCAGAGAAGCTGGGGATGGTGCTTTCCCTAATGCAGAAGAAGCGCACCACCGGAAGTCCCGCTTCCCGAAGGAGCCTCTTCGTCACCTCCTTGTCCATGCAGATGGCAGAGCCCAGAACCCCAGAACCAACGTATGGGAGATTCACCATTTCAAGAAGTCCCTGGAGCGTCCCGTCTTCGCCAAAGGTCCCGTGGAGCAGGGGGAAAACCACATCCGGGACAGCAATGACCTCCCTACGGGAGAGACCGTACAGTCTCCCCCCTTCAGGATGGGGAAGGAGCACAACCTCCTCACGGTGCTTGGGACACTCCCCTCGCTTAAGGTCCTCCTTCTCGCAGAGTCGCCAGAGACCGTCTTTGCCAACGCCCACAAGCAGCACCTCATACTTCTTCGGGTCAAGCGCCGCAACGACGTTTTGGGCCGATTCCCAGGAGACCTCGTGTTCCACAGACTTTCCGCCAAAGAGCACAAGAACCGTAAGCTCCGGCACCTCTCCCTCCCCCTCAGAACGTCAACACCTTCCAGATGGTTTCAGCAAGAATCCTTTTCCCCTCGAGAACCTCCATCCGGAAAAAGACGGTCGCAGCATGGTGTAAAAGCTCAAGAGGAACGGCCACCTCAAGGCCATCATCTCCCAGGGCATACTGCAGGGCCCCGGGGAACTCATCCTCTGAGGGAATCACGATCGTCTTCCGTCCCCCTGTTCCCACCTCCACGTCCACGTAGGTTTCCTCGCTCCCGAGAGGGGTAACGGGCAGAAAATGGAAACGGTACGTCACTTTCTTCGAGGACAGACGGTGGACAGCAAGGTACAGGCATTCGGCATCTTTCGCCATGGCGAGGAAAAAGGGTGAGGAGGTCCTTCGAGCTCCGTTTTGCCGTATTCGCACTTCTGGTGAGGAGAAGGCAATGTTCGGTCCACCCCAGTCATCCCATCGCCCATCAACCGTAATTCCTTCAAAAAGGGTGGGCATTTTAGCCTTGCGGGCCTCAACGAAAAGCTCGTTGGCCCGGATAAAACTCAAAGGATACCCTCCCGCAGATTGCGAACGGTACTTCCGGACTGCCCACATCTTGGCAAAAACGGTATCTTTCCCCAGGAAGTAGTACTGCCACTGGATGGTAGGCACGAGGAGTTCCCTGGGGGGAATGAGTTTCACCCCCGGTCCGGTCAGACTCCCGTGGGGCCAGAGGTTCCAGTGGACAAGAAACCAGAACACCCGGGTATTCTCAAAAAAGGGGTCCTCGTAACGGAGACGTTCCAGCGCGTACATGGTGAAGTTGTACACTGCCCGGTGGTCAGGATGGGTATCAAAGGGAGACGCAGTGAGAACGAGAGTGGGTCGCACCGTACGGAGGATTTCTTCAAGATCGGCAACCACACTCTTGCCGCAGTAGGGGCTTCCCGGCCTGAAGCTCGTGTCCGGAGTGAACTCCCTCCGGGTAAGGCAAGAAAAATAGGGAATGCCCGGCAACCAGTGCTCATACCATAGGAGCTCTAAACCCCGGTCGGGATATCCGAGGAAAAACACGCGGTCTTTTGGGATCCCCAGAACCCCAAGGGCCTCTAAAGTTTCTCTCTGCCGACGGTCCCCAAGAAGAAGGGCTCGGCTTGGTCGACTTACGAGGAGTCTAAAGGCTTCGCCATTCGTCACCACAACCACATAGACCTTGGCTCCCTGTTTCACCGCATCGTAAATGAACCCTCCGGCTCCGAAAACCTCATCGTCACAGTGGGGAGCCACAACAAGAAGAACATCCTCGGCAGTGCACGAAAGAGGGCTACTGTTTGCAACGCTCAGACGAGCAAAAAAGGGGATAGAAGAGCGAACCTGAGCAAAAAGCAGGAATCCAGAAAGAACCGCAACAACGACAACGAGAATGGCGAACTTCAGATGCCTTTTTGTCATCCTCATTCAGGAGCCTGTTTCATCCCTGTCGTGAAACTCCGAACAATCTTTCGAAAGGTTGGGAAAACCGCATCAAAGGTTTCTTGCGATGTCCAGCAAATAATCCGGTAAAACCCCTCATTCCTGGAGAAGAGATAGAGGATTCCCTGCATTTCCCTTCCCCCTTCAGGGAAGGAGTATACGTACCAGTAGGCGGGAACGTCATCGACCTCAGCCCTTCCCTCGCCGAGAATCTGCACACCCGGATACAGCAGAATATCGCTGCGCACCCGTTCCCTGAAGGCGTCAAAAGAGGCGTAGTACCGGTACTCCAGGGTCACCCATACCCACGCCTCTCCGGAACGGGCCGAAAGCATAAGGGTGGGGTCAAAGGACTCTGGAGGATTTTCGACTTCCCACCCTTCAGGAAAAGCTATGGCAAAGCCGGCAAGAGGGGAAACGTAGGACACGAACTCTTCGGCAAGAGCCGGAAGGGAAAAGAACACCACCACGCAAAGCATAAGAGCGAGAACGCGCACCATCTTTTCCAACCTCCTTTTCCCAATTTTATACCTGAAGTAAACCTCTGGCAAACCCAGAACACCGGAAAATCTCCACACCGGGCGAAGTTGACGCAGGGAGTATAATGGAGAGAGGGAGTACCAGGGGTGAAAGCACCATGCGCGATATGGTTGCCGCCGGGCTTTTGGCTTTGAAGGACTACGTGGCCACGCACGTTCTCACCTGTCTTGTGCCTGCCTTTCTCCTTGCAGGGGGCATCGTCAGTTTCATCAACCGGGAAGTGATCCTTGAATACCTCGGCGAGAAACGGTCAAAACTCTCCTCGTTCTCCTTGGCGAGCATAGCGAGCTTTTTTGTTGCTGCCTGCTCCTGCACGGTGATCCCCGTAGCAAGCGGCCTCTATTTTGGCGGTGCGACTGTAGGCGTTGCCTTCATCATCCTTTGGGTGGCCCCAGCCACCAACGTCCTTGCCCTCACCTACACCGGAAGCCTCCTTGGGGCTTCCATGGCCCTCGCCCGGGTAGTCGCGGCACTCACCATGGCTTTCCTCGTCGGTGGCATCATGAGCCTCGCCTTCCAGAAGGAACAACACGCGGCGCTTGCGTCTCCTGAAAGAAGAAGTAGTCAGCCAAAAGGCGCCATTCTTGAGAAGCGGAGTACCTTTCTCCTCTCCCTTGTTCTCCTTTCCCTTCTTCTCCCCAACTACCTCATCCGGAGCGGACCCTACCTCCACAAGGTCATCCTCTGGACGGCACTTACCGCACTTTCTGCCGTGTACGCGAAGTTCGCCCTCCCCCCGAAAGCCGTACGGGAATGGCTTCGGGAAACCCTCTGGTTTGTGCGGCTCATCTTCCCCCTGCTCCTTCTCGGCGTTTTTGTGGTCGGCGTTATCGGGAAGCTCCTCCCCGAGACCTGGATTCGTGCCTGGCTTGGAGGAAATAGCATTCGGTCATCGTTCCTTGCCACGCTCATCGGTGCTGTAAGTTACTTTGCCACGCTCACTGAAGCGCCTTTTGTGCGTACTCTTATGAAACTCGGCATGGGCAAGGGACCTGCACTCGCCCTCCTCCTCACCGGACCTGGTCTAAGCCTTCCCAACTGGCTGGCCATCGCCCGGGTCTTTGGGGGGAAGAAAGCCTTCGTGTACGTTGTGGCCATTGTTCTCCTTGGTACAGTGGTCGGCTGGTTTTTTGGGAACTTCGTCTTTGTTCCCTGAGGAGGTGGAGACCTATGCACATCGCCGTTTTGGGCATGGGATGCCCAAAGTGCAAGGCGACCGAGCGAAACGTCCGTGAAGCGTGCCAAACCCTGGGGATTGACGCAGAGGTGACCCACGTTGCTGACCCCAGAGAGTTCGCTCAAATGGGAGTCCACATGACTCCTGCCGTGGTCGTCGACGGAACGGTGCTCTTTTCCGGAAAGGTCCCAACGGTTGAGGAACTCAAGGAAGCCCTCCAGAAACTCCGCTCCTGAGGCTATGGAGAAGGCACTGTGTCCTGTATGCCACGGTGAGGGTCAGAATGTACTGACCCTCACCGTAAAGCACCTGGTGAGGGAGGCCTTGAGGGACACTGTCAACGAAACGGTGACTTATTGCCTTTGCCTCAATCCACATTGCCCGGTGGTTTACTTCGATGCCTCCGGGAAGACCCTGAAAAAAGAAGACCTCAAAGTCCCCGTATGGTACAAGGACGGAGCTTCTCCAAAGTACATCTGCTACTGCAGCCGAGTCACGGAAGAGGAGATCCTCTCCGCCATCCGCAAGGGGGCAAGAACCTTGGAAGACATCCAGAGGATGACCGGCGCTGGGAGCAAGGGGTTTTGCCTCACCGAGAACCCCTCAGGACGGTGCTGTCACAGAGAAATCGCAAAAATCCTCAAGAGAGCCTGTGAATCGTCCCTGCGGGGCCAGTAACCCTTGCAGGATGCCTCTCCAGGGAATATAATAGTGGGAAACGTGCATACTGTCCGTTGAGGGTGCCTTAGGGCTTAAAAGGGAAAGCGGTGAAAATCCGCTGCAGCCCCCGCTACTGTATACGGCGACGAATCCCGACCACTGGGGAACACCTGGGAAGGTGGGAGGAGGATGACCCGTGAGCCAGGAGACCTGCCCTCAACGATGCTAACCCTTCGGAGGGAAGGGCAATGGCGAAGATACTGCCCCTCTTTCGGGAGGGGCATTTTTTTATGCCTCAAAGGAGGTGGACCTTCATGCGCGTTCTCTCTGTGGTTCTCTTCGGTGCGGTGGGCCTTCTCTGCTGTACTCCCCCAGTGTACGCCATGCACATCTCTGAGGGATTCCTGCCACCCCTGTGGTGCGGAGTGTACTTCGCCCTGAGCGCTCCTCTCGTCCTCTTAGGGCTTCTGCAGGCGCGAAGGATGCGGGATCCTCACGCCAGAATGTTCCTCGCCTTGGCTGGAGCGTACATTTTCCTCCTCTCCGCCCTGAAACTGCCCTCGGTCACCGGTTCCTGCTCCCACCCTACAGGGACAGGGCTCTCGAGCATCCTCTTTGGTCCTGTGGTCACTGCCTTCCTCTCGTCTCTCGTTCTCCTCTTCCAGGCGCTCCTTTTAGCCCACGGGGGCATCACCACCTTGGGGGCCAACGTCCTCTCCATGGGCATTGCAGGACCCCTCGCGGGATTCCTGGTGTTCCAGCTTTTGCGACGGTATCGCCTGACCCCAGCCGTTTTCCTTGCCGCTTTCACGGCTGACCTTGCCACCTATGTGGTCACCTCTTTCCAGCTCGCCCTGGCCTTTCCGGGACGGTCTTTCCTCCTCTCCTTCGCCAGGTTCGTGTCCCTTTTCGCCGTCACCCAGGTTCCCTTGGCCGTTATGGAGGGGCTCCTGACCGTGGCGCTTTTTGAATACCTCCGGGCCCGAATGGGCGCTGAACTCACCCGCTTGGGGGTGAGGATAGCATGAAGGGGAAGATTCTCGTGCTTCTGCTCTGCTGCGTGGCGCTCTTTTTCGTTTCTCTTCGCCTTGGACAGCACCGGGGAGACCTTGCAGGGGCCGATGAAGAGGCCCAGGTACTCATCCAGGAAGTTGCGCCGGATTTCAGCCCCTGGTTTGGACCTCTCTGGGAGCCCCCCTCAGGAGAAATTGAAACCCTCATGTTCGCCCTGCAGGCGGCTACAGGAGGGCTCGTCATCGGGTACATCCTCGGGAAGCGAAGCGTACGCTGATGTTCCGGCATGTCGTGATGTTCGCCTGTGAAAGTCGGGGGCGCGCCATGCATCCGGGGGAGAAAATGCTCATTGTGTTCCTCCCCATCGTCCTTCTGGGATTCTCAAGAAGTGGCGCGCTCCTTGCCGCAAACATTGGGCTCTTCCTTTCCCTCCACCTCTTCTTCCGAACTCCCTGGCGATGGGTTCTGCGTTACACCCTCACCCTCCTGGGGTTTGTCGGCAGTTCCAGTCTGGTCCTCCTCTTTGAATACCCTCTAGGTTTCATCCTCCTTGTCGTGCTCCGTGCTGCTTTCTCAGCCTTCGCCCTGACCTTCTTCCTCTTCACCACTCCTCCGGGAGACATCTTCCTCTTCCTCTCGCGCTTCCAAGCGCTACGGGAGTTCTGTGCCATCGCCCAGGGTATGGAGCACTTCATCCTTGTCCTCGAAGAGGAATGTCACCGCCTTATGGTGACCATAAACCTTCGGGGAGGATTCCGGACCTGGCGCCTTGCCATCCGAAATAGCGGAAAGATTGGAGCCCTTCTTTTCAAGAACGCTCTCACCCACTACGAGAGGACGAAAGAGGCTCTCGACTCGCGCCTCTTCCCCGGTTTCATCCTCTCCTGGGAGAAGCCGTACACGTTCTCGGGGAGGCGCCTTGCCGTCATCCTGGCGTACATTGCCGGCTTGGGCTGCGCTGTGGCCTTCCTTTCGTGATATCAGACCTCACCCTCCGGGTCGAAAACCGCACCCAGAAAGAGGAGCGTGCCTGTCCTATCATCCCGTATGGCGAAGAAGAAGGGGCGGTTGACCACCATGGTGAAGGGCTCACCCATTCCCCTTGACACCACCACAGCCGAGGCCGCCGAGGCCTCGGTCCCCTCCTCGTTCACCTCCACAAAAGCCCGGTGCACAACGCTACTTATGTAGGCCTCACCCCCAAGGAGGTTGCAGAAGTCCGCTCCGGGAGCCAGTGCAGGGCCCATCCCCAGACGCCTCAGCATATTCCGGAGCTCCTTCGCACCGTACGCAAGACGAAACCTTGGCAGGCTCACTGTCCCCTCCCGCTCTCGAAACCTCTGCACCAGGTCTTCCCAGCGTTCCCAGCTCAGGGAACGGATGAAATCTTCAAGGTCCACACCGAAGTCGGGGAGGAAGAGGTACATGCTGAACCGCCCTTCTTTTCCGTAGGGGATGGCCACCGCCTGGAAATCCTCTCCCTCAAGGTACCGATAAACTCCCGACCGGGTCATGAACGGACAGGTCTTCGTTCCCCCTCCGGGAAGGACAAATGGGCCGGGAGCCGTCCGGTCTCTCTCGAAGGCCACCGTCCAGGCCCCCCGGAAGAACACCGCGCTGGTGACAACCACAAGGGTTTCCGGGTCGATGCGCTCGAGAATCTGCTCGATCGTTCCTTTGGTGTGCTCCCGAACCCAACCGTTCACCACCTCCAGGGCTTCGGGACGGGTAAAATCCAGGTTCTCCACCTCAGCGCCGTAGTACATCCTGCTCTCTGAAAGGAACTCTTCCTTCACCGGCAAACCCTCCTGAACCCAGAGGGCATAGGCCGCATGGAGCGATACCCCGGGGTCTTCCTCGTGAAGGTGTCTGAGAAGCCCCGCATGGCCTTCCTGGACCTCCCGAACCCCAAGACCCGTAAGGCCAAGGGCCAGGGCCATGGATTTCTGGGTCTCTCCACAGGCTCCAGCACAGACCACAGCCAGAGGCAGAAAAAGGCCAAAGGGCGAGAGGGCAACGTTCCCCGTCTCTTCTCCAAGAAGCTCTGAGAACAGACGAAACCCAAAATCCCCCTGGGCAGCAACTACCTGCGCTTGGAGATCCGGGTCATCCCCCACAAGGGGCAGAATGCCCAGCTGCCCGTCGTTCTCGTTGTAGCAAAACAGAGCACTCTCCTCGTACCGACTGAGCATGAGGAATCCGGGAGTATAGTGTTTCAGAGAAAAGCGCTGCGGATTCGGCTCAAACTCCGGACGGGCCCATCCCCCCACTTCGTGCTGCCAGCAGGTGCCGTCAAAGGAGAAGTGGGAGACCTCCACCGGAACACCTTCTGAGGCCAGCACCTCGACCTCCGGTCCCCCAAGTCCCCGCAGGGTCCCAAGACCCGGGAGACGTTCCTCCTGAAGGAGACGGGAACCGGAGAAGGTCACAGCCCCAAGGTAGCCGTCGTTCTCATTCCCCACAATGAGCCCAATCCGCCCATACCGGGCCACGAGGAAGAAGAACATCCCGTAGTGGGGGATGCGGTACCGTTTGGGATTCTCCTGGAACTCAGGACGGGCGTAGCCGGCGACCTCGTCGTGGAGGTATGCTCCTTCTGCCCAGAGGCCCACCTCCACCGGTCCACCCAGAGAGCGAACCTCAAACTCCTCCCCTACCCTTGTCACCCGGGCAAGACCATCCACCTCAAGCCCGGTGAAAGGACCTCCCCGGAAAACCCGGTACGTCAGGTACCCATCGTTCTCCCGCAGGAAGACGAGGTACACCTTTTCGTAGCGGGCAAGAAGGAGCACACAGGTCCGGTAGTGCGGCAGAGGAAAGTACTGGGGGTTGGCCTGGAATTCCGGGCGGGCCCATCCCCCCACCTCGGTGTGGAAGTAGAGCTGCTTCTCCTCTTCCCACCCAGCGATGAAGGTGTTCCCCCGGACCTCCACCCCCTGGGAAGGCTTTTCGGGAGTGGCGCTCCCTGCAAGGATGAGGTACGACACCTCAACCGGTTGTGCAGGATTTCGGGCCTCCACCTCAAGGACGTAGTCTGTGGCCCAGAAGAGGCGGTGGTCGGGGTTTGGCACGGCCACAAGGCGCACGAATTCAGGGTCATCGATGAGCACAAGACGCTCCCAGGGCAGGGCGAAGGCCCCTCCTCCAACGCGAAGGGGAAGCAGAACGAAAAACAAGAGAACCAGAAGGAAACGCTTCATCCTCTCCCCTCCTCTCTGTGCTGCTTTTTCCAGTATACACCACTTGGGTCAGTGCAAATCTCCTCTCGTCATTCACTTTTTCCTTTTATTTTTCCCGGAATCGTTCAGAGGAAAGACGAGGTTAGGGAGAAAAGAGCGTCAGGGGGAATATCCCTGTAACGGTTTGGCAACGATTTGTATTTTCCTTGCTACAATAGTGGCAAAAACACCTTGGGGGGATGCACCATGGTACGGGGTTTTCACTCGGTGCGGGGGAAGATGCTCGTTTTCATCCTCATCCCGGTGGTTGCGGCCCTTTTAGGCATCGTGGTGTGGCAGAACCTGCAAAGCCGTAACCGTGCCTACGAGAACGCCCGGGCAGTGATGGAGGCCACTGCCAGGGAATTGGCCAGTGAGGCCGATGCCATTATGGAAGCGGCCATGAACACCGCCCGGACTATGGCCCAAGCATTTTCAGCCTTTGAGTCCATCCCGCAGGAGTACCGGCGGGAGGCCCTGAGGGGGATGTTACGGAAAGTCCTGGAAGAGCATGAGGATTTTTTAGGGACGTGGGCGTGCTTTGAGCCCAACGCCTTAGACGGCCTGGATGAAAAATACCGGGGAACCGAAGGGCACGATGCGACCGGTCGCTTCATCCCCCACCTTTTCCGGGATCAGGGAAAAATCTCCGAAGAACCCCTCCGGGATTACGAAACCCCGGGAGCCGGAGACTACTACCTTTTAGCCCGAAACTCCGGGAACGAGGTGCTCCTTGAGCCCTACGAGTACGAAATCGCCGGGAAAAAGACTCTCATGACCACCTGCTCGGTGCCCATCCGCAAAAACGGGGTGGTGGTGGGGGTGGCCGGCGTAGACATCGCCCTTGACACCCTGAACGAGCGGTTCAGCAGCAAAAGGGTTCTCGGGAGCGGCTTTCTGCGCCTGGTGTCGGCTAAGGGTATCGTAGTCACCCATCCCCAGAAAGACCGTATCGGAAAACCATGGGGGGAGGTGAAGGATAACTCTGCAACGGTGATTCTGGAACGAATGAAGAAGGGGGAAATCTACACCGGGACGGAGTACTCCGAAGCCCTGAAAAAGTACACCCTCAAGGCTTTCGTACCCTTTTTCGTGGGGAACACCCGAGAACCCTGGATTGCCAGCGTGGTGGTTCCTCAGGAAGAAGTCTTTGCCCAGGCCAACCGGGATTTCCTCCGGTCGATTCTCATAGCAATCGCCGGAGCGCTTGCGGTAGGGCTTCTCATCTTCGTGGTCTCCGGGGCTATTGGCCGCCCCTTACAGGTCCTGGCCAGGGTGGCCGAACAGGTGTCCCGGGGAGACCTGCGGGTGGAGGTTCGAGAGGTCCGCAGCCGCGATGAAGTAGGGGTGCTCGCCCGAGCGCTCTCCACCATGGTGCAGAACTTGCAGGACACGATTTCCCGAATCACCAACACCGCTTCCACCCTTGCCGCCTCAAGCGAAGAGCTCACCTCCTCGGTAAGCGAGGTCTCCCGGGCAACCCAAGAGATTGCCAAAACCATTGCCCAGGTTGCCGATGGAGCAAACCGCCAGGGAGAGGAGCTCCAGAAGCTCAACGAGAGGGTCCATGAGGTGAGCGATGAGGCGAAGAACATCGAGGAACTCTCGAAGAAGAACCTCAACCTCCTTGAGGTGACGCTCAGAGAAAGGATTAGGAAGAACGCCGAAGCCCTTACCGAGGTCACGAAGAACATCGAGGAGGCGGTGCGGGAGGGTGGAAGCGTTGCCGATGAGGCGGAGAAAGGCCGGGGGGCCTTGAGCCTCCTCGTGGAGAACATCGGACGCATCGCCCAGATCTCCCAGGAGGTGGGCCAGAGCATCGCTAAGCTCGAGGGCCGCTCCCAGGAGATTGGACGGATTGTGGACGTCATCACCGGGATTGCGGAACAGACGAACCTCCTTGCTCTCAATGCCGCGATTGAGGCCGCAAGAGCCGGAGAGGCCGGAAGAGGCTTTGCGGTGGTGGCCGAAGAGGTGCGGAAGCTCGCCGAGGGCTCAGCCCAGGCGGCCCAGCAGATTGCTCAGCTCGTCGCCGAAATCCAGAAGGACACCCAGGATGCCGTGCACCGCATGGACCGGACAAGCGCCGAGGTGGCAGAAGGCGTCTCCCAGGCCCAGAACGTGGTCCGGGGGCTCCAGAACATCATCAACGCCATCGGAAAGGTCCGGGAGGCCATTGCCCGGATCAGTGCCTCCCGGGATGTCCTCGAGGGGACCCGGAGGGACGTGGAGGGGGTGCAGAACGAGGTCATCCGCTTCTTTGGGGACATCGCCAGGGCTGTGGCATCAATCACCGAGAACATCGCCGCCATTGCCGAGCAGGTGGCCTCTCTTGCCGCCATTGCTGAGGAGAACGCCGCCTCAAGCGAAGAGGTCTCCGCATCCACCGAGGAGCAGAGCGCTTCCCTTGAGGAGATTACCTCGGCTGTGGAAGCCCTGGCCAGACTGGCCGAAGAATTGAGGAATTCCGTGGACCGATTCCAGGTGTAAATTTCGGTGCCGCAAACGAGGGCCTCGTTTGCGGCACTCTTTCCCCAAAGACATGTAACCCGGAAGTCTCAGCCCGGAGAATACCTGAAGTTCAGGCAGGGTGATGGGAATCCTTTCCATCCTCCCGGGAATAGAGAGCCTGCAACGGTTCCGGAGGAATCCCAAGGTTTTGAGCACGGTCTTCCGGCCCCCCTGTTTCTCGCAGGATGTTCCCTCTTTACGGAGGATAGCCTCCTCAAGGACCCTTTGCCTCTCCGTTCTCCTCAAGGACAGTCCTGAACACATTCCTGGGGAGTACGTGCTACAATGGATGGAGAAAGTATCCTGGCAAGGAGGGGACAAGATGTCGCGAATTCGTTTCCTGGTGGTTGTTTTCACCCTCTGTGTGGTGTTTGCGGGAGCTTGGGGGCTTTGCGCTGCAGAAACCCAAAAAACCGCTACAGAATTTTCCTCAGACGGTGACCTCATCAGTGGATGGTACTGGCTACGGGATCCTTTCTTCAGTCAGGTCGCCGAGTGGGTGTTTGAGGGGATACCCGAAGGGACAGAAGACCTGGTGCTTGACCTTGAGGTTCTGGCCACCAGCCGGGCCGATGGCCCCCGGGGGGTTGATGCTCGTTTCTTCCTCTCTTACGGCATTCCCCCACGGGGAAGACAGGGAGGGCTCATTGTGGGAACGAAAGAAGTCATTCTCCCGAACGTCTCGCCACCTCATGACCCGGTGGGGTACACCTGCCGGGGTCGGGTGACCATCCCCCGGAAGCACCTGGAACGTGCCTCGGTCCTCTGGATACGGGCTCACCGGAACCCTGGGCCGTTCCTTTCTGGGAAAAGCTCTTCCACCGTCCATGTGGCTTTCCGGAAGGAGAGCGTCACGCTCCTTTTGAGCGGGGAGACCCAGGAGGGAGCCGGAAGTGGCTTTGCCGAACCGGATGCCGAAAGAAGAGAGAACGCGGTGGCGATTACACCGGGCACGGTAAGCGGTGACCTGGGATACAGACGCGGTGACGGCTCCATCGACTCGGCTGACTGGTATCGCTTCCTGGCAGAACAGGGGCAAATCATCAACCTCTCCCTCGCCTTCCCTCAAAGCGCTTCGTTTTCCCTTTCTCTCTATCCTTCTGGTTCAACAAGTAATGTGGGGAACGTGGTGACAGTGGGGAACACGAGGTCCCTGGAATACGTGGCCGGGGAAAGTGGGGAGTGGTTCGTACGGGTATATCGCTTGCGTGGGGCGGGGGAATACAGCCTGTCCCTTGTGATTGCCAACCAGAACGATGCCGGAAGCAGTCAAGACGCCGGGAACAACCGCTGGGATGCCCTCCGTATCGGGGAAGGAACCTGGCAAGGACTTTTGAAGAGCGCTGACTCGACTGACTGGTACCGTTTCCCGGTGGAGAAAGGGCAAACCATCCGTCTCTCCCTCGCCTTCCCCCAAGGAGCTTCCTTTGCTCTCTCCCTCTACCCTCCTGATTCGACAAGCGGTGTGGGGAATGTGGCAACCAGAGGGAACATAAAATCTCTGGAATATGTTGCCGGGGAAAGCGGGGAGTGGTTCGTACGGGTTTCTCGCCTGCAAGGCGCGGGGGAATATGAGTTGACCATCGGGAAAGAAGCTATGGCGACACCAACGCCCACTCCTACCCACACGCCCACCTCCACCCACACGCCGCAACCCACTCCCACATCTACTCCCCAGCCTCTAACGGAGGTCACCCCTCCCCCCGACCTTGCCACACCCCCACCTTTTGCCGGGTACCTGATTACCGTGGTGACCGGAGACAAAACGGGTGCCGGAACGGATGCCAACGTTTACATCACCCTCTACGGGGAGAAGGGGAAATCGAAGGAACTCCTCCTCGATAACCCCCAGCGCAATGACTTCGAGCGGAACCAGACGGATACCTTCACCATTTCTCCTTCCCAGGTCGGAGACCTGGGAGCCATCCGCCAGGTCTACCTCCGCCACGACGGGAGCGGCGTTGCCCCGGGATGGTACGTGGTGTCCGTCACCGTGACGGACGTCGCCACCGGGGAGAAGTACCGGTTCATCTTCAACCGCTGGCTGGCCACCGATGAAGAAGACGGCGCGCTGGGTGCCTTCCGGGAATGCCTCCCCACCACCAGACAAACCTTCACTCCCCCCTACCCTGACACACGGGTGTGGACCCATAAAGTCGGTAATGCCGACTGCAGAGCCTCGGCCAATAGAGAATCCGGTGGCATTGCCTTTTATATCGACGCCTGGGTGGGCGGGTCCACCGCCACCTCCGGGCAGTCCATCTGGGTGAGCACTTCTCGCCCGACAACCCTTGTCGTAACCCCCACCGTTAAATACGTGGGCGGAACGTACAACTTTGCCCTCGCCTCTTTCTCCGAGCTTGAGCTCTTCTGCGAAGTCAACGGGAACCTCTACCGCACCGCCATCTCCCCGGCTTTCACCGGCCCGGTCGTCCTCGACAAGGTGCTGTCCCTCGCGCTCCTTGCAGCAGGGGGACTTACTCCACAGAACGCCCGAAGTATCGTGGACCTCATCACCACCGGGTACAGTCTCGCTCAGCTTTCGGTGGCTTTACAACAGCTTGAAGCAGCCGGAAATGTCGCTACTGTGCGGAAGAGCTTCACCGTAGAAGCTCAACAGGGCCTGAACAAAATCTCTGTGGGTTTGCGGGGCAATGCCTCGGGGGTGGCAACCGGCTCGGCCTTCGTGATTGTGGGCGGACAGGTAACGTCGATTGAGGTGGAGGGAATACCGTAAGAAGAGCCCGGGGTAAACCCGGGCTTCCGCCTTTCCGCCCCCATCCCCTGTGTGGGTAATCGCCGGATGCTACCGTATCCAGGCGACGACGTTCCGGTTCCTTGGAGGAGCCTCCTCAGGGCAGTCCAGGGCGTACCCCAGGGCCATTGCTCAGAGAGGTCGGTACCCTTCGGGAATCTGCAAAAGCTTCCGGTACGCCTCGCCCTCAGGGCTTGAGAAAAGGAGCCCCGCAAAGCCAATCCAGCAGGAAGCCACACCCAGAGACTTCGCCGCAAGGAGCATGTTCTCGGTCGCTGCCGCACAGTCTACCAGGGCAGAAGGGTGGTCTTCTTTTCCCGAGACCAGTATCACCGTTTCAGCTCTTCCCGCATCCTCTCGTACTCTTCTCTCGTGATCTCTCCCCGGGCATAGCGGCGCTTGAGAATCTCTATGGGGTCCTCCTCAAAGAACCTGGAAGGGCGAAACATGTGCCTCCCGGCCCAGAAAAGGAGAAAGAGCAGGCAGAAGATGCAAAGGAACACCACAACGCCCGCGAGCATCCTCCCCCAGAAAAACCACCCCCAGGGGGAGTAACAGTAGCCCCAGAAGGGAACCCAGAACAACCCATGCCCGTGCATACCACCGCCTCCAGGGAAATTATACACCGGGTTTCTGGAGGGATTTGTGACCGGAATGTATCGCAATTGTGAAATTTCCCTGACGTGCTGGGCGAGTTACCCAGAGCAGCCAGCGCAGATGTCGGTCAAAATGAACCCACAGAGGTCAAAGGCACCAGGCAACTCTTCGAGTTCTATACACCCTGGGCGCCGTCGGGCACACTGCTATTCCCCTGTCCTCAGTGCAGCTTTAAGTTTTTCAACCAACAGAGGAAGGTCCTGCTGTACCGTCTGCCAAAGGACATCCAGGTCTATATCAAAATACCCATGAACCAGCCGGTGGCGCATTGCAATCATATCCTCCCAAGGAAGGTCGGGCAAAAGCTCCCGAGTTTCTTCAGAGACCTGGTATGCGGCTTCTCCGACGATCTCAATGTCCTTCACCAGCGCCAGCACCAGTTTGCGGTCGCGTTCTAACTCCTCTCGACAACTGGAGCTTGCAAACTCAAGAGCTTCCCGGGCAGCATCGAGCATATGTTGCAGCCGCACTCTATCACTCTTCCGCATACTGCACCTCGGCTTCCCGCAACACCTCCTCGCGAAAATAGGGGCTCAGGTCCCTCAGGGTACGCAAATCCACCTTTCGCCCCCCAAAAAGCGCCGACAACTCACGCTCCATGCGAGCAATGCCGAAAAGGCCGGGAACATGGCCAGGTTCGAATTCCACGAGAAAGTCGATATCGCTTTCCGGCCCAAGGTCTCCGCGTAACGCCGAGCCAAACAGCGCCAGGCGCCGGATGTGATACCGCCGGCAAAACTCGGCGAGCTTCTCTTTCGGCAGTTGTATTCCTGCCATGGTTATCCCTCACAGTGATGCGGAAACCAGATCTGGAGCAATCTACCGCACTCAAAGTCCGCCCTCTCAACGCAGGCATGGCACTCAACGGCGGCAATAGCTTGAAGCTCGTCTTCCAGGTGCTCCTTTGGATTCCTCACAGCACCACTGCCTCCTGGAGCACCCGCTCTCGAATGCGCGCTTTGAGTCCCCGTTCCGTAACCACATCCACTCTCCGGCCAAGGAGCCTTTCCAGCTCGTACTGAAGGTCCCCAAGGTCAAAAAGAGACTGGCCCGGTTCCATCTCCACCAGGAAGTCGATGTCACTTCCCTCGTCCGCCTCCCCGCGAACTGCCGAACTGAAGATGCGCACCTTACAAGCACCGTATCTATCGCACACCTTAAGAACTTCTGCGCGTTTCGCCTGCAAGAGCTCCTCAAGTCTCATGCCAAACCTCAGAGATTCTTCCGGATCACCTCATCCAGCCGCCAGGGCTCGGCTTGCTGCCCCGAAGCTACACCACCAGGCAGGTCACATGGGTAGCTACAGAAGTCGTCCTCTTTGTCATCTTCAGCTGGAGCGACCAGCAACCACGCCTCCACCGACCCTCGGGTATAATCCCTGTTCATCTGAGCTTGCCCGGGCCCTGGAAATAACCGAACTTTGGCCCTATTATAGCGAATGTACTTTCGGTTTGCATGGACACTGATTTGACCCGGAAGAGATTCCTTTTTGTCCTCCCGGTGTGGGGAGGAACCGAAGAAGAACCCATCATGGCCATAAGAGAACTCCTTCGCAATCCCCAGACGTACCTTTTCAGAGAGGTCATATTGCAGGGAAACGCCATCCAGGTTCTGGGCAAAGAAACCGTGAAAGACAAGCTGGTCTATCCCGCTTACCTCTCAACTAACCCAGAAACCCCACCGGTCCCGGGGACTCAAGCCAGAAAGGTCCTCGGGATTTTCAGCTTTGCCTTTCCTCCCACTCTACTGTGCAGCCGTAATCGCGAAGGAGCTTCTCGAGTTCCTGCTTCAGCCGCCGCATTGCCCCTGTGGGGTCATCGACCCGAAGAAGGACCGTGGCTCCCTGTAACTCCCGCAGCCTTTGTGCAGCTTGAAGCAGAGGATACAGGATATTCGCGCTGGTCCGCACCGTAAGCGTCACCGCCCCTGGCTCAGGGGAAGAAGCCACAGTTCCCGGCTCTTTTTCCTGTTTTTTGGGAGACGCAACCAGAACCACGTTGCCGTTTTTCAGTACCTCCTCCGGGACTTCCTCGCCCACAAAAGTCCTGTTACCGGCCTGAATCCCAAAAATCCCCTGCCGCACACCTTCCCGGATAGCTCCTGTGATGGCTTCTTTAGGGTTCTTCAAAAGCGGCTGGCCCACCACACCCGTGAAGATGGTGTTCACCTGAGAGAGCGAGACCTCGCCGCCATTCTCCTGAAGCACTCCCTGCAGGTACTCCTTGCATCCTTGCAAGGATTTGGTAAAATAAGGAATGCTCCCTGTGGTGAGCGTAGCTCAACTGGTCAGAGCACTGGACTGTGGATCCAGGTGTTGGGGGTTCAAGTCCCCTCGCTCACCCCAGACCCTGCGCGCCCGTGGCTCAATGGATAGAGCAACGGACTACGGATCCGTAGGTTGGGGGTTCAAATCCCTCCGGGCGCGCCAGCTTTTTTCTCGTTTTTGGGGCGCTGCGATATCTATCCCTTCCTGCTCCTCCCTCAAGTCCGCAGACCCTGGCGGAACGTGCTCTTTGGGGTGAGTCCCATGGGCAAAACCCATAGCTCCACTACACGAAGCCGGAAGAACACATCTCCGAACCATCGGGGACACGGGAAGTGCGTTAGCGCTTCCTGCCACACCCTGAAGTTTTACCCGGCCTACGAACTCGGGAGACCGGGAGTGGGTATTGGTTCAGGACTGGGAACGTTGGTTGGTGGTGGTATGTAGGGGAAAGAGGGGGTTGGTTCTGGAGCGGGTGTCACAGTAGGAGCAGGTAGCAGGGTTGGAGCAGGTAGCAGAGGGCATTCATCACCTACGGTGAAGTCCACACCGTTACTTTCGGTGCCGTTGACGGTCACGGTGACTTTCCCAGAGCATACCCCATAAGGAACCTCCACCCGGATTTCGGTGCGAGACCAGGAGAGCGCCCTAGCCTCTACCCGAAATCCCTCAACGCAGGATGCAAAAGTCGCCTTACTTCTACCCTGGGTGTCCCCAAACCCGCTCCCGGTGATGGTGACTACGTCTCCGGGGCAGCCCCGATCAGGAGTGATGGAGGTGATGGTCGGCGACGAAGGAGGAACCGCCCGACAGCCGAAGAGGAACACAGCCAGCAAGAGGAACGCTACAGACGCCTTGAGAAAGCTCTTCATTCAAAGCGCCTCCTTCAGGAAATACCTCAGGAAACATTGTACCAGCCGCCCCCCTGGTCCTCAAGGGTGTGTACAGGTCCACATCATGTGGGACACTCGGAAAGTCCAGTGCCTCTCAGCTCCTCCCAGGTTCCTCTCCCCAAGCTCCAGTGTGGTCTTTTTTTATTCTCCACCTCCTCCGTCCACTTTTTGCGGTGGCACCTCATGTTCCAAGGGTCCATCTCATCCTCAGAGGGCCAGAGAACCCTTCCGGAAGGTCCGATCAAGCCGCGCTCTACCATTCCACTGATGCGGGAGACCCTGGGGAAGAAGGGCTTGATGCCGGAGTTCTTCGACACCTGAGTCAGGATACAGGTCGCTCTTCCTTTTTTGTCTCCCCTCCCTGTTGCAGATCTCTGTGAATGAACCTATCCACGGGTGCCACAGAAATCAGGGTCTCTTACTCTTTCCCCAGCTTCTTTTTCATGAGTGCTAAATCGGCTTCAAGCTGTTCCAGAGTACAATGCAAATCGAGATACGCCGCCACGTATTCTTCGCCCTTCCTTGGGCCCTCCTCGACGACCTGCCAGAGCTTGTAGGCCACCCGGTAGAGGTCTGGGCCGACCTCCTCGGCATTGGCAATGAGCTCGATCCGCCCTTTATAGTTGTAAAACCAGGGCAGGAACTCGGGGTACAACAAACGGTACTCCGCAAGGATTCTCTGCCGGTGAGCCTTTTCATCCTCAACCGGCGGCGAGAGGTCCGGAGTCAGGGGCCCTTCTTTTTGGGTGGTTTCAGCCTGAGCAGGCAGGATGTAGGCCTTTCCCTGGGCAATGGCGAGGATGCTCTTTGTGCTGGGGTCCTGCATTGTAACCCGGAGGAGGTATACTCTCCCTCTTTCGCATACACATGGGAAAGAGAGGCCCCTTTGGTTTCGGCAACACTCCCATCGCCGAAATCCCAGAGGTACACCACCTGAGGTGGGCAATGCTCAACCACCACATAGAACCCGTATTTTTCTCCTGCCAGACCGCTCAAATTCTCCGGATGGAGCTCAAGGAAAGGCACGGTGAAAGCCGATGAAGAGACTCGAATTCCGCCGATATCAAGAACCAGGCCTATCTCTTTCACCGGACTCCTGGAGGCTAAGGGAATCCTCCCCTCGATGACTCCTTCCTTTATGGAAACCGCCCCCAGAGGGGGTTCCATGGATTCCCCGTTCACCACCACGGTGACGTTCCCATCCTCAGGGAGGGTGAAGGAAAGAGGGTCGTCGTAGACCCCAAAAGGAGTGTGGACTACTCGCCCTTTCAAGAGGCCGATGTTCTCCCCCTCCTTTTCCTCAACGACAAAAGCATCAAGGATAACCTCCACTCTGGGCATGAACCACCCAAGGAGCTTTTGGCCGACAGCTACGGCTGCAGGAACCAGACGTTTTGCCTGATCAAAAGAGCAGTTCCGGTCGATCTCAAGACGAGGGGAGAGTGACACCCCGCCCAACTCGGCAAGCTTCTGCAAAAGACCGTCACGGACAACCCGGACCAGGCGTACCCTCCCCAGGAAATCCTCCCGATAGTAGTAGCCCTGCTCTTTATCGACTTCAAGGTCCTCAAGACGTGGAGAGGGGTATTCGGGCATGCCGTTGGCATTGGTGAATCTCCGGCCCGATATTCTTTCGGTGCCGGCTATAGTATCCAGGGAAAAGTAATTCCTGTTCGTGTACGCTGCCACAAGGTCAAAGAGCTGCAACACCTTCAAAAGACCCCGTTGTGTCTCGGGAACCGACTGGATCTCCCGAAGTAAATCCGGATCAACCCGGCCTTCGGCCATGGAGTCTTTGACCACCTCCTCATCGACATATTCCTCGTAGGGGTCGGCGCGGTACCTGTCCGTGATGTACTCCGTCCACGCCACCCCCGGGTGGGAGTCATTCCGGACGTGGGCCGGAACCGTCATGTCGGCCAGAAGGTGCATAGTCTCTCCCAGCGATCGCCAGGCAGCTGCAAAGAGTCTCTCCTTTTCCTGAGAGCGAGAGGCCGAAAAAGCCCTCTCCATAAACTCCACTCCCTTTGCCAGGGAGTAAGGAGAGTGCAGGGCTCCCCACCATTTCGCATCCATTTTGGGGTTTGGCCCCATGACGAAGGAGGTTAACCATTCCTCGACGTGATCAGTGAGGTACGTCGCCCCCTGGTTCGCCCCCAGGGGGTCGTAAAAGTGGCGGAGGGACATGTATCGTTCTGGCTCATCGGCCGTGTAGCCACCCTCTATCACCCACTGGTACCACTTGCCCTTCCCTATCCCTTCCCGAACATCCTTCTCCCAGTTGCCCGGCTGCACCACCGTTGTCCCGGTGAGGTTTTCTCCACCCCAAAAATCGTATTGTGTCAAAACCGGATCACTCAAAGACTCCGCCACGAATGCCTGGACCGCAAAGGCGTTGATAACCCTATGGGGTCCCCCAGACATAGTCCGCTCCCGATTATCGTTACTGTAGGAGTGAACCGCTGTCGGAAGGAACACAAGGAAGGCAACACACAAGAGAATCCCCACTGTGGTTTTTCGATCAAACTCCACGGAGATTTCCCCTCCCTAAAAAGGTCCCTTCAGCAAGGTTTGTATCTATCACACACCCTCCCGCCGTCTTCCGTTGCCTCTTGCGAAGGAAGAGAGTGGGCAAGAAGGGGAACCGGGGTACATGAAAACGCTACCAGAAAAATCAGGTCCTGTCAAACAGCTCTAAAGAAGCTCTGTGTTCTGGACGCACCCATTCGCCGGGAATGCTCCCCCGGTGTTTTCAAAAAGAAAGAAGACAGAGAGGGCCCCGAAACCCTAGGGTGACAAAGGGGCACAACCTCTGGCATCGAATTCGTCTTTTGGGGATAAGTTCGGGGTGAACGGACCTGGTGCCCCATCCTTTGATTTAGAGCTCCGCCTGTGGCCTTCTTCGATAGGGAACCTGCCTGAGGCCCTCCCTTAGAGCACAGCCTACCTCTCCGAAGCTTCTCCCACCCATTCCTCCGGGAGATTCTCCGCCTGCTCGAGGATGGTTTGAACGGTTTTCTCCTGGTTATCGGGAGGGTAACTGTACTTGCGGAGGATGCGCTTCACCAGGACCCGGAGGTGTGCCCGGGCGGATTCGCGGATGGTCCAGTCCACGGTGACGTTCTCCCGGAGGGTACAGACGAGCTCCTGGGCGATGCGGCGGAGGGTGGGTTCTCCGAGAACCCGGGCAGCTTCGCCGTTTGCCTCCAGAGCTTCGTAGAAAGCAACTTCTTCCTCCGAGAGGCCGAGGGCTTCTCCGCGGCGGCTCGCCTCCCGTCATTCACTCCCCACACCCCGGCTCCCCAGCTTGCTCACAAGCGTCTCGATCTTCCGTTTAAGGCCGGGGAGGTCCTTTTCCACCGTCTTCCAGACCTCCTCCAGGTCCACCCCAAAGTATCTGTGAACGAGCAAGTTTCGCATAGCGACAATCTGCGGCCAGGGTATCCCGGGGTGGGCTTCGTGAAAGGCTTTGTCGAGCTGTGCAGCTGCCTCTCCGATGAGTTGAATGTGGTACAGGACCCGGATCCGAACCAGTTTGTTCTATTCAAACGCCTCTCGCCCACGAGCCGTGTAGCGCTCGATTCTGGTAATGGCATCCAGAATGTCTTGCAGGGGCTCCCTTGCGCTCCTCACAGGGGGACGGCCTCCTGCAACACTCGCTTGCGGATGCGTTCCTTGATGCCACGGCTACTCACCACGTCCACCCTGACTCCCAGAAGCTCCTGGAGTTCCAGCCACAGCCCGGCGTGGTCGAGGAGGCTCCGCCCCGGTTCGAAGTCGACAATGAGGTCGATGTCGCTCTCTTCGGTGATCTCACCACGAGCCACCGAGCCGAAGACGCGTACGTTGTGGGCACCGTATTTGGCGCATACATGAAGGATCTCCTCACGCTTTGCTTTCAGTAACTCCTCAAGCGTCATACCCGAGCCTCCCGGAGGTTTTTTCCAGATTGCCTCATCGGTCCAGGGCCTTTCCTGGAAACTGAGGGGCAAAGGAACACTCCTTCCTTTTGCCATAGCGCACCACCCCTGCTACCGGAAGAGCTTCGACAGGGCTCCCCCAGCGGCTTTCCCGAGGGCCCTCCGGAGAATTCTCTTCCCCAGGGCTTCGGGGCCTTTTGTTGCGGCCTCGACGTCACCGAGGAATCTTGCCAGGGCATAGAGGAAGGACCGGGTTGTTTTAAGGGAGTCTCTTCTTTGGGCCACCTTCCACCCCTCCCGGGAGGGAGTATACCAGAATTCCGGCCCGGAGAACAAAAACCCCTGGGTTTTTGCCCTTGGAATTTTTTGCACCCGAGCTTGCGCTCGCCCGGAATGCGGCACCCATCCTCTCACGGTGGTTTCGGTAGCTCTTTGGCTGGGGAGCTCCCGGATGTGGTCTGAAGCAGCTCCCGTAGAGTGGGGAAGGCGTCAAAATTGAGGCCGAAGACTGGAGCTTGAACCCTGAACACTCTTCTCTCGCCATCCGCGCAAAGGACAACTCAATGCTGGACGGGGCATCGGCAAAAACCGCCTGGTCCTCTTCTCTCCCGATTCTGAGGTGCAGTCGGGGGACGTCGCGGTGGTGGAGGTGGATGAAGAGGGGCTCACGGTGAAGCAGGTGTTCCTCCGGGGGAACCCGGTGGTTTTGCAGCCCAAAAATAGCCGCTACGAGCTGAGGATCCTCGAGAGAGGAAAAAAACTCGGTTCACATTCCTCGGATAGTGTCAAGAATGTTGTGTCAGAACACCTACTCCTTTTTGTAGAGAGTTCCTCTTGCGGAGAAGGAAGTTTGGTAAGGTTTTCTCTGCATACCGCTTGTTTCACTCTGAGAGACAAGGTACAGGAGCTCCTCGAAAGCCTTGGGTCTTGAGAAAACCTCAACCACCTCGCTTCTCCTCTTTATATCCTTGATGCAACTTGATGCAACGTTCAGAGAGTTCTGGTGCGGATGTGCTGCTGCAAAAGGGTGGGGTACCCAAGGTGAGTAGTGAGATAGGGCAAATCCCTCTCCCAAGAAGAAACTGCTTCCGGGTAGAGGTTTCAAAGTGTTCCTGAAACTCTTCAAGAGACGATGCTACGTACATCCTCTTCACATCCTCAAGAACTGTCCCTTCATCCCTTTTCCTCACCTTGCGCAAGACGTGGCGAGTTTTGTGCACTGGATCACTCTGGCATTGGGCTTCCGGATACACCTCTTTCACCGCTTCTCTCACGTCCTGCAACCTATCCCCCACCACGAGGAAGGGTTCAGCAAGACCCCCCTCTCCCTCAAAGAGGAGAGGATTTCCTTCCACGGAAGGCGCTTTCAGCATCACTTCCTGAGGTCCAGAACCCCAATACCTCCCGATACCCTTCGCCATCGATACCCAGCGCAAGGTATACCACTTCAGAAGCTACGGTATCCCTGCGTATCTTGAGGAACACCCCATCCAGGAAGAGGATAAGGTACCACCTTCGAATTGGTCGCTCTCGCCATTCCCTACTTTTCTCCACCACAAGACCTGTGATCCGGGAGTCTCAACCTGGGGCATGCTTTCCCTCTTAAAGTTTCGAGGGTCTAGGTCATGCCTCTTGGGGAGTAACCTCCTTGCTCCATGGCCGTGATGAGTTCGTCCAGGGCGTAAAGAGCTTTTTCGGGGTTTGAGGAATGGAGAGGTCCTCAGGAGTCCCAAGTGGAGTTTTACGGTCCCTCTCGTAGAAGCCATTTTTCCGGTCTTCTTGTTCTCCACAAGTTGCTTCCCGCGCAAGGAGCATAACCTCTTCCAGAACCTCTTTCACGGTTCTTGGACACCTCCTGATAGGATGATTGGTATTCTCCTTTTGTTGTACCAATTGTGCCTATCAGGAGGTTTTGGTGTTTCCTGAACGTGACGCAAAATAGAGTACCCTACCGCCAGGGAAGCAAAGACGCAACAGTATTGACTGTGCTCCGAAAGTTCTTCAGAGAGCTGAGGACCGTCCCAAGTTCCGGAACCTCCTTCGCTGCACCCATCAAGGCACGGCATCCAAGTGTCCTTGTGCTGGGTGGTGAAAGGAACGGGGAGAATGACTTTCCGGCCAGAGAAACCACACCAAGGGAGAGAACCACAACCAGAGAAAGTGTGAAACACCGCACAGTGCATCCACCTCCAGCTTTCCCCTCAGCCCTGCTCATCTAGACGCCTTGATGACCTTCTCACCCCAGGGAGCCCGGGACGGCGATCCAAGAGGCGAAACAGCCCGAAGTGAAGACGAAGGAGAAACACGTATCGGTCGACCCTGATGAGAGGTACCGCAGCCTGAGATCACAACCTGGACGGCGAGGTCCACTCTCAAAAGGCCGGGCACAACCGTCCCGGGCCAATAGCGACACGCCTGTAGCCAGGACATGCACCGCTTAGAAGGAGAACTGCCACCCTATTACCGCGCAAGGAACGGTGAACCTGACGCCGTTACTGGAGACTCCGTTTACGGTGACCACGATATCCCCGGTGGTGGTCGCAGGAACAAGGACGGTGACCTGGGTACTGGACCACGAAAGGACCTCGGCAGGGACACCGTTGAAGGTCACCATACTCCCTCCCTGAGCATCGGCAAAGCCGGTCCCCTTGATGACCACCGTCTCGCCCGGTGCACCACAGGTAGGATGCACTTCGGTGATGGACGGTGGCGCAGGCGAGGGTGAGGAAAGCGGGGCACCGCCGTTTCCGCAACCAGAAAGAGCGAAAAGCACCAAAGCCACGATCAAAAACCACATGCTCCTCATGGCATACTCCCCCTCCAAGGGACAAAAAGACCCCGGCTCAGAGCCTTTTGCCCTGAGCCGGGGTAGCACTGGGCTATGGAGTGACCACTCCAGTCGCCACGTTCAAGGCAGCGTTGAACGGATTGCCGGCCTTGTCAGTCACCCCCATGAGCGGGACGTAGGCGAAGAACACCTGAATCTGGTCACCGACGATCAGGCGGTCGGTTATCCAGTTCCCGGTGAGGGTAACGCTCTTCCGGTCTGCACTGAGGGCCACCTGGGTGACATTGAAAACGCTCCCTCCTGGGCAGATGAGGCAGGTAACACTCCAGACCGCGGGCAACGCAAAAACATTCATATCCCCAACCACAATCTCCTCATTGAAGTACACCACAATGGTCGGGGCATTGCCCAAAGGAGCATCGGCCTTTGCCGAGAGCGAATGGAGGTAGGGCCCGGTCCCATCGACGACGATGGTGAATGTAGTCCTGCCGCTCTCCGGCAAACTCCCCTGGGTAGCGGTGAACGAGATCTCATAGATCCCCTCGGTGACCCCAGAATTCCATCTCCAGAGGAACTCCCCACTTGGCAAAGCCGAGGTTTGGTCGATTACGGTACCGTTGAGGTAGACCTTGACCACCGCACTGCTTGGAGCGATGCCCTGGAAGTAAACGTCCTGGGAGAAACGAACCGGATCCCCGCTCTGGAGGACCCTCCCGGTGTCTGGCGACCCCTCGCGCACGATGGTGATACCTGGAGCGGCTGTTCCTGGTGTCGGCGACGCTGGAGAGGGCCCTGGCGTCCCCCCACAGCCCGCAAGAACCACACAGAGAAAAACAGGAAACACGATGAAAAGGAGCCATTCGCGACGCATGCTTTCCCCTCCTTTGCAGGTGATGCACTCATTATACTCCCCTGGAAAGCAAAAATCAAAAAACCCGACCCTACACCTGGCCCAGAAAGTGCTGCAATCTTCCCCGAAAGGAGGGAGAGGAAGAGCATGCGAAAGAGGACCACCCCGGTACTCTGCATCGTTACCATGCTCTTTGCTACCTTCGTGCGGACCCCAGAACCCACAACCCGAAGCCCTACCAGAAGCGTCCCCTGAGGCATCTCCTATAGCGTCCCCCGGAGCATCACCAGGAGTCTCACCGGCACCGCAGGAGCTTGTTGGACTGCTGCTATAGCCAGAAGGAAACCAAAGCCCTGGAGCCTGCCTGGGCTCGGGCCCAAACAGCAGATCCAGAAAGAAGTAGAGCGATCCCTGTACCGGTGAGAAGTTCGGGAGCATTCCCGGTCGGGCGACCCGGTGTACGCTCACAGGGCGCTAACTCGAGACTTCTCTGTCCTCCACAGGATGTTTCCTGTTCATGGAAGAACTTCCCCCTACTCCTGCAAGCGGTGGGTGACCTCAAGCGACACCTGGACAAACGCGAGCCCACCCGAAAAGGGGAAAGACAGGTTGCGGCGAGGAAGGAATAAAAAGAAGACAAAACCTCTTTCAGGGGGAAGAGGTGATGGAGATGGGCAACATCCTTTTTGTCGCCATAACCCTGGCCCTCTTGCTCTTCAGGGTCCAGGCCGCTTTCGCCCAGGAAAACCTTGAAAAGGCCACCTTCGCCGGTGGGTGCTTCTGGTGCATGGAGAGTGTTTTCGAGAACATCCCCGGGGTGGTTGAGGTCGTCGCCGGGTACACCGGGGGACACACCGAAAACCCCACGTATGAGGAAGTGTGTTCTGGAACAACCGGCCACTTCGAAGCCGTCCAGGTAACCTACGATCCGGAAAAGGTCGCCTATGAGGAGCTCCTTGAGGTCTTCTGGAAGAACATCGACCCTACCGATCCGGGAGGGCAGTTCGTCGACCGAGGTCCCCAGTACCGCACCGCCATTTTCTTCCACAGCGAAGCCCAGCGCATCGCAGCAGAACAATCGAAGCGGGCTCTGGAGCAATCGGGGAAGTTTGGAAAACCCATTGTCACTGAAATCCTCCCTGCCTCTACCTTCTACCGGGCCGAGGAGTACCACCAGGACTACTACAAGAAGTGTCCGCTGCGGTATGAGCTCTACCGTTCCCACTCCGGCCGGGACGAGTTCCGAAAGAGACACTGGCAGAAGCCCTGGGAGAACTTCAAGAAGCCGTCTCCAGAAATCCTGCGCCAGAAGCTCACACCTCTTCAGTTCCAGGTCACCCAGGAAAACGCCACCGAACCACCGTTCCAGAACGAGTACTGGAACAACAAGCGTGAAGGCATTTACGTGGACACCGTCTCTGGAGAGCCCCTCTTCAGTTCCCTGGACAAGTTCGACTCTGGGACCGGATGGCCGAGCTTCACCCGGCCGCTTGAACCGGACAATATCGTCGAGGTGGTGGACCGCAGCCACTTCATGGTGCGCATTGAAGTCCGAAGCCGCCACGCCGATTCCCACCTGGGGCACGTTTTTGACGACGGGCCCCCGCCCACCGGGAAACGCTACTGCATCAACTCCGCTGCCCTGCGGTTCATCCCCAAAGAAGACCTGGAGAAAGAGGGGTACGGCGAGTACCGGAAGCTCTTTGAAGAGTGAGTTCCTTGCCATCCCGGAGGCCCGGCCTCTGGGATGGTCTCCGCCAAATCCCTTGACACCCCTGGTATAATGAGAGGAAGTCGAAAAATCCGGAGCGTGAGACCATGACAAGGGCTGTTATCTTCGACATAGACGGAACCATCACCGATACCAACCCGCTCCTCCTTGAGGCCATACAGAAGGCCTATCAGGAGTTCACGGGAGAAAACAGGCCAAAGGAGGACTTCGTGTTCACCCTGGGTATTCCAAGCCCAGAGACGGTGCGTAAACTCGGTATTCCCGAGAACAAATCTCAGGACTTCGTCAGGCGATGGCAGGACCTCATCAAGGAAGCCATGCCCAAGGTGCGAGTTTTTTCGGGGATGCGGGAGGTCCTGGAAACGCTCAAAGAGGCGGACATCCCTATGGCAATCGTCACGGCCAAAGTGCGCTCAGAGATGAGCTACCAGTTCGACCACCTGGGGCTCAACCATTTCTTCAAGGTCATCATCTGCGCTGAGGATGCTCCCCGCCCCAAACCATATCCGGATCCCCTGCTTTTGGCCTGCGAGAAGCTCTCCGTCACTCCTCAAGAGGCACTCTTTCTTGGAGACAGCGTGTACGATATCACCGCGGCTCGCTTAGCAGGAGTGCCTTTTGCCCTGGCCCTCTGGGGAGCGCTGGAACGTGAACGGGTGCTTGGTATGCACCCGGATTTCGTCCTCTCCTCCCCAAGGGACCTCCTCAAGATTCTCCGGAAGGGTCTCCGGGAAAGAGCGAGAGCATTGCTCTGAGACTTAAGGCGTTCTCAAACATCGGGACGTTATTGAAAAGGCAGAAGGCGTCTTTTGGAGACGCCTTAAGGAGTTTCGCAAGGAAACGAAGGTCCTCGTCGCTATAGCGGTACCGGTAGGACCCCTTACCGTGCAGGCGGAAGTACACAATCTCCCCCCACTGGGGAGAATCCTTAAAGGGGTCCACAACGTGGACGAGGTCGAGCTCCTGGCAGAGGGCGCGGATGTCCTCTTCTCGCCATTCCCCTCGGGGTTCCCAGGCAAGGAGCACCCCCTTTCGGGGGAAACGCTCAAAGAACCGGACCAGGTTTTGCCGGTGTTCCAAGGTTGGGGTGAACGAAGGAGGACACTGGAAGACGATCGCCTTCGCCTGCAGGGCCATTGCCTCCTCAAAGGTGGAACGAGCACACAATGCCACTTCTTCAGTGTCTTGAAAGAACCCCAGGTTTTCGAGACGAAAATCTGAAGGAAGCCGGGTACGCCGGTACGTAGGGGAAGAGGCCGGATGAGTAATGCCCTGAAAAGCCTTCATGGTGAACGCGAAAGATGGCGGAGCTTCTTCTCGAAGGCGGACAAGGCTTTCCAGAGGAACGAAGGTATAAAAGGTCTTCTGGACCTCCACCACATCGAGGCAACGGAAGAGTTCAGCCCGTTTCCTCGGGAAACCACAGACACCAACACGAATCATGGACAGAGCAGAATGGCCGACGCAACCTTGCGTTCTCCCAGAAGGTCTGAGGGAAGGTTGAGGATTTTCCCCTCAAGGTAGAAGGTCGTCGACCCTCCACCGTCGAGGTTCAGAGCAGATCTCATTCGGTACGTCTTCAGTTCTGCAACGAGTTCCTCAATCGTCATCCCCACACTGTGCCCCGGTCGCCTCCCATCGACGGTGAGAAAGAGTACACGCCCATCCTCGAGGTTCCCCACCACCGTGCGAGGGTGCCGTTTGGCCACAATATCAGGATTGAAGTCCCCAAAAGGCCCAGGTTGCCCCTCAAAGAAAAGGAGCGGGCCTCCGCTCACAGCGTACCGGACTTTCCGCCACTCCTCAAGCTGTTCTGGCGAGGAAAACAAGACCATCCGCACTCGCACACGGTCGCCGGGTCGAAAGGTCTCGCGGAGGCTCTGCGCTCCCTGACCCCGGCCAAGGAGGATGAAACCATCCCGGGGGATAAGGGTTTTTCCCTTCCCATCAAGGCGGACTTCCTGCACTACACCACCCCGAACGATGACCTCAACTCCCCCCTGGGGAGGAGTCTCGTTACCGAAGAAGAAATCGTAGAAGGTCACCTCGTTCCCGTTGTTCAGGCGGTTGATGCCCTGAACCACCACCTCGCCCCTTTCCCCAATGGCCCTGCACTCAAGACGGGTTTCCCCGATCACGAGGTGATTCTCCGTGGTGAACCCTGCCGAGTACCACCCCTTCTGGGGTTCAGAGAGCACACGTCCATCGATCATGAGCAGCCCTATGGGGTCACCGTTTTCAGCAAAGAAACTCGCATTCATGGCAAAGAGCGCCCCATGGCGCCGGGCAATGTCGCTCGTTTTTTCCCGGTCCATCACCTGGTCCTTTGCCAGGGCAACTCTGAGACGGAATGGCGCATCAAGCGGATCAAAAATGAGGGCCAGGGTAAAGAAGGGTCCGGGAGGAAGGGCTTCCTCGCTCTTTCCGGTTCCCCCTAAAGCCACAGGATACGAGGGAAAACCCTGCTTCTCCAGGCGAGCTCGAAAAGCGGCAAGCTCCTCCTTTTTGTACGGCCCAACCCGAACCTTGAAAAGCCCCCCTTCCTCGATGACACTCGCGGAATACCCGAGTTCCTTGAGCCACCCGGCCACCCTCTGAGCCCGCTCTTTCTCCCCATAAGCCCCAACCTGCAGGAGAAACATCTCGCCGGAAACCCCTAAAGAGGAGCCCGCCGTTTGCCCGGCGGTCTGTCGGGCGAGCGGAGAAAATCCCCATTTCTTCACCACAAGTTCAAGGTTAGGATGGATGCTTTTGCGGCGCTCAAAGCGGATATCCCCCCGGGCGTATTTCTTCAGGGTTTCCTTCATGATGGTGAATTCCTGAGCACTCAGGACCCTTCTTGGGAAGACATTACCGGAGATATCCCCCCGGATGAGGGGGGGTTCTAAAGATGCTGCCAGGAAAAGCCAACGCCGGTCTTCATCACCGAGATCCCCAATGTCCTGAAAGATGACATTCCGGGTATCCACAAAAGACAGAAGGTCATCGTAGGAGAGCGCCTGGAGGATGGCCTTCACCGCTTCAAGGCGTGCAACCGGATCAGCCGGCTTTTTCCCTGAAGGAAGGGAGAGCGAAGTCCCAAGGATACCATTCAGGGACTTCAGGAAATCCCCCCAGGTGACCGGAGTGAGCTGGGCAAAAGCCACAGAGGCCAGAAGCCCCAGAACCAGGAAAACGACAAGGAGCCCTAAAGGGGGTTTCCAGGCTTTCCTTTGCAAAGGAGCATCACCTCAGGATGTGGTCGTTTGAGCCTTGATATGCCGATTCCTCAGTTCCTCCATGACCTCGGCATACGTCAGCCCCTCATGCTTCAGTAAAACAAGCAAGTGGTACAGGAGATCGGCCACCTCATACCGGAGGCGGTCCCTGCGGGTTTCTTCCCCCTCAAAAGCAGCAAGGAGGACCTCGGTGGCTTCTTCGGCAACTTTCCGGAGAATTTTCTCCTTCCCCTCGGCGAGGAGTCTTGCCGTGTACGAAGAGGGAGAGGGGCGATCTGCCCGCTCCTCAATGACCGAGAACAGATCCCCAAGGAAGGCAAGAAGCGGCGAGGCAGGGCAGGATGCCCGGGGTTCGGAAATCTCTGTATCCTCAACCATCCGGTGGAAGCACGAGAAAAACCCCGTGTGGCAGGCCACGCCTTCCTGCCGCACCTGGACGAGGAGGCAATCCCGGTCACAGTCCACATAGACCTTCTCAACATGCTGCACGTGGCCACTCGTTTCTCCCTTGTGCCAGAGGGCTTTCCGGCTCCGGCTGTAGAACCAGGTGGTCCGTGTCTCCAAGGTCTTCCGAAGGGCCTCCTCGTTCATGTAGGCCACCATGAGGACCTTCCCCGTAACCACATCCTGGACCACCGCAGGGATAAGGCCGTGTTCGTCGAAGCGGAGTCCTTCAAAGACGCCCATTCAATCCTCCATCCTCACCGGGATACCGCGTTTCCGCAGGAAAGCCTTGGCCTCAGGAATGGTGTAATGACGGTAGTGGAAAATTGAGGCCACGAGCGCCGCGTCGGCCTTTCCTTCTTGGAGCACCGCAGCGAGATGCTCAAGCTTTCCCGCTCCTCCCGACGCAATAACGGGAATCTTTACTTTCTCGGCAATTTTCCGTGTGAGACTGATATCGTACCCCGATTGCGTCCCGTCGGTGTCCATACTGGTCAAGAGGATTTCCCCTGCGCCCAGCCGCTCTACTTGCTGCGCCCAGGCAATGGCATCTTTTCCCGTAGGGGTTCTCCCTCCGTTGATGAAGACCTCCCAGTAGCTCCGAGAAGTAATCCGGTCCCAGGTCCGCTTCACGTCAATCGCCACCACCACACACTGGCTCCCGAAACGCTCGGCAAGCTCGGTGACGAGATTGGGGTTTAAGACCGCCTGGGTGTTGATGGAAACCTTGTCCGCCCCTGCTTTCAGGAGCTTGCTCACGTGTTCGACGCTTCCGATACCTCCCCCCACGGTGAAAGGAATAGTGAGCACCTCGGCGACCTTTTCCGCCACGTGAATCATGATCTCACGTTGTTCATAGGACGCCGTGATGTCGAGGAAAACCAGCTCATCCGCTCCCTCTTCCTCATAGCGCTTGGCGAGCTCCACCGGATCGCCTACATCCCTGAGGTTCTCAAAGTGGACTCCCTTGACCACCCGACCCTCTTTCACGTCAAGACAGGGAATAATCCGCTTGGCTAACATTGCCTTCCTCCTACACGCTCAAGGATTTCCCGGAAACTCACTCGACCTGTATAGAGTACCTTCCCCAGAATAACCCCAGAAACTCCGGGGATGGTCTGAAGAAGGACAATGTCCTCTATCCCCCGCACACCTCCAGCAACAATCACTGACACCCCGCTGTCCTCGATGAACCTCCGGATATTCTCGCCGTCCACGCCCTCAAGCGTTCCATCCCGGGTCACATCGGTCAGAATGAAACGGGTGACGCCTCTTTTTCGGAGTTCCCGGGCAAGATCCGAAGCCCGCAAAGATGTCTCCTCCGTCCATCCCGAAACCGCGAGTACGCCATCCCGCACGTCCAGGCTCACGGTAAGACGCTCGCCCCCCACCTTGAGCATCTCCGCAAATGCCTCCGGGTCCTTCACCACGACACTCCCCACTACGAGGAAGGCCACCCCAAGGTCGAGATAGCGGCGGAAGACCTCAAGGGTCCTGATCCCTCCGCCCACCTGAACCGGAATACGCACGCTCCTCACGATACCCGCCACACTCGAGAGGTTCCGGGGCTCCCCGGCCCTTGCTCCCTCAAGGTCCACCACATGGAGCATAGGCGCTCCCTCTGCTTCAAGCTGCTTCGCCACACTGAGGGGGTCATCGTGGTAGACCTCGAGGCGCTGGTAGTCTCCTTGGGTGAGACGCACTACCCGCCCGGCGAAGAGGTCAATTGCCGGAATAAGAAGCATTGCTATCGATGCTCCTCACCCAGTTCTCAAGGAACTTCATACCCCAGGTGGCGCTCTTTTCGGGATGGAACTGCACACCCCAGAGGTTACCGACGTTCACCACCACCGGGATGGTCACGTTGTAGTTGCAGATGCCCACCACACAGGACTCATCTTCAGGAAGGACGTAGAACGAGTGGGCGAAATAGAAAAAGCGCCCCTGGGGGATGTTCTCGGTGAGCGGCGCCTGCCGCTTGAAGTAAATCCGATTCCAGCCCATGTGGGGCACCTTCGTGGTCGGGGGGAGCTTTCGCACCTCTCCAGGGATCAGGGCAAGGCCTTTCTTTTTGGGGGCCTCCTGACTCCGTTCAAAGAGGAGCTGCAACCCAAGACAGATGCCGAGAATAGGTTTCCCGTCATCGAACATCCGGCGAAGAACAGGCACAATCTGGCTCTTCTCCATATTCTCCATGGCTTCCCCAAAAGACCCCACACCGGGAAGAATAACGGCTTCTGCGGCTCCAAGGCGCTCGGGGTCGTTGGTGACCTCAACGGTTTTCCCCAGACGCTCCAGGGCCTTGGCGATACTGCGGAGGTTGCCAATCCCATAATCCACAATGGCGATCATAACCACCCTCTCCTACAGAATTCCTTTGGTCGACGGAAGGACGTCCCCCCGGACCTGCACTGCCTCGTGCAGCGCCCGGCCAGTAGCCTTAAAGAGCGCTTCAAAAGCATGATGCGCATTCTTCCCCCACCATATTTTAGCATGGAGAGTGAAACGCGCAAAGGAGGTGAAGGCCCGGAGGAACTCCTCAAGGAGGACGACCTCAAAATCCCCCACTTTCGGCCCCAGAGATGCGGGAACATCGTAGACGAGGTAGGGACGCCCGCTGAGGTCCACCACAGCCATCCCCAGAGCCTCGTCCATGGGGATGAAAGCCGAACCGAAGCGCTGAAGACCTTTTTTATCTGCAAGGCACTGGTACAGAGCCTCCCCAAGGACTATCCCCACGTCCTCCACAATATGGTGGTTGTCGACGCGTTCCTGGTCTCCCTTGGCCCGAAGAACGAAATCCCACCCTGCGTGGAACGCTAAAGCCTCAAGGAGATGCGGGAAGAACGGGACATTGAGCACAATGTCAATCTGTCGCGCACCATCGATGTTCACGAAGACCTCAACCTCGGTCTCCTTTGTCGTCCGCCGGAGTTGTGCCTCGCGAGCCAGCTCCATCACCCCTTCCCTAATTCTACAAAAAGCTCTTCTATCCGTCGAGGGGAAGACGGAAACGTTCCCCTACCCTTGAGAAAGTCCGAAAAACGGCTACCCAAACACCGAGGGGAAATTTCGGAGAGAGTCTTTCCCCCTCCCCCCTCCCTGTGCTAAACTCAAAAAGGAGAACATGAATGGGGGTATCGATGCATGGCCAGAGATATTAACTATTTTTTTGGCATCGGAAACCTCACCAAGGACCCCGAACTCCGGTACACCCCTCAGGGGACACCAGTCTGCCGCTTCCGGATGGCCATGAATCGGCGGTACCAGGGGAAGAGCGGCCCGGTTGAAGAGGTCACCTACATCACGGTCGCTGCCTGGTCCAAACTCGCTGAGCTCTGTGCCCGTTACCTCCATAAGGGGAGCAGGGTTGCGGTTGTGGGCGCCCTCCGTTCCAGCTCCTGGGAAGACCGAAACGGTGGGAAACGCACTTCCTACGAAATCCGGGCTGAAAACATCCAGTTCCTCAGTGCTCCCCGGGGTGCAGCTTCAAGCGACCAGGACATCATCGACTTCTCACAGGACATCGATGTGGAGCGTTTTGGGACCTTTTCTGATGAAGAGAGCGGAGAACCCCTGGGGGACCTTGAAGACATCCCGCTTGAGGGCAATGAAGAAACTGCTGACGATATCCCTCCTTTTTAGTGCTCTGGTCCTTTGTGCCTTTGGAGCTCTGGGCGAAGCTCAGGTGGTCATCACCGTTAACGGGGAGCGTATCCAGAGCGGAGCCCGGGTTGCCTCCCGGGACGGTACACTGTACGTCGCCGTTGAGGACCTCTTCCGGGACATCGGGGGGATTGCCTACTACTCCCCCATCATGAACAAGGCAAACCTGAAATTCGGCAAAATCTCCTGGGTGCTCTCTCTGGACAAGGGCGTTGCGATTGCCGACGGTCGGGAGGTTCCCTTAGAGGGGAAAGTCTTTGTGGAGAACAACAAGCTCTACCTCTCCCTCCCTCTTCTTGCCGAGCTTTTTGGCTTTCGCATCTCTACAAGAACGCAGGAGACCCCTACCCCGGAGGTCCCTCAGCCTACCCCATCTCCCAGGGTTGGGGCGCTGATTCTTTCGGGCGTTCGCTTTTCCTCGTACAACGAGGAAATGCGCACCCGGATCACCTTTGACTTCCAGGGTGGTGTTCCTTCCTTTACCTCCCAGATTGACCGGGAGAGGAACACCATGACCATTCTCTTTCGCAACTGTAGTCTCGGGAACGTCACCTCTCCCGTTGCCGTCAACGACCCAAGGGTGGGGACCATAACGCTTGAGGAGAGGAACGGGCAGGTCGAGGCGAACATCGCCTTCCGGGGGACCATTCAGGTTCGGGAGGGAAAGCTCGATGGGGAAAACCCCCGGGCGTACTTTGACCTGATGAGCCTTGTGGAGGTCACCGAGGAGGTTCCTCCCTCTCCCGTAGCATCCCCTTCTCCGAGGCCTTCCCCTTCACCACGTCCATCCCCCACACCTGGGCTCTCCCCTACACCCAGTCCCTCCTTTGAGGTCATCAACCGTAACGTCGTGGTGCTCGACCCGGGACACGGGGGGAACGATCCGGGATGTGTCCACAACGGGTACCAGGAGAAAACCATTGTCCTTGAAATCGCCAAAAGAGTGCGGGATATCCTCAGGGCCCGGGGGTATGAAGTGTACATGACCCGGGAGGACGATACCTATCCCACACTCGATGACCGGTACCGCCTGGCCAACAGCAAAAACCCTTTCGTCTTCGTGAGCATTCACTGCAACGCCTCACCAAACCCAAAAGCAAGCGGTGTCGAGGTCTTTGTGGGGGGAACGAAACCCCGGGGCGAAGGAGCACTCGATGTGGCCCAGCGGGAAAACGCCCCCTTTCTTGTCGAGCAAACAACCTCTTCTGAAAACCTTGAGAAACTCAATTCCATCTATACCTCGGCCTACTACCTGAAGAGTCGTGAGGCAAGCGCCAAACTCGGAGACCTCGTGGTGCAGCGTGTCGCCAGCCAGACCGGCCTTACTGCCCGGGGGGTGAAGGAAGCGCCTCTTGTGGTCCTCGGCCACATGTTCTATCCGGCGTGCCTCGTAGAGGTTGGGTTTTTGAGTAATCCCAGTGAAGCGAAAAAGCTTGCCTTGTCTTCCTTCCAGGACCGTATCGCCCGGGGGATTGCCGATGCCATAGAGGCCTTTGCGAAAAGTCCCGAGCTTGCCAAGCTCCTTGGAGGATAGAAAACCATGGAGGAGTGGAAATACAGGACAAAGAAAAAGAGACGGAAAAAGCGGACGTTCCCCTGGCAAGCGCTTCTCTACATCCTGCTTGGGGTGCTCCTCTTTTTCGGTGTGGTGTACGGCAGTGAGGTGCTTTTGCGCCTCTTCCGCCAGCCTCCCTCCGAAACCCCCCGTCCCACCGGGGTTCTCCTTCCTCGCGTAGGAGAGATGGAGGTCGTGGTGTACTTTGCCAACGCCGATTTCACTGCTTTAGTGGGGGAGAAGAGACGGATTGTGAGGGATGAACGGTGGATGGAACGGGTGATCGGGGAACTCCTGAAGGGTCCGGAGAACAAAGACCTCTTCAATGCTCTGCCCCCTGGAACCCGCCTCAATGCCGTCTTCGTGGAAGGGAAGACAGCTTACGTTGACCTCAGCGCCGAGATGGCGAAAAACCAGTCAGGGGGAACGTCGCAGGAATTCCTGAGTGTGTACGCTATTGTGGACACCCTGACCGCCTTTCCCGAAATCGAAGCGGTGAAGATCCTCATTGACGGGAAAGAAACCAAAACCCTCTGCGGTCACATTGACATTTCCGCGCCTTTAAGAAGGGACGAGCGCATCATTGCAAAAATTCAGTAGTTTTCAGGAGCTTGGACAGTACCTAAAAGGGAGGACATCCATGCGGAGCGATGGGCGGCGACCAGATGAACTCCGGCCAATCAGCGTCGTGCGGAACTACCTGAAGTACGCCGAAGGGTCTGTGTTCATCGAAGCCGGAAATAACCGTATTGTGTGCGCCATATCCATCGAAGACCGGGTACCCCAGTTCCTCCGCAATACGGGCCAGGGCTGGATCACTGCCGAGTACGCCATGCTCCCCCGTGCCACCACAACCCGGAACATCCGGGACGCCGTGAAAGGGCAAATCGGCGGGCGGACCCACGAGATCCAGCGCCTCATCGGCAGGGCACTGCGCTCGGTGGTGAACCTCGAAAAGCTTGGAGAGCGGACCATCCTTGTGGATTGCGACGTCATTCAGGCCGATGGAGGAACGCGGACGCTGGCCACAACCGGCGCCTTCATGGCCCTGGTGGATGCCCTGTGGAACCTCCTTGATCAGGGAATGCTTGCAGAACGGGGTATCGTGCGGGATTACCTCGCCGCGGTGAGCGTGGGCATCGTGAACGGCGAAATGCTCCTTGACCTCAACTTCGAGGAAGACTCTGTGGCTCAGGTGGATATGAACGTGGTGATGACCGGAAGCGGAAAACTCGTGGAAGTCCAGGGAACAGCCGAAAAGGAGCCTTTCTCCCGGGAGACTCTGAACGCCCTCCTCGACCTTGCCCAGAGGGGTATCCAGGAAATCCTGAACCTCGAGCGAAAACTCCTTGAGCGGGGTCTTCCATGAGACCCACGGTGTACGTCGTCACGAAAAACGCAGGGAAACTCGTCGAGATACAGGACATCCTCAGGCCTTTTGGCGTCGAAGCAAAGAGCATCTACGACGTTGCCGATATCGGTGACGTTGCAGAAACCGGGGAAACGTACCTCGCGAACGCCCTCCTCAAAGCCCGGGCAGGGTTTGAAAAAACGGGGCTTCTCTCGGTTGGAGAAGATTCAGGGCTTGAAGTCGATGCTTTGGGAGGGCTTCCCGGGGTGCATTCTGCCCGCTTTGGAGGACCCGGGCTTTCCCAGCGTGAGCGCATCGAGCTTCTTTTGCAGAAGCTCCAGGGCGTTCCCCGCGCGCAGCGCACCGCCCGTTTCGTGTGCGTCGTTGCCCTGGTGTGGCCAGGGGGAGAAAAGGTCTTTGAGGGCACCTGTGAGGGCTTCATCGCCGAAGAATCTCGGGGAGACCAGGGATTCGGGTACGACCCGGTTTTCGTCTTCCCACCCTTTGGGAAGACCTTTGCCGAACTCGGCCCGGAGGTCAAAAACCGTGTGAGTCATCGGGCCCAGGCCTTCAGGAAGCTCGCACAGTTCCTCCGGGAAGAGGCGTTCCAGACCCAGACTTCACAGGAACCGGAAAAAGAGCGTAACCCAGAAAGGAACGCAGAGGGAGTGCAGTACCCCACTCACCACCCCAAGGGGGACGAGTTTCCCCCCGCTGACCCGTGAGAGCACCCCAAGGGTTGTATCCATGCTCGTTGCACCACCCAGGGCCACCGCCGCCCAACCTCCGAAGACCCGATACACCCACTCGAGGTTCACAAGGGTGAGGATTTCCCGGAAGACGTTAGTGGCAAAGGCAAAAAGCCCCAGAGAGGGATTCCCCAGGCGAGCCAGAAGGACCCCCGAAAGAGAATACCAGCCAAACCCCGAGGCCACGGCGAGGCACTCCTTGAGGGTCATCGGAGAACAGAGCGCAACGAATGTCGCTCCAAGGAGACTTCCGGCCATGGCTGCAAGCGGCAGGAAGAATACTCGAAAGCCCATCGACCGAATCTCCTCGAAGGCTTTGCTCTCCCACGCAAGCTCCATCCCCACGCCGAAAACGAGCACATAGAGGGAGATGTCAATCCATCGCTCTAAGAAGCCCCCAAAGGCGGAGGGGAAAAGGCCGGAAAGACCGAACAGTATTCCCGCACCCAGACTGAGCACAATGCCAATCACGGCCGCTTCCTCCTCATCATTCGTTCCGCAAGGCCTGCAACAACCACCGATCCAGCTCCTGTAGCGAAAGCCAGAGATAGCGCCAAAAGACCGAAGGAGGCCAGCTTCATCCGCAGGAATCCCTCCTGCCCCAGACGAACCCCCATGGCAAAAAGCAGGAACAAAAGCCCCACGGCGCTCAGGGTCTTCCCTACCCCTTTTGCCAGGTCGGACTGCACCAACTTCCCCACAAAGAAACCGAGGGCAAGCACCACAAGGAGAAGCCACATCATTCGGACTCCCGCTCAAAGACAATTCCCTCGTACTTTCTCAGGATATCCCTTCGCCACCGGAGAAACGCCTCCTCAACCTCTTCAAGGCGCTCCCCATTCCCCTCTTCGAGGAACCGCCTGAGAAGCTCCTTGATCTTTCGGGCTTCCCGGTCGGGAGGGTGCAGGGACTCCACAGCATAGCGAGAGGGGACCTTCCCACCCTCAATGGTCACGAGGATATCCCGAACCCGGTTGTGGAAAGCGATCACGCTCTCCAGGGAAACGGCACGTTGCGAAAGACCCGGGAGGAAAAAGGTGGCGACACTCAGGGCCACGAAAACGATACAGGCCCCGTAGAGTACCCGCTCGCCCCACCGCTTCCAGGGAAGCACCGAAAACCCGGGAGCAAGAACCCACCCAAGGCCCATGCCAGCGAGAAGCCCACCCACGTGGGCGGCGTTATCAATCGCCGGAAAGGTGAAGCCAATGAGGAGGTTGATGAAGATGAAGGGGAGAATGCCCATGCCGAGGCGATGCAGCGACGTATTCCGGTACTTGAGCCCTCCGGCAAAGAGAAGTCCCGCCAGACCAAAGATGGCCCCACTCGCTCCTACGCCAATCTGGCGGAAATTCACAAGGTACGAGAGGAAACTCCCCGAAAGCCCGGAGAGCACATAGACCATGAAGAATTTCCGGTACCCGTAAATACCCTCGACGAGCCGCCCAAGCTGGAAGAGGGCATAGGTATTGAAGAAGAGGTGCCAGATGTTCCCGTGGAGGAAAATGCAGATGAGGAGCCTCTGCCACTCGCCTGAGGCAATGAGCGGTCCGTATTTGGCGCCAAGGCGCAAAAGATTAGAAAGAGTAAAGCCACCGCTTGCCACGGTGGCCACAAAGAACACCAGGTTGAAGACGATAACCGGATACAGCATCAGGAAAACCGGCTCAGCGCTTCCTCGACCTCCCGCCGGAGGGTCTCATCAGTAGAGAGGTACCGGTTGATTTCGCTTGAGAGCTTCACGAGAAGGTACAGCCAGTAAATGGTAAAGGTGATGATGCCCAGGATGATGAAAAGAGCAATGCTCCGCCGCGGAACCCGGAAGACCCGTCCGGTAAGGTGGACACCGTATCTGTCCTCAAGGTACTGGTAGAGCCTATCCTTGAGGTCGGAGAGCTTCCCGATGGAACGGAACACAGAAGAGAGGTACACGGCAAGAAAGATGAACGCCAGGATGTTGAAAACGATGGCGTACACCCCGGTGAAGAGCCCAATGACGTAGAACACAAGGTAGACCCAGAACGGCCAGGTCTGCACGATGAACTCCTCACTCCGGTTGGCGAAAAACCCTATCTCCCCCCGGAGAGGGTCCTCCAAGCGGTCCTTGAGGTTCAGGAAAACATCCCGGGTGTTGGTTACATTGGTGTTGATGGCCCGGGACCACTGGTAGAGGACAAGAAACTGAAAGATGGCGCTGAGGATACCGAAGATTGCCACTCCTACCAAAGACCCAGCGGTAGCCCCCGCCTGGAGTTGCACTGCAGAAACCATGGCCGAGATAGAAAACACCACGGCAAGAATCACGAATACCACCGCAAGCACCGCCAGGGGCATGCTCACCCGATTCTCCTCGAGGAATCTCGAAATGGCCACGAGTACTCCCTCCTTCCTCCCTTTTCCGTCATTGTAGCACAGAAGGGCCTTTTTCCAGCACGCCAGGACCCTATTCCCCGAGAATTTTCACCAGCACCCGCTTGGGCCGCTTCCCGTCAAACTCCCCGTAGAACACCTGTTCCCAGGGGCCGAGGTCGAGTTTTCCTTCAGTGATGGCAATGACCACTTCCCGTCCCATGATGGTCCGCTTGAGGTGGGCATCGGCGTTGTCCTCGCCAACATTGTGACGGTACTGCTCATAGGGCTTTTCAGGAGCGAGCTGTTCAAGCCACCGCTCGAAATCCTCGTGCAGTCCTTCTTCGTCGTCGTTCACGAAGACGCTTGCCGTGATGTGCATGGCATTGCACAGCAAAAGCCCTTCCCTGATGCCGCTTTCGCGGACACAGTCTTCAAGGAGGGGGGTAATGTTCACGAAGGCCCGTCGTGTGGGGATGTTGAACCAGAGTTCCTTCCTGTAGCTGCGCATGGTTCCTCCTTCGGAGCTCTGGCGGAGAGGGAGGGATTCGAACCCTCGAGGCGGATTTTGGTCCGCCTAATCGCTTAGCAGGCGATTGCCTTCAGCCACTCGGCCACCTCTCCAGGACAGGGGTAGTATACCATGGAAACCTCATGCCTTCAATACCCCGAAAGGGCATAGGCACTCTCGAGCACGCTCTGGACAAAAACCCCATCCGCAACGGTTGCCCCCAGGGAAGGTTGTCCGGCAATCCGCAAAAGGAAATCGTGGGCACAGGCAATGTGCGGGCGAACCCAGCCGATGGCAAATTTTCCGGGAATGCGATTCGGGTAGGGGTACTGATGGACCGATTCGATGAGCTTGAATCCCCGGTTCCCTCCGTACGGACCACCTCTTTCCCGGGCATCGTAGACTTCAAGGAAATTCGGCTGCATCGAATTGAAACGAATGGCACCCTCCATCCCCTCAATCTCAAGACGCAGCTCATCGCAGCTTCCCGTGGCGAAGCGACTGGCCTCAATGGTCAGTGGCGCACCGTTTGCAAGGACTCCAGAGACCTCTGCCCAGTCATCGACAAGGACCTCCTCGAAGTCTTCCCCTTCGGGATTTCTGGGGCGCTTCGTGATGAAGGTCTTCCCCCGGGCTCCCGTCACCGCAAATGCCCCAAGAAGGTAATGGACAAGGTCGATGAGGTGCGACCCCAGATCGGCCAGGGCACCGCCTCCCGCAAGGTCTTTCCGGAGACGCCAGCTCATGGGACGCCGGGGGTCGTTGTACCCTGAGTGCAGGTACTGGGCCCGAACCCGGACCACCTCGCCCAGGAATCCCTCGCGTATGAGCTCTCTTGCCCGTAGGATTGCGGGAACGAAACGGTTCTGAAAGGCCATGCCGAAGGTCACACGGCTTTGCGTCACGATCTCCCGGATTCTCTCGGCCTCCCTGAGGTTGAGCGCCAGGGGCTTGTCGCAGTAGATGTGCTTTTGCGCATTTGCGGCCTGTTCCACAACCGGAAGGTGAAAGGCATTGGGTGTAGCCACCACGACAACGTCAATGTCTTCCCTTTCGAGGAGCTCCTCAACACGATGGGTGGTAAAAGGAATTCCGGTCTCCTCTCTGGCCTTTCTTGCCGTCTCCTCCCGGGAAGTGCAGATGCCCCGGATCTCGGGGAGAAAAGGAAGGTCACTGTAGTAAAAGGGGAGGGCCGAAAACGCCAGCGCGTGTACCCTCCCGATAAAGCCAAAACCCACAATACCGACACCGAGTCGCTCCATCTACTTCACCTCAAGCTCCGGGGTGAGGATTTCAATGCCGTGCATGTACCGGCGAAGCACCTCAGGCACAACAACCGTTCCGTCCTCCTGTTGGTAGTTTTCAAGAATCGCCACAAGGGTTCTTCCCACCGCAAGGCCTGAACCGTTTAGGGTGTGCACGTAGTGGAGCTTCCCCGTGTGGGAACGGAAACGGATGTTGGCCCGACGGGCCTGGAAATCCTCGAAGTTGCTGCAGGAAGAAATCTCCCGGTACCTCCCTTGAGACGGTAACCACACTTCGATATCGTAGGTCTTTGCCGCGGCGAAGCCCAAATCGGCGGTACAGAGGGTCACCACCCGGTAGGGAAGTCCAAGAAGCTCAAGAACTTCCTCGGCATCACGAACGAGTTCCTCAAGCTCCTCATAGGAGGTATCGGGATGGACGAACTTCACAAGCTCCACTTTGTTAAACTGGTGCTGGCGGATAAGCCCCCGAACGTCCTTCCCGTATGACCCTGCTTCCCGGCGGAAACAGGCACTGTAGGCCACGTAGTAAATGGGAAGGTCGTCCTCTTCGAGGATTTCATCGGCGTGGAGGTTCGTCACCGGGACTTCTGCCGTGGGAATGAGGTGGAGGTCATCCTGACAGTGGTAGAGGTCGTCGAAGAACTTCGGGAGCTGTCCTGTTCCAGTCATGGTCTTCGTGTTCACGAGGAAGGGCGGGAAAATCTCCCGGTATCCGTGTTTCAAGGTATGGAGGTCGAGCATGAAGTTGATGAGCGCCCGTTCAAGGAGCGCCCCTGCACCCTTGAGGACGGTGAAGCGCGAAGAGGCAATCTTCGCTCCCCGCTCAAAGTCAAGGATGTTGAGGGTCTCCCCGATTTCCCAGTGGGGCCGGGGAGGGAAGGTGAACTCCCTCGGTTCTCCCCACCGGCGAACTTCCACGTTGTCCTCTTCACCATTCCCCACCGGGACGCTCTCGTGGGGAATATTGGGGAGGAAGAGGAGCTTTTCCTTCCACTCCTCCTCCACCTCCTTAAGTTCCCGGTCGATGGACTCGAGGCGTCCAGAAATTTCTTCACCCTCGGCAAGGAGCGTCCCGGGATCCTTTCCTTCCCGTTTCAGAGTCCCGATGGTTCTGGCGAGCTGATTCTTCCTCTGTTTTAAGGCGTCGGCCTCCCTCTGAAGCGCCCTTCGCTTTTCGTCAAGGGCAAAGAGAGTGTCCAGAAGCTCTGTGCTCATACCTCGCTTCCTGAGCGCTTCGGCAACATCCTCCCGGTGCTCCCGTACCCACTTCCAGTCAAGCATGGTCACTCTCTCCTTCAACCCTTGATGACTCCCAGAGGCCGGGCGTAGGCCACTTTTTTCGAGATTCCTGCTCGCTCCACAACCTCAACGACCTCTCCCACATCCTTGTAGGCCTCGGGAATTTCTTCCCTCAAGGTTGCCTTGCTCTCGGCCATGACCAGAATACCCTGCTTTTCGAGTTCTGCGGCGATGTCCCGACCGCGGGACGTCCGATCGGCCTCGGAGCGGCTCATGACTCGCCCGGCTCCGTGACAAGTGGACCCGAAGGTTTCCCTCATGGCGAGTTCCGTCCCCACCAGGATATACGACCCCGTTCCCATATCTCCCGGGATGAGCACGGGTTGACCGACGCTTCGGAAACGCTCGGGAACTGCAGGATGACCTGCGGCAAAAGCCCGGGTTGCCCCTTTGCGGTGCACGCAGAGCTTCAGGCGTTTTCCGTCAACCTCGTGTTCCTCAATTTTGGCAATATTGTGGGCAACGTCGTACAGGATCTCCATCCCAAGGGCCCGAGCCGATTTCCCGAAAACCTCCTCGAAGGATTCGCGAATCCAGTGGGTGATGAGCTGGCGGTTCGCCCAGGCAAAATTCGCCGCCGAGGCCATGGCCGCGAAGTACCCCCGACCTTCAGGGGAGTCAAGCGGCGCACAGGCGAGCTGCCGGTCTGGAACCCTGATGCCGTAACGGTTCATGGCGTTCTGCATTTTCTGGAGGTAGTCGGTGCAGATCTGGTGACCAAACCCCCGGGAACCGGTGTGGACCATGACGATGACCTGTCCCTCAAAGAGCCCGAAAACTTCCGCGATATCCGGGCGAAAGATTCGCTCCACCACTTCAATCTCCAGGAAGTGGTTCCCCGAACCCAGAGTCCCAAGCTGGTCCTTGCCCCGCTCGATGGCCTTATCGCTCACCGCGTCGGGATCGGCCCCCTCCATAGCTCCACCCTCTTCGATGTGGTCTTTGTCCTCCGGCCAGCCAAACCCCCGGGAAATCACGTACTGCGCTCCCTGGGTCATGACCTTGCGGAGTTCTGCCGGCGAAAAGGAGAGCTTACCCTCTGAACCCACACCGGAGGGAATGTTCCGGAAAAGAACCGAAAGGAGCTTTTCAAGTCGAGGCAGAACCTCGTCTTTGGTGAGATTCGTCTTCACCACCCGGACTCCACAGTTGATGTCAAACCCCACACCTCCTGGGGAAATCACCCCTTCGCCAAAAAGGGTTGCCGCCACGCCCCCAATGGGGAACCCATACCCCCAGTGGATATCAGGCATGGCCAGAGACTTCCCGACAATCCCCGGAAGGAAGGCGACGTTCGCCACCTGTTCCGGGGCCTGGTCCTTCCGGATGGCCTTAATCATCTTCTCACTGGCATAAATGACCCCCTCAACCTTCATGCCGTGCTTGTAGTCTTTGGGAATTCGCCAACGCCAGTCGTCTACTTTCTGCAGTGGCCCACTCCACTCAGCCATAAGCTCAACCTCCTTTCAGATATCGAAGTATACCTGCGCCCGGAAAAGCCCTGGCTCGACCTCCTCCACCTTCACCTCGTGGTACGTGCAGGCCTTCACCACCCGGAAAAGCTCGTGTTTCTTGAAGTCCAGGGGTTCTCCGAAGACCCGGGCTCTGAGGTAATACTGCCCGAGTTTCTGGATGTCAAAGGCTTTGAGCAGTACTTCCTCGGCTTCGAAAAGGTAGAGGAGCTCGTTGAGCCAGGTCACAAGAAGGTCCTCGTAGTCGCTTCCCTCAACGGCAACTTCTGCCGTGAACCCCCCATCCACCTTTTCTAACGCCCCGATGAGAGAAAACATTCCCAGCGCGGCGTTCGCGAAGAGCTCTTCCAGGGACCTCCCCCAGGCCACAAGACCGATATCCGCAGTGTGGTCGAGGACTTCAAAGGGTTTCTCCATCAGTACCCGATTGGAACCCCCTCTCCCAGGCGAAACAGCGCCTTGAGTTTATTCACCAAAACCTCGGTGGCGTTGAGGAACGCCTCCTCGGTGCTTCCCCCAATATGGGGCGTGCAGATGACATTCTCATGGGTGAGAAGCTCAAGGTCCTGAGGTGGTTCGGTCTCGTACACATCCAGAGCCACACCGGCAAGGTGCCCTTCCCGAAGTACCTGAAGGAGGGCCTTCTGGTCGATCACCTTCCCCCGCGAGGTATTGATGAGGTACGCACCCTTTTTCATCTTCCGGAGCATTTCTTCCGAGAAAAGGCCTGCAGTTTCACTATTTAAGACCACATGGAGCGAGACAATATCGCTTCGTTCAAGGAGCTCCTCAAGCCGAAAGGCCCGCTTGACTCCCCGCCGGATGAATTCCTCTTCCGGAACATACGGGTCGTAGGCGAGGACTTCGGCCCGCATGGCCTTCACGATTTCCGCTACTCTTCGGCCGATGCTGCCAAAGCCCACGACCCCCCAGGTCTTCCCCTCGACGGTCTTCCCCGTGTACTGACCCTTGGCCCACTTCCCTTCCTTCAGGAACGCGCAGGTGAGGTACAGGTGACGCAGAAGGGCAATGGCCAGTCCCACAGTGAGTTCGGCAACGCTTGAAGCCGAAGCTTCGGGAGTGTTGATGACCTGAATGCCCCGAGCTTCGCAGGCCTTCCTGTCGATGTTGTCCGTTCCCACTCCAGGACGGGCGACAACCTTGAGCCTTGGGGCATTTTCAACGATGCGGGCAGTGACCTGGGGCTTGGAACGGACAACGAAAACGTCCTTATCCTGAATGGCCCGGAGAATCTCCTCCTCATCGTGCGAGGAGAGCACCTCTACCGGCCCAATTTCCTCAGAAAGCCGCTTGACCATATCCTCCGGAACTCCATGGGCACAGAGAATACGAATGGTTTCAGCCACTCCAGTCCACCTCCATTCCCGCAAGAATGGTTGAAATGTGCACCTTCTGACCCTTACCGCTTAGGACCTCTCCAAGGACAAAGAGAAGCCCCAGGATTTCAGCAACCTTCAGGGTATCACCGTGCCGCACCCAGATGGTTCTGTCCTTCCTTGCCACCTTCCCGCTCCATATGCCTTCCCGCGCAAGGGCCAGAAGGACCTCGTCCTCTACAATCCCTTCAGGGAGCCTCAGGCAGGTCACCGAGGGGAAGGCCGCCATGTCGTGCACCACCGAAAATCCCAGAGCCTCTGCCCCCCTGCGGAACACCGACGCCAGGAATTTCCGCCGCTCCCAGACGGCTTCCTTCCCCACCGACCGTAGGTTCAGAAGGAACCCTAAGCAAAGAGGGGACAGTTCCTGCCCTGCGGAGAGCTTCTGGAGTTCTGCGAAATCCAGGGCAAAACGGGGACAGCGGGCCGAAGACCTTGCCCTCCAGGCCCTTTCCCCCACAACAAGCAGCGAACAGTTCCCAGAAAGCAGCGGACTCTCTGCCACCGCCACATCCACAGCACTCCCGTCCAGGGACAGGGGGAAAACTCCAAAAGACTCACTCACATCAAGAGCGTACAGCACATCAAAAGACCTGCACACCCTTCCCAGAGCCTCAAGCTCAACGGCGAAAGGTTCCTCCCTCTCCACATGGGTGACGAACACCCCTTTGATGGAGCTTGCTTTCTCAGCCTCAAAGAGGAGGTAAAGGTCTTCCACCCGTGGAGGCTTCCCTCCATATCCCCCCAGGCGGATGACCGAGAGCCCGAAGCCTTCGGCAACCCTGGCCCAGTGTTCTCCCCTCTCCCCAGAGACCAGACACACCACCGTATCTCCTGGAGAAAAGCAGTTGACCACCACCGCCTCCCGTCCCCAGGCTGCAGGGAAGGGGCAGAGGAAGACCTCCTTCTCTGTTCCCAGAAAGTACCGGAGAACCTCGAAAACTTCCATTCTGTCTCTCCTTCAGAAAACAAAAGCTCTCGCCCAAGGGGCGAGAGCTTTCCCGCGGTGCCACCCTTCTTCGGTGGTTCCCCACCCTCAAAGCGCTAACGCGCCTAAAGCGCGTTGGGCACTACTCTATCCCTTCGTACCCACAACTCCAGGGCGGATTCAGGGAAGAAGAGGACCGGCTTCCACCTTCTCCGGTTCTCTGCACCTCTTCAGACTCCCTTACTACTCCCCTTCATCGTCTTTCGATGCACCTTTTACAGAAACTATAACACAAAGCGAAGAAAAGTCAACGGAGAGGGGGCGAGGAAGGACACTGAACAACATTGCCTTTCCGCAACCGCACAAGGCTCAGGAGTAAGCAAGCGTCCTTTTCCAGGTGGAGGCGGATGAGGTGCCTGCCAGAGGTGTACTCAAAAACCTTCTTCAGAAAGGTATTCTCACCGCGAATCTCAGAGAATGGGAAGCATTTTCCCCGGACAAGCAGTCCTTCCCGATTCACCACAACCGGACCGAAGGAAAAGCTCCGAAGTGCCCCTCCAGGGTGGGTTCGCTCCGTTATGAGGACCTTTGGGAACACGATTTCAGGGGTGTGCTCGCAAAGAGCACCAAGGAGACTTTCCTGATTTGCGGTGAATTCCTCCTGGGTGAGCCCATCGATGAAGCCATACGCATCGATGGTCCATCTCCTGTGGCAAGAAAGGCAGAGCACCTCGTTCCCCTTCCCGACGATGCTGCGGAATTTCCCGCAGGCGGGACAGAAAAACACCACCCGTTCAATGCCCTCAGCCCGTCTTTCCCCCTGAAAGGGGATCCGGTGACGTTTCTGCCATTCCCACTCGGAATGCCAGAAAGATAGGAGAGAGCTGCAGGCAGTGAGGGTAAAGCGAATGAACACCGGACCCCTGCGAGAGTGGTCTGCCCAGAGGGGTTTGCGTATCCAGGCCCCCTGGATGTGGGCAAAAACCACCGGAACCTGGAGCCGGGCAAGGAGTTTCTCCGTTGCCGGAGTCACTCCCCGGTTCACCCCGTTCCAGGGAATCCCTCCTTCAGGGAAAAGCCCCACCACTCCTCCTCTCTCCAGCACCCGGAAGATACCCCGGACCGCGCGGCAGTCAGGCAGGGCTTTTCTCTTGGGAATGGCACTTACGGCGCGAATCAGGGGACCGAGAAAGGGGTGCTCGAAAATCAGCCGGTTGGCCACCCAGACAATCGGGTACGGAACAAGGGCGTCAATGAGGAAGGGGTCGAGAGCACTGAGGTGGTTGGCAATAAGCAGAAAAGGCGGAGGGGGCAACTCACCCTCTACCTCAAGGGGAAAACCGAGGAAATACGGTGCAAGTATACGCTTCCCCAGGCGCCACAGCAAGGTCTCCCCGGGGAGATTCTGCCGTTTCCAAGCAAGACCCGTAGTACTCCCGCCCTTCAAAACCCGGTGTCCCTGAAGCGACCCTAAGCTCTGGGGAAATTGTACCATGGACCACACCCAAAAGCCACTTCATTCGTTCTTGAGAAAAACCCGGTGGCAGCATCCCGCAGAGGGAGTACGATGGAGACAGAGAGGTCCTCTCGCCGAAAACCCCAAAAAACTGGTGCGCCCGGCGGGAATTGAACCCACAACCTTCGGCTCCGGAGGCCGACGCTCTATCCTGTTGAGCTACGGGCGCACCTCTATTTCAAGAGTATACTCGGAAAACACCACGAACACAATCCCCCCACAGGGGAAAGGGCTTTTCCCCTGTAGGGGGATTGCCGTCACTTCACGACTTCCTTCAGGAGCTTTCCTGGACGGAAGAAAGGCACTTTCGTCTCGGGGATATGAATTTCCTTCCCGGTCTGCGGGTTTCTCCCCCTGCGTCCTGCTCTCTTCTTCACCCCGAAGGTTCCAAACCCCACAAGCTGGACCTTCTCACCCTTCCGCAGAGCATTCTGGATAACCTCAAGCATTGTATCCACGATGCGAGCAGTATCCTTTTTGGTGATACTCAGACCCTCCTTCTTGAGCTCCTCCGCAAGAGTACCCACCAAGTCCTGCTTGTTCATCCTCCCCAAACCTCCTTTTCCTGAAAATGAATTCTAAGCCGGAAGCACAATGAAGCGTATCGCCGTTTTCTCCGAATCGCCAATTTTCACGTCCACGAAAGCCGGGATACAGACAAGGTCAATACCACTTGGAGCAAGGTACCCCCGAGCAATGGCGATGGCTTTCACTGCCTGGTTCACCGCACCTGCTCCCACTGCCTGCATTTCTGCCCGCCCATGCTCCCGAATGGCTCCCGTCAGCGCCCCGGCTAAAGCTGCCGGCCTGGTTCGGGACGAAATCTTCAAAAGTTCCACCCGGAAACCTCCTTGCACCTTCCACGCGACTTCCGCAGGGCCCCGCGTTCCTCTTCCCAGGGCTCAACAAGGCTTTCCCCTTTTGTCAGTATTTTAGCGCACTGTCAAGGGTTTTGTCACGGTCGGGGAGAAAATTCCCTAAAAATTTGCCTTCTGGGCTTCAAGGTACTCCTGAGCTCTCTTCAGGATGTCCCGCTCATTCTCATAGTGGAGTAAGCCTGGCGCCTGAGCGAGGTCAACCCACCGAACCTCCTCAACCTCCTCCTGCGGAGGAAGGAAACTCTGGGTAACCGCCTCCATGAGGTAGAAGGCGGCGTGTTCTTCAAAAAGCCGTCCATTACGCTCATAGGTGAAGGCAATCTCTCCAATCCTTGGGCCCAGGCGGGGAACACACCCCGTTTCTTCCGCAACCTCCCGCAGTGCTGCAGCTTCCTCGCTTTCTCCCTCCTCAAGATGCCCTTTGGGAAGCGTCCAGAAGGGAGAACCTCGCTTCCTTATGAGGAGCACTGTGAAAGAAGAGCCCTCCCTCCGCACCACCACTCCACCACTTGAGCGAACCAGAACCTTCTCCATGGCCTCATCCGAGATTTCGCTTGAGAATCAGCGCACCCTGGGGAACACCAAACTCCCGCGCCACAGGAACACACTTCGCCTTGAGGAGGAAGTAGATGTTCTCCCCCCGACCGCTCAGGGTTTCAAAGTTCCCCTGCCCTTTGGAGATAATGAGGTCAGCCCTCTTCCAGACCTCCTGAAGCTCAAGGGGTGCCCGTGAGAGGTCGATGCCTGTTTCGGCCTGGCCCGTGGTGAGTACATGCACCAACCCCTCAAGACCGGCTTCACGGGCATCCTCAAGAAGGGCATCGTTCGAGATGGGACCTCCCTTGACGACGAAGAACATCTCTTTCTCCCCCAGATTCCGTATTTCTTCCACGAGAATCCGGTCAAAAACGATTTCCCCCGCGTTATCCCCAACGTAGACGATGGTCCGCGCCCGGGAAAGGTCAGCGGCAAAAGCAGGGAAATCATACCTCCCCCACTGGGCAGAGGTCACCTGGGCGAGAATGCTCTCCACATCCACCTCCCGGTACACTCCAAGGTCGATGATGTTCCCCGCAATGGCCACAAGAACCGCCCGTTCGAGGCGATTTTCCCCAGAGGCCACGAACTCCTTAAGCCTTCCATAAAGCTCAAGGGCCATGCGGTTGTAGTGCCGCTTGAAACGGTAGTAAATGTCCTCGACTCCTGTGGCCTCCTTGGCGATCTGATGCGCCAAGGTGGTCATGTACGCGGGCGTCCAGCAGGGATCCGCCTGGGCGTAGAGCGCACAGACCTTCTGGGAAATCTTCCAGAGAAGGTCAAAGGAAGCCCCGGCGATTTCTGCGGCTTCCTGGGCCTGACGGATGTTGCAGGTAAAGCACTCAAGCTGTGCCCTCATACCTCCACAACCTTTCCATTGCGGCTTTCTACCATTTCCTTGAAAAACCTCCGCAACTGCTGCTCATTCCCCAGAACGTAGATGATATCCCCCTTAAGCAAAACCTCATCGGCCGAGGGCGAAACCCGGTACTCGTTCTCCCTCCTGATGGCCAGAACGGTGATACCGTAGCGATTCCGTAGTTGAGCCTTCCCAAGAGAGACTCCATGGAGGAGTACAGGAAGCCTCACCTCCACAATGTTGTACCCCGGGAAGAGTTCTTCCGTCCGTATGGCGTTAGGGAAAGCCAGGGTTTTTGCCACCCTCAGGGCCATATCCCGCTCGGGGAAAATCACCCGATCCGCCCCGATCTTCTCCAGAATCTTCCCGTGCATTTCATTGATTGCTCTGGCGACGATGAAGGGAACCCCGAGCTCCTTCACCGCAAGGGTGGTGAGAACACTCGACTGGATGTCGTTCCCAATGCTCACGATGGCCACATCGAAGTTCTTCACCCCCAGGGCCTCGAGTACCTTCTCGTCGGTGGTATCGGCCTGAACCACCTCGGTGATTTTTCCCGCCATCTCCTTCACCGGGTCCTCCTCAATGTCCACTCCAAGAACCGTGAATCCCTGCTGGTACAGGGCGATGGCGATGCTACTCCCAAAAATACCCAGCCCAAAAACGGCAAACTGTCTCATCGCTCCACCAGACCTCGCTTCTTCACTTCAGCCTTGGCCTCAAGGCGCTTCATGAACCATTCCCTGTTCACCACAAATCGTTCCAGGCGCCCCTCCCCTATCTTCTCAACCTCGTCAAAGGCCTCGGCTTCAAAAACGAGACGGTTCCGGTAAATCTCCACAAGGGTGGCCCGGGCGGTGACCTTCATCCCCCTTGGGGTTGCCGCGATATGGGAGATACTGATTCTTGTTCCCACGCTGACGTATCCTTCGGGAAGGTGATGCTTGACCGCCTCGCAAGCAGCATTGTCCATGAGCGACACAAGCATAGGGGTTGCGAAAGCAGGCACCATATCGGGGTCAAAGCGGTCTGCCGTGGTCTCCTCATTCACCACCATGCTGGCTACTCCGGTCAGACCAATACGCAGCGTGTTCGCTTTCATGGACCTTTTCTCCTCCTTTGGAAGGACTTTCGTCCTGGGGGATGTCCAGAATCCGCTCAATGTCTTCCCGCCCCAGGACCTCTTTTTCCATCAGCTCTTTCGCCAGCGCGTCGAGCTTCTCCCGGTACCGGACAATGATGTCCTTTGCCCGCTCGTACGCCTGATCAATGAGGGCCCGGACTTCCCTATCGATGGCATAGGCGATTTCCTCGCTGTAGTTCCGGTCTTCGGCAATGTCACGCCCTAAGAAAACCTCCTTGTGCTTTCTGCCGAGGGTCAGAGGGCCAAGGAGCTCGCTCATGCCGTACTCGCAGACCATCTCCCGGGCGATTTCCGTAGCCTTCTTGAGGTCGTCATGGGCACCAGTCGTCACATCCTTGAAAACCACTTCCTCCGCTACCCGTCCTCCGAGGAGAATGGAAAGGCGCGCCATGAGTTCCTGCTTGGTGAGGAGGTACCGGTCCTCCGCAGGGAGCTGCAACGTGTATCCCAGGGCAACACCCCCCCGGGGGATGATGGAAATCTTGTGGATTGGGTCGCTGTTTGGCAGGACCTTCGCCACAAGAGCATGCCCTGCTTCGTGGTACGCGATGATACGCTTTTCCCGCTCGCTGATGATGATGTGTTTCCGCTCGGGTCCGGCAATGACCTTGTCAATAGCCTCCTCGAAATCCTCCATCTCGATGACATCCTTCCCCTTGCGGGCCGCAAGAATGGCCGCTTCGTTCACGAGATTAGCGAGATCCGCCCCGACAAAGCCAGGCGTGCGACGCGCCAGAACCTCAAGGTCGACATCTTTCCCCAGGGGTTTCCCCCGAACGTGCACCCTGAGAATGGCCTCCCGTCCCCTGACGTCCGGTTGAGGGACAGCAATGCGCCGGTCAAACCGCCCCGGACGCAAGAGGGCGGGATCAAGGATATCGGGACGGTTCGTGGCAGCAATGAGGATCACACCCTGGTTGGGGTCAAAGCCGTCCATCTCCACAAGGAGCTGGTTGAGCGTTTGCTCCCGCTCATCATGCCCTCCTCCAAGTCCTGCTCCCCGGTGCCGTCCCACAGCATCGAGCTCGTCGACAAAGACGATGCAGGGAGCGTTCCTCTTGGCGTTAGCGAAAAGGTCCCGAACCCGTGCTGCCCCAACTCCCACGAACATCTCCACAAAGTCCGAGCCGCTGATGCTGAAGAAGGGTACCCCTGCCTCCCCGGCAATGGCCTTGGCAAGGAGGGTCTTCCCCGTGCCCGGAGGACCATAGAGCAGCACACCCCGGGGGATTCGGGCACCGATTCTCTGGAACTTCCGGGGGTTCTTCAGAAAATCCACGACTTCCTTCAGCTCTTCCTTCACCTCATCAATACCGGCAACGTCGTCAAAGGTGACCCTGACCTTCTCCGGGTCCACGAGCTTGGCCCGGCTCTTCACAAAAGACGTCACTTTACTCCCTCCCTGAATCTGCTGCAGGAGGAAAATCCACACCACGATGAGCAAAATCGTGGGAAAGAGCGAGCTCAGAACCCTCGTCCACCAGGACGGCTCAACAGGGGGGCGCGCCTCAATCTCAACGTTCTGATTCCGAAGAATCCGGATGAGCTCAGGGTCTTCAGGAGCATAGGTGGTGAAACGAGTTCCGTCAAACATTTGCCCGCTGATATTCCGGTCGGCAATGACTACCCGGCGGACGGCCCCTCGCTGCACCGCGTCAAGGAACTGACTGTAGGTCAGTACCTGTGGCGGGGCCTCGCGCTGCATGAGCGAGGTAGCCAGGGAAATCACGATGATGAGGAAGAGGAGGTAGAATCCTAAGTTTCGGTAAAACCTCCCACCAGGAATGTTGTTCATCCGCACTGACCCTTTCCTTCCCTCTGGGCATCGTGATAGTAGTCGGGCTTCAGGACAAAGATAAAGGGATAATTCCGGTACCGTTCTGCGTAATCTAGACCATACCCCACGACGAAGCAGTTGGGAATTTCAAACCCCAGGTAATCGATGGTCAAATCCTGCACAAGCCTTCTCTCAGGCTTACTCAAAAGTGCACACACCTTAAGGCTTGCCGGGCCCCGGGTGGCAAGCACCTCCTTGAGGTGTCGCAGGGTCAGTCCTGTGTCCACGATGTCCTCAACGATGAGGACATGTCGCCCGGTGATGGGTTTGTCCAGGTCTTTGAGAATTCGTACCACGCCGCTTGTTTCACACTCATCTCCGTAACTTGATATCGACATAAAATCAACGCTCAGGGGAACCCGAATATTCCTGACAAGATCAGCCATGAAGATGAACGCTCCCCGAAGCACCCCGACAACCCTCAGTTCCTTCCCCGCATAGTCCCTGCTTATGGCCTCTCCGAGTTCCCGAACCCTCTGCCGAATTTCCTCTTCGGTGATGAGAACCCGTTCGATGAAGTCCTCCACCGTTTCACCCCTTACACCGCCGCAGCTCCACATGGAGAATACTCTTGCTATTTTCCTGAACTCTCACCCGTTCGTCAAGGGCTAGACCAGGAATCCAGAGCACCTTCTCCTGGTCACAAAGGAGAGGGAGAAGTCGCCTCCACTCCCGAATAATCCCCCACTCCTCGAAAAGTTCCTTGAGCTTCCGTTCCTTCCCCCTCCACTGCATGCGGTCCCCCTCGCGGAAATTCCGGAGCACCAGAGGAAGAACACACTGCCCGTAGTCCAGAGCCTCGCGCCAGACCGTACCATGAACCTCTCCAGAAAACGGGGCAAAACGACCCTCAAGGACAACCCCAAGGTCGGGAAAGGTGTGCACTCCAGGGAAATGGAGGGGAAAACTCCACGAGGGCATATCGACAAGGGGGAGAGGGGAAGAAGACGCCCAGAGATACCCTCCCTGCACAAAAACCCGAACCTTCCCTGGGAGGACAACCTCGCCCTGCCGCTTCTCCACAAGACGAAGGATGTCTGCAATCTGGCCCCGGGTAACGTCCCAAAGGGTTCCGCGAACCTCCCGAAGGAACTGCCGCACAAGCCAGGACCGCTCCGAGGGAGGAACAAGGAGCACAGCATCAAGGGGTATGCCTCCTCCCTCGTGTCCCCGGACAAGGGGGAGACTCTTTTCCTCCCGCAAAGCCAGAGCCTCCTGGGCGTTCAGGGAAAGGCGGGCCAGCGCCTCCACAATGCGAGGGTTGATTTCCTCAAGCAGGGGAAAAACACAATGGCGAATCCGGTTGCGGAGGAAACGCAGGTCGAGGTTGGAACTGTCCTCAACGAAAGAGATGCCCTCCCTCTCAAGGAACTCCCGGATCTCACGGCGCCGTACCCCAAGGAGCGGCCGCACATAGACGCCTTCCTTTGGCCGCATGCCGCAAAGGCCCGGAAGGCCGGTACCCCGGACGATGTTCATGAAAACCGTCTCCGCCTGGTCATCAAGGGTATGCCCCAGAGCTACGCAGGAAGCCCCGTGAACCACCCGGCACGTTTCGAAAACCCCGTACCTGATGCGTCGCGCCGCCTCCTCAATGGAAAGCCGCTCTAAGCGGCAGAACGCCTCCACATCTCTTCGTTCCACGATAATGGGAAGCCCCCGCTCCTCTGCCCACCGCACACAGTGAGCCTCATCACGGTCGGACTCTTCTTTGCGAAGCCTGTGGTTGAGGTGGAGGAGCAAAAGCTCGATACCAAGGAGCGACCTGAGGCGAATCAGTATTTCGGCAAGGGCGGTGGAATCCGGTCCTCCAGAGAAGGCGACAAGCACCACGTCGCGGGGGGCAAAGAGGGAATGCTCCCTGATGAACTCGTAGACCTTCCGTTCCAGTGCCTGCACCGTGCAAAACCTGCACAATCTGGTGGCGGTGCAGGGATTCGAACCCCGGCGCTCCGGGTATGAGCCGGATGCTCTGACCAACTGAGCTACACCGCCACCCCTTTTCCATTATACTGAAAGCTGGCAAAAAAACAAGAACCCCCCAACCCACCGCGCGGATACCTACCCGTTCCTGCGTAATACCCTTGCAGTCCTCTAGGCCATAAGAGGTTCCGCACTTTGACTGATTTTGCGGCAAACCTCCGGGGCTCAGAGAGGAATCGGGGTTTACTGCAGATTCGGGTTGACAAACTCGCACATTACCTCACGGTGAGATGGAAAGGGACACAGAAAGGGGCGTTTTCCTAAAACGCCCCGCCCCGGCCTCCTCCGGAACCACCGCCAAAGCCTCCCGCCCCACCCCCAAATCCCCCACCGAAACCTCCACCTTTTCCTGAAGAGGCCCGAGTCACAGTCGCTGAGGCCGTGGTTGCAAGCTCCCGGAAATTCCTTGCCGGCAAGAACACCAAAGGCCCATAGAAGACGTGGTGAGAGCTTTCCCGTTCCCAAACTTCCTGGGGAATGAGCCTACGGAGGTGCTGCAGGACCTTCTCCCCTATACCCAGAGCTGTAGCGTAAATGAGGTACTTCTCCCAAAGGACAACGGACTCAGGTGGATGTTCTGCCATAAGGGAGTAATCGTTCAGAAAGCGGGCAAAAGCCTTCCAGCGGAGGTAGTAAAGGCGACCTTCTGGGCTCCAGCTCCCAAAGCGGTCCCGGCGGGTCACAAGGACCCCAGCCCCGGTGAAGAAGAACATTCCCGAAAGAACGGTAAAGAAAGGCGCAAGGTGGGCGAGAGTAGGTCGGTCAGTCACGCTCAGGGGTCCGAGGGAAGCGAGCACCATGAACACGGCGATGACCTTTGCCAGGATATTCCCCGTGGTGCGGAGGTACTTTCGCCGGGCGAGTTCCCTGCCAACCTCCTTCCGGTACGACGAAAGAGCACTGTTGAAACTTTTGGCCTCCTTCAGGGACCGCTCGAGCTTCTCCCTGAGAGGCTGAAAACGGAACACCCCATTTTCGGCAAAGCGCTGGAGAAGCGCAAAAAGGGCCTTCTCGGTTTGAGGGAGGTTCTGGGGAACGGCGCTACCTTTCAGGACGATGGCTTTTCCTTCCTCGGCAAAGTCCACTAAGTCCAGATGGTACAGGTGCAAGAGTACGGCAGCAACGCCGTCGTCGTCCACAGACCACCCGAGGTTTTTCACAATCGCGTTGACCACATCGGGAGGGTCGTCATGAGGTGGCTCCTCTTCGTAAAGGCGCTCATACGAAACCTCAGGTTCTCGCCCAAAGCGGAGGAAAACGAGAAGGAGCAGAACGCAGCAAATCCCAAAAAGCCCCAGAGAGAAAAGCAGGGCATTCCGTACCTCGCTCCGGTAGAAACCCTCCTCCCGCTCGATGTCTTCAAGAGTCAGCGAAGGGTTTGAAGCGGCATAGGGAAGATTGGGCAAGGGTTGTGCCACGAAGCGAACCTCGGCCAAGGCTTTGGGAGGGAGATGGCGGGCAGAAATGACGAAACGGTTCCCCTCCCGGGTGACACAAAGAGCGGGATGGGTGTAGACCCGCTCAATCGTCACGTTCTCGGGGAACTCAAAGATGCCCCGGACATCAGAAGCCCACGAATCCCACTCCCCCCAGAACTGGCGGAAAACCTGGGCAACGGAGGGACCATTCTCGTAGACGTACCGGGCTCTGTAGGCGATGCGGAGCACTACCCGGGGGTAGGCTCTCGGGTCAAGGCGAAAATCACTGCCAAAGGGAACCAGCCACACCCGGACGGAAAACCCCCTGGGCGTGAGGTACTCCCATTCAAGGTGCTTCGCCGGAACCCCCTCGGTTGAGACCCTGACATCCTCAATCTCCACATACCGGGAGGGGGAAACCTCCCGGAACACCCCCCGGAAGGGTTTGCGCATGCGGTAGACAATCTCCTCTGCAACCTCAAACTCTCCCGTTGGAAGCATCCGCTGAGTGATTGTGGCTTGCTCAATGGCATAGAGAGATGAGAAATAGGCGGAGAGATAGGGATTCCCCAGCTGGAAGAGGAAAAAGAGGAAGACCAGAAAAGCCACAACGACAAGCTTTTTGAGGACCTCTTTTCCGGCCACACCTTACTCCTTCAAGCTCTCAAACCACGCTTCAACAATGAAGTAACTCGAGGCAGCTCCGGGGTCAATGTGGCCAATGCTCCGCTCTCCGAGGCGACTCGCGCGGCCTCTTTTCGCGAGCATTCCTCTCGTGGACTCCATGCCAAGGCGTGCGGCTTCTTTCGCTTCCTCCAGGGCTTCTTCGAGAGACTTCCCCGCTTCACAGGCACCCTTGAGGGCAAGAAGGGCAGGATAGAGGGTATCGTACATGGTCTTGTCCCCGGGCTCAGCTCCTCCCCGGCGCCGCACTCCTTCCACAAAGGCGGCGAAGACCTCGACGAACTCGGGGAAGGTGAGGGAGGACTTCCCCAAAGCGACCTTCCCGGCATCAAGGAAGGCCGTCCCGTAGAGCGGCCCCATGGCAGCACCCCCAGAGAAGAGGATGGTCTTCCCGACCGTTGCCAAGAGGGCACCGATGTCTTTGTGGTCTTCGGGGAAGGCCTCCACTGCCTCTTTGACCTTGGCGAAGGCCCGGCAGACGCTCTCCCCGTGGTCGGAATCCCCGATGGGGGCGTCGAGGTCGTTGAGCTCCTCCCGGTGTCTCTCGAGGTTCTCGAGGATCCGGGTGAAGGCTTCTTTGAACCGGGAAAAGGGAATGGCCTCCATGGGACACCTCCGCTCAGTGCTGCACGAAGTGCACCCCATCGCAGGGGGCATCGATGAGGCGCTTGAGCTCGTCATCGAGTCTCGTGAGGGTGATGGAGAACCCACCCATCTCCAGGGAGGTGAAGAACTCCCCGATGTAGGTGCGGTGGATGCTGATGCTCCTCTCGGTGAGGATTTCGGCGATTCTGCGGAAGGCGATGTACATCTCAAGGAGGGGAGTGGACCCAAGGCCGTTCACAAGGACGAGGACCTCATCCCCTGAGCGGAAGGGGAGGTCTTCGAGGATGGCCTCCATCATGAGGGTCGTCACCTCATCGGCAGCCATCATCTTCGTGCGTTTAATCCCCGGCTCCCCGTGGTGCCCCACCCCAATCTCCATCTCGTCCTCGCCGATAGCGAAACTCGGTTTCCCAGTGGTGGGGAGGATACAAGGGGTGTGGGCCACGCCTATACTCCGGGTGTTTCGGACGACCCGCTCTCCGACCTCCTTGAGCTTTGGGAGGTCTGCCCCCTCTTCGGCCAGAGCCCCAACCACCTTCCAGAGGACCACTTCCCCGGCCACGCCCCGGCGGTTCTCCTCTTTCCCCTTGGGGCTTGAGGCCACGTCGTCGTTCACGATGATGTGCTCCACAGGAATCCCCTCGGCCTCGGCGAGTTCCTTGGCCATGCCGAAGTTCATGACGTCCCCGGAGTAGTTCCCAAGGCAGAGGAGCACCCCTTTCCCGCTGTGCACGGCCTTGATGGCCTCATAGACCCTGGACACCGGTGGGGCAGCGAAGATATCCCCCACCGCCACCGCATCGACAAGCCCTCTCCCCAGGTAGCCGATGAAGGCCGGCTTGTGCCCTGAACCTCCTCCGGTGACGATACCCACTTTGCCTTCCACGGGGGCGTCTTTCCGGACGAGGACCCGCTCGGTCTCGAGGCGGCGGACCTTGTCAGGATGGGCCTTCACGAAACCTTCGAGCATCTCCTCAATGAGGTTTTCTGGACGGTTGATGAACTTTTTCATCGCCTGCCCCTCCTCCTCTGCGTTGCCTCTATTGTCGCAGATAGACCTGTGACCATCAAGACCCGGAAGACAAAACTTCCTCAAAAAGAACCCTTGCTCCGGAAACCTCTCTGTGGTACCTTTCCTTCGGACCATAGGAAACCAGGTGATGCCCATGCTCTTTGCCGGAATCGACGTTGGGTCGCAGTCCACTGCCTGCGTCCTCTGGGATGGAAAGACCATCCGCGGCTCTGCAGTCCTCCCAAGCGGTGTCAATCCCAGAGAACGGGCGAAAGAGGTACTGAAACGGGCCCTCGAAACCGCAGGGTTACCGGAGAGGGACTGTTTCATCGTGGCCACGGGCTACGGCCGCTACCAGGTTGAGGGTGCGCAGCTTGTGGTGAGCGAAATCACCTGCCAGGCCCAGGGAGTGGCGTACTTCTTTCCTCAGGCGAGGACAGTCATCGATATCGGAGGGCAGGACAGCAAGGTCATTCGCCTCGGCGAGGGAGGACGGGTGCTTGACTTCGTGATGAACGACAAATGTGCCGCCGGAACAGGACGATTCTTGGAACTCATGGCCCAGGTGCTTGAAATCAAGCTCGAGGACTACGGCATCCTCTTTGCCAGGGCCCGGGAACTCCTGACGCTTTCTCAAACCTGTGCGGTTTTTGCCGAATCAGAGCTCGTCGGATACATTGCCCAGGGGAAGCGCAAGGAGGACCTCGTGCGAGCCGTGGCCGCTGCGGTAGCCGAACGGGTGAAAGCCCTTGGAGAACGCCTGGGCATAGTTCCCCCTCTTGTGGTCACCGGGGGCGTGGCAAAAAACCAGGCCGTCCTGAAACTCCTTGAGGAACGCACTGGATGCCCGGTCCTTGTGCCTCCCGAACCGCTCCTTACTGCTGGCCTTGGAGCATGCCTTGTGGCAGCGAAGAAGGCTTAGCCAGGAACCACGGCCGGATGTACCCTGCGCCAAAGGGCAACCCCTGCACCTTTGGGGAGACGAAGGAGTTCAAAAGACCCAGCGCCACTCCTCCTTGAGGGAAGGATGCACCTTTTGTTGCTCTTGTGTCCCTCCGGGGCGTCTCAACCACCTGTGCCTGCGCTCCTTAAAAGGAAGTATACTCAGCGCAAACGGTTCCCGCAACCCCCATGTGCGGGTTTACATCATGCGGTACACCGGAAAGTCCAGTACCTCTCAGCTCCTCCCAGGGCTCCTCTCTTCCCCCGGGGTAGGAAAATTCTCCCCAAAAGTTCTGGGGTCCACCGGCTTTCTGACTTTCCTGGGTCTTCTGGATCTGTCCCTGAGGCTTTGGAGGTTTTTGGGGTTGAATCCCTCCTCTCATCGGCAGGAGATGCTTCAGGTTTTTTACCCCGTGCAGGTGATCCCGGCGATCCTTCGGAGTCCATGGACTCTGGAAAGCCCTTGATGGCACTCCCTGTAGAAAAGAAAAAGGCCCCGGGAGAGACAAGAGAGACCATCCCGCTACCACTTCGGGATTTCACGACGCAGTTCTACTGAGGTGCACCACGAATCCAGCTCTTTTAAGGTTCTCTGAAGGAGGACCTGGAAGCCACTTCGTTTTCTGCACTTTCGCTCCTTAGCGGAACCTTGTGAATTCCCCACCCCCTGGCGGAGGCCCGGAGAAAGTCCCCAGTTTTTCCCTTCCAGGATCTCCACGGGGAGTTGCTGAGATTGCAGGAATACCCAGGTCTCCAGGGAAAGATTAGCGAAGACCTGAAGACAATAGGTCTTCCCCATCTGCAAAATAGGCCACACGGCCTATATCTTTTCTCGCCCTCCCGGGATTTAATATGGGCAAGCAGACTATCCCCAGAAGGGGAGGAGGAAGAGCGATGAAGAAGGCCACAAAATTCCTCGTCATAGCGGTGGTGGTCGGGGTTCTCCTGGCCCTCGTGGGAGGGTGTTTCCAGGAAGCCCGGGTTCCAAGTGTGAAGGGTGGACAAGGACAGGGAGGCGGAGGAGGTGGACAAGGACAATCGGGAACGACGCTTTTGGCTTCGAAGACCGCCACGGGGTTCTGGGAGAAAGTGATTACCTACAACTGGACGCTGACGAAAACCGCCAAGGTCAACAGTGACGGGTCCATCACCTACACCCTGACGGCTACAAGAGCAATAGCTTCAGAGACCGAAGCGTACGGGGTGAGAGGCACAATCACGGTGACAAACGGTGGCGCGGTAGCCACCGAGAATCTGACGCTCGTGGACCAGGTGGAGTACAAGACCGGGGCAGGGCAGTTCCAGGATCTTCCTGGGGCAAGCCAGACCATCACACCGAGCACGCAGCTTGGACCTGGCGACACCAAGGATTACCCTTACGAAATCACCTTTACTCCCGTTGAGGGTGCAATTTACCGGAACACGGTTAAGGTCACCATCACCAACCACTCCGGCCACCTGAATGAAGCATTTGGACCAGAGCCCAAAGCGGATTTTTCGCTTCCTTCCGAACCAACCATCGCTTACATCGACGAGACCGCCACTATCGAGGATGACTTCACCTGCCCAGAAGGCTTCACATGCACCATAGACAACTCCGGCCCGTGGACGGTGGGTGATGCGGGTGGCACAGATCAGACTACCTGGACCATCACTTATACCGTAACACTGAAAGAAGCAGGTTTCTGTTCGGACAAAGAAGGCCCGCAGACAGTCACCCTTGAAAATATTGCTACCCTGATCGAATCCGATTCTGAAGAAGAGCGCCCTGCCAGTGCCGCTATTGGTATAGGCTGGAATTGCGCTATCACTGGCGGCGGCTGCACCTACACCCTGGGGTACTGGAAGAACCACCCCGGGATGTGGCCAGCAGGCAGTAATCCAAGAGCAGAATTTTTCAAGAGCGGACAAACCTGGCTTGAAGTCCTCAAAACCCCGCCCAGAGGCAACGCCTACTACATCCTGGCCCACCAGTACATCGCTGCTCAGCTCAACATCCTGAACGGAGCAAGCTCAACCTCTGAGGTTAACGAGGCTATAGCGTGGGCAAAGGAATTTTTCGGCGAGTACGGACCAACGTCCACTATCCCCAGAGACGTTCGCAACCTGGCGACCTCTTATGCCAGTCTCCTCGACGAGTACAACAACGGCGATATCGGCCCGGGCCACTGCAGCACAGAGCAAAAGACCTCTCCATGAAGACGACCGGAGGGTGGCACTGCCACCCTCCGGTTTTTGCTTCCCTCACTCCCTCCACCGCAGCGGAATTACCGCCATGCCGTCTTTCGGAGTCACGGGGGCCTTGGTGAGGGGGTAGCCCACCGGGAGGCTGTAGAGGGTCTGAAGCATCGTGCTCACGGTGCTCGTGATGACCGTGTTCGGGGCGGTGGCATCCATCACTCCTCCATCGCTTGTGTGTCCCCCAAAGCCTATGGCGTGCCCGAGCTCATGGAGGTAGAGCCTCGGCTCAGGACACAGGCGCATCCCCCCGTAGTAGGTCCCGCAGGGAAGGAGGAGTATCTTCGCTCTGGTGATGGCGTAGTTTGACCACCACACGTAGGTGACGCCCCAGGTCCCCGGACCCAGAGCAGTGACTGTGGCCACGTCATAGGCAATCTGGATAGGGCTTTCGGGGTTTGGAGAAAGCTCAAAAACCGTGGTCCCTCCGATGACGGCGTTCCACCGGTTGAGGAGGTCGACGAGGTTCACCCCTTCATACTGGGTGGCGTCGTACACCTGGACCACCCCGTCCCTCCAGCGGACGACGTTGGACTTCCCCCACCCGTAGGTCATGACAAGGTCCAGGGCCGAGGTGGTCGTGGGGGTGGGAGTCGGGGTCGTCGCGGGGGCAGGAGTTGGTGTGGGGGTCGGTGTGGTGGCGGGCACAGGTTGCAGGGAGAAGTTCAGGGTGACGGTGCTCTTCCTCTGCACTTTCACCGAGCGGGACGAGGTCACATAGCCCTCCCTCGAGGCCACGACCTCAAAGGTCCCCGGGGGGACACCCGGTATGGTGTAGCGGCCCAGGGAATCGGTGAGTGCCGAAAGCGACGTTCCCCGCACCTCCACCCTGGCCCCGGGAATGCCCAACCCTGTGGAGGAGTCCTTCACCGTCCCGGTGATGATGGCCGAAGCTCCCTGAATCCGGGCGGCTTCTTCCTCAGGAGCGGGAACATCGGGGACCGTGCACCCTGTAACGAAGACAAAGAGCACAAGGAGTAGGAAACCAAAAAAGAGAAGGTTCTTCCGCCTCATGAGCATCCTCCCCTTTCCGGGCTTCTCAGAAAGGGGAGAGGGCTTGGCAGCCCGGCCGCCGTAGCTTTGTGCCTTAGGCCCGTGGCTTTGCGCCCTCCCCTTTCGGAGAGTTTGCCCTTTCATCCCGTCATGAAGGAATATCGGCAGGGGAGGCAGAAACTTTAGGGGTCCCGCTTTTTCTTCGGGGAGACCAGAGCACGCCAACCTACTGCAGGAGGATTTCTCCTCTCTCCCGAACCGGGCCAGGAACTATACCGGGGGATTTACGGACCCCACCCGGACCAGGGTTACCCGAATGCCCAGGTCCTCGAGCTTTCTCACCAGAGTAGCATCGAGGTTCTCGTCGGTGAAAATCCTGTTCACCCTGGTGAGCTCGCAGATTTTGAAGAAGGCCACCTCCCGGAACTTCCGGCTCTCGGCAACGAGAATGACCTCCTGTGCCGAGGCGACCATGACCTTCTTGAGGTGGGCCTCGAGTTCAAAGACGTCGGCAAGGTACCCCTCGTCCACAAGGACTGCCCTGGCTCCCAGGAAGAGTTTGTCGGCGTAGTAATTCCGTACCGCATTCTCCGCCTGAGGCCCGACAAAGGAGAAGGAGAGCGGGTGAAGGGTCCCACCGGTGGCAATGATGTTGCAATTGGGCTGTCTCGCCAGGCTCACGCAGATATCGAGAGAACTCGTGAGAATGGTCACCCGCCTGGCGGGGTCGATGTTCCGGGCAACCTGGAGGGCCGTGGTGCTGGCATCGAAAATCACCGAGTCCCCGTCCTCGATGATTTTTGCCGCCTCTCTTCCTATGGCCTCCTTCACCTCACGGTTCGTGATTTCCCGAAGCTCCACCGGAATCTCGACGTTACTCGTCTTCACCCGGGAGGCTCCCCCGTAAATCCGGCGGAGGAGTCCCTGTTTCTCGAGGACCCTCAGGTCCTGGCGAACCGTATCCTCGCTGACCCCAAACATCTCCGCAAGCTCTCTCACCGTGAGGGTCCTGCGGACTCCCAGAGCCTCGAGGATTTTGAGCCGCCGCTCTTCAGCAATGAGCCCTGTTTTCCTTGGCATAGGTCACAACCCCGCTGGCCGTCTCTTCCGGGTGGCAAGGAGGTTAGGGAACATCACCACACAGATGAGAACAATCCCGATGATGACCATCATGACCTGGCCCGGGACGTTCCGGAGGCCCATTCCGTAGCGAAGCAACCGCATGAGAACGAGAGCAAGGCAGGCCCCCGCAATGCTTCCTTTCCCTCCCGAGGGACTTGCGCCCCCAAGGACGGCAATGGCGATGACCTCAAGCTCATACCCCGTGGCCACATTGGGCCGGGAGCTGCCGAGCTTTGAGGTGAGAAAAATGGCCGCCACCCCTGCCATGAGCCCGTTCAGCGTGAACAGGGTGTGGCGAATCCTGGCCACAGGAATTCCAGAAAAGACGGCTGCTGTTCGATTGGTCCCGATGGCGAAGACCTTCCGCCCAAAGGAAGTCCGGTGGAGCACAAGACCGTACACCAGGGCACAGGCCAGAAAGGCTACGAGGATGAAGGGGACTCCAGTTCCCCCAATGTCCCCCCAGGCAAGGTAGGAGTACCAGGAGGGGAAACCGCCGACGGCCCTGTCCCCAAGAAGGATATACGCAATACCCCGGTACAGGGAAAACCCGGCGAGCGTCACGATGATGGCCGAGAGGTTCGGAACCCGGGAGATGAGAAGACCATTGAGGTACCCGCATCCTGTCCCGACCCCCAGGGCCACAAGCATCGCAAGCCCCATGGACAACCCCGCCTTATAGGACAGGGACATGAGCACAGAAGCAAGCGCCACGATTGAGGCCACGGAGACGTCGATGTCCCCAGCAACGAGGATAAAGACCATGGAGAGCACCATGAACCCGGCCTCAAGGAAAACAGAGAGCGCGCTCATTAGGCTGGTGTAACGGAGGAAATGCGGCGAGATGCGGCTATTTACGAAAAACGTCCCTGCGATGAGCACAAGCAGAAGCCATTCCCAGCGAAATGCCGAAGTCCGTACCCGCTGCACCCGAACGGTCTCAAGCGCCATAGCGCACCATCCTCAGTTCCTCACGCTGCCTCAGCTGTGTTCGCTCGATATTTCGGGCAACGGCAACGTTGACGAGAGCAGCGACGAGGATGATGATTCCCTGCAGGGCCATCTTCCAGAAGGGAGAAACCCGAATCATGGGGAGGGCGTTGTTGATGATGCCGATGGTGATTGACCCGAGCAAAACCCCGGGGATGGTTCCGGCCCCTCCGGAAATGCTCACCCCCCCGAGCACACAGGCAGCGACAACCGTAAGGACGAACCCTGCCGCCGTGTCGTTCTGGGCAGAAGCATACCGGGCCACCCACATCACACCGCCAAGACCAGAGAGCGCTCCTGAGAGCGTATACACAAGCCAGGTGATGAACGTGGTGTCGATGCCGATGACGCGGGCGGCTTCGAGGTTGCTCCCCACGGCGTAGATTTCCCGCCCCGTACGGGTATGGGCGGTAAAGTAGTAGAAGACAACGTACACTAAAAGGGCAATGACGATGAGGTTGGAAAATCCCAAAGCCCTCCCCGTTGCCAGGGCCTTGAAGGACTCGGGCATTTCGTGCGCATCAATCCACTCACCCTTGCTGACGATAAAGGTAATCCCCCGGTAGATGTACATCATGCTCAGGGTGGCAATGATGGGCAACACCCTCCCCCGGGAAATGATAAGACCCGTAATCGACCCGAGAAGACCCCCAAAGCAAAGACCAAAGACAAGCATCAAAAGAGGCGAAAGATACGGGTGGTCCTTGATGGTGATTCCCGCCACCATCCCCGTCAGGGCAAGCACGGATTCTGCCGAGAGGTCAATGCCTCCTGTCACGAGGACCAGCATCATCCCCACGGCCACCACAAGGAGCACCGCAGTATCAACGAGCATGTCGTGGATGTTCCCCCAGGTGAGGAATCTGGGGTTGCGGATGCCGATGAGGACCGAGAGGACAAGGATGAAAACGATAATCCCGAATTCCCGAAGGCCTCGAACTCCAGAGGCAAAGCGCAAAAACCCCCGCTTAGATTCCATGGCCAGTACCCACCACCTCTTGGGTTTTCCGGACCCGACCTCGGTCGATGTTGACGGCCATCTCCATGAGTTTCTCCTGAGTTGCCTCCTCACGGGTGAGGATTCCGCTCACCCGCCCCTCGCACATCACGAGAATCCGGTCGCTCATCCCGAGGATTTCGGGCATCTCCGAGGAAATCATGATGATTCCAAACCCCTCCCTGGCGAGGTCCGACATAATCTGGTGAATGGCGGCCTTTGCCCCCACATCCACCCCGTGGGTTGGCTCATCGAGAATGAGAATGCGCAACCTCGCCGCAAGGAGCTTGGCCACCACGACCTTCTGCTGGTTTCCCCCAGAAAGCGAGCTCACCGGATGGAAAATGGTGGGAGCTTTAATCTGCAAAAGCTCGAGCATCTTCGTGGCAACCTCGCGTTCCCGCTCGGGGTAGAGCCAGCCGTGTTCTGTGAGCTCGTCTAAAACGGCAATGGTGATGTTGTCGGCGATGCTCATGGGGAGGAAGAGCCCCTGTTGCAGACGGTCCTCGGGAAGATACCCGATACCGAGAGCAATGGCATCCATGGGGCTTCTGATGGTGACTTCCTTCCCCTCCACGAAAATCTTCCCCCGGTCCGCTGGAGCAATGCCAAAAAGGGCGTGGGCGACTTCGGTCCGGCCTGAACCCACAAGTCCACTCATGCCGAGGATCTCCCCGGCATGCAGGGTGAAGGAGACGTTGGAGAAATACCCCACCCGGGAGAGCCCCTCGACCCGCAGCAACTCCCTCCCCGGAGTGACCTGGGCTTTGGGGAAAAGCTGGGTGATCTCCCGCCCCACCATGGCCCGGATGAGGTCCTGTTCGGCGATATCCCGGACCATCCAGGTGCCGACCTTTTTCCCGTCCCGGAGCACCGTTACCCGGTCGGCAACCTCATAGATGTCTTCAAAGCGGTGAGATATGAAGATGATCGACGTCCCCTGGGACTTGAGCTTCATCATGATCCGGTAGAGTTCCTCCGCCTCACGCCTGGTCAGCGCAGCGGTGGGTTCGTCCATGATGAGAATGCGGGCGTGAATGGAAAGCGCCTTGGCAATCTCCACAATCTGTTGCTGAGCAGCGCTCAAAGCCCCCACCGGAGTCAGGGGGTCGAGCTCTGCACCCAGAGATTCGAGGAGTTTTTGAGCGCTCTCGTGCATCTCCCGCCAGCGAAGCCGCCTGGAGAGGGGGTGAACGAAAGGATGGCTCAGGAAAATGTTCTCCGTGATGGTCAGATGGGGAAAGGATGCCGGTTGCTGATACACCGCAGCAATCTGATAGCGGCTTGCGACAGTAGGATTGGGAAAGGTGACCCGCTGGCCCCGCCAGAAAATCTCTCCCTCATCCGGCTGGTGCACTCCGGTGATGATTTTAATCAGGGTGGACTTCCCCGCACCGTTCTCCCCCACCAGGGCGTGAATCTCTCCTTCCTCAAGGTCGAAGTCCACACGCTCAAGGGCCCGGACCCCGGGGAAGAATTTGGAAATGCCGCGGAGTTCAAGGATACGTTCTCCCAAAGCTTCTCACCCCACAAAAATGAGGGGGGCGGGGAATCCCCGCCCCTTCTTCTCTTTTTCAGAACACGTCCTTCCACTCGTCGATGTTGGTGGCGTCAAAGCGGAACGGAGGTCCAAGGAGTACCTCGGTGCCGCCGTCACCGGATTTGCGGATGGTGTACTCACCAAGCCGCCCTGCCTTGAAGGTCTCACCTTCCTTACCCGTGATGGTTCCCTCACACAGAAGCCCAGCAACGTAGGCCGCAAGGTAACCCAGGTCCACTGGGTTCCAGAGGAAGAAGGCCTCGCAGGCACCGTTCTTCACCCATTCGGCCATTTCGCTCGGCAGACCAAGACCCGTGAGCTTCACCTTTCCGATGAGCCCGGCATCGGTGATGGCCTTTGCCGCCGCACTGACCCCGACCGTGGTGGGCGAAATGATGCCCTTGAGGTTGGGATAGGACTTGAAAAGCCCCATCGCTTCGTTGTAGCTTTTGTCCCGGAGGTCGTCGCCGTAGACAATAGCCGCAAGGCGCATCTTGGCGTATTTCGGATCCTTCAGCTCCTCCTGCATGTACCGGATCCAGGTATTCTGGTTGGTCATGGTGGCGGCTGCGGAGAGAATGGCAATCTCTCCCTCATACCCAATCATTTCCGCAATGGCCTGAACCTGGAGCTTCCCAATCTGCTCGGCATCGGCCTGGTTGATATGGACCAGGCGGCCTTCGGGGTTCACTGCAGAGTCGAAGGAGATGACCTTGATGCCGCTTGCCATGGCCTTCTTGAGGACCGGCACAAGGGCGTCGAAATCGTTGGCGCTCACGCAGATGGCATCGACCTTCTGGGCAATGAAGTTCTCGATGATTTCAATCTGTCCTTCCACCGTGGGCGTTGCAGGTCCCTGGAAGATGAAGTTATTCCCAAGCTCGTTGCAGGCCTCCTGACCACCCCGGGCACAGGCCTCGAAGAAGGGATTCCCCACGTTCTTCACCAGCATGCCGATGGTGTATCCTTTCGCCCATACCCCGGAAACAAGCGCCAGAGACACAAGCACCACAAGACAAAGCACCAGAAGCACTTTCCGCACGCTCGCCATCCTCCTTTCGGTTTTCTCCGAAATTCTTCAGAAAAACCTCCAGAATGCACCGGCTATTTTTCTCCCTTTTGCCCTCACCTCCCCGTTATTTCTCAGGAGAAATTCTAAGAGAGACCGGGAAATCTGTCAACACTCACTATGACGGCATTTCACCTGCTGGATGCTTCGAAAAAGGATTGGGAAACTCAGCCGGAAAAACCAGACTATGGGAGATTCAAAGGCAATTTGGGGGAAATTGGGAGGAAGTTTGCTCCAAGTTTTCTGTAATTCCTTCGTATATCCTCGAGGACCGTCCCATCCCCTCCCAGGATGAGCCACCGGTACAGCTCAAGATGGATACGCTCGAGTTGAAAGGGCTTCCCCACAAGGAGCCTTTCAGCCTCCTCAAGGAGGGAACAGGCCTCTTCCCGGCGACCCTCAAAAACCCGTATTTCCGAAAGGGCGAGAAGGTGGTACACCATGCCCCGGGTGTCCCGGGTTTTTGCGAAGAGTTCCCGGGCCTCCTGGAGCTTTCCTTCCGCACCTTCCCAGTCCTGAAGCACCTTCAGTGCGGTCCCAAAAGACCACAGCGTCCAGGCATAGGAGACCTCGTCCCCGATATCCCTGTAGAGCTCTTCGGCTCTCCTGAAGTACTCCAGGGCATCACCGAAGTGCTCCATCATCCGGTGGGCATTGCCAATACCGCAGAAAGAGTACGCTTGCCCAAAGCGGTCCCCAACCTCCTGGAAAATGGCATTGGCAGTACCGTAGTGGACGAGGGACTCCTCGAAGTTCCCTGCCACCCGCTCAAGCCCCCCAAGGCCACAGTGGCAGTACCCGATGCCTGAAGGGTCCTCGAGTTGCTCAAAAAGGAAGAGCGCCTCCGTGAAATGCTCCCGGGCTCGCTTTAGCTCCCCCGCCGCCCTCCACAACCCCCCCAAAGCCCAGAGGGCAAAGGCCTCACCTTCGGGGTCATCGTACTCCTCGTAAATCTCCCTGGCCCTTTCGAGGTTCTTTCGGGCCTCCTCAAGCTCCCCAAGACCCCGCTGGGCCAGCCCAAGACCTGCGAGGCAGTCGGCAACCTCGAGGTCGTCCTGCGCACTCTGCGCAAGATGCAGGGCCTCCGTATAGGCTCTTTTTGCCTCTTCGAAGGCCCCAACCATCCGGAGGCAATCCCCAAGGCGCTTCAGTACAAGAAGCCGAAAGGCACCGTCCCCGGAAGGAGTCATCTCGAGGGCCTTTTGAAAGGCCAGGACAGCCTCCCGGAAACAAGAAGCAGCGCGGAGCTCTTCACCCTTTTCGTACAGCTCTTCTTTCCTCATGGTGCTCCTATTATAGCAAAAAGCATCTTACTTCATGGTACAATGGAGAGGAACAGCACGGGAGGTCGAGAGCATGAAGTACCGGGAAGTCCTCATACATCCCAAAAAACGCATTGCCCTTATCGCCCACGACAACAAAAAAGACGAACTCCTGGCCTGGGCAAGGTTCAACCGGGGAACCCTGTCGCAGCACAAGCTCTACGCCACGGGGACAACGGGGGAAATCCTCGAGCGGGAACTCCATCTCCCTATCGTGAAACTCGAAAGCGGTCCTCTTGGAGGGGATCAACAAATCGGGGCAAAAATCGCCGAAGGGGCGATTGACTTTCTCATCTTCTTCTGGGACCCCCTGGAGCCCTTGCCCCATGACCCTGACGTCAAGGCCCTCCTCCGGATTGCCGTGGTCTGGAACATTCCGGTTGCCTGCAACTGGGCCTCGGCGGATTTCCTCATCTCTTCACCCCTGATGCATGAGGAGTACCGGCGTCTCGTTCCCGACTACTCGGCCTACCGCGAACGACTCAAGGTCAAAGAGTGAGGAGGGGAGAACATGCGGCTTCTTGGAACCGTTGTGACTCTGGTGGCCCTTGTGGTTGTCGTTTCAGGGTGTCTGGGAGGGTCGCTGCTGGCTACGGGTACCACGTCTTCCTCCCAGACCTTCACCGAAGGGGTGAACGACTTCGGTCTTCGCCTTGTGAAAACCCTCTGGGAGCAGGAGGGTGGTAACGTCTTTCTCTCTCCCACAAGCATCGCGCTGTGCCTTTCCATGGTGGCCCACGGTGCCCGTGGGGAAACCCAGAGGGAAATGCACGAAACCCTGGGCCTTGCAGCGCTCACCCCTGAAGAGGTTAAAAGACAAAGCGCGCGTCTTGTCGAGACTCTGAACACCGCAAGTTCGGGTGTTACCCTGTACACGGCAAACGCCCTCTGGGCCCGGGAGGGCATCCCGTTTTACCAGACATACCTCGAGGACCTCAAAACGTACTACAGGGCCGAAGCGGAAACCGTTGATTTCACCGATCCTGCCACCATTCCCCGCATCAACCAGTGGGTGAGGGAGAAGACCCGGGGGACCATTCCCACCATCCTCGATCGCCTTCCGGAAAACGCCATCCTCGTCCTCCTCAACGCCACGTACTTCAAGGGAAAATGGGAAACGGCGTTCGACCCTGCCCACACGCAAGATCTCCCTTTCTTTCCCGAAAACGGCACTCCAAAAGACCTCCCCACCATGTGGCAGGAGGGCTCGTTCCTCTACCTCGAAACCGAAGACTTCCAGGCCGTAAAACTCCCCTATGCCGATGAGCGGTTTGGCATGTACCTCTTTCTGCCCCGAAAGCAGGACGGCCTCGGGGCATTCCTTGGAAAGCTCAGCGAAAGCGCCCTTGAGGACTGGATTGCCGCCATGGAAAAGCGGCAGGGAGAGATCTTCCTTCCCCGCTTCCGGGTAACCTTTGAGCGGGTGCTCAACGACATCCTCATCGCCCTGGGAATGGAGAACGTCTTCAACCCCTTCCGGGCAGACCTGAGCGGGATGCTTCCAGTATCCCCCAGCGCCAATGCCTATCTCAGCGAGGTCAAACACAAGAGCTTCCTCGAGGTCAACGAAGAGGGGACCGAAGCCTCTGCGGTCACCTCAGGCATTATTGCCATCACTGCCGTGCCGCTCCCCGGTGAGCGCTTCACCATGCGCGTGGACCACCCGTTTTTCCTCATCATCCGGGACGAAAGGGACGGAAACGTGCTTTTTGCCGGAGCCATAGAGAATCCCGAAGGTTCGTAAAGAGAAGGAGCGTTCCTTTGTGGCCGGTGCTTTCTGGGCTTTTACGAGGTGTCCCGTGCGTTGATATTTCGATACCGTGACGAAAAGCCCGCCGTTCAGGGTCACTGTTTGGGTTTCCTATGCCGCTAAAGGGGTGAGGTACAGTAGAGGTTACTCGCCCTCCTTCAGTACCGGGAAGAGGTTGGAGGAATCACGGCTTTACTCTCAATGGAGTAACCGGTACAATGGAGCAAAGTGTCTTCTCAAGAACTCCGGATTATGGCCGAAGTTTTCTGGAACCGGGACTTTCCAAGGCCCAGAATTGTGGTGAGCCAGTGTCTCGGGTTTGCTCCCTGCCGGTACGATGGAGCAATCATCGAGGATGCTTTTGTCCGGGAGCTTGAACCCTTCGTTGAATTCATCCCGGTATGCCCTGAGGTTGCCATTGGGCTTGGGGTCCCCCGAAAACCCATCCGCATCGTCCTCAAAGACGGAGAACGACGCCTCCTTCAGGAGGAAACCGCAAAGGACCTTACAGAAGCGATGAGGCATTTTTCGGAAACGTTCCTCACCCTCCAGGGGGTGCACGGATTCATCCTCAAGGCAAAATCCCCCTCCTGTGGTCTTAGGGACGTGAAAATCCATGCCCCTTCAGGGAAAGTCCTTGCCCTGGGGAACGGGATGTTTGCCGAAGCGGTTCTCAGGAAATACCCCTACCTTGCCATTGAAAGCGAAAAGCGTCTTGAGAACCTGGCCATCCGTGAGCATTTCCTGGAGAAGGTCTTTGCCCTTGCTGACCTTGAAGAAACGCTCAGGACGAAATCTCCGGGGAAACTCGTGGATTTCCATACCCGATACAAGCTCTTCCTCCTTGCCCACCACCAGGGGGAAACGCAGCTTTTAGGGAAGATCGTCGCCCGGGTCTCTGAAAATGTGGACGAGGCTTTTACCGCCTATGCGACTCACTTCCTCCAGGCAATCCGGCGTGCCATGAATCGAAGACTCGTCATAAACGTCCTGTACCACGTCCTCGGCTACTTCAAGGACAAAATCACCCCGCAGGAAAAGGCTTTCTCCCTGCATCTTCTTGAGGAATTCCGAAGGGGTGCCATTCCCCTTCTTGTCCTCACAAGCCTTGTGGAATCGTGGGTTTTGCGCTTTGAAGAACCGTACCTCCTGCGTCAGGTCTTTTTCCGCCCGTATCCCGAAGCCCTGCGACCAAAGGAATTCCAGGACCTCCTTCCGGAACGGGACTTCTGGAAAACCCCCTAAGAAGAGCGCAAAAGTGCCTCAGTCATCGCATCCATGAACTCCGGGACGTCATCGGGGACCCGACCGGTGACGATTCGTCCATCAACGACTGCAGACCACTCAAAGCTGTAGGTCCCACCCATGATGGGCACTGCGTCTTTACAGGCCAGCCACCCGGCGCTTTTCTTCCCCTCAAGAATCCCTGCAGCCGCCAGCGCAATGGGTGCATGGCATATCCCGGCAACAACCTTCCCTGCGTCATAGGCTCTCCGGAGAAAGTCAAGAGGCGTCTCAGCCACGATGCAGTTCCAGGGGCAGAAGGCTCCGGGAATCATCACAAGGTCTAAATCGTCCGGGGCAATCTCTCCCAGGGGAACCACAGTGTAGTACCCCCGGGGAACTTCCTGCAGGGGAACGGAGACGCCAAAGTTCCCCACAACGACGTCAAGACCAAGAAGAGGAGGTCGGGATCGAACGGGGGCCTGGAACGTCCCAAGACACACCTCCGCTCCCCGAAAGAGGAACTCAAGAACCGGAACCACGAGCTCCACATCCTCAAAGTCCTCCCCGGCTACAATGACCACCCGTTTTCCCCTGAGGATGTTCTCTCGCTCATCGGAAAAAGCAGGGTCAAAGTACCGGCAGAGCCAGCGAACAAACCGTGGAGTATCCACGGTGTCCCGGGCGGTGAGGATATTCCCATCAAGCACCACCGGAGCGTTTTCAAACGCTTTCATCCGGCGCAGGAAAAACGACACCACCTTACTCCCTGTGGCCCGCCTGCCCTGGAGGATCCCGGCACTGATGAGGGTGAGACCACCGTCACCTATGGCTCCAACGAGTGCTCCACGCTCGCACAGGGCCTGGAGGAAGCAAATCACCTCGTTTTCGGTCATCATGACGTCGGCGGAGTGACCTCCAAGGACCACGAGGGCGTCGTACTCTTCCGGTCTTGCTTCTCTCAGAGGCCTGAAACCGTACCGGTTAGGGCTTATCGTGGGAATGGGGTCAACGCTCATATCCCACATTCCGGTGACCCCTTTCCCTTTCACGTGAGGCCGCGTCCACTTCCAAGTCACCCAGTCAACGAGGAGAAATTCCGGTGTGCCCCCAAATTCGCTCAGGTACTCGGCAAGGTAGTACGCCTGGAAATCGCTGAATTCGCTGGCCACAAGAAGGCCGACACGCTTCCCTGCAAGGGGGCCCTGGGGTTTCTTCTTCCCCGCATGAGAACCCTCCCAGAACAGGACCCCGTCGCGCTCTACAATACTTACCCCGGTTCTTCTCGCAACCTCAAGGAAAGAGGACATCTATTCCACCTCCTCGCCAAACCAGAATGAAAGGATGAAGGAACCAGAGAAGCACCAGGCCCTCTTTCTGAAATCTCCCGTCAAAGTCCTTTGAGACTCCAAATCCCCTTGAAAGTTCGGGAAAACCGTGGTATGATACCTTTGCTCCTGCTGAGAGGTCGTCTAAGGGTAGGACACGTGACTCTGGATCACGTAGTGGTGGTTCGAATCCACCCCTCTCAGCCATTTTCTTTTCCCGTCTCTTTTCTCGGAGTAAGCTTCCCCCGCTCTTCGAGGTCCGCTCCCAAAGCGTTATAGAACTTCGCCCGGGCAATGTGGTAGTCAAAGAGCGCCTGGAGGTAATCGCTTTCTGCCTTGTAAAGGTCGTTCTGCGCCTCAAGAAGGTCAAGGAGCGTAATGACCCCCGCATCGAACCGGGCCTGCTGAACGGCAAGGGTCTCCCGTGCGACCTCGAGGTTCTTCCGGGCGATGGGGACGTTCTTCAAAGCAGCGAGGAGGTCCGAAAACTTCTGTTCCACCTCGAGGATAATCGACTCTCTGGTGTTCTCAAGCTCTTCTTTCGCCACCTCAAGATTCACCCTGGCCTTTTCTCGTTCCAGGGCAGGAGTATAGGAGGTCACCACCGCAAGCTCTTTCTGACGCAGGGCGAGGGTCTCTTCTTTCTCCTTGACCTCCGGTCGGTGGAGCAAAGCGTACTGGATGCAGGCATCGTGATCGAGCTCCTCGGGCTCAAAGGAGAGGTCTGTCGAAAGAGTGAAGTTTGCCTCAAGCCCCTGCCCCAGGATACTCCCCAGATTCATCCGGGAAAGGGCAAGGTTTCGCTCGGCTCTCTCCACTTCAAGGCGAGCCCGGTCAACCTCGAGTTCATTCCGGAGCACGTCAATTTTCGCCACAACACCCAGAGAGAACTTGGTCCGGGTATCCTCAAGCTGTTTCTCAAGTCGGGCGAGATTCTCCCGCGCAAGACCAAGGGCCCGTTCTGCCTTGAGGACGTTGTAGTACGCCTCTTCAATGCTGAGGGCAAGCTGCATGCGCTGCAGGGCGAAATTCCTCTGTGCGCTTTGCCAGGTATTCTCGAGCCGGAGCTCAGAGACCACCGAGGGGTTCAGGAGAAGGTTCGCCTTCCCCTCCCTGTACTGCAGTTCCTGAACCTTCAGGGATAACTCAGCAAGGCGAATCGTTCGGCTTTTCTGAAGGCCAAGTTCAATCGCCTCTTTGAGCGAGAGCGACGTTGGGGTCTTCGCCTCCTCCCCGAAGACCAGTCCCATATCCCAGAAGACAGTGAACACCAGAATCGCGAGAATTCCTAAAATCCTTAACTTCATATCCATCCCTCCTTCTACTCGTAACGGAGTGCCGTAATGGGGTCGAGACGACTCGCCCTCCGGGCCGGATATATCCCGAAAAAGAGCCCCACAGCCAGAGAAACTGAGAGGGCCAGGGCCATGACCTGTGGCGAGAGCACGAAGGGAAACTGGGAGAAGGACGCCATGGTCCTGCCAGCAAGAATGCCAAGAACGAGCCCCACCACTCCCCCCACAAGGCTCAAAAGCGAAGACTCCAGGAGGAACTGCAGGAGGATATCCCGGGGTTTTGCCCCGATGGCCTTGCGAAGGCCGATCTCCCGGGTTCTCTCCGCCACGGACACAAGCATGATGTTCATGATGCCGATGCCTCCCACAAGGAGCGAAATACCAGCAATGACGGCAAGGAAAAGCGTGACGGTCCCCGTCACGCTCTCCACAGTTTCCAGAAGGTCCTGCTGGTTCAGGATGGAGAACTGCTCAGGGTCTCCGATTTTCCTCGTGAAGAAATCAGAAAGCCACTGCGACACAAGGGGAATGTTCTCCTTTTCGTTCACCTGGACAATGATGTTCCGGAGATACCGGTCTCCCGTGAGGTACTGCCGGAACGTCGTGAGGGGGATGAACACCTGATTTCCCAGATCCTGGCCACCCATGGTCTTCGGCTCAAGCACACCCACCACAGTAAAAATCGTTCGTCCGACTCGGATTGAGGCCCCCACAGCAAGGAGAGGATCCCCAAAAAGGTCCTGGGCCACCGTGTGTCCCAGAATCGCCACTTTCCGGGAGCGGGAGTAGTCATATCCGCTGAAGGAACGACCACCAAGGAGCGTGAAGTTACGAATCTCCAGCAACTCCGGTGTCGTCCCCACCACGTTTACGAAAACGCTCTCCCGGGCAAAGGTCACGGGTAGGCTGGTCGTCGCCTCCGTCGTCACCGCCCGAATGCCGGGGAAGGGGGTAGCCCGGAGTTCCTGGAAGTACTCGTACTTGAGGACATTTCCCCCTCCCCGGGCCATGAACATCCCCATGGGTCCTGCACCCTGGCGAACCTTTCCGGGAATGACGGTGAGGATGTTCGACCCGAGGCTGCTTATTTGATCCACAATCTGCGCCCGCATACCCTGCCCAAGGCTCACCATGGCGACGACGCTTGCCACCCCAATGATAACCCCAAGCATGGTGAGGAAGGACCGGAGCTTGTTGGCGAAAAGATTGAACAGTGCGGTCTGAAAGCTCTCCGAGAAGTTCATCCTGCTTCCTCCAGCAAATTCCGCTGCCTTTTGAGCTCCTCAAGGAGCCGGCGGGCGTCAATACGGTCGGTGACGTCTTCATTTTTGAGAATCTTTCCATCCCGGAAGTGGATGACCCGGCGGGCGTGCTGGGCAATGTCCCGCTCGTGGGTCACAAGGATGATGGTCCGCCCCTCCTCGTTGAGTTCCTGGAAAATGCTCATGATCTCTTCTCCCGAGAGGGTATCGAGATTCCCTGTGGGCTCATCGGCAAGGATGATGGCCGGATCGTTCACCAGCGCCCGGGCAATGGCCACCCGCTGCATCTGTCCTCCCGAGAGTTCATTCGGCCGGTGGTGCATTCTCTCCCCAAGGCCCACCCGCTCAAGGAGGTCCCGGACCCTCCGGACCCGGATGTTCTTTGGCACCGAAGCGTAGAGGAGGGGGAGTTCCACGTTCTGGAAAGCGGTGAGGCGCGGCAAGAGATGGAAATTCTGGAAAACGAAACCGATTTTCCGGTTCCGGATTTCGGCAAGCTGATGCTCCCGCAGGGAAGAAACCTCAACACCGTCGAGGATGTACCGACCTTCTGTTGGGGTGTCAAGGCATCCCAGGATGTTCATAAGGGTGGTTTTGCCTGAGCCTGAGGGACCCATGATGGCGATGAACTCCCCGGGATGCACCTCAAAGGTCACCCCCTTGAGTGCCTGAACCTCCACTTTCCCCGTGCGGTACACCTTGACCAGGTTCTCAACACGGATGATGGGTTGCACTCTCTGGCTCACCCTCCCGGTGGAGGACCTTGAGGAGCCGGTGGAGGACCCTGAGGAACCGGACCTACACGAACCTGTACGTCTCTCTGTGCACCCCCTGAGGTGCTCGAAGGAGAAACCTCTGCACCCTCTGGTGGGGTCACAAAGACCTCCTCACCCTCCTGAAGTCCTTCCACGACCTCAACAAAAGCGTCGTTCCGAATTCCAAGGACCACCGCCCTGCGCTCGGGCTGTCCCTGGGCATTCTTCACGAAGACAAAAGTTCTTTGTCCCTCCTCTTTCACCGCACTTGCCGGAACAAGCAGAGCGTTCTCCTTTTCCTGAATGATAATCTCTACATTGGCCGTCATCCCCGCCCGAAGGAGGTTGTCGGGATTCGCCAGGTGCACCGTGGTGTCATAGGTCACCACGTTCTCGCTGGTTTTCCCCTGGTAGGCCACCGCTACAACCTGACCCTCAAAAGTTTTCCCGGGGAAGGCATCAAGGGTAATCCGGGCAGTTTGCCCAATCCGTACCCTGGGGATGTCCACCTCGTTCACTGGAACGTCCACCTTCATCGTCGAGAGGTCAGCAACCACAACAGGGGTTGTCCCTCCCGAGGCGCTGGTGCCGCTTGAAACGAAATCGCCCTCCTCCACGTTCACCTCAAGGACGATGCCCTTAAGAGGAGAACGAATCTCGGCCTTTTCAATTCGCCGCTCCACCGAACGCAGAGAGGCTTCGATTTCTTCAATCCGCGCCTTTACCCGCTCCACGTCTTCTTCCTTTGGTTTCCTCTTCGTCTCCTCAAGCTCTGCCCTTGCCACGGCAAGAGCCTTTTCTTTTTTCGTCACCTCGTTCCGGCTGGCTTCGAGCTCTTCCTGGGATATGGCTCCCGAGGCAAAAAGCCGTTCATTCCGGGCAAGGGTCTTCTTCGCTTCCTCATACGCCAGAAGGGCCTCCGTATACTGGGCCTCTTTTGAGCGGAGCTCCACCTCAGTCGGCCCGGAAAGCAACTCCTCAAGGTCAACCTGGGCTGATTTGAGCTGCGCCAGAATCTGCGAGCGGGTGATTTCAAGGTCTTCGGTGTCCAGGCGAAGTAGCACCTGGCCCCTTTCAACGCTCTCCCCTTCCCTAACGAGGACCTCCGCAACTTTTCCGCTCTCCTCCGCAATAATCGAGACCTTCGAGAGCGGCTCAAGGGTGCCGAGTTCCGATACCGTATCGGCGATCCTCCCCCGTCGCACGGGAACGGTCTGAGAAGATGCAACGGTTTTCTGCTTCGCCTGAGAGGCCCTCTGCCCCTGCTGGGGAAAACATCCGCCGAGAAAGACAGCGAAAAGAACAAGGGCAACGAAGAGTACCACGACTTTTTTCATTGCCTCTCGTCTCCTTCCTGAGGAAACAGGGTTTCCCAAAGAATAGGCTGTTCCGTACTCCGGAGAAAGGCGACAAAGCTTGCCAGAAGGTCACAAAAAGCATTTTCGTACGTTACCTGGGCCTGTGAAAGACGGTATTCGCTCTCAAGAAGGGTCACCTGGTCGATACTCCCAAGTTCCCACTGCTTCATTATCCGGGCATGCCGCTCCCTTTCGGCTTCAAGGAGCATCCGCTTCCCCTCCAGAGTATCCCAGGCTTCACAGAGTGAAAGGTACTTCTCCCGGATATCGAAAAGTACGGTGGCCTTTTCTGTCTCAAGGTCAAGGAGGAGGGCCTTTTGCCTGAGTTCCACCTGCTTTTTTTCTTCTGAAAGGCTCGGGGAGAACGACCACGAAACGGAAAGACCCACGCCGAAATGCTCCCCCGAGGAAACTCCCTGAGTACCAAGAGGTTTCTTGAGGACGATGTCGAGGGATTTCGCCGAAAAGTTGTAGCCCGCGGTCAAAGACCAGCCGTCTTTGCTGTAGGTTCCCTCAAGGGTAATCTGAGGAAGGCCTTTTCGGCGAAGCTGAGCTTCCTGCGCTTTCAGAACTCTCCTCTGTCCCTCAAGATCCTCAACTTCATCCCGTATCGAAACGAAATCCTGGAGGGCGAGGTCTCTGGAAAACGCAGGGAGCTTTTGAGGAAGGGGCCGAAATGTCACCTCTTCCCCGGGCATTTCCTCCCCAAGAAGCTGGAAGAACCGTTCCTCAAGAAGGCGGAGCCTCTCTTTCAGGGCCCGAACCTTTCCTTCCTGTTCCCTGTACTGCCCTTCGGCTTCCTGGAGGGCGAAAGCCGCTGCTTCCCCCTTCTCATACCCTTCCTTGAGGCGCTCAAGACGCCCCTTGAGGAGTTCGAGGCTTTTCTCCTCAAGAGCAAGGGTGTTCTTCGCCTTGAGAATTTCCAGGTACGAGGTGACGACGCTCTTTTTCACTTCTTCCCTCGTTGCTTCCAGAGCCCTCTCTGCCTTTTCAAGGCTGACCTTTGCTTCTTCCCAGAGCGAAGCGTCAAAGGAGATGGTATCCTGAAGTTCTAACGACAACCCTTCTGGGGACTCTCCGGAAAGCCGTATCGTTTCTCCAACGGCAATCGCCGGGGAAAAGGTGTTTTCCCGAGCCTTTCGCAGCGCAGAGCGGGCAACTTCCACTTCGATCTCGGCTTTCTTGATCTCCCGGTTCCCAAGAAGCGCCCGTTCCAGAGCCTCCTTAAGAGAGATATCCTGGCCCCTCCCCTGGGCCCCGGAAAACAGGCAAACCCCCACAAAGAGCAGCACGGAGAGCAGAAGTTCCCGGTACCTTTTCACCTTCAGCCCGCCTTTCGGCTTTTTTCCCATTGTACCACGCCGGGTTCCCAGAAGTTCCGGCACGCTACAGGGAAGTATAGCAGCCCTCTGTGAAGAATTTGTGACGAATCTGTGAAATTCCTGCTATACTCTCCTCGATGCTCCCGAAGCCCCTGCGCAGCCCCTTTTGGGGCAGAAAGCCCCGACTGGTCTTTCTGGAGAAAGACCTCAAGGTCTTTCTGAATCTGTCTTCTGAGAGCTTCCTCTGAAGAGAAGACCATCTCTTCCCGCACGAATTCCTCAAAAGTAACGCAGATTCTCCGACCGTAGAGCTCTGGGAAAGGGGATGAGGGAACGAAGACTTCGACGACCCGGCGGTGCGTATCGTGGAAGGTTGGCCGGCTCCCGGTATAAATAAGGGCGTTCCAGGAGGTTTCCTCCGGGCTCTCCCAGGAGACCCTCCCGGTGTACACTCCCGGCGGAGGCAGGAGTTTCCGCGAGGGTGGATGGAGGTTCAAAGTGGGGAAACCCAGGGTTCTCCCGATTCTCCGCCCTCTCCGGACCCTCCCGATAACCATAAAGGGGAATCCAAGGAGCTCATTCGCCTGGGTGAGCCTTCCATCAAGGAGGTGTTCCCGAATTCGGGAGCTTGAGACCACTTCTCCCTGCACCCGGTATGAGGGAACCACCACAACCTCCGTACCCCGGGGAGCGAAAAAATCCCGAAGGAGCACACTGTCTCCCTGGCGCTCGAAGCCGAAGCGGAAGTTCTCGCCCACACAGATTGCCCGGGGGTGGAAATACTCCACCACCGTGTTCAGGAAATCCAGAGGGGCAGTTTCCCGAAGAGCCTGGTTGAATCGGAGGAAGTACAGGAAGGCCCCGGGGAAGAAGTGCTCAAGGAGGAGGTACTTCTCACCATATGAGGTCAGGTACTTCACGCCCTCCCGGGGGAGTAGCGCCTTCTGGGGATGAGGGTAGAAGGTCACCACACAGAGGGGGGTCTCCGGTGACGACCTCGCCAGAGCCTCAGCCAGAACCCGGCGGTGACCGCGGTGAAAACCGTCAAAAAACCCGATGGCCACAACACTCTCCTGGGGAAACCTCTTCCAACCCCGCTCAAGCAACATGGCAGGACTCGGCAAGAACAACTCTGGGGAGGAGCCTCAATGAATCCCAGAAAGCCAGCCCGAGGAACGTTCCACCATGGAGCACCTTCACCATGCCGGGGGCCTGCAGGGGCACGGGCGATGGGAAAGGAGTCCCGTGGAGGAAGCACCTGGCCTCTTCCTCACCCACCTCCACCGCATCGAGGAAGTACAGGGCTTTTTCTGGCGGAAGCGACCGCTCAAGGAGGAAATCCCTTCCGATACCCTTCTGCATGACGTCGATGCTCTCCTCAATCCGGAACTGACCCACTCTCTCCCGGACAAGGGCAGCCACATAGGCCCCAAGGCCGAGTCGCTGCCCAAGCTCATGGGCAAGGCTTCGCACGTACGTACCCCCGGAGCAGTGGATGAGGAACTCCGCTTCCCCAAATTCTCCTTCGAGGCAGGAGAGGAGCTCCAGTTGGTAAACGGTAACCTCCCGCCTGAGCGTGATGTGTTCCCCCCGGCGAGCATACTGGTAGAGCGGACGTCCGCGATACTTGCATGCCGAAAACGGCGGAACCTCCTGGACGAAGGTTCCCCGGAAATCACCAAGCACCCGAAGCAGGTCCTCTTCTCTGAGCTTCCCCGAAGAAACCGCGGTGATTTTCCCCTTCACGTCATAGGTGTCCGTGGCAATCCCGAAACGGAACCGCGCCCGGTAGACCTTATCGAGCTCCTGGAAGAAGGACACAAGACGCGTGGCCTTCCCAAAACACACAAGGATCACCCCCCGGGCACAGGGGTCAAGGGTCCCGGTGTGACCCGCTTTGGCCTTCAGTATTCGTCCTACCCGCTCCACAAGAACCCGGGAAGTCACCCCGGCAGGCTTGTACAGATTCAGCACCCCGCCCAGCATGACCGTCGCTCCTTTGCCCTATTTCGAAGACTCCAGGACCATGGTCCGCAAAACATCCAGAACCTCCCGGTACACCGAAGGGAAAGAACCCGTGATTTTGAAACCCGCTGCTCTCTGGTGTCCTCCACCCCCAAAGTGGTGGGCCACAGGGAGGACGTCAAAGTCGTCCCGGGAACGGAGGCTCACCTTGTAGGTGTTGGGGGCAATTTCCTTAAAGAACACCGAAACCCTGGCCTCAGGGATGTAGAGGCCGTAATCCACGACACCCTCGGCGTCCTCCTCCTGAGCACCGCATTCGCTGAAGTCCTCCTGCATGAGGTGCGTCGACGCACACCCACAGACAGGGTCAAAAGTTAGGCGATGGAGCGCCCGGCTCAGAAGCTTCAGCGCCTCAAGGCGCCGGAAACGGAACACATGGTGCATGATGGTGCTCAGGGAAGCGCCCGAGGCCACAAGTTCCCCAACAACGGTGAAGAGGTTCTGGTTGAGCTCGGCGAACTGGAACCCTCCGGTATCGGTTACGACACCGGTCAGGATACCGGTGGCGATATCAGCATCAAGGGGAACACGGAGCTCCCGGGCCAGTTCGTACACAAGGAGTGCCGAAGCGGGAGACCCGGGAACGACGAAGTTCGCATGACCAAAGAAGGCGTTGTCGGGATGGTGGTCGATATTCACCACGTAGCGAGCCTCTTTCAGGAAGCCCTCCACTCTCCCCACCCGGGCAGGGTTGGAACAATCCACAACCACCAGGACTTCAAAAGGTTCTTTTTCCGCGGAAAACGCTTCAAAGGAGAGTACCTGAGCCGATCCAGGCAGGAAACGGTAGAAGTAAGGCACCCGGCCATCGTAGACGACCCTTGCCCTCTTCCCCATTCGCCAGAGGAGAAAATAGAGAGCAAGAGCCGACCCCAGACCATCACCGTCAATGTTCTGATGCGAGGTGACCACAAAGTAGAAAGCTTCCGAGAAAATCCGGCAGATTTCCTTCTTTTCGTCCCTCATTGGTTCTCCTGTTCCAGACGGTTCAGGAGTTCCACAACCTGAAAAGCTTTCTCCAGGGTTGGATCGGCCACGAAGACGATCTCGGGCATAAACTTGATGCGAATTCTTGAGGCCAGTACCCCCCGAATGAACTTCGTCGCCCTCTTCAGGGCCTCGTACTTCTCACCCTCCTCTGCCTCACCCAGAAAGCCCACGAAAATTTTGGCCTGTTTGAGGTCCGGAGACATCTCAACCCGGGTGATGGTGAACCCTCGAAGACGCGGGTCCTCAACCTCGGAAAGGAGAATCCGGGATACCTCTCTCTTGATCAGTTCAGCCACCCGGAGGGGCCTCTGTTCTTTCATGGCGGTAACCTCAGTAGATTTCAAAAAGCCAGTCGGTGACTTCCACCCGGTCGTCGTTCTCGATGAACTCGAGCACCTGGTGGAGCAGGGACTCCACCGACTGTGCATCCCGTGCCACACAGGAAATCCCAAGGCTCCCCCTCTGCCACTGGGAATCCTCAGAGAGCTCGGCCACCGACACGTTGAAGCGATTCCGGAGGCGCTGCTTCACCGAGTCCACCACACGCCTTCGGTCCTTCAGCGAAGAACTCCCGTTGATGAAGAGCTCCACACGGCACACTCCAACCCTCATCGCTCTTCCTTCACCACATACGCTTCGAAAACATCGCCTTCTGCAAAGCCCTCGAAACCCTCAAGCGCTATGCCACACTCGTACCCCTGGGCTACTTCCCGAACGTCATCTTTGAAACGCTTCAGGGAGGCAATGCGGACCTTTTCCTGGAGCACCTCTCCCCTGCGCAGAACCCGCACGAAGGCGTTTCGGTCTATCTTCCCCTCAAGGACATAGCACCCTGCCACAATCCCCACCCGGGGGACTTTGAAAAGTGCCCGGACCTCGGCTCTGCCGATGACTTCCTCAACCTTTCGGGGTTCAACAAGACCCTGAATGGCCCGTTTCATGTCCTCCACCACATCGTAGATAATCCGGTAAAGACGTACTTCCACTCCCTCCTGCTTGGCGACCTTGGCCACCTCATTAGGAAGCTTGACGTTGAACCCGATCACCACTCCTGATGAGGCCGAGGCCAGCATGACATCGGCTTCACTGATGTTGCCGACTCCCCGAAACACGACGTTGATGTTGACCCGCTCATCCCCAAGCTGGGATATCGCCCGTTCCAGGGCCTCGAGAGACCCCTGGTAGTCGGCCTTGAGCACAAGGTGCAGTTCCTTGACCTTCCCCTCTTCAGGGGCCAGGAGCTCTTCAAGGGAAACGACACGGTTTCCTGCCTCCCGAAGGGCCCGCTCGCGTTCTCGCTCCTTCCGTCGCTCGGCAACAACAGTGGCCGTTTTCTCCTCTTCAACCACAACGAGTTTCGTTCCTGCAGGGGGAAGCTCGGCAAAGCCTACGACCTCCACCGGAGTGGCAGGAGGAGCTTCCTTAATGGACTTCCCTAGGTCATCAAAGAGCGAACGCACCCTCCCCCAGGTCGTCCCGGCAACGAAGAAGTCTCCAACCCGGAGCGTCCCCTCCTGGACGATCACCGTGGCCACTGGCCCCTTCCCCCGGTCAAGGCGTGATTCGATGATGACCCCCACAGCTGGGCCTGCGTATCTTGCCCGAAGTTCCAGAAGATCTGCCTGGAGGAGAATCATATCCAGGAGGTCCTGAATGCCCTTCCGCTGGAGGGCTGAGATGGCCACGCAGATGGTCTCTCCACCCCATTCCTCAGGAATGAGACCGTGCTCAGCAAGTTGCTGCTTCACCTTCTCGGGATTTGCCCCCGGTTTGTCGATTTTGTTGATGGCCACAAGAATAGGGACATCGGCAGCTTTAGCGTGCTGGATGGCCTCAACCGTCTGGGGCATGACGCCATCATCAGCAGCCACAACAAGAACTGCGATATCGGTGACCTGTGCCCCTCGAGCCCGCATGGTGGTGAAGGCTTCATGACCCGGCGTATCGATGAAGGTGATCTTCCGTCCTCCCACATCCACCTGATAGGCGCCAATCTTCTGCGTGATGCCACCGTACTCTGATTCCGCAACCCTTGAACGACGGATGGCGTCAAGGAGCGTCGTTTTCCCGTGGTCGACATGGCCGAGGATGGTCACCACAGGAGGACGGGGGAGCCTCTCCACCTCAAGACTCTTGAGCACCTCCTCGCGGAGGTTTCCCTTCCACTCCACCTCGAAACCTTTCTCCCGGAGCAGGCGTTCCACCACAAGCGGTGGGAGAGGCTTCTTGCCGTGGGGGATAACGTTGAGATCGGCAAGACGGAGCAGGACCTCGGTTTCCTCCTCCCCGAGAAGCCGTGCAAGTTCCCGCAGGGTGGGGGGATTTTCGAGAACGACGGTTTTCTCCCGTTTCTTCCGAAGTTCTTCCTCTTTCCTCCGACGGAACTCGATTTCCTCTTCCAGAAGTTCCACAAGGTCTTCGTCGATACTGCTCATGTGGTTCTTGATGTCCGCTCCGAGTTCTCTGAGCATATCCATGACCTCATGGGTTGGCATCCCCAGCCGTTCAGCGACCTTATACACTCTGACCTTTGTCATGCCGAACCTCCTTTGCCTGTCCCCCAAGGTACGCCCGCAAAGCCTCTTTGAGAGATAACGCTTCTTTCTCACTCACTTCCATACGAAAAGCAAAAGAGAGACTCTTGCGATCCAGGCGCTCCACGCACTCCGGAACCGGGCACACGTACGCCCCTCTTCCTGCTCTCTTCCCTGTCGGGTCAACCTCAAGCGTCCCCTGAAGGGTCCGCACCACACGAACCAGGAATTTCTTTTCTTTCCTCTCCCGGCAACTCAAGCACATGCGTATGGGAACCTTCTTCATTGTTCTTCCTCTTTTTTCCCGCTCCCCCTGATGTCAATCCTCCAGCCGCTGAGCCGTGCCGCCAGACGGACATTCTGGCCATCCCTTCCAATGGCAAGAGAAAGCTGGTCGTCAGGGACGATCACCTGAGCGGTTCTCGTTTCCTCGTCGAGTTTCACCTCAAGCACCTGGGCCGGGCTCAGGGCTTCCTTGATGAGTACCTCGGGGTCATTGCTCCAGCGGATGATGTCCACTTTCTCCCCCCGGAGCTCATCGGTGATGTTCTTCACCCTGACCCCCCGGTTGCCGATGCAGGCACCCACGGGGTCAATCTTTTCGTTGCGACTCTCCACCGCGACCTTTGTCCGCACTCCAGGCTCACGGGTGATGGCTTTGATATCCACCCATCCTTCATGAACCTCAGGAACCTCAAGTTCAAGGAGCCGTCGCACCAGCCCCGGATGAGTCCGGGAAAGAATAATCCGTGGACCCTTGGTGGTCTTCTTCACCTCAACGATGAAGAACTTCATCCGGCTCCCGGGACGGTACTCCTCGGTGCTCACCTGCTCATCAGGGGGGAGGATTCCTTCGGTTTTCCCGAGATCCACAATGACGTTCTTCCCCTCCCGCCGAACCACAACCCCGGTGATGACCTCTCCCTCTTTCTCTGAGAACTCTTCGTAGATTCTGTCTCGCTCCGCTTCCCGGAGCCGTTGCACGATAACCTGCTTGGCCGTCTGGGCGGCAATCCGCCCAAAGTCCCGGGGGGTTACTTCGATTTCAATCCACTCTCCTACATCGGCTCGGAAGCCCAGGCGTTCCGCTTCTTCTTTCAGAATCTCTGTAGTGGAGTCCCGCAGCTTCTCCACCACCATTTTGCGCGCCAGAACCTTGATTTCTCCCGACTGAGGGTCAAGAACCACGGAGACTCCCTTGTGGGAACTCCTGAAGTTCTTCCGGTACGCAGAAAGCAGTGCCGCTTCAATGGCCTGTTTCAGGGTATCTCGCGGGATACCCTTTGTCTTTTCAATCTGTTCGATAACCGCCAGAATGTCTTTACTCATAAGCCCCCCTGGAAAAGCGACCATAAATGACAAAGAGTGGGACAGACCCCACTCTTTGTCGACGATACCATAATTTTACCGGAATCCGGGGGGAATTGCAAACCAATTTCCCTGAGAGCCTCCCGGCAGGTTCCACAAACGGCGACACCTTCACAGGACATGCCCCTGAAGGCCCGAACCTCTGGAGGGAAAAGGGGAGAAAAAAATACCTGGAGCGGAAAACGGGATTCGAACCCGCGGCCCTCGGCTTGGGAAGCCGATGCTCTACCCCTGAGCTATTTCCGCTCCTCGTCTATATAATATACTCGGCGGAGCCACCTTTTTCAAGTATCCCCACCACATTTTCACCACCTCTTTTTTCTTTTTCCGTCGTATAATACCTTCGTGAAGGGGAAATTCGACGACGGAAATCTGTGGAGAGCTCTTGGAGAGGTTTGGGACCTGGCATGGGTAACGGTGGCTCCCATGCTTTTGGGGCTTTTTCTGGGGCAGTACCTTGACCGAAAGCACCCCCTGGGGTTTTCCTGGACCCTGTCGCTGCTTGCCCTCGGGGCACTTTTCGGATTCTACAATCTCTATGAGGCCCTCATGAAGGCAAGCAGGGAAATGGAGAAGAAGGACCATGGGAAGAACCGTTCTTAGCTTCCTGGGTGGAGTAGCGCTTGCTGTGCTACTCCTTGAACTCATTGCCCTTGAGGTACATTCGGTGCTCCACAAAAGACGGTACACCGCCTGGAGGGGAATTCTCACTCGCTGTGGCATTGTGGGAACCTGGTTCTTCCTCTTTCTGCGCTACGTGCGTGTTCGGCTCTGTCCCTTTGTGGTCTCGTTCCTTTTGAGCTATTTCGTCTTCCTGATACTCTTTGCCAGCATTTCCTTTGGGAGGGCAAGCCATGGAAGAAATCTTTAACCCTCAGGTGTTCTTTGTGTTCCTGGGCATACCGGTAACCAAGACGGTGGTTTCAACCTGGGTGGTCATGGGGTTTCTGGTGCTTTTCTCCTTCTTCCTTACCCGGAGGATGCGCCCTGTCCCCACCCGCCTGCAGAACGTCCTTGAACTCTTCGTTGAGGCCATTCTGCACCTTGTGGAAGAGATGTCCCCGGGCAACGGCAAAAGATTCCTGCCCCTTGTGGGGACCCTGGCGCTCTTCATCGGAACCTCTGATGTAGCCGGTCTTGTGCCCTGGCTCAAGTCCCCCACGAGTGACTTCAACACCACCCTGGCCCTTGCCCTGGTCGTCTTCTTCGCCGTTCCCTTCTACGGCATCACCATAAAAGGCGTGAGGAACTACTTCCGAAGCTACCTCTCTCCCTCGCCTATTCTCGCTCCCTTCCACGTTATCAGCGAAATTACCCGGACGGTTTCTTTAGCCCTTCGACTTTTTGGCAACATCATGGGGGAGGAAATCATCATCGCCATCCTCTTCCTCCTCTCTCCGCTTTTCCTTCCTCTCCCAATGATGCTCTTTAGCATTTTCACCGGAATCATCCAGGCGTACATCTTCACGGTCCTCTCCGTGGTGTACCTGAGCGCTGCAGTTGAATCCTCAGGACATTAGGAGTATAATTGGCGTCAACGCGAAGGAGGTCGAGGGATATGCAAGGAGAGATACTCTTCCTCTGCGTCACCGTCTTCACCGCAGGGTTTTCCATCGCCCTGGGGGTAATGTTCCCCGCCATCGGGCAGGGTAAGGCCTGTTCGCAGGCTCTGGAGAGCATCGCCAGGCAACCTGAGGCCGCCGGTCCCATCAGCCGGACGCTCTTTGTGGGACTGGCCATGCTTGAGTCCCTGGCCATTTACGTTCTTGTCGTCTCTTTCATTCTCCTTTTCGCCAACCCGCTCCTCCGATACGTCTTCAAGTAGGGGGGTTCCCCTCCATGATCCGCATAGACCGGAGCATCATTTTTCAGATTATCAACTTCCTCACCCTGGTTTTTCTCCTCTTCCGCTTCCTCTTTAAACCTGTGGTGAAGGCGCTGGACGAGCGTTCGGACCGGATTCAGAGAGAGTTCGAGAAAATCGAGGAGGAAAAGAAGGCCCTCGAAGAGGAGCGACGCCGCCTCGAGGAGGAACTCAAAAACCTGAAGGAGAAATACCTCGAAATGCTCGACCAGGCCAACAAAGAGGCGCAAAGAATCAAAGAGGCCATCATCCAGGAAGCATACCGGGAAGCCGAGAAAATTCAAAGGGAATACGAACGGCGAGCAAAAAGGGAAATTGAACAGCTCCTTCTGGAACTCAAGGAAGACATCGTGGATATTTCTGAGGAAGTCGCAAAGCGGATTCTCAAGGTTCACATCACTCCCGAGGTTCAAACCCGGATTATTGAAGAAATGCTCGAGGAAGCCGTGAGTCGCCTTGAAGCCCAGCTTGAGAGCACCCATGAGGGATAGAGAGAAAGTGAAGGTCATTACTCCTTTCCCTCTGACAGACGAACAGAAAGATATTCTCTACTCCAAGCTGAGCCGGGTCATCCGGGAACCCTTCCTCCTTGAGGAGGAAATTGACCCCTCCCTCATTGGGGGTGTGGTCATCCTCTGGGGAGAAATCCTCATCGACTGCAGTGTAAAAACCCAGCTTGAGCGCCTGAAAGAACGAATCCTCAGAGAGGGGATTCCCCATGTCCATGGTCGGTGACATTCTCAAAAGAGCACGAGACATCGTCACCGCCTACCGTCCTGAACCGGAAATCGGGGAGATTGGGGAAGTCCTCGAGGTCCAGGACGGCGTTGCCCGTGTTCGGGGCCTGCGGAAGGCCATGATTGGAGAGACGCTCCTTTTTGGGAGCAGGAAGGCTATCCGGGGTCAGGTGCTGGGGCTTGAGCGGGAGAGTTTGCAGTGCATCCTCTTTGGGGACTACACTGCTATCCACGCCGGGGACCAGGTCTTCCGCACCCGGACCATGCTCGAGGTTCCGGCAGGAGAGGAACTCCTCTCCCGGGTCGTCAATCCCCTGGGGGAACCCCTTGATGACAGGGGACCCATCACGTGCCGGGGGAAACGGCCGGTGTTCTTTCCCGCACCGCAGGTCATCGACCGTGCTCCGGTACAGCGGCCGCTTTTTTCCGGCATCAAAATCATCGACGCCATGATCCCCCTGGGAAAAGGGCAACGAGAACTCATCATTGGGGATCGGCGAACCGGAAAGACCACCATTGCTTTAGACACTATCATCAACCAGAAAGGGAAGGGGGTCATCTGCATCTACGTGGCCATCGGCCAGCGCCTGGCCAACATCACCCAGGTTGTGGAAACCCTGCGGAAATTCCAGGCTCTGGAGTACACCACTATCGTTGCCACGTCTTCCGAAGACCCTCCGGCTCTTGTGTACCTCGCCCCTTACGCCGGGTGCGCCATGGGGGAGTACTTCATGTACCGGGGAGAGGACGTGCTCATCGTCTATGACGACCTTACCAAGCACGCTGTGGCGTACCGGTCGTTGTCTCTGCTTTTGCGCCGTCCTCCGGGGAGAGAATCGTACCCCGGAGACATCTTCTACATCCACTCGAGCCTCCTTGAGCGGGGTGCTCAGCTCGCTGAATCCCGGGGTGGAGGCTCCATGACCGCTCTGCCTATCGTGGAAACCCAGGAAGGGGATATCACCTCCTACATCCCCACGAACATCATTTCCATCACCGATGGGCAGATTTACCTCGAAACTGGACTCTTCAACAAGGGATTCCTCCCGGCTATCAACATTGGCCTTTCGGTCTCCCGGGTGGGAGGCGAGGCACAGACGAGCATCATGAAAAAGGTTGCTCGACGCCTGCGTCTTCATCTTGCCCAGTACTTCGAGCTTGAGGAATTCGCCCGTTTCGGAGCAGACCTCGACGAATTCACCAGGCAACAGCTCGAACACGGGAAAAGAGTCCTCGCCCTCATGACACAGGCTTCCTTTGCCCCTCTCCCCCCAAGCATTGAAATCATGGAGGTCTTTGCCGCCACCCAGGGATTCCTCGATCCTGTGCCTCTTGAGCGGGTCAAGGAGTGGGAAAGGGCCTTCGTCGCCTACCTCAGGGAGGAACACGCTGACCTCCTTGAGCGCCTGGAAAAGGAACAGGACCTCACCCACGACCTTGAGGAAGACATGCGCAGGGTTGTAGCAAACTTCAACGAGCGATTCCTCTCGGAGGCGGTATAATGGCGAAACTCTCGCACCTCAAGCGGCAGATTGCGCTGATTCGGGAAATCCAGCGCATCACGAACACCATGAAGACCATTTCCGCTGCCCGCCTGCGGATGGGGAAGAGTGCCCTGGAAAAGGCGAGAGCCTTTGGAGAACAACTCTTCCGTCTCCTTGAGCTTGCGGGATCCCAGGAAGCCCTTCCCGAAGCACCGAAACCACTCCTTGTGGGGATCTTCCCCGACCGCGGCCTTGTGGGGACCTTCAGCGACATCCTTGCCCAGAATCTCCGCAGCTTCCTCAAAACCCAGAAGCCCGAAGAGTTCAGCATCATTGTCCTTGGAAGCCAGGGGAAGCGGGCACTCAGGGAGTTTGAACCTCACATCATCGCCTCCCATCCCCTTCCGGTGCACCAGGTCCCCCACTACCGGGATATTCGGGAACTCGCGTACGGAATTTTCCGGATGAAGGAACACAGAGCCTTCACTCACCTCTACGTGAGCTTCATGCGCTACATTTCTCTGAGCGAACAGAAGCCCGTTGTGGAGAGGCTTCTGCCCCCTGCCATTTCCCCGAAGAGCCTGGAGGACCGTTACCTCTTCTTAAGCGATGTGGAACACCTCTACCACACACTCCTTTTCGAGTATGTAGCGGGAAAACTCTACCAGGCACTGGCTGAGAGTTTCATGAGTGAGCAGGCGACCCGGTTCCTCCTCATGGACACTGCCACCACCCATGCCCGGGAAACTCTTGAAGCTCTTTCACTCCTTTACGCCAAAAAGCGCCAGGAGAGCATCACCCAGGAGCTCAACGAGGTCACAGGGGCTGCCGAGGCACTTCGCAAGCTCGAGGAAGGTGACATTCATGGGTGAGGGTGTGATCGAACAGGTCATCGGTCAGGTGGTGGACGTTCGTTTCCCACCCCGGGAAACCCCGGCTATCCATAACGCCCTTTTCGTCCCAAGGAGAAATGAGGGAAACTGGGGAGACCCCCTGGTCCTTGAGGTCCACAGCCACCTCGGTGAGGGACGGGTTCGCTGCATCGCCATCCAGGATACCACCGGTCTACAGCGGGGTATGCCCGTACAGGACACCGGAGAACCCATCAAGGTTCCAGTGGGAAAGGAAACCCTGGGGCGCATGTTCAACGTCCTTGGAGAGCCTATTGATGGGAAAGGACCGGTCCGGACACAGACCAAGCACCCTATCCATCGCCCTGCTCCACCTCTCAGCGAGCGAATAGCCTCTACCGAAATCTTCGAAACAGGCATCAAAATCATCGACCTCCTTTGCCCCTATGTCCGGGGAGGGAAAACAGGGCTTTTCGGAGGAGCAGGAGTAGGCAAGACCGTCCTTATCATGGAACTCATCCACCGCACGGCCACAACTCACCGGGGAGTCTCGGTGTTCGCTGGCGTGGGGGAACGCGTCCGGGAAGGGAACGAACTCTGGCTTGGGATGCAGAAAAGCGGAGTGCTCAGTCACACCGTTTTGGTCTTCGGGCAGATGAACGAACCACCCGGAGCGCGATTCCGTGTGGCCCTCACCGCCCTCACCATGGCGGAATTCTTCCGGGACGTGCTCTCCCAAGACGTTCTCCTTTTCATCGACAACATCTTCCGCTACGTTCAGGCAGGGACAGAGGTTTCAGCCCTCCTTGGACGTATTCCTTCGGCCGTGGGATACCAGCCCACGCTCTTTGAGGAAATCGGTATGATTGAGGAACGGATTGCCTCAACGGTCAACGGCTCCATCACCTCGGTGCAGGCGATTTACGTTCCTGCCGATGACCTCACGGACCCTGCTCCGGCGACAACCTTTGCGCATCTTGACGCCATCACGGTCCTCTCGCGACGGCTCTTTGAGCAGGGATTCTATCCAGCGGTCGACCCTCTCCAGTCCACTTCCCGGGCGCTTGATCCGGCCATCGTGGGAGAGCGGCACTATCGCCTGGCACAGGAGGTGCGAAAGCTCATCGCCCACTACCTCGAACTCCAGGACATCATCGCCATTCTCGGTGTCGAGGAACTCTCTGAGGAAGACAAGCTCGTGGTGAACCGCACAAGAAAGCTCCAGCGTTTCCTCACCCAGCCTTTCTTCACCGCAGAGGCTTTCACTGGGATCCCAGGAGAGTTCGTTCCCCGGGAGGAGACCCTGAAGGGCGTGGAGATGATCGTCAACGGTGAGTGCGACACCTGGCCAGAGCAGGCCTTCTACATGACGGGAACCATCGCCCAGGTGGAGGCCAAAGCAAAGGAGCTCAGAAAGTCATGAGGACGATGACCCTCGACATCCTCACGCCGGAACGGCGCATCACCGTTGAGGGAGTCCGTTCCCTTATCCTCGAATGCCCCGACGGCAAACGAGGTGTTCTCCCTGGACACGCTCCAGCCATCTTTGAACTCCTCATCGGGGTGCTATATTGCAAAACCGAAGACGGAGAAGAGAGATTCTTCGCCCTGGGTGGGGGAGTGGCCGAGGTCACCCAGGAAAAGGTCACCCTCCTTGTCCACAGTGCCGAAGAGGCTCACGAGATCGACGTTGCACGGGCACAGGAAGCCGCCAGGAGAGCAGAAAGGCGACTCAAGGAACGCAGGGGGGAGGTGGATTTTGCCCGGGCCCAGGCAGCACTCCTGCGGTCGCTGGCACGTCTCCGTGCCGCCTCAAGTCTCAAACGGTCACCCGGAGGGTAATCATCCCGGAGTGAATTCCTCATACACCCCAGGGAAGCCAAAAAACCGCAGGAGAACCTGAACGATTCGTTCTGCAGCCCTGCCGTCCCCAAACACGCGCGCCTTCCGCTGCGCTACCCCTTTCTCAAGGAAATCCATCGCCGCCTGGACGATGGATTCTCTCTGGCACCCCGCCAGCACCCCGAGGCCGCACTCGATGATTTCCGGCCGTTCCGTGGTATCCCGGGTCACCACAACCGGAATCCCCAGCGCTGCGGCCTCCTCCTGAACTCCTCCTGAGTCGCTTACCACCACGTGGCTTCTGGCAAGCAGCCGCACAAAGTCCGGATACGGGAGGGCATCGAGGAGAAACACCCGGGGGATTGAAGCGAGCTCCCTCTCCACCACTTCCCTCACCAGGGGGTTGGGATGGAGGGGGAAAAAGACCCGCACATCTTCCCGCAAAACCACGAGATCCCTGACGGCCAGGGCAACTTCGGCAATTCCCTTTCCCCAGTTTTCCCTCCGATGCGCCGTGACCGTGATGGTCACACCATCCTGCACCTCCTGGGCCAGGACCGGATGCTCAAAGGTGGTGTGCCTTCCAAGGATGGCAAAGAGGGCATCCACAACCGTATTCCCCGTGACGAAGATGCTGTCATCCGGAATGCCTTCCCGGAGGAGGTTCTCCCGGGACCGGGGGGTGGGGGCAAAATGGAGGTCCGCAAGACGTCCAATGAGGACACGGTTCATCTCTTCAGGGAAAGGACTGTACTTTGCAAAGGTCCGGAGCCCTGCCTCAACATGGGCACAGGGAATCCGAAGATAGAAAGACGCCAGGGCACCGCAGAACGCTGACGTGGTGTCCCCCTGAACGACGACGAGATCCGGGCGATCCGAACGAAAGACCCTCTCAAGACCCTCGAGAATCCGGGAAGTGAGGTAGAAGAGGGACTGCTGCTTGACCATGACCTGCAAATCGTACCGGGGAGAGAGACCGAAAACGGAGAAGAAGGTCTCCGCCATTTCCCGGTGCTGACCGGTGTGGACGATCCAGGGAAGGAATTCCCGACGTTTTTGCAGGGCAAGCACAACGGGGGCGAGTTTCACGACTTCTGGCCTTGTTCCAAGAACAAAAGCAACGCTAATCCCTGGCAACGGACTTCTTCTCCTTTGGCAGTTCAGTCACCCGGAGGTTTTTTCCAAGGCTTAAGAAAAAGAGGACAAAGAGGAAAAAGAGCAAAAGCGAATAGGTGCTGTTGGCGAGAAAAGTGTTCATGAAAATGGCCACTGCCCCGCAGAGCGCGCTGAGGCCGTAGAAGATGACGAGCGTCTCCCGCTTTGAATACCCCCGCTCAAGGAGACGGTGGTGGAGATGCCCCCGGTCAGGGGAAGCGATGGGGAGGCGGTTCCTTTTGCGGCGCACAATGGCGAAAAGCGTGTCGAAAATCGGGACACCAAGGATGAGACTCGGGAGCGCCAGGGTGAAGGCCGCAGCGCTTTTTAAAGCTCCCTGAACCGAAATAACCGCAAGCATCCCTCCAAGGAACAGTGCTCCGCCATCGCCGAGGAAAACCCTGGCAGGGGGGAAGTTGTACAGGAGAAAGCCAAGGATTGACCCCACAAGAAGAAGCGACAGCAACGCCGGCTCCACACGACCCTCCTGCCAGGCTATAACCCCCAGGGTGAAGGCCGCAATGGCGCCCACCCCTCCTGACAGCCCGTCAAGCCCATCGATGAGGTTGAGGGCATTGGATACCCCCACAATCCAGAGCATGGTAAGAGGATACCCGAGCCAGCCCAGGTACACCACGTGGTTCCAGGGGAGCGTGAAAAAACGGATGACCACACCCCCAGAAAGCAAAAGCACCGCCCCCAGACACTGGCCGGCAAATTTCCCCCAGGGAGGGAGAGAGCAGAAGTCATCAAGAAGCCCCGTGGCGAAAATGACCCCAATCCCCAGGATAAAAAGGGGTGAAAGCGCGAGGGGAAAAGAGAGGGCAAGGAGCAAAAGGGCGATGAAAAAGGCTCCGAAAACCGCTATTCCCCCAAGGCGAGACACGGGCCGATCGTGGATTTTGCGCTCCCCATCGGGTAAATCCAGACACCCCCGGCGTTCACTCCACCTGATGACCAGGGGCGTCAACCCCAGGGCACAGAGAAATGCCAGGAACGGGAAAAAGAGCGCCTCACGAATCACCGCTTTGTCCTCCCGAAAACGTCAGAAGTTCAACCCCCGCCTCTTCCAAAAGCGCATCGGCCAGAGGGTCCGGATAAGGATTCTCGTAGACAATCCGGACGATTCCGGCGTTGATGAGCATCTTCACGCAGAGGATACAGGGTTTGTGGGTACAGTAGAGCGTCGAGCCTCTGGTGCTCACCCCGTAGAGGGCAGCCTGAATAATCACATTTTGTTCTGCATGGAGGCCCCGGCAGAGTTCGTGCATCTGCCCGGGGGGGACATTCTGCAGATTCCGGAGGCAGGTGGCCTCCGTACAGTGGGCCACACCACTTGGCGCACCATTATAGCCAGTGGCGAGAATCCGCTTCTCCTTTACGAGTACGGCACCAACCTGGCGGCGAATGCAGGTTGAACGCGTGGCCACAAGGTGGGCAATGGCCATGAAGTACTCATCCCAGTCAGGTCTCGGCCTTTCGCTCTTCGTAGGCACGGATTTTAGCCACTCTTCGGGCATGTCGATCCCCCTGGAATTCACTCTGAAGCCACACCCGGACAATCTCCCGGGCAAGACCCTTCCCGATCACCCGTTCTCCCATGGTGAGGATGTTGGCGTCGTTATGTTCCCGGGAAGCCCGGGCAGAGAAGACGTCATGACACAGAGCCGCCCGGATGCCCCGAACCTTGTTCGCGGCGATAGACATCCCCACCCCGGTTCCGCAGATGAGAATCCCCCGGTCGCCTTTTCCCCGGGCGACGTCCTCCGCCACTCTGAAGGCCACATCGGGGTAATCGTAGGCTTTTTCTTCGTGCACACCGTAATCCTCAACCTCATGTCCCAGGGACTGGATGTACGCCTTAAGGTCCTCCTTTAGATGAAAGCCGGCGTGGTCGCATCCGATGAGAATTCGCACTCCTTCTCCCTCCCAAGCTGCAGCACGCTTGCCCGGATATTCCCGGTGTAGTCCCGAAGAGCCCGAACGTACGTCAGGCCACTTCTTTCTCCAAGCTCCGCCACCGCTTCTTTCTGTGAGGGGTCGTGCTCGATGAAGAGGAATCCCCCCTCCCGGAGGAAACGGGGGGCCTCACGGAGGATTCTCCGTATCACCTCAAGTCCATCCTCTCCCCCACACAGTGCCTCTCGGGGCTCATACAGGCGAATGCCCTCCTCAAGCTTCTCCCAGAGCGCCACGGGAACGTAAGGAGGATTGGAGAGGATGACGTCAAAGGCCAAAGACCACGATGCAAAGGGGCTGAAAAGGTCCCCCACGAGGAACGTCACCCGTTCCTCAAGACCAAGAAGACGAGCATTTTCAAGGGCTAAAGCCACCGCATCTTCCGAGATATCCACCCCGTAAAGGACCAGGCCAGGCACGAAGAAGGCACAGGAAAGCCCGATGACACCGCTTCCGCAGCACAGGTCACATCCCACAAGTTGCTTCCTTTTCCCCGAGAGGAGGTGGAGGAGGATTACCGCCTCTTCCACCCAGGCTTCGGTATCCACCCGGGGGATGAAGACCCCTCGCCTCAAGCGGAAAGGCAGAGAGAAAAACTCCCATTCTCCAAGGACGTACTGGAGGGGCACACCCAGAAGGCGTTCTGCAACCAGAGCCTGCAACATCCGCTCATCCTCTTCGGTAACCCTCTGGTCCCAGAAAAGGTAAAGCCGAGCCGGTGAGGTCGCAAGGAGCTTCCCCAGAAGAAGACGGGCTTCCCGCGTCGGGGAGGGAATATCCCGCTCGCGCAACGTTCTCACCGTTTTCCGGAAGAGCTCTCTGACCGTCACCCTATCCAACCTTCTCTAAGAGCCTGGCCCGTTCCTCGGCAGCAAGGGCCTCAACGATTTCATCAAGGTCCCCATCGAGAATGGACTCCAGGCGATACAGGGTAAGGTTAATGCGATGGTCCGTCACCCGGTTTTGAGGAAAATTGTAGGTTCTGATACGCTCGCTCCGCTCTCCAGTGCCAATCTGCGCCCGCCGTTCCCGGTCGATGGCCTCTTTCTGGGCTTTTCGTTCCAGGTCAAGGAGCCGGGCCCGAAGAATCCGCAAGGCTTTCGCTTTGTTTTTGTGCTGCGACCGTTCATCCTGGCAGGTGACCACAATCCCCGTGGGAAGATGGGTAATCCGAACGGCGGAATCGGTCGTGTTCACGTGCTGCCCGCCAGGCCCAGACGCCCGGAATATTTCCACCCGAATATCCTCCGGCCGAATGACCACCTCAACCTCGTCGGCTTCAGGAAGCACCGCCACTGTTGCCGTGGAGGTATGGATACGACCGCTGGCTTCAGTGATGGGCACCCGCTGCACCCGGTGCACACCACTTTCAAACTTGAACTTGCTGTACGCACCCTTCCCTTCCACGGCAAAGATAATTTCCTTGAACCCCCCAAGCTCTGTGGGGCTTGCATCCATGACCTCAACTCTGAAACCGTGGCGTTCGGCAAAGCGAGTGTACATTCGGAAAAGGTCGGCCACAAAGAGCGCCGCCTCCTCCCCTCCCGCACCAGCCCGAATCTCCACCAGCGTGTCCTTGTCGTCCCGGGGGTCCCTGGGAAGGAGCATGACTTTGAGTTCTTCTTCAAGCTGTTCGTGGCGTTCCTTAAGCCGGGCAATCTCTTCCTCAAGCAGTTCCCGGAGTTCCGGATCGTGTTCGCTCCGGAGTAAAAGCCGGTCCTCCTCGAGTTCCCGCTCCACCCGCTCGTATTCCTCATATTTCTCCACAATGGGTTCGATTTCTGCAATGGTCTGGGCGTAACTGCGGTAGCGGGCCAGATCCTGCACCACCTCAGGATGGGCCATTTTCTCGGTGAGTTCCCGGTACTGCTCGACGATAGCTTTCACCTTTTCTCGCCACATGGTGTGTACTCCTCCCCGAGACTCCCCCGCAGCGCCGCAAAGGCCACCTCAAGCTGGTCTCTATCCGGTTCGCGGGTTGTGAGGTACTGGAGCCAGAGACCAGGAAGGCTCACAAGACGGGCAACGAGGCTCTGGCGATGGCGTGAGAGTAGCTTCACCGCCTCATAGGCCAGCCCTGCCACGAGAGGCACCACGAGAACCCGGCTCAGAATCCGGACAAAAACCCCTGGTCTTCCGAGGCAGGAGAAAATGAGGACACTCACCACCATGACAAGGAGCAGCCAGCTTGTCCCGCAGCGGGGATGACGGGTGGCGAACTTCGCCGCATTTTCAGGCGTGAGTTCCTCTCCTTCCTCGAAGGTAAAAATAGCCTTGTGCTCTGCACCGTGGTACTCAAAGACCCTCCGGATATCCCGGAGATTCGAAATCACAAGAAGGTACAGGAGAAAAACGCCAATCCGGATTGCCCCCTCCATGAGGTTGTACACCACGGTGGAACGCAGGAAACGGTCAAGGAGTGAGGTCAAAAACGTGGGAAGGGCAACAAAAAGCCCCACAAAAAGACCCAGGGCAAGGAGCAGGGCCAGCCCTATGTCGAAACCGGTGAGGCGATGCTCCTCGTCAAGGGCCACCTGGGCAGAATAGGAGAGCGCCCGAAGGCCCACCACCAGCGAATCGACAAGACCCACTATTCCCCGAATCACCGGAAGGGCAAAAAAGGGGCTCCGGCGCGAAAGGGGAACCTCCTCCCGCACCTCGAGAACAATGCTCCCATCGGGCCGGCGCACCGCCATCGCCAGGCGGTGGGGACTTCGCATCATCACTCCCTCAATCAGCGCTTGCCCTCCGATGTCACAGAATCCTTCTCTTTTCACGGAATCCCCCATGGTCTTCCGCAACCCTTCTCCCCCTCCGGGCAGGGACCAAACTTGCAGGGAGGGCCGGCGATTTCTGCAAGGACCGGCGCAACCTTCCCCACCTCCGCAATCATCCTCAACACCACTTCCCGAACCTCCCACTGTGCCCGGCGACACAGACGTACCCGGGCAATGTGCAGGAGTTCCCGGGCGTTCAGGGAAACGACGATATTGGTCGCCACGGCCTGGGGAAAAACGTACCGGGCATCCTCCTTTGCCACCCCAAGGCGGCAGAGCTCCTCATACGCCTCCAGGGCATGGGCCATGACCTCATCGAATACTATTTTAGCACGGGGGTGTTCGGCAATCGAGGGCGGACAGACAAAGCTCGCCTCCCCGAGGTCCACATACCGCTGGCTCTGCTGAGCGTAAGACGCCAGACGGTGCCGGACGAGCTGGTGAGAGGTCACCCGGGAGATGCCCTCGAGGAGAAAAGAGAAGAAAGCGTGTTCCAGCACCGACTCATGCCCCCGGGCAAAGAGTTCCCGGATGAGCTTCCTGGCCTTTTCAGGGGCAATATCCTGAGGAGGCTCCTTGCTGTAACAGACCCTCGCAGCCAGGGCGATAGCTCTCTCAGGGTCAGGGGTGTGGGTAAGAAGGGTCACCCGCATGGGATTCGCGGGACCGGGGTCAGTAGTTATCCCCGTATTTACTGCGGAACTTCTCCACCCTTCCGGTCGTGTCCACCAGTTTCTGCTGACCAGTGAAGAAGGGATGGCACTTGGCGCAGATTTCCACCCGAATTTCGGGGAACTTCGTCGACCTTGTCACGAACGTGTTCCCGCAGGCACAGATGACCCGGGTCTCGGCGTACTCGGGGTGAATGCCTTTTTTCATCTCCTCCACCTTCCTTTCAGCGCGTGGGAATAATTATAGCATGGGGGCAGAAAAAGAAAAAGCCCACCACACCAGTGGTGGGCTTTCTGGCTTTTCCGGAAGAGTGCTATATTCTTCGCACGCGAACAGCCTGAGGGCCTTTTGCCCCCTGCTGGATATCGAACTCCACTGCCTGACCCTCTTCGAGGGTCTTGAAGCCGTTTCCTTCGATTGCCGTGTAGTGCACAAACACGTCACCACCCTGGTCGGAAGAGATGAACCCGTACCCCTTGGTGGTGCTGAACCACTTGACTTTTCCTGTTGCCATTGAATTGAGCCTCCTCAATCTGAACTTGACGCTTGCGCAAGCGTTGTGCTTAGAGTACCACCCCCTACACCCCCTGTCAAGGGGAGAGGAAAAATATTTTTCACGGCAGGGGAAAGGCGACCGCCGCGTACCCAACCACTTGGTGCCGTTCACCCGTCACCTCACCGCTGTGGGTATAGAAGAGGAGTTCGCCCCTTTTCCCTCCCCGCTTTTTGTGGTACACAAGGAGCGCAGCGATTCCTCCAGGTCCACAGACGCTCACGTCTCTCTCCCGGAGTACCCGGTAGAATCCCTCAACATCCAGGGCGCAGATGCGATCAATGACCTTTATGTCTTTGGTCCGGGCCACCGCTTCCGGCTCGTAGTGGGAGAAGTCGCTGCTTGCCACAACGAGAATCCGCTTCTTCTCCGAAAGGGCAAAAAGGGCCTCCCCCAAGGCTTCAGACGTTGCCCTGTCCTGGGAAAGCAGGGCAATGGGGAGAATCTGGAATTCGTAAGGCAGGAAGTGTTGGAGGAAGGGGACCTGAACCTCAAGAGAGTGCTCAAACTGATGCGCCAGTTCATCCAGGGCGAACATCGAAGAGTACGAGAGAAGGAACTCCACCGACTCCCTGTCCACAGGTACCCGCCCCAGAGGGGTCTGCCAGTACTCAGCGTTGCTTATGGCCACCCGTTTCCCCACCCCCCGGTGATTTGGACCAAGGAGCACAATCGTCCGTGCAGGGGGGAGAAGGGCGAGAAAGCGATGGGCAACGCAGGCGGCCACCCCCGAGTAGATATACCCGGCGTGAGGGCTCACCACACCACTGGCATCCTGAAGCCCGGAGAGATCTTCCGGAAAAACCCGCGACGCAGAGGCGGAGAGTTCCTCAAAAAGAAGCCGCAGCTCCTCGGCTTTTCCCGGATAGAAGTACCCTGCCACCGCCTCTTTCCTCACCACCGGCGCCACCTCCTCTCCCGCTCGGCTCGAAGCCGCAGGTAGACAAAGAGTAACACCCCCAAAAGCACAAAGAGCAGGAGGATGCCAAGGTACTCTCCTCCTGCACTCAGGAAAGCAAGCCAGAGGTAGGAGAAAAGCGAAGCCAGTCGACCGTACCGGAAGGACCGGAGCAGGAAGCCCTTCGCTTCCTCAAAAGAGCCCTGCCCGGCGAGGATACGTCCCCGTTCGGCGTAGAGCTCACCAAGCGTCCTCTTCCACCGGGAGCGCTCCTCTTCATCGGAGAGAAAAAGCTCTTCCGCCTGGGCAATGAGTGCCTCAAGGTCTCCCCGGCGCCTGTACGCCTCAAAGAGCAAACGACCAATCTCGGGTCGCCTGCAGACCTCAGGAGACAGGCGACCCAGGACCTCAAAGAACTCCTCGTCCTTCCCCTCCGCAAGGAGGGTTTTCAGGTACTCCTCAGGATGGGCAAGGTACCCCAGGTCAATTCGAACAATCCGGTTGTTCCCAGCATCGGCCACCCAGAGCTTCCCCTCACCATCAATCCAGAGCCCCTCGGGAAAGGAGAAGAGTTTCTCCTCTTCACCAATAGCACCCTGGAGCACCCCCTGGAGGTCATAGACGAGAATCCGGTGGTTCCGGTAATCGGAGAGAAAGGCAAGATCGCCAAAGAAGCCAACGTAGCGGGGCTGATTGAGACCCTCACCGAAACGAAAGAGGTAGTTTCCCTTTCCGTCGAAAACCTTCACGCAGTGATGGAGGGTATCCACCACCCAGATGCGCTCCTTTGGGTCATAGGCCACTCCTCTGGGCTGGTAGAACTCGTTGTCCCCCATACCTTCCCGGCCAAAGGCAAAGAGTTCCTCTCCCTGAACCCCAAAGGCCACGATGCGCGACCGTCCTGTATCCGCAACATAAACCGTACCGTCCTGCGCTACCCAGATCCCCCGGGGCTCACTTAGGGGAGTCTTTCTGGTCTTCAGGCTCCCCCGGGGACTGAGCGTCTCAAGGTCGAAGACAGTTACCCGGTTCCCCTTCTGCTCCACCACAAAGAGCCTCCCCCGCTCTCTGTCAAGGGCAAGCCCTGCAGGACTCTTCAGGTCCCTGATTTCCCGGAGAAGCTTCCCCGCTTTATCAAGCACCAGAACCCTGTTATTCCCCCAGTCGCTCACGAATACCCTTCCCCCTGCGTCGTCCACAGCAATGCCCACCGGGTAGTCCAGAAGGGGTATCTCTCCTCCCACTTCCTCGAAAACCGCATCAATCCTGAAAACCAGAGCAAGCGCCGAAGAGGTCAAAAAAAAGCCAAAGAGGATGATGGGGAGCATTCTACGAACCATGAAAGGCAACCTCCATACGTTTGCGTATTTCGTCCTCGAGGGTCTCAGGAGTCAGGCCTTCCGGAGAAAAGGGCGGGGAAAACACCACCCGGATGGGAAAGGGACGGGGGAACTTCCGGTGCCGGGAAAAGCTCTCGTACGTTCCCCGGATGCTTGCCACCACAATTGGGGCATTCCCCCGGAGCAAGAGCTTCAGGGCACCCTTGCGAAAGGGCAAAAGCGTTCCTTCATTCCGGGTTCCCTCGGGGAAAAAACAGACCACCTTCCCCTCCCGGAGGAGCCGGAAAATCGTCTGCACCGCCTCTTTGTCCACCTCGCCTCTTCGCAGGGGGAAGGCCCCGAGCTGCCTCAGGAAAAACGCGGCAAGTGGGTTCCGGAAGAGCTCCTCCTTGGCCACAAAGTACACACGCCGGGGTGAAGCGCATCCGAGGACCACGGGGTCAAGGTAACTCGAATGGTTCGAAACCAGGAAACAGGGACCATACCGGGGGATATGTTCTCTGCCACTTGCCCGAAAGGAGGAGAAGAGCTTGAGAAGAAAAAGGGCGAGGTACTTACAGAGATAGTAGATCATCCTATCACCCGGAAACTGGTCGGGGCGAGCCGATTTGAACGGCCGACACCACGGTCCCGAACCGTGTGCGCTTACCAGGCTGCGCCACGCCCCGACACCTCTTTTACATTGTACACATTTTGGGGGGAAAAGAAAAGCCCCGGAGAGGGGATCCTCTCCGGGGCTTTTTCTGGAATGCTATGCCACCTCGATTTCGACCTTCCTGGCCTTGGGTTTGCTCGGTTCGACTTTGGGGAGCGTAATGGTGAGGATGCCGTCCTTGTACTGCGCCTTCACCTCGTCCTGCTTCACCTTTGCTGGAAGAGCGATGGTGCGTTCAAAGGCACCACAGTAACGTTCTCTGCGGCAGTATCCAACGTCCCGTTCCTCCCACTCGTCCTTCACTTCACCTTTGATGTCCAGGGAGTCTTCGGTGACGTGCACTTCAAGGTTCTTGGGGTCAATTCCCGGGATTTCTGCCTTGACGATGACGTCGTTCTCGGTTTCAGCAACGTCTACAGCAGGGAAGTTGCCAAACCAAGACGGTGCGCTGAAGAATGGTGCCTCCAGGAGTTCGTCGAAGATTTCGTCAAGGTCACTGCGGAGATCAAAGAGATCCCAGAGCCTCCGAATTGGGCTCACTCGCCGCTCTTCGCGACGGGCAGGAACGCTTCTTCTCACCATAGGTCATCCCTCCTTTCGCTGTCTTCGAGCGTTCTCGAGTCCGGCTCCCATTATAATCAAGTAAGGTCAAACTGTCAAGGGGGTTAGTCAAAAAAAGTCAAAAACCGTCCGCCAGATGGTGCTCCACCACCTGACTCACCCGCAAATCGGGAATGCCAAGGACAACCTGCGCAAGATCTACCAGAGCCTCGAGGGGGACAAGACCGATGATTTCTGATCCCGCCACGTCCACGCCATATCGGCGAGCTTCAAGGGCCACAAGCCTGAAAACCTCAAGGAGCGAGTTCCGCCGGAAGTCCAGGACGTTCATAGAAACCTGAACCATTCCCCGGGTTTTAAGCTCAACCCCAATGGCCTTCACCGCCTGCAACCCTCCCCGAACCCGTGCGGCGATTTTTCGGGCCACACTGACATCCTGGGTTCTGAGATTCACGTTGAAGGCCACAAGCGGTCCCCGAGCTCCTATGGCTGTAGCCCCCAGCGTGGGGTGCACCTCGTAGGGGCCGGCATCGGGGAAGCGTTCCGGAACACGGGCGATTTCCTCTCGCAGAACTTCATACCCTCCCCGGCGAATCTGTGAAAGGTCCCGGTGTTCAGGCCTTCTTGCGGCTTCCCCGTAGAAATACACCGGAACGCGGAAACGGCGGGCAATCTCCTCCCCTACCCGCCAGGCCAGCGCCTTGCACTCCTCCATCCCGACACCCCTCCAGGGCGTGAAGGGAATCACATCCACAATGCCGATGCGGGGATGTTCTCCCCGGTGCAGGCGAATATCGAGGTACTTTTCGGCAACCTCAAAAAAGATGGGAATGGCCGCCTCCAGGGCCTTCTGGGCCCCAAGGAGGGTGACGACCGAACGGTTGTGGTCCGGATCCAGGGAATAATCCGCCACCTTCAGGTTTTCAAAAGCAGCAAGACGCTCCACCATCTCCTGAACGACTGCAGAAGACGACGTGCTCACGTTCACTGCGCTCTGGATGACTTCCCGCATGAGCGAACCTCCGCCTTCAGGGTGTTCTCCATCTCCCGGAGCGCCCACTCATGGGCTCCAAGGTCAAAGGAGGTCACCCCCTCCCGGAAAACCGTCACCTCGTAATGGAGCATCCGCGCAAAGGCGCAGGTGTACAGCACGCAGATATTCGTGCACACTCCCACAAGCTCAAGGTGCGTGACGTTCTTTTCCCGGAGAATGAGGTCAAGGGGTGTTCCAAGGAACGCACTGAACTTCGTTTTTGGAAGAACGAAATCCCCTTCCTGGGGCGCAAGGTCCGCAACCACCTGTGCCCCCCAGGTCCCTTCCACACAGTGCGGCGGAAAGAGCCGGAATTCGGCGTCATCCCTGCGATGGGCATCGCACACATAAATGATGAGGTCTTTCTGCTTTCTCCGTTCTTCAAGGAGTTCTCCGATGGTGGCGATGACCCCCTGCACCTGATGCCCCACAAAGAGTACCCCATCGGGATGCACGAAGTCGTTGAGCATATCGATGACGAGAAAAGCTCTGGACATCCCTCTTCCCCCTTTACTCCCGTCCTACTTTCTGCTACATTGTAGCAAAAAGCGGGGAGGGAGGAGAGTGCTCCTTGCTTTTCTTTCCCTTGTGGTTTTAGCGTACCTTCTTCCCTTCACCGTCCTCTCCCGGGTGCAGCGCTTCAGTGGGAGCTTCCTCTTCTGGAGCGCCTTTGCAGTTCTGGCCATTCTCCTTCTCCTCCGCATGATGAGGTCTTGGCATGAGTGAGCGGTATCTCTGGCTTGCCATCGCGCTCTACGCCGGATGGGGAAGCGCTTTCGCCCTGGCGGTCCGGAGAGGAGCCCGCCTGAGCCTCATCGAGTACTTCCTGGCGGGACGAAAGCTCCACTGGCTCATTGCCGCCCTCTCCTATGGTGCCACCACTTACAGCGCCTTCATGATGCTTGGGCTTGTGGGCCTTACCTACCGCGGAGGGGTAGGTGCTTTAGGCTTTGAGCTCATCTACCTCTCGGGGCTTTTCTGGGCAGTCCTTGTGGGACCGAAGTTCTGGGAAGCCGGCAAACGTCACGGATGCGTGAGCCCTGGAGAGGTCCTGAGTCTCGAGTACCGGAATCCCCTGGTGGGAACCGTGTATGCTCTTATCGTTTCGGGTTTCCTCATCCCCTATACCTCCGTGCAGCTCACAGGAATCGGGTACCTCCTTGAGGTGCTCTCCCGGGGGACAATCGGGTACCCTGTGGGGCTGCTCCTTGCCCTGTGCTTCATCATCCTCTGGACAACAATTGCCGGACTTCGCTCTGTGGCGGCAACCGATGCACTCCAGGCAGGCATCATGATGGCAAGCTCTGTTGCCTTAGTCTCCTTTGTGGTCATGCGCCTTCTTGGGGGATTCTCCGCTTTCTTCCACACGGTCGAGACCACCCATCCCCAGTGGTTGAGTGTTCCGGGAAACGGCTTTTTCACCTTTCGAACCTTCCTCAACCTCTCCCTCCCCTGGTTCTTCTTCAGTATCTCCAATCCCCAGGTTTTCCAGCGGCTTCTTGTGCCAGCAAACCTCAGAGAAATGCGCAAAACCATCACAGGGTTTCTGGGGTACGGTTTTGTGTACACCCTCATCACCGTCACCTTAGGGTTTGGAGCCCTGGTGCTTCTGCCAGGCCTGAAAAACCCCGACCTTGCCACACCCACCCTGCTTCTCGAATTCCCCATCCCTTCCTGGATTGCCCTTTTCGTGGTGGTGGGGATTATCTCTGCCGCCGTTTCTACCGCCGATTCCATCATCCTTACCCTTTCCTCGCTCTTTCTCCAGGACGTCCTCCCAAAGGGTATCTCTGAGCACAAACGGCTCCTTTTCGCCCAGTTCCTTTTCATCCCCCTGCTCTGCCTTGCCGTCTTCTTCTTCGCCCTGGGGCGATTCAACCTCATCGCCCTGCTCTCGGTCACTTCCTCCCTCGGACTCCTCAGCGTGGTGCCAACCATCGTCGGAACGTTCTTCAGCAGGCAAAAAAGTGACAGAGCCGCTCTCCTCAGCATGGTCCTTGGAGCCGTGCTTGCCCTCCTGCAGCTTGCGGGAGTGAGGATTTTCGGTGGATGGACAGCCCCTTCAGTCCTTGGGGTGGCCTCCGGCGTCTACCTCCTCACAGGTCTTCTTGCTCCCCGTGGGCATCCTCCTCAACGAGAGGGACAAAAATACAGCCGCCGTGGTGCTCGAGCCTGAGCTTTCCTTTTCTCTTCCAGGCCCGGACGAGACTCTGGCCATGGGCATCCTCTAAGGGCAGGACCATGATTCCTCCCTCCCGGAGCTCCTCAACCCACGCCTCGTAAATGTGTTTCGCGCAGGCACTCACGATAATCTTGTCGTAGGGGGCAAACTCTGGCAGGCCCTTGCTCCCGTCACCGAGGAAAAGGTATGCGTTTGTGTACCCAAGGCGGTGCAGTCGTTCTCTGGCCTCAAAGAAAAGCCTTGGGATGCGCTCTACGCTGTAGACCTCGCGAACGATTTCTGCCAGAAGCGCCGTCTGGTACCCCGAACCCGTGCCAATCTCAAGCACCCGGTCTTCAGGCGAAAGTTCCAAAAGCTCCAGCATGAGCGCAACGATATAGGGCTGTGAAATGGTTTGTCCGCTCCCAATAGGGAGCGGGGAATCCTGATACGCCAGCTCCTCATACTCCTCCGGGACGAAGAGATGGCGGGGAACCTTTAAAAAAGCCCCAAGCACTCGCTGGTCGGCGATGCCCCGAGCAATGAGCTGGTGTTCCACCATTTTCTTCCGGCGTTCCCGGGCTCCATCGTCGTGCATCTCAGTACCCTACCCGGAAATCGTGGTACAGGCCGCTAAAAGGCAACCACTCTTCAGTGAAAGAGGTCACATGAGCCGACGCAGGCCCTTTTTTGACCTCCTCAAAGAAACGACGGACCTCCTCCTCTTCTCCCTCAGCGATGACCTCCACCTCTCCCGTGGGGAGATTCCGCACCATCCCAGTGACGTCAAACTCCCCCGCTTTCCGGAGCACAAAGTACCGGTACCCCACACCCTGCACTCTCCCCCGAAGGACCAGCCGACCCTGCACCCATTGCCGCATCACCCTCACCTCGCCAGAATCCCCACGAGTCTTCGCCGAACAAGGTAGTCGGTGAGATTGGGCCGCAGAGGGGTCACGGAGACCCTGTTCTCCCGGACGGCCTCAAAGTCGGAGTTCTCGAGAAAGAGGGGGTCCCTCTGGACCTCCTCAAAGACGAACACTCGCTCCCCGTTGCTTTGGGCAATCTCCCGCACCCCGGTGACGTAGAACCGGTCCCCGAGTTCGGTAATGCGAAGACCCCGCAGGAACTCCCGATCGGGCACATCGGGGACATTGACGTTCAGCACAAGGTTCCGCTCCCCCCGAAGGATATCCCTGAAAGTCTTCCACACCTCCACGGCAATCTCTGCCGCAAGGTCGTAGTTCTCGTGGCCATTGAGGACCAGCGACACCGCAAGTGCTGGAATTCCCGACATTGCAGCCTCCAGTGAAGCCGCCACTGTTCCCGAGTAGAACACATCAAAGCCAAGGTTCGGTCCGCGGTTAATTCCCGAAACCACAAAGTCAATGTCCGGGAAAAGATTCAGACCGAGAATGACCGTATCAGCGGGGGTACCATCCACCGCATACCCCCGTACCCCCTCCACCTCAACCTCCCGCACCCGCAGGGGGTTCCGGGCCGTGATGCTGTGGCTTGAACAACTCCGTTCCTCCCGGGGGGCAACGAGAATGACCTCCGCTTCTTTTCGGAATGCCCGCACGAGAGCCCGTATTCCAGGGCTCTCAAACCCATCGTCGTTGGTGATGAGTACGCGCTCCATCATCGTTTCCCTACCCTTCGAAGGATCTCCCGGGCCACCACCACTCCTGATGCTGAGGCCTGCACAAGACCCCGGGTGATGCCCGCTCCGTCCCCGATGAGAAAGAGGTTCTGAATCTCGCTTTCTAAGTTTCTCCGCAGCTCAACCCTTGAGGAATAGAATTTCACCTCTACCCCGTAAAGGAGCGTATGGGGGGAGTTGATCCCGGGAATGAAACGGTCAAGAGCTGTGAGCATTTCCAGAACATCCTGGAGGAAACGGTAGGGGAGCACAAAACTCAGGTCTCCCGGGCTTGCTCCTTCAAGCGTGGGCTTGACCACAGATTTCGCAATACGCTCGGAGGTGGAACGCCGGCCAAGTTGCAGGTCCCGGAGCCTCTGGATGATGACCCCACCGCTGACCATATTGGCGAGTTGCGCCACGTACCTCCCAAAGGCGATGGGCTCATGGAAGGGCTCGGTGAAATTCGTACTCACGAGAATGGCGAAATTGGTATTCGGTGTGTGCTTTCCCTCGTAACTGTGGCCATTCACCGTGACAATGCCGTCGTTGTACTCCGTCACCACTTCGCCATGGGGGCACATGCAGAACGTCCGCACCCGATCGTCAAAGGTCCGGGAGTAGTAGACGAGTTTCAGCTCGTACATGACGTTCGTGTACTCTTCCATGACGGAGGCCGGAACCTCCACCCGCACCCCCAGGTCCACCGGGTTGTTCTTGAGCGAAAGGCCAAGGCGAAGGCATTCTTTGCGGAGCCAGTCCGCCCCCACTCTCCCCGGAGCCACAACAACAAAAGTGCTCTCGATGACCTCTCCCGTCTCAAGACGAACCCCCAAGACCCTCTGGTCCCGAACGAGAAGCTCTTCCACTGTGGTCGCGGTCCTGATGTCCACCCGCTCTTTGAGGTAATCGAAGATGTTCCGCAGGATATCCCGGCACCGTTCCGTCCCGAGGTGGCGAACCTGGGAGGGAACAAGGATGAGCTCCGCCATTTCGGCTCTTTTCCGGAGCTCCTCCACCCGTTCGCTGTCGGTCCCGTAGATGCGGGATGTCCCTCCAAAGCGAAGGTACGTCTTATCCACCTGGTCGAGGACCGTGACGAATTCCTCTTCCTCAATACAGGCGGCAAGCTGCCCACCAACTTCGCGTGAGAGCGTCAGCTTCCCATCGCTGAAAGCCCCTGCTCCACCCCAGCCACAGAGCAGAGAACAGGGGTTGCACCGCTGGCAGATTCTGCTGTTCTCCCGGGCAGGACAGACCCGTTTTTCAATGTTCTTCCCCCGGTCCACTACGAGGACCCGCAGGTTGCTCTTTTCCGCAAGCTCAAGGGCGGTAAAAATCCCTGCTGGACCTGCACCCACAATGACCACATCATATGTTGTCATTGCCACCACCTTGGTTCTTCTGAATCTCTTCAAGAATCCGCAGGGCAACCTCTAAAGCGTTTTTCCCCTCCTCAAGGCCAACGAGGGGTTTCTCGCCGTTGCGCACACAGCGGATGAAATGCTCAAGCTCAAGCCGGAGAGGCTCTCCCTTCTGCATGACCGGTTTTTCGATAAGGAGCTGGGGCAGCGGGGAAGAGGTTTTCTTGTACACCGCAAGCTCCTGCTCCAGGTAATCGATGGAAATGAAGGAATCCACCTGGGTAATCTCCATGCGGCGAATTTTCTTCCTGGTGACCCGGCTTGCCGTGAGGTTCACGATACAACCGTTCTGGAACACCAGCTGGGCATTGGCGATATCCTCCTGACGAGAGAAAACCGAACGCCCCGAAGCACTGATTTTGACGACGTTGCTCTTCACGATGCTCATGACGATGTCGATGTCGTGAATCATAAGATCGAGGACCACACCGACGTCGGTATTCCGGTTGACGTAAGGACCCATCCGGCAACACTCGATGAAAATGGGGTTATCGACAATCTTGGCGAGTTCCATCACTGCCGAGTTAAAGCGTTCGATATGGCCCACCTGGAGGATGACGTTCTTCCGGGCTGCCATTTCCATGAGTTCTTTGGCCTCTTCAAGGGTTGTGGTTACCGGCTTCTCAATGAGGATGTTGATGCCCTCCTCAATGAAGTGGGCAGCGATGTCCCGATGGAGCACGGTGGGCACAACGATACTCACCGCGTCGACCTTGCCGAAGAGGTCCCGGTAATCAAAAAACGGCGTCGTTGAGTACCGGCGGGCAACCTCCCGGGCCCGCTCGCGGTTGATGTCCACCACACCAACAAGTTCCACCCCGGGGAGCTCCGAGTACACCCGGGCGTGGTGCTGGCCAAGGTACCCTACCCCGACAACACCAACTCGAACCACTTTCAAGCCTCATCACCGGGAAGATCGGGTCATTTCGCAAAAAACGCCCGAACAAGCCGGGCGACTTCTTCAAGGTCACCCGGGGAAAGACCGGGATGCACCGGTATTGATAATACCTCACGGGAGAGACTTTCGGCAACCGGAAAAGCCCCGTATCCGTAAGACTGTAGAAACGCCTGCCTGTGGAGCGGAACCGGATAGTACACCTCACACCCCACTCCCCAAGACCTGAGAAACTGCAGAAGCTCATCCCGCCTTTCCCGAACCTTCACCGTGTACTGGTGGAATGCAGGAAGAGTATCCCGGGGGATGAAGGGGAGCTCCAGACCCTCGATGCCCGAAAGTTCCCGGAAATAGAACGAAGCATGGGCCCTCCTCCGGGCATTCCCTTCCTCGAGTCGTCGAAGCTGTACCCTCCCGATGGCCGCGGCGATGTCCGTCATCCGGAAATTGTACCCCAGGATTTCATGGTAGTAACGCCTGCGGCTCCCATGGTTCACGAGCATCCGGCATCGCTTGGCGAGCTCCGAGTCGTTGGTCGTCACCATACCCCCCTCTCCGGTCGTCATGTTCTTCGTGGGGTAGAAGCTGAAAACCCCTGCATCCCCGAAACTCCCCACCTTTCTGCCCCGGTACATTGCCCCATGGGCCTGGGCACAGTCCTCAAGGAGGAAAAGACCGCGGGATCTTGTGATGTCGAGGATCTCCTCAAGGGCGCAAGGGGTCCCGTACAAGTGTACCACCACCACGCCCTTCACCCCGGATTCCCGCTCAAGCGTTGCCTTGAGCCTTTCAGGGTCGAGGTTACAGGTTTGCCGGTCCACATCACAGAACACCGGAATGCCCCCACAGTGAAGGATGGCACTTGCCGTAGCCACGAAGGTGAAGGGCGTTGTGACCACCTTATCCCCCGGTTGCACCCCCAGGGCCTTGAGGGCCACAAAAAGCGCCGCCGTTCCACTGCTTGTGGCCACAGCCTCTTTCGTTCCTATGTACTCGGCGAACTCCCGCTCAAAGGACGCCACCTGCTCTCCCTGGGCCAGCTGCCCAGACTCAAGCACCTCAAGAACGGCTTTTTTTTCCTCTTCGCCAATCATTGGTCGACTCAGGGGTATTCTCATGCCCTGCCACCCTTCCTACCCTCAGAGGCTTTCAAGGTACGTACAGTACTCGTGGAAGCGTTCCACCGCTTCTTCGAGGGTATCTCCTCCAAACTTCTCTGCATAAGCACAGGCCAGGACCCAGGAGAGCATGGCCTCCCCAACCACAAGGGCACGGGGCACAGCGCAGACATCGGACCGCTCGTATCGGGCAACGACGTCTTCCTTTGACACCACATCCACCGAGTGCAACCCCCGCCTCAGGGTAGGAATGGGCTTCATGGCGCACCGGACCCAGATAGCCTCCCCGGTGGACACCCCTCCCTCGACACCTCCACTGCGGTTGGTTTTGCGGTAGAAGGGAAAGGGAGTGCGACCACGGTCGTACCAGATTTCATCGTGGAAGCGGCTTCCCGGAAGCGTCGCCCCCAAAAACCCTGCGCCGATCTCCACGCCCTTGACGCCGGGAATCCCCATGAGGTAAAAGGCCAGACGGCTATCAAGACGCCTCTCGAGTTCGACGTAGCTTCCAAGACCCGGAACCACGTGGAGGGCCACAACGATGAAGGTCCCTCCCAGGGTATCGCCACTGTCCACGGCCTCGGCGATACGCCTTTTCATTTCCTCTTCTTTCCCCGGTGCCGCAAGAGGGGAAAGGAGGGCTCGCTCCAGCATCTCCTCAAAGGGGTGGCCTTCCACCTCGACCCGGACACCTCCAATGCTCTCCACAAATCCTCCCACACGGACGCCAAAGTGCCGGAGGAAGAGCTTGGCCACTGCCCCGGCAATGCATCGACCAACCGTTTCTCGCGCGCTTGCCCGCTCGATGACGTTGCGGATATCATCGAAACGGTACTTCACCATTCCCCCGAGGTCAGCATGCCCCGGCCGTGGAACGGTAACCGGTTCATACCCTTCAGGCTTTTTTCCCACCGGGTCCATCAGAGGTCGCCACTTCTCGTACTCACTGTTCTGAACCCAAAAAACCAGAGGGCTCCCCAGGGTCTTGCCGAAGCGAAGACCCGAGAGCACCTCCACCCGGTCCTCTTCAAGATCCATCCGGGGGCTCACACCGAACCCCTTTCGCCTTCGGGAAAGTTCGTCCTCAATGAAGGCCACGTCAATGTCCATTCCTGCGGGGAATCCACTCAGGTACACGAGGATGCCCTTCCCATGAGATTCTCCTGCAGTATGAAACTCAAGACCCATGTCCTGTTCGCTCCTTAAGGCGCGCCATTTCCTGAAGGAAGGCAAGAACCTCTGTCTCTCTTCCCTCCTCAAGAAGGGCCAGGAAGCGCTCGAAATTCTGCAAAAACTCCCGGGCAGCCCGAAGCAACTTCTCATTGGTGAGGAAAATATCCACCCACACCGAAGGGGAAGATCCGGCAACCCTCGTCATATCCTGGAAAGAGGGGCCACCAAAACGAGCAATGTCCTCCCGGACCGCGCAGACGGTCTGTAGGAACACGTTGGCCAGGATGTGCGGTAGATGGCTCACGAAAGCACAGATTTCATCATGCTCCCCGGGGGTCAAAAAAAAACCCGTCCTCCGATGACTTCTCCAAGCTCCTGGAGGAGCGCCCGCGTTGTTTCCCTGATTCTTCCCGGAATCACGAGAACCGGCATACCCCGGAAAAGCCCAGGCCGGGCCCGGTCGATCCCGCCTTCCCGCGACCCCCCCATGGGGTGAAACCCAATATATTCGATGTCAAGCCCTTCAGGACGAATTTCCCGGAAAACCCACTCCTTTGAGCTTCCTGTCTCTAGCACTCTCGCACCTTCTCGCAGGAAGGGTCGGGCGGCGAAGAACACCCGGGGGATTTCCCGAACCGGTGTGGCAATGAAGAGGAGATCAGCGCGTTCCGCCACTTCCTCGATGCTCTCTGCCACAACCTCAATCGCGCCCTTTTCCCGGGCCTGGAGGGCGACGTCTTTAACCCTGTCGTACCCAATGATGCAGCGTTTCTTCCCCCACAGGGCAAGGTCAAGCCCCAGTGACCCTCCCACAAGGCCAAGCCCCACAATCCCAACGGTGAACGTCTCCAATCCTACATTTCCCTCCCCATGATGACCGCGAGTTTCCGGAGCTCCTTCATGAGCGTGGCGAACTGGTCCGGAGTCAGCGACTGAGGACCATCGGAAAGCGCCTCAATGGGGTTGGGATGAACCTCAACGATGAGACCATCAGCACCACAGGCCAGCGCCGCAAGGCTCATCGGAATCACGAGGTCACTCCGCCCTGTCCCGTGACTCGGATCCACAACGATAGGAAGGTGGCTCTTCTTTTTCACAAGAGGCACGCAGCTCAAATCAAGGGTATTCCGGGTTGAGGGCTCAAAGGTCCGGATACCTCGTTCACAGAGCACCACCTGGTAGTTCCCCTGGGCGAGGATGTACTCTGCAGACATCAAAAGCTCATCTACGGTGTTCATCATGCCCCGCTTCAAAAGTACAGGTTTCCGGAGTCGCCCAACCGCCTCAAGAAGGCGGAAATTCTGCATGTTCCGTGCCCCAATCTGAATCATGTCCGCGTACTCAGCCACGAGAGGAAGCTCCTCAATCCCCAGAGCTTCGGTGACAAAGGGAAGTCCCGTTTCCTCCCTGGCCTTGGCCAGAAGCCGCAAGCCCTCTTCTCCAAGCCCCTGAAAACTGTAGGGGGACGTTCTGGGCTTGAAGGCTCCACCACGGAGAATCTTTGCCCCTGCTTCCTTCACCCGGTGGGCTACCTCAACGATCTGGGCCTCGGATTCAATCGCGCAGGGACCGGCCATCACCACGAATCTCCCCGGCCCAATCTCCACATCCCCTACCCGAACCACCGTGTCCGTCTCCCGGAACTCCCGGCTTGTGAGCTTGTAGGGGGTGAGGATGGGGATCACCCGCTCCACGAAGGGGAGGACCCCAATTTTCTCCTCCAGGTTCACCCCCCGCTCATCCCCGATGGCGCCAATAATCGTCCGCTCAACCCCCTGGGAGATGTGCACTCCAAATCCCAGGCGTTTCAGTCGCCGCACAACCTCGTCAATTTCCTGTTGCGTTACACCGCTTTTCAGGACAATAATCATCCGCCACCTCTCCCCTCAAACCATGAATGCGATAGAGCTCTCCACAGGCCGCCTGAATATCCCGCCCTCTGGACCTTCTCAGCGTCACCGGTATACCGTGCTTTTGCAAAAGCGCTGCAAAAGCTACAGCACGCTCCGGCGGAGAAGGCACAAAGGGTGTTCCTTTGATCCGGTTCCCCGGAATGAGATTCACATGGACAAGGAGTCCCCGGAGAAGCCGGGAAAGCTGCAAGGCATGCACCTTGCCATCGTTGAAGTCCTGCCACAGGGTGTACTCTATGGTGACCCGCCGGCGGGTCAGGTGAAGGTACTCCCGCAAAGCGGCGAGCACCTCCTTTAGAGGATACGTCCTGTTGAGCGGAACAAGGAAGTTCCGCAGGTCATCAGAGGGAGCATGCAGCGACAGCGCAAGGTTCACCTCTGGCCAGTCCCGGGCAAGCTGGAGCATCTTCTCCGGAACCCCCACCGTGGAAACCGTAATCCGGCGCGACCCGATCCCGAAACCCTCACGACTCTGAAAGACCCGAAGAGCCCGGGCGAGCTCTTCATAGTTGAGCAACGGCTCTCCCATACCCATGAACACCAGATGGGTGATCCTCTCTCTTTCGCTCTGGCTCACCCGCCAGGCTTCCTCCACGATTTCGTCAGCGGTGAGCGAGCGGCGGAATCCTGCCCTCCCCGTGGCGCAGAACGGACAGCGTACCGGACACCCAACCTGCGTTGAGAGGCACACGGTGTACCATGATCGCTGAGGAATGGCCACAACCTCCACCGAATCCCCCTGGGGGAAGACGAGGAGGAACTTCTTCGTCCCGTCAGAAGAGGTCCGGACTTCGGCAATTCGTGTTGTCCCAAGCACAAAGGACGCCGAGAGCTTTTCCCGCAATCCCAGGGGGATATCGCTCATATCCTGGAACGACGACACCCTTTTCTCGTAAACCCACCGGAGAATCTGCCTTGCCCGGTATGAGGGCTCTCCCTCGCGCCCAAGCCAGGGCACAAGGTCCTCAGGGAGCATGCCAACAATGTTCTTCTTCACGTTCTTCCTCAAAGGGGCAAACTTCTCCGTACCGTAATTTTACAACACTCGCAGATGGTTTAAAATATACCCGGGAAGTGAATGCGATGGATGAGGAGAAGAAAGCCCAGTTTCAGGCGGAGCTTCTGAGGCTCCGGAAAGAGGTCACCGAGGCCCTGGCACGAAAAACCCAGGATGTGCACGGTCGTGCGGGGGGAGAAGCCCTGGATGAAGCCGATATGGGGAATGCCACGCTCTCCATGGAGCTTGAACTCTCTTCAAGGAGGATGCTCCTTGAGACCCTTGAGATGATCGACAAAGCCCTCCGGAGAATTGAGACCGGAACCTATGACACCTGCGAGATTTGCCGGAGGAAAATCCCCCTGGAACGCCTGCAGGCCATCCCCTATACCTCGTACTGTGTGGAGTGTCAGGCCAAACAAGAGGCCCAGAGAAAAAAATAAGGGCGAGTGGTTTCTGCTCTTTTCCCACTCGCCCCGCTACACGAATGTTGTGAGTCAAGTGTGCGCCATTTTCCCAAGCATCTCCAATCGCTCCTCCAAAACCAGAGGAATGCTTGAAAAAAGGTCTCTGGGGTACTCCACGCCCCGGTCAAAGACCTGACGGCGGAACTCCACGAGACGGAAGTACTCTACAAGCCCCTGAACCGCCTCATCAACGTCAAAGGGCTTGCAGGAGAAGATGTCCACACTCACGTACCGCCGGGCAGGGAAGGTGTGAACGCTGATGTGGCTTTCGGCAATGATGACGATACCAGAGATGCCGCTCTCCTCGGACGTGGCCCCCTGATACCGGAACACGTACGGTGGAGTGACTTTGGTCATGCCCATGTACTTCGGGAATTCGTCCAGGAACTTCCTAATGCGGTCCACATCTCCGATGATTTCAGGGTCTGAGCTCCGACCATCCAGTACAAGGTGCATGCCCACCTCCAGGGTTTCCTTCTCCATCGCGCATCCCTCCCTTCAAGAACTCCCCAAGGGTGAAAGGAAAAATCCCCCCAGCGCCACCTGGGGATAGATACCCGAGCAAAAACAATGGTCACGGTGCTTCAAGCACCGTGACCATTGGACTATTCACTTCCCAAGGATAGAAGGAACACCGCTTTTCAGCTCACAGCGCATCTGGTGCTCCCCCTCTCACGTCAGAACATATACCTTTCCCCCAGGATGTCAACGACCTGGGGAGAAATTTCTCGGGCAAGCTGCTTCCGGTTTCAAGGCCTCATTTCCTGAACCCCGAGGATTCTTACCACCTCGAGGAAAATCCAGGGAACGCACCCCGGGACGTTGCAGGAACGCTCCATCACCCTCCCCTCCACCCGGACGAGGACACACCCTGTGAAGCTTGCCTCATAGTAGCCGTCTAAGGTACGTCGAAGGTCCTCTCCCCCCTGGGGAAACTCAAGGTGCACTGTGGACTCGCTTTCCTGCAAAAAGACATGGCAATCCTGAGGGTACACAGCCCCGGGAACCTGCGGACAGGAAAACCGCAGGCACCCCTCAATGACCACCCGTTTCCCCACCCATGCCGGAAGCTCGGAAAGCGCAACGGTGGGGACGGTCTCCCAAGATCCACACCCAAGGAGCGCTAAGGTGAGAACCAGCACAAGGAGGACAATCCCGCTAAAACCCCTCACGTTCTCTCCCCTCCCTGGAAAATCAAGGGTTCGAGAGGGTGTAGCATGCTACACCCTCTCGAACTGGTCTTTACCTACCCCACAGATCGGACAAACCCAGGTCTCGGGAAGGTCAGCAAAGCGGGTTCCCGCTGGAATCCCCGAATCGGGGTCTCCGAAACGGCTATCGTAAATATAGCCACAGACCTTGCAGCGGTACCGTTCAACCTCCCTGGGCTCTACCTTCTCTTCTTTGTATGTTGCCGCTCTGCGGGGAACTTTGCCGCCCTTCACATCCCGGTAGTACGCGTAGGTCATGGGAACAGCCAAGGAGTTCACAAACTCTGCTTCCACAACTTCCCCAAGAAAGAGGGTGTGCGTTCCCGCATCCAGACGGCTGACTACCTTGGCTTCAACGTAAGCTACGGTGTGCTCGGAAAGAATAGGCATACCTGTCTTCCCGAAAACATGGGACACCTGGTCGAACTTCCTCGTCTCCCTGCTACTCCGAAAGCCAAAAAGCCCGATGAGCTTAAGCGGCGTATCCTGGTCAAGGACCGACACCGCAAAGTACCCGCTGTGTTCCACGAGCTCACAGGTGGCATTGTCCTTGTGAATGCTCACCACAAGCTGTGGAGGAAAAGCGGTCACCTGCACCAGGGCGTTCACGATACAGCCCCCCAAGCTCTCTCCAACCCGAGCGGCAACCACGTACATGCCGCAGTTTAAGGAAAAAAGGGCCTCAAGGTTCACGAAAACTCCTCCTACACGAGCTCGGCGAGTTTCTTCATGACATCCTTCGTCCTTTCATAGAGTTCCCGGAAGAGGGCATAGTACTGGTCATAGAGAGCCTTCCTCTCCGGGTCGACCTTGATGACCGGCCGGAAACTCACCCATTCTTTAATCCGCTCGGGTTTATCGATGACCCCGGTCCCGAGCCCCGCAAGGAAAGCGTCACCAAAGGGTGCCTCGACGTCTTTAGAGAGGCGCTTCATATCAAAGCCGGTGACGTCGGCAAAAATCTGTACCCAGAACGAGGACCGGGCAACTCCACCGACAATCCAGCACTCGGGATTGAGCTTCATGCCCGTTTTCAGGGCCTCTTCCATGTTGTGCCGGAGGGCGTAGGCTGCCGCCTCGAGCATGGCTTTGTAGACGTGAGCCCGGGTATGGTAAAGAGAAAGTCCAAGGATGGTCCCCCGGGCATCTGGATCCCAGATGGGGGAGCGCTCTCCCATGAAGTACGGAAGGACGATGATGCCATCGCTTCCTGGGGGAATGTCCCGAGCCTGGAGCTCAAGCAGGGTATACGCTGGGATACCGAAGTCCTTCTCTGCCTCCTTTTCCAGGCGGCCGAATTGATCCCGGAACCAGCGAGCCAGAGCCCCGGAAGTCGCACTTCCACCAAAGGTATAGATGAGCTGGTCATCGTACACCACGTAGGGGAAGCTCACTAAAAAGGGCGTGAGGTACGTCCCGTCGTGAACCGTTCCCCAGCACATTGAGGTCCCTGCCATTGCCACGTGTTCCCCAGGACCGAGGACACCTGCAGCAAGCTGAGCCACCGGGGCATCAATACCTCCTGCCACAATGGGCATGCCGCTTAGAAGACCCATCTTTTCGGCGAACTCTTTCTTGAGCTTCCCCACGATTTCAGAGGACTTGTAGATTTTTTCCGGGAGCATTCTTCTCGGAATGCCGAGGATTTCGCACATCTCATCGGACCAGGTCCTCTTGCGAATATCGAAAACCCCGCCGATGTTCCCCGCCGAGGAGTAGTCGGTAGCCAGCTCCCCGGTAAGGCAGTACACCACGTAGTCCTTGGGGGTGACGAACTGGTAAATCTTTTCCCAGACCTCGGGCTCGTTGTTCCGGATCCACATCATCTTGGTGAAGCCGTAGTAGGAATCCACGTAATTGCCGGTGATACCAAAGATTTTCTCCAGAGGAACGTTGTCCTTCACCCACTGGGTTTCCTTTCGGGCCCGACGGTCCATCCAGATGAGGCAGGGACGGAGCGGCCGAATATCCCTGTCCACCGGAATTCCCGATCCCCCGTAAAGCCCGCTGATGGCAAGACCCGCGATATCCCTGGGGTTCACCTTGGACTTCTCCACGCAGCGGGCCACGGTTTTCACCACGGCATCAAGCCACACATCGGGCCACTGCTCTGCCCAGGAGGGCCGCGGTGTAATCACGTCGTACTCGACGAAGGCATCGGCAATGAAATTCCCCTTCTCGTCCACCATGACCGTTTTCGTACCGTTTGTGCCGATATCGGTTCCAAGAAGGTACATACGTTCACCCCCAACCCTAAGGAAAAGTTTGACAATATTGTAACATGCTACTTCGTCTTTTTCTCTCCAGAGGCAAAGTGTAAAAATGTTTCCACTCCGGCAACCGCCGCAGCGGCTTTTGCCTCGACACGGAAGATTTTCTGGAGTTTCTCCTGAAGAGGCTGCTCTTCAGCCATAATGCGCTCCATCTCTGTAAAGAGCGAACTCTCCTCGCTGATAAAGTGCGTGGTGAGCTCTCCACGGCGGAACCGCTCGTTGGCCAGGACCGCTTTGTGGAAAGGAATGTTGGTCTTTGGACCGACAATGATGTACTCGTACAGGGCACGTTCCATTCTCCTGATGGCCTCTTCCCTGGTCCTTCCCCAGACCACGAGTTTAGAAATCATCGGATCGTAGAAGGGAGGAATGGTATAGGAGGTGAAAACGCCCGAATCCACCCGAACACCAATCCCTCCCGGAGAACGGTATCCAACGAGCTTCCCCGGAGAGGGAGCGAAGTTATTCAGCGGGTCTTCGGCATTGATACGACACTCAATGGCGTGTCCCCGAAGCACCACGTCCTCCTGACGTATGGACAGAGGTTCTCCCGCAGCGATACGAATCTGCTCCTTCACAATGTCGATACCGGTGACCATCTCGGTAATGGGATGCTCCACCTGGATACGGGTGTTCATCTCGATGAAATAGAAGTTTCCCTCGCTGTAAATGAACTCCACGGTACCGGCATTCACGTAATTCACCGCTTGTGCCGCCCGAACGGCAATGGCACCGATTCTCTGGCGCAGTTCTTCGGTCATGACGGGTGACGGTGCCTCTTCAAGGAGTTTCTGATGCCGTCGCTGGATGGTGCACTCCCGCTCTCCCAGGTGGATGACATTCCCGTAAGCATCGGCAAGAATCTGGAACTCGATATGGCGAGGGTTGGGTACATACTTTTCAATGAAGATGCTCGCATCCCCGAAAGCGGAAAGCGCCGTAGCCTTAGCCTGTGCCATCGCCTGCTCAAGTTCCTGGGGAGTGTGGACGATCCGCATGCCGATGCCCCCGCCACCAGCTGCAGCCTTGATGATGATAGGGTACCCTATGTCGTCCGCGATACGCAGTGCCTCTTCGAGGGTCTCCACCTCTCCATCACTTCCCGGCACAACCGGAACGCCTGCTTCCTTCATCATCTTGCGGGCGACAATTTTGTTCCCCATGAGCTCAATAACCCTGCTTGAGGGACCGATGAAGACGATGCCTTCCTTTTCACAGGCATAGGCAAACGAAGGGTTTTCGGCCAGGAAACCATATCCGGGGTGGATGGCATCAACCTGAGCCCTTTTGGCAATCTGGAGAATCTTTTTGATGTTGAGATACGTATCCCGGGGGTGGTTCCCTTCAAGAGGATACGCCTCATCAGCGTAGTACGTGTGGATAGCATGTCGGTCTACGTCAGAGTAAATGGCCACCGACTGTATCCCAAGCTCCCGTAACGCCCGCATGACCCGCACGGCAATTTCAGAACGATTGGCCACCAGAACCTTTCGGAACATAGAAGTTCACTCCACAACCATAATGACATCGCCAAAATCCACGATCTCCGTCTCGTACACGTAAATCTCCTTCACCACACCTTCAAAGTCCGAGTGAATCTCCGTTTGCATCTTCATCGCCTCAAGTACGGCAACGGTCTCCCCCTTTTGCACTCGGTCTCCGACCTTCTTTTTGAGCGCCACAATCATCCCCTGCATGGGAGAGACGATGGCCCCTCTGGGGATTTCCCGGGGTCTTACGGGGGTTTCCTTCTTTTCCTCCTCCACGCGGGTGACCGAAAGCACAGGCCGAACCTTCACGTGGAACTCCTCGCCATCCACCGTCACCACAAACTCATCGGGAACGCCGTTGACGGCTACAGTCCCCACCTTTTCCCCGGAAGCCGGAGCGGGAATCTCCTCAGGCACGAGCTCGCACCGGAAAAACTTCGCCGCAATCTGCGGATACATGGCGTAGGTGAGGATGTCTTCCTCGGAGTCTACAGGAAGACCGAGGTCCTGCACTTCCTGTACAATCTCCTCCCACTCAGGTTCCAGGAGGTCTGCGGGACGCACGTCAATGGGTTTCTCGTCTCCAATGACTCTCTTCAGAACCTCTTCCTTGATCGGGGCAGGAGGCTTCCCGTAATGCCCAAGACAGTACCGCTTCACTTCCTCGGTGACCTTCTTGTACCGCTCGCCCATAAGGACGTTGAGCACCGCCTGAGTCCCCACAATTTGACTCGTCGGCGTCACAAGAGGAGGATAGCCCAGATCCTCCCGAACCCGGGGAACCTCCTCAAGTACCTCTCGGTAACGATCCACAGCCCTTTGTTCTTTCAGCTGGGAATAGAGATTGGTAATCATCCCGCCCGGGATCTGGTGGATGAGCACGCTGACATCGGGACGTTCGGCGACAGGCGTGATGAGTGCCTGGTATTTCTCCCGTACTTTGAGCCAGTAATATCCGATTTCTATGAGCTTTTCTAAATCAAACCCCGGGTCATAAGGTGTTCCTTTGAGACATGCCACCATGGGTTCAAGCGGTGGCTGTGAAGTCCCTCCAGCAAAAGGGGAAAAGGCACAGTCGATGATGTCAACCCCTGCCTGACAGGCAGCGTAGTAACTCACCATACCCATGCCACTTGTGGAATGGGTATGGAGGTGTACAGGGACACGAAGGCTTTTCTTCAAAGCAAGGACAAGGTCATAGGCTGCCTGGGGAGAAATGATTCCCGACATATCCTTGATGCAAATGACATCGCACCCCAGTTCCTCGAGTTTTCCCGCAAGCTCCACAAAGGACTCGATGGTGTGTACGGGGCTTATGGTGTAACATATGGCTCCCTGAACAATGGCTCCTGCATCTTTGGCGACCTTTATCGCCAGCTCCATATTCCGGATGTCGTTCAGGGCGTCAAAGACCCGGATGATATCGATGCCGTTCTTGACACACAGGGGAATGAACCGCTTCACAATATCATCGCTGTAATGGCGGTACCCCAGGAGGTTCTGCCCTCGAAGTAGCATCTGCAGAGGAGTTTTCTGCACCCGTTCTCTGATTTTCCGGAGCCGGTCCCAGGGGTCTTCGCAGAGGTACCGCATGGCAGCGTCAAAGGTCGCTCCACCCCAGCATTCCAGCGAATAGAAACCGACTTCGTCCATCTTCTCAAGGATTGGCAACATGTCTTCGGTGCGAAGCCGTGTGGCGATAAGTGACTGGTGGGCATCGCGAAGCGTGGTATCCATGATTTTGACCATGAAGCCTTCCCTCCTCAGAGGGTGATTTTGACTAATTATAGGGAAGGGGGAGGAACAACGCAAGGGCTTGAAAAAGCGGGGCAATTTGCCCCGCTTTTTCATTTTTCGTGGTTCACATCGGGGAGTTTCCCGGAAAGATACTGGTCGTAAGCTCCAAGGTCAAGGAACCCGTGACCACTGCAGTTGAAGAGGATGACCTTTGCTTCACCCGTTTCAGCACACCGTTTCGCCTCTTCGACCACCGCCTTGACGGCATGGGCCGTCTCAGGAGCCACCACAAAACCCTCGGTCCGGGCGAAAAGCACCGCCGCCTCGAACACCGCATTCTGGTGGTAGGCCTGGGCTTCGATGAGGCCGGCATCATACAGGAGGCTGATGATGGGGGCCATCCCGTGGTAGCGCAATCCTCCCGCATGGATGGCCGGGGGGATGAACTCGTGACCCAGAGTGTGCATCTTCAAAAGTGGGGTGTTCTTGGCCACATCGCCGTAATCGTACTCGTACCGTCCCCGAAGGAGCGACGAACACGCTACCGGTTCTACGGCAATTCCCCGGAAGTTCTTCTTCCCCTCGAGTTTATCCCGCATAAAGGGCAGGAGGATGCCTCCAAAGTTGCTCCCCCCTCCCACACAGCCCACGATGATATCGGGGTATTCACCAATTTTCTCAAGCTGGAGCTTTGCCTCTTCCCCGATAATGGTCTGATGGAGAAGCACATGGTTGAGCACGCTCCCCAGGCTGTACTTCGAGTGCGGCGTGGTCACTGCATCCTCAATAGCCTCGCTGATGGCAATACCAAGGCTTCCCAGAGAGCTGGGATCTTTCTCGAGAATATCTCGACCGGCTTTGGTGCGAGTGCTGGGGCTTGGGTACACCTTTGCCCCCCAGGTCTCCATGAGGACCCGCCGGTAGGGTTTTTGCTCGTAACTCACCCGCACCATGTACACCGTGCACTCAAGACCAAAGAACTGACAGGCCATGGCGAGAGCCGATCCCCACTGTCCTGCGCCGGTTTCTGTGGTCAGACGTTTTGTGCCGTCCTTTTTGTTGTAATAGGCCTGGGCGACCGCAGTGTTTGGCTTGTGGCTTCCTGCAGGGCTCACTCCTTCGTACTTGTAGTAAATCCGCGCCGGGGTATTCAGAGCCTTTTCCAGCCGGCGAGCCCGCACAAGAGGTGTCGGTCGCCACAGACGGTAGATGTCGAGGACCTCTCCCGGAATATCGATGAAACGGCTGGGACTCACTTCCTGCTCGATGAGGCTTGGCGGGAAAACGGGCGCAAGGTCTTCAGGCTTCACCGGTTCCATCGTCAGGGGATGGAGCGGCGGATCCAGAGGGCGGGGAAGATCCGGGAGGATATTGTACCACACGGTGGGCATTTCCCGTTCGCTCAGAAGAATACGGTTCTCGTTCATCCCTTTTCCCCCTTTCTTCTATGAGGAGAGCAGTGCTCTATCCTCTGCGAATTTCTTGTGACGCAGCTCGCTGAAACGCTCGAGGAGCTCCTGGATGGTCATCCTCTTCCGCTCCTCACCGAAGATGTCGAGAACCACTTCACCCTCGTCCATCATGAGGGTGCGGTTCCCATACTGGAGGGCGTCCTGGAGGTTGTGGGTGACCATGATGGCGGTGAGGGCGTTCTCCTCAATGAGGCGCGTGGTCAGCTCCATGATTTTCTCCCCCGTCTTGGGGTCGAGGTTCGCCGTATGCTCGTCAAGAAGGAGGATCTTGGGGTTGCCAAAAGTGGCCATGAGAAGCGCCAGCGCCTGCCTCTGACCCCCAGAGAGAAGGCCAACCCTATCTTTGAGCCGTCTCTCAAGGCCAAGGCCAATTTCTGCCAGCCGTTCCCGGAAGTACGCTCGCATCTTTTCACTGATGGCCATACGGATGCCCTTCCTCTTCCCCTTGAGGTACGCAATGGCCAGGTTCTCCTCGATGGTAAGACTTGCGGCCGTTCCCTGAAAGGTATTCTGGAAGACCCTGCCGAGGTACTTTGCCCGCTCATGGGCTGGAACGGTGGTCACGTCGCGGCCGTCGATGAAGATGCGGCCGCTATCGGGGAAATACGTCCCGCTAATGAGGTTGAGCAGCGTCGTTTTCCCCGCACCGTTACTCCCGACCACGGTCACGAACTCTCCCTTCTGCACCTCGAGGCTTAAGTTCCGCACCGCCCATCGCTCGTCCTGAGTATTTCGGAAAAAGTACTTGTTCACCCGGTCGAGTTTGAGCATAGCTCACGCCTTCCCAAATTTCTCTTTGAGAACCGGAAAAGAAAGGATGACGATGACAAGAATCCCCGTAAAGAGCTTCAGGTCATAAGGCTTGAACCCGATGCTGTAGCCCCAGTTCAGGGCTACAGCAGTGGCAAGACGGTACACCACCGACCCCACGATGACCTGCAGGGTCATCATGAAAATCGTTTTCCCCCGCAAGAGCACCTCCCCCACAATGACTGAAGCAAGGCCCGAGATGACCATACCGATGCCCATGTTGATGTCCACAAAGCTCTGGTACTGGGCAAACATGGCCCCAGAGAGCGCCACCAGGGCATTGGAAAGGCTGATGCCGATGAGCTTCATATCGTCAGGATTAATTCCCTGGGTCGCCACAAGGGTCTCATTGTCCCCTGTTGCCCGGATGGAAAGGCCGATTTCCGTTTGCAGGAAGGCATCAAGGAGGAACTTCAGAACCACAAGCAGGGCGAAAAGGAAAAGGAAACGGACGTACACTTCGGGAATGGTGGAGAAGGCATCCCGCAGGATCACAAAGATCGTCCGGTGCCCGAGGTTCTCCGAAAGCGAAATATTTGGCCTCCCCATAATCCGGAGGTTTATGGAATACAGGCAGATCATGGTGAGAATGCCCGAGAGAAGGGCAGGAATCCGGGAAAAGGTGTGGAGAACGCCGGTGAAAAGCCCTGCTAAAGCCCCGGCTGCAAGGGCACTCACGACACCCGCTACTGGGCCGTACCCCCGGTACATCATAAGGGCAAAGACCGCCGCCCCAAGAGGGTAGCTCCCATCAACGGTCAGATCGGGAAAGTTCAGGCACCGGAAGGTGATGAAAACCCCCAGGGCCAGAATGCCAAAAAGTAACCCTTCCTGAACACTGTAGAGGAAGAATTCCCGAATACCCAGGCCTCCTTCCGTAGCCCCGCGCAAAGAGGCGAAGTCCTCCTTACGCGGGGCCCTGCCATCACTCAACCTTACCGAAAGTAACCTCTACACCCTCTTTCTTCATCTCCTCAACGAACTGCTGCACTTTGACCTCGAGATCCGCCATGGACAGACCCAGAGCATCCACGGTCTTCTGATTCACAAGGAGAGAGAGCTTCTTTGCGAACTCTACCGGGATATCCCCAGGCTTCTCCCCCTTGAGAATTCGGGCCACGATGTCCGCAGTCTGCCTCCCATGGAGGTAGTAGTCAAATCCAAGGGCGCAGAGTGCTCCCTTGCCAATGGTCGTCGGGTCAGCAAGAATCAGAGGGATTTTGTTGGTCAGACACACGTTCCCCACCGCATCCAGAGCACTGACCACGGTGTTGTCCGTTGAGACGTAGATGGCGTCGACCTTCCCCACAAGGGACTGGGCAGCCATGGCCACGTCGGCCGTGCTCGTTACAGTCGCCTCCACAAGCTCAAGGCCAAGCTCGGCGCAGGATTTCTTGGCGAGTTCATTGGTGACCACAGAGTTCACTTCTCCCGCATTGTAGAGTGTCCCAATCCGCTTTGCCTCAGGGAAGAGAAACTTGATGAGCGCAATCTGCCGCGCCACCGGGGTCATATCTGAAATTCCCGTGACGTTGCCACCGGGTCTTTCCAGGTCCTTGACGAGTCCAGCACTCACCGGATCGGTCACGGCGGTGAAAACAATGGGGATATCCTTGGTGGCGTTCACTGCCGCTTGCGAGGTCGGCGTGGCAATGGAAACGATGAGGTTCACCTTCTCGGTGACGAACTTCCGGGCAATGGTGTTGGCCGTAGCCACATCACCCTGAGCAGACTGGGCGTCATACTCGATGTTTTCGCCCTCCACGTACCCATAGACTTCCTTCATGGCGTCGATGAACCCCTGACGAACGGCATTGAGCGCCGGATGGTCGATGATCTGCATGATCCCAATCTTCACCTTATCCTGGGCCAGAGCCCCCAGAGACATCCCGAGAACAAAAAGCACGAACACCGCAATGCCTATCTTTTTCATGCTCAACCCCCCTTCAAAGCGTTTTACAAAAAAGCCCCTCGCCACCAGGGACGAGGGGCAAACTCGCGGTGCCACCCTTCTTGGGCTCATCACCCCACTCTGCTCCTCTACCGGGGAAAACGGCACAGCCTACTGTCCTTCGGCCTGCTCCTCAGGGGCCCATTCATCTCCATCTCCCTGCCGGGCTCCCACCTTCCCCCGGCTCTCTTTGAGGAAGACCCGGAGACTACTCTTCCCCTTCCCAGGATTTCCTCTTGACCTTTCTCTGGGCTATCTTTATTATACGCAGAAAAAGAGAGAAGTAAACCATGGAGCTCGCAATATGTTTCATTCCCACCCGTTTTGGTCTTGCCCTCCTTGGCTGGCGGGAAAGCCTCGCGTATTTTGTCCTGCCCCAGAGGACGAAGGAGGAGGCTCTACGGCACCTTACCCGCTACGGAGTGACGCTGGAAGGCCTCACTACCGGCACGCCGCCCTTCCCCGAGGTCATCTCCCGGGTCCAAGCATACTTTGAGGGGCAACGCGTGAGCTTTCCGTACCCCTTTGACCTCGGACACCTCTCCCCCTTCACCAGGAGAGTCCTTGAAGCCGTTGCCTCCATTCCCTACGGGACTCTGGTCACCTACAAGGACCTCGCAGAAACAATCGCCCTTCCCCGGGCCACAAGGGCCGTGGGAAGGGCGGTGGGGAGAAATCCCCTGCCCCTTTTCATCCCCTGCCACCGGGTGGTGGGAAAGTCCACCCTTAGGGGGTTTTCCGGGTACGGGCTCCGGTACAAAATCCTCCTCCTCTCACTGGAGTTTCTGGGAAGCGGCCCGGGCAGGAACAGCCCCTTCTAAGAACGCGCTCACCTTTTTGTAAAGTAGCAGGGTCACCGCGGCGTTCAGAGCACCCTTGAGGAGATTGAAGGGCACCACAACCGGGAGAATCATTCCAAGGACCGTACTCCTTGGCACTCCAAGGTAGATGGGAGTCACGATGAGGTTGGCAAAAGCCATGACCCCGGTCATAATGAAGAGCCCAGCCAGAAGACCGAAGAAGGCCCCCCGGAGGGTTCGATGCCGCTTGTACAGAAGCCCTGCCACCCCCACAAAGGTTCCGCAGGCCAGAAAGTACATGAGCATGCCCCAGGGACCACCCTGCCCGGTGAGGAGGGCAAAAAGCACCGCCACGATGGCTGTGGCAAAGAGCGCTACCCCCGGACCGAATTTCAGGCTCACCATGAGAATGGGGATGTCCCCTGGCCTGTAGAGCAGAAACGACGCCGAGGGGATCAGGGGAAAGTGGACGAAAAGGTCAAGAACAAGCGAAAGCGCAGCAAAAGCTCCGGCGTAGATAAAGTACTTCTTCACGGTGCAACCTCCCTTTCTCCTTCCCAGGGCAAACAAAAAGCCCTGAAAGCTCTTCCGCCTTCAGGGCTTGAGGGTCACCTAAAAACTTCTTCTCCCATCCGGACTGTACCGTCGGCCCCGGATTTCCACCGGATCAACCCCTCTTCACCGAAGAGGGGCTCGCGGGCTTGAGGCTTTCGCCTCTCACCGCCGGTCGGGAATTGGGTTTCCCCTCACCCTGCCCTGAAGAAGTTTTTTGCTTTCAGAGATTATACCTCGGGAGGGCGAGAGGGTCAACCTTTACTGGGTATTCCCTTCAGAAGGAACCCAAAAGGAGCGCGTCCACCATGGCCTTGAGGGCAAACGGAAAGTCATTACCCCTCGTAGAGAAAAACCCGTACCTTTTCCTCCGTCACCAATCCTTCTTTCACTGCCTCATCGATGATGGGCTTGATGCGCTCAATCTTCTCCCTGGTGTCCACGACCTCAATGACGATTGGGAGGTCCGTAGAGAGGCGAAGGATCGAAGTTGCCTGGAGCACGCTCTTTTTTCCGAATCCGGCGATACCGCGAAAAACCGTTGCCCCGCTCAGGCCCTCCTTCCTGAACATCTCAAGAAGGTACTGGTAGAGAGGCTTTCCCCTGTACTTGTCCGACTCCCCGATGAAAATCCGTAAAAGGACTGCCTCTTCTTCCCGCTTCATGGCTTAATGGAAAAACACGCCTGCCAGAATTTTCCCAAGTACCACCGCACCAAGACCTAAGACGACGTTGCCAAAGAGGTTGAGGAAAAAGAGCGAGAGCTCTCCTTCCTCAAAAAGTCGCAGGGATTCGTACTCCAGGGAAGAAAAAGTGGTGAAGGCTCCGAGGACCCCAATGGTGAGGAAAACACGAAGTTCGCGATGGACGAAACCGCCATATTCGACGGCATACATGATGAAGCCCAGGAAGAAACTCCCCAGGATGTTGATGAGAAAAGTCCCAAGGGGAAAGGTCAGGATGTTCCTCTGCATCCACCATCCCACACTGAAGCGAAGCACGGCCCCCAGCGCTCCGCCAAGACCCACAAGGAGAAGGTCCTTCAATGGTATTCCCCTTTCCAGAAGACCTCTACCCCAGAGGGGGGAAGAGTATTATACCACGCAAGGCAAAGGAGTAGTACAATGACAGAAAGCAAAAGCACCGGAAAAGGAGTGAACAGGGTGAAGGACACCTTTGTTCTTGGCATCGACCTCGGTACCCAAGGAGTCCGAGCCATGGTGGCGAACCTCCGGGGAGAGGTCATCGTGGAAGAAAAAGAAGATATCCGATTTTCCCTCCAGGAAGGACGACGTTTCGAGCAGGACCCCAGAGAGTGGTGGGAGAAAACGAAACGATGCGTTGCAAAAACTCTCGCCGTCTTCAGTGCCTTTGGTCACCCCCTCACGTCCCTTAGGGCCATCTCCTGTGATTCCACCTCGGGAACCGTTGTTCCCGTTGACGCCCAGGGTCAGCCGCTCATGCACGCCCTCATGTACAACGATTCCCGAGCCCAGGAAGAGGCCCACATTGTGAACGAAGCGGCACAGGACGTCACCGAACGTCTGGGGTATCGCTTCGACCCCTCCTTTGCCCTCTGCAAGGTCCTCTGGCTCAAACGGAACCTCCCCGAAATCTTTGAGAAAGCCGCATATTTCCTTCACCCCACGGATTACCTTGTGGGGCACCTCACCGGAGTTTTTGGGATATCGGACATCTCGAACACCCTGAAAATGGGCTACGACCTCATGGAGAAACGGTGGCCCTCCTTCATTGAGGAGAAGCTTGGCATTCCTCTCAAAAAACTCCCCAAAGTGGTGAACAGCGGGGAGATCATTGGTACCCTTTCTCCCTCCCTTGCCAGAACATGGGGCCTTTCTCCTCACGTTCTTGTCGTTTCTGGAGCAACGGATGGAACAGCAGCATTCTATGCTTCGGGAGCCACAAGAGCTGGGGACGTTTCCTCAACGCTTGGCACTACCCTTGTGGTGCGAAGCATTTCCGAGCACCACGTGAAGGATCCTCTGGGACGCGTGTATTGCCACCTCCACCCTGAGGGCTTCTGGCTTCCCGGAGGAGCCTCCAACACTGGGGGAGAGTGTCTCACCCACTTCTTCCCTCAGGCAAACCTTGCCGAATGGGATGAAAAGGTTGCCCTCCTTCCCCTCCCCACAGGCCTTGTCGTGTACCCCATGGTCCGCAAAGGAGAACGCTTCCCCTTCGCCCACCCGGAGGCAGAGTTTTTCTCTCTGGGGGAACGGAAAGACGACCTCGAATTCTACGCCGCTTGTCTTGAGGGCGTGGGGTACGTGGAACGCTACGGATTCGAACTCCTTGAGCACCTTGGAGCCACACGAATCCAGCGGGTCTTTGTTTCGGGAAGCGGCTCGAAAAGCGCCATGTGGCGGAAGATACGGGCGAACATCCTGGGGCTTCCTCTTTACCTCCCCAGGTTCCCCGACGCTGCCTTAGGAGCCTGTATCATGGCAGCCTGCCCGCTTTTTGGAGGGATATCCCAGGCGGCGCAGAACATGGTCCACGTGGTGGCGCAAGAAGAGCCTGACCCCGCACGCTCAGTCCTTTACGAAGAGAAATACCAGCGCTTTGTGGAAGAGTGTGCAAAGCGGGGATATATCAAAAGCACCTGACCCGCGCGGGTCAGGTGCGGTCAGAGGGACCGGCGGTAAATCGTCAGGATGTCTTCTTTCGTGAGAACTTTCACCGAGCCAATGGGGCCTCTTTTTGCCACTCTCTCGGCCATCTCCTCAAGGCGCTCCTCGCCAATGCCCACTTCCCGAAGCCTCGTGGGAGCGCCGATCTCCCGGAACCATTGCCGGGTCCGTTCAATGCCGGCTTTCCCGAGGTCTTCGTCGCTTCGATTCCCGCGAGGGATGTCCCATACCCGCTCGGCGAACTGGGCAAACTTCTTCGGAATGAGCGGAAGGACGTACTCCATCCACTGAGGGAAGAGAATGGCCAGTCCCGCCCCGTGGGGGATGTCGTAGACACCACTTAACTCAAGCTCCATTCGATGGGTCCCCCAGTCGGCGCTCACCCCAGCCTCAAGGAGGTGGTTGTTGGCCAGCGTACTGCACCACATGATGGTCTCCCAGGCATGGGAATCAGCGGTATTGTCGAGAGCTTTCGGAGCATACTCGATGATGGTCTTCATGATGCTTTCCGCCAGGCGGTCCTGGAGAGGCGTCTCAGGAACAGGATGGAAATACTGTTCAAAGACATGGGCAATCATGTCCACGATGCCGTAGACTGCGTGTTCCCTGGGGACTGTGAGAATGTTCTCCGGGTCGAGAATGGAGAAATCCGGAAAGAGGTGGGGGTTCTTGATCACCAGTTTTTCCTTCGTCTCTTCGTTGGTGATGACCGCATTGCGGTTCATCTCCGAACCCGTAGCCGCAAGGGTGAGCACTGTTCCCAGGGGGATTTTGCCCTTTATGGTACCTTTTCCAGTAAAGAAATCCCAGGGGTCTCCCTCGTACAGCACTCCAGCAGCAATAATCTTGGCCGCGTCAAGAACGCTGCCCCCACCCACCGCCAGAACAACGTCGACCTTTTCCTTCCGGCAGATTTCCACTCCTTCCCGGACCTTGCTGATTCGGGGATTGGGCTGGATACCGGAGAGTTCGGTAACCGAACACCCTGCCTCCTGCAGGCAACGCACTATCCGGTCATAGAGACCGGTCTTTTTGATGCTCCCTCCACCATAAGCAAGGAGCACCCGTTCTCCGTACTTGCGGCATTCCTGCCCTACCCGGTCGGTCTCCCCTCGTCCAAAAAAGAGGCGTGTAGGATTCCAGTACTCAAAGTTTCGCATGCACCTCGACCTCTCCTTTCCCCATTAGAGCATGGAAGAAAAGGGCTCAGGGATTCCAGTGTTTTTTCAGGAACTCGAGGCCCTTTTGGGCGATGTATTCGCTACTTGGCGCAAGAGGACGCCATATAGAAGCCGCACGGGCAATCTCCTTCACGCCCGGGACGAAGGACTCTATGACCAGTGCCCCCTGGTAGTTGACTTCCCGAAGTGCCTGGAAAACCTCATCCCACTCCACGTGGCCTTCTCCAGGTGTTCCCCGGTCATTCTCGCAGGTATGGACGTGAAAGAGGTACTTCCCTGCCACTTTGATCGCCTGGTAGAGACTCTTCTCCTCAATATTCATATGAAAGGTATCGAGGTGAATCCCCACGTAAGGACTCCCCACCTCTTCCACAAGGCGCACAGCATCCTCCGCAGTGTTCAAAAAGTACGTTTCGAAGCGGTTGAGGGGCTCAACGGCGATTTTCACATTACAGTCCTCGGCAACCTTGGCGAGTTCCTTGAGACCTGCCACCGCTCGCTTCCACTCCTCTACCGTCCGTGCTTCCCCGGTGAGCTTGCCTACCGCAGAGTAACAGGGACCGCAGAGCACCGTTCCACCCCAGGCGGAGAGCATCTGGAGACAGCGGGTGAAGTAGGCAAGTGCCTCTTTGCGAATTTCGGCACTGTCACTCACAAGGTCCCTCCGTTCCCCCACCACGGCACACCCGGTCACCGCAAGCCCGTTTTCCTCAAGAAGTGTTTTCGTCCTCTCCACAGAGATGGCATCGAGAAGGTCAAGGGGAATTTCCACGCAATCAAAGCCGAGCTTCTTCACCATGGGGATGAGGTGGGCCTCGCTATCCGTGTACGCCGCAGTCCAGAGAAAGAGATTCACGCCAAACATGCTCTCCCTCCTTTAGAAAATACGCTCTTCTGTTCGCCGGTCGAAAATTCGGACCTTCTCCTCCTTAAACCCGAAAAAGACCCGCTCACCAATCTCAAACTGCGCTCCTTCTTCGCTCCGTACCCGAAGAACATGCCCATCAAGGCGCAGGCGCACAATCTGGATGACCCCAAGAGGCTCCACCACCTCAACCTGTGCGGGATAGAGGCCCGCTCCTTTCTCCCGGGAGATCGTGATATCCTCAGGGCGAATGCCGAAAATCACCTCAGGGCTTCTGATACTCTTTCGACAGACCGAGGCAGCATCCTCTGGAAGGGTAAAGGTGAAGTACCCCGGACCCACATTGAGACGGTTTTCCCCTTCAAAGAGCGCCGGGACGAAATTCATTCCAGGGCTTCCCACAAAGTCGGCAACGAAGACATTCCGCGGGTGGTGGTAGATCTCATAAGGCGTCCCCACCTGGACGACGTGCCCCTGGTGGATGACGACAATCCGGTCTCCCATGGAGAGCGCCTCGGCCTGGTCCGGGGTGGCGTAGAGGAAGGTCGCACCGGTCTCGCTCTGCAGGCGTTTGAGCTCGGTACGCATCTCCTCGCGGATTTTGGCATCGAGGTTGGTCAGAGGCTCGTCAAGGAGGAAGACCCTGGGGTTTCGCACCAGTGCCCGGGCAATGGCCACCCGCTGCATCTCCCCACCGCTTATGTGGATCGGCTTTCGGGAAAGGAGGTGGTCAATATGGAGGAAGCGGGCGACCTCCTTCACCCGCCGTTCGATCTCCTCTTTTGAGATATTCCGAATACGCAGCGGCGAAGCGATGTTCTCAAAGACCGTGTACCGCGGATAGAGCGAAAAATTCTGGAAAACGAAGGCCACATCACGGTCTTTAGGGGGAAGGTCGTTAACCACCTGCTCTCCAATGCGAATGGTGCCACTGTCGGGCCGCTCAAGTCCTGCCACACAGCGAAGCGTGGTTGTCTTTCCCGCCCCGGTTGGTCCAAGAAGGACCGTGATGGCTCCGCCTTCTGCCTCAAGGGAAAGCCCAGAAACGGCGGTAATTCTTCCAAACCTCTTGGTCAATCCTTCAACCACAAGACGTGCCATAGGCGTCACCTACGCGATAAGCTTTTCCGTTTCTGTGTGGAAAACACGAATTTCCCGGAACACCAGGCCCACTTTCTCCCCCACTCTGAGCATCACATCCCCTGGAAGGAGTGCCTTCACAAGATGCCCAAGGATACGGAAGGTCACCACGTTCTGCACTCCAAGAGGCTCAAAGACATAGACCTCGCCATCGAGGAGTTTCTCTTGCTCCCCCGCAACGAGGATATTTTCAGGGCGTACGCCAAGGACCACCTGCCGTACCGGCTGTGCAAGACGCCTCAGAGCAGCTTCCTGCTCCTTTGCCAGGGGAAGGAAGTACGCGCTATCCACCACAACACCAAGGCGTCCATGTCTTTCCTCCACGCTACCGGGAATAAAGTTCATCCCCGGGCTCCCGATGAACCGGGCTACGAAGAGGTTTGCCGGATAATGGTAGACCTCATGAGGCGAGCCAATCTGCTGGATGTCTCCAAAGTTCATCACCACGATTTTGTCGGCCATGGTCATGGCCTCTACCTGGTCGTGGGTTACGTAAATCGTCGTGGCCTTGAGGGATTTCTGGAGCTTCTTGAGTTCAGCCCGGGTGACTTCCCGGAGTTTGGCGTCGATATTCGAGAGGGGCTCGTCAAGGAGGAAAACCCGGGGACGGCGGACAATTGCCCGAGCCAGGGCCACCCGCTGCTTCTGGCCACTCGTGAGCTTGCGAGGCTTCAGGTGGAGAATATCCTCAATTTGCAGAAGCCGCACGACCTCTTCGACCCGCTGCTTGATTTCCTGTTTTGGTAACCGTTCCGCCCGCAAAGGAAAGGCAATGTTATCATACGCCGTAAGATGCGGATACAGAGCATAGAGCTGGAACACAAAGGCGATGTTTCGAGCCGCCGGGCTCAGGGGGGTCACGTCTTCGTCATCGAAGTAGATGCGCCCACCGTCTGGCTGTTCCAGTCCGGCAATGCAGCGGAGCGTCGTGGTTTTTCCACAACCCGAGGGGCCAAGGAGAACCGTGAATTCTCCTTCCTTCACCTCGAAAGAGACGCCCTTCACCGCCTCCACATGCCCGAAGCGCTTGTAGAGCTTTTCAACCCGCACCGAGGACATCGCTATGCCTCCTTCTCCCCGGCAAGTTCCTCAAGGGGAGGAATGTGGGAGAAGAGGATGTACAGTCCCGTTCCTCCCCCAAGAAAGGCGAAACCGTAGTGGTAGAGGAAAAAGGTAAAGGGCTGGCAGAGGCTGAAAATGCCAAAGACGATGAGCACGATGGAGAGGGGTTCCATAAACCTCTTGATACGAGCCAGGAATCTCATGTCCATCTACTCCTTTATCGCTCCAAAGGTGAAGCCCCGGATGAGATTTCCTCCAAGGAGGAAGGTGAACACAACCACAGGAAGAACCATGAGGAAAGATCCTGCGGCAATGTGCCCCCAGTTCACTCCCGCCGTTCCGAGGGAATGGGCAATGGAGGGCACCGCCGTCCGGGCCCGTTCCCCGGTGAGAAGGAGCGAGAAGGTGAACTCATTCCAGGTCATGATGAGGCTGAAAATGGCCGTGGCCACCATGCCCACCCGCATCTCCGGGAAGACAAACTTGAAGAAGGCCTGGAAGCGGGAATACCCATCAACCAGCGCTGCCTCCTCGTACTCCGGAGGGATATCGTCGACGAAACTCCGCATCATCCACACGGCAAAGGCGAGGTTGAACACCGTGTACATGATGATGAGTCCGAAACGGGTATCAAAAAGCCCCAGGGCCCGGTACATCATGACAAGAGGAATGGCAATAACTACAGGCGGCAGCATGCGGCTACTCAGGATAACAAAGAGCAGGTCATCTTTGCCCCGCACTCGCATCCTCGAGAACACATACCCGGAGAGTGCCCCAAGGAACGTGGCAAGAAGGGTACTCACGAAAGACACCACGATGCTATTGCTGAGCTGTCGCAGGAAAGCCGAGGGTTGAGGTTTGAGCTCAATACCCCGTACTCTCCCCAAGGCACCCCCTGCACCAACGTAAAATATATTTCGGAAATTGTCAACCTTAGGACGCCACGTCCAGGAAGGTGGCAACGCAAAAGCCTCTGCTTTTGTTTTGGTGGCCGTTGAGAACATCCAGTATATCGGGAAAAGGTATCCGCAAAGCATGACGACAAGGACAATCGCGATGACCCTGTTTTTGAACGCTCGTCTTTGAAACTCGTTCATAAACACTCCCTCCTAAGCTCTTCGCAGGCGGTTGAGGTAAGTAATGTAGAGGTTGCTTAAGGCGATAATGATGATGAGCAAAACATACGCAAGGGCACAGGACCTTCCGGTTCTCCAGAAGGAAAAGGCAAGCTTATAAATATAGAAGGGAACAGTCTGAGTTGCGTATCCAGGACCACCATCGGTAAGGACATAAACAAGGTCGAAAAAGCGAAAAGCATCCATGGTTCGGAAGAGAACAGCGAGAATGAGAATCGGCGCCACATAGGGCAGAGTAATATAACGGAACTTAAACCACCCGGAAGCCCGATCGACATCAGCAGCCTCGTAGAGATACTTGGGGACACTTGCAAGACCCGCAAGACTCAGAAGAATCATAAAAGGTGTCCAAATCCAGACATCCACGAGGACAAGAGAGTAGAGAGCATATTCGAAGCTCGTTGTCCAGGCAATTTTGGGAATCCCCAGAATCCTCCCCAGGAGGTAATTCACGATACCCCAGTTGGTATCCAGCATAAAACGGAAGAATTTCCCGATGACCGCAGGAGAAAACATCATGGGGAGAAAGAAGAGCGTCGTCAAAATTCCCCGACCAAAGAACTCTCGATTCAGGAGCATAGCAATACCAAAACCAAGGAAAAACTCAATTGCCACGGCAAGGAACACGAATTTTCCTGTAATCACAAAACGCTCCCATACCTCTCGCTCTCGAAAGAGAGAGCTATAGTTGGTGATGCCTACGAAAACTGGGGGGGTAGCAGCATTTGCAGAGTACTCGCAAAAGCTCAGATATAGAGACCAGATAAGGGGGAAAATAACAAGAAAGAGCAATAAGGCGAAGGTTGGTAAAAGGAAAAGATACAGCATGCCCCTGTCAGAAATGCGGTTCGCCCACGTGTCTCGAATGGTCACCAAACTTCTTCCCTCCCTATATTTTTGTGGGGGCCCTTTGGGGCCCCCACAAGAGTTTTCAACTCATTTGTAATACCCAGCACGCTCCAGGATCTCCTCGTGCTTTTCAGCAATAAGGTCCATGGCTTCCTCAGGCGTGTACTTGCCAAGAACGGCTGCATTGAGAATCTCAGCCATCACGGTGCCCATCTCGTTGTACTCTGGAATCTCCCAGAAGTCCTTAAGGCGTGTAGCAGCAACTCTGTGAACCTTATTCACCGGCGCATACTCGAGATACCGGTCATCATTGATGATTGATGTCATGCAGCTGAACATCCCTGCTTGTGCCCACTTCCACTGAGTCTCTGGAGAAATCCACCACTCGAGGAACATCAGGGCTTCCTTCTTGTAAGGAGTGTAAGCAGAAATGGACATTCCCTGGCCTCCAAGCTGGATATACCACTCTTTCTCCTTTGGAGATGGGAAGAAATCGACCTTGTCCCAGTAGAGGGAGAGTTCAGGGTCTATAAGTCCTGGATAGAATGCCAGGTAGGTCCCCATCATGGCGACAAGCCCCTGCTGCATGGCAGTATTGGCTTCGTCCATGCTGTAGTTGGCAGAACCTGGAGGGCAGTACTTGTAGATATCCACCCAGTACCGTGCAGCCGCTTTACCTTCTTCACTATTCAGGTAGCCTTTCACTCGCTTGGTCACCGGATCCCAGAGTTCTGCTCCAAAGGACCAGAAACATGCCAGGAATTGGTCAACCAGACCAGCGGTAGCCATAGGGGCAAACCAGAGTGCAACGCCGTAGAGATTTTTCTCCGGGCGAGTGAAGAACTCAGCAACGTCCCTAAGTTCGCTCCAGGTTTCAGGAACCTTCAGCGCATATCCATATTTCTCCTGGAAAGCCTTCTGCTCCTCGGGATCGTTGAAAAGGTCAGTACGGTAGGCAAAGCTCCAGAAGTCGGCAAGAGCCGGGACACCGTAGTATCTACCACTTCCATCAGGATACTCACAGTAAGAGGCGATCAATGTGGGTTCGAAATCTTCTTTCTTCACCTTTTCATTGAACCAGTCGGTGATGTCAAGAAGGTGCCCTCCGACAACCGCTTCCCCCAGCCACTGAGAGTCAGGAAGGACGATATCGAAACTCGTTTTGCCCGAGGCGAACTCGGTAAAGACCTTATCGTGGTACTGGGGCCAGGGAATAGGATCGCCTTTCACCTTGATGCCGGTTTTGGCGGTGAAATCTTCCGCAAGGGCAATGAGGGTATCCATCGGTGCCCAGGCTGCCCAGGTAATGGTGAGCGTCACCTCTTCCGCCAAAGCTATTCCCCCAAGGACTATCCCCACAAGGAACACCACAAGCATACCCAAACCGAGTTTCCTCATCGGCTAACCCTCCTTTCAAAGGTTTCCTGCAAAGGGCATACAATGCAAAACCGGGAGATTCTTTCGGGTCTTTCTCTCACCCCCTTTTCTGACAGGAGTCGCGTTCCACAAGGACGGGTTCGATGAGTGTAAGTGGTGGACAGTCTTTCTTCCCCTGGAGCAATTGTAACAAAAATTCCACTCCGGTTCTACCCATCTCGTACTTGGGCTGGCGAACCGTGGTGAGGGAGGGATGCACATAGGAAGCCAGGAGAATATCATCAAAGCCCACAATGGAGATGTCCTCAGGAACACGAACTCCAGAGCTCAAAAAGGCCTTGAGAGCCCCTACTGCCACAAGGTCCGAGCTTGCCACAACAGCCGTGGGACGCTTCTTCTCCTCAAGGAGCTTCTTCCCTAAAGTGAAACCAATTTCCACCCGGTTCCTCTGCGTCCTCTCCACAAGAACCCACTCATCCCGAAGCGGCAGGCCCTTCCGTTTCATGAAGTTGAGGAAGGCCCGCTGCCTTTTGACCAAAGACAGAACGTACGGGGGTTCGCTCAGGTACCCGATATCGGTGTGGCCTAAAGACGCAAGGTAGAGCAAGGCCTTCTCGATACCCTTCTCGTTGTCCACCACCACCGAAGGCCAGAGGTCGTTTGTCGGGTACACGTCCACGAGAACAGCAGAAACACCGCTTGAGGCAAGACGACCCCAGAGACGCTCAGCAATGAAACTGTAGGCAATCACCACTCCATCAACCTGGTGCTGCTCCACAAGACTCACAAAGCTCTCCTCAAGCTTTTCCCTGTAGGACGTAGCATAGAGGATGACGCTATAGCCAGCTTCCTGGGCCACATCGGTGACGCCGTGGGCAAGCTCAGCATAGAAAGGGTTGGTAACGTCCGGAATGAAGAGGCCCAGGGCATTGGTCTTCTGTCGCTTGAGGTTCCGGGCGGTGAGGTCAGGGCGGTAGTTGAGCCGCTCAATGGCCTCAAGAATCTTCTTCCTCGTTTCCGGGGCAACCGGAGCCGTGCCGTTCAGAAAGTGCGATACAGTCGAGAGGGCCACTCCCGCCTCTTTCGCCACATCTCTCATGGTTACTCGAGAAGTTTTTGGCCCCACAGGCTTCACCCCAACATGCCCCGCTCTTTACTCCATCACCACCATCACTTTCAGAGGATTGCCTTTCTTTTCCCGGGCCACCTGGAGGCCTTCCATGAGCTCCTCAAGCGGAAACACATGGGTCACGAGACGCTCGGCATCCACAAGACCTCCGGCAATGCTTTGGATAGCCTCAACCCAGGTAAACGGCGCAAGCCAGGAAAAGCGAATGTTCTTGTCCCAGAAAATGGAAGAAAGCGCAGGAACCTCTATGACGTCTTTTGCTCCAGGAAGACCAAAGTACACGATGTTGGAACGACGCCCGGAGACTTCAAGGGCAAGCTGCATGGCCTCTTTACTTCCCGTGACCACAATCACCCGATCCGCCATGCGTCCCCCGGTGAGTTGCGAAACACGCTCAACGACGTTTGGCGCATAGTAAGGCGACAAGGTGTCCCTAACGTTGATGAGTTCATCAGCCCCCATCGCCTTTCCCACCTCAAGCCGGAAATCCTGAGTTCCTATAAGGATCACTTTCCCTGCACCGCTCCGCTTCACCAGGGACACAACAGAGAGCCCAATGGCCCCGGGACCGAAAACCACTACCGTATCCCCAAGGCCAACCTGGAGATTTTTCACCCCATACACCGCGTTGGCCAAGGGTTCCACAAAGGCCCCGGCCTTGAAAGAAACATTCTCAGGAAGCCTGTACACGTGGGTGTAGTGGGATACCACGTATTCTGCGAAGGCACCGTTTGCCGAAACCCCGAGGACCTTTTTATTTTCGCAGAGGTTCACAAACCCTCGGTAACACACCTCGCAGGCATTGCAGTACTGCACCGGGTTCACCGTGACCCGATCGCCTACAGAAAAGAGCTTGCGTTCTGCAGGAACCTTCCCGACTTTTACGACCTCCCCGGAAAACTCGTGCCCGAGAATAAGGGGTCCTTTGCCCGTTGGCGTTTCAAGAGGGGAGAGACCCCAGTAGTAGGCAACGTCAGACCCGCAGATGCCACAGGCACGTACCCGAATGAGGAGCTCGTCATCGGCAATTTCCGGCACCGGGACCTCCTCAAACTTCATAACCTCCGGCTCGTAGAATACCCAGGCCTTCATCGTCGCAGGAACCATGGTCTCCCTCCTTACGCCATGCCAAGCCTGGCGAAAAGGTCTCGAAGGAACCTGATAGAATCGGCCGTAATATCCCAGGCATTGGGCCAGAAGCAGAGGTCAATGCACCACCAGTCCGAGGTGTAGCCACTCGCCACAATTGCTGGAATGACCTTTTCAAAATCGATGTACCCGGTCCCAAAAGGAGCATGGGTACTCGTCTCATCGTCGTGGAGGGTATTGTCCGAGTCGATGAGGTGTACGTGCCCAATGCGTCCCCGAAGCATTTCCACGAGCTCCAGAATGCCCCCGGGAAGGGTTTCCCTGGGTTCAGTCTGCTTTGCCCCAACCACGGCACACATCTGGGCATGACTCGTATCGAGGAGGATTTTGAAGTTTTCCCGATTCACATCGTCGTGCATCCTTCTGATCTCACTGGGCTTGTTGAAAATGAACCCGGGCTCAAATTCCCACACCACCATGACACCCACATCCCGGGCCTTATCCGCGCATTTCTGGAACATTGCCACAACCCGGTCCCAGGTTTCCTTGTAATCCCAGTCCTTGGGGAAAGGTGTCCCGGTTACGGTATCCACGCGGATTTTGTCGAAACCACAGTCAACGCAGAACTCCAGCGACCGGTCAAACATCTCCTCATAGGCCTGGACGATTTTTGGGTCGCCACTGGCAAAGGGGAAACTCCAGAGGTCCGCCACATAGGCACTGACACCGAGGCGGTATGTCTCAAGAAGCCCGAGGAGCTTCTTGCGGTCCTCTTTTGTGGGGTAGAGGTCAGGATGGGCATGAGGCTTGAAACCGCCGAGTTCAATGCCATCAAAACCGAGTTCTGACAGGCGCATGACCACTTCATCAAGGGGCACAGGGTGGTTTGCATAGGGACCGATGGCGTAGGCCCAGCTTCCGATGGAAATCTTTGCTTTGCCCAAGGACATCCCCTCCTTTTTGCGATGTGGAGAATCGTGTTCATAAAAACGTTTTCAACATGAGCTATTATGATTATGACAAAGCTACTTTCTCCCTGTCAACCCCCGTGGAGCTTTTCTGTCAAAAAGTTGGAGACCCTTTAGGCCCCTGGAAAGAACCTTTGTTCCACGCTTCATTTTGCGAAAAGGCGATGGTATGATGTCTTCGGAAGCTCAAACCACCGGAAGGTCTTCGGGCTATGTTCGGAAAAGCGCTTTTCACCGTAAAGACCGAAGCCCTGTGGGAACTGAGCCGCGAGAAGTCCCGTTTCGTGGCCATGAGCTTTCGCGTGTTTTGCCCCGAGGAGAGCCGGGAGAAACTCAAGAAGGCCATGGAGTGCTATCCCCAGGCCACCCACTACGTCTATGCCTTCCGATGTGGTCCCCAAGGAGAAAAGGAGTACGCCTCAGACGGTGGGGAACCAAAAGGCAGTGCCGGCAGGTCGGTTCTTGGGGCCTTGCGGCGCCTTGCGGTGACAAATAGCATGGTGGTGGTCGCCCGGTACTTCGGGGGGAAGAAGCTGGGAATCCGGGGGCTCATTGAAGCCTACGGGGATGCCGCTGCCGGAGTCCTCAAAGCCTCTGAGCTCATTCCCTATGTACAGGAGGAGAGGATCACCGTTACCACCGAACCACAGGCCTTTGAGCTTTTCGTCCACCGCCTCCTGCAGCACCTCAAAACGAAAGAGCGCCTTAAGCTCGAAAGAGCGTGCTGCGAGGTCTCCTTCACCATCCCTGAGAACCAAAAGGATGCGCTCTTTGGCTTTCTTGAACGGGAATATCTGCGGGGAACGGTGAAACACTTCACGAAGGAGGGATAAGCATGCGGTACGTACCTCTGGGGAAAAGCGGCCTGTACGTTTCCGAGGTGTCTCTGGGAACCATGACTTTCGGTAGGGAAACACCCGAAGAGGAGGCCGTGGCCATCCTTTTCCGCTACCTCGATGCGGGAGGGAACTTCATCGACACCGCCAACGTCTACAGCCAGGGTGTTTCAGAGAGCATTCTTGGGCGGGCTCTCCAGGGAAAAAGAGACAACATCGTTTTGGCAACCAAGGTATTTTTCCGGATGGGCGAGGGACCGTACGATGGTGGAACAAGCCGAAAACACATATTGAAGGCCGTTTTTGACAGCCTCAAGCGCCTGCAAACAGACTACATCGACCTCTACCAGATTCACTGCTTCGACGCCTTCACCCCCCTTGAGGAAACCTTCGAAACGCTGGCCCACCTCGTTGAGCGGGGGTACATTCGCTACGTCGGAGTTTCCAACTACACTGGGTGGCAGATTACGAAAGCCGTCAGCCTCTGCGAAAAGTACGGTTTTCCCCGTCCCATCTCCGCCCAGATGCAGTACAGCCTCGTGGAGCGAAATATCGAATACGAGGTCATCCCTGCCTGCTACGACGGAGGACTGAGCATCATGGCCTGGGGGCCCCTGGGAGGCGGGTTCCTCTCTGGAAAGTACACCCCCCATACTCCACCCAAAGAAGGGCGGATTGCCCAGGCGAAAAAGGACTGGGAAGAAGCCTGGGAACGCCGGGCAACGGAGAAGAATTTCCAGATTCTCGAAACAGTCAGGAAACTCGCGGAGAAATACGGGAAGACGGTACCCCAGATTGCTCTCAACTGGTTGCTCACAAGAAAGGACGTTATCCCCATTCTTGGTGTTCGAACCCTCGAGCAACTTGAGGACAACCTCGGGTGCGTGGGGTGGCGTCTTGCCGAAGAGGACATCGCCCTGCTTGATGCCGTGAGCGCCCCACCGGAAATCTACCCCTACCGCTTCATCCAGTGGGCTCAGGGGCTGGTGTACCGGGAGGAGTTCCTTCGTCGGTGAAAGGCTCACCCAGACGGTGCAGCCTGATGAGGTTCCGGTACCCTAGAAAAGGAGAACTTGCCACAAACACCACAGGGTCACCGGGCCGGGCGAGTTTTCGCCCAAGGAGGACTTCCTCAGCCCTGCGAAGGAGGGTAATACTCTCTGCCTCTTCGGGCACATCGAGAATCTCGGGCAACACCCCCCAAACCAGGGCAAGCTGGCGAGCGGTTTCTCCTTTAGGAGTGAGGGCGAGGATGGGCATCCCCGGCCGAAAGGAAGACAGAACCAGGGCGGTGAAACCGGAATGGGTGAACACCACAAGAGCCCGGGCATTGACGTTACAGGCAGTCTGCAACGCTCCAAAAACAATGGCCTCGGGGAGTATCCCCCGGGGCCGGTAGAAAGAAGGGATGCGCGAGGCAAGATGCCGCTCCGTGGCTTCAATCACCGTGTGCATCATCTGCGTGGCAAGTACCGGATACTTCCCGATTGCGGTCTCCGCCGAAAGCATAAGGGCGTCGGCACCGTCAAGAACGGCGTTGGCGATGTCCGTTACCTCTGCTCTTGTGGGGCTTGAGGACTCCCGCATCGACTCAAGCATTTGCGTGGCGATGATGGCGATTTTCCCACGCTCTTTCGCAAGCTTCACGAGCATCTTCTGGTATACCGGGACCATCTCAATGGGGGCCTCAACCCCCAGATCCCCCCGGGCCACCATGAGACCATCGGCTTCTTGGGCGATTTCTTCTGCAGCGTGCAGGGCCTCTTTCCGTTCGACTTTGGCGATAAGGGGAGGAAGACGAAGCCCCCTTGTCTTTCCCCAGGACCGGACTCTGGCGATATCCTCCCCATCCCGAACAAAAGAGAGGGCAACGTAGTCAACCCCAAGGTGCACCGCCATTTCCAGGTCCCTCTGGTCCTTTTCCGTGAACGTCCGGGCCGAGGTGTTCGTGCAGGGAAAATGGACACCTTTTCGCGAACGGAGCACCCCACCCTCAAGCACTGTCGCGCGGAGGTGATCAGCGGATTTCTCCTGCACCTTGAGCTTGATTAGACCATCGTCAAGGAGGATGTCGTCTCCCACCTGCAGGTCCTCAAGAAGGGGTTCATAGCGGATGTACAGCTTTCGCGCCGTTGTCACACCCTCTCCGGGGAGGACAACCACCGAGGAACCCTTCTCAAGCTCCACAGCTCCCTGCTCCACTTCCCCGATACGGATTTTGACGCCCTGGAGGTCGGCAAGGATAGCCACAGGCTTTCGGAGTTCCTGGGAAGCCCTCCGCACAAATTCAACTGCACGATGGTAAAAAGCAGGATCCCCATGGGAGAAGTTGATCCGCGCAACGTCCATTCCGGCACGGACTATCCCAAGGAGAACCCCGTACTCTGCCGAGGAAGGACCAAGGGTACAGATAATCTTTGTCCGCCGCATTTTGCCTCCTGGCCTTTTCCAGGATTATACCACGGGCACTTCTGGTACAATGAAGGAAGGGAGAGGAGGACTATGCGAAGGAGCGGACGAAACCGGTTCCCCGAGGTCGACGCCCTCCGGGGTTGCGCCATTGTCATGATGCTCCTGTACCATACGCTCTTTGACCTTGCGTTCTTCGGCAACCTCAAGATGGACCTCTTCTCGCCCTTCTGGCGAGGGTACGTACTCTTCGGCGCTTCGCTGTTCATCGGCCTTGCAGGACTCTCTCTGACTCTGAGCTTTTCCCGGGAACGAAAACACCGTAACGTCGTTCCATTCTCGAAGTACCTGAAGAGAGGGCTTCTTTTGCTTTTCTATGGAATGGTCATTACCCTCGTCACCTATCTCGCACTCCCTGAATCCTATGTTCGCTTCGGCGTCCTCCACTGCATAGGAACGTCGGTAATCCTCGCCTATCCCTTCATCCCCCGACCGTGGCTGAGTTTTCTCGGGGGCATAGGGAGTATTGTGGCCGGATACTTCCTCTCCTTGAGGATTTTCCCATTCTCCTTCCTCCTTTTCCTTGGCTTTAGGCCTCCACGGTTCGCCACCCTTGACTACTTCCCCCTTTTCCCCTGGTTCGGAGTGGTGCTTCTGGGAATCTTCGCAGGGAACTTCCTCTACCCCAGGGGGGAGAGGAGGTTCGCCCTCCCGAATATCCCTGCCTTTCCCTTCCGGGGACTGGCCTTTCTGGGACGCCACTCCCTCACCATCTACCTCTTCCATCAGCCGGTCATCCTCGGTCTCCTCTCCCTCCTTGGGCTTATCCGGCTACCTCTGTGATCCGCTGCGCTATAATAGCGAAAAGGACAGAGGGGGTGTGGGTGTGGAAGGGACTTGCGCCATCGGTATCATTGGCATGGCCGTCATGGGGCAGAATCTTGCGCTGAACATCGCCCGCAAAGGGTTTCCCGTTGCGGTCTTCAACCGAACCGCGGTAAAAACACAAGAGTTCTTCAAGACCAGGGTGAAGGGAGAACCTATTCATCCAGCGTATGACCTCCGGGAATTCGTGTTTTCCCTTGAACAACCGCGCAAAATCCTCCTTATGGTGAAGGCGGGTGAGGCGGTTGACGAATTCCTGAACGCGATCTTCCCTCTCCTCAATGAGGGGGACCTCATCATCGACGGCGGGAATTCCTTTTTCCGGGACACTGACCGGAGAATCGCGGAGGCCGAAAGGCGGGGATTGCTCTACCTCGGCATGGGGATAAGCGGTGGGGAACATGGAGCACTCCACGGTCCCTCGCTCATGCCGGGGGGACACAGAGAGGGTTATACGCTCGTGCAGGATATCCTTGAAAAGGCAGCCGCCCAGGTGGAAGACGGGCCCTGCTGCACCTACCTTGGACCGGGGTCATGCGGACATTTTGTGAAAATGGTCCACAACGGCATTGAGTATGCCTTCATGGGTGCCATCGCCGAGGTGTACGACCTTTTGCGAAAAATCTTCGGGCTCCGTGCACCGGAAATCTCCAGAATTTTTGCCCACTGGAATGCGTTGCCACACCTCAACTCGTACCTCGTGGACATCACTGCAAGAGTTCTCGCTTATGAGGACCCGGAAACGAAGGCACCCCTTGTGGACCTCATTCTCGATGCCGCCGAGCAGAAAGGAACGGGGAAGTGGACTTCCCAGGTGGCGCTTGACCTGGGAATCCCCACTCCCACCATTACCCAGTCGGTTGTCGCCCGCAGTCTCTCATCCTTTAAAAACGAGCGTCTTCACATTGCCTTCCGCTTCTCCATCCCCAAAAAAACCCTCCCATGGTCTGAGGAAATCTCTCTCCTTCTCTCCGATGCCCTCTACCTTGCGGAACTTGCAGCATTCTCCGAAGGCTTTCATCTCCTTCAAGAGGCAAGTCGTGTCTTCGCTTACCACCTGAATCTTCCGGAAATCGCCCGCATCTGGAAAGGGGGGTGCATCCTGAAGGCGCTGCTTCTTGGACGTATCCAGAGAGCCCTTGCACTCCATGACGCACCGCTACTTTTCGCCACCGAAGAGTTCCGTGGCGAGGTACAGGAGAAACTCCCCGCCCTTCGGAAGGTATGTGCGCTCTCTGCAGAACACGGCATTCCGGTTCCGGTCCTCTCCGCAGCTTTAGCGTACTTTGATGCCTGGTGTTCAGAGGAACTTCCGGCCAACCTCATCCAGGCCCAGCGGGATTACTTCGGTGCCCACACCTACCGGAGAATCGACCGGGAAGGAACGTTCCATACGGAGTGGGAGGTGACGGCAGGATGATGCTCTTTGCCCTGGGGAACGAGCAGACCACCTTCTCCCCACAAAAGATGAGCGAGCACTTCCGTGAAGCCCTGGCACGACACGACTGGCGGAAGAAAAGTATCCTCGTCATCATTCCCGACAACACCCGTACGGCTCCGGTTCGGCTTTTCTTTGAGGCCACCCTCGAGGAGTTAAAGCCCAAGGCAAAGAAACTCGATTTCCTCATCGCCCTGGGGACACACCCTCCCATGACTGATGAAGAGCTCAAGGCACACCTTGGTGTCACCTTCCAGGAAGCGGCAGAACAGGGGGTCTCCGTGTACAACCACCGCTTCCAGGATCCCCAGGAGTTGATCCAGATAGGGACAATCTCCCGCGAGGAAATGCATCACATCTCCCGGGGCCTCATTACCGAAGAGGTTCCGGTCACCGTGAACCGGCGGATTCTCGAGTACGATGAACTCCTCATCATGGGCCCGGTGTTCCCCCATGAAGTCGTGGGATTTTCAGGGGGGTACAAGTACTTCTTTCCGGGAATCTCCGGACCGGAACTCACGGACAAGTTCCACTGGCTCGCCGCCCTCATCACCAACCCCAAAATTATCGGCACCAAGGATACTCCGGTTCGGGAAGTCCTCAACCGGGCAGCCCAGTTCATTCCAAGACCGACTCTTGCCATGTGCCTGGTAATGCGGGAAAAGGACCCCTGTGGGATTTTTTTTGGTGACCCCGAAGAAGCCTGGTCCCAGGCCGCCGATCTCTCAGCCCAGGTGAACATCGTCTATGTCGAGCGGCCCTTCCACACGGTTCTCTCCATTGCCCCCACCATGTACAACGAGCTCTGGGTTGGAGGGAAGTGCATGTACAAACTCGAGCCCGTGGTGGCCGACGGGGGAACAATCATCATCTACGCCCCCCACATCCGGGAAATCTCTAAAACCCACGGGAAGCACCTCCTTGAAATCGGCTACCATACCCGGGACTTCTTCCTCGCCCAGTGGGAGAAGTACCGGCACTACCCCTGGGGGGTGCTCGCCCACTCCACCCATGTGAAGGGCATCGGAAGATACGCTAACGGTAGAGAATATCCCCGGATAGAGGTGATCCTCGCCACAGGCATTCCCGAAGAGGTGTGCCGGAAAATCAACCTTGGGTATCTTGACTTCCGCACTATCGACATTGACGCTTACAAGGGTCGGGAAGAAGAGGGGATTCTCGTCGTCCCCCGAGCTGGAGAAATGCTCTACCGCCTGAAGGACGGAACGGTTCCGGACATCGACAAGCTGCCTCTTCCCTCAGAGTAATTCAGAAGAGGACTCCTCCACAGGCCGGAGGGAGAGGATGCGGTCTACACGGAAAGTCCGCTCCTCTTTTCGCAGAAGACAGAAGGCCCGAAGACCGAGAAACTCCTTTTCCTGAAAACGCATCATCCCCACCTCAAGAGGCAGGACAACCCGGGAGGTTTTCTCGTCGTTGTCCTTGAGGTACACGATTTCCAGGGGTTTTTGTGCTTTCTTAGCCTCCTCAAGCAGGCGTACCCGCTCCTCAAGGGGAAAGGTTCTGGTAGAAGCGGCATACTGGTACTCGGTGAGGAAACGGACCACCCTCCAGTCCATGATGATGTGCTTTCGAAGGAGTGGCCGTTTGAGGATGAGACCCTCAAGCGTCCGGCAACGGGAAAGGGCCACGTACGCCTGGCCATGGGCAAAAGTCCCGCGGCCAAGGTCAACGATCACCCGGTCAAAGGTAAGACCCTGGCTTTTGTGGATGGTCACCGCCCAGGCAAGCCGCAGGGGATACTGGGTAAAGGAGCCGATGCTCCTCGTCTTGATCCGACCTTCTTCCCGGTCGTAGTAGAACTCGAACATATCCCATACATGGGGTGTAACCTCCACCTCGCTTCCGTCTTCAAGCCGGAGAATGACGGCACCATCGGTACATTCCTGGACCTGCCCGATGGTCCCGTTGACCCACCGCCCGTGAGGGTCGTTGGTAAGCAGCATCACCTGGGCACCCTTTCTGAGGCGTAGTACCGAATCCGTGGGGAGATCCGTAGAGGAAAATGCCCCCAGGACCTGCCCCTCGTACACCCACTCCTTTCCCGAAAGCGCCGCCAGTTTCCCCTCATTCACTTCCTGAGCAAGGTCATTCGTGGTGGTGAGGTGAATCACGAACTCCCGCTCCCCGGGAACGTAATCGGGGAAAACGCGGGTATTGAGAAGGGCTAAATCCTCGTCGGTGGCGGTGTTACTCCGGATGCGGTTTAAGAGTTCGACGAACTTCGGGTCGCTCTGGCGATAGACCTTCTCAAGGACAAGAAGCATCGGGCGGATTTCCCGGAAAGCAAAGGCGCTGAAGAAATAGGGGCTCTCGTAGTACTCGGTAAACAGCGCCTGCTCGGTTCGCTTCACCACCGGCGGAAGTTGATAGAGGTCCCCAACAAAGACCATCTGCACGCCTCCGAAGGGTGCCGAGGGAGAAGGTCCGTAGACGCGGAGAAAAGCATCGACACAATCCAGAAGGTCCGCTCGTACCATGGAGATTTCGTCAATGACGATGGTATCGAGCTTCTTATAAAGACCCGGGTCTTCGGGTTTGACACGCGGAGCAGTCTCGGGCGTCACATCGGGCCGGAAGCGGAAGAAAGAATGGATGGTCTGCCCCCGGACGTTCAAAGCGGCGACTCCTGTGGGAGCGAGAACGGCGATGTTCTTCTTCGTGTGATTCCGAAAATACCAAAGAAGCGTGGACTTCCCCGTCCCTGCCCGCCCAGTGATAAAGACAGACTGGCTTGTCTGCTCAAGGAGCTCCAGAGCCTGGACGAACTCTCTGTTGAGCTCAATCGGCGTCACGAATGACATGACAGAAAGGATTATACCATGGAAAACCCGCCGGGTGCTCTGCTCGTAATACAAAGAGGGGTATGGTACACTGGGAACTGAACCTGGAGAAAGGAGGCCTGATGGTGAAAAAATTGCTACCGTTTGTGGTGCTGTGGCTCATATGCTTCCCCTCCCTGGCATCAGGATACGACGTCCTCCTGTGGGGAAACCAGGAAGAACCCGCTCCACCGCAGGAGGAATTCCTCCTTCTGGGAGACCTGGGAGGCCACAGATTTTCCCCAGAAGCTTGGGTGAACCTCCTCCCTCCCCCGGAAAAGGTGGTCATTCTCCCCTCAAAAGAAGACCTCAACCGATCTCCAGAAGTCCTCAACGAACTCTCCCGGAAAGGATACCCTGTCGTTGTTTCTGACGCTCTGGGGAACTTTGCGTACTCTTTTTCGTTCACCGAGAATTACCACACCGTAGTATTCTTCAACTTCCTTCAGGACATTCCCACCGCTTCCTTCGACCGTTTCCTCCAGGAACTCCGGGAGAAAAACCCGGACCTTGTTGTTATCTCCGGAACCAGGGGAAACCGGGCGCTTCTCGAGGAGCATTTTGCTCCCTTCAGAGACCGGATACGTTTTTTCGAACGCGACGGGCTTCCCAGAAACTTCAGAGAGCGAATAGCCGTTGAGGAAAAACCGGTGCTGCTCTTCTTCTACTCCTCCCGATGCCCGGTCTGTCGGGAACTCAAGGAAAAGGTCACTCCGCCGGTCTTTGAGAAATACGCCGACCGAATTAAGGTGGTCTACCTCGATTACACCCTCTCGAAAAACTATGAAAAACTCGTCCTCCTTGAAGAGCACTGGAGGGTGGAAGAGAAAACCTCGGTCGAAATCTTCTCCGACGCCGGATACGTGGCAACAGAAGACCCGGAGCGAATCACCACCCTCCTTGAAAAGCTCATCGAAAAGACCCTGAAAAGCCCAAGAACTTCACCCCCTCCTCGGCCCCCGGAGAGGGCCGAGGAGCTCATCTTTTCGCGCTTCCGGGGGTTCACTCCCTGGGTGGTGGCCGGAGCCGGATTCCTTGACGGATTAAACCCCTGTGCTTTCGCGACCATTGTCTTCATGGTGAACCTTCTCTTCGTCCTTGGCCATTCCCGCCAGCGGGTGGTCGAAATCGGCGTCACTTATACTCTGGCCGTGTTCACCACCTATCTCCTCCTTGGGCTTGGCATCTTCCAGGTGTGGCAGACCCTGGCGGTGTACCGCATCGTCTCTCGAATCGTGTACGGCACAATGGCCGGGGTGCTCCTTATTTTTGCGATTTTCAGCGTCCGGGACGCCATCACCTACAAAAAGGAGCGAAAGGAAACCGGAATGACTCTGGGCCTCCCCAAGGGGTTACGGGTGAAAATCAACCAGTACCTCAAAGAGAGTTTCTCCAAACGGAGGCTTTTTGCCGCTGCCATCGTGAGTGGTTTTGTCGTATCAATCCTTGAAGCCGGTTGCACCGGTCAGGTGTACCTTCCCACCATCATGTACATCGCCAGGGAAATGGTGAACTACCGTCTGAAAGCTATCGGATACCTCGTCTTCTACAACGCCTTCTTCATCATCCCCCTCGTGGCTGTATTCCTCAGCGTTTTCTTCGGTAGCCAGTCGAAAGCTCTGGTGGAGTTCGGAAGGAAGAACATCCTTTTCTCGAAGATTGCCCTGGCCTGTCTCTTTGTGGTTTTAAGCATCCTCCTTCTTGAGAGCGCCCTGGCGTAATACCATACCCCAAGAGGAGGGGGTGTCGGTGTGGAAGAGACTCTGGGTTCTTGTGGCGGCTATGGCGCTGGTGGCAGCGCTCGGGGTTTCCTGCGTTTCTCTGGAAGGTGTGACCGAGCTCACCTATCGTGTGGAGGTACGGCAAGGGCGGTACACACAACAGGGGACGTTCGCCGTATCCTTCACCCCTTTGGGAAAAGACTGGAAAATCAGTGTCCATTACAAGCTCGGTGACGAAGAGTTCTCCACCACTTTCACCACTCAGGGAAAAACCAGGGAAGAAGCCCTGTTCTCAACCCTCCTCATGCATCCCTCCCTGGGCGTTCTCCTTGGTCCAATAACGGCCGCCCAGGGCATGTACCTCTTCATCACCGGTGTGCTCCAGGGGCAACCTGAAGTGGGATTCTTCTGGCGCACGAGGGACGTCGAAGGTCGGGAAGTGGAAATCTCGATTCCCTCGTCCGAACAGCGCTTTGGCCGGGAAGCAATCTGGATTGTAGTGAAGGTCGCAGGAGAAATAGCTGCGCGATTTCTCGTGGAAAAGCAGAGCCTGATCCCTCTGGTGATCGACCTTGCCGAGAACCAGCAGAGGTTTTTCTGTGAAGCTCAGAAAGCCAAGTGGCAGGAAAACGACGCGGAGGAGGAAAAGGACGACCATGAGGCTGGCCCACCACTCTGGACCAAGGCAACTTGCCAAGCGCTATGAGCACAACCCTATCCTCTCCCCCGAAAAATGGCCCTAACGGGTGAACGCTGTTCTCAACCCAAAAGCCGTGCAATTCCAGGGGAGGACGCTTCTCCTTGTCCGGGTGGAGGACTGCCGGGGGTTCTCTCACCTCACAGTGGCCACAAGCGAAGACGGCAAAGAGCACTGGGAGATCAACCCCTTTCCCTCCCTTGCGGCCGAAGAACAGTTTGCCGAAGAACAGTGGGGCCTGGAAAATCCCCGAATAGTGTGGCTTGAGAAGGAAAAGTGTTACGCCATAACCTATGTGGCCTTCGGCAAGGGCGGACCCCTCGTTTCCCTGGCGCTGACAGAGGATTTCAAAGCGTTTGTGAAATACAGTCCTCTTCTGCCTCCCGAGGACAAGGATGCCGCCCTTTTCCCATGCCGTTTCAAAGCAGATGGCAGAAAGCGATATGCCCTGGTGCACCGCCCCATCATCCGGGGAGAAGCCCACACCTGGATTTCCTTCTCACCGGACCTCCGGCACTGGGAAGACCACCAGGTTCTCATCCCGGTCCGTCCCGGGTGGTGGGGCCAGCACCGGGTAGGCCTTGGTATCCCACCGGTGGCTACACCCCGTGGCTAGCTCATCTTCGACCACGGGGTACGCCATACCACCTCAGGGACTGTCCTCCTTGATCCCGAGGACCCCCGGAAGGTCCTCCGCCGAGCTGAGGAATGGATTACAAGCCCTCAGGAACCGTATGAGTTTCTGGGAGACGTTCCCGGAGTGGTTTTCCCCACAGGCATCACCGTTGACGAAGGGAAGAACGAAATTCGCCTGTACTACGGTGCCGCCGACCGCTGTGTTGGTCTGGCTTTTCTTCATTTACCGGGAGTTTCTGGAATACCTGGTGGAGGAGAAAACCGTTTGATCCACATGCTCTGCACTTTTTTCGGGAATGAGGCAGACCTCATCCCTGGAACTACCGCCGCAGGTTCCTGAGCCTCTCCTCCCGCTCTTTGAGGAATTCCTCTATCCTTGCCACCTCTTCTTCAGGGAGATCCCAGTCTCCGGCAGGGGCGATTTCCTCAATTTGCGATGGCCGGCGAATCCCCACAATGGCCGAGGTGACTTCCCTCCAGCGCAGTACCCAGGCCACAGCAACCTGGGCAGGGGTCTTTCCGTACTTTGCCCCGATGTCCCGTAGTTTCCCAGCAAGCTCAATATTGAGGGTGAGCTCCGGTTCCTGGAACATGGGGTCATTGCGGCGGTGGTCATCAGGAGGAAGGTTTGCCACCCATTCCTTCGTCACCTTCCCGGTGAGCAGTCCCTTCTGCATGGGGCTGTACACGATGACCCCGATGTTCTTCTCTGCGCAGTATGGCAGAATGTCCTTCTCAATATCCCGCCGGAGCATGCTGTAAGGGGGCTGCAGAGAAGCAATGGGGTGAATTGGGGCAATCCGCTCCATCTGGGCCACACTGAAGTTGGACACCCCGATGTAGCGGACCTTGCCCTCCTCCACCAGACGGCTCATCTCCTCCCAGGCTTCCTCAATGTCCTCATCGGGTACAGGCCAGTGAATCTGGTAAAGGTCAATAACGTCTACCCCCAGGCGGCGAAGGCTTGCCTCAACCTCCCGGCGAATGCTGTCACGTTTCAGGCAATTGGCAATGTTCCCCTTCTCGTCCCAGACAAGTCCGCATTTTGTGGCAATGATGGGGCGTTTTGTCAGTCCCCGGATCGCCCGTCCCACGACCTCTTCCGAGTGCCCAAGACCATACACCGCTGCGGTGTCAATCCAGTTCACCCCAAGGTCCACTGCCCTGTGAATCGCCTCGATGGACTCCTTATCATCTTGAGGACCCCAGCTGTACCGCCACCCTCCACCGCCGAGAGCCCAGGAACCAAAGCCGATGACGGAAAGCTCAAGGTCTGTCCAGCCGAGTTTCCTGTACTGCAATGCCCTCACCCCCTTGAAGGGAAACTGAAAGTATTATACTGTAGTTCTGGGATGAGCAACACCGTGAAATCTCAGAAGATGTCCCTGAAGATGCGCCTTTCCACCCTGAAACGGCGCGTGGTTTCGCACCTTGCCAACCTCCTCTGGAGGGCGCTGCTCCCCTTCCTCCCCTGGTTCTTCAACGAGGCCCATTTCGAAGGGCTGTACCGCAGAAAACGTGACCCCTGGAATTACACCAAAAGTACCTACGAGCAGGAAAAGTACCAAAAGACCCTTGAGGCCATTCCCCAGGATGTTCATACCATCCTCGAAGTCGGCACAAGCGAAGGGGTCTTCACTGAACTCCTCCTGCAAAGAGGAAAGGAGGTCTTTGGCATCGACATCTCCCAGACAGCCCTTGAGCGAGCCAGAGCAAGGCTTGAGGTGTATGGCGATCGGGTAAGGCTTGAGAAGCTTGACATCGCCCGGGACGAACCGGAGGGCATCTTCGACCTCATCCTCGCCTCAGAGGTGCTCTACTACCTCGGAGGCAGGAATGTCCTCCTTACCCTGGAGGAGAAATTCCTCCGCCATCTCCGCGATGGTGGGTACCTTCTTCTTGTCCACTTCTACCCCTCGGGGAAACTCATCCACGACCTCTTTCTTGAGCGGGGCAGGTTCACCCGCCTCTTTGAAGAGGTGGTGCTCCACCCTGAGCGCGACTACATCATCACGCTCCTGAAAAAAACTGGTGCTCCTTGACTTCCTTTTTGAGGCGTGTTACGTTCTTGAGAGCTTCCTGCAAGCACTGACCAGAGGAGGTTGTCGAGGTGGTCTACCCGTCGTTTGTTGCACCTGAAGAATGGTTCGATCATTCTTTTGAACCGCTCAAAATCCTTGCTTTTCTCCTCTACTGTTTCTGGGTCTACCAGACTTGCATCGCTCTTCGAGGATTTCAGTACCCTCGTTCCCTCCCAAAGGCCAAGAAGTTCCTGAGATTCGCCGTTCTCATCCCCGCCCATAACGAGGAAAAAGTCCTGGGACCACTCCTTGAGAGTTTGCGAGCACAGACGTATCCAAAAGAGCTCTTCGACATCTACGTGGTCTGTGATGCCTGCACCGACAGAACGAAGGACATTGCCCTGAGCCGAGGGGCTTTTGTCCTTGAACGGAATGACCCACAGCATCCCGGAAAGACGTACAACGTCGGCTGGGCTCTCGCCCAGATCCCCCTTGCCTCTTACGACGCCATAGCCCTCTTTGACGCTGATAACCTCGTGCACCCCGAGTTCCTGGCCAAGATGAACGATTACCTCGAAGCCCACAAAGACGCAGAAGTCGTCCAGGGGTATCTGGAGACCAAAAACCCAGACTACTCCTGGCTTACCAGGATGTACGCTCTGGCGTACTGGTACGCCAACCGGTTCTGGCAACTTGCTCGGGCAAACTGGGGACTGTCGGCCACCCTGGGAGGTACGGGATTGGTCATACGGACGTCCTGTATTACCCGTTTGGGGTGGAACCTGAAAAGCCTCACCGAAGACCTTGAGTTCAGCGTTCAGGTTGTGCTTGAAGGAGGAAAGGTTCACTGGAATGAGTGGGCCATCACCTATGACGAAAAGCCGCTCCGCTATGCCTCAAGCCACCGTCAGCGAACTCGCTGGATGCAGGGACACTGCTTTGTCCTTTGGCGGTACGGATGGAAGCTTTTGAAGAAATTCCTCACAAGCGGGAACCTGCAGTACCTTGACTACTTCCTGTACCTCCTCACTCCTTTGAGCATCGTCCTCACCACGGTCCTCGTGGCCCTTGAGACCATTGAGCGGGGAACTCACGGAAACGTGCCCTTTGTCCTGCACCTCTACCTCTGGGTTCCAGTAGCCTTTATTCAGAGTGCCTACCAAGTGGTGCTCGGGCCTTCCCTAAAAGAGGGTCGTTTCACCCTCCGGTACCTCCCGTACTTTGTCCTGTACACGGTCTACGGCCTGAGCTGGATACCCATCGTCTTTTTGGGGCTTTTCCTTTCCTGGAATCAGAAACGGTGGGTGAAAACGGAGCACAGCTGTAGCATCTCTATTGGAGAGCTCCTTGAGGAATCCTCCGTGTCAAAGTAGCAAGTGATGCGACCGGGCCGCCGAAGCGGCCCACGTGACGTCATCCCTTCACCGCACCCATGGTAAGACCACGGACAATGTAACGCTGGACGGTAAGGGCAAGGAGCGTCGGCGGAAGGATGGCCAGAAGAAGCCTCGTTGAAACGTACCAGAATTGCACCCCCTGGGTGTGTTCTGTCCCGGCAATGATGATGGTCATCGGGGTTGCATGCTTGTACGTCAAAACGAGGGCGAAAAGAAACTCGTTCCAGGCAAAGGAAAAACAGATGATAACCGTCGCCACAAGCGCTGGAGCAGCAAGGGGAAGCGCAATCCTCAAGAAGGCTTCAAATCGGGAGCACCCGTCGACAAGAGCGGCTTCCTCGAGTTCCACCGGAAGTTCCCGGAACATGTCCTTCATGATGAGGACCGCAAATGGCATGGCAAAGGTGGTGTTGACGAGGATCAAGGCCACACGCGTATCAAGGAGCCCAAGAGACTTCATGAGGAGGAAGAAGGGAATAACCGTAGCGGCAGGGGGGAGAAAACGCTGCGAGAGAAACCAGAAAGCCATGCTCTGGTTGCGCCATTTCGCGTACCTGTATCGGGCAAGGCCATATCCTGCAAAGGTCCCGAGGGCCACGGCAAGAAGAGAAGCAAAAACGGCGATGACGATGCTGTTGGTGATACCTCTCAGGATTTCCGGACCTCTTTGCGTGAACTCGGTTTGCCAGTTGCTGAGGGTGGGTGTGAATTGGAGCCAGGGGATGCTGCTTAAACGAAAGACGTCAGCCGGCTTCTTGAAAGAGGTAATGACCGTCCAGTAAAAAGGGAAAAGCACCCACAGAATGGCAACGATCACAACCACCCAGATTAGAATCTCCGTGGTGATAGATCCTTTCCGTCTCCTGCGCATCGTTGCTCTCCCCTACTCGTAGAGTTCTCGGTATCTCCGGAAGAACAGAAGCCCGATGACCATGGTGATGGCCAGGAGGAAATAGGCCATGGCGCTGGCGTACCCCAAGTCGAAGTTCCGCAACCCTTGCGTGTAAATGTAGAAGGTGAGCGTTCGGGTAGCTGTTCCCGGTCCACCGCTTGTGAGGCTGAAGGGGATATCAAAGGCTTTAAAGGCGTCAACCATCCGGAGCATGATGACCGTCCCAAGAACCGGGGAAAGAATCGGAAGCGTGATATACCGGAAAACGGCCCAGCCAGACGAGGTATCGATCACTGCCGCCTCGTAAATTTCATCAGAGATGGACTGCAATCCCGCTAAAAGAATGATAAAAGCGAAAGGCGTCCACTGCCATACATCAACAATGCATATCGCCAGGGTTGCCCAGAGAGGATGAGAAAGCCAGGGAACCTTCCCTAAACCAATGGACCTTAAAAGGACGTTGATTGGCCCGTTTTCCTCGTAAAACATCATAACGCCGAGGTACCCCAGGGCAACCGGGGCGGTGAAAAGCGGCATGGTGAGGATGGAACGAAATGCCCGGAGACCCTTCATCTTCCGATTAAAAACAATGGCAAGACCAAGTCCTATCACCGTTGTCACGCAGACGCTGAAGGCCACGTAAATCAGGGTGAACCGCAAAGCGCCCCAGAAGCGGTAGTCTCCGAACATCCGGAGGTAGTTGGCTACTCCCGCAAAGCCGGCAATCTTCCCGTAGAGAACCTTGGCGAGACTGATGCGAAAAGAGTACACCAGAGGGAAAATGGTGAATGCAAGCACCCAGAGAATAGCAGGCGCTACGAAAACATTTCCCTTCTCTCGTAGTCTCCGTCTCATCTGTCACTCTCCCTTTCCTGAACACAAAAGAAGGGGGAAGGGGTACTGTACCCCTTCCCCCAGCATGCCTTCCTTTTACTCTGGCTTGTAGCCGATAGCTTCCTGGTAAATCTTCTTGAGGGTATCCTTACCGTACCGCTCTACGATGGCCTTCCACTCTTCGGCAATACGGTTCAGAGCTTCCTCTGGGGAGACCTGGCCGGTCACAGCCTCAGAGAGATGGATGTCGTAGACCTCCCACATCTCCGGCGTTCCAGGAATACGGAGGTAGGTCTGCCGCAGCGGGTACTTGGTCCACATTTCCTCATAAGCGGTGACGAACTGGCGAGCATCTTCGGCATCGTATCCGGTCGCTACGTATTCCTCAATTGTTGCCTTTCCACTCGGCTGCAGGAAGTCGTAGCTCGTTCCGGGGTCAACGCCGGTCCAGCCCCAGACGACGTTCCAGTGGTTGATCTGCGGTGTAGCCTGCCAAGAGAGGAAGTAAGCGGCGAGTTCCTTGTTCTTGCAGTACTTCGAAATCACGCCATGCCAGGAGGCACCCACGGTGTTGGCCACGAAGTTCTCCTTGTTCACCCACTGCTTGGTCTCGAGGTCATAGTACTTGTCGCTTCCGGGAATAGGCGCCACGCCAAGCTTGCCCTGAATGCTGGAACGATCAGGAAGCTGCGCCAGCGAACCCACGTCACCCCAAGACCAGCACATGACGGCCTTACCCCGCAAGAACGCATCCCAGGCCTCACCAAGGCTCCAGCCGAACATTGCGGAAGGTCCGGTCTTGGAGAGCTTGATGAGCATGTTCAGCGCCTCAACAAACCCAGGGGTATTCACCAGGGGTTCCATGGTTTCAGGGTCAAACCAGTACACGTTGTGGTACCGGGTCACCTTGGCCGGATCGTCTCCCGGAGCCGGAGAAACGACGTACGGTGCGGAAAGCGCCATGAAGTGGAAGAAGCCCTGCCCACCAACTTTAAGATGCATGCTGATACCGTAGTCCGGCTCGCCATCACCGTTCCAGTCCTTGCCATTGAAGAAGTCACAGATTTCATAGACCTCTTCCCAGGTCCATGGCGGGGTGGGCATATCCTTACCTTTCTCTTTCTTGAACTCTTCCTGCCACTTCGGATCGCTCAGGATGTCCCGACGGTAGTAGATAACCTGGCCGTCGTGGTCGTTGTTGAACCCAACGAGTTTGTCCCCCCACATGTAGAGCTCTCGAACCGGGAGGGCAATGGACTCAGGCTCCCATTTGGGCATGCGAGGATCGTTGAAGAATTCCTGAGCGGGGACAATCCAGTCGTTCATGATGTAGTCGCCGTAGAACCAGCTCGGACCAACGATGATGTCGTAGGTACCAGTACCGGTCATGAGGTCGGTGAAAATCTTTTCCCGGAGTTCTCCGAAGGGAATTTCGACGATGTCGTAGGTAGCGCCGGTGAGCTTCTCAAAGTAGGGACGCCAGAAGTACAGGGGACCGGAGATAGCACCACGGGGACCAGCGGAGTACACAGCGATGGTGAGCTTCTGCCCTTTCCAAGCTGGATCGGGATTCCCTTTGTCTGCGGCTTCAAAGGCTGCATTGGCAGTCTGGATTTCAAGCTCTGACGCGCCTTCCTGAGCAAGGGCACCGAACACAAACCCCAGCACAAAGACCACAGACAGCAATGCAACGCTTACCTTACGCCATTCCATCGAGCACATCCCCCCTGAAAAGAAATTTCACAGAAAATTCAGGAAAGAACAAAAACTTCCAAACTCCCTTGAGCGAACCCTCTCCTTTTCCCCCTCTCACCCCCTGAGAATAGGATTTTGACCGCTTTAGATTATAAGGTTTTCTTTTTGCCGAGTCAATGGCTAAGTCACCTCTGTTGCAGGATTCTGGCAATCCGCCCCATGCGGAAGTGCAGAAGCACCTCAACGAAGGCAGCACTCCTGAGTGGTGGCTGGGGCAGGTAAAAGAGGTGACTCCCACAGGAGCAGTCCGAAGCTCCAAAGTGCGGAACGGGCCGGGCCACCTTTTCGAGTTCCCGGGCAATGGCACACTCCAGGCGTTCCGAACTCCGGATGGGGAATACACGAACGTCCTCAAAGAAGGGGAGGAGCGTGTCGATGTGCCAGTGGTTTCGTTTCCGCTTCCTGAGATGTCTCCGGATTCTCCCCGAAAGGCCCCGCATGGCCGAACCGACGTAAACGTAGAAACCCCGGGGGAAATCCAGCTCCCCCAGGCTTCCGACGGCAATCCGGTACACCCCGGGGAGATACCCTGAAAGCAGGTAACTCCCCCGATCCTCCGCTTCCTTTTCATAAACCTCCCAGGGGAGATCGAGGATGTGGGAATACTGGAAATTCCCCCTCATATCCCAGCGCACCGCCACCGCGCGAATGAGGACTTTCTTCCGGGCAGCATGGAGAGCCGAAGCAAACTCAGGATCGGTATGGAAATCAGGAAGAAAGGCAAAAGGCGAGGGAACGTGCACCACAAAAAGCATGGCACCTCCGAGGTCTGCCAGAAGCCCCACATGTTTTCGTCCCCGTACCGTTACGGCATCGGGGAACATGGCCAGACCGTCGAAAAAGAGGGTACAGGATTTGACCTCAAGGAACATCCTTTCCCTACCCCGCTTGAGGAGGAAATCCAGACGAGAGTTCCCAAGGGGAATTTCCGTTCCCACCACCCTGAAGCCTGCGAAATCCTCAAGGCAATCCTCTTCAAGGAGTTTTCTCGCCACAGAAGCCGCCGAGGTCGTGTGAAGGCATACCACCTCTTCTCCAAGGAGGGCACCCCACACCCGAGGCATGTTTTCTCCCTGGTCCTCAAGAAGGAGCACCCGTCCGGGCAGGAGAATCTCCCAGAGCCTCCCAGGATTAGGAAGGTGGGCGGGGAACCTCCGCCCACCTTCCTCGCAGAGGACCACAAAGCGGTTTAAACGGTCAACAAAGAGGGCTTCCCGGAACACGCTCAGGTTTCAATCCGGGCCCGTCGGGTGATGACGATGCCCGCTCCCACTGCAAGGGGAAGGAAGGCCAAGGGATAGAGATACACGCTATAGGCCTTTCGTAAAAGTCGGATGGTGCGTTCGCTTTTAGGAAGGGGCATCTGGTTCTCAGAGGCCACGGTCTGGATGGTGTAGTCAACCTTGGGAAGTTCCGGCCCAAGAACCACCTTGTAGCTCTCGAAAGTCGGTTTGTACCCGCGCTTCTTCAGGTCCTCGTCGTAGTCCACGATTTCGTACCCGAGTTCAGGACCGGGAATCTGTTTCACAAAATAGGGCGCACGGGTGACTGCCTTCAGCACCTCTTTCCCCCGGCCAAAGAGGAGTGTGGCGTCCTTCACCGGGTCTGCGTGCACCCATTTCCAGCGCTCTATCCGACCGATGTTCTGAGGATCTTGGAGTTTGTTGTGGTAGAGCTCGTTGTACTCCTCCTGGGTGAAGGGGTTGAAGTAGAGTTCGTTCTTGCCCACCGCATGGATAATCCAGGAGGGGTCGTCACAGTTCTCGCGCTTCGTCCAGCGGTTTCCGGGAATAATCTCGTAGCCAATGCCCCCCTTTCTCCGGGAGGTGAAGACCACGAGTTTCTTTTCACTCCCCTCAAGAACGGTTCCATCCTCAAGCCGCACCCGGATTTCGTAGTGCCCAGGAGGGAGGTTCACCACAAAGCCTGTGGCCGGCTCAGAGACGTAGAAGTTCACAAACTCCGGAGGAGAGGGTTCTTTCGGAACGGGAATATCCAGGGGCCCTGTCTCTCCAGCCTCTCTTCGCCGGCGGACTTCCTCGAAGAACTTGTTTAAGTCCTCCCGGTACTTCCGCATGGCTTCGTAGTACTCCTTGAGCTTGGCGTTGAACTCATCCATGGCTTTTTTGTACTTTTCGTAAGCCGCATCGGCTTCTGCATTGAGATACATGATGGTCTTTTCCGAGAAGTAACCCTCAGGGTAATACAGGACGTACTTCTGTTCCTCGAGGGTAGCAATAACCTTTCCACCCTGGAGAATCTCGAGTTTCCCAGGAACGGCTTCGTTCAGGGTACTGAAACCGGCCATATACCGGCGGGTAATGGGCCAGTAGTAGACAATGGTCTTGCGGGGGTTAACGATGCTATTCGTGTTGGCAATGAGGTAGATGGTGTCCTCGCTCTGCGGAGCAAAGCTCTTGCTGTAGGTGGAACCGTTGAAGGACGTCAGCGAATACACAAGCTGCTCCCGCACCGGCGGCTGGGCCAGCGCCGCCCATCCAGAAGAGAGAAACACACCAAGAAGGAGCAGAAAGACCAGCCGGGACTTCATGCCTTCACCCCTTTCTTGCTCATCACGTACACCGAAAGGAACATGAAGACGAGGGAGTACAGAAGGGCATACCCGATATTGGCCAGATACAGGAGGGGATTCTCAAGCGCCACGCTGTCGAGCCCCCGACTGAGATACGCAAAGGGGGAAATCCAGCTGATACCCCGGAAGACGTAGGACATGGCCTGGCGAACGTAGAGCATAGGAACCGAGAGCGATTCTTTCTCAAAGCCAAGGAGGGCGTTGTAGGCAAACTGGATGGCCAGAAAAGCCCCGAGAATCGCCACCAGGGCCAGAACAGAGCTTCGAATCCGTCCAGTGAGTGACGAAATGAAAAGGCCAAAACTCACCACGCAGGAGATGAGGAAGATGCTCATGATGAGCGCCTTCACAAGACCCATAGTGAAACCGATGTTCGTGAGAACGCTGACGAGGTAGAAATACAGGGCCGTAAAGCCTAAGGCCACCATGCCAAGGCACAGGTCCTTCAGGTACTTTCCCCAGAGGAAACTCCCCGGCGTTACGGGACCATAGAAGAGGACCTCTAAGGTTCCCTGCTCCCGTTCCCGGGAGATGGAAATTCCAGAGAGGATCACAAGGTAGAGAGAGATGATGACCAGGGTAATGTAGAGAGGGTAGTTGAGGGGGTACGCGGAAACGAGAATATCCTCTTCACCGATGCTGTCGAGGAAATTCTTGAGGATGAACGATGAAACGAAAAAGGAGGCAAAGATGGCCACATAGTAGCCGAGGCTATAGAGGGAGTACAGAAAATCCCGTTTAAAGAGCGTCTTCATGACTCTAAAGGTACGCATGGTCATTCCTCCCTCTTCTGGAGTTCCACATCCTCAACGAACTCCGTGAAATCCCCCTGGGGCGTGTGCAGGAGAACTTCCAGGAGCCCGTACTTTTCCTTTTCCCGGTTAATCTGGATTTTCTCCCAGGGAATGAGGCCTTTATTCCGGGCAAGGTACGCCTTGGGATCCCAGAAAAGCTCTATTGGCCCCTCGTAGATGAGGCGTCCTCTGGAGTAATTCTCCTCGTCTCCTTCCCGGACGTAGAGCTTGCCCTCAAACTGGAGCGGCATCCCCGGGAAGTCAGAGATTCCAATGCCCTTTGAATCTTTGAAGCGGATTTCAACCTCGATACCCCGGTCCGTTGGGTCGGCAAAGCAGATGATCCCTGCAAGGTCCGGGATCTCCTTCCCCTCCATGGTGAAGTTGAAGACGTTCACCCCGCGCCTGATCTCAAGCTCCTGAGAGAAAGGATAGTAGTACGGCGCTTCAGCCTTAAGAACGTGTTTCCCAGGGGGAATTCTCGTGAGCTGGTACTCTTTACTCCTGAAGAGGATATCCGACTTCCCGTCGACAGTGATGGTGAGCCTACGCACCACATCTTGAGAGTACAGGTCCACCACCGTTCCCTTGAGAATGCCGTAGTTGACCTGAGTAGCGAAGTAGGCCGCCACAAAGAGTACGGCTACGAGCACACCAAGGCCCAAGGCAATAATGCCTCCAGTCCGCAGGCGCCTCATGCGTTTCCCTCCCCCCGGGCGAGTAAGGAAATGTTCTGCTGAGTGATGGTGATGAAGGCCTCCTCAAGACTCATCTCCTTGGTCTTCATGGTGAGGACGAGGAAACCCTTTTCGTAGAAGAAGCGGGAAAGATCCAGACGGTAATCCCTCTCGGTCTTCAGGTGCACCTCAAGCCGGTTCCCCTCAACGGTGAACCCCTTGACGAAGGGAAGCTCGGAAAGAGAGGGTGAGAGGCTCTCGGCGTTTGCCGAAAGCTCAATCTCCATATGGATGGTATCGGTGAGGCGACGCTTGATGTTGTCCATGGTGTCCTCAGCTAAAAGCTTTCCCCGGTTGATGATGGCCACCTTCTTACAGAGCCTCTCCACTTCAGAAAGAAGGTGAGAGGACACGAAAACCGTTCGTCCTCGCCGGTTCTCCTCTTCGATGAGATCCCGAATCTGTTTGATGCTCGTGGGATCGAGGTTGGCGACCGGCTCATCGAGGATAAGGAGCTCCGGGTCATGGAGCAAGGCCCGGGCAAAGGCGAGTTTCTGCTGCATCCCCTTGGAGTATGCTCCGAGTTTCTTGTTCCGGTCATTGCGCAGGCCCACCGCCTCAAGAAGCTCATCGATACGCCTGCGCACATTCGGAACTTCATACAGTTCCCCGAAGAACGTGAGGTACTCCTCTGCCGTCATCTCCTTGTAGAAGTACTGGTTCTCCGAAACCACACCAATGCGCCGTTTCACCTCCACATTGTTGGGTTTGAGTTCTTCTCCAAGGAGGAAGACCTTGCCACTTGTAGGAGGAATGAGGCCGAGAATCATCATGATGGTTGTGGTTTTTCCCGCACCGTTTGGTCCCAGGAATCCGTAGATATCCCCCTTTTCCACCCGCAGATTCAGGTTATCCACCGCCTTGAACCCGTTGAACTCCTTGGTGAGATGAACGGTTTGAATCATGAGTCCTCCATCGACCTCCCTTCGGCAAGAAATCCCTCAAGAGGAATACTCTGAAGAAGCCAGAGGAGTTCCCGAGGAACGCAGAGGAGAAACCGGAATATCTCTTCAAAGAGTGCTTGATTTTTGCCAGGATGCGCAGTATCATCTTCTGCGGTTTGGGTGCACCCGGGGAGTCAGCCGGGATACAGGTTCAAGACTCCCCAGGCCCCCCTCCTTAGTGCCGTTTGGGCAAAGTAGCAAAGACTTCCTCTATTTCTATTATAAGCCTTGTACAGGACTCGACAAGCTCCCTCAGGAGATTTTTCCCAACTTCTTCAGTGGCGGGAAGGGGGTCTCCCCACACACCGCTTGTTGTCACCTTGAAAAGCGACCCGGGATGGGTCAGAAAATACGCCACGTGCACCGGAGATGGCAAGGGAGAGCGGGCAAGAAACTCTGCCTTGAGATTTTCTCTTCGCACCAGCTCGCCACAGACGGCAAGGCAAAGCGCTGTCTCCCCAAAACCGGCATGGAGCCCCCGTCCTCCTTCGGTAAACACCGAGGCGGCCTCGCCTGCGAGTCCCTCCCAGTAGGAAAGGGTGTAAGCAATGGTTTCTGGGGGGAAGGAAGGCGCGACTTCTGCCAGAGCATAGGCAATGGCGTAGAGGTTATCGTAATGACCGTTGAGGAAGACGATTTTCTTCCACCCTCCTCGGGCAAGGGACAGGGCGATGTCCTGGATCACCTGGAAGTAGGTCTTGAGAGAGAGTTCAATGGTTCCCGGAAATCCCCGGTGAGGGTACGAAAGACCGAAAAAGAGCGGTGGAGCCACCACTGCGTCACAGCGTTCGGCCAAAAGTTTCGCCACCTCAAGAACACAGAAGGTGTCCGTCGCTGTGGGGAGATGTTCCCCATGCTGTTCGGTAGAACCACAGGGAACAATAACCCTTCCCGAAATTTCCCTCCGCTTTTCAACCTCCCAGGCCGTCATTTCACCCCAGAGTACCCTTGACATGACTCATCCTCCCGGGACAAAAAGCTGTCAAGCCGCCGGAGTTTCTCTTCCTCAAGAAGCGGAAGGGGCAGGCAAAACACCTCTTCCAGAAAAACTCGGACACGCTCGAGGATCCCCTCTTCCGCACGGAAGGCCCCCCGAAAGCTCAGGGAAGGGACCCAGAGTTCCTCTCGCAACCACCGTACCGTGTGTGAGAGCGGCAGGAAAGAGCCTTCCCGAACACCCTCATCTACCACAGAAAGCGCCAGAGTATCCTCATCGATGGAGAACCCCCGCACCACACGCTTACAAAAGCCAATGAGCTCGTTGTCAAGGGCAAGTTGCCGGAGACTTCCTCCCTGGTCACTGCCCACAATGCCCATGTGCCCAAAAGTTGTGGCCCCGGCAAGCATCCCAAGGATGAGCGTTACACCTTTCTCCCATCCGTTCTGAGGGTCGAAAGCGCAGCTATCCGTAAGCCCCACATTGACGTACACCGGGAACCCATATGATGCCCCAAGCTCAACCATGGCCAAACTCAAAAGCCCCTGCTCCGGAGAACCAAAGGAAATCATCCCGGTCCTTGGATCGATGACATGGGGAATGCCCCCATAGCAAATAGGGGTCCCGGGACGAAGGAGTTCAGCAATCACAACACCGGCAAGAATTTCGGCATTCTCCTGGGCGAGAGTCCCCGCCAGGGTCACAGGACCAGTGGACCCTGCTTGAACCATCGGCCCAATCATGACCGGAAGTCCTAAAGCCACCGCCTCTTTGAGAATGGCAAGGCCTTCTTGAGGAAAACGCAGAGGGCTTATCGGCTCAAGAAAGGCGAAAAGACGAGGTTCATCCCGGGCTGCCTCTTCACTTCCCGCGCACACCACGCTCATGGCAAAAACGGAGGCGAAATTCTCCCTTCGGGAAAACCAGAGGAATACCGGTTTATCGGTTCGGGCAAAGAGTTCCCGGGCCATGTACACTTCTCTTTTCTGGGGAGGGTACTCGGAGGGGAGAAACAGTCCTCCAACCACATCGATGTGGGGAAGGTGATGGGCAAGGTGAATCGCTTGGAGGAAGTCTTCTCTCCTGGGTTCCCATCGCTTCTTACCATCAAAAAGGGCAAACTGTCCGGGAGAGGAGCAGAAAACCATTGCCCCCGGAGCAAAGGTAACCGATCTTTTCCCATCCCGCCCGTACAGGCGGAAGGATTTCCCTGCCTGTGCAATACTCCTTTCCACAAGGGTCGCAGGCAAGAGAACCCGGCCATCCTTCTTTTCCCCGCCATGGGCACAGAGCAACGCCACAATCTCTTCATCAGGGACCAGAACACCAACCTCGGAAAGCATTCGCAGCGACGTCTCATGGAGGCGGGCAATCTCCTGAGCACCGAGAAAGATCACCCGGGGGTTCATAGGTTCCTCAACCAGAGGTCAATGGGTTTGCGGACCCCCCGCGCCTCAAAGGGGAAAGCCATCTTCTTCCCTTCCCCTGCCGAAGCGTAGGCAGCGCAGATGATTTCAAGGACCGCCCGGCCATCCTCCCCAGTTTCCCTCAGAGTCTCAAGACCCAGGACACAGCGGGCAAAGTGCTCCATTTCCTGAGGAAATCCGTAGTTCCAGATCTCCTCATACACCGTGAAGGTCCAGCCCTTCGTCGTCGGGGCTTTCTCCACCGCGTACCCGTACCCGTATTCGCTATAGGTCACAAGGGAAATCCCCATGTGGAGCACGGCATAGGTCACACCGCCTTCGCCGTAAATCTCCGCCCGATCGTCCATTCCGCCTCGCTTGGCCCAGCTATTTTCGATAACGGCATAGGCGTCGTTCTCAAACTCCACGATGGTGACCGCCTCGTCATCACCTCGAGTTTTCTCCCGATGCACATAGGTCCCAAGGTGGGCATAGACGCTCTTCACCTTTGGCTTTCCCAGGACAAACCGGGCAAACTCAATCCCATGGCACCCCATGTCCATAAGGACGCCGCCACCGGAGCGTTCCACATCCCAGAACCAGTCCGAATGCGGCCCGAAGTGCTTCTCACTTTGTTTGACGAGGTACACCTTCCCCAAAGCCCCCTCATCAACGAGCTCCTTGGCCCGGACGTACTTGGGGGTGAAACAGAGTTCCTCGGCGTAGAAGAGAAAAACCTTGTTCTCCCTGCAGACCTCGATCATCCGGTCGGCTTCCTCAAGGTTCATGCAGAGCGGCTTCTCGCAGACCACGTGTTTCCCGCTCTGCGCTGCGTCAACGGTCATCTGGGCGTGGAGGTAGTTCGGGGCACAGATGGTGACCATATCGATATCTCTGTCTTCGAGCATCCTCCGGTAATCGGTGTAGAAGCGAGGAATGCCAAAACGCCTCGCAAAGGCTTCGGCGTGCCCTGGGGTTGGGGAAGCAACGGCCACAACTTCCGCAACGTGGGGAATCTTCTGAAAGGCGATGGCATGGATTTCCGCCTCAAAACGGGAACCGATAATGCCAACCCGAACCCTGTCCGGCATATTCTTCCCTCCCTCAAAAGCAGAGGGGAGGGTATTTGCCCTCCCCTCTGCTTTTACTGGTTCTTCGGGTTATTCGGGCTTGTGTCGAGCACCTGTTGCTGCAGAAGGGCAATGTTGTCCAGGGCTTCCTTGGGGGTCTTTTTCCCGATGTAGGCAAGATTGAGTTCACGCTGTTGGATATCAAGGAGCTCGGCGTACTCGGGCCACGTCCAGACATCCCGGGCAATACCCTCAATAATCGTTCGGATGGAAGCCCACTTCGGTTCGAACTGCTTCTGGTACTCAAGAAGGTCTGTGCGGGCACTGGCGTACCCAGCGGTTGGGTCATCGACGAGCATCTTCTCAATTTCGTAGGATTTCAGCCACTGCAGGTAGAGCCAAGCTTCTTTCTTGTGTTTTGAGAATGCGTTAATGCCAATGCCCTGGGAGCCAAAAGTGGAAGCCCGGCGAATCTGGCCGGTTTGTGGATCCCGATACCCGGGCATGACGGTGTAGCCCCATTTCCCAGCGGTCTTCGAGAGGGCGGGGTTATCGGCGACGTTGGCGAAGCTCACCCAGGTGAACCACATGGCGCATTTGTCCTGGGTCGCAGCGTTCATAATTTCATCCACGAACCAGTTGGCCGTGGCCGGGTCAACCACCTTGTGTTTCAGGTTAAAGTCCACAAAGAACTGGAGCGCCTCCACCGCCCGGTCGGAGTTGATAATGCCCTGAGCCGTCCAGGTCTTGGGGTCCCAGAGTTCCGCTCCAAAAGAGAAGTGGAAGGGGAGCCACTGCTGGGTGATACCGTCACTCAGGCGCGTGGCGTACCAGGCCATGCCATAACGGTCGATCTTCCCATCACCATCAAGGTCCACGGTGAGTTTTTTGGCGTACTCCAGCATCTCATCCCAGGTATCGGGGGGCCCGGGAATACCGGCCTCTACATAGAGGTCCTTACGGTAGCTGAAAATCAGCCCCCCACAGGTCCAGGGAAGTCCGTAAAGGGGTTTATCGGCGTAGTTCTTCCAGGCCTCCCCGGGAAGCAAAGCATCGTCCCCCAGGGTAGGGAACTTCCCGATGTAAGTGGCAAATCCCTGGATGAAATCTTTCTCGAAGTTGATGGTGCTTTCCGGCGAGAACAGGTACTCTGGAGTGTCAAGGCGCTCCAGCCCTCCCGCAAGGACCATCTCTCCAATCCACTGGCTGTCGTACTCGAAAAGGTCGTATTCGTCGCTTTTGCTGTCGATAATCTCCCGAATCTTGTACTCCACAAACTGGTATGGCGGACTTTCAATGACCACCTTGATGCCCGTCTTCTGGGTGAAGATTTCATTGGCCAGGCGTTGCTCCACAGGTGTCTGCGGCCAGGGAAGGCTCAGAATTCGCAGGGTAACCTCTTCCGCAAATACCACACCACTTCCCACAAAAAGCACCACTACAACCCACAAAAGCCACCGTTTCACCTTTCTCGCCTCCTTTGCAAAGTGCTCTCCCCACACCAAAAGCGCAAAATACCTACGTTGTTTGTGTTCCTTTCACCCCCTTTCTTCAAGTCGCCTTTCGGTCCTGGGGTCAAAGAGATGCCAGAAGCCCTCCTCAAAGCGCACCCCCACCCGCTGCCCCACTTCAGGCGTAAAGCCAAGAGTATCGCGGCGAAGACGGGCTTTGAAGGTCACGTCTTCCCTTCTCAAGGTGAGAATGTACTCGTTGCTCTGAGGCTCAACAACCTCAAGCGTTGCGGCAAAAGCTCCGCTTTCAGGTTGCGGCAAGCACAGGACGTTCTCCGGCCGGACCCCAAGGATGACCTGTGAGATACCTTGCCTTCGCAGAAACGCCCCTTTCCGGGCGTCAAGGGGAAGCGAAAACGCTTGGGAAACAAGGAAAACCCGACCGTCGTTCTCCTGAACCTCAAGGGAAAAGAAATTCATCCGGGGCGTGCCGATGAATCCAGCGACGAAGAGATTCTCAGGCCTCTCGTACACCTCCTCAGGAGTCCCCACCTGTTTTACCTCGCCGAAATCCATGACCACCATGATATCGGCTACCGCCTGAGCTTCGGTCTGGTCATGGGTGACGTAAACCGTGGTGATGCCCAGGGTCTCCTGAATCTTCCGGATTTCCGCCCGCATTTCCACCCGGAGTTTTGCGTCGAGGTTCCCTAAGGGCTCATCGAGAAGGTAAATCTTCGGCCGGCGCACCAGAGCTCTGCCCAGAGCCACCCGCTGTTGCTGACCTCCTGAGAGTTGGCCCGGATAGCGGTCAAGAAGGAACTCCATGTGGAGGAGCCGGGTCACTTCCTCGATGCGTCGCGCCATCTCCTGTGGGGAAAGTTTCTCCGCGTAGAGAGGGAACATCCAGTTCTCCCGAACGGTCATGTGCGGGTACAGGGCAAAGGTCTGGAAACACATGGCCACATTCCGCTCTCCAGGAAGGATGTGGAGGGCCGGTTTCCCCTCAAGGTACACCATACCGCGCTCGGGTTTTGTGAGCCCTGCAATGACCCGGAGTACCGTGGTTTTCCCGCACCCGGAAGGACCGGTGATCACGCACAGCGACCCCTCAGGGACAGTGAAGCTCACGTCCTTGAGTACCACGTTTTTCCCGTAGCGGACCCGGACGTTCTCCAGGCAAATCTCCGACATCCTATCCCCCCTCAGAGAAGACGCTTCTCCGTCACCGGGTCAAAGACGTAGAGGTAACGGTCTTCAAAGAAGACCCGCATCCTCTCCCCTCCCCGGGGAGACCCCGGAAGGTTGCGTTTCTCAAGCCGAACTTTAACGATTCCCTCACCCACCCTGAGGTCGATGATGTACTCATTGCTCTGGGGCTCGACCACGTATACCTCACCGGTGAGCGTATTCTCCTCCTTTTCCTCGGGGGCAAGAACGAGGTGTTCCGGACGAATCCCAAGGATAACCTCTTCCTGCGGTACGCTGGCCAGTTGCTTCTTAAGTCCTTCAGAGAAGCGAAGGTGCACGCCATTCCCCTGAAACGCAAGCCTTTCTCCTCGCACAAGGACTCCCCGCAGGAAGTTCATAGCCGGCATGCCGATGAATCCTGCCACGAAGAGGTTCGCCGGATTCTCGTAAACCTCAATGGGCTTCCCCACCTGCTGTACCCGTCCCTGGTGCATCACCATGATCTTGTCCGCAAGACCCTGGGCCTCAGTCTGGTCATGGGTGACGTAAATGGTGGTGATTCGGAGTTCCTGCTGGAGCTTGCGGAGATTCGCCCGCATTTCCACCCGGAGCCGGGCATCGAGCTGGCTCAGCGGTTCATCCATGAGGAAGAGCCGGGGTTTGCGGATGAGCGCCCGGCCGATGGCCACACGTTGTCTTTGCCCTGCAGAGAGCTCCTGAGGGTACCGGTCGAGGAAATCCCCAAGATGCAGGAAATGGGCAATCTCCTCCACACGCCTTGCAATTTCTCGCCGGGGAAGACGCCTGGCCTGAAGGGGAAAGGCGAGCTGCTCCCGGACAGTCATGTGCGGGTACAGGGCGTAACTCTGGAAAATCATGGCCACGTTCCGGTCTCCAGGGTAGAGGTCGTTGATGACCTGCCCATCGAGGTAAATTTTCCCTGAAGTGGGTCGAACGAACCCCGCAATCATCCGGAGAGTTGAGGTCTTCCCGCATCCTGAAGGGCCAAGGAAGACACAGAGCTCTCCATCTTCCACCACGAGGTCCACGTCCCGAACCGCATGGGTATGCTTTCCATACCAGAGGTTGAGCTTCTCGAGTACCAGAGTCGCCATCTACCGCATCCTCCCGAAACTCATGCCCCTGATGAGCTCGTTCCGCACAAACACCGTGAACACCACAACGGGAATCATGAAAATCACCGCCGCTGCAGAAATCCTTCCCCAGTCAGTCCCAAGAAAGGTTTGGAGCTTTGCCAGTCCCACCGGGGCCGTGACGGCTTTCCTTGTGGTCAGGGTCAGGGCCACAAGGAATTCGTTGAGCGACTGGATGAGGCAAAAGATGGCGGTGGTGGCCAGTCCGGGCCGGACAAGGGGGAGGCTCACCCTGAAGAACACCTGTGCAGGAGAATACCCATCGAGCTTTGCCGCTTCCTCAAGCTCTACGGGAATTTCGTCGAAAAAGCCCTTGAGGACCCAGATGGAAAAGGAGATGTTGAAGATGCAATACACGAGAACAAGCGCCAGGGTCGTGTCAAGAAGCCCCAGAGAACGGAAAAGAAGGTAGAAGGGGATGACCACCGCTATAGGAGGTAGCATCCTGAGCGACAGAATCCAGAAGAGGATGTTGTCGCTGCCCCGGATAGGATACCGGGAGAAACCATAGGCCGTGAGACTGCCGAAAACCAGGGAAACCCCGGTGGAAATCGCCGCAACGAGGAGGCTGTTTTTGAGCTGGTACATGAAGTCAGAGTGGAGAATATCCCGATAGTTCTGAAGGGTGGGGAGGAAAATCCACTTTGGCGGGAGCACAAAGATCTCCAGGCGGGTCTTTAAAGAAGCGAGGACAACCCACACCAGGGGGAACATGAAGGCCAGAGTAATCCCCAGGGTAATGACCAGGAAAACGACTCGCCGAACGAGCGCTTTCGTTTCTTCACGCATACTGACCCCTCACAACCCGGTATCCACCATCTCCCGGGGGATTTTCCTACGGGGACTCAGGATTTTGAGGAGCATGTTCACCAGAACGTTGACAATAATCACAACAAACCAGGAGATGGCCGAAGCCACCCCAACTTTGAAAAAGGAAAAGAGGTTCCGGTACCCGAGAAGCGAAAGCGTGGTGGTGAGGTCTCCCGGCCCTCCACCAGTGAGGATGTAGGGGACGTCGAACATTTTGAGGGTATCGATGGATCGGAAAAGGACTGCAAGGAGAATGGGCATACGCAGATACGGAAGGTAGATGTTCCGAAAACGCATCCAGGGACTTGCCCGATCAAGGGTCGCTGCCTCCTGGAGTTCCTGGGGGATAGTGCCAAGACCAGCAAGAACAAGGAGCACCACAAAGGGCGTCCACTGCCAGACATCGGTAATGATGATGCCCCAGATGGCAAAACGAGGGTCGGTGAGCCATTCCACAGCCTGAAACCCGAGCCGCTCCAGGAAAAAGTTCACAAGCCCAAACGTCTGGTCAAGGAGCAACCGCCAGAAAAGACCGGCCACAAGAGGGGCAAGCATCATGGGAAGGAAAATGAGGACCCGGAAAACACCCATTCCCGGAACTTTCTGACTCAGGGCAAAACCAAGGAGCAGTCCCAGCCCCATCTCAATCGCAAGGCACGTCAGGGTGATGCGAAGCGTAACCCAGGTCACCAGCCAGAACTGCTCACTCCGGAAAAGGTGTGCGTAGTTGCCAAAACCGATGAAGCGGGGTTCCCGACCACGAACATAGTCGTAGAAGCTGATGCGCACCGAGTACACAAGAGGGAAAAGCACCATGAGGACGAGGAACACAATGGTGGGAAGAAAGAGGAGTAGCTGAAAACGCCGCTCCTCACGTCGCCGCCGCCTCACAAGGACATCGATGTGCTCTGCCAAATTCCCCCCTCCTTCAAGGGCAATGATATTATACCCTTTCCTCACCCCTTTCCTCAAGCCCCGCCAGAATCCCCCGGGCCCTGGCAAAACTCCCCTCAGGGACCTGGACCTCAAAAGGTCCCGTGTCACCAAAGTAAGCTGTTCCTCCGTAAGGACTCGTGGCAGGCCTCAAGAGCACCCGAATGCCCTCTGCCTCAAGGTACCCCCGGATGAGCTCCGCCTCCATGCGATTCGCCACCACCTTAAGGGTTCGGTACCTCACGTTTCCCTCCTCTGGCCGTAGTATGCTCCTGGCCCGTGCTTTCGGAAAAAGTGCTTCTCAAGAAGTGCCCGGGGAATGCTCTCTAACGTGGGATTCAAAAGCAAAGCGTAATAGGTGGTTTTTGCCACCTCCTCAAGCACAACGCTTGCATGGACCGCATCCATAGGATCTTTCCCCCAGGTGAAGGGACCGTGACCGGCCACAAGTACCCCGGGAACCGCCTCGTAGTCAAGATCCCGGAAACACTCCACGATCACCCTGCCTGTTGCCCGCTCGTACCCCTTTTCAATCTCCTCCCGAGTCAGGAGGCGGGTGCACGGAATAGGACCAAAGAAGGTATCCGCTTGAGTGGTACCAAGGCAGGGGATGCTCCTTTGCGCCTGAGCAAAGACACAGGCCCAGGAAGAATGGGTATGGGCGACCCCACCAATTCTTTCGAAGTTCCTGTAGAGCTCAAGGTGCGTCGGAGTATCCGAGGAGGGGTTGAGTTCCCCCTCCACCACCTTTCCTTCAAGGTCCACCACCACCATGTGTTCTGCTTTCAGCGCTTCATAGGGGACACCACTTGGCTTAATGACCACAAGACCTCGTTCCCGGTCAATCCCGCTCACGTTCCCCCAGGTGAGCAGCACAAGTCCCTGACGCTGCAGTTCAAGATTTGCCTGCCAGACCGCTTGCTTGAGCTCCTCAAGCATGGTTTTCTCCTCCCTCTGCCACGAGTATCCTCAGGAAACGGGCGAATTTCCTGGCCTCCTCGAGCTCTTTCTCTCCGGGTTTACCCCGGTTGATCCCTCCAAACACCCGCAGCACCCCAAAGGTATCATACCCCTTGCAGGTAAAACTCCCAAGAACATTGAAACCCTTTTGCCTCAGGAGTTCCTCAAGGGGTCGGTTGGCGCTGGCTCTCCCCAGGCCACTTGTGGAAAAGACGAACGCCTTCTGCCCCTGCCTACAGGACAAGCGCTCCACAAAAGCAATCAGTCGCCCGTGGAATTTCCCGAAGTAGATTCCAGAGCCAAAACCCACAAGGTCAAAGGCCGCAAGGTCTTCTGGCGCCAGTTCCTCAGGCTCCCGGATCTGGCTTTCGAGTACCTCTCCCATGGCCTGGGCCACACGGCGGGTATTCCCGTGGTGAACCGACACAACGACGATGAGGCTTTTCACCATTTTCTCCTTCTTGCCTTTCTCCTTCCCTTTCGGTATTCTAAAGGAAAAACACAAGGAGGGGAACCCCTCTTGGACATCCTGAGCATTCCGGGTGAGATGCTCGATACTCCGGAAAAGGGCGTGAGCATTCTCGACACTTCCTTTCGCATCCTTGAGATGAACACCACCATGCATCGGTGGTACGCTCATCGGAAATTCCGTCCTGGCGAGAAATGCTACAGGATGTACCATGGGAGAAACACTCCCTGCACTTTTTGTCCTGCCCGCAACGCCTTCCAGGAAAGGCGTGTTGCCACGGGAATCGTTCCCTACCATGGACCGCAGAGGGAGATCCGGGGATGGCAGAAGCTCATTGTTTTCCCGCTCTGCAACGGGGACGGAAAGATTGTCGGCGTCATTGAGTACGTGGAGGACATCACGAGAGAAAAGGTGCTCGAAGCGGAAGTGGAAAAGCTCAAGGTCACCGAACGCTTCCTCAAGGGGCAAGTCGCCCTGCTTGGGGAGCTCCTTGAAAAGGAGAAGGAGGAGAAACGCCGCCGGGAAGAGGAACGCCGGAGGCTCTTTGCCACCGGTATTCGTCCGCTTCTTTCTCTGCTTCGAGAAACCCTCCCCTCCGAGGTCCAGAGAATGCTCCTTGACACCCTCGAAAAAGCCTTGGATAGCTTCTGCGGGGGACAGGACGTCCTCCAAGTGTTTTCTCTAACACCCCGGGAATGGGAGGTCGCTCGGCTTCTCGCCCAGGGATTAACGAGCAAGGAAATCGCCGAGGTCCTTTCGGTTTCCAAAAAGGCCGTGGACTTCCACCGAGGGAACATCCGGAAAAAACTGGGAATCCAGAAGACGAAGGAATCACTCTTTGCCGCTTTGCAACGCTCGGGGTAATCCTGGGATTTCCCAGGGATTTTTCTGGTATTCCCTTCCGAGCCTCTCCCCCTTATCCTTAAGGAAAAAGGAGAGGAGGGAAACTCATGGAAACGTCCCCTCTTTTCACCCCTATGACCATCGGGAGGAGGGAGGCCACAAACCGCCTGGTCATGAACGCCATGGAGTGCTGCGATGCTGATGAACTCGGTAACCCCTCTCCCCGAACCTACCGGCGCTACGCCAGGCTCTTTGAGGGGGGTGCAGGGGTGATCTTCCTTGAGGCCATCACCATAAGCTACGAGAGCCGGGCCCGCCTGAACCAGCTGAGCATCATGCCCCACAACGCCAAAGCCCTCGAGAAGTTCGTTACCAAGATGAAACGTGTGAACCCGAAGCCGCTTTTCATCTTCCAGCTCACCCACGCAGGAGAGCTGAGTAACCCCGAGTTCTCCCGAAGGGTCTGCGTAAAGCCTCTTCCAGGCCTTGGCGGGGACCTTCTCAGCGAAGAGGACGTTGACGCCATCATTGACCAGTTCGTCCTGGGCGCAAGGATTGCCTATGACGCAGGGGCCGATGGTGTTGACGTGAAGCTCTGCCACGGGTACCTTGGAACCCAGATCCTGCGTCCTTACAACGATCGTCCCTGGAAGTACGGAGGACCGTGGGAGCGGCGGCGGCAATTCGCCTTTGAAATCTACGAGCGGATACGCAAGGCGATCCCCGACCCGAATTTCCTTTTGGGCTCCAAGGTCACCATGTGGGAGGGCATTCCAGGAGGACAGGGTTGCGCCGGTCCAGACACAGCCATCATGGACCTTTCTGAGCCCCTGGATCTCCTCCGGGGTCTCAAGGAACGGGGGGCGAACTTCATCCTCGTCTCGGCGGGAAACCCCTCGCTCACCATTGCCCTGGCGCACCCGGACAAACGTATCCCCGACTACGCTTACCTCCACCACTTCTTCCAGAAAGAGGCCCGAAAAGTCCTTGCCCCGGAAGTCGTCACCATGGGGTCGGCGTACTCTATCTTCCGGGACGGGAACAATAATTTCCTCGGCGTAGAACGGGAAAAGAGCTCCCTGCTCTACTGGGGGAAGAAAAACATCGAAGACGGCGTGGTGGACATGATCGCCATCGGCCGGCAGTCTCTGGCAGACCCCCTCCTCCCCAAAAAGCTCCTTGAAGGAAAGACTGAGGAGGTCCGGTGGTGCACGCTTTGCGACGCCTGTATGGAACTCCTCATCCGGCAACAGCCCACCGGATGCGTGGTGCACGAGAAAGAGTACGCTGAAATCCTCCGGGAGACCCGCAAAAAGTACGGCGTTTTGAAATTCAAGCACACGTGAAGGAGAGTTTTTCCTCGAGATACCGGTGGAGCAAACGGCACAGGTCCTCGAACTCCAGAATCCCCACCACACGGCCTGTGCCGTCCTCAGTAACCACAAGGGTTCTCCTTGATGCAAGAACCATCCGGTGCAGGGCGTCTTCCAAAGACGCAGAAACGGGTACAGAAGGACAGGTACCAGGGAGCTCCTGGACTTTCCGGAGAGGTGCATCTCCGACCCGGATCGTCCGGAGCACCTGAACGATGCCTCCCCTCCCCAGGAATTCCTCCACGAAGGGGTCCGGGGGAGCAAGAAGGAGTTCATGCGGTCGACCCACCCCAAGCATCCGCCCCCCTCGCATGACCCCAAGGCGGGTAGCAAGCTTCAGCGCCTCCTCAAGGTCATGGGTCACAAAGAGGATGGTCTTTTTGAGCTTTCGGTGGAGTTCCAGGAGTTCGTCCTGGAGCTTCATGCGGGTAATCTGATCAAGCGCCCCAAAGGGTTCATCCATCACAATGAGCCTTGGGTCAGCCGCCAGGGCCCTGGCCACCCCAACCCGCTGGCGCTCTCCCCCGCTCAGCTCTCCGGGGAAACGCCGCAGGTACGATTCATCAAGGCCGATGACCCCAAGGAGTTCCCGGGCTCTCTGCCGACGAACCTGCAGGGGGACTCCCATAATGGCCAGAACATAGGTCATGTTCTCTTCAACGGTGAGATGAGGGAAAAGCCCTATTTGCTGAATCACGTAACCGATGCTGCGGCGAAGTACAATGGGGTCCCATGACCGCACATCCTGGCCATAGACGAAAATCCTCCCCGAGGTGGGCTCAAGGAGCCGGTTCACCATTTTGAGGAGCGTCGTCTTCCCACACCCTGAGGGACCGATGAGGCAGAAAAACTCCCCTTCCTCAACCTCGAAGGAAACCCCCTCGAGGGCCCGGACACCTCGAGCATACTCCTTCGTCACTTCCTGGAAGGCCACAACCGGATGCCCCAAGTCAGAGAAGCCCCTCTCGTGCTAAAAACTCCCGGGCCACGTCTTTCGGGTCCCGGCGTTCCTCATCCACGAGGTAATTCATCTCGGTCATCTCCGCATCGCTGATCTTCCCCTCAAGGAGCCCAAGTACCCTCCCAACCTCAGGGTAACGGTCAAGGACTTCCTTCCGAACCACCGGAGCACAGAAATAGGAGGGGAAAAATTGCCGATCGTCTTCGAGTACCACGAGATCGAACTTCCGCAAAAGCCCATCGGTGGAAAAGGCGTTGATGACGTCGACTTCGTGGGAGACAATCGCCGGGTACTTCAGGGCAATGGCCATCTGCCGTGTGGCCTTGAAGCGGAAACCGTAGGTCCTGACGAGATTCTCATAGCCATCCTGGCGTTCGAAAAAGTCCGGCTCGGCCCCAAAGACGTACCGCTCGGAAACCCGGGCAAGGTCGGAAAAGGTCCGAAGCCCATCCCGTTCTGCCGATGCTCTTCGAACCGCAAGGGTAAAGGTATTGTTGAACCCGAAAAGGGGCAACCACACAAGGCCAAAACGCTCCTCGTACTCTCGCTTCACTGCTTCATAGAGTTCAAGGGGATCCCGGATGATCTCCCGGTGCTTCAGTACCTCCTGCCAGGCAGTCCCGGTGTACTCAGGGTAAAGGTCGATCTCACCGGCAAGGAGTGCCGGGTGGAGAATGGAGGTTGTTCCCCCCTCAATAATCCGCCGCTCAACGGAAAGCTTCGTGTGGCGGCGCAAAAGCTCTGCCATGATTTCCGCAAGGATGTAGGACTCGGTGAAGGGTTTGTTGCTCACCACGATTTTCCCCGGTTCTTCTGCCTCGGCTAGGGAACGGATGCACCACCCCTGCGTAAAGCCAAAACCCTCACCCAAAAGCAAGACCACGAAAAGTCCCACCACGAAAAAGCGCTTCATACTACCCTCCTTTCATAAGCGTAAACGCCTCATGAGCCGCCTTTCCAGGACAGCGAACACCCCGTCAGCCCCAAGGGCAAGTGCGGCGACCAGGAAACTCCCAAGCACGATGAGCTCAGGGTAGTAAGAGGTGATGCCACGGAAGATGAGCACCCCAAGACCCCCTGCACCGATGAAGGCGGCAATGGTGGCCATGGAAATCGTCATCACCACAACGGTCCGGAGCCCAGCCACAATCACCGGGAGCGCCAAGGGGATCTGGACCCGCCAGAGCAACTGCCAGTCGGTGCTCCCCATGCCCTTTGCGGCCTCCACGATGGCCGGATCCACCGTCGTGATGCCCACATAAGTATTCCGTACAAGGGGCAAAAGGCCATAGATGAAGAGAGCAAAAAGCGTCGGTCGCAGGCCGATGCCAAAAAGGGGAATCATGAACCCAAAAAGGGCCAGAGCTGGGATGGTGTAGAGGACGCCGGTTGCAGCGACAACCCAGAAGGCCACACGCCGGAAACGGGCAATGAGGATGCCCAGGGGGACACCGCAGAGCGCAATGAAAAGACAGGCCAGAAGGGAAATCACCACGTGTTCCCAAAGACTCGAGAGCACCAGGGCTTTCCGCTCTACTGCAAGGAGCAGCACCCGAACGAAGAACGCCACCGTTGCCACCCCTAAAGCACAAGCACCGTAAAGCCCTCTTCGGCGAAGTGCCGGATACTTGGGTGGCCGTTCATCTCATCAAGCAGGGGAAGACCTTCCTGCTGCACCGCCTCAAGGACCCCCATTTTGGCCGAGCATGCCCTGCAGGCCCCGGCAATACCTCCCTGGGACTTCACCTTTTCGTAAAGGGTATGGAGCGGGTGGTCCTTTTGGGAAAGACGAGGAATAAGCCGTGTGGCCGCTCCCTCAAAGACAATTTTCAGAACCTTCCCCGACACCGCATAGTCCAGGGCATACAAAAGCACGTGGATGAAACACATCTCTTCATCCCGGAAGACGAAAAATACGGTTTTCTCCACACGGTTCACCCCCTTTACGGGAAGAAAACCGCAACCCTAAGGCCGGTATTCCCCAGGACGCACCAGAGCAAGAGCTTTCCGAAAGAGCGAAGGCAGAGGGTACCGGGGAAGTTCACGAAAGGCCACCCACGCTGCTTCTGAAAGCATGCCCGTTCTTTTCCCGGAGACCCTGAGGACCCTTGCCCGCACCCGGTACCGGGTATAGGCATGAGCGACCACTCCGCATTCTTGAAAACCCAGAGGCAAGAAGCCGTAACGCTCGCCAAGGGCGTCAATCCACGCCCGGGGGTCTTCCCCGTCCTGCTCCCTAAAGGGTAGTCCCCAAAGACCCGGAAAGAGCTTGCCTTCGCTTCTTGTGAGGAGTACCTCCTCCCCTGCACAGCACACCGCAACGCAAATCTCAAGAAGGGTACGCTGCTGTCGGATGCGGCTTTCTCTTCCCGCATCCTTCACAAAGGTACAGAACCCCCGGAAAGGGCACAGAGAACAGCGAGGTTTTTGGGAAAGGCAGACCAGCGCCCCGAAATCCATCAGGGCTTCGTTGAGATGGCGAGCCTTTCCGGAAGGCATATGGGAAATGAGGAGATTCCCTATCTCACGGAGGTTCACATCTTCTCCGGCACCGAAAACCCTCGAGAGCACACGCCGCACGTTGGTGTCAATTGCAAGCACAGGCAAATTGTACCCAATCCCCAGGATGGCCGAGGCGATGTACGGTCCGATGCCTGGGAGGCGCCGCAGGGTCTCGAAATCGGCAGGGATACAGCCCTGGAAACGCTCCACAATCCTCTGTGCCGCTTCATGGAGGTGGTGAGCCCTCCGGTAGTACCCGAGGCCTTCCCAGGCAAGGAGCACCTCTTCCCGCAAGGCCGAGGCTAAAGTGGAGACGTCGGGGAAACGCTCAAGGAAGCGGCAGTAGTAGGGAATGACCCGTGGCACCTGGGTCTGGGCAAGCATCACCTCTGCAACCAAGACCCGATACGGAGAGTACTCCACCCTCCAGGGAAGATCCCGCCGGTTATGTGCAAACCACTGGAAAAGGCACTCGAGGAATTCCTCCGGGGGCATGAGCCCCGGGTCTTCTCCGGGGCTCATGCCCTCTCGATTACTCCTCAAGCCACACACTCTGGAAGTACTTCCGGTCCAGAGGATGGAGCACAAATCCCTTCACGTTTTTCCGGAACACCATCTGGAGTTTGGCGTGCGCCAGGGGCACCCAGGGGGCGTCGTTGTGGATGATTTCCTGAGCCTTCCTGTAGAGGGCCTCACGCTCCTTCTGGTCGTACGTTTGCTGGGCTTTGATGAGAATTTCGTGGAGCTCGTCGTTCCGGTAAAACGCCACATTCCCGGCACTCCCTACAATGGCATTGTCCTTGTCAAGGAGTACGTAGAGGAAGTTGTCGGGGTCACCGTTGTCCCCAATCCACCCGAGAAGGCACATGGGGTGCTTTCCTGCCTCGGTCTCCTGGAGGTAAGTCCCCCACTCCACGGTGGAGATGTTCGCCCGGATGCCCACCTCTTCGAGGTCTGCCTGAATGGCCTCAGCGATTTTCGGGGGATCGAACATGTACGGACGGGAAACCGGCATGACCCAGAGCGTCGTCTCAAACCCGTTGGGGTACCCCGCCTCGGCAAGGAGCGCTTTCGCTCTCTCCGGGTCGTACTCGTAATCCTCAATATCATCGTTGTACCCCCACATGGTGGGCGGGATGGGGTTCTTCGCCGGGACCGCCGTCCCCTTATAGAGGTGCTCCACGATGGCCTTTTTGTTGATTGCGTGGTTTATGGCCCTCCGGACCCGAACGTCCCCAAAGGGTTTCTGGAAGCCTGGAGTGTCCTCCCCCATGTTCATGGCGAGATACCCAACGTTGATGCCGGGAAGCTCAAGGAGGACAAGATCAGGGTTTTTGGCAATCCGCTCAAGGTCATCGGGGTTCGGGTACTCCATGCAGTGGATGGAACCCTTCTCAAGCTCAAGAAGCCGCACCGAAGGGTCGGGAATGACCCGGAAGATGATGCGGTCAAGGTACGGACGCCCACCCCAGTAGTCCTCAAAAGCCTCCACCGTCATGTGGTCATCCTTCACCCACTCCACGAACTTGAAGGGCCCTGTGCCCACCGGGTTTTTGAAGAAGTCTCCTTTGTACTTCTCACAGGCAGTGGGGCTCACAATCGCCACGGTGAACATAGCCATACTCGTGAGGAAGGAGGCATTGGGTTGAGAGAGGGTGATACGCACCGTGTAGTCGTCGACCTTCTCCACATCCTTCACGTAGTTGAACATCCACTGCCAGTACGCCCACTCCCCGTACTGATGGAAGGGGTGGTTGGGGTCAAACTGGCGTTTGAAGGAGTACACCACGGCATCGGCGTTAAAGTCGGTACCGTCGTGGAACTTGACCCCCCTGCGGAGGTGGAAGGTGAAGGTGAGCCCGTCCTCGGAAACCTCCCAGGATTCGGCAAGCCACGGCTCGATCTCGGTAGTCCCGGGTTTGTACCGGACAAGCCCTTCGAACATCGCATCCGTCCGGGTGATGGAAATCCCGTCCGTTACGTCCGCCGGGTCAAGGCGTGTGGCATCCCCGGCACTCCCGTAGATGAGCGTTCCACCGTACCTCGGCTCCGAAGCCCAGGCAAAACCCGCTCCCAAAACGAGAAACACACCAACCACAAGGAGCAACACCTTTCGCATTGTGAACCCTCCTTTCCAGGATACGGGAGAGAGACCGTGGCAACCGAAGGACCATTTCCCCTCCCTTTCCGTGGTCTCATTATACCATTTCCCATCCTCCATAGAGATGGCAGAACACCACATGCTCTGGGTTGAGAAAGAACGCCCCCGGCGGGTACACCGCGCAGATGTCCATCCGTTCCGGGCAGCGAGTATGGAAGCGGCATCCGGAGGGAGGACGAAGAGGACTCGGAGGGTCACCCTCAAGGAGCATTCGCTTCCGAGGACGCGAAGGGTCAGGAACCGGAAGGGCGGCAAGGAGCGCCCGGGTGTAGGGATGAAGGGGATTGGCGAACAGCTCCTCACAGGGGGCAATCTCGACGATTTTCCCCAGGTACATCACGGCAACCCGGTGGGAGATGTACCGCACAACACTCAGGTCGTGGGCAATGAAAAGGTACGAAAGGCGCAGGCTCTCCTGAAGGTCGCAGAGCAAATTGAGAATCTGCGCCCGAATGGAGACGTCAAGGGCCGACACCGGTTCGTCGCACACCACAAACTCGGGCTCAAGGATGAGTGCCCGGGCAATGCCAATGCGCTGTCTCTGCCCTCCTGAGAACTCGTGGGGGTAATTCCGTAAAAGACGTACGTCAAGTCCCACGCGCTCGGCAATGGCCTCCACCTTCTCCTTCCGGATCCTCGGATTGCGCTCTCCGTGGATGATGAGTGGCTCTTCGAGAATGGCAAACACCGTTTTCCGAGGATTCAGGGAAGCAAAGGGGTCCTGGAACACCATCTGCATGCGACGACGATAAGGATGGAAATCCCGTGAAGAGAGACTCAGGATGTCCTTCCCCTCAAACAGCACTCGCCCTCCCGTCGGTTCCACAAGACGAAGGATACACCGGGCAAGGGTGCTCTTCCCACAGCCCGTTTCTCCCACAAGCCCCAGGGTCTCCCCCTGAAAAATCGTCAGGGATACTCCGCTTACAGCGTCAACCGTGAGCTTCTCCCCCCACCGATTCCCAGAGAGAACGAACTGCTTCCTGAGATCCACAACCTCTACAAGAGGTGGCATGCCACTTCGTGTCCTTTCTCCACTTCCCGAAGCGGGGGCTCCTCCGCAAAACAGGGAGCAATGCGCCTCTGGCAGCGAGGATGGAAACGACAACCCGGAGGTGGGGAGAGCAAATCAGGAACCGTTCCGGGAATGGCTTCAAGACGCTGCTTTTTGCCATCGGCACGGGGAAGGGCCCCAAGAAGGGCCCGGGTATAGGGGTGGAGAGGTCGGGCAAAAAGTGACAGAACATCGGCCTTCTCCACGATTTTCCCAGCGTACATGACGGCAACCCGTTCACAGTGCTCGGCCACAACGCCAAGATCATGGGTGATGAGGAGCACGGCAGTTTTCGTCTCCTCCTTGAGCGTTCTGATGAGCTCAAGAATCTGCGCTTGAACCGTGACATCAAGGGCCGTTGTGGGTTCATCGGCAATGAGGAGCTTTGGTCGACATGCCAGCGCCTGGGCAATCATAACCCGCTGGCGCATGCCTCCGGAGAGCTGGTGGGGATACTGGTGTACACGTTTTTCCGGTTCGGGAATGCGCACCATCCGCAAAAGTCGTACAGCTTCCCTTTGGGCTTCGCTTCGTGAAAGCCCCTGGTGGAGCATGAGGACTTCCACAATACCTTCCCCAATCGGGAACACGGGGTCAAGAGAGGTCATGGGTTCCTGGAAAATCATGGAGATCCGCTTCCCCCGGATTTTCAGCATCTCCTCTTCATCTTTCTGCACCAGGTCTTCCCCTTCGAAGACAATCTTTCCTTCCACAATCCTCCCCTGAGGTCTGGGGTAGAGTTTGAGGATCGAAAGTGCCGTCATGCTCTTGCCACACCCCGACTCCCCCACAAGACCAAGGGTTTCCTCTTCGAAGATTTCAAAACTCACCCCGTCAACAGCCCGCACAACTCCCCGGTGCGTGGCGATGTACGTCTTTAGGTTTTCAACCTGGAGGAGTACCGGCTTCATCGCTACATCCGGAGGCGAGGATCAAGAAGGTCCCGCATGCCGTCCCCAAGAAGGTTCAGCCCCAAAACCGCCATCATGATGGCCAGTCCCGGAAAGGCCACCGCCCACCAGGCTCCCGAGGTCAGGGCTTTGTGGCTTCCTGAGAGCATTGCCCCCCACTCGGGCGCTGGTGGCATGGCCCCAAGCCCCAGAAACCCCAAAGCGGCGGCATCGAGAATGGCTCCAGCCACACTTAGCGTGGCGTACACTACAACCGGGGGCAGGGTGTTTGGGAGGATGTGGTGGAGGAGCATTCGGGCGTGGCTCGCCCCAAGCGCCCGTTCGGCTTCGATGAACTCCATCTCCCGGATGACCAGGGTAACGCTCCGGACTACCCTCGCCATCTGAGGGGTGTAGACGATGCCTATGGCGATCATCGCCTTCTCAAGCCCCGGACCTAAAGCAGCCATAATGGTGATGGCCAGGAGAATGCTCGGGAAAGCGAAGAGCACATCCACCACTCGCATGAGGACCATATCCACCCATCCGCCGAAATACCCGGAAAGAAGCCCGAGGAACATTCCAAGGCCTGTAGAAATCGACACGGCAATCACGCCGACAAGAAGGGAAGTCCTGGTCCCCCAGAGAATACGGGAGAGCACACACCGCCCGAGGTAATCCGTTCCCAAAGGGAAACGGGCGAACTCCTTCCCCGCCCAGAACCCCGGACGGTACCGGAGCGCAAGGTCGCGTTTGAGAGGGTCGTTGGGAGCAAGAAGCCAGGGGAAAAGGGCAACGAAAACGTAGACCCCAAGGATGACAAGGCCCGCAAGAGCAGCCCGATTCCGGCACAGCAAACGAAGGGTTTCAGCGATGTCCTCGATGCTCCTCACCGGTACCGTATCCTCGGATTGATATAGGCATAGAGAATATCCGTCACAAGGTTCACAACCACAAAGACACAGGCAATAAAAAGCACCGCCCCCTGGATGGCCGGGTAGTCTCTGGCGTACACCGCATCCACCGTGTACCGCCCAAGGCCCGGCCAGGCGAAAATCGTCTCGGTGAGGATGGCTCCTCCAAGGAGCAGCCCGAACTCCATGCCGATGACTGTCACAATGGGGATGAGAGCATTCCGCAACGCATGGCGGTAGATGACCAGCCGCTCCGGAAGGCCTTTCGCCCGTTCTGTGCGGATGAAATCCTGACGGATAACTTCAAGCATGGCCGAGCGGGTCATGCGGGCGATGAGCGCCATGGGGATGGTGCCAAGAGCAATCCCTGGGAGCACAAGATGCGCAAGGGCATTCACGAAGGCCTTGCCGTTTCGGGTCAGGAGCGCATCAAGGAGGTAGAGCCCCGTGATGGTCCGAAGAGTGATCCCGGGGTCAAGGCGCCCTGAGATGGGCAAAAGGTCAAGGTAGAGCCCGAAAAAGAGCATGAGCATAAGGCCAAGCCAGAACACCGGAACCGAAATCCCGATGAGCGCCCCAACCATGGCAAGGTAATCGAAGAGCGAGTACTGCCGCACCGCGGAGAGGATCCCTGCAGCCATCCCGAAAACCGCGGCAAACACCATGGCTACAAGGGAGAGCTCGAGCGTAGCAGGAAAACGCTCCAGAACCTCCTGGAGCACGGGGGCCTTTGTGGCGATGGAGAGCCCGAGATCCCCTCGCAGCGCACGCGAAAGCCAGATGCCGTACTGAACGTACAGAGGACGGTCCAGGCCCCACCGGACACGCACCGCCTCGATGAACTCCAAAGAGGCGTGTTCCCCTGCCATGACCTTCGCCGGATCCCCCGGAGCCAGGCGCACCACGAGGAAGACCACAAGAGAAATGCCGAAGAGAACAGGAATAGTAAAAAGCAACCGCCTCAGAACATATCGTACCATGCTGAGGCCATTATATCCTGAGGACACTTTGGGGGCAAGGAGAACCTATTCCTCTACGAGCTCCCCCACCACGGGGAACCTCTCAAGAAGCTCTGCCCCATGAGGGGCTTCCTGCAGTGCTTCGGTGAGGTCCTCTCCGGCGCTGTGCAGCACCTGGTGACGACCCCCTTTCCAGAGGAAACTCGAGGAGACGTCGTAGACCTTTCCTCCAAAGGCCACGTAGGTAGGCCTTCCCTCTCTTCCATCGTAGTACCGAAGCTCAGCGCGGGTGAACCGCTTCATGGGAAGCATTCAAAAGGGGGCCCTGTCGGCCCCCTGCGTTTCATTTCAGGAACTTGGACACAAAGGGAGAGGTTTCCCCTCGCCGCATGAAGTGGCCTGAAGGCCCCTCCCCCAGGAACTCCGAGAACCAGGATTCGTGCTCAATCTCCTCATGGAGAATGGAGAGCGCCAGGTCGTACGTGCGGTGGTCTTTTCCGGCGGTGAGGTTGCAGATATAGGTGTACTGGCGAACCGCACAGCGTTCCGCCTCAACGAGCACCTTGAGGATATCCCCAACGGTCTCGATTTTCGCCGGAAGGTACGCCGGAGGACAGCCCGAAATGTCGTGGAATGCCTTCATATCCTTTGGGAGCGACCCGCCGAGTTCGTAAATTCTTGGGACCAGTGCCTCAAAGTGGTTGCGGTCCTCAATACGGGCAACCTCTGCGATTTCCTTGATGGTCTCACCATCAAGGCCGATGAGGTTACACCGCAGGATGGTGTAGTAATAGTACGTGGTCAATTCCGCTGCGGCATTCTTCACAAGGAGCTCCACAAGCTGATCCACGTTGATGCCCGTTTTCTCCACCATTTCCCGCGCCACGCGCGCCATAACGAACCCCCTTGTTACAGTTTCTTACAGCAGAACCACCAGTCGAAGCACTCAAGCTCTCCTCTCTTGGCCGCCTCCAGGCGTTCCCGGGCAAGGTCTTCCGTTCCTGCTGGCGGGATGATAACCTTATCCCCGAGGAGTTCGTTATTCGGCCAGTTCTCAGGAAGAGCCACCTTATGGGCATCGGAGACCTGAAGCGCCTTTAGAGCCCGAAGAATCTCATCAACGCTTCGCCCGACTTCCTGCGGGTAGTACATGACGAGCCGGAGGATGCCCTTATCGTCCACGATGAACACCGCCCGGACGGTATTCGTCCCCTTCCCAGGGTGGATCATCCCGAGAGCCTGGGCCACCCGTCCAAGCTCATCGGCAATGATTGGGAAGGGAATGGGCACACCGAGTTTCTCCCGAATCCACTCCGTCCACTTGATGTGGGCAAAGACCTGGTCTACAGAAAGTCCGATGAGCTCAGTGTTCAGGGCCCGGAACGCTTCGGCCTTTTTGGCGAAGGCCACGAATTCGGTGGTACACACCGGAGTGAAGTCTCCAGGATGGCTGAAGAGCACGAACCATTTCCCGGCGTAATCGTCGGGGAGCTTCTTCATCCCGTGGGTGGTTTTGACTTCCATCTCGGGAAACCGCTCACCAAGAAGAGGCATCCTACCCAGATGTTCCATGAGATTCTCCTCCTTTCTGACATTCGGGGCAGATTCCCCGAAAGTACAGGTCTCGCCTTTTCACCAGAAAACCCTCAAGCGCTTCGTGGCGCAGGAACCTAAAATCCACGGCGAAATCGTACACCCTCCCGCATACCTCGCACTGGAAATGCCCGTGTTCCTCGGTCTTTGCATCATACCGACCCTCGTGGCGTTCGATGGTAAGGGCCTGAACGACCCCGGCCTCAGAAAGTACCGCAAGGGCGTTATAGACCGAAGCGCGAGAAAGCGTGGGGATTTCGGAGATCAGAGCCTGGTATATTTCCTCGGCCGTGGGGTGAGTTTTTTCCGTAAGGAGGTACTGCAGTACCTTCAGCCGCACGTACGAGGGACGCACACCCCGGGACCGCAGAAGCTCTTTCAGATCTTCGGCGAATTTGACGATCCTCACCTCCCCGTATTTTGTACAGTTTAAGAATAATTCTAAAACAAGAAAAAGTCAAGATACCGGTGGAAAAAATTCTTGTACCAGTTGAAAAGGTATCGCAGAGCCCTGGAGATGAACGGTTTTTCTGGAGCATCCTGCGCAGGATGCTCACAAAACGAAGGACGAGTCTCCTTCTCCCCCAGGGGCTATTCCCAAGGCTTGAGCAGGGGAGAACTCTACTTTTGGTACAGATGGGGAAAGACCAGGGCGCAGCACACATCGGTAACCTTTCCAGGATAAGCCAGAATAGGGAGTGTGTTCCTTGACACAGGGATATTACAGATTTTTAACAGAACTTTAACCTGCGTTTTGCCCTCGTGTGTTTTTTGGCTTCCATAATGGACGTAGAATCGAGAAAGGAGTGAGCGAAGTGAAAGTGAAGCAGTTCCTGGTCTTGGGTCTTTTTGCCTGTGTCCTGCTCATCTCTTTTGGCGCCCTGGCAGCGGAGAAAATCATCGCCGTCGACGGCTCAAGCACCGTCTATCCCATCACCGAGGCCGTGGCCGAGGAATTCCAGAAGGTGCATCAGGACGTTAAAGTCACGGTGGGAATTTCCGGTACAGGCGGTGGCTTCAAGCGGTTTGTCCGGGGAGAAACGGACATCAACGACGCTTCCCGTCCTATCAAAGCCTCGGAAATCGAGGCCTGCCAGCAGAACGGCATTGAGTTCATCGAGCTCCCCGTTGCTTTCGATGGTATTGCCGTAGTGGTGAATCCCAAAAACACCTGGGTGGACCACCTCACCGTGGAAGAGCTCAAGAAAATCTGGGAACCCGAAGCCCAGGGGAAACAGGTTCGCTGGAGCGACATCCGCCCCGGATGGCCGGAGAAACCCATCACCCTTTTCGGCCCAGGAGTAGACTCCGGAACCTTTGAGTACTTTACCGAGGCCATCGTTGGCGAGGCAAAGAAAAGCCGGGGTGATTACGTGGCCAGCGAGGACGACAACGTCCTGGTCCAGGGAGTTGCCCAGGATGAGTACGCTCTGGGGTACTTTGGCCTTGCGTACTACCTCGAGAATCAGGATATCCTGAAAGCCGTTCCCATCGACAGTGGCCAGGGCCCTGTGGCTCCCACACCGGAGAACGTCAAGAATGGGGCGTACAAGCCCCTGAGCCGGCCTCTCTTCATCTACGTCAATCGGAAAAGCGCCGATCGTGATGAAGTTGAGAAGTTCATCACCTTTTACCTCGAGCACGCCAAAGACCTCGTAGAAGAAGTCGGTTACGTCCCTCTCCCAGAGAAAGCCTACGAGCTCGCCCTTGAACGTTTCAGAAAACGTGTCACCGGTTCGGTCTTTGGAGGGCACGGCGCCACGGTAGGAGTCTCCATAGAGGAACTCCTGAAAAAAGAAGCCCAGTAGAAGAGGAGCGGGCCCGCTTCGTACGAAGCGGGCCCGCAAAGCGAGTGAGGTCCTGTGAAGGAAACACAGCGGGTACTGCGGCGAGCGAAAAAAGAAGAGGCTTTTGTGCGGCATCTCTTTTTCGTCTTCAGTCTCGTGGCCATTTTCACCACCCTGGGTATTATCGGAATGCTCTTTTTCGAATCTGCTTTGTTTTTCCGGAAAGTCAATGTACTCTCCTTTCTCACCGACACCCAGTGGACCCCCCTCTTCTACGAGAAACACTTTGGCATCCTGCCGCTCCTTTGCGGAACGCTCCTCACTACAGGTATCGCCATTCTCGTTGCCGCACCCCTGGGGATTCTCATCGCCATTTTCCTCAGCGAGTACGCCACCCCAAGGACGAGGAGCATCTGTAAGCCCATCCTTGAGGTTCTGGCAGGAGTCCCCACTGTGGTCTACGGGTACTTCGCCCTGCTCTTCGTCACTCCTCTCCTCAAAAGGATTATCCCTTCTCTTGCCGGGTTTAATGCCCTCTCTCCTGGAATCGTCATGGGCATCATGATTTTGCCCCTGGTGTCTTCTCTCAGCGAGGACGCCATGCACGCCGTTCCTCAGAGCCTCCGGGAGGCCGGGTACGCCCTGGGCTCGACGAAGTTCGAGGTCGCCACAAAAATCGTTTTCCCTGCAGCGTTCTCGGGTATCACTGCTTCGTTTATCCTTGCTCTGTCCCGAGCCATTGGGGAAACCATGCTCGTCACCATCGCCGCCGGTTCCATGCCCCAACTCACCCTCAACCCCCTTGTCCCCATCATGACCATGACTGCCTTCATTGCCACGGTGAGCCTGGGTGATGTTCCTGCCGGGACTCTTGAGTACCAGACGATTTTCGCCGTGGGCCTTGTGCTCTTCCTCTTCACGTTCTTCCTCAACCTCATTGCCCGAAGACTCCGTCAGCGATTCCGGGAGGTGTACCAGTGAAAAGCACTCTGAGCACGGACATACTCCTTGCCTGGAAAAGACAGAAGGAAAAGGTGTTCCTGGTTCTTGCCGCCCTGGCACTCCTCTTTTCCCTCATCGTGCTCTTCACCCTGATCATCGACGCTTTCCTCGACGGCCTTCCCCGCCTGAACTTGAAATTCCTCACGAGCTTCCCTTCCCGCAAGCCCGAAGAGGCCGGTGTTCTTCCCGCTATGGTGGGGAGCGTCTACGTCACCGTGTTGACCGTCCTTTTTGCCATCCCCCTGGGGGTGGGCAGCGCCGTGTACCTTGAGGTGTATGCCCCCAAGAATCGCCTGAGTGCCGCCATTGAGGCGAGCATCGCCACCTTAGGAGGTGTCCCCTCCATCATCTACGGCATGCTTGGCCTTGAGCTCTTCGCCCGTGCCCTGCAGCTGGGACGGAGTCTCCTCACCGGAGCCTTAACCCTGGCTCTTCTTGTGCTCCCCATCGTCATCGTCTCCACCCGGGAGAGTTTGCGAGCCGTTCCTCAATCGCTCTGGGAAGCTGCTCTGGCCCTCGGGGCCACCCGATGGCAGGCCCTCAAGGACCAGATTCTCCCCGTTGCTTTCCCTGGAATCCTCACCGGGATTATCCTTACGGTCTCCAGAGCCATCGGTGAAGCCGCACCGCTCATCATGATCGGGGCACTGACTTACGTCGCCTTCCTCCCCCGGAGTGTCCTCTCTCCCTTCACTACCCTGCCCATCCAGATTTTCAACTGGGTTTCCCGTCCCCAGAAAGCCTTTCACGCCAACGCTGCTGCAGGGATCATCGTGCTTTTAGCCATTACCTTAAGCCTCAATGCCCTCTCCATCACCCTGCGAAACCGGCTTGAAAAAAGGATGCCACGCACGCTGTAGGATTCCCTTTTCTACGGGCAAGGTTTGGGTTCCCCTTAAAACGTGGAAGTCCGAAGTTTCCCAGGCTTTGGGTTGTACAAGGCGAAGCGTCTCCCTCCAGCCAATCCCGCCATGCACGAGCAGCGGATTCGTGGTCTTCACGGAGAGGCCTTGACTGTCGGAAGGCGCTTCGCTACAATATTTTCGGAGCCGGTGTAGCTCAATGGCAGAGCAGCGGAATCGTAATCCGCAGGTTGTCCGTTCAAGTCGGATCGCCGGCTCCAGAATCTTTTTTGAATCTTCTCGCAACGTTCTCTTCTCGTATTTCCCCTTCCCCTTAAGACCGCTGGTCTCGACGGGGTTTCTCCTTTGGGCAGGTCCCGCAGGAAAATCGCCAGATTCCACCATGTATGAAGTCTTGAGGCTCTGTTCGCCCCGCAGCAGATCCCTGGGTACGTGGACCTCCTCATGACGAGGTAACGTCCTGCCCTCACGGGGAAGATCTCCGCCGCGAGCGGACAACGAGGAAGAGCCTCGTCCCCGATGCCTACCCCCTCTTGAGGATTTGGGACCTGGCGATGGCGGAAAAACATCCTGTCTCCTCTGTTATTCTTCCCGAGAATACCCCCGAACGACAAACCCGGCATCCAGGAAAACTCCTGGAGTATCCTGTCCGTCCTGGATAATGGCAATGAGCATTTTGGCAGCCTGGAAACCCTGCTCATAAGAGGGGTTGACGATAGCAGAAAGGAAGGGGAAGAGCTTCTGCGTAAGGGGGAGGTTATCCCCCGCAACGACCTCTACGTCTTTCCCCACCTGGAGCCCAAGGGATTCCAGGGCCCGAATAGCTCCGTAAGTCATTGGGTCACTGGCACAGATGAGCGCGGTCATTTCGGGGTGTGTCCGCTTCAAAAGAAGGCACTCCCTGTATCCTCCCTCGAAGGTAAAATCTCCTTCCCGCACAAGTTCAGGACGAAACTCCACTCCTGCTTCCTTGAGAGCCTTCCGGTACCCTTGAACGTAGAGGTCTTCCTTCGGATAGTTGAAAAAGCTCTTGGGCCTTGTGATGAGGCCAATCACCTGATGTCCCTGGGCAAGGAGAAACTGCGTGGCAAGATAGGCCCCGGGGAAGACGTTGATCTCCACAAAATTCGTCTCCTGGCGCTCCGAGTACATTCCCAGCGTCACATAGCGCAGGGACTTGGCGTCAAACTCTGCAATGATGGGGTCAATTCCTGCCGAGGGGTAGAGAATTACTCCATCGACGCTGCGCTTTTTCAGAAGTCTTAAGGCTTCCTGATGGGAGTCTTTCTTGCTGAGCGGAACGGAAACAAGGAGATTGTACCCCTCCTGAGTCACTGCATCGTGCACTCCCCGAAGCTGCTCCATCATGTTGAGGTCGTGGAAGACAAAGTCGGACCCGTAAGGAACGACGAACCCGATGTTATTGGAACGTTTCTTCTTCAGGGAGGAGGCCATGACATTGGGATGGTAATCGAGCTTCCGGATGGCTTCCCAGACGCGCTTTCGCGTCTCTTCGGCCACCAGATGGCTCTCGTTGAGGACTCGAGAAACGGTCTTTGGAGACACTCCTGCAAGTTTCGCCACGTCGTATAGCGTCGCCATATTCCTCTCCCCTCTTTTTTCAGAGATTCCAAAAGCTTACCGTGTCTCTACTCCCAGAATGTTTCTCTGACCATAGGAAATAACGAAAGATCGTACTTCCCAATCAAGGTCATTGCGCCTGAGGTAATGCGGTGCACCAAACTCACTGCCAAGCTCAATGCTTGTGAAGTACAGGTCTGGCCAGTTGGACCTGCGAGAGTACTTCATGGCCTCCTGGAGAAACGGTCCCCACCAGATCGTGACTGCCCCACAAGGAGAAGGGTCTCTGGGTACGAAGGCGAAATATTCCCATCCTCCGCTCCCACAGCGTTCTTCATACCACACATCGTACACCCTTCCACCAACCGTCGTTTGACCAACCAAAGTCCCGGCTCCCCGCATATTCTGGTAATCAAGCCATATCATGACCTCGACCTCGTCACTCCGTACCGCCCGACCCCGCTCCGTGTCCTTAGTGAGCCAGGTCTCCAAACACAGATTATACGGGAGATGAGGGTCAAGCCTGCGGACCTCGTACTCCACCGTTACGGAAATATCACGGAGATCTCGAAGTTTCTGAGGGAGGGGTACAGGACCATCAAGTGCCGGTCCAAGCGTGTTCCAGACTTTTGCCCCGTACCAGATTTCCGGATACCCATTCACCCAACCGGAGGGCTGTTCCTGAACGATATCGGCAAGACGAATCGACACAGAAAGCGTCTTGTCATCCCAGGCCATGGTCACCTGACCATCGGCAGAGTATACGTTCCAAAGGTTTCCCTCAAGGATCCACTCGATTTGACCATCGCCGTCCAGATCAAGGGGAGCCCAGGGATACCGGTGCTCCCCCGCAGCCGTGACCACCACCGAAGCCTCAGCGAAGGTACAAAAGAGAAAGCACACGATTACAGCAATGCCGAACTTTTCCATTTCTCCGACCCTCAAGACTCTCCAGAGGGGGGCAGGGACCTGCCCCCCTGTCTTGCCAATCACTGTTCCCTGGCAAGGGCCTCGTTCACCTTTTCAGCGGCTTTGTCGAGGTAGAGCTTCACCGTGTCCTCGGAGTACTGGCCGCTGGCCACGGCAGTGAGGATATTCCGGAACTCCCGGACCACGGCATTCTCAATGTCTCCCCACACTGCAAGAGGCGGGTAGGCCGTGGCGTACCCCAGGGTCTTTTTGAAGACTTGCCACACGCCGGTATCGTAGTAGGGATCTTCAAAGGCCTCGATTTTTGCCGGGAGCATGTGGGAGAGGTTCTTGGTGTAGTCCACAAGGTTCTCCTTGCTGAGGAGGAACTTGATCCATTCCCTGGCCGCGTCTTTGTTGGGGCTCCCCTTGAGGATGACGAGGTTACTCCCTCCCGAGAAGGAAGCCCGCTTCACCGGACCGGCGGGAGGCTCCACCACGTCATAGGGGAGATCAGGATTCTCCTGCTCGATGCCGGCAATATTCCAGGGACCCATGAAGCACATGGCCACATTGCCGTTGATGAACGCAGCATCGGCCTGGGGCTGGTTGTACTCTGCGCAGGCTTTGGCGGCAAGGCCGTCAAGGATGAGACTGGCATACCACTTCATGGCCGTAACTCCTGCTTCACCATTGAAAGCCGCCTGTTTGTTGTCAGGGGTGAGGAGATCGCCACCGTAAGCCCAGAGCACAATGGCCCAGTTGTGCAGGAGGTCCCAGGCGTTCGTTCCGGCAATGGCAATGGCCGAACCCTCACCGAAAGTCTCCACGATTTTCTTCCCCACCACTTTGAGCTCCTCGTACGTTGCTGGAGGCTGTACCCCTGCTTTGGCGAACATGTCCTTGTTGTAGAAAAGACAACGGGTCTCAGCAAACCAGGGCACACCGTAGCTTTCGCCCTTGTAGGTGGTGGAGATGTAGTTGGCCTTCATGAAGGCATCGGCACCACCGAACTCGGCAAGGTCGAGCTTCTCAAGCCCCCCGGTCGCCGCAAACTGGGGATTCCAGGTGGTGCCAACCTGGAAGACATCGGGCCCGGTCTGTGACGCCAGAGCAACAGAAATCTTCTGCCACGCCTCTCCCCAGCCGATGACCTCAAAGTTGACCTTGTATCCGGTTTGGGCTTCGAATGCTTTAGCCTTCTCCTCCAGCCAGGGGATGTGTGTTTCATCCGGAGCATTGGGCATGAGCCAGAAGGTGATCGTCCCCTTCCCCAGTGCTGTCACCGATGTCAATACCGCCCAAAGAAAAACCACAACAAGCATCCACGACTTGCGCATTGCTCCCTCCTCCTTTCGTTTTTGTCGAGTCGTGGAGAGCATCCGAAGGTTCCCATATCCTCAGACCAAACCCTGCTCTCACCCCCTTCACCCTTTGGTTGCTCCCGCCACAAGTCCCTCAATGATGTACCGTTGCATGAGGCTGAAGAGAACAAGCACAGGAATGGAAACGAGAATACAAGCAGCCATCATACCCGCCCAGCGGGCCTGCTGCGCTGTGATGTACTCAAGAAGCCCCAGCGCAACGGTTTTCGTCTCCCGGCCGGTCAAAACGGTGGCAAAGAGCACCTCGTTCCAGGCCATGATGAAGGAGTAAATACCCACGGCGGCAATACCGGGTTTTGCAAGAGGCAGGATAACCCGCAAAAGCGCCCCCGCAGGGGTACATCCATCAATCTGAGCCTGCTCGTCAATCTCCCGGGGGATGGAGTCCAGGAAGTTTCGCAACATGAGGATGGAGAAGGGAAGAGCAAAGGACGTGTAGGTGAAAATCATTCCCCAGTAGGTGTTCTGCATAGGGAGTCCGAGGTAGTGTCTGATGAGGACGAACATCATGAAATACGGGATGAGGAAGGATATCCCGGGGAACATCTGCGTGGAAAGCACTGCAAGGGTATACGTCCTTTTCCAGGAGAAGGTGAAGCGGGAGAGCGCATAGGCGGCAAAGAGGCTGATGCCCACCGAAAACACCATGGTTCCCACGCTGATAATGATGCTGTTTCTGAAGTAATCGAGCATCCGTACCGTCCGGTTCACCCGAAGGTAGTTCTCCCAAGTGAACTTCCGGGGGAACCAGCGGGGTGAGAGCTCTGGCTTCAGAACATCGGCCGACTGAATCTCGAGGGTGGTCTTGAAGGACCCTGAAACCATCCAGAGGTAAGGAATGAGAACACCGGCAAGTACGAGGAAAACCGCCAGGCCAAAGAGGATTCTCCCCAGAATAGCCCGAAAGGTGAGCCTCACCACTCCTCACCCCTTTTCCGGACCCGGAGAATGGCCACGGTCATCAAAAGCACCACCACCGTGAGGAACACGGACATTGCCGCACCCTGCCCGAAATGGAAGTTGGTGAAGGCTTCCTGGAGGATGAACGTCGATGGTACGTGAGCCTTCCCCGGATCGGTTCCAAGGAGGATGTAGAACTGGTTGAAGGCGTGGAAGTTCCAGATGGCCGAAAGCAGAAGCAGTGTGGCACTCACCGGACGAAGCATGGGAAAGGTCACAAAACGGAAGAGCCCAAAAGGAGATGCCCCATCGATTTTCGCCGCCTCATAGAGTTCCTGAGGAATGCTCTGTAATCCCGCAAGGAGGACGAGACAGGCGAAAGGCCAGCCCTTCCAGACGCTTGCAATCATCACGGCGTAAATGGCCCGGTCCCCCACAAGCCAGATAATCGGCTCTTCGATAAGACCCAGAGCGAGAAGGTACTTGTTGACAATACCGATGCGAGCCTGGAAAATGAACCGCCAGACGTTGTAGGCCACAGAATCCGGGGTGATGTACGGCAGAAGAATGAGCCCCCGCACCAGCGTCCGGCCAAAGAATTTCCGGTTGAGGAGCAATGCCACAAGAAGGCCGATAAAGTACCCCGCAGGGATGGTGATAAGGCCAAAGTATACCACATTCCAGATCGAGCGCAGGTACCGAATACCCACATCGGTTGCCGGAGAGAATACCGTGAGGAAATTGCGCAACCCCACAAAGGGAGCCTGCATCCATCGAGTAATGGTGTAGATATCAAGGTCGATGAAGGCGATGTAGGCACCCCAGAAAATGGGGATGACGTGGACAAAAAGCATGCACAGCAAAGCCGGAAGGATAAACCTGAAAGCCCTTCTTCCCCTCGCTTGTGACGACATTGGGCATCCCACACCCTGTGATGTCATCGATGTCAATGTACCATACGCGGTATCCTCTGTCAAGTCCCTGTATGGGTTCATATCATGCGGGACACCGGGGGATTCAGCGCTTCTTCGGAAAAGGCAAAAAGGGGTGGAGACATCCCACCCCTTTTTGCCTCACGCCTCCCCGCACTTTTTCAGGAGACGTTCCCACTCCTCATCAACATAGCGCTGGAAGGCCTCAACGAGGCGACGGTTTTCCGGTGCCAGGAGATGACGGAACCTCCCCTGGATTCTCAACCACTCTTCCACCGGCTTTTTCTCCTTGGGTTTATACGTGAGCCGGTACACCCCATGCTCCACCTCATAGAGTGGCCAGATGCAACAGTCCACTGCAAGCTGCATAATCTTCAAAGTCTCTGAGGGCTCATGGCGCCAGCCCCGGTTGCATGAAGCAAGGACATTGATGAACGACGGCCCATCGGTGTGGAACGCCTTCTCTGCCTTGGTGACAAGATCCCGCCAGTTCGAAGCCACCGACTGGGCTACATAGGGAATACCGTGAGCGGCAACAATTTCAGTAAGGTTCTTCCGCCACTGGGTCTTCCCCGGGAGCACCCTTCCCACAGGGCTTGTGGTCGTCCAGGCCCCAAGGGGTGTGGCACTGGAGCGCTGAATGCCCGTATTCATATAGGCTTCGTTATTGTAGCAGACGTAGAGGAAACGGTGTCCCCGCTCTAAAGCTCCAGAAAGCGCCTGAAGCCCGATGTCGTAGGTCCCTCCGTCCCCTCCAAAGGCAACAAAGTAGATTTCCTCCTCAATCTCTCCCCTCTTGCGCCTGGCCTGGTACATGCTTTCAACACCGGCAATAGTAGCCGCCACGTTCTCAAAGGCGCTGTGAATCCAGGGAATGTTCCAGGCAGTATAGGGGAAAATGCTCGTTGAAACCTCAAGGCACCCCGTGGCGTTCGCCGCCACCACCGGTTTATCCGCGGCCGCAAGGATGAGACGCACCGCAATGGGCGCTCCACACCCCGCACAGAGCCGGTGGCCTGGGGTGAGCCGTTCCGGCCGCTTCGCCAGTTCCTTCAGGGTTGGCATAGTCGTCACCCTCCTACTCCCTCAAACCGAGATAGTCGATGTGTTTCTCTACCCGTCCCACCCGAACAACTTCCTCAATGCGGGCAAAGGCCCTCTCGATGTCCTCGACGTAAATGTCTCGACCTCCAAGGCCGTAGTAGAAGTCGATGACCAGCGGTCGAGATGGAAGGTCGTAAAGAGCGGATCGAATTTCGGTGAACACCGGCCCACCAAAACCACCAAGGACGACCGAACGGTCTAACACCGCAACGCCTTTTCGCGGTGCCAGGGCACGAATGACCTCGTCTTTGGGGAACGGCCGGAAACAGCGGATTTTCAAAAGCCCGACCTTCTTCCCCCGGTCTCGCAGCCGGTCCACCGCCTCTTTAGCGGTGCCGCAGGTTGAACCTAAAGCCACCACTGCGTACTCCGCATCCTCGAGTCTGTACTCTTCAAGAAGTCCATAGGACCTTCCAGAGAGCTTCCCAAACTCCTTTCCGACCTCTTCGATGACCGGAAGACAGCTATCGATGGCCTCGATTTCGGAGCGTTTGTGCTCGAAGTAGTAATCGAAAAGGTCCAGAGGACCATAGGTGACCGGATTGCGAACGTCAAGGAGGGGGTACAGAGGCCTGTACGGTCCTACGAAATTCCTCACTTCCTCGTCGTCAAGCAACTCCACCCGCTCCACAGCGTGGCTGATGATGAACCCGTCCTGGGTGACCATCACCGGGAGCCGGACCCTCATGTCCTCTGCAATCCTCACCGCCTGAACCATGTTGTCGTACACTTCCTGGGCGTTTTCCGAAAAGAGCTGAATCCACCCCGCATCCCGGGCCCCCATGGTATCGGAGTGATCGCAGTGGATGTTGATGTTCCCTGAAAGTGCCCGGTTCACCACCATCATGACAATGGGCAGGCGCATGCTTGCGGCGATGTAGAGCATCTCCCACATAAGAGCCAGCCCCTGAGAGGACGTCGCCGTCATCACCCGGCCACCAGCCGCCGCCGCACCGATGCAAGCGCTCAGCGCGCTGTGTTCGCTCTCCACCGTCACGAACTCGGTGTCCACAAGACCCTCGCTGACGAACTCGGCAAAGCGTTCCACACAGTCCGTTTGCGGGGTGATGGGATAGGCGGCAACGACGTGAGGGTTGATCTGGCGCATGGCGTGAGCCGCCGCGGCATTCCCATTCAAACCAAGGACCTTGCTCACTGAACCTCCCTCGCTTTCTATCGTTCCGGAATCATGGTGATCGCCTGCTTGGGGCAAACACTCGCACAGATGCCACAGCCCTTGCAGTGGTCGTAATCAAAGCCTTCCATCGTCCCCCGGTCGGCATCGACGATCACCGAAGCATCGGGGCAGTATGCCCAGCAGAAGAAACAGTTGATGCATTTTGCCTTGTCCACCTGGGGCCGCTCGGTCCTCCAGTCGCCGGTTTTGTAAGTACGAGCGTTCCCCGCTTCAAGGATAAGCCCACCTGGAGGGAGTTCCTTCCAGCTCTTGAGTTTGCTCATCCTACTTGCGCCTCCTCATACGCTCTTCGTAAACAGGCGAGGTTTTTCTCCACCACCTCTGCCCGGAGTTTCTCCCCAAACTGCGCCTTTACGGCCTCAAGGACGTTCTCGAGCTTCACTTCCGGCAAAACCCGACAGAGCGCCCCAAGAATCGGAGTGTTCACCACCACCCGCCCGAGGATTTCCCGAGAAATCCGGGAAGCGTCCACCACCACAACCGTTCCGGAGGGAAAATGGAGGAGATTCCGCAAATCTCCCGGGGTCCCGGGGAAATTGGCCACCACCGTTCCGTTTTCGGCAAGACCCTCAAGGACGTCCACGGTTCCAAGAAGCGTGGGATCCACCACCACGACCATTTCAGGATTCGTGACTCCTGAGTGAATGCGAATCGGGGTACTACTCACCCGGTTGTATGCCTTCACCGGAGCACCCATTCGTTCAGGACCGTACTCGGGGAAAGCCTGGAAGTACTTCCCTTCCCGCAGCAGGGCATCGGCAAGGATGCGAGAGGCGGTGACGACTCCCTGCCCTCCCCGGCCATGCCATCGAATTTCCAGGGGTTTTTCCAAGGTTACGAGGCCTCCTTTCCTGGAGTCACGCGAATTTCTCGTCTCCCTTCAAGCGCCTGTGCCAGCGTCACCTCATCGGCAAACTCAAGGTCTCCACCCGAGGGCAACCCCCGGGCGATCAGGGTCACCTTCACCGGAAAAGCACCGAGCTTTTGAGCCAGAAAGAGTGTTGTGGCTTCCCCGTCAACTGATGGGTTCAGTGCCAGAATCACCTCCTCGATGTGTTCCTTTTGGATTCGCTCAAAGAGCTGAGGAATACGGATGTCCTCAGGACCGATACCCGAAAGAGGCGAGAGAACCCCCTGCAGAACGTGGTACTTTCCCCGGAATCCCGCCCGCTCCAGGGCAAAAACATCCTGGGGCCGTTCCACGACACAGAGGGTATGGGCATCTCGGGAAGCATCCTGACAGATCCGGCAGAGGTCTTCTTCGCTGAAGAAACCACACCGTTTGCAGAAGCGGATTCTCCTCCGCATATCCTCAAGAGCCCGGAGGAGCTCCTCAAGTTCCCCTGAAGGGGATTTCACGAGGTAGAAAGCGAGGCGCTGAGCGGTTTTCGGTCCGATTCCGGGCAATCGCGAAAGCGCGCGAATGACCCGGTCCAGTGACTCAGGATAGGCGTCCTGCACCCCTTCCACCTTCTATAAACCCGGAATGGTGAAACCACCAGTGATTTTAGCCAGTTCTTCCTGGGCGAGCTCTCGGGACCGTTTCAGCGCTTCATTCACCGCAACGAGGATCAGGTCTTGGAGCATCTCGACATCCTTCTCTTCAAGAAGTTCAGGGTCGATGGCGATGCTCAAGATTTCCTGCTGACCGTTGCAGGTGACCCTGACCATCCCTCCGCCGCTTGTGGCTTCCACCGTTTTCTGCCGGAGCTCTTCCTGCATCCTGGCAATCTTAGCCTGCATCTTCTGGGCTTCCTTCATCAGGTTTTTCCAGTTCTGCATCTTCCCACCTGCCCTTCGGCTGCTCACTCGGGACGTAGTGCACCACGGTTCCCGAGAAGAGATTCAGGATTTCCGGAAGAGGGGAATTCCCCTCCCGCAATCGCTCCCGCACCGGCTCCGTTTTCCCGGGAGCTTCAAAAACCACGACTTCCCGAGCCTCTGTGTTCCTCTCCCCCCGAAGCACACACTCAATCCGGCATTTCTCCCCACGTACACGCAAAAGCGCCTTCTCGAGGATCTCCAGATTCTCCCGGCGTTCCACGCTCTCTTTGTGGAACTGACAGTCTGGCCCAAAGGCGATCACAAGGCGCGAGGGCTCTTCGAAGCGAACCTCGGCAAGCTGCAGAAAGGCGTAGAGCGAAATTTTCGAGCGCTTGACCTCCTGGAGCACCTCCTGCCAGAAATCCCTCCGGGAAGGAACGGTTCCAGACGCCTCCGGTTTTTCTTCCTCTACTTTTTGCCCTAAGCATTCCATTATATCAAGGAGAGCAACCTCAAGCAAAACGCGAGCATGGGGGAGGCGGCGCAGATCCCCCTCAAGAACGCGCAACCGGTTGAGGACGGTTCCGAACACCCGGGGGTCGAAAGGCTCAGCCAGCGCCTTCAGGTCACTCCAGCGGGACTGGGAAATCCCAAAAAGAGCGTGGTACGTTGAGGAGGCGACCACGAAAAGGTCACGGAAGTACTGCACAAGGCTTGCCACAATATCTTCCGGGCCAAGACCACGGGAAAGCCACTCCTCCAGGGTCACGAGGGCCTTCCCCAGGTCTTTCTCGCGCAAAAGGGCGAAAAAGGCGTCGAGGTCCCTGGTCTCTACATCCCGGAGCACCCTGACCGCAAGGGAGAGGGGAATCACCTTTTCACCAAAGGCGAGAAGTTGCTCCAGGAGGCTTTCCGCATCCCGTAGGGACCCCTCTGCCTTTCGGGCAATGAGGTGGAGCACATCCTCCTCGATTGAGACCTCCTCTGAAGCGGCAATTCTTCGAAGCTGTTCCACGATGACCTCATGGGGAATGGGGTTGAAGAAAAGACGCACGCACCTTGAGAGGATGGTCTCTGGAAGTCGCTTTGGGTCCGTGGTGGCGAGGATGAACACAACGTGTCCTGGTGGTTCTTCAAGGGTCTTCAAAAGGGCGTTGAAGGCTTCCGGGGTGAGCATGTGCACCTCGTCAATGATGTAAACCTTGAAACGGGATTCAAGCGGAACGTATTTGACGTTCTCCCGGAGCTCCCGAATTTCGTCAATCCCCCGGTGCGAGGCGGCATCAATCTCCACAACGTCCAGGGCCCGACCCTGACGGATAGCAAGGCACGAGTTACAGACCCCGCAGGGAGCTGGGGTCACCCCCTCGTGGCAGTTCAGCGCCATAGCGAGCACCCGGGCGGTGGTGGTTTTCCCCACGCCCCGGGGACCGGAAAAGAGGAAAGCATGGGGGATGCGCTGAGATTTCAGGGCGTTCAGGAGGACCTGGATGACGGTGTCCTGTCCGGCAATGTCTTCAAAACGGTACGGCCTCCACTTCCGGTACAGCGCAAGGTACGACAACGTTCCACCTCTCTGAGGACAACCACAAAATTGCCTCTAATCGTGCACCGTCACTCGATCGCTCCCTCCCAGGCCGTGTCGAGGCCGGTAGCTCCGGCCAGGCACCCCTGCGGCACCCGAAGAGCCTCGCGTACCGTTGCTCCCTCCCGGGCCTGGCGGGGTTGGCGAGGATTCGTCGCGCAGGACCCAGCCCTCAACACCCCGTTCCCCCAACCGGGGCTGAAAGGAAGGACCTCATGCCGGAATTCAGCCCTGCTGTAGCGGATTGCAGGTACAGGGCACCGCTAACTCCCCGCCTAGCACGATTAGAGGCAAACCTGGCGGAGAGGGTGGGATTCGAACCCACGAGGCAGGCTCAACCCCTGCCTACCCGCTCTCCAGGCGGGCGCCTTCGTCCACTCAGCCACCTCTCCCTTTTCGTCTCCAGAGACATTATAGAAGATGCTCGCCCGGTTTTACAAGTTCCTGTATAGGTTCACACCATGTGGGGCACTCGAGAAACCAGCGCCTCTCAGCCCCCTCTGGAGCTTCTCTTTAGGATCCAGTCCCGACTCTTTTTGGGTCTTCTGGACTTATCCTTTAGGCCTTTAAGGCCTCTGGGGCTGAACTTCCCCTTCCACCGGGAGGAAGTTCCCAGGATACCTTCTCTTACGCAGGTAACGGCTACGGGGCAGACGAAGAAAGCAAAGCTTTGACCGGTACTCACAGCCACTGACGCTGAGCTGTCACACAGATAGGACGGAAAGAGAGAGAACGCTCCGAAGGAGGGGAAAACATGGCCTTGCCGGAATTGGTAGTAAAAGGCAGCCGAGGCTCCCTTTTTCGGCCCCACAGTGACGACGTTCTCAGACCCGGGATGACGGTATGCATCGACGTGAGCGTCTTCTCTGTCCCGGAAGTCCATGGAGTACGATTTGAGAGTGGAGTGGTTACCTCGTTACCGAAGGAGGAGCCGAACCACTTTCTTCCTTTATGGACCAGAAAAGATTGACCACCAGAGTGTAGTGGAAAAAGACCGCAAAAAACTTTGAATCACCGAATAAATCCTCTTTGCACCAGGTTGTAGAGTATAATGCGTGAGAAAGGGGGTACAACGATGAAACCCGTTATGCTCTATGCCCTGAGTACCTGCCCATTCTGCAAAATGGCCAAGCGCTTCTTCGAGAGCCGGAATATCCCGTATAATTTCGTCGATGTGGACCTTCTTCCCGAAGAAGAAAAGGAGAAGACTGTTGCCGAGGTTCAGCGAATCTCCGGACGGCGGGCGTTCCCGGTGATTGTGATCGGCGAAGAGGTCATCGTGGGATACGACGAACTCCGTATCAGGGAGGCTTTGGAAAAATGACGTCTGAGCGTATTCTCTGTCCCGTATGTCAGGTAGCCTTTCTCCTCAAGGAGGAAAAGGTTCCGGGAAAACGGGTGGTCTGCCCCGTGTGCGGGGCAGTGCTCGTTCTTGAAAAAGGCGACACGTCCTGGGTCTTGCGGCGTCCCCAGGATATCACCCCTGAGGAGGAAATCAGGGCGCGGGTAGAGAACTTCGCCCGACTCCGGGGATACCGTTTCAACGAGATGAAGGAACCCCTCATCGAAGCATTGTTGAAAAAATACGAGCGCTACGGAGACTTCTACTGTCCCTGCAAAATCGATAACATCCCCGAAAATGTCTGCCCCTGCCTCGAAACTCGGCAGGGGAGCGTGGAACGCAACGGCCGTTGCCACTGCGGCCTCTTCTGGAAATGAGAAGGGAGGAATACGGTCGTGAGGACTCTCGGCGTTGTGACGCTTCTTGTGCTTTTTGGAGGCTCTGCCCTGGCGCTCACCGTCGCGGCGTCCATTCCTCCGCTCTGTGACCTTGTGGCCCAGGTGGGACAGGACCGCGTCACCGTCGTGCAGCTTGTCCCAAATGGCGCCAACCCCCATACCTATGAACCTACCCCTTCTGATGTGATGAAAGCCGCCCAGGCCGATGCCTTCTTCCTCGTAGGCCTTGGGTTTGATGCTTTCCTTGAGAAGGTCATCCGGGCTGCCGGGAAAGAAGGGGCACCGGTGTTCTACCTCGCTTCTCACCTTGAGCTCCTTGAGGAACACCCCGGTGAGGCCAATCCCCATATTTGGCTCTCCCTCAAAAACGCCACAATCATCGTTCGGGATATTGCCCAAGCCCTGGCCTCCCTTGACCCTGAGGGCAAAAGCTTCTACCTTGAGAACGCACGAAGATACATGGAAATCCTTGAGGAACTCGATGCCTGGTTTAGGAGGGAAGTCGCTACCTTCCCCTCCCGGGCCTTCGTGGCTACCCACGCTTCTCTGAGCTATCTTGCCCGGGACTATGGTCTTGAAGAAATTGCGGTCCTTGAGAAAGCCCCGGGACACGAGCCCTCTCCGAAAGAACTGACGCAGCTTGTCGCGCTTATGAAGGAAAAGGGGGTCAGGGTGATTGTCGTGGAACCCCAGTTCAGCGTCAAAGCCGCCCGGGTTCTTGCCGAAGAAACGGGAAGTTCTCTGGTGTGGTTCGATCCCCTGGGGAGTTTCCCGGATCTCCCTTACTACAGGCTCATGCGGCAGAACCTCGAAACCCTGGCAGAGGCCCTGAAGGGATGAGACCATGACCCGACCGGTCATCGAGGTTGAACACCTGCATTTTGCCTATGAAGACGTTCCGGTCCTTGAAGACGTTTCCCTCACTGTTCGTGAGGGGGAGTTCGTAGCCCTCATCGGGCCCAATGGCGCCGGAAAAACCACCCTCCTCAAAATCCTCCTGGGACTTCTGCCTGTAAGAAAAGGAAGGGTACGGGTCTTCGGGAGGCCTCCCAAAGACCTCGGCCCGCTTCGCCACCGGATTGGGTATGTACCGCAACTTTCGCACTTTGACCCCCATTTCCCCATTACGCTCGGGGAATTCGTCCTCACGGGAAGGTATGGGCTCATTGGGGTGGGGAAAAGACCCGGAAGGTCAGACTGGGAGGCTGTTGAGAAAGCTCTGGAGGCCGTACACCTTCTCCACCTCAAAGATCGGCTCTTCGGGGAACTCTCTGGTGGAGAAAGGCAGCGGGCGCTCATCGCCCGGGCGCTGAGCGTGCACCCGAAACTCCTCCTCTGCGATGAACCCACAACGGCCGTCGACCCTGGAAATCACGAGAGCTTCTACGAGCTTCTCCTGCGATTGAAAAGGGAAGGGGTCACGATTCTCGTTATCTCCCACGATGTGGGAGTCATCGCCCAGTACGCGGACAGTATCGCCTGTCTGAACCGCACCATTTTCTGCCACCGAAGACCTGAAGAGGTGATTTCCGGGGAAATGCTCGAGGCGCTGTACGGGAAAGAGGCGGCATTCTTCCACCACGGAGATATCCCCCACATTGTGGTGCGGAGGGAGAAGAACGAGGGGGGTCTGGGGGCTTTGTGAGCGTCTTCGGTCTTGCCTTCATGCAACGGGCCGTGCTTGCAGGCTGCATCGTTGGGGCACTTTGCGCCCTGGTAGGTGTTTTTGTGGTGCTCAAGCGGCTCTCCTTCATGGGGGCCGGGATTTCTCATGCTGCCTTCGGGGGCGTGGCTTTGGGGTACGTCCTTGGCATACATCCTGTGGCGTCGAGTTTCGTCTTCTGTCTCCTTGTGAGCCTGGGCATTGCCGCCCTGGCAAAACACCGCCGTCTCAAAGAGGATACGCTTGTGGGCATCGTCTTTGCCAGCACCATGGCCCTGGGAGCCTTCCTCATCGGGGTGGTGAAAATCCGCAACGTCGACCTCTTTGGGTATCTCTTCGGGAATATCCTTGCCATCACCCGGGAAGACCTCCTGCTTGCCCTGGTCCTCGGCGGGGTACTGCTCTTTTTCCTTTTCCTCTTCTACAAGGAATTCGTGATGATTACTCTGGATCCGGAAGGAGGGAAAGCAAGCGGCATTTCCGTAGAGGCATTCTCATACCTCCTTGTGGCACTGGTGGCTTCAGTAGTCGTTGTGGCCACAAGGGTTGTGGGGATTGTACTCGCCTCGGCACTCCTTGTTCTCCCCGCGGCCACCGCCCTCCAGAGGGCAAGGACCATTCCTCAGGCCATGCTTTTTGCCCTCGTTGACGGAGTGGCCATATCCCTTGCGGGGCTTTTCCTGGCGTATTTCCTCGATGCTCCCGCCGGGGCAACCATTGTGCTCCTTGGAACAGGAGTGTTTTTGGGGGTTTTCATTTCTTCTTCATCTCCCAGGCGAGGATGATGGCCTCGGCCACTTCCTTCATGCTCTTCCCCTTGTTCATGCTGTAGCGCTGAATGCGGCGGTAGGCCTCTTCTTCCGTAAGGCCATATTCCTGCATGAGGATCCCCTTGGCCCGCTCGATTCTCTTCCGGGCCTCAAGCTCTTCTTTGACGAGCTCACTCTCCATGATGAGGCGGTGGTTCTCGATGACGATGGCCGCCTGGTTTGCTATGGCCGTGAGGAGTTGGATCTCGTCCTCTGCAAAATCCCGGGGTTCTGAGGTGTAGAGGTTCAACACCCCGATGACCCTTCCCCGAACGATAAGGGGCAAGCTCACAAGAGAGGCCAATCCCTCCTTTTCGGCGATGTCTTTATTGACGTAGCGAGGGTCCTCTTTGACGTCGCGGACGATGATGGGCCGCCTCTCAAGCGCCGCAAGCCCGGCGATCCCCTCTCCAAGGCGAAGAGGGGGTTTCCTGTTGTACGCTTCGCTCACCGACTGCGTGGCTTTCACTTCAAGGAGCTTCTTCTTCTCGTCAAGGAGCATCAGGGAACAGATATTGGAGCCCATGACCTGAGCAGTGATTGTTACGATGAGACGCAGAATATCTTCAAAGTACATGTCCGAGGTGATGAGCTCGCTGATTCTCGCCAGCGCTTCGATTTTCTCCCTCATGGGTTCACCTGGTATAATGGGATGGAGTTTTGCTACTTATTGTACCATGCTCTTTTAGCGAGTGGGGTGGAAACCATGCCCAAGCTCTTTGGAACTTTTGGCATACGGCGAGTGGCCAATGAAGTCCTGACCCCTGAGATGGCGACGAAACTCGCCCTGAGCTTTGCCACGTTCATCGGGGGAGAGAGCGTCGTCGTGGGCCGGGACACCCGAAAGACAAGTGAAATGCTCTACAACGCCGTCGTTGCCGGGCTTTGCTCCGCGGGGTGTCAGGTGGTGGAACTCGGGGTAACGGCCACCCCTGCTCTCCAGTGGGCCTGCCGGCAGTGGCAGATGTGGGGCGCCATGGTCACCGCAAGCCACAATCCCCCGGAGTGGAACGGCATCAAGTTCATGGAAAAAAGCGGAAAGGGGCTTGATCGGGAAAAAGAAGTGGAAGTGGAGCGGATATTCTTCGGCGAGACCTTCCGTCGGGCATCGTGGTTTGAAATCCGCCAGGAGACCGTAAAGCGTGATATCCGCTGGGACTACATCGCCGCCATCATGTCCCGGGTGGATGTTGCGGCAATCCGCAAGAGGAGCTTCCGGGTGGCTCTGGACTGCGCCAATGGTGCCCCTTCCCTCATCACTCCCTACCTCCTCTCGGAGATGGGGTGTCGTGTCGTCACGCTCAACGCTCACCCTGACGGGAACTTCCCCGGGAGAAACCCCGAGCCCACGCCGGAGAACCTCAAGGACATCGTCACCCTCATCCGCCACGGGGACTTCGACCTTGGTTTTGCCCAGGACGGCGATGGGGACCGCCTCATCGTCATCACGGAGAAAGGGGAATTTGTGCCGGGGGACCTCAGCGTGAGTCTTGTGGCGAAGGAACTGGCCCAAAGACCTATCCCCGGTCCCATCGTGACTACTGTAGCCACAACTCACATCCTCCAGGAGATTGCGAAAGCCACAAACCGCGAGGTCATCACCACCGCGGTGGGGGATCTCGTGGTGGCAAAGGTTCTCCAGGAGAAAGGGGGGATTTTCGGCTGTGAGGAGAATGGGGGAATGATTTTCCCGGATTTTGTCTGGGGGCGGGATGGGGCGATGGCTGCCGCCTTCATCCTCCATATCCTTGCGAACTCTGGGAAACCCTTAAGTGAACTCCTCCAGGAACTCCCTCCGTATTACCAGGTGAAGAAGAAAGTCACCATTGATCCCGAAAAACGCGACGCAGTGCTTGCCGCGGTGGATGAGGCCACGAAAAAAGAGCAAAACCGCATCACCACCGACGGTTTCAAGGTGGTCTTTGACGACGGCAGTTGGGTGCTCGTGCGACCCTCGGGAACCGAGCCCCTCATCCGGGTCTTTGCCGAAGCAAAAGATCGGGAACGAGCCGAAGCACTTGTCGCTCAGTACCTTGCCTTGATTGAAAAAGCCCAGAGGTAAAGCAAGGTTTCACCTCTGGGCCACGTACATGAGGTAGTAGGCGTTGGTTTTGCGCTCTGTTCCAATGTCTGTCAAGGGTCCATGTCCGGGAAATACCTGGACGTCGTCAGAGAAGCGTTCGAAAATCTTCCCCAAACTCTCCACCAGGTCCCGGAACGACCCTCCGGGAAGGTCGGTTCGTCCCACCGACCCAAAAAAGAGTGTATCTCCGCTGAAGAGCCACCGCTTTTCGGGCAAGAAGAGACACACGCTCCCCGGGGTGTGCCCGGGGGTTTGCAGCACCTCCACATTCTCGTCCCCCAGCGCAATCCACGCATCTTCTCCCTGGAAGGTGAGGTCCGGAAGGGGGGAAACGAAAGCCTGCGAGAACTCCTGAGAGAGGTTGAGGTCAGGACGCACAAGGTACAGAAGGTCCGCGTCGTGAACGGCAAGGAGTGCTCCAGGAAAGGCTTCTTTGAAAAAGGCATTGCCACCGATATGGTCAATGTGGCCGTGGGTGTTCACGATATAGCGGACCGTAAGGTTCTGGTCCTCAATCCACCGCCGGAGTTCCTCAGAACCCAGGGCAGGATCAAGGATCAGCGCTTCCCGCCCGTTGTGGATAACGTAGCAGTTCGTCGCGAGATCTCCGAGAATAAACCGTTCGACGAAAAGGCTCATGCTCTCCTCCTTTCTTTACTCTCAAGGAGTATCGTGACCGGGCCATCGTTTCGGAGTTCGACTTCCATGAACGCTCCGAAAACACCGCTCTCGACCCGAACACCCGTCCCCCGTAAACGACGAAGGAATTCCTCGTAGTACTGTCGTGCCATCTCTGGAGGAGCCGCCTCATCGAAACTCGGTCGAAGACCCCGGCGACAGTCCCCATAGAGGGTGAACTGAGGGACACAGAGCACCGATCCTTGAATATCCTGGACATTGAGGTTCATCTTCCCCTGAGGATCCTCAAAGACCCGAAGGCGAGGAATCTTCCACACCATGAACTCCAGGTCTTTTTCTGTATCGTCCTTCCCGACCCCGAGGAATACGAGGAGTCCCCGCTCAATGGCACCCACGACCCTTCCGTCAACCCTGACCGAAGCGCTCCGCACTCGCTGGATCACAGCCCTCATCGGGGAGAAAACACTCCTCCTCTCTTCACACTCTGCACGTTGGCGACCTTGCGGATTTCCTTGAAAACCTCCTCGAGCTCCTCGCGGTTTTTTACCTCCACCACAAGGTGGATGTAGGCTTCATCCGCCACAGTGTGTGCCCGAACGGCCTTGATTTCCACCTGGCAGTTCGAGATGGCCCCCGAGACATCCGCAAGAAGCTTCGGCCGATCAAGGGCCTCAACGACAATTCCGGTGTGGAACCGGCCCTCGATGTCCCCCACCCACTCGGCACTGAGGAAACGGTTCGTGTCCTGGGCCAAAGCGGCAAGGTTCGAACAGTCACGCCGGTGCACCGTGATGCCCTTCCCCTGGGTGACGAAGGCCACGATGTCGTCCCCCGGGATAGGGGCACAGCATCGCGCCAGACGCACCACGAGATTCGACTCCCCCTGGACGATGACGCTTTCCTCTTCCCGGAAAGGACGGGAAATTCCAGCCTTTTTCCTCTCCTGGAAACGGCGGCGAATGGCGTAGGGGATGATCTTGTGCACCACGTACCGGGCGCTGTAGCGTCCCTCCCCGACGGCCACGTACAGGTCCTCGATGTCCTTGAGGTGTTCCCGCTCCAGAAAGGCATTGAGATTTTCGGTGACCCTGAGGTTCTCCTCGGGTGTCAGGGAGTACTTCTCCATCTCCCGGACGAAGAGCTCCCGACCCTTTTCCCGGTTCATCTCCTGGTTCTTCTTGCGGAGGAACGCCCGGATCTTGCTCCGAGCCGCAGGCGTTTTCGCAATCTTCAGCCAGTCGGCACTGGGTCCTGAAGAAGAGCGAGAGGTGATGATTTCCACGATATCCCCGCTTTTCAGCTCGTAATCCAGGGGAACCATCTTCTTGTTGACCCGTGCCCCCACGCAGGTGTTCCCCACCTCGGTGTGGATGAGGTAGGCAAAATCGATGGGCGTGGACCCTTTGGGGAGCTTCTTGAGGTCACCCTTTGGGGTAAAAACGTAGACCTCGTCGTCGAAGAGGCTGATTTTCAGGCTCTCCATGAACTCCCGGGTGCTCTTCAAATCCTGTTGCCACTCGAGAATCTGCCGGAGCCAGGCCATCCGCTCATCAAAGCCGTCGTCTGTCCCCTGGGTTTTCCCCTCCTTGTACTTCCAGTGCGCTGCAATGCCGTATTCTGCAACCTGATGCATGTCCCAGGTGCGAATCTGCACCTCCATGGGGAGCCCTTTGGGGCCGATGACGGTGGTGTGAAGGGACTGGTACATGTTGGACTTCGGGACGGCGATGTAGTCCTTAAAGCGGCCTTCGATGGGGTTCCAGAGGGAATGAACGATGCCCAAAACGGTATAGCACTCCTCCACGGTCCGCACGATCACCCGCAGGGCGATGAGGTCTGGAAGGTCCTCGAGGTTCAGATTCTGGCGACGGAGCTTGTTGTAGATGCTGTAGATGTGCTTGAAGCGACTCTGGATTTCCCCCTCAATACCCGCGCGCTTGAGGCGTTCGGCAATTTGCCTTTTGGCCTCCTCAATCTGCGCCTCCCGTTCCGCCTTCAGCCGCTCCACTCCACGCTGGATGGCGCAGTACGCCTCCGGGTCGAGGAAAAAGAGGGAGAGATTCTCGAGCTCCACCTGCATGGCGTACATTCCCAGGCGATGAGCAATAGGGGCGAAGATTTCCAGGGTCTCCCGGGCGATTTCCTCTTTTTTTTGCCGGTTCTGGTACTTGAGGGTTCGCATGTTGTGGAGACGATCGGCAAGTTTAATAATGATAACCCGCACGTCCTCGGCCATGGCCACAAAGAGTCGCCGGTAGTTCTCCACCTGGGCTTCCTCTTTCGAGGTGTACGAAAACCCCACGTTGAGCTTGGTGACTCCCTGGACGAGGCGCGCGATTTCATCCCCGAACTCCTTCTGCAAGGCTTCCGCCGTAACATCGCTGTCCTCGAGGACGTCATGGAGCAGGGCCGCCGCAATGGTCACCTCATCCATCCGGAGATCCGCCACGATGTGGGCCACCGCAAGAGGGTGGACAAAAAAGGGCTCACCCGAAAGCCGCACCTGGCCCTCGTGGGCCCTGAAGGCAAAATGGTACGCCCGCTCCACAAGGTCACGGTCGAATTCAGGGTGATATGAGGCAATCCGCTCAAAAAGCGTCGCCAGACTCTCCTTTTCCTCTACCCCGCCTGGGCCATCGTCCTCACCCCTACAGCCGCACCAGGGAAACCACGGGGTACTGCTTCAGCCGTTCCCTCCCGCGTAGGGATTCGAGCTCTATAACAAAACCAATCCCCACGATATTTCCTCCGAGTTCTTCCACCATCTCGCACACCGCCTTTGTGGTTCCCCCTGTAGCCAGAAGGTCATCAACCACAACCACCCGCTGCCCTGCTTCAATGGCATCCCGGTGGATTTCGAGCGTTGCCGAACCGTACTCAAGCTCATAGGTCTTGGCAAGCGTTGCCGCAGGGAGTTTCCCTTTTTTCCGCACCGGCACAAAACCACATCCCAGAATATAGGCCACCGGCGCCCCGATGATGAAACCCCGGGCCTCAATCCCAACCACGAGATCCGGATTCATGGTCCGCAGGGCTTCTGCCAGGCGGTCGATAGCCTCGCGGAAGGCCTCTCTGTTCTTCAGGAGCGTCGTGATGTCCTTGAACTGAATCCCGCGAGTGGGAAAATCAGGGATGTTCCGGATGTACTGAGCAAGGTCCACGGCACCAGTCAACCTCCTCACTTTTTGATTCGCCAGTCCTGCACCTTGAGATACGGAGAACGCAGGGCGTTCACGTCAACCTCAAAAGCAAGGTCCACAAGCGAACTCTCGAAGAGCTCTCCCGCCCGTTCCTTTCCCCCAAAGACCACAGCCTCCTGCCACTCTTTTCCCTGCCGAACGAGGAAACGGAGGTGGTTGCCGCCTTTCCCCCACGCCCAGCGCTCAACGAGCATCACATTGAGCGTGGCAAAAAGCGGGCTGGGGTTCTTCTCGCCAAAGGGCTTGAGCTTTTCCCACAGCTCAAGAAATCTTCCGTCGATGTCAGCAAGCCCCACCACCGCATCAACCACAAGGCCCCGGGAGAGCCTGAGAGACCGGACCCTCTCTCCAAAGCGTCTGTTGGCTTCTTTACGGAAATGGGGGATATTTCCCCTGGGGATTTTCAACCCCGCGGCCATTTCATGGCCCCCATAGCGCAGAAGGAGCGGCGCACAGGACTCCAGAATCTCAAGGAGATTCAGACCCTCCACACCCCGTCCTGATCCAACCGCTATATCCCCATGCACCCCGCAAACGAAAGCCGGTCGCATGAAGCGCTCGCTTAGGCGGGAAGCCACAATCCCTAAAACGCCAATGTTCCAGTTCTCCCCGGAGAGAACGATAACCTCGTCTTCCAGACACTCGAGCTTCGTTTCGTCCTGGAAAATCTCCTCAAGGATCCGATCCTCATCCCTTTGGCGCCTCGCGTTCAGACGGTTCAGGCACTGGGCGTACTCTAAAGCCCTCTCGTAGTCATCGCAGAGCAGAAGCTCAAGCGCCACTTTCGGGTGTTCCACTCTTCCTGCAGCGTTGATGCGCGGGGCAAGGAAGAAACTCACCGCCTCTGCATCCACGCTACGCCCTCCAAGGCCTGCGACCTCAAGCAGCGCCTGTATGGCCACAGATGGACGGCGGTTCATGAGGTCCAGCCCGTACCTGACAATGGCCCGGTTCTCCGAAAGCAAAGGCACGACGTCGGCCACCGTCCCGAGGCAGGCAAGGTCGAGGAAATCCTCCAGAGGATCCCGGGAAAAGCCCAGAAAAGCAGCGAGTGCCCGAACGAAAACAAGGGCAAGACCAGCCCCCGAGAGAAAAGAAAGGGGCTTTTGTGTCCCGGGGTCAAAGGTGCTCACGATGGCATCGGCCTCGGGAAAAGACGAGGGTTCCGGAAGGTGGTGATCGAGAATCACAAGCTGAACGCCGTGTTTTCTGAGTACCTTTGCGCCATCTCTATCGCGAATCCCGCAATCCACCGTCACCACAAGGTGGGGCTTTCGGGCGAGAACCTGAAGCGCCGCTTTTTCCGTGAGCCCGTAACCTTCAACGAAGCGGCTGGGGATGTAGACCTCGATGTTTTCGGAGAACTCCCGGAGAAAACGGACCAGGATGGCCGAAGCGGTGAGTCCATCGACGTCGTAATCCCCAAAGACCAGGATACGCCAGCCTTCCTTCAGTGCCCGCTCAAGAAGCGCAAGGGCCTGAGCCATCCCGGGAAGCCTCTCAAGCCCCTCAAGCGACTTCAGAGAGGGGGAAAGGAAATCCCTCCCGGATTCAGGGGTGGTGATTCCCCGGTTGAGGAGAATGCGGGCAAAAACAGAAGGAAGCCCCAGGTCATCAACGAGGCGCTGGAGATATGCCTCGTTGACCTTCCGGATTTGCCAGCGCTTCCCCAAATACCCTACCTCCGACGGGGGCTTCGCTTCTCCCAGTCGACCCACAGAGCGCTCACCACGAAAATCGAGGAATACGTCCCCACCGCAAGACCCACGAGAATCGCCAGGGCAAAGTCCTGGAGCATCTTCCCGCCAAGGAAAAAGAGGGAGAACACGGGCAGAGCCGTGGTCAAGGCGGTATTGATGGTCCGGGACAGGACCTCGTTGATGCTCCGGTTGACGATTTCCTCGAGTTCCTCGCCCCTTTTCCTCCCCAGAAGATTCTCCCGAATCCGGTCCATGACGACAATGGAGTCGTTAATGGAGTACCCGAGAATCGTCAAAACCGCAGCGAGGATGGGAATGGTGAACTCCCGCTGCAGGAGCGACACCACCCCCAAAACGGTGAGCCCATCGTGGGCTAAAGCGAGGATAGAGGTGACGGCCGGACGGAACTCGAACCGGAAAGCCACGTACACCAGAATTCCTCCGATGGCCACAAGAAGAGCAATAATGCCCATCCGTCGCAAATCCGCCCCCACCGCCGGGCCGACGTCCTCAATGCGCAAAAGCTCTGCCGAACCAAGTCGTTCCTCAAGGAGTGCGCTCAGGCGACTCTGGTCCTCTTGGGAGAGTTTGGCTGTCCGGATGACCACTTCGTTTGGAGAAAACCTCTGGATCACACTCTTTGCAAGGCCGAAAGACCCCAGAATGCTCCGGAGTTCTTCTGTGGTAACCTCCCGACCAAAGCGGAACTGCAAAAGCGTCCCTCCGGCGAAGTCCACACCGTAGTTCAACCCTCGAAAGAATATGCTTCCCAGGGAAACGGCAACAAGTACCAGGGAGAGAACATACGCAACCTTTCGAACTCCCATAAAGTTGATGTGCGTGGCGCGAATGAATTCCACCGATGACCCTCCCCTCAGACGCGCATCTTCAGACGATCCGCAAAAAGGTCCACAAAGACCCGGCTCACCCAGACCCCAGTGAACATGCTGCAGAGAATGCCAAGGCTCAAGGTCACCCCGAACCCCTTGATGGGCCCAGAACCTAAAGAGAAAAGGAGCACCGCTGCGATGAGGGTCGTGACGTTGGCGTCAAGAATGGTCCGGAAAGCCTTCTGGAACCCGGCATCAATAGAGGCCCGCCAGGTTTTGCCCGAACGGTACTCTTCCTTGATGCGCTCAAAGATGAGCACATTGGCATCCACCGCCATCCCCACCGTCAGGACAAACCCGGCAATTCCCGGCAGCGTCAGCGTCGCCCGAAGACCAATAAAGAGCGCAAAGAAAAAGAGAACGAAACACAGAAGGGCAAGGTCCGCCAGAAGCCCAAAGGACCCGTAGTAGAGCACCATGAAGGCCAAAACCAGAATGACCCCGATGACTGCTGCCCGCAGGCCCGCATTCACCGAGTCTCTCCCCAAAGTCGGCTCTACAGAGCGGTTCTCAATGACCTCGACCTTCACCGGCAGGGCGCCGGCCCGAAGGAGAATGGCCAGGTTCTGGGCCTCTTCCAGGGTGAAGCGTCCGGTGATCTGGGCCTCTCCCCCGAGAATGGGTTCCTGCACTACAGGGTTCGAGATGAGCTTTCCGTCAAGGTAAATCCCAAGGGGTCTCCCCACATTGGCTGTGGTTGCCTGGGCGAAGAGTTTTGCCCCCTCGCTGTCGAACGAAATGGCCACAACCGGCCGACCAAGACGGTCGAACTGCACCTGCGCGTTTTTGAGGTGGGCTCCGGTGAGGACTGTTTCTCCCCGCTCATCCTTGAACTCCAGAAGCGCCGTTTTCCCGATAATCTCCACCGCCCGCTGGGGATCGGTCACTCCGGGAAGCTGTACCAGGACCCGCCGCTCTCCCTGGCGGGCGATAACGGGCTCGGCAACACCAAGCTGGTCAATACGGTTGCGGATGATCTCCACCACCCTTCGCACCGCATCCTCATCCACCGGGGCTTCAGGGGTGTCCACACACTCAAGGAGAATATGCGACCCTCCACGGAGGTCAAGCCCGAGGCGAATCCGTCCTCTCACCGGGAACACGACGAACACCGACAGAGCGACAAGCCCCAGAACGACAAGAAATCTCCACGGAAGCAACCGCCGTCTCATCCAGGACCCTCCTTCTGCGTTTCTTACTTCTTTGCTGCTATGGCTGTCTTTGAAAAGCGGATGCGAACGTCCTTGGCAACCTCAAGAACCACCTCATCCTCATCGACCTGGGTCACCACACCGTGGATGCCTCCGATGGTGACGACCCGATCTCCTTTCTTGAGGCTTTTCCAGAGCTCTTGCTGAGAGCGCTGTCGCTGCTGCTGAGGACGAATGAGGAGGAAGTAGAAGATGGCGACGATGAAAATGAGAGGAAGGAGCTGGGCAAAGACGTTTGGTGCAGCCTGTTGCGGCGCTGGCGCAGGAGACGAAGCCACCTCCTGTGCGGCAAAGGCTACGGAAAACAGTACACTCACCTCTATCACCCCTTTGTCCCCTTCAGGGAGTCTCTCCGTACACGGCCAGGAATTCCCGGGCAAACTCCAGGAAACACCCCTCTTTGAGGGCCCTCCGGATGTCCGCCATTAACTTTACCATAAAAGCCAGGTTGTGTATAGTGGCGAGCTCGGCCGCAAGAATCTCTCCCGCTTTGAAGAGATGCCGGAGATAGGCCCGGGAGAAATTCTGACAGGTGTAGCAGGTACACAGGGGATCCGGAGGGCGGAAATCCCGGGCGAATTCTGCCCGGTCGACGTTCATCTTTCCCCGGGAGGTGAAAAGGCAGGCATTTCGGGCATTCCGGGTGGGGAGCACGCAATCGAACATATCGATCCCCCGAAGCACCGCTTCCACGATACTCCCTGGATGCCCCACACCCATGAGGTACCGGGGACGATCCTCGGGAAGGAACGGTTCAACCACCTCAATCATCTCGTACATGAGCGGTTTTGGCTCCCCAACACTCAGGCCCCCAATGGCGTACCCGTCAAAGCCGATCTCGACAATCTTCTGGGCACAGAACCGGCGAAGGTCCCTGTTCATCCCTCCCTGGATGATGCCAAAAAGGAGCTGTCCCTTCCCTGAAAAAACCTCCCGGCAGCGCCGGGCCCAGCGAACCGTTCGCTCCGCAGCCTTTCGCTCCCGCTCAAAAGAGGCCGGAAACCCCACACACTCATCGAGCGTCATGATGATATCCGCCCCCAGGGTTTCCTGAATCCGTATGGTACGCTCCGGGGTGAAGCGGTGGAGTGACCCATCAAGGTGAGACCGAAAGCTCACTCCCTCGTCGTCAATGCGCACAAGCTGCGCAAGGCTGAAGACCTGGAAACCCCCGCTATCGGTGAGGAGCGCTCCGTCCCAGGAAATGAAACGGTGCAATCCCCCCGCTTCTCGCACGAGTTCCTCTCCAGGACGAAGGTGCAGGTGGTAGGCATTGCAGAGAAAAATCTGCACCCCTAAGGCCTTCAGGCGGTCAGGGGCCATGGCCTTCACCGTCCCCTGAGTCCCCACGGGCATAAAGACCGGCGTCTCCACCTGCCCATGGGGGGTTCTCAGCACCCCAAGGCGGGCCTTTGAGCGCGGGTCAACAGCAAGAACAGTGAAATGCTCCACGGGAAACCTCCGTCACGTCCTACAGGATGAGCATGGCATCGCCAAAGCTGTAAAAGCGATACCGCTTTGCTATGGCCTCCTCATACGCCCGCTTCACAAAGGCCGTTCCCCCGAAAGCGCACACGAGGAGAAAGAGGGTTGAGCGGGGGAGATGGAAGTTGGTGATGAGGGCATCGACGACCTGGAAGGAACATCCAGGGTAGATGAAGAGGTCCGTGGTTCCCGAGAAAGCCTCAATCGATCCAGTCTTCCGCACCACGCTCTCCAGAGCCCGAACGGTGGTCGTCCCCACAGCCACCACGCGTTTCCCTTCACTCTTGGCTTTCCGGATTTTCTGCGCGCTCTCTTCAGGCAGAGTAAACCACTCCTCGTGCATCCTGTGGTCCTCCACCCTCTCCGTCTTCACCGGCCTGAAGGTTCCAAGGCCCACGTGCAGAGTGAGCATGACCTGTTCCACGCCCTTCTGCTGCAGTGCTTTAAGGAGCTCTTCCGTGAAGTGGAGCCCTGCAGTTGGCGCCGCCACGGAACCGGGAACCCGGGCATACACCGTCTGGTATGCCTCAAGGGGGATATCCTTCCGCTTCACATAGGGGGGAGTTGGCGTGTGGCCGAAACGGGAGAGCACTGATTCGGTTTCCTCACAGGGGAAAAGGGGGGTGAGATACCACCATTCCTTCCCCCGCTCCTCAACGCGAAAACGAAAGGCAGGGTCCTCCACGAGAGCGAGAATTTGACCGGGGCGAAGACGTGATGAGGAGAGCAGACACTCCCAGCGCCCTTCTCGCTCGCCCAGAAAGAGCATTTCAACCTTACCCCCCGTGTCCTCTTTCCGGGCAAAGAGACGAGCTGGAAGGACCTTGGTGTCGTTGAACACCAGGACATCCCCCTCTTCGAGGTACTCGACGATGTCCCGGAATATCCGGTGCTCAATGGTCTCGTCTTTCCTTCGGAGCACCATGAGGCGGCAGGTGTCTCTGGGGAATACCGGCTCCTGAGCAATCAGTTCCTCGGGGAGAAAGAAGTCAAATTCTCGAAGGTCCATCACCGGACAACCGCCCTTCCCAGCTCACACCCGGGAAAGTAGTGATGGAGAATTTCAAGAAAACTTGCCCCTTCTTTCGCCATGCCCACGGCACCCCATTGGGAAAGCCCTACACCATGACCCCAGCCCCGACCAACGAACGTGAAGGCATCGGAAGCCTGCCATACTGGACGTTTCTTCGGCTGGGTGCCCGGCAAAGAGGAAACCCTCTGAGCTTCCCTCTTCCGCCTCCGCTCCTCTTCCCGGAGCTTCAAGAAGGTGATGATATCGTCAAGGTTCCAGTCCTTTCCCATCCACGCCTTGTAATCGATGAAGCGTTCCCCTTCCGGGTCTTGAAGAGGCACCTCCTCTTGAGGCTGCGCTGCAGCAGGTTCCCTGAGAAGGTCAAAGAAGGTGCTGGGGAGACGATCCACTCCCAGAGCCTCCCGGAACCGATTTGCGGAAAGCTCCACTTCCTCACGATCAGTCCGAACAAGGATCGAGGCCACCCGGCCGCTCTTTTCGCTTTTCCGGCACTCAAGGTCCAGGACCTCACCCTGGATGTACCCCCGCCTTCGCAAGGCCTCCGTGATTTCTTCACGGCTCACCACCACCTGCCAAAAAGCGTGCGGCGTGTCTTTTTCCCAGGGCGAGGGGACCTCCACAAGGTAGGGGACATCTTTTCCCCAGACATTCTTTGCGCTATCAGTGTATCCGCCGCTTTCTGAGTGGAACACCACCGACGCCGGCTTCCCCTGGTACGTCACGATGATTCCCCGGGTCTTCTCTACGAGCGCATTGGTTCGCGGGTCCTCGGCAAAGACACCTCCGTACCTCATGCAGTGCACGGTAGTGCAGAAATCAAACCCCTCTTCCCTGTGGCGCCCAAGGTTCTTGAGGGCATAGGTCCGGGCAACGACAAGATACGCCTTCAGGGCTTCTTCAGGCCAGCTGGGACTGGCTTCGAGCTTCACCGTACCCTTCAGGTATTCCTCAAGGGGGAGAACGTTGATGACCTCGAGCTGCCCGCCCCGTTCCCGGAGTTCCAGACGCCCCCGGTACGGTCGATTTCCCAGGAAGATGCATTCCCCCCGGGGGAGAACAACGAAAGTAGTCCCGGCGAGGTTTTTCTCCTGCCAGAGGATAACTCCCTCCCTGGGGGAAAAGTGCAGGACACGACCAGGCGAAGCGACAAAAGCCCGCTGTTTTACGCGGACATCAAGTCCTGAGGGAGAGGAAAGGCACACCTCGTCCCTGGTACGCACAAGGAGAACCCGAACCTCAACGTCCTTCGCTCCCGCAATCCCCCAGAACACCACTCCGAGGACGAGAAGGACAAAGAGGAAGAGTACGCGCTGCATCTTACCGCCTCAGAACGAGAGTGAGGATGAGCGTCAGAAGGAGGCTCAGAAGAAGCGACGTCATTAAGGGAAAGTAGAAAACGACGTTCCCCCGCCGGTACACGATGTCCCCCGGAAGACGCCCAAGGCGGCTCAGACCCGGGATGTGGGGGAGGGCAAGGAGGAAAAGACCTACGAGCACAAAAATACACCCTACGATGATGAAGACCTTTGCCCAGTAAGAGATTTCCATATCCTCTTTTTCACCCCTTCCCAGAGACTGAAAATACAGCCGCAGTATTTCTGGCGGTACAGTCCAAGTGCTTTACTCATCCGGGCACTTTCGGCAAAACCACTCCGGAGGTCAGCGCCCACAAAGGGAATACCCACTTCTTCCCCAACCCGTTCCCCACAACGCAAAATCGCAGCCACATCCTGATAGGGACTTATGGTCAGCGTCGTGCTGAAGGCCGAGAAATGCTGCTCCCTTGCCCAGGTAGCTACTTTTCGCAGACGGAGTTCATAGCACAGAGAACAGCGTTTTTCAAGGCCCTCAGAGAGCGCAAAGAATTCCCGGGGATCGTACGGGAAGGGGACGAACAGAATGCCCTGGGTTTTCCGGAGATACTCCTCAAGCACCGTTCGGCGCCGCTCGTACTCCTCAAAAGGATGGATATTGGGGTTGTAGAAAACGTTGACCACCACGAAACCTCTCTCCTCGAGAAACCGGTTGACGTAGGTGGCGCAGGGAGCACAGCAGGTATGAAGGGCTAGCTTACCCCTCATGGAGGACCACCTTTTTCAGGTATTCCCTCCCTGAAGGCGTGAGCACCCTTCCACGTCTTGTTCGCGCCACAAAGCCCATCTTCACGAGAAAGGGTTCGTAGACCTCTTCAAGGGTATCCGGGTCTTCCCCAAGAACCAAGGCAAGGCTCTCAATCCCCACCGGACCCCCGGCATACTGTTCGCACAGTACCCGCAGAAAACCCCGGTCCATCTTGGTCAGTCCCCAGGCGTCGACCTCAAGCTCGCGAAAAGTCCGCTCGACAACGCTACAGTCAAGGTGTTTCTGACCGAGGACCTCGGCGAAGTCCCGAACCCGACGGAGCAGGCGATTCGCCACCCGGGGTGTTCCCCGGGAACGACGGGCAATGGCCTGTGCCGCATCCTCCTCAATGGTCACCCCCAGAAGCTGAGCAGCCCTTGTGACGATGGCAGCAATCTCCTCATCGCTATAGAAGTCCAGACGTTCCACAATGCCAAACCGGTTGCGCAGCGGAGCACTGAGAAGCCCTACCCTTGTGGTGGCCCCGATGAGCGTGAAAGGAGGCAGATGAATCGCCACATCCCGGGCTGCTGGACCCTTGCCCACGAGCACATGAAGGGTGAAATCCTCCATGGCCCCGTAGAGAATTTCCTCGCATTGCCTGGGAAGGCGATGAATCTCATCGATGAACACCACGTCGTACGGGGCAACGGTGGTGAGGGCTGCAGCGAGATCCCCGGGACGGGTGAAGAGTGGACCAGAGAAACAGCGGATATCCCGCCCCAACTCCCGGGCGATGATGTGGGCAAGAGTAGTTTTTCCAAGACCCGGAGGGCCGTAGAAGAGCACATGGTCCAGAGGCTCGTTACGCAGGATGGCCGCTTGAATGTAGACCCGAAGATGCGCCACCACGGTTTTCTGACCGATGAATGCATCAAGCGACCGAGGGCGCAGAGCTTCGTCATCTCGCCTCATCCCCGTCCCCCCAACCGCGCAAGTGCCTGCTTGATAACCTCCTCGACATCCATGTTCCTGCGCGCTACATCCTGCCAGAGCACCGCGAAAACCCGGTTGATCTCCTGAGGCGTGTACCCCAGGCGGAAGAGTACCTCTTTTGCTTCCTCAAAGACTGCCCCCCGAGGAGAATCCGCCGCAAACCCTGCCTCAAGGAGCAGGGGCCGAAGCTCCACAACAAGGCGCCTTGCGGTTTTGTTGCTCAGTCCCGCCCTTTCCTCAAGCTCCTGGGTATCCTCTTCAAGCACGCAACGCACGAGGTCTTTCCAGTGGAGACGCGAGAGAATCTTGAAGGCGGTGCGGTGGTTGATGCCCCGAACCTCCCGGAGGCTATCGAAAATCCTGCGCTCATCCTCCTCCTCAAACCCGTAGAGCACAAATTCCCCACTCTCCCGCAGAAAAGAGCGAATGAAAAAACACCGCTCCTCGCCTTCTTCTCCCGGCCGCGCAAAGGGGGTCACCCGGAGTCGGAAACCAAATCCCCCTACCTCAAGCACCCACCCATCTTTTTCCCTTTTCTGCACCTTTCCCCGAAGGTACTCAAACATTGCGCATCCTCAGGTGGAAGGCATGGCATACTGCAACGGCCAGCGCATCGGCCACGTCGTCAGGTCCGGGAATATCGTCACAGCGGAGAATCTGGCGCACCATGTAGTTCACCTGGGGCTTTGTCGCTCGACCGTATCCCACAACTGCCTGCTTGACCTCAAGAGGGGTGTACTCGTACACCGGAACTCTGTGGAACGCAGCGCAAAGGAGCACCACGCCCCGCGCCGCTCCCACCGAGAAAGCCGTTTTGACATTGCGGTTGAAAAAGAGCTCCTCAACCGCCACCTCCTGAGGGGTGTACAGGGTAAAGAGTGTTTCAAGGTCCTCAAAAAGCAATCGCAGCCTCTCTGCCACAGAGAGATCCTGCGCCGTGGCGATACAGCCTGCATGGAGCAAACGTAGATCCCCGCGCTCGACCGTAAGAAGCCCAAAGCCCGTCAGGGCTATACCCGGGTCAATACCGAGTATTCTCATGAACTCTTGAGGGATTCAAGGAGCTCATCCGCAATGTCGAAGTTCGCGTACACTTCCTGGACGTCGTCGTGGTCTTCCAGGGCTTCAATCAGAGAGAGTACCTGCTGCGCCTGCTTCCCCTCAACGCTCACCGTGGTCTTCGGAACCATGGTGACCTGGGCAACGGCGTACTGCAGACCACTTCTCTCGATGGCCTCCTTGACCCGCTCGAAATCCTCAGGGGTGGTGATGACGTCAAGGGTGGTCTCTGTGGAGCGAATGTCCTCCGCCCCTGCGTCGATAGCCACAGCCATGACCATTTCTTCGTCGACCTTGTGCTTCTCAAAGCTTATGAGTCCCTTTCGTTCAAAAACCCAGGACACACAACCCGTCTCTCCGAGGCTTCCACCGTGTTTGCTGAAAAGGTGCCGGATCTCAGCGGTGGTGCGATTTCGGTTGTCCGTTGTGGCCTCCACCATGATGGCCACTCCTCCTGGACCGTACCCTTCATAGACGATTTCTTCATAAGCCACGCCCTCAAGTTCTCCGGTGCCTTTCTTGATGGCTTTCTCGATGTTCTCCTGAGGCATGTTCATTTCTCGGGCCTTCTGAATGGCGAGGCGCAGGCGCGGGTTATTTTCAGGATTGCCGCCACCCTGGCGGGCCGCAACGGTGATCAAGCGGATGAGCTTGGAGAAGGCCTTTCCCCTCTCAAGGTCAGTCTTTGCCTTTTTGTGTTTTATCTGAGCCCACTTTGAATGTCCAGACATACCCTCCGACGCTCCTTACTGGTGGTGTCAAGAGTTATTGTACCACACTCCTCAAAAAGGCCAAAGATAAAGCCCCTCGACCCCAGAGCACAAAAAAACCTGGGAAGGTGTTACCCTCCCAGGTTTTTTCTTTTCCCGGCAGCGTCCTACTTTCCCGCCCAGTTTTCAAGAGCAGTATCATCGGCGCTGGAGGGCTTAACGCGGGGTCCCCAAAAAGTCCTGCGACTTTTTGGGGTACCCACTCCGGGTTCGGAATGGTTCCGGGTGTTTCCCCTCCGCTATGGCCACCGGGAGACCTTTCTCCCTGGGGAAGCATCCTGCGATGAAGCCTTTGCGGTCAAGTCCTCGACCGATTAGTACCCCTCGGCTCAAGGTGTTGCCACCCTTCCACCTGGGGCCTATCAACCGGGTCATCTCCCCGGGGTCTTACCTGGTTGACCCAGTGGGATACCTCATCTTGGGGTGGGCTTCGCGCTTAGATGCTTTCAGCGCTTATCCCTTCCGGACACAGCTACCCAGCGATGCCCCTGGCAGGACAACTGGAACACTGGAGGTCCGTCCATCCCGGTCCTCTCGTACTAGGGACAGCTCCCCTCAGGTATCCTGCGCCCGCGACAGATAGGGACCGAACTGTCTCACGACGTTCTAAACCCAGCTCGCGTACCGCTTTAATGGGCGAACAGCCCAACCCTTGGGACCTGCTCCAGCCCCAGGATGCGACGAGCCGACATCGAGGTGCCGATCCTCCCCGTCGATGTGGACTCTTGGGGGAGACCAGCCTGTTATCCCCGGAGTACCTTTTATCCGTTGAGCGATGGCCCTTCCACACGGCACCACCGGATCACTAGGCCCGACTTTCGTCCCTGCTCGAGGCGTCCCTCTCGCAGTCAGGCTCCCTTCTGCCCTTACACTCACCACACGGTTTCCAATCGTGCTGAGGGAACCTTAGGGCGCCTCCGTTACCTTTTAGGAGGCGACCGCCCCAGTCAAACTGCCCGCCTGACACTGTCCCTCGGGAGGGTGACTCCCGCAGGTGAGCATCTGGATATGTCAAGGGTGGTATCTCAAGGGTGGCTCCATGGGAGCTGGCGCCCCCACTTCTCCGCCTCCCACCTATCCTGCACAAGACACACCCGGATGCAATATCAGGTTGCAGTAAAGGTTCACGGGGTCTTTCCGTCTAGTCGCGGGTAGCAAGCATCTGCACTTGCATTGAAACTTCGCCGAGCCCCCCGTCGAGACAGCGCCCCAGTCGTTACGCCATTCATGCGGGTCGGAACTTACCCGACAAGGAATTTCGCTACCTTAGGACCGTTATAGTTACGGCCGCCGTTTACTGGGGCTTCGGTTTGGAGCTTCGCCTGAGGAAATCAGGCTAACCCCTCCCCTTAACCTTCCAGCACTGGGCAGGCGTCAGGCCCTATACGTCGCCTTACGGCTTAGCAGAGCCCTGTGTTTTTAGTAAACAGTCGCCAGGGCCGATTTCCTGCGACCCCCTCAGGCTCGAAGCGCAGGGCTTCTCACCTTAGCGGGGCACCCCTTCTCCCGAAGTTACGGGGTCAGATTGCCGAGTTCCTTAACGGGGGATCACTCGCGCGCCTTGGAATACTCATCCCACCTACCAGTGTCGGTTTGCGGTACGGATACCTGCCGCCCATCGTGAGAGGCTTTTCTCGGCAGTGGGGGATTGGCGAGTTCGCCCCCGTAGGGGCTCCCCATCACCTCTCGGCGTTTGCGAGGGAAGGGATTTGCCTCCTCCCTCCGCCTACGGGCTTAGACAGCCTATTCCTCCAGGCTGCTCGCCTACCCTCCTGCGTCCCCCCATCCTCAAACGGTGGCAGGTAGTGCCGGAATATCAACCGGCTGCCCATCACCTACGCCTTTCGGCCTCGGCTTAGGATCCGACTTACCCTGAGAGGACGAACCTTCCTCAGGAAACCTTAGGCTTACGGCGAGAGGGATTCTCACCCTCTTTATCGCTACTCATGCCGGCATTCTCACTTGGGATACCTCCACGGGTCCTCACGGTCCCGCTTCAACGGCCTACCCAACGCTCCCCTACCAACCAGGGCGACGGTGTCACCCTGATTCCGCAGCTTCGGCAGCAGGCTTGAGCCCCGAGAATTTTTCGGCGCAGCGTCGCTAGACCAGTAAGCTATTACGCACTTTTTAAAGGATGGCTGCTTCTAAGCCAACCTCCTGGCTGTCTCAGCAACGCCACCACCTTTCCCACTGAGCCTGCATTTGGGGGCCTTAGCTGGCGGTCTGGGCTGTTCCCCTTTTGACCACGGAGCTTATCCCCCGCGGTCTGACTCCCCGGCTCCAAGGAGAGGTATTCGGAGTTTGGTTGGGTTTGGTAGGCGGGTAAGCCCCCTAGCCCATCCAGTGCTCTACCCCCTCTCCTCACCACCGGAGGCTAGCCCTCAAGCTATTTCGGGGAGAACCAGCTATCTCCAGGTTTGATTGGCCTTTCACCCCTACCCACAGCTCATCCGAGCGGTTTGCAACCCACACCGGTTCGGGCCTCCATGAGGTGTTATCCCCACTTCACCCTGGCCATGGGTAGATCACCTGGCTTCGGGTCTACGGAGACTGACTCTGCGCCCTGTTCGGACTCGGTTTCCCTCCGGCTCCGCACCTTAGGTGCTTAGCCTTGCCAGCCTCCGTAACTCGCCGGCTCATTCTCCAAAAGGCACGCAGTCGAACCGGAGGAGACTACGTCTCCTCCATGGTCCTTCCACGTATTGTGGACACACGGTTTCAGGTTCTCTTTCACTCCCCTTCCGGGGTTCTTTTCACCTTTCCCTCACGGTACTGGTGCACTATCGGTCGCCAGGGAGTATTTAGCCTTAGGAGGTGGTCCTCCCGGATTCCCACGGAATTCCGCGTGGACCGTGGTACTTGGGAGCGGAGAACCGAGAGGAAGCCGTCCTTCGCCTACGGGGCTCTCACCCTCTCTGGCGAGGCTTTCCAGTCCTCTTCGGCTCGGACGCTTCTTTGTCACTCTCTGGCCGCACCCTGGCTTGGCCCTTCTCCGTCCCGCTACCCCCAGAGAGCAACGCCCAGGGGCTTTGGCACTCTCTGGGTTTGGGCTCTTCCCCGTTCGCTCGCCGCTACTTGGGGAATCGCTGTTGCTTTCTTTTCCTCGGGGTACTGAGATGTTTCAGTTCCCCCGGTTCGCCTCCTCCTTGCGGAGGATACTGGGGGTTTGCCCCAGTGGGTTGCCCCATTCGGGAATCCCCGGATCATCGCTTGCTTACAGCTACCCGGGGCTTATCGCAGTTCGCCACGCCCTTCATCGCCTCCTGGCGCCAAGGCATCCACCGTGTGCCCTTTGTAACTTGACCGCAAACCTTGCACTCTGGCAGGATGCTTTCCCCAGACAGTATTCACTTGTCAAGGTGCTTGCCCAACAGGGCAAGTGGTATTTTACTCGGTTTCCTGTTCTTTTGCAAGGGGGTGTAGAGGTCCACATCATGTGGGACACTCGGAAAGTCCAGTGTCTCTCAGCTCCTCCCAAGGCTCCTCTTCCCAAGCTCCAGTGCGGTCTTTTCCGATTATACACCTTTTCAGTCCACCTTTTGAGGTGGAAATTCATGGTGTCAAGATCCACCTCCTCCTCGTAGGACAGAGAGAACTTTCCCGGAAGGTCCGGTTGAGCCGTTCCACCATTCCGCGGATGTGGGATACCTTGGGGGAAGGACGAAGAGCTTGATACCGTATTCCTTGCGAGGATCCTCAAATTCCCCGTAGCATTCACTCCCTCCAGTACTCCTGGCCCGTACCGGAAAGGGGTACCTTTCGGAGTTCCTCGAGGAACACCCTGGGAAGATTCCGTGGCTTGAGAATGGAGGGAGGAATAGGCCCACCTGGAGATAAGGTCTCCGGCGGTGAATTGCTTATGCACCTTCCCAGGAAGGGGACGACTCCTGAGGTACCGATGGCAATGAGGTCTCCGGGAGATGCCACCTTCAGAGTCTTGAGGTTTTCTCTGGGCATGGGGTCTTTGATTCCTCCGTGGGCTTTTTGGAGCAGCAACCCTCCTCGGTCTCTCTCTCCCTCAAAAGACCATGGGTTGTGAGATACCTGAGGATTCTCCCCACGGTGGAGGAAGAAGCAGTGAAACCCTCTCTCCTGAGGAGGATGGTGGGCTTTGCCTTCGAAGAAGCAGGAATTCCTCCCGGAGTCTTTGGATTCCCTCCACAAGCTCTGAGGTCCACTGAGGCCTCCGGATCTTTTTGGATCTTCTGGACCTATCTTTCCGGGCTTTGGAGGTTTCTGGGGTTGAACTTTTTCTTCCACCGGTAGTAGGTGCTTCGGGCTATGCCTATCTTTTACAGGTGACGGCCACAGGGTGGGGGCTAAAGCAAAGTCGAGGACTTCAAGGCGAATCCTGGCCTTCTTGGAAAGTCCATGGACTTGAGCGAGCTTGGCAATGGCATTCCTCGTGGGGAAGCTCAAAAGGTGCATGGATGCTCCAGAATATGCCTGAAGAATCCTTGTTCCCTTTGTGCTACTCTTCATAGAGGTGCAGAGTCTTTCTTCTTTTGGGTTTTTCGACACTAAGTTAGTATACAGGTCTCTCTCCTTTTGGTCTACCCTACCTGTTGCAGATCTCTGTGAACTTATCTAATCCAGGGGAAGACTCTGGCTGTTCTCGTCCGGGGTCTCATGTAGTCCCGGAGAGGGGTCTTTGTCATTGCCCGAGGCACTCCCGGAAAGGTGTATCCCAAGCACCGGATCAAGTAAGTGGATCACTTCCTGGGCAATAGACGAGCATCGGTTGCAGTCTCCCGGGAAATGGGAGATTCTCTTCGCGGCCCCCTGGACTGGACTGATCTCCACGATGGACGGCACCACCTCCTCCGGCTCACGTGCTCTGTGATTAGAGAGCTATCCTATCTTGTGGCAGGTGACAGCCAAGGGGAGTCTCCCACTGGGTCAAAGCGAAGAGGAAGAAGCCTTTCTGGAGAAACTCCGGGAATTCCTCCCAGAGGACCGGAAAGTGGTGCTCCTTGCGGACTAGGGATTTGGACGAGCACGGTTCCTGCATGCCCTTGAGCACGTGAGTTCTCGGACATTGTCCGAGCACCTGCCCACGCTTTCGCTCAGGGAGAGCACTTCATGGAAAGGCCCACCGATTTCCCCCTTTGCCTTGGGTTCCTGGACTTTGGTCCCGTCTTTTACCACCAGAAGGTCCAGCACCTCCTCCGTAGTCTTTGCTTTTCCCCTTCCAGGAAGAACACCGGTTCCGTGCTACCAACTCCCCCGAGAGGTTGGAAAGCCCCTTTCGAGTGTATTGCTATTTCTGGACATTGAAGGAGGGTTCAGGGATTTTAAGAACCACCGGATCGGCTTCGATCTCCGGTACTCGTCCTCTCCAGGCCCTCATGATACAAGCGTCTCCTCCTCACCCTCGTCTAATGCGTACTTCTCCCTGCTCCTCTCCGGAATCTATGGGAGAAGAAGAGAACTCCGCCGGAAGCTCTCCTCCCAGTCTGCAGCAAAAGAACGGCTTCTTGGATTACACCAGGTGGGATACTACGTTCCCCTGCCGAAAGCGTGAAAGTAGTGATTAGACAGCCCTTACCTCTCGCCAACAAGAACAACGCCGGGCAAGCCAAAAAGAATTTCTTTCAAAGAAGACACCTTCCTCTCCTCGAGGAGAGGAAGGGATTCAAGTTCATATTCCCGACCGATTAAAGCATACTTTCCCAAACCCAGGCGATGATAGGGCAGTATTTCAAGTCGTGCCCTCGGCAAGCGGGAGAGAAAGTCCCTCAATGCTTCGAAATCTTCTTTTGAATCATTGATCTGAGGAATGAGAGGATAACGAAAGAGTATTTTATCGGGATAGCGCATACCGAGAACATAGGCGTTTTCAAGGATAGTGACATTAGGAACACCTACGTATCTTTCGTGCTTCTGGCTATCCATAATCTTCAGGTCATAGAGAATTAAGTCCACCTTCTGAGCGAGATCAAGAAGAATTCTCGCATCTTCCTCGTTCCCTTGAAAATACCCGGAAGTGTCGAACGCTACGTGGTACCCGAGTCTTTTGAAACACTTCACCAGAGCATGGGTAAAGTCGAGCTGATAGAGGGGTTCTCCCCCGGAAATAGTAACCCCCCCTCCAGATTGGAGGTAAAAGGCCTCATCCTGCATTACCTCCGCCACAACTTCCTCCAAAGAGACTTCCCGCCCGATAATCCTTAGTGCAGAAGCGGGACAGTGCTGAACACATATCCCGCAAAGATTGCATTTCTTACGATCCACCCGATAGGGATTTTCGAGACTACAAGCACGCTGAAGACAAATTTCCTCGCAAATCCCGCAGGAAAGGCACTTCTGGGAAGAAAACCCGATCTCAGGTTGAGGATTTTGGGACTCCGGGTTGTGACACCAAAGACACCTTAAAGGACATCCTTTCAAAAACACAGTTGTCCTTATTCCCGGCCCGTCGTGCACAGAAAAATGTTGAATATCAAAAACAATTCCCTTGACTCCAGAACTCCTTTTTCCTACTACCACTTTTCAACACTTCCCTGCCAACCACTGAATACTCTGGTACCAAAATTTCGGGTAGTACTCCCAGTTCACAAAAGCACTTCCCCAGTGGGGTGCAAGGTCAGAGGCAAAGGCCATAGCTCTTCCCCTTCCATACTCCCAAACAACAATAAAGGCATCGCTGCCAACCCTGGCAAGAACCGTAGCTCCTTCCTTAGTGTGGAGGCGGTTGTATCCCAAAAATAAAGGCCAGGAATCTTTGGGTATTCCCTCCACAATAGGATGGCGGTCGACAACGAACTCAGGTTTCACACCCTCCGGTGTCTCAACCCGGTCATCACCTTCGCAGAGAGAGACTGGCAGAGCTTCCTCAACAGGGCTCCCATGGTAATTCGCCATACCCTTGAAGCCCTGGAAGGACATCCAGCCCCCGCACATCAAAAGACCCCCACCCTGTTGTACGAAATCTCTTATCAGGGTCAGACGGTCTGTTCCCATAGGAACCCGAAAAACGTCGGGGTAGAAGGTCAGGGTGTTCCTTCCTACATCGCTGAGCACAAGAACATCGTACTCCCTCAAGGTGTCCAGAGTACTGGGGAAAAGCCCCATGGCCATGTGATTGGGCATGTGAAAGACTTCGAGATCCTGATAGGTACCAAGTCCCTTTTGGAACCACACAGAGAAATCTTCATAACCTCCCAAGGGCACCACGTCAAAGCCCTTGATGTGGAACTTGGAAACAATCCACGTTTCCCCCACAAACAAGACCCTGACCTTGTCTCGAGTAGCCATTGGCCTGCCTCCTTTCTCATCCTTTCCCATACCCGGCCATAAGACCGGATATAAAGTACCGTCCCAGGAAGATAAAAACCAGAACAGGAATTACCGAGGTGATAGCCGCACCAGCCATCTGGATGTGCCACTGAGCAATCTGTGTACCTTTGAGCTCCGCGAGGAAAGGCATGACCGGTTTCACATTGGGGCCGCGAGTCAAGGCAATGCCCAGCAGGAACTCGTTGTAAATCTGAATAAAAACCAGAATGGTTGCCGAAATAAGACCGGGGAGGGAAACCGGAACAAGAATTCTCAGATAGTACCGGAAAGGTTTGCAACCATCAAGAATAGCAGCTTCCTCAAGCTCAGGGGGAATCTTCATGAAAAAGGTACCGGTTATAAGAGTAGCCATTGGCGCATTGAGTACCACGTAGATGAGAATCAAACCAGCATAGCTATTTAAAAGCCCCAGAGTTTTAAGGAACTGGGTAATAGGAATCAGAATGACGTGATAGGGAAGGAAAGTAACCACGACGATGAGGAAGAAAAGTGGTGTTGCAAACCGAAAATTAAATCCCGTCAGGGCATAGCCCGCCAGGGACCCTACAAATATACAAAGAAACGTTGCCGAAAGGCTGATAACAAGGCTATTTCTCAGGCCTATTTTAAGAGCGTTAAAGGCTTTCCCAAAGTTGGAAAACTGAGGGCTTCGAGGGAGACCGAGGTACTTCTGAAGGGCTACCTCCTCCTGAGTTTTCAGAGAGGTGGTAACTAAAGCGTAGATGGGGACCATCCAGATCACTGCCAGAATGCTTACGAGCAAACCGGTAATCAGAAGGAAATATCGTTCCTTCATGTCCTCACCCACTTATTCAGAGCCCAGAGCGAATAGGGAATGACCATAGCTGCAGAGAAAAGGAGGATGACGATACTCGTAGCCGCACCCATCCCGAGATCCCTCGAGTCAAAAGCAAGGCGGTACATAAGGTAAGGGAGTATTTCTGTGCTCACCCCAGGACCCCCTCTCGTCATCACCCAGACAAGGTCGAAGACCTTCACCGTTGTTATGGCCAGCATGGTGGTGCAGATTAAGGTAGCATGCCCCAGGTTAGGAAAAATGATGCGAAAGGCAACAGTCCAATGAGAAGCTCCATCCACTTTGGCTGCTTCTACCATCTCATAAGGTATGCCCTTTATGGCTCCCAAATAGATGACCAAAGCAAACCCCAGATATTGCCAGAAAGCGGCAACAATCATACAATAAATGGCCGTTTTGGGAAGAGCAATCCACCCCAACTTCGAGGTGTTGAAACCGAAAGCTTTGAGAACCGAATTGATAACCCCAGAACTCGGGTCATACATCCATGCCCACAGAACTCCAGTAATGATGAAGGAGAGAGCCATAGGGAAGAGAAAAATCTGGCGGAGAATTGCTTCTCCTCTTCCCAAGTTGGTAATAAGATAGGCAAGAACAAAGCCTGTCAGAAAAGTCGGGGCGATAAAAAGGAGAAGCCACAGAAGGTTATTCCTAAGGTTTACCCAGAATCTGCTCATCTGAAAGAGACGAAGGAAATTATAAAGTCCCGCAAACCTCCACGTTGGCTGCAAACCCTGCCAGTGAGTAAAGGCAGCAAACACATCCCAGACGATCATGGCGTAAAAGATGCCAATAATAACCAGGATAGGAATGAGAAACGCAAACCCCTGAAACTTGTAATACCTCACGCCTTGTCCCCTCGCTTTTAAAAAGTAGCCCTCCCCTCGCGAGGGGAGGGCTACTTTGAAAGACTACTGTTCCCAGAACCAGCTACAGGCTTCAGCGAGATTCGTTCTCTCAGCGGCTTCAGCGATAGCCTGTATAGCAGCGTCTACATCCTGGTCGACAAGGAACCTTGTGAGGATATCCATGAGCTCACTCCCAAAAGCTGGGGTAATCATGCCTCCGTGGAAACCATCACACACTGCCCGAAGAGTGCGGAGGTCATTAGCACTTCTCTGGCGATAAGGGTCAGGATATACATCAGGAGGCACATCATTTACAATTGTTACTGAGCCTTTGATGAGATTGAAGGCTTTCTGAGCTTCAGGAGTAGTACACATTCTGATCCAGTCCCGAGCATTATTGGGATGAGGCGCACCTTTAGGGAGCGGGAAGGTATCAGCATGACCCATCCAGATATCTTTGGGAATAGCAGTAGCGCTGAAATCCACCTCGGGCTGCATACCAATGCTCAAGTAATAACCTAGCACCCAGTCCCCCATCCAGTACATGGCCGCTTCACCGGTCTTTAAAAGTGCCCCTGCCTCGTCCCAGCTCTTTGTAGCATGCCACGGGTAAATATATGGAATAAGGGCAGCGTAACGTTCCATCGCTTTCCGGAAGGTAGGATCGTTTCGGAAATCAATCTTACCAGTATTAGCCCGCTCGTAAAAATCGGGGCCACCAGTGGTGAGGAGAACCATGTCATAGAGGTATGTGGACCAAACTTTTTCCCTCGTCCCTAAAGCCAGTGGAGAAATGTCGGGCTTTGCCTCCTTAATTTTTTTGCAAGTTTCAAGGAGTTCGTCATAAGTTTCAGGAGGCTTGATACCCAGCTCGTCAAAAATTTTTTTGTTGTACCACAACCAATTTGTACGATGAGCGTTGATTGGTACTGAATAAACGTGCCCACCGAACCTCAGAGTCTTAATCCACATGGGGTTAATACGAGCCTCGAAGTTTGCTTCCGCCCAAATATCATCGACTGGCTCAAGGTAACCAGCATCAATGTAATCTTTCTGTTGATTGCCCTGGTGGTCCTGGAACGAGTCGGGAGGCATCCCAGCAGCCAAATTGCTCATAAGTACCGCAAGCATTGTTTCTCCCCCACCACCTGCCACAGGATTCTCTACGATCTTGACCCCGGGGTTGCGTTTCTGGTAAAGCTCAAATAAGGCATCAATCGCTTCTTTCTCGCCGCCGGCTGTCCAATAGTGGAAGATGATGAACTCGTTTTCCTTCTCCTGAGCTAAGGCTATCCCCACCAACCCCAGGAACAAGGCTCCAAGCAACAGAGTTATCCCAAGACCGACAAACTTCCTCATCGTTTCCCTCCTCCTTCAGAGTAATACCCAGTACTCTACTAAGGGATCCTATCACACGGATGCCGCAAGACTCTCAAACACAAGTATTGCACCACCTAAAACTCCATTCCAATCATTCAGTTTTGCTTCTCGAATTTCCGTTCTCTCCACCACCTCCTTCGGTAAATGGGTACTTAAGTACTCCCTAATGTCCTTGTGGAAGAGCGCCAGAAGTGCTTTCCCCAAGGCTCCACCAACAACTATGGCCTCAGGGTTAAGAATATGAACGACATTAAGAAAGGCAATGCAAAGATACTCAACCAGGGGTTTCATAGCTCTCAGAGCAGAGGGGTTTCCACACTGCGCAAGTTCCACAAACTTCTTAACACAATCTTCCTCTCTATTTCCATCTTGGAAAAGGAACCTGCAAGAGGGCTCTTCCCGGATGAATTTCTCAAGGCCGAGACCAGAAAGGAGAGACATAACACATCCTCTGTTCCCACATTTGCACTGCGGCCCACGAAGGTCCACCACCATGTGGCCAAATTCCCCTGCGCTTCCCAAAAAACCGCGGTACAGTTGTCGATTGAAGAAGATGGCACCTCCTGTACCCGTGCTTATGGTGATGTACACAACATCCCGGTACTCCTTCCCTGCTCCCAGACGAACCTCCGCAAGCCCTGCAAGATTAGCGTCGTTATCTACAAGTACAGGAAACCCCACCCTTTCTTCTATCATCTTCGCCAGCGGAACTTTCTCCCATCCCTCGTGACGAAGGTTCGAATACGAGAAAGTACACCCTTGCGTGAACCAGATCGGGCCAGGGTATCCAACCCCCACACCCAACACATTTTCCTGTCCCTCAAGAAGCTGAGCAAGGGATTTTGCTACAAAATTGGCTAACTCCAGTGGTGCAAAATACTGATGTTCCTGGGTGATGAAACACCGTTCTATGCTCAACTCTTCACTTACAAGACCCAAACGGAGCTTGGTGCCGCCAATATCAATCCCTACGGCATAGTGTTTCTTCAAGACGATCACCCGAAACTATAGAGAATGTTCGGTGCGACGAATAATATCTTCCTGGGTCCTCGGGTCAAGGGCAATAAAAAGAGCACTGTAACCAGCTACTCTCACAATGAGATCGCAGTACTTCTCCGGGTTTTTCTGTGCTTCCCGTAGCGTCTTAGCATCAATAACATTAAACTGGACATGCCATCCCTTCAAATCACGGAAGAAAGTAACAATGAGATCAACAAGCTTTCGCAAGCCCTCCTCGGTAGCCAGGACTGAGGGCGTGAACTTGAGGTTTAGAAGTTGGGCAATCATCTTCACCGTTGGAAGTTTGCTCACAGATTTTAGGACACCGGTAGGTCCTCTTTTCTCCGTACCATAAAAAGGAGAGACACCCTCAGCAATGGGTTCGTGGGCCTTCCTTCCATCAGGAGTGGCACCCACTGCCATCCCCAGAGGGACATTTGCCGATATGTTTGAGGTAGAACCGCAATAATTACCGCCTATGGGACCTCGTCCATAGCGAGTGTTGCGATATTGTCGTAACTCGCTGAGATAGTCTTCCATAATTCTTCGAGCCAGTTCATCCACATAATCATCATCATTCCCATACTTGGGAACTTCTTCAAGAATCCTCTTGCGGAGGAACTGTCCTCTGGGACTTTCAAAATCTTCCCGCAAAGCGGACAGCAATTCTTCCCAGCTGACAGACTTTTCCTCGTAAATGAGCTTCTTTATCGAAGCCAGACTGTTCGCAGCATTAGCCAAGCCAGAGAAAGGCCCGCTGATAACGTCATACACTGCTCCTCCTTCCTTAATGCTTTTGCCACGTCCAAGGCAATCCTCAACCAACGCGGAACAGAAAGCATCAGGCACAAGCTCTTCTAAGGCTGTGTCTGCACCCACATCCATAAGCACCTCACATCTAGTGTAAAAGGCCAGCTGCTTTTTAAATTCCTCGTAAAACTCTTCAAAGGTTAAGCACTCCTGGGGCAACTTTGTTGCGCAGAGACAAACACCGCGCTCTGGACATTTTCCCCCGTAAAGAGTCAACTCAAGAACCTTTAAAACGTTAAGGAACGCCATGCCTGTGTTTCTATACCCCCACTTACCGGGCACAGCCGCCTCTACACAACCCACTATAGCGTAATCTCGAGCATCCTCAACAGTTGCTCCTTTGTCCATAAGAGCCGGGATGATAATTTCATCGTTTTTCATAGCAGGCATGCCAAAACCAAGCCGGATAACCTTTGCACATTCTTCAAGATAAAACCTTGGAGAAGAAGCATGGTAACGAGCAGAAAGATTTGGCGTGGTGAGCCTCAGTCCTCCGACTGCTTTAAGAATCAAAAGGGTCAGCTCATTTGTAGCGTCACGACCCAGGCGATCCTGGCCACCAATAGTAACATTCTGATACGTTGTGTAGCCGATGCCAAACTGTGTGTGCGCCCAAGGCCGAATCTTATTGATAGTAAACATCTTCACAAAAAGATTTTGAAGAAGTTCAACGGTTTGTTCGGGGTCAATGCGACCCAGCTCTGCGTCTTTCTTCCAGTAAGGGTAGAGATACTGGTCGAGGCGCCCCAAGGAGAAGGAATGCCCATTGCTTTCTATTTGGGTCACAAGATGTACAAACCAGACAAGCTGAAGCGCCTCGTAAAAATCCGAAGGTGGAAGGTGGGCAATGTTTTCAAGTACCCTCGCCAAATTCTTTAACTCATTCTTTCTCTGCAAGTCTTCAATAACTTCGGCCTCGAGCCGGGCAAGTTGGGCATATCTTTCAATAAAATGGATCACCCCTTGGAGAGCAATCGTCACAGCATCATAAAACAAACTTTTCCGAACAAACTCGGGATCATTGGGTTCCAAAGACTCTTTTCTTTCCTTCACCTCTTGCAGAAGTCCTCCAAGACCCTTTTCCAAAACTTTCGGGAAATTTACGATAATGTGACCATCTCCAGAAGTTATATTTCCTCTGCCAGATATTGCCCCTATCTTCTGTGCCTCAAGGACAAAAGGTGGGATGATTCGGATAGCGCGATCATACAAGGTCTTACCTTTCCAGTAAGGAATAACCTCCTCTAGGAGAATTCTCTTCGATTCCTCATCAACAAGGAAAACATCGCCCTTACGCAGATGGAATTGATCAATCTCGTCAACTATCCAGTCCCAAGAATATTCAGGGAAAATAGGTGCACCCCGTGGTTTTGAAGCCTGGTTCCCCACAAGAAGCTCGTCCCGATAGATAAAGATACTCATTTCTTCAAGAGTCTTTGCCAGAGCCTTAGCTCGCCTAAGGATCGGTGGATCTGCCTCATTCTCCTTATAAACCTGGGTATAAATGCGAGCTCTTTCCACACACACCTGGGGGATAGTGTTCAGGAGCTCCTCTCGCATCGCCCGAATTCGTTCCGTCATGCCATACTCGATATCCATAATCTCAAGATCCAACTTCATGCCTGATAACCCCCTCATTACAATCTCCTACGTAAAACCTCAAAATGGAAAAACCCCGAGTGGTAGTAATCCTTCGAAAATGCAATGATTCGACCTCTTGCGTCATAATGAAGATGTTGCAGAAGGAGGAATGGTACTCTCTGCTTAAGCCTCATTTTCTTCAAAAAAGCACTGTCAGGGATATAAGGTATAATTTTTGCCCACGAAAAGACAACCTTCACGCCGCTTTTCTCCAAAGCCTGAAAAAGAGAGCCATTCCAATCTTCCTCGCTGAAGGTCAGAGTATACTTCTTAGGGAGAATATCCTCGAGGTACACAATGGCTTCTCCCTCAAAACCCCGAATTCGCTGAAGAAACACAAGTGGCGTACCTACCTCTACCTCCAGCTTCTGAGCGAGAAAATCATCTGCCAGAATCTCCTCTCGTGAAACCCAGAAGTTCACCAAGGTAATTCCCGATTCCTGGGCCATTTCAGTCACGCTACGAAGTTGTGAAATATCTCTGCCTAAAGAAGAAGGATCCACAGTAACAAAGGTTCCTTTGCCCTGAACGGTTTCGAGGATATGCAACTGCTCTAAACTCCGTATCGCTTCTCGAATCGTAGATCTACCCACAGAAAAAATGCTTGCCAACTGCTCAATAGACGGGAGCTTATCGCCCTTTGAGAGATTTTCTTTAAAGATATACTCCAGTATATGCTTTTTCGCCTGATTCACCAGGTTCTCTCTGACAATCATATCGACTCATCAAGTCATATGCTGACCTGCTGAGATTATTATACAAGTCCTTCTGGGATATTTCAAGCCGCTGTATAGGTCCACATCATGTGGGACACTCGGAAAGTCCAGTGTCTCTCGGGGTGTCCTGGTTTTTCTCCCCACCTCGGGCACCACCCCCTCCATCACCTTGCGACCCAAATTAGATACAGGGAATAATCCCTCGCCGGAAAGGTTGTCCTTTGCAGAATAGCGCACCAAGGAGGGAAGTCCTTTGCCTCGAGTGACCTTTCGCCTGGAATATCCCGCTGCTTCAGAGGTCTTTTTAGCAGGAAGCTTCAACCACTGGGACCCTCAAAGCCACCTTTTGAAGAGGACCAAGAAAGGGTACTGGAGCATTACCATCACGCTTCCCCGGGGACGGCATGAGTACCGCTACGTTGTGGACGGCCAGTGGTTCACCGACCCGGACACCCTGAGAGTCCCCAATGCATTCGGGTCAGAAAACTCGGTGATTGTGGTGGAGTGACCGTGGGGTGCTCTTCGGGCTGGCTGAGAAAGTCCGCCTCCGGTACGGTTCAGGCCGCTGTAACCACCGGGGTGATGGTGGTCTTCCTGTTTGCGCCAGCTCTTGCTCTTGCGGGAACCATCTTCTGGGCTTCTCTGAAGGACATTCCCGGTATTGGTGCCGTAGAGTGGGGCATGGCGAGCTTCGTCCAGAGGGTGCTCAAAGAAGCAGAAGAGGAACGTGCCGAAGCAGTGGTCTTCGAAATCGATACCCTCGGTGGGCGGGTCGACGCCATGCTTTTTGCCAAAGACGCTATCTTCCGGTCTCCGGTGAAAACCATCGCCTTTGTGAACTCCAAAGCCTGGTCGGCAGGAGTGTTCCTTGCGCTGGCCTGCGAGCGGATATTCATCGCTCCCGATGGGAGCATCGGGGCAAGCGAGCCCCGTTCTGGCGGGGAAGACACCGAAAAACCTGACCCTAAAGCAGTGTCGGCCATTCGTGCGCACATTGAGGCCCTTGCCGAGGCCCGGGGCCGGGATCCCCAGATTTTCGCCGGAATGGTGGACCGCGAAGTTGAGATTCCGGGAGTGAAAGAGCAAGGGACGCTCCTTACCCTTTCTGCCCAGCGTGCCCTGGAGCTTACAGTCGTTGATGGGATTGCCCGGGGGCAAAAGGAGGTACTGGAGAGAGCTGGCCTTCGGGGAGAAGTCGTGACGGTTGATCCCTCCTGGTCGGAGACGCTGGCTCGGGTTGTGACGTACCCTGCTGTGGTCTCTATCTTGCTTTTCCTGGCTTTTCTGGGGATATTCCTGGAAATCATGACCCCGGGTTTTGGCGTCCCGGGGATTGTGGGCATTGTTTCGCTCCTTTTCGTTTTCGGTGGGAGGTACCTGGCGGGGCTTTCCGGGTGGGAACCTCTCTTGCTCTTCCTCGTCGGGATGCTCCTTCTTATTCTCGAAATTTTCGTCATCCCCGGTTTTGGAGTCACCGGGGTTTTGGGGATTGCAGCCATGGGAGGATCCCTGTACCTTCTTCTTCGGACCACCGAGCAACTGTTCTCCCTGAACGCGATTTTTGAGACCCTCTGGTACCTTGCCCTTGCCGGAGGAGTGTTGCTCCTCTTCCTCCTTTTTCTCCCCTATAACCCCCTCTGGCGGCAACTTGGTCTTCGGGAGCAAAGCCCGAAAGGAGAAAGCGCACTGGAAGCCTCCCCGTATGCAGGGCTTTTGGGGAAGGAGGGTCGGGCAAAGACCGTCCTCCGACCTGCAGGAATGGTGGAGATTGAGGGCAAAGTGTACGATGCCATGAGCCGGGGGGAGTTCATTGCGGCAGGAGAAGCAGTGGTGGTCGATGAGGTACGGGGGAATGTCCTTGTGGTTCGAAGAGAAAGGAGGTCGGCATCGTGAACGTTCTGGGGTATCTCATTCCGGGAATTGTGGTCCTCGTGATCCTTGTGGTGTTCCTTTCCTTTGTCCCCTTAGGGCTCTGGATTTCGGCACTGGCAGCGGGGGTACGGGTGAGCATCCTGACGCTCATCGGCATGCGCTTGCGGCGAGTGCCTCCTGCAAGCATTGTCCTGCCCCTCATCAAGGCCACGAAAGCCGGCCTTGACCTCAGCGTGGGCGCTCTCGAGGCACATTACCTCGCGGGAGGGAACGTCGACCGGGTGGTGATTTCCCTCATTGCCGCCGAGCGGGCCGGGATTCCCCTCTCGTTCCAGAAGGCCTGCGCCATCGACCTTGCCGGACGCAATGTCCTCGAGGCCGTCCAGGTGAGCGTGTTACCGAAGGTTGTGGAGACTCCGGTGGTTGCCGCAGTGGCCAAGGATGGGATTGAACTCAAGGTGAAGGCCCGGGTCACCGTTCGCACCAACATCGACCGGCTCATCGGAGGAGCGACCGAAGCCACGATTATCGCCCGGGTCGGAGAAGGCATCGTCACCACCATTGGCTCGTCCAATTCCCATAAGGAAGTACTTGAGAACCCGGATACGATTTCCAAAACGGTCCTTGAGAAGGGCCTTGATGCCGGCACGGCCTTCGAAATCCTCTCCATCGACATTGCCGATATTGATGTTGGGGAGAACATCGGTGCCCGGCTCCAGATGGACCAGGCCGAGGCCGACAAGCGTGTGGCCCAGGCGAAGGCCGAAGAGCGACGGGCTCTGGCCATTGCCCGGGAGCAGGAAATGAAGGCCTATACCCAGGAAATGCGTGCCAAAGTCGTGGAGGCTGAAGCCGAAATCCCGAAGGCCTTAGCCTACGCCCTGCGGGAGGGGAAACTGGGGGTTCTCGACTACTACTCCCTCCAGAACCTCCAGGCCGACACCCGCATGAGGGAGCGACTCGGAAAGGAGGAGGAAAAAGGTGAAGGACCGTGAGAAAAAAGCGGAAAGGTCTGTCTCCTTCAGAGAGAAGGTGCAACAGGATTTCCCGTCCTTCTGGCTTTTCCGGGAAATCCTCTCCCCGCCGGCCAGCGTGCCCATCCATCCTCTTTTCCGGTGGCGTGCCCGGATTTTACGCCGGCGGTGAGGCTGAGACATTAAAAAGCTTAGAGGCCCTCCCACCCTGCGGACTCTCCGGGGAAACCCTGTTTTAAAAGTAGTCTGCCACTGGGAGGTAGACCTCGCCCGAGAAGGCCCGCAGATACAGGACCATTACCGTCTCCCGGTCGCGGGAAAGGGGAACACCCAAGCGCTGGAGAACCGCCGGGTGGTGGAAGAGGCGCAGGGGTTTTCCCAGACTCTGGAGAATCTCGAGGAGGTTTGAGCGATTTCCTCTACCGAAAAGGTCGAAAACCTCTATTGCCGCTTCTTTCTCCAGGAAATACCCCACCACTCCACCAACCTTGCGGAATGAAGCCACTTTTTTTCCCCTCCCGAAAACGGGAACTATAGCGGTTCCACACCTGCATCCCCCGCAGATACCCGAGGTTTCGAAAGGGGACGAGGAGTTTCATTCTCCGGTAGAACGCCTCATAGGCGCTGAGAATTTCCTCGCCTCTCACACCCGAAAGCGAGAGCCCAGAATCCCGCGGTTCTATGCGTGCCACGAATTTCCCCAGGTCCTGAAACCCGAAGCGCTCGTAGAAAGCGGGAATTTCGGTGACAAGGAGAAGGAACGAAAGACCCTCCCTCTTCGATTGGAGTATGGCTTCCTGAAGCAGCAAGGAGGCTAGTCCCCTCCCCCGAAAATCAGGGTGGGTGGCCACATTGGCAATCCCGCCACCCGGAAGCAACCGTTCACCACCAGAGAAAAGCCGCCGCAGAAGGAAGAGACAGGAAACCACCTCTTTTCCGTCTGTCGCCAACCACACATCCCGGGGATGGAAGAAGGGGTCAAAGCGCAGGAAGCCAAAGTAGTATCCCCGCTCGTCCTGGGGAAAGACCAATCGTAAAAGCTCCACAACCTTTTCAAAATCCCGGAAGGTTCCCCGGCGGATTTCCATACCCTGACTCCAAGCTTTGGGTTCACCGCTTTCCCCCATTCTCCGATACGGCTTCAATGCAGTCAAGTTCCTGCTAGTGCAATTGCCGGTCAATCAGGAATGGAATAGAGTTCTTCCCCAGACGGTTTCAGAGAGGCAGAAAGGGAGTGTGAACGATGAAGAAATACCTGACGGCGCTTGTGGTTCTCGGGGTTTTTGTCTTGCTTTCCGGCGCAGGGTTGACCAAAGAACGGGTGAAGCTTCCTCCCGACACCCCCAAGTCCCAGATCATCCACATGAACCCGGCGGAAGTGGATGCGTCCCTTTTACCCCTTGACCCCGTTGAAAATCTCAACACCACCGGGTTGCCTCCGGAGAACTTCGACCTTGGAAGCTGGTGCCTCGAAGTCAAAGGAAAAAGTGTGGGGAAGGAACTCCGGCTCTCCTATGAGGAGTTGCAGAAGCTCCCCACGGTGAAGAAAAAGGTGCTCCTCATTTGCCCCGGGTTTTTCGCCGATTACGCGGAGTGGGAAGGGGTGCCTTTGCGGGAAATCCTGAGACTTGCCGAGGTAAAAGACTACCAGAAAATCCTCTTTGTGGGTCTTGATAACTACCGCGCCCAGTTCTCTCAGGAGGAACTGGAAGGCGAAAAAGTGGACCTCCTGTTTCTCGCTCTGCGGGTGAACGGAGAGACGCTTCCCAGAGAACACGGCTTCCCTGTGCGCCTGGTGGCGGAAGATTTCTATGGGAGCCGCTGGGTGAAGTGGATCCGGGAAATCGTGGTGGAGTGATTTCCTCCTAATGGCAGGAGAGGCAGCGGCGAACGACCTCATAGGCGTCGGCAGAGGCAATGGTTTCCCGGGTAACAAGGAGAGGGGAAACGGTGCAGCATCCTGAACGTTTTCCCTCTTCCTCCCACCGCCGCAGTATCCCAACGATACAGGAAGCAACAGCAGAGGGCTTCGTATCGACGAGGACATCCACCTTCCCCTCCTGAAGCGCAAAGAGCATCTCGGTCGCCGCCTCAAGGACAAGGAACGCGAAGGGGCGTTCGTTCTTTACCCGAAGAAACGGTCGGGCTTGAAACGCCCGTTCGACCACCACCACACGTTCTTCTTCCACTTCCCCAAAAAAGCGAGCTTCTCCTAAAAGCCCAAGAAGGGGCAGGAAAGGAGAGCGTTCCTCCCCCACAAAGAGGAATTCTCCTTTCCCCCCAGAAAAGAGCTCCTTCTGCAGCACCCTCGCCACCTCTTCAAAGGCAAAGACCACCCGCCCCAGGACCGGGATGGAAAGGTCGCCATCCTCCCCAAGGACAATGGCCAGGGGCTTCTTTCGTGAGCGCTCGAGGACCTTGAGGTCCTCCGGGAAACCGACAACGACGGCTCCCTCAACCTGGGGGATTCCTTCTCCTGTGATTATAGTAGTAATCCGGTAGTCGGGGAGGGAGCGCCGGAGGAAGACCTCAAGAAAGGAGAAGAAATACTCATCATGAGCGGGGGAAAGGAGGACAAGGCGCTTTTCCGCAAAAGCTTCTCCTCCCCCCCACGCAATCAGGACCCCAAAAATGAACAACCACACCAGCCTATATTTTCCGCCGGGCCAGGAGGACCTGGTTGAGGAGGACGCTCCCAACAAGAACTACCCCCAGGGACCCCAGCTGCCAGATCTGGTGGATGCCGGCGAGTTGCATGCCGTTATAGAGGAGCGTGATGATGGCAATCCCGAGCACCACTCCACCGATACTCCCTTCACCGCCTTTAATGCTCACCCCACCCAGAACCGCAATGGTGATGGCCTGGAGCTCATACCCTGTACCGATATCAGGCCGAGCACTGGCGATGCGGGAGGTAATGATCCAGCCCGAGAGGGCGCTCAGTATCCCCGAGAGGGTATAAACGGTGACCCTCACCCGTGCAACATTCATCCCCGAAAAGAGCGCTGCTTTCTCGTTGCTGCCCACCCCGTAGAGGTACCGGCCGAAAATGCTCTTTTCAAGGAGAAGCCAGAGGAGGAGAATCACCGGAACGAAAATGCAGAGGACCTGGAAGGGAATCCCCGCGATGCGGTACTGCCCCACAAAGTAGAAGGACTCGGGAAAGCTCGATACCGGCATGGGATTGGGGCCAAAGCGGGGGTCAACGGCGATGATGAGGGCCAGGGACTTATAGATGTAGAGCGAGGCCAGCGTCACGATGAAGGGGAGGATTCTGGTGTAGCTCACGAGGACCCCGTTGAGGTACCCCATACCCGCCCCGGCAAAAAGCCCAAGGAGAATGGACAGAGAAGGGTTGAGCCCGACCCGCCCGATGAGCACGCCAATAATCATGGCCACAATGGTGAGCATGGAGCCAACCGAGAGGTCGATGCCTCCGCCCCCTGAGAGAATGACGAGCATCTCCGCAAGGGCCAGAAGCCCCAGTTCCACTCCGTACTGGGTCATGTTCGTGAGGTTGTAGAAGGTGAAAAACCCGGGAACGCTCGCGGCAAAGACCGCAAAGAGCGCAACGAAAAGCACAAGGAGAAAAAGCACCCGGTTCTCCACAATGTAGTCCAGGATTCGTTTCATGACCGTTCCCCTCGAGCCCGAATAACGTCAATCATCACGGAGAGGATGATGAGGACCCCAACAACCAGGCCTTCACTCAGGGCAGGGACGTTGAGGAGGACCATGCCGTTTTTAATGATGCCCACAAGGAAGGCCCCAAGGAGACTGCCGATGACTGTCCCCCGTCCACCGAGAATGCTCGTGCCCCCGAGCACCACCGCAGCGATAACCTCAAGCTCAAAACCGCTTCCCGTGTTCGTCTGGACAATCCCCGTGCGGGCAACATAGACAAGTCCGGCGAACCCCGCCAGGGCTCCCAAAACGGCGTAGACGAAAAGCGTCGTCCGCCTGAGGTCAATGCCTGAGACCCGGGCGGCCTCGGGGTTATTCCCCACGGCGTAAATCGCCCGCCCCAGGGGACGGGAAGAGAGGAAGTAGGTGAAAAACGCAATGAGCACCACGGTGATCCACATGGATATGGGGACACCGAGCCACTTGCCAAGACCGATCACCCGAATCGCCGGCGGGATTCCGGAAATCCACCGTCCTCCAAGGAGCTGGTACATGAGGCTCCGGAGGATGCTCATCATGCCCAACGTCACGATGATGGGAGGGACATTGCCGAAGGCGATGAGTGTCCCGTTGAAGAGGCCGATGGCCAAACCTGTGCCGAGGGCAGAAAGAAGGACAAAGACCGGCGAGTACCCTCCCACAAGGAGCTTCCCCGCCACCACCGAGGCCATCCCCAGGGTGGAGCCCACGGAAACATCGATACCCCCGGTGATGATGACCATGGTCATGCCGATGGCCGAGATGGCCGTTCCGGCAAGCTGGAGGAGGAGATTCGAGAGGTTGCTCACCGACATGAAACGCTCTGTTGTCAGAGCAAAAAGGACGACGAGGACCACGATGAGCCCCAGAACCGTGAATTCCCGCCGCCGCAGCACCTTTCGAAATCCGGTATTCGTCACACCCCCACACCTCCGGCAACAGCCATCCGCTCGCCCGTTGCGGCCCGAATGATGTTCTCGGCAGTCTTCTCCGGGCCCTCGAAAACCCCTGTGATCCTCCCCTCGTGCATGACGACGACCCGGTCCGACATCTTGAGAATCTCGGGAAGTTCTGAAGAGATCATCATGATCGCCAGCCCCCGGTCTGCAAGGTGAGCGATGAGGTTGTGAATTTCGGACTTTGAGGCCACATCAATCCCCCGGGTTGGCTCGTCAAGAATGAGGAGCTTCGGTGTCACCGAAAGCCACTTGGCAAGGACAACCTTCTGCTGATTCCCACCGCTTAAGCTGTAGACCCTGGTTTTGAGATTCGGGGTTTTGATGTTGAGTTCCCGTATATGCTTCTCGGCAATGTCCCGTTCTCTTCGGACGTCGACAATCCCCAGGCGCCGCACGAGTTCCCTGAGGATGGTGACCGAGATGTTGTAGGCCACGCTCTGGATGGGGAAAAGCCCCTGGACTTTCCGGTCTTCGGGGAGGTAGGCAATACCAGCCTGCATGGCCTCTTCAGGAGACCCAAAGCTCACCTCGTGGCCGTTGAAGAGCATTTTTCCGCTCTCAGGGCGGAAGAGACCAAAGATGGTCTGGGCAACATCGGTTCTCCCTGAGCCCACAAGACCAAAAAAGCCGAGAATCTCTCCGGGGAAAAGGTCGAAGGAAATATCGAAAAACCGAGGTCTTCTCGTCAACCCCCGCACTGAAAGGAGAGGGTGGTCTCCTTTCACACCCCTGCGGGCGATCTCCTCCACAAGGAGCTTCCCGGCCATGAGCTCGACGATTCTCGCCCGGTCGACGGCGGCGATGGGGAATTCTCCCCGGACCTCTCCGTCCCGCATGACCGTCACCCGGTCGGCGATGCGGAAGATTTCCTCAAGACGGTGGGAGATGTAGATAATCCCCACACCCTGGTCCCGGAGTTTGCGGATGATGGTGAAGAGCCGCTCGGTCTCGTGTTCGGTGAGAATCGCCGTGGGCTCGTCAAAAATAATGACCTTCGCCTCGTACACCAGGGCCTTGGCAATGAGGACAAGCTGTTGCAGGCCAACGCTGAGCTCACCCATGGGTTCCCGCAGAAAGTGGTGTGGGAGACCGAGAGAGGCAAAAAGCGACCTTGCCTGTTCTTCTTCTCTTTTCCAGTCGATGTTCCCCCAGGGCGTCCGGATTTCCCGGCCGAGGAAGATGTTCTCGAGAACACTGAGCTCGCTGTACACCAGGGGTTCCTGGTACACGGTGGAGATGCCTATCTCCTGAGCCTTCCGGGGTGAGTCGATGCGGACGGGCTGACCCATGTAGAAGATGTCCCCCCGGTCCGGAAGAAGAGCTCCGGAGATAATCTTAACCAGGGTAGACTTCCCCGCACCATTTTCTCCAACCAGGGCATGGACCTCTCCAGAACGGAGGGTGAAGTCCACACCCCGCAGTGCCTGCACGCCCCCGAAAGATTTAAAAATCTTGCGGCATTCCAGGGTGTACTCCATCGCCATCTCTCCGAATAACAAGGGCGCCCCGAAGTGGGGCGCCCACTCGAGTTTTCTCAGAAGAACATGTACTGGTCGATGTTGGAGGCGTCGAAGACCTTCGGCGGCCCAAGAACCAGCATCTTATCCTTGGCGATGTACTTGGGTTTCGTCTCGATTCCGGGGATCTCGTACTCTTTGCCATCCTCGAACTGGTTCCCGTCAAGGAGGTACTTCGCAGCCCAGACGGTGAGGTACCCAAGGTCAATGGGGTTCCAGAGGACAAAGGACTTCACGGTGCCACTCTTCACGTACTTGGCCATCATGGAAGGTACTGAAAGCCCTGTGGCCACAATCTGGCCGCTTTTGCCTGCCTGTTCAATGGCCTCGGCAACTCCCGGGGCAGAAGTGCTGCACTGGCCGATAACGCCCTTGAGGTTAGGGAAGGCGTTGATGAGGTCGAGCATGACATTGATGGCCATCTGGACGTCTTCCTCGGCATAGCGGATGGTCACGAGCTTCATCTTGGGGTACTGGGCCAGGCGCTCGAGCTCATAGGCAATCCAGATGTTCAGGTTCCAGGCAGTGGGACCGCAGGAGACGATGGCGAATTCGCCCTCGTAGTTCATAGCCTTGGCGAGCTCATCCATCACCGTGTACCCGATTTCATTCTGCAGCGCCTGGTTCACGAAAAGGTCCCGCACCTCCTGGGCACCGTCGGTGTCACTCGTCATGACGAGGATACCCTTCTCCTTGGCCTTCTTGAGAACCGGGGTAATGGCTGCCGGATCGTTGGGTGCCACCGCAATGGCATCAACGCCCTGGGTGATGAGGTTATCGATGATTTCAATCTGCTTGGCTACATCTGCCGTCACAGGGCCGGTGTAGATGAACTCCACATCGAGATCCTGCGCCGCCTTCTTCCCACCCTCCTCCATGGCGTTGAAGTAGGGGATTCCGATGAGCTTGGGCACGAAGGCAATCCTATACTTAGCCTCGGCCATAACAACAGAAAGGAGCAGGACCGCAAGAACCACAAAGAGCACAACCGCAAACCTCTTCACACCACATCCCTCCCTTTCGGTTTTGTACCTTCACTATAGCTCACCATATTGTCCTTTTCAAGGCCTCTATCGCGCGCTTCTTGAACCCATACAGGTTCTTGCCACCATTCCCCATTGATGGTAGAATTACGGCGGTGTCGAAGGCGGCATCGTTGCGAGAACAAAGACGTTCTCCACATTCTCGTGGAGAGCGTCTTTGTTTTTCTAAGCCGTGATGAGTCCTAAAAAGGAGGTGTCAAGATGGCTCAACTCAACCCTTTTGCCATGGCACAGGAACAGCTCGATAAGTGCGCCAGAATCATGAATCTGGATCCTGGGGCACACCAGATGCTCCGGGTACCGGCCCGTGAGCTACACGTGGCCATACCGGTCAGGATGGACGACGGGTCCCTGAGAGTCTTCCAGGGTTTCAGGGTGCAGTACAACGACGCAAAGGGTCCCACCAAAGGAGGCATACGGTTCCATCCTGAAGAGAGCATCGATACCGTACGAGCTCTGGCGGCGTGGATGACCTGGAAGTGTGCCGTCATGGACCTCCCCCTCGGAGGAGCAAAAGGTGGGGTTATCTGCAACCCGAAGGAGATGTCCCAGGGGGAGCTGGAGCGGCTCAGCCGAGGGTACATTCAGGCCATTTACCAGTTCATCGGCCCGGATAAGGACATCCCCGCTCCCGACGTTTACACAAACCCCCAGGTGATGGCCTGGATGATGGACGAGTACTCGAAAATCGCCGGGAAAAACCAGTTCGGGGTTATCACCGGAAAACCCCTGCCTCTTGGGGGTTCCAAGGGAAGGGACAAGGCCACAGCCTACGGAGGCATGATTGCCATAAGGGAAGCAGCAAAGGTCCTGGGTATCGACCTCTCCCGGGCTACAGTTGCTATTCAGGGATACGGGAATGCCGGATACTATGCCGCCTCTTTGCTCCGTTCTCGTTTTGGTTCCACGGTTGTTGCAGTGAGCGACAGCAAAGGGGGCATTTTCAGGCCTTCCGGTCTCAATCCGGAGGAAGTTCTCAAGCACAAGCAAGCAACGTCCTCTGTAGTTGACTTTCCTGGCACCCAGAGAATCTCAAACGAAGACCTCCTGGAGCTTGAAGTGGACATCCTCATCCCTGCTGCGCTCGAGGGCGTCATCACCGCCTCAAATGCCCCTCGAATCAAGGCAAAGATTGTGGCCGAGCTTGCCAATGGACCCACAACACCTGAAGCCGATGATATTCTGTACCGCAAGGGAATCCATGTGATTCCCGATTTCCTGTGCAATGCAGGAGGAGTAACGGTCTCGTACTTCGAGATGGTTCAGAACTTCTACATGTACTACTGGGAAGAAGAGGAGGTCCTGGAGCGCCTGGACAAAAAGATGACCAGAGCCTACCACACCGTGCTTGAAACCTCGAAGAAGTACGCTGTTGACATGCGCCAGGCGGCCTATATCACTGCGGTGAGCCGCGTTGTGGAAGCCATGAAGCTGCGAGGATGGATTTAGCAATGCCAACAAAGGCCGGACCAATTGGTCCGGCCTTTGGCACTCAGGCGATGACCTCCTCGTAAGGGGCTTTCTGCGCCTTGTGGTAGAACTCGGCGTTGAACTTGCAGCCTGGATCCGGACCGAGGTAGTCGCCGAAATAAGCGTAGGCCCGAGCACGACACCCACCACACACCGCCCGGAATGTACAGACCCCACAGTGACCACGGTACAGCTCCCGCGAACGGAGTTCCCGCAGGACCCGTGAGGTATCCCAGATCTCTTTCAGGCGCTTTTCAAAAAGCCGCCCCACCGGAATGGGCATGAACACACAGGGCGTCACCGTCCCATCGGGTTGCAGTGCGCAGTAGGCCCTCCCCGCTCCACAACCACCCACGTACTCGGCACCGACTCTCGCAAGCTTCCCCTCGGAAACGGAGTAATGCCCGGTAATGACCATGCCTTCGGGGTTTTTCTCCACGCACTTCCTCCCGAACTGCGGGCTGGTGCTGAAGACTTGAATCTTCTTCTCCATGAGGCACCCGTAGAGGATCTCAAGCATTTCCTCCCGCTCTTCAGGGCTCAGGTCATCACTCCAGATTTCCCGCCCTCTCCCGGTTGGAATGAAGTTGAAAACGTAGAAACGATGGGCCCCAAGTTCTTTTGTCAGCCGGTACAGCGCGGGGAGATCCGCAAGGTTCCCCCGGGTCACCGTGGGGGCAACGCCCACCAAAAGACCGGCTTTCACGGCATTCTCAATGCCTTTCACCGTCTTCTCCCAGAGGCCCGGGATACCCCGGAAACGGTCGTGGTACTCGGGGGATGAGCTTTCAAGGCTCACCTCCACGTACTGGATCCCGTGGTCTTTGAGCTTCTTGCACATGTCTTCGGAAAGCAGGGTACCGTTGGTGGCCACCGAGAGGTAGATTTCCTTCGAAGCGGCGTACCTGGCTACAGTAAAGAACTCAGGGTCACACAGGGGTTCTCCTCCAGAGAAGGCAAGCGTTGGCACAAAGTTCTCCTCAAGCTCATCCACAACCCGGAGCCGCTCCTCAAGGGAAAGTTGCGCTGTTCCCTTTCCCGCATTCTGGTAACAGTGGCGACACCGCAGGTTGCAGAGGTTGGTAAAGTTCCACACCACAAGGAGAGGACCAGCGAACTTCTGCGGGCGGGTGGCTCCGTATTCTGCTACGCTCCGGGCAAGGTTGATGGTCGCCCGACGAATGTTCCGGGACCCGAAGATTTCCCGTACCAGGTACTCCTTCTCCCAGCGAAGGAGCATCCTCAGGATATCGATCACAAGGTACACGGGGAGAAAACTCAGGAATTCCAAAAAGGACAGGCCCTTTTGAGGCTTCCCGTAGTGCACAAGGAGCTTTTCGAGCCTCACACTGCCATCGCGAGTCCTACGGGTTACCCAGCGGAAAACCGCCCGGACAATCCAGAGGTTGAGATATCGCCTCACCCGTTCAGGGTTCATGAAGTACCGGTTCATCCTCTCACCCCCCTTGCCTTTTATTGTAGCAGCTTTTTACGGGATGAGTGCAGGAAATGCGGTCTCTCCTTGTCCTGCAGGGGGTTTCCCAAGGGAGAACCGTACAGCAGAGCTCCCACGAAATCTCGATGATCCCGGAAGGGGGACGAAGGAGAAGAGGCGGAGTCAAGGGAGACGTATTGCCGCCAGAAATCTCAGCAAGCGAAACTCCAGAGATTACAACGTCACCTCTTTCGGGGTCTTCCTCCCCCGTTCAGTCCGGTCAAAGTCGCAGTCAAAGCTCACAATGGTGAGGTCGTGCTTTTCGGCCACGGCGTACTGGTAGGCGTCGTCGAAGTCGAGGTGGTAGCGCTGAGCTGCCGAAATCAACGCAGGGACATCCTGGGTAGTCAATCGGACAAGGCAAATCGCCAGGGACTCAAAGAGATCCTCAACGAGCTTGAGGAACACCTCATACTTCCCCTGGCGAAAGAAAAAGACTCCAAGAGAGTATAAACTGAACTCTGAAACGAAGAGACTGCCCCGAGGCATCTGGCACAAAAACTTTTCGGCTTCATCCGCCTGTTCTCGCTCTAAAAGGACCTCGAGAATAACGTTTGTGTCAACGAGATACACCGTTTTGCCACCACTTCAGGATTTCGTGTTGCAGTTCCACCGAAGTGGACCGCAAGCCCAACTCCTTCAAGGCACCCCTGAAACGGAGCTTTGGAAGTCCCTTCGCTTTTTTCACCCTCTTCTCCCAGAGGAACTCCACGAAATCCTCCACTTCCTGACGGAGTTCGGGAGGGAGTTCCCGGATTTTCTCCTCGAGAGTCTTCATGGGTTGACCTCCTTGCCAGAATTCCAGGAATATCTTAGCTTCCTGGAGGAAGGTCCGCAAGAACTCCCAAGAAGCCCCCCACAAGAACACCTCAACAACCGGCATTCTCCAGGTATCCCGGAAGCTCAGGCGATTCGCCAGACCACAAACGGTCCCACGAGGACAGGGCAAGGACAGACCTGCAAACGGCAATCCTCACCCTGACCCCTGAAACCTCAAAGGAGCAGGGCAAAGGGTTCTTCTAAGAGAGTCTTCAAAAACTGCATGAACTGGGCAGCAACAGCACCATCGACGATACGGTGGTCGCAGGAGAGGACGAGTTCCATGACCGCAAGGGGAACGATGTCCTTCCCGTCGAAGACCGGCTTCTTCTTAATGGCCCCGCAGGCCAGAATGGCCGACTCCGGAGGGTTGATGATGGCCGTAAAGGCGTCAACACCGAACATCCCCAGGTTCGAAATGGTGAAGGTTCCCCCGGAAATCTCCTCCGGAGTGAGCTTGCCAGCTTTCGCCCGCTCCACAAGGTCGTGGAGCTCCCGGGTGATCTGGGCGATGCTCTTCCGCTCTACCTCCTTCACCACGGGAACGATGAGCCCATCCTCCAGGGCGACGGCAACACCGATGTTGACGTGCTCTGGGAAAACAATCCCCTCGTCCGTGAAGGAAGCGTAAAGCAGCGGAGAACGTTCCAGGGCTTTGGCGACAACCTTGACGAGGATATCGGTGTACGAAACCCGGAGACCGGTCTCTTTCTCCACGAGGGGCAGGAGGCGTTCCCGCATCTTCACGAGTTCCTCGGCAAGGATTTCCTGGAAGACGAAAAAGTGGGGTTTCGTCCTCACGCTCTCGAGCATGCGCTGGGCAATGATCTGACGCATCCGGGAAAGGGGAACGACTCTCCCCTTTGCCTCTTCAGCCACCGGTACCCTTTCCGCCACGGGGATTTCCCGCCTTTTCGCTTCTTCGAGTGTCCTCCTTGCCCGCTCAACGTCTTCCCTCACAATGCGTCCCCCAGGGCCCGTACCGGTGACGGTTGCAAGATCGATACCGTATTCTTGGGCAAGCTTTCGGGCAAGGGGCGAGGCCTTGATGCGTTCCTTTGCCACCTCTCCCCTTTGGATCACCACTGCTTCCCCGGCAACTTCTTCTCTGGCCTCCGGTTTCCCTCCCGGCGCTCCTTTCTGGGGAACAGGAACCTCTTCCCCCTCTTCCCCGATGTAGGCAACGACCTCCGTGATGGGAACGGTAGCGCCTTCGGGGTAGAGAATCTTGAGCACCACGCCCGAAGCAGGGGATTCCACTTCCATGTTCACCTTGTCGGTCGCAACCTCAAAAAGGGGGGCTCCCTTCTCCACCCGTTCGCCTTCCCGCACGAACCACTTATTGATGACCCCTTCCTCCATCGTGAGGCCAAGCTTGGGCATGATGACCTCTTTGGCCATGCTCTCCACTCCTTCCCTGTGTGAGCTCGAGAATCCGTCGAAGGTCCGCCTTCACCGGACCCTGATCCTCAAGGCGAATCCACCACTCTTCATGGGGGTGCACAAGAATCTCCCGTTCCCCATCGAGGGCAAGCGCCCCTCTCCCCTGAGGAAGCCTCAGGGGTTCTCCAGGAAAGAGAAAACCAAATTCCTCCACCCCCACTTCCCGGACAAGCCCAGGAGCCAGGGGAACGGGTACCCGCCAACCACCCTGCCCGATCCAGGCAAAGGCCCCCCGGCGCTCTTTCGGAGAGATGCTCACCATCCTCCCGACAACGGCGCTGAGGCCGATGTTCGCGGGGCTACTCTGTGTCACAGCAACGAAACGAACCGTTTCTGGTTCCCATACCGCCCGAGTTCCCAGAATGTCTTTTGCCACAAAAACCACGTCCACCAGGGCGATGTCCTCCCGGGTTTCAGAGAAACAGCGGAGCACCTTGGACCTTGAGAGGACCTCCGCTTCAGGTACTCCCCCCTCCAGGAAAAACCCCAGAGCCATCCCTCCCAGGGTGGGTTCCAGGGTATCGGCAAAGACGTTATTCGTCCCGCAGGAGAGGGAGAAAAGGGGGGTGTTACCGCTTCTTTTGGCCACCACCCGGTTCGTACCATCGCCACCGAACACAACAAGCGCCTCCACTCCCTCCTGCACGGCCCACTCGGTGAAACGTAGGGTGTCCGTGGCATCCCCAAAGGCCGGTGTGGGGGCCTTCTCAAAGCGAATCCGCGAAGGAAACGTCGCCTCTTTCCGGGCCACCTCCACGAGTTCATAGGGGTCGGGCATGTAGACGAAACAGAAGGTTCCCCTTGTGACCCCTACAAACCCCTGGAGGAACCGGATTAGAGCGTTGATCTTCTCCCGATTGCCAGAAACGGACCCCCACGCTACCAGCCGGCGGATGTCCTTCCCCGCCACCGGATTCACCACAAGGCCAACGCGCCGCATTCAGTGCACTTCCTGTCCACCGGTAACGTTGATGGCCTGTCCGGTCATGTAGTCGGAGTAGGAAGAGGCCAGGAACACGGCAACATTGGCCACATCCTCAATGGTGCACTCTCGACCAAGCGGAACCTTTTCGACGTAGATTTTCCGCACCTGCTCCGGAGGAACACCAAGCTTTTTGGCGTACTCCTTATCAAGGAGGTCCCACATGGGCGTGGCGAAGACATTCCCTGGACAGATGGCGTTCACGTTGATCTTGAAGGGGGCAAGGTCCATGGCCGCACTCTGGGTAAGACCAATTACGCCGAACTTCGATGCCGAATAGGCAGCAAGCCAGAGCCCGCCACGCTTTCCTGACTTCGAGCTGATGTTGATGATTTTCCCGCTTTTCTGCTGCACCATGTACTTGGCCACTTCCCGGATGCAGAGAAACGTCCCCTTGAGGTTCACGTTGATAATGGCGTCCCAGACCTCCTCGGGAACCTCGGTGATGAAGTGGGCCCGGATAATGCCCGCGGAATTCACCAGGATGTCGATTCTCCCCCATCGCTCGTACACCCGGCGGGCCATCTCGGCAACTTCGTCGCTTTTCGTGACATCCACCTTGATCGCCATGGATTCCCGGCCCAGCGCTGCGATTTCCTGAGCCGTTTTCTCCGCCCCTTCAAAGTTCACGTCGCAGCACGCCACATGGGCTCCCTCCTGGGCAAAGCGTACGGCAATGCCCTTCCCTATCCCTGACGCCGCACCGGTCACAATGGCGATTTTATCCTGCAACGGCTGCGGATGCACACCCCTCACCTCACAAAGGAAATCACGGCCTTCAAGGCCTTCCCACTTTTCACGAGTTCAATGCCCCTCACAATGTCCTCAAGGGGCAGCACATGGGTGATGAGGTCCCGCGCGGGGACCCTTCTTGCATAGATGAGCCGCGCCGCCTCCTCATACTGGGAGGCATGAGAGGCGAAGACGCCGAAAACCCCGATTTCCTTGTAGTGGACGATGTTACTGTTGAAGGTGATGGTGGGTTTCTCCTTCGGCAATCCACCAAAGAGGCTGATCCTCCCCTGGGGAGCAACGAGTTCCAGGGCTTCCTCCTGGGCGCTTCCTGATGAAGCTGCCACAATGACCACGTCGGCCCCTAACCCACCGGTGAGTTCAAACACCCGTTCCTTCAGATTCTCCTTCTGCGGGTTGATGTAGACATCGGCTCCGATTCTCTGTGCAAGCTCCAGCCGTTCATCGGAAATATCGGCAAGGATAATCTTCCCTGCACCGTGGTTTTTCGCCATGGCGACATGCATGCACCCGATAGGACCCGCACCGATGACGAGCACGGTCTCCCCAAGGCCGATATGAAGATACGACTGGCCGTTGATGACACAGGAAAGGGGCTCAATGAGGCTGGCCTCAAGGAGGTCCATATCCTCCGGGAGGACCAGGAGATTCCCCCGTGCTACTCCTTCCCGAGGCATTTTCATGAACTCCGCAAATCCTCCAGGGTAATGGTACCCGATGTACTTCTGCTCCGGACAGAGGTTCTGCAGACCCCGGCGGCAGTACCGGCACCGCCCGCAGGAAATTACGGTGATAACCGCAACTTTGTCCCCCACCCGGTACCCTTCAACACCCTCGCCTATTGCCACGATTTCTCCTGCAATCTCGTGCCCTGTGACCTGCGGCGGTTTCACGTGGTGGTGACCAAACTGGAAAATGCGAACATCAGTCCCGCAGATGGCGCAGGCTCCAACCCGGATGACCACTTCTCCCGGACCGGCCTCGGGTTCAGGAACTTCCCGAACCTCGATATTCTCTGGACCGAGAAAAACCGCAGCTTTCATGGCATTTCGCCCTCCTGAAGGATAACGGTTTTCAGCGCAGGATACAGGCGCCGGTACACGGCAAAGCGTTCCTCGTAGATTTTTGCCCTCTCCGGATCCGGTTCGTACACCTCCCGAACCCGGACGAGGTCACGCACCAAAGCCCCGAAATCCTTTACATCCTCCTTTGCCTTCCGCCCAAGGAGTGCGGCACCGAAACAGGCCGCTTCCGAAACCGAAAGGGTCTCAACCGGTACCCCATAAATATCGGCCTTGATCCTGAGCCATACCGGGCTCTTTGCCCCTCCGCCAATCGCCCGGAGCCGTTCCACGGGAATTCCAGCATTCCGAAGAAGCTCGAGATTCAGCTTCATCTCGTAACTCACACCCTCAAGGAGGGCCTTGATGAACTCCTTCTTCGTGGTGCTGAGGGTGAGCCCCACCACCATCCCCGCCGAGTGGGCGTCAAAGTACGGCGTTCCCGTCATGGTGAAGTGGGGCAAAACGAAGAGACTCGTGGGGTTTTCGGGAAGTCCTTCAAGGAGTACCTCATAAGGGTCCTTCTTAAGGCAAGCGGCAACCTCTCTCTCCTTTTCCCCAAACTGGTCCCGAAACCAGCGCAGGAGCACCCCTCCGGTGAAATTGTACACCAAAGTCGTATAAAGCCCCGGGAAGGCATGGTGGTAACAGCAGAGGTTGTTCCGCCACATGGCCTCTCCCCCGACAAAGCGGGACATCGCCGGGGCAATGCACTCCACTGTTCCCGTGGCGTCCATAGCAAGCCCTGGTCGGATGACGCCCGCCCCCAGAGCCCCACAGGGCTGGTCATGGCCTCCTGCAGCCACCACAATCCCCTTCCCCCACCCGAATGCCGCAGCGAATTTCTCCGGGACCTCCCCAAGGGGGGTTCCCGAAGGGTAAGGTTGAGCCAGGCGCTCAGGAGGAATCCCTGCAAGGTCGAGGATTTCTGAAGACCATTCCCCCCGCTCCACATGGAACATCATCGTCCGGGAAGCAAGGGGGAAACTTATGGCCGGAGGAAGCCCGAAGCGAAAAACGAGGAAATCCTCAAAGCACAGGAAATACCGGGCATTCCTGAAGACGTCGGGAGCGTACTTTTTCCACCAGAGGATTTTATTCACCGTCCCGATGCCCGAGAGGGGCATCCCGGTGATGGCGAAAAACCGCTCATCCCCGAGTTTTTCTCGAAAGAGGGGGACAAATTCGTCCCCCCTCGCGTCAAAGGTGACAATGCTTCGGGCAAGAGGCCGACCCTCGGCGTCAACTGGAACCACCGCCTCCCCCTGAGAGGAGATTCCGATGCTTGCCGGAGGGTCGTGACGGATGCCCTCCGCGACTCTTCGGAGGCAGCGCACGACCTTCTCGAAGACCTCTTCAGCATCAAGCTCACTCCACCCATTCCGGGGATGGTAGAGCGGGTACTCCTCATAAGCCCAAGCCCTGATATTGCCCTCTTCATCAAAGGCGATGACCTTGCACCCCGTGGTGCCCACGTCAATTCCAAGGTAACTCACGGGCATCACTCCTTCAGAGCAAACTCCGGATGTACCGGAAAGCTCCCAAGGCGTCGGCCTCCTTCTGGTAGGCCCGAAGAGTAGCTACGTCGATTTTCTCCACCACCGAAAGCATCATTGTGATGTTCTCGATGCTCACCTGGCATGCCGTTTTCCCATCCTCCCGGTAGGGGAAGATGTCAAGGCCAAGCCAGCCTTCGTAATTCGAGTGGTAGAGGTAGTAGAGGAATTCAAGGTTTTCGAAGAAGTGCACCGTCCCCACGGCTAAATCGTCATCCCAGTCCCGGAAGTTGTCATTGAGGTGCAGGGCAAAGAGCTTCCCAAAACGGTCGAGCAACGCCACAACATTTCCCGGAGACTCTTTGCAGTTATAGGAGTGCCCGAGGTCAATGGTCACCCCAACGTTCGGTAGGTTCACCTCCCGGGCTAAGAAAAGCGCCACACCGGCGTTCGAAATGGTCGAGTGGGTCCGGGGTTCCCGGAGTTTGTACTCTAAACTCAGCTTCACGCGGGGATTGTGGCTGGCAATCTCCCGGAGGGCTTCGATGAGGAGGTCCCACTGTGCTCGGTAGTCAATCTGGAAGGGGTAGTCAAAGCCATCCTGCCCCGGCCAGAGGTTCATTACCCCAGCTCCAAAATACTCGGCCATGTCCATGGCTTTCTTGGCGAGTTCAATGGCTCTCTGGCGCACACCTTCTCTCTCTGACATCAGGCTCCCCAGGGCAAATACTGGATCCCCGAAAAGGTCGACATCGCAGGACGCCAGGGCAAGTCCCCGGGCATCGAGTTCCCTTTTCACCTTTTCTGCCGTGTCCTCGTTGATGGGACTTGGGTAGTGCATCATCACTCCCTTGAGGTCCGGAACAGCGGCAATGGCGTCAAGGGCCTTTTCGAGAGGAACGTCCTCCTTGTACCCTCGCGGGCAGAACCGATCCGGACACGCCCCAAAAACCCAGACTCCTGTGGCAAAGCCTTTACTCTTCATGGTCCTCCTCCTCTCCCTGGAGCATACTCAAGAGCTCGTGCACCTCTTTGAGACCATTGTACACTTTTTGGTACACGCTGTAGTACCGCCTGTAGACTTCGTGCCGACTCAAAGAAGGTTCAATCCTTTCCCGGAAACGCACCATCGCCGCGATGCCCTCCTGGGTGTGCGCAAAAACCCCCGCCGCCTTTCCCGCAAGGATTGCCGTCCCCAGCGCCACGGCTTCCTCCGTTTCCGGAAGGAGCAGCGTCTTCCCCAGAATGTCTGCCTTCATCCTGAGCCACTCGAAAGAACGAGCACCTCCGCCAACAGCCCGCAGGTCCACAACGGGTAACCCAAAAGCCTCGAAAAGATCCAGGTTCACCTTCATCTCATAGGTGAGGCTCTCAAGAATGGCCCGAAAGATTTCCCAACGGGAGGCCGCGAGAGTCAACCCCACAATGGCCCCCCGGGAGTGCTCGTCGAGGTAGGGAGTTCCTGAACCGGCAAAATGAGGGAGCACAAAAAGCGGCACCGGACCCTCTGGAAGGTGCTCAAAGAGCATCCGATAGGGGTCTTTCCCGAGCTCCCGGGCTTCCTGTTTTTTGTCAGGAGCTATGGCGTCACGGAACCACCGCACGAGAGACCCTCCTGAGGCGATGTACGCCAGGGTGATGTAGTCTCCTTCTGCAACATGGGGATAGCAGCAGAACCCGTTCTCCATCATCTCCTTTGTGAGGAAAGGCTGAGGACCAATGTTGAGGGCCACGCACTCTGAAGTCCCAATGCCGTACATGGCCTCTCCAGGCGAGCACACCCCGCACCCCAGAACCCCACAGGGCTGGTCGTGGCCTCCGGTGGCCACAAGGATTTTCTCCTGGAGGCCAAAGTCCCTCGCAAGATCCTCCCGCAGGGAGCCGACAGGGGTTCCCGAGGGGAGAACCCTGGGAAGCCGTTCTTCAGAAATCCCCACCGCTTCAAGGATGTCCCGGGCCCAAGCCTTTTTTCGGACGTCAAACATCATGGTCCGGGAGGCCAGGGAATAGTCCATGGCCGGCGTTTCCCCCGTGAGGCGGAAGATGATGAAGTCCTCGACGCACGAGAACTTCCAGGTACGTTCAAAGATTTCCGGCTCATGGTCCCGAAGCCAGAGGATCTTATTCACCGTGTACATCCCGTGAAGGGGCATTCCGGTCACCGAGAAAAGATGGAAAGGGTCGAAGCGTTCCCGAAAGAATGCCACATATCTGTTGGCCCGGACGTCGAAGTTGGCGATGGCGAAAGTCAGAGGTCGTCCATCCCGCCCCAAGGGGATGAGGGTTTCCCCGTGGGAGGTGACCGCCAGGGCACTGATAGGTTCCTGGAGGGATCGGCCCACCTCGCCTAAGGCAGCACACACCGCTTCCCAGACCTTTTCAGGGTCGATCTCCAGCCACCCGGGTCGAGGAGTAATGAAAGGGTACTCCTTTCCCGAAAAGCCCAGGACCTCACCGTTTTCCCGAAAGGCCACAACCTTACATCCGCTTGTCCCCATATCAATCCCAAGGATCGCCACTATGCCTTTCCCTCCCTGAAGAAACGACTCTGCGTCACACCGAAAAGTCCGGCAACAAGCACCAGGGCCACCAGAAAGACGAAACGAAGACCAACACGATCCGCAAGAATCCCCATGAACCAGGGGAAAAAGAGTGCGCCAAGTCCTCCTGCAGCAACCGTAAGCCCAATGGCCGTGGCCTGAAGGGTATCGACGTGCTGCGCCACCCAGGCCACAACAAGCGGCCACACCGCAGAGAATCCGAGTCCCAGAGCAAAAAGGGCGAAGAGCACCACGGGGACATTCCGGGTAAGGTTGAAGAGGAGAAGGGCGGAGAAACTCCAAAGAATGAGGAGACGAAGCAAAAGCAGGTAACTCACCTTTCTGGCCAGAAGGCCAAAGACAAGCCTTCCCACGGTGATCATCCCCCAGAATATCCCCATGGCCGCTCCTGCAAGGGAAAAGCCTCTCTGGAGCTCCCGAACAAAATAAGTGCTCACCCAGGCCGAGGTACCGATTTCTGCCCCGACGTACAGGAAGATGGCCAGGAAGCTGGCGCAAAGCAGGGTCTTCCACTCCCCCAGAGCCTGGAGGCTTCGCAGGGAAAAGACTTCGTTTTTCCCTTCAGCAAAGAGCTCCCGTTCCCGCAAGAGGAGGGCAAAAAGGAGTACCGAGAATATCCCCGGGACGAAATAGAGCACCCTCCAGCTCAGCTCCCGCTCAAGGAGAAAGCCCGCAAGGTATGGCCCAGAGGCAGCCCCAAGGCCAAAGGAAATCTGGCTGAGATTCAGGGCATACCCTTCCCGCCCGGGGAAGACCCGGGAGAGGAGCCCGGTGAGGGGAGCCTCACAGAAACCCCCACCAATGCCAGCAAGGAACACTCCCCACTCAATGGTGGTGAACCGATCCGCAAGGCTCACCACGAAAAACCCCAGAGCGAGAAACGCCTGGCTGGCCACGAGCACGGGCTTTTTCCCAAGGAGATCGCAGAGCGCGCCACTCACAAACGTCGTCACCACATAGGGGAAGTAGTACAGGGCAAAGAGGCGACCCGCTCTTGTCGCAGAAAGATGGAAAATGGCCATCCATTTGGGGAGCACTGCTCCGGTGATGAGCATGGACACGGCCAGGAAAAAGAACGCCACACCAACGATGAACGAGAGCCGAAGCGCCGTCCGGCGTTCCATGGCTACCTGCCGCAGAGCGTGCGTGCTGCTTTCACCACGTCTTCTACCCTCGGGATAGCATTGTCCTCAAGGTAACGGCTACAGGGAACGGGAGCATCAGCCGCTCCAAGGCGAACGATGGGGGCGTCCAGGTAATCAAAGGCGTGTTCCATAATCTGGGCGGCAATCTCTGCCCCCGCTCCACCAGTTTTGCACCCCTCGTACACGATGATCACCCGGTTGGTCTTGCGAACCGACTGACAGATAGTCTCAATATCAAGCGGCAAAAGCGTTCGGGGGTCCACAACTTCAGCCTCAATGCCCTCTTTCGCCAGGACTTCTGCTGCCTCCAGGGCCACAAGGAGCATCCGGGAATAGGCGACGATGGTGACGTCTTTCCCCTCCCGTTTCACATCGGCAACCCCGATGGGGATGATGTACTCCTCTTCCGGCACCGGACCCTTGGTGTTGTAGAGCATTTTGTGCTCAATGAAGAGGATGGGATTGTCCTCCCGGATTGCCGCCTTCAAAAGCCCCTTGGCGTCAAAGGGCGTTGCAGGCATCACAACCTTGAGTCCCGGAACATGAATGAACCAGGCTTCGAGGCTTTGAGCATGCTGGGCACCAGAGGAACGACCACATCCCCCTTCCGTGCGGATGACCATGGGAACCCTGGCCTTCCCTCCGAACATGTAGCGAATTTTGGCCCCTTGGTTCACCAACTGGTCCATGCAGAGCGTCATAAAGTCGATGTACATGATTTCGCCCACAGGACGCAGTCCGGTCATGGCCGCACCGACACAGCACCCCACAATTGCCGCCTCAGAGATAGGGGTGTTGCGAACCCGTTCTCCTCCAAACTCCTGCCACAGGCCCCGGGTGACCCCATAGGCTCCACCGTAGAGGCCAATGTCTTCCCCGATGAGCACGACGTTGTCGTCCCGACGCATCTCCTCCCGCAGGGCTTCGTTTAACGCATCCCGGTAAGTGATGATGCGCATCGTCCCGGGATCGTACTCCTTGATGCTCCGGACGACCTTTGTCCCCTTCTTCCGCTCAATCTCGGCAAAGTCCTCCTCAACGTAGACGTCCTTTGTGATCTCCTCAAGGGGAGGATAGGGACTCTGTTCAGCAAAGGCTATGGCCTCTTCAATCTCCCGCTCCACTTCGTTTTCGATTGTCTTGAGCTCCTCTTCCTCAGCCACACCCTGTTCTAAGAGCCATTTCCGGTAGCGCTTGATGGGGTCTTTCGCCTTCCACTCCTGCTCCTCTTCCCGCGTCCGGTACGCCCGGGGGTCGTTTTTCGAGTGCCCCAGGTACCGGTAGGTCTTGCACTCAATGAGTGTCGGCCCTTCACCCCGGCGGGCCCGCTCGGCGGCCTGTTCCACCGCTTCCTTCACCGCAAGAACATCCATCCCATCCACCACCACTCCAGGCATCCCGTAAGCCTGGGCTCTCTCAGCGATGTCCTGGATGGGGAAGGCCTCCCGCACCGGCATGGACATGGCGTAGAGGTTGTTCTCACAGACGAACACCACCGGGAGCTTCCACACGGCGGCAAGGTTCAGCGCTTCATGGAATGCCCCGGTATTGGCCGCTCCATCCCCGAAAAAGCACACCGTGACCTTTCCGGTGTTCTTGTACTTTGCCGTAAGCCCTGATCCCACCGCAATGGGAATACCTCCGCCAACGATACCATTGGCGCCGAGATTCCCTGCCGTGAGGTCGGCGATGTGGAGCGATCCGCCCTTCCCCTTACAGTACCCATCGATTTTCCCGTAGAGCTCGGCCATCATCCGGTCAAGGCGTGCTCCCTTGGCGATGCAGTGGCCGTGACCTCGATGGGTTGAGGTGATGTAGTCGTCAGGGCGAATGGCGTAACACGCCCCCACCGCCACCGCTTCTTCTCCAATGTAGAGGTGGGTTGTTCCCCGGATTTTGTCCTGGCTGAAAAGGTCGCTCACCGTTTCCTCAAAGCGACGAATGCGCAGCATATCCCGGTACATGCCAAGAAGCCTCTCTTTGGTCTCGTTCTGTGCCTTTGAGACCTTCTCCTGAATCTCCATCCCGCTCACCCCCTGCTCCTTTCTTCCTGAAATCGCCTGTACCAGCGCTCAATCGCTTTTCCCAGCTCACTCTCAGGATCTACCCCACAAACGCTCTCGAGCACCCCCTGCACTCCCTCCTCGGCGATCATCCTCTGCAGGACTTTTGCCTCCTCATCTTCAGGGTAATCGTAAAGCAGCGCTGCTGCACACCCACAGGCCACGTGTTCAGGGAAAACACCCTGGGCAAGGCAGAAAAGCGCCCCTCCGACGAGGCGGTCTTTCGGGGAGAGCTTCCGCAGGGGGTCCCTCCCCACCCGGATCACGGTGTCCATCATGGCGGGGTTGGCAAAGCGCGCCCTGAGGTCCCGAAGGTATTCTCTGTGCTCATCCCTGTCCCAGAAGGGGTACTTCCGGAAAAACGCCTGGGTAACCTCATCCCAGGCACCGGAAAATACGCGCTCGATGTCCGCATCTCCAAGGGCCTCGTGGATATAGGAGCACCCTCTGAGGTACCCAAGGTACGCCAAAACGGCATGGCCCAGGTTGTGGAAAAAGAGCTTTCGTTCCTCTTCAGCCTCAAAGTGCTCCGTCCCCTCAAAGCCAAAGAGCGGCGGCAGAACTCCTCGAACCGCCCGAGCATCAAAGGGAAGCCGGGCGTAGGACTCCGCCACCACACCCAGGGGATCGGTTACACCGAAGCGCTCATCAAGTACCGGAACCATTCGGGCAATGACCGTCCCCACGAAGCCCACCCGCTCTTTGAGAAACTCCACTCCCGTGGGAGAGAGGTACTGCTGCACCTTTTCCCGGAAAATGGCAGGGGCGTCCTTCAGATTCTCACAGAGGAAGACGTTGAGGGGTTCGGGATTGCGTATTCGGCGTTCCTCAATCCCCCGGGCAAGAAGCGGAGCCACCTGCGGGAGATTCTTCGCTCCTACGGCCGTAAGAACTAAGGCAGCAAAGGCGATTTTTTCAGCTACCGCTGCTTCTTCTTTCACCGAGAGGACCTCAATTCGGTCGATCACAACGTCCCGAAAGGTTCCATCTTTCTCAACGAGCCGGAGAGGGTAACAACCCCGTTCCCGGAGTTTTGCCACGAGATCCTCGTTAGCCTCCACAAAGACCGTCCAGAGCCCTGACTCCTGAAGGAGATGCCCGATGAACCCCCGACCAATGTTCCCCGCTCCAAACTGCACGCCAAAAAGCCTCATCCCATCCTCGCCTCGTGTTCTTCGATGAATCGCCGCACCGCCATGAAATCCCCCACACCCTCGGTCGCCCCCATGGCAGTTACGCACATGGCCCCACAGGCGTTGGCGAACCTCCCAACCTCATAGAGGTCCCATCCCCGCAGGTACCCAAAGAGGAACCCTGCCGCGAAAGCGTCGCCCGCCCCCGTCCCATCAACAGCCTGCACTGAAAAGGGTGGAACGAGGATCTTCTCTTTACCGGTCATGATGAAGCTCCCTTCTGCTCCCATCTTGATGGCCACCACCCGAATGCCAAAGCTCAGGAAGAAGGAAGCCATATCCGCAAGGCCGTCCTTTCCAGAGATCCGGGAGGCCTCGTCCCGGTTTGAGATGAAAATGTCAACAAAAGGCAGCACCGGAGCAATGGTGGCCAGCCACTTCCCCGTATCGTCCCAGGCTGTATCAAGAGAGGTCAAAACCCCAAGCGCCCTTGCCCGGGCGAAAACCTTTGCCGTTTCTTCCCCATCGAACCCTGGCATGAGGAAACTCCCCGCCACGTGGACCACCTTTGCCCCCCTGAGGAACTCGTCCTTCACGTCCTCAGCCCGGAGGGCCTGGTTGGCCCCAGGGTAATGGAGGAAAGTCCGCTCCCCGTGCTCATCAAGGAGCACCATGGTGGCTGAGGTGTGGTACCGGGTGTCCTTTGTAATGCCCCGTGTGTCCACTCCGTGGCGCTTCAGGGAGTTGATCACCACCTCCCCTAAGTCGTCGTCCCCTACTTTCCCCACCACGAGCACCTCCTCCCCGAGTTTGCGGAGGTCCACCGCGGTGTTGTGGGCGCATCCCCCGACATGGAGTTCCATTTCTGGAACAAGGAGGAGTTTCCCCTTCTCCGGAAACCGGTTGATAGGCCGCCCCATGAGGTCAGCTACGAGAATCCCCACGCAGGTCACAAAGGCCACACTTATCCCTCCCTCTGCTCAAGCTCTACGATGCCCTTTGCCGTTTCTTCATCGGTGATGAGGATTTTGATGTACTTCCCCCTGAGCGCCCCAAGAATCGCCTCAACCTTTTCCTTTCCCCCGGCGATGCCGATGACGTTCTTCATTTTCCTGAGGTCCTCAAGGGGGAGAGCCACCGTTCGCCGGTGCAGGGGTGTATCGATGAGGTTTCCCTGCCGGTCATAGAACTGGCCGAGGATATCGCCAACTGCACCCTTCTGGCGGAGGAGCTCAAGCTCGTGGTAGTCGATGAACCCCGTGAGGGCGTAGATAGAGTGACGGGCGTCGACCGTTCCAATCCCCACAAGCGAAAAGCGAGTTTGCCGGGCAAGCTCCAGGGTTTTCTGGTTGATTCGCTCACTGAGGTAGAAATTCCGGATTTCCTCGCTCTCCACCACTGCTGGGGCATAGAGGTAGTAGCACTCCCCTTCAAAAATCGAAGCCAGCTTCTCCCCAATGGTATATGGGTTCAGCGACGCAGAGGCGGTCAATCCCCCAACCAAGGTCACGAACTTGAGGTTCCGCACCCGTACCCCCTGAACAGAGGAGGCCACATGCTTCAGGGTCCTTCCCCAGGCAATCCCCACGAGGTCCCCATCCTGGAGCACCCGCTCAAGGTACCAGGCACCGGCTCGGCCAAGACTTGCAAAGAGATCCCCACCCTGTGGAGCAGGAATGACCACAACATCCTCAAGATGAGGGAAAAGGCGGCGGAGTTCCCCCTCGATGGCGAGGCAGTTCGCGTAAGGCGAAGTGATGGAAATACGAACGATACCGCACTTTTTAGCCCGATCGAGAAGGCGAGCCACCTTGGGCTGGGAAATACCGAGTTTCTTCGCAATTTCCCGCTGGGTGACCCCTTCCATGAAGTGCAGCCAGGCCACCCGGGTGAGCAACTCTACTTCGCTGGCGCCCATGAATGGATATTCCTCAAAGGAATAATCTTTCGAGAATATTCTGGCATACTCCGGAGAGGTCGTCAATAATCTCACAATGGAAGAATCAAAATTCTTGGAGCTTCACTTCCCAGAGGCCACAGCAAGCACCACAACGCTTTGACATCCGGCATCTTTCAAAGTCTGCGAAAGGCTCTCCACGGTTGCGCGGGAGGTGAGAACATCGTCGACAACGAGGATTCGCTTCCCCGAGACGTCCTCTTTCCGTTGTACCCGGAACGCCCCCCGGACGTTCTGGCGCCGTTCTTTCGCCTTAAGGCCCACCTGGGGGAGCGTGGGTTTCACCCGCAGGACGCTCCGTACAAGCACAGGAAGCCGAAATGCCCTCCCCACCTCCTGGGCAAGAAGGAGGGACTGGTTGAACCCCCGGGCTTTTTCTCTTGAAGGATGCAGGGGCACAGGGAGAACACCATCGACATCCAGAAGAAGGGGGAACTCTTCGCAGTACCGGACAAGGAGGAGACCGAAAAACCTCGCCAGAGACACCACCCCTCCGTACTTGAAGGCGTGGAGAGCTTCCCGAACAGGGAATGCATACGCGCTCACCGCCCGGGCGAACTCAAAGTGGTACCGGAAGCGCCGGCACACATGGCAGAGGAGAATCCCAGGGTGCGGCACAGTCCTCCCGCAGCGAAAGCACACCCCTTCCCGGAGGTAGATGACCGAACTCTGGCAGCGCTCACAGAGGGGGAAACAGGAGGGAAGAGCAACGTACGCCCCGCAGACCACACAGTGCTGGGGGAGGAAAAAGTGGAGGAGACTATCCATCATTTACTGGCAAAGACCAGGAAAGAACGCATAAGGTGAACTGCACGCGAGCTTCCACGGTGAGCGTCCCCGGCTTTTGCGGGATGAGAGTAAACGAGGCTTCTCCCTGATTGTCGGTGACAACGCTCTGCTGTTTCACAGGATTTTCCCCCTCCCTGAGGTACACGTTCACGGTCTTCTCAGGACAGGGATTGCCATAGGTATCCCGTACCCGCACCCTGAAGCTCAGAGGCTCCCCGACTCTCCCTGAGGGAGGGAGCACAGAGAGGTCCTCGAAAAACCGGGGTGCTGCGGCAAGGACCGTGACCGAAAAGACGAGAGGAGGAACTTCCCAGAAAGGAAGGCGAGCTTCAAGCATATAGTTCCCCACTTTTCGAGGCATGGCAATCTCACCCACGCATTTCCCAGAGAGATCCGTTCGCTCGTTCACCCCAAGGTCAGGAGAGGGAACAGGGGAAACACCCTCTGCGGTTTTCCACACCCACTCGACCCTCGCCCCCTGAACCGGTTTCCCCTCTGCCGTTGCTACCCGTACCTCAAAAGGCACCGGGTATCCTGCCATGGAACGCAGCACCGTACCTGGTCGAACAGCCCAGAAAAACGAGGGGCGACCGGAAATACCAAAAAGTTCGTGCTCCACAAGGATGTCCTCGGCAGAAACTCGCAGTATGTGTCTTCCGATTCCAGATATTCCCCCAAGAGGTAGTGTCCATCTCCCTGAACCATCAGAAAGGGTTTCAGCAATCGCTGAAAAGGTGGACGAACGAATCTCTCCCCACACCCTCCTTCCGGAGCAGGGATTCCCCTCGGCATCCCTCAGCGTACCCTGGAGCACCAGCGTTTCTCCCTGGACAACTTCTCTCGGAAACGGAACAAGAAACTCAAGGGTAGCCACGGGAAGGACGTACACCTCCACAGGGAGTTCAAGGGTCTTATTCCCGAGGGCAAAGTTCACAGAAATCTTCCCTTCCCCAGGAAAAGTAACGGATACCGTACCTTCCCCCAGAGAGAGCACTTCTTCCTTTCCACCACATACCACCCTTGCCTCTTCAAGAGGAATTCCCCGAAAGGTGCAGCGTATCCTGAAATCTGCCGCTTCCCCCTTTTTCACCCGGGAAGGCCCAACGACTTCAAGGTTCAGATCCCGTTCTGCAGCAAAGATTTCCTCTCTCCTGTTTCCTGCCCGGTCACGCCAGAGCACCCGCTTTTCCCCTTCCCAAGGAACCAGAACTTTCCAGGCGTTGCTCTCCCCCTTTACGCCCTCAACGGTTACCTCTTCAGAGGCCGTCCCAAAAACCCACACTCCTTCAGGCGCCCACAGTGCCCGGGACAGAAAAATCACCGGAGGGGTTCGGTCACAGAGGATGTTGCTTTGGAACACTTCCTTCCCCTCAAGCACAACGAGAAGGGTGTTCTCCCCCTCCTCAAGAGGAAGCTCAAGCGCAACTTCCCTCTCCCTATGATACCAATCCCTCATCAAGGTCTTGCCGTTCAGCACAACGAGGAAGGATCCCCGCACGGTGAAGCGAAAGGGAACACAAAAATCAGCAACACAGGAAGGTGGGGCAAGAAGAACCCGAAAGGAGGGCAAAACCTCTGCGATACCCTGTGGCGTCGCAGGACTTCCCGGCATCAGCGCAGGGAAGCTCGCAAGCCTCCTCATCCCCCGACCGATGACTTCAACCACCTCGGTGCAGGGAAAATCCGGAGCTCGGTACCAGCCATCCTGGGTGATGGTTCCGTACCGGGCACTCCAGAAAAGTGGAAAAGAACAGCTTCCCTGGCAGGCAACCTGGAAGTGGAACTCCTCCCCGCAGAAAAGACGCGACGGTACATTGATAATGGTAAAATCCCAACCCGAATTGCAGGATACCGCAAAAAGGACTACCCCGAGAACGAGAACGATACCCAGAGCGTTCCGCATAGACTGCAACAACACCAGTACAGGGACTTTCCTGAATTCTACAGGGGAGAAGAAGTACCTGTCAACGACTCGGGTCCAGAAAACACCTAAGGGGAGCCAGGTGCTCCCTGGCTCCCCTTAGGTGCAAGGAGGGGAAAGACTTCTAATAGGAGGTGCTAGTGGGGTACTCTTTTCACTTTTCAGGGAGAATTATACAGAGGACCCCCCTTGCCGTCAAGGGGGGTCGGAGGAAAATCCTGGGCAAAAGCTACACTTTGAAATGGGCCACCGATTGCGTCAGCTCTTCGGCAATCCAGTCCCTTGCCCCTGATGGTGCAGAAACTGCAGGAGCTTGTTGGGTAGTTAGGAGTATAATGGTATAATTTCCCCCAAAAGGAGGTAGCCCGGTGGCCCGAAAGATTCTCCTCGTGCACCAGAACAATGGCAACTTCCTGCACCTCCACGCTCTCCTTGAGGCGAGCGGATACACCGTCGAGGTAGCCCATGGGGACGTTGCCCGCTCCCAAGGAGAACACCCTGATTTCGTGCTCCTTCCCTGGTCGCTCTACGAGCGGGGACGGCTCAACCTCCTCTTCCTTGAGGGGATTCCGGTCCCCGCCTGGATTATCTCCCGGGACCGCCGGATACTTGCCCAGAACAGAGCCGCCGAAAGGGATTGGCAGACCAAAATCGGAGAGTACTGTTTCCTTGCCATCCGCAAAGGATCAGCCCTCCGGGGAGAATACCGGAAAGCCCTGAAGCGAGGGGTTATCCTTCCAGGAACCCGATGCTACTTCTGCCGGGCCGATGAGGCCCTGCAAGAAGGCCAGACCATCCGGTGCGACATCAGGTGGAGGAAACGTTTCTTCGACGTGTTCTGGGTCCCTTTAGGCGAAGACCTCTACCTCCACTACCTCCACGATATCACCCCGTACCGGGAAATGGAACGAAGGCTTCGCTTTCTTGCCTTCCACGATCCCCTCACCGAGGCCTATAATCGCCGCTTTTTCTTCGAAGCCCTTTCCCGGGAAATTGCACGGGCAAGGCGCCGCAAAGAGACGTTTTCCCTACTCTTTTTTGACCTCGACCACTTCAAAGCGGTGAACGATCGCTTCGGCCACGCCACTGGGGACCGGGTTCTGCGGGAAGTTGCGCAAGCCGCACAATCGGCAATTCGAAAAATGGATTTCCTGGTCCGTCTGGGGGGAGATGAGTTCGTGGTTCTCCTTCCCGCCACCTCGAAAGACGAGGCCAGGAAAGTGGCCGAAAGAATCCAGGAGGCTATTCGTACTGTCGGTGAGCATTTGGCCTTTCCTCTCACGGCAAGTTTCGGCGTGGTCGAGTACACCCAGGGAGAAACTCCCGACACCCTCCTCAGCCGGGTGGATACCCTGGCGTACCGGGCGAAAGGCCTTGGGCGAGACCGCATTGAAAACGGGGAGGGCGCGTGATGCCAAAGGGCATACTCTGGAGGATACTGGCAGCAATCTGGGTTCTGGCGTTTCTGTCCTCCACCGCTTTTTCCGAGGATACCCCACTCAGGGTCCTCATCGACAGGGATTACCCACCCTTTGCCTACTACGACGAGGAGGGACGCTTCGTGGGAGCATCGGTAGAGTTCTGGAAGATGTGGGAAGCGCGAACCGGAATCCCTGTGGAACTCTTGCCGACGGAATGGGCAGAAGTGCACTCCCTCATCCAGGAACGCCGGGCAGACCTCGTGGACACCATTTTCTACACTCCCGAGCGGGCAACTTATCTTGACTACATCCAGCCCCTTTTCCGGGTCACCTCAAGTGTGTACTTCCGGAAAACCCTCAAGGTCCGTTCCCTTTCAGACCTCACCCCTCACGTTGTGGGAGCCAAAGCAAAAGACGCTTTGGTGAACCTCGCCCTCTCCTTCAACCCTTCCCTGCAGTTTCGGCTGTACCCTAACTACGGCGACATCGTCCTTGCGGCACGACGCGGAGAGGTCAGCTGCTTCCTCATGGACGACCCGCCGGCGAACTTCTACCTTGTAAAATACGGGCTTTTAGCTGACTTTTCCCGGCTTCCTCTCCCTACAGAGAATTTCCTCCACCTTGCCACCTGGAAGGGGAATGCGAAAGTCGTGCAGCTTGTCAAAACAGAACTCTCGAAATTTTCAGAAAAAGAGCTCCACGACCTTCTTCAGTCGTACCTTGTTACCGTCAGGGAGTACCCACCCTGGCTTTTCCGGGGCTTGCTCGCCATTGCCCTGGGCATTTCCGGTGCAACTTCCGTTCTCGCGGCGTTCAACAGGAGGTTGCAGAGGCTCGTGCGGCAGGCCACCGCGCAGCTTGAGCGCGCGCTGGAAGGTGAAAAAAGGGCAAGGCGAAGGCTCCTTGAAACGCTTGAGGTCACCGCACTCCTTCCCCTTCTGGAGATTGAGGAAGAGGCATTCCTCTCCCGCATGCTCGACCTTGCTCTGGGAATGATCCCCAAGGCTCCCATGGGAGCCGCTCTACTCATCGATGAAAGGGGCAGGGGGCAAATCGTCGCCGTCCGGGGCCATAAAGCGAGCCTCCTTGGATTTACCTTTGAGCCGGAGGAGCTCATCACGAAAGAGCGGGTCACGGTAGTAGAGGGAGAAGAGTTCTTCGGCCCCCACCGGACGTTCTCCTCTCCCGAGAAATACAGAAGGCTCCTTGAGGGCACCAAGCCCGTTGCCAAAACCCTGGTTGTCCCCCTCCTCTGGGAAGGGAAATTCTTCGGGCACCTCACCCTCGACCTTCCCGAGGGAACGCAGGACGCTTTCGACGACGGCGATATTGCCCTTGCCGAGCAGCTTTCCCGAATTTGTGTAGCCTGCCATGCCCTGCGGGAGTACGCAAGAAAGGAAGAATCGTTCTTCGAGAACCTCCTCGTGGCTCTCGCCAGGGCCTTAGAGTACTACGACAGTGCCACCCTGAAGCACTCTGAGGTTTCTGCAAAGTACGCCCTGCTTATTGCCCGGCACCTTGGACTTGAAGGACAGAGGGCAAAAAGCATCCGCTGGGCCTCCCTGGTCCATGATATTGGGAAAATCTTCATTCCCCAGAGTATCCTCCGGAAACCGGGTCCTCTCACTCCAGAAGAGTATGAACTTGTAAAGCTCCACCCTCTGAAGGGTGAAGAAATCCTGAAAAGCGTCCGGGGACTCGAAGATGTGGCCCGGATTGTCCGGCACCACCACGAGCGTTTCGACGGCCTGGGATACCCGGACGGCTTAGCGCAAGAAGCCATTCCCCTTGAATCCCGCATTGTGGCTGTAGTGGACGCCTTTGAGGCTATGACAAGCGACCGTCCCTACCGCAGGGCGATGGGCATAGCGGAGGCCATTGCCGAACTCAAGCGCTGCGCGGGTACCCAGTTCGATCCGGAAGTTGTGAAGGCAGCCGTGGCGGTGATTGGGGAACTCGCCCTCTGCTCTTCCTGACTCCCCGGCCCGTTCCCGAAAACTCCCCAGGGCTTCTTCGTGCCTCCTTGAATCCTCCAATAGCTGGGGTAGCGTGCACCGTCGGAATTGTTTTCCCAGAGGGACAGGATACCGCAACCTCATCGCAAAGGCAAAGCCAGGGCGTTGCAGAACTCGACGGCGACTCTATAGAACTCCTCCGGATGGGTCTCCATCGGACAATGCGAAGCCCCGGGAACGACCACAAGAGGCGTTTCGGGGAAAACCTCCTGGAACTTCTCAGCCTGCCGCCTCGGTACAAAACGGTCCCGCTCTCCCCAGAGAAGGAGGAAGGGCGGGTGGGGTTTCCCCGAAAACGCAGCAAGCCGAAGCGACGAGGCCTGGTTCACGAGGCTCAGGAGACTCCGGGCAGTCCCCGGAAGCCGAAGCGGTGCAAGGTACCCTTCTACTTCAAAGGTGCTTGGCTTTCGACCGTAGGCTTCAGCGAGGAAACGGCGAACGCGCGAGGGGGTAAGGAGAAGATGCCGAATGAGCGTCACCCAGCATCCTCTCAAAGGAGGAAAAGTCGTGAAGATCTTGAAAAAACGCAGCGAAGGACCTCGGAAAGCCGCATCCACAAGGAGCACTCCCGGGAAACGTTCCGGTTCCTCCATGGCCATGAGGAAGGCTATTTTCCCACCCATGGAGTGCCCGGCAAGGCACCAGGGATTGTAGGAGAGGTGTTCCGGAACAAGGGTCGTATCGAGGAACTCCAGGAAATCGAGGAGGAGCTGGGCCTGTGCCTCTGCTTTCAGCAATTTCCCCGTCACCCTCTGGCTATACCCAAAGCCGGGTAAATCCACCGCTACGATGCAGTATCCCTCGTTGAGGAGGAAGTCTGGTGCGTACCGCCAAGAGAACGTTGACCCACCCAGGCCGTGGATGAGAAAGATTTTCTTCCGGGGATGCTCGGGGAACCACGCCCGGTAGTGGAGGAAAAAGCCGTCCTTCTCCCAGAAATGCCCATTGGCAAACGGTGATTCCCGGCACAGGCCCCAGGAGGTTACAAGGAGCATGGGGATTACGGGGATCCAGAGTACGCTTCTCAGGAAAACCCAGCGTCGCTCAATCGCCTTTTTCCACATCCGGCAACCCCCGGGATCACGGTGTACGATCCCCCAAAGGAACTGTACCAGAAATCCCCTTCTCCTGCAAGAATTCCAGGGAAGACCCTGACCAAAAAGCACAACCAGAGACCCGGCAAGCACGCCGGGTCTTGTCTTTCGGGGGATTCTCAGGGATAATATTGCCATCGCTTGAGAGAAGGTGGACAGGAGGAGCAGGGAGTGCAGTCCGGAAAACCCAAACCGAAAATCACCCCCGCAGTAAAGCGGGAAATCATCCAGATTGTCGATGAGCGCATTCGGGAAACCTATGGGGGCACGGAGGGCTTTGTTGAGCTTCGGGATACCCTTAAAGACCTGGGAACTATTGTCGGCGAACTCGTCAAAGTAGAGAAGAGGAGAGAGGAAGATTTCACCAGGCTCATCGGCCACGTCGAGAAACTCACCGAAGCCCAGAAGCGGACAGAGGAACGGATTGAGGCTCTCGCCGAAGCCCAGAGGAGAACCGAAGAACGGGTGGACAAGCTCACCGAGACGGTGGAGGCCCTGACTGAGGCCCAGAAGCGGACAGAGGAACGGATTGAGGCTCTCGCCGAAGCCCAGAGGAGAACCGAAGAACGGGTGGACAAGCTCACCGAGACGGTGGAGGCCCTGACTGAGGCCCAGAAGCGGACAGAGGAACGGATTGAGGCTCTCGCCGAAGCCCAGAGGAGAACCGAAGAACGGGTGGACAAGCTCACCGAGACGGTGGAGGCCCTGACTGAGGCCCAGAAGCGGACAGAGGAAGAAATCAGGAACCTGACTGCAGGCCTCAAACGGACCCGGGAAGAGCTTGGAGGACTCTCCCGGAGCTTCAGCTATGCCTTTGAAAACGAAGCGTACCGAATGCTGCCCCGGGTACTCCAGGAGAAATACGGGTTCAGGGTAACGGAGCGGTTCGTTCGGATAGACATAGGTGGCGTGGAGGTCAACTTCTTCGGCAAAGGAGAGCGGGAAGGAAAACCGGTGTACTTTGTGGGAGAAGCTAAAATTCGCCTTGATGACGGGAAAGAGAGAGTTTTCCAGGAACTCGAGCAGAAGGCAAAAGCGGTGCAGAAAGAGTACGAAGCGACCGGCATTGTGAAAATCCTCGTCACCCACTTCGCCACCCGGGGATTTCTCCGGAAAGCCGCGGAAAAAGGCGTCATCGTCATTCAGAGCTATGAATGGTGACTTAGGTCACCTTCCCCCCGGGGTTGCGGGAAATTCCTCCGTCTCACTGGGGACTGTACCTCCCTCCAGGTCCTCCGGAGGACTTCCGAGCAAGAACCGCTCCTTCGAAAATCACACGGTAAACCTCGGCGTACCCCCGCTTTCGCTCCCCTCCCTCACCTTCAGACATCACAAGGCCCGAAGAAGACCCATCCGTGTACACCCAGCCAAAGGTTTTCGCCGGAAGCCAAACGTACCAGAAGGCCTTCCCGCGTTCATCGATATTCCAGGGAGCCTTAGGCCAGATGCAGAGAGGAGTCACCACGACATGATAGGTCGCCTGCGGGACAAGACCCCGAAGGGTGAAGCTCTGAGGGTTGACCTGCTCGTAGTATCGACCATCCCGGCTCGGCACGTACTGGGCAGGGACGTCACAGAAGTACACGGGATAGCTGTAACGGGGATCCCTCTGCCAGTACGCCTCAGAAGGAGGCTGCGATGGCTCGACAAGCGAAATTCTGTACCCCACGACAATCTGCCTCAGGGGCAGGTAGTAGAAGGTGATGCCCCCAGCCACACCCTGGTCGGACTCAAAAATGGACGCGACTTCCGGGGTAAAGGGGGGAAAGGTCACCAGAGCCTCTCCCGTGAATGCCTGGGCCAGCACGGGAAGACAGAAAAGAAGAACGATTGCCATACTTCCGAGAAACCGCAGGAATCCCCTCTTCATGCTTTCACCCTCCCTGAAAAAGCAATGGCTCCCCGGGCAGGACTCGAACCTGCAACCATCCGGTTAACAGCCGGACGCTCTACCATTGAGCTACCGAGGAGCGATTCAAGTACAGATTATAAAAACGTCAATCGGATTCGTCAAGATAGTCCCGGAGCTTTTTGCTCCGGCTGGGATGGCGGAGTTTCCGCAGGGCCTTGGCCTCAATCTGGCGGATGCGTTCCCGGGTAACCCCGAAAATCTGCCCGACCTCTTCAAGGGTGTGGGGCTTTCCATCTTCAAGACCAAAGCGAAGCTTCAGGACCTTTCGCTCCCGCTCGGTGAGGGTATTGAGGACGTTCTCGAGCTGCTCCCGCAAAAGGGAGTACGACGCTGCCTGCGGCGGGGCCATGATCCCCGTGTCCTCGATGAAATCGCCGAGGTGGCTGTCCTCCTCTTCCCCGATGGGGGTTTCCAGAGACAGCGGCTCCTGGGCGGTTTTCAGGATTTCCCGCACCTTCTCCGGAGTGATGCCCATGCGCTCGGCGATTTCCTCGGGAGTGGGCTCACGGCCGAGTTCCTGCGTCAGCTGGCGGCTCACCCGGACGAGTTTGTTGATGGTCTCCACCATGTGCACGGGAATGCGAATGGTCCGGGCCTGGTCGGCGATGGCCCTCGTGATGGCCTGACGAATCCACCAGGTGGCGTATGTCGAGAATTTGTACCCTTTGCGGTAGTCGAATTTCTCCACCGCCCGGATAAGACCAAGGTTCCCTTCCTGGATGAGGTCAAGAAAGAGCATGCCCCGGCCAACGTATCGCTTGGCGATGCTCACCACAAGCCGGAGATTCGCTTCGATGAGCTTCTTCTTCGCCTCCTGGTCTCCCTGTTCAATGCGCTTGGCGAGCTCCACCTCTTCTTCCGGGGTGAGCAACGGTACCTGACCGATTTCCTTCAGGTACATCTTGACCGGATCGTCCGCGCCAATCCCCCGAACGTCCTCAATCTGCCAGTCTTCAGCCTCAAGAGCCGGAACCTCTTCCCGAAACATTTCTTCGTCAGAGACCTCGATGCCGAGTTCTGAGAGCGTGTCGTACACGTCGTCGAGTTTGTCGACGTTGACCGCGTCATCCCCCAGGATGTCGTTGAGCTCCTTGAAGGTCACGTACCCTTTCCGTTTACCACTCTCAACGAGCGAAGCAATTTCCTGAGAGGTCTTCTTTTTCCCGTTCCCGCTCAAGGCTCCCTCTCTCCTCTCTCACGTCGTGGTTCTCCGGAGTTTCTCCCGCTCCTGCACCAGGGCATGGTACCTTCTCCAGCCCTCCGGATCATCAGAACGCCTGAGCTCCTCCCGGAGGCTTTGGATTTTCTGCTCAAGCGACGAAAGCTTCACCTGGCGGATGAGGTCCTCCACAAGGTCCTCTCGGGAAGCACAGGCAAATTCTTCCCGGGAGGCAATTTCCCCAACGAGGGCCTGAATGCCCTCCTCCCCCTGGAAAACGTCCACAAGGTCCGAAAGGGTAAACGCCTCTTTCGAAGAAAGATGCACGATGGCCTGGAAGATTCGCTGGTGCTCCGGCTTCTGGAAGTGGTCCCGGTCGATGACCTCCACAATCCTCCCCCGCAGCGTCGCGTCGTCAAAACACGCTCGAAGCAACATCTTTTCGGCCTGCACCCATCCGGGTTCCGGGACCCTGCGGGGGAGCGCACCTCCAGACACCCCAAAGTCTTCCCTCCCGAGCGCCCGTTCCACGAGGACCTCGTCGACGCCAACCCGCTCTGCAAGGAACCTGACCCGTAACGTCCGTTCCACCGGGTCCCTCGTCGCTTCAATAAACGGCGCCATACCCCGGATGACTCTGGCTTTTGACTCCAGAGAAGTATAACCACAGTTCTTCAGCAATAATTCCAGAGCATACTCAAAAAACGGCTGAGCTTTGTCGAGGAGTTCCAGAAAAGCCTCTTTGCCATTCTCCCGGAGGAAGCTGTCGGGGTCATGGGGTGATGGCAGGGTCACAATGTCCACCGCAAGCCCTCGCTCGTATAGCACCGCCATCCCCCGGGCCGTTGCCTGCTGTCCGGCTTGGTCGGCATCGTAGCAGAGTACTACCCGCTCGGTGTACCTCCGGAGAAGCCCCGCCTGTTCCCGGGTGAGTGCCGTTCCCATGGAGGCAACGCAATTCCTCACGCCGTATTCAAAGAGGGTGAGGCAATCCATGTACCCCTCAACGAGGATGGCAAAACGCTGCCTCACGATGGCGTCTTTCGTGGCAAAAAGCCCATAGAGGGATCGGCCTTTCGTGAAGAGAGGGGTATCGGTGCTGTTGACGTACTTGGGCTCTCCTTCCCCAAGAACCCTCCCCGCAAACCCGATGATTCTCCCCTGGGTGTCATGGAGCGCAAAGGTGATCCTTCCCCGGAAGCGGTCAAGGAGTTCACCCCGTTTCGTGACCACACCAAGCCCTGCACGGAGAATCTCCTGCCCTGAGAAACCCTCCCCGAGCAGCCGGGTAATGAGTCCTTTCCCCAAAGACGGAGAAAACCCGAGAGAGAAGGTTTCCCGAACTTCCTCACCCAGCCCCCGCTTCCCCACGAGGTATTCCCTGGCCCGATACGCTTCCTCGTCTTTCCCCACTTCAAGGCACTCCCGGTAATACCGGTTGGCAGACTCAAGTAGCCGGAACAGCCGTTCCCGTTCCTGGAGGGATGACGACATCCCCCTGAAAGCAGAGGGGAGCTCCACGCCACAGCGTTCTGCCAGGAAGGCCACAGCTTCAGGAAAGGTCAGGCGCTCCATACGCATGACGAAGGTGAAAATATTCCCCCCTGCACCACAGCCAAAACAGTAGAAAATGCCCTTCTCCGGAGAAACGGTAAAGGAGGGTGTACGCTCCTCATGAAACGGACAGAGGGCCCGGAAGTTCCGGCCCGAGGGACGGAGCTCCACATACTGAGAGATGAGCTCCACGATATCCACGCGGGCTTTAATTTCCTCCAGGTACTCCTCGGGGATGAACATACGCCCACCCTGTGTTGCCCCGGAGGGGGGTTACCCCTCCGGGTGAGGACTACCGCATGAAGAGGGGGGCAAAGACCAGTGCCACAATGGACATGAGTTTGATAAGGATGTTGAGGGAGGGTCCTGCAGTGTCCTTGAAGGGGTCTCCAACAGTATCGCCCACGACCGCTGCGGCATGCGTTGGTGTACCCTTGCCACCGAGGTTCCCCGCCTCGATGTACTTCTTCGCGTTGTCCCAGGCACCACCGGCGTTGGCCATCATGATGGCAAGCATGAGCCCACTGATGATGGCTCCCGCCAGAAGCCCACCCAGAGCCTCACGGCCAAGCACAAGTCCCACAACAAGGGGTACCACCACAGCCAGAACGCCGGGAAGAATCATCCGGGAAATGGCCCCGCGGGTGCTGATGTCCACACACCGGGCGTAATCCGGACGAGCTTTCCCTTCCATGAGCCCCTTGATTTCCCGGAACTGTCGGCGGACCTCCTCAACCATCTGGAACGCCGCCCTCCCCACCGCCTTCATGGCGAGGGAAGAGAAGAGGAAGGGCATCATGCCACCCACAAAAAGCCCCACCACCGTGTGGGGATGCAGAAGGTCCATGCTCCGAAGGCCCACAGCTTGCCCATAAGCGGCAAAAAGTCCCATGGCGGTGAGCGCCGCAGAACCTATGGCAAAGCCCTTGCCGATGGCCGCGGTGGTATTGCCCAGAGCATCGAGGGAATCGGTGATTTTCCGAACCCCAGGACCCAGGCCGGCCATTTCAGCAATACCTCCGGCGTTGTCGGCCACCGGCCCATAGGCATCAACGGAGACGATGATACCGGTGATTGAGAGCATACCAAGACCGGCAATGGCAATCCCGTACATCCCGGCTGCCCAATAGGCGACGAGGATCGCGCCACAGATGACAAGTAGTGGCAAAACTGCGCTCTCCATGCCCAGGGCAAGACCGCTGATGATGGTGGTCGCTGCCCCCGTCTGCGACGCCTGGGCAAGTTCCCGGGTGGGCCTGAACTCGCTTGAGGTGTAGTACTCAGAGAGGAGCCCAATGGCCACACCGGCGATGAGTCCCGCAACCGTGGCCACAAAAGGCCCAAGGCCCCGGAAAAGGAGAAGGGAGGCAACGAGGCTGAAGACCACGATGAGCCCGCTGCTCACATAGGTCCCCCGGTTCAGGGCCGCCGCAAGCCCTTTCTCGTCTCGAGCGCTCACAAAGAACGTCCCGATAATTGAAGCAATGACCCCAAGCCCTGCAATGAGGAGGGGGTACAGGAGTCCTGCGGTGCTTTCCGCCAGAGCCGTTCCGAGAATCATTGCCGCGATGATGGACCCAACGTAGGACTCGAAGAGATCCGCTCCCATTCCGGCCACATCTCCGACGTTATCCCCCACGTTATCGGCGATGACCGCAGGGTTACGGGGGTCATCCTCAGGGATGCCCGCCTCAACCTTCCCCACAAGGTCTGCTCCAACATCGGCAGCCTTGGTGTAAATACCCCCACCAACGCGGGCGAAAAGGGCCACAGAACTCGCGCCCAGGGCAAAGCCGTTGATGATCTGGGCATCCCGGATAATGGCGTAGAGTATCCCAAGACCTAAAAGCCCAAAACCCACCACGCACATCCCCATGACGGCCCCTGCCGAGAAGGCAACCCGCAAAGCGGGGTTGGCCCCCTGAGTTGCGGCTTGAGCCGTCCGGGCGTTACTGCGGGTGGCAATGCGCATACCCACGAAGCCAGCCATGACAGAGCAGAAGGCGCCAACTACGAAACACCCTGCCGTCACCCAGCCACGGGCAAAACCCAAAACCACAAACATCACCACAACGAACACCACAAGGAAGCTGTACTCTCGCTTCAGGAAAGCCATGGCGCCTTCCTGAACAGCCCGGGAAATCTCCTGCATTTTCTCATTCCCGGGACTGAAGGTGTTGATCCGGCGGATGAGCGTTACGGCAAAGAGCACGGCAATGAGACCGGCAATCGGAGTGAAGTACACGACTCCTCCCATACTGGACACCTCCCTTTAGCGAATTCTCCATCCCTCTTGCGGCCACGAAGAGGGGATGAAATACTTCCGGTAGATGTATAGGGCATAGCGGTCGGTCATCCCCGAGATGAAATCGCAGATGACCGTTCCCAAGTCCTCCTGCCTTTTCCGGGCAAAGGTATACTCCGCCTCAAGGACTTCGGGGTACTCGGCAAAGAACTCATAGAGGTGCTTCACCAGGCGCTTGGCTTTCTCCCGCTCCTGCCATTGTTCAGGACCGAAGTACACCCGCTCGAAGAGGAAATTCCGAAGCGTTTCCGTTGCTTCCTGGACCCGTTCACTCATGCGGATTTCCGGGCGATCGAAGCTCTCAACGACGATATCCCGAACCATGGTGTTGATGCGCTCTCTGTGGGTCTCTCCCAAAACAGCAATGGCCTTTTTGGGAAGCTCTTCAAAGCGGATGACCCGGGCCCGCAGGGCGTCATCGATGTCATGGTTCACATAGGCGATGACGTCTGCCCAGCGTACCACCTGCCCCTCAAGCGTCGCCGGAAGGTCCTCAGGGGAAGCGGTAAGGCATGCAAGATGCGTTTTCGAGTGCTTCACGATGCCATCCCGTACCTCCCAGGTGAGGTTCAGGCCTTCCCCATCCCGCTCAAGACAATCCACAACCCGGAGGCTCTGCTCGTTGTGTTTGAATCCCCCCGGGTGAACCTCGTTCAGCGCCTCTTCTCCAGCATGGCCAAAAGGGGTGTGCCCGAGGTCATGCCCAAGGCTTATGGCCTCCACTAGGTCTTCGTTGAGGCGAAGCGCCCGGGCAATGGTGCGGGCAATCTGAGAGACCTCAAGGGTGTGGGTGAGACGGGTCCGATAGTGGTCTCCCTCAGGACTCAAAAACACCTGGCTTTTGTGCTTGAGGCGGCGAAAAGACTTGCTGTGGAGAATGCGGTCCCGGTCCCGCTGGAAACAGGTCCGGAGCTCGCATTCTTTCTCTTCCTTTCCCCGACCCCGCGTCTTGGTACTCAAGGTGGCAAAAGGAGAGAGCAGTTCCCTCTCCCTCTCTTCGAGGAAACGCTTAATGCTCTGAATGTCCACCATGACCTCAAGGCAGGCGGGGTGGCCCCCGCCTGCTCCTTTTCACAGGTTGAATTTCGCCTCTTTCTCGACGTCTTCAAGCGCAGCGTGAGCGGCAGCCAGCCGGGCAATGGGCACCCGGAAGGGCGAACAGCTCACGTAGTTCAGACCAATCTTGTGGCAGAAAGCCACAGACTTCGGTTCACCACCATGCTCGCCGCAGATGCCGCACTTGAGGTTCGGACGGGTTTTGCGGCCTTTCTCAACGGCCATCTGCATGAGCTGCCCCACACCCTCCTGATCGAGGACCTGGAAGGGATCTTCAGGAAGGATGCCGTTCTCTTCGTAGAAAAAGAGGAACTTCCCTTCAGCGTCGTCACGGCTGTAGCCGAAGGTCATCTGGGTGAGGTCGTTGGTGCCGAAGGAGAAGAACTCGGCGTATTCAGCAATCTGGTCGGCGACAAGCGCTGCTCTGGGCACTTCGATCATGGTACCGAAGCTGTAGCTTATGGAAACACCCTGCTCTTGCAAGACCTTCTGGGCGACTTCATCGAGTTTCTCCTTGAGAACCTTGATTTCGTTCCTGTGGCCCACAAGCGGAATCATAATTTCGGGAATGACCTTGATGCCCTCTTTGGTGAGCTCACATGCCGCTTCCATAATGGCGCGAACCTGCATCTCGGCAATCTCGGGGTAGAGGATGACCAGACGGCATCCCCGAAGGCCCATCATGGGGTTAGCCTCATGGAGGTTCCGGACGACCTTCAGGAGTTTCTCCTTCTCCTCAAGCTCTGGCCCGGTAACACCTCGAGCCCTGAGGGTGGCGACTTCCACGAGAAGGTCTTCGAGTCTTGGCAGGAACTCATGGAGCGGTGGATCGATGAGCCGGATGGTCACCGGCTTTCCTTCCATGATGCGGAAGATTTCCTTGAAATCACCCTTCTGCATGGGCTCAATGTGGGACAGGGCTTCCTTTCGCTCCTCAAGGGTCTGGGCCATGATCATCTTCTGGACCCAGGGGAGACGGTCCGGAGCCATGAACATGTGCTCGGTCCGGCAAAGACCGATGCCCTCTGCGCCGAACTCCAGCGCCTTCTTCGCGTCAGCAGGCGTGTCGGCGTTGGCCCGAACACCGAGCTTGCGGAACTTATCGGCCCAGGAAAGGAGCACCTTGAACTCCTCGGAAAGCTGAGGCGGGATGGTACGGACCTGGCCAAGGATCACCTCGCCGGTGCTTCCGTCGATAGTAATGTACTCGCCCTCTTTCACCACCACATCGCCAACGGTGAACTCCTTTTTCTCGAGGTCGATTTTAATGGCCTCGCATCCGGCCACACAGGGTTTCCCCATACCCCGGGCCACAACGGCTGCGTGGCTCGTCATGCCGCCACGGCTTGTGAGGACACCCTGAGCCGCCACTACACCGTGGATGTCGTCAGGGGTGGTCTCCGGACGAACGAGGATGACCTTTTCCCCGGCGTTACCGAGTTTCTCCGCCTCATCGGCGTCAAAGACCACTTTCCCGGAAGCAGCACCAGGAGACGCAGGGAGTCCCTTGGCAAGGACCTTGAGAGGCTGACTCCGGTCAATCTGCGGATGGAGGAGCTGGTTGATCTGGCCTGGTTCCACACGTTTCACGGCAGTCTTCTCGTCGATGAGCCCTTCCCGGACCATGTCCACGGCAATCTTGATGGCCGCCTGAGCCGTCCGTTTCCCGGTTCGGGTCTGGAGGAGGTAGAGCTTGCCGCGCTCGATAGTGAACTCGAAATCCTGCATATCCTTGTAGTGCTTTTCAAGAATCTCGTAGACCCTCTTGAGCTCCTCAAACGCCTGGGGGAGCTCCTTCTCCATTTCCTTGATGGGTTTGGGGGTCCGGATCCCGGCAACGACATCCTCACCCTGGGCGTTTAAGAGGTACTCACCGTAGTACTCCTTCTCTCCTGTAGAGGGGTTTCGGGTGAAGCCAACACCCGTTCCAGAGTCAAAGCCCATGTTGCCGAAGACCATCATCTGCACGTTGACGGCGGTTCCCCAGTCCTCAGGGATATTGTGGATTTTCCGGTAGGTGATGGCCCGCTTGTTGTTCCAGGAGAGGAACACCGCGTTGATCGCCCGCCGGAGCTGCTCCCAGGGATCCTGAGGGAAGTCCTCACCGGTACTCTCCCTGTAGAGCTTCTTGTACTTCTCGACGACTTTTTTCAGTGCCTCCGCATCGAGATCCGTGTCCTGCTTTGCTCCAACTTCTTCTTTCACCTCGTCGAGAATCGCCTCGAACTTCGAATGGTCCACACCCATGACAACGTTGCCGAACATCTGGATGAAGCGGCGATAGCAGTCATAGGCAAAGCGCTCGTTCGAGGTCAGGCGGGCAAGGCCCTCCACCACCTTATCGTTCAGACCGAGGTTCAGGATGGTGTCCATCATCCCGGGCATAGAAGCCGGCGCACCGGAACGAACCGAAACGAGGAGAGGGTTGTCGGGGTCGCCGAATTTCTTCCCCGTCTTCTCCTCGAGGGCCTTCAGGCTCTTTTTCACCTCTTCCTCAAGTCCCTCAGGCCAGGCCTGGTTATTCCTGTAGAAGTGCGAACACGCCTCCGTGGTGATGGTGAAGCCAGGAGGGACAGGAAGGCCGATTCGGGTCATTTCCGCAAGGTTTGCTCCCTTCCCTCCAAGAAGGAGCTTCATCGAAGCGTCTCCTTCACCAAAGAAGTACACGTACTTCTTCATGCCTGTTCCTCCCTTTTCTTTTTGATTTGTTCAAAAATCTTTCCCACCACGTCGTGCACCGAAAGGCGGGTGATGTCAATGACCGGACAATGGAGACGCTGGTAAATCCCCCGGGCAAAGGCGAGTTCTTCCTCTACCCGCCCAAGACTTGCTTTCTCCACAAGACAGTACAACCCTAATGCCCTGATCCGCTCAAGACGGAGCTCGCTCAGATACCGGGGATCCATGTCGATACCCACAACGAGTGCTCTTGCGTTCCCCCCAACCACCTCCTCAAAGTTTATCGGAAGAGGGAGATTCGGGTCAAGCATGACATACCCACATTTGATGCCTTTTTCGGCCAGTCGCAGAATGCACTCATCCCGGTGCGGGTACCAGACGGTGAGCAGGATCACATCGGCCTGGTCCAGATTCGACACACTGAACCCAGTGCTCTTCTCCATGGCGTATTCGATGGCCTCAAGACGTTCGGCCACGTTCTCCTCCCGCTGGAGAATCCCGGGAATCCCCCGGGGCTTTCGGAGACTTACCCGCTTCAGCGCCTCCACCACTGGCCCGAGGATGTCTAAAGCGATGACACTGCGGTTAGCCGCCTCTGCCCGCAGAACCCGGGCCAGGTCCTCGTTGACCACCGTGTAGACCACGATGTCCTTTCCGACCCGTACCATGTCCATGATATTGTAGATTTCCTCTTCACTCCGCACGTGGGTGAACCGAAGGACGTTCACCCGGGGGAGCTCAAACTGCAAAAGCGCAGCCTGGACCACGGAGAAGGCGGTTTTCCCCGTTCCGTCGGAAATAACGAAGATGTTAAAGTCGTCGCTTGCCCCCTGGACTTCGTGGTCCTCGAACTCAGGCAACCCCTGCTCCCTCCTCCACCACGATGAGCGAAAGGTCGGCAAAATCGGCGAAGAGCTCGACGATACGCCGCATGAGCCCCAGGCGATTCCTCCGAAGGGCTTCGTCTTCACACATGACGAGAACCCTGTCGAAGAAGCGGTTCAGAAGGGGGATGATGCCCTGGAAAACCTCCACGGCCTTCCGGTACTCTCCCCGGGTGAGCAATCCCCGCACCTCACCCTCGATGTTCTGGAGCGCCCGGTACAGGTCCCTCTCGGCCGCTTCCACAAGAAGGGATTCCTGAACCTCCCGACCCTCAAAATCCCGGGAAATGTTGTACGCCCTGGTGAAACCGGTGACGATTTCGGCAAGAAGTGTCCGGTCCTTCTCAAAGAGCCCCTGCAGGAATTCGACACGTCGCGCAAGTTCATACAGGTCGTCGGTCTTTCCGGCAAACACCGCGTTCACTACCGAATAGTGCTTCCCTCCCTCAAGGAGGAAGGAACGCAACCGCTGGAGGAGGAAACGCTGCACCTCTTCTTCAGGGTTGGGAATCCGGGGGGCGAACCCCTGAGCGGCAAGGAGCGCCAGATTCCTGGCAATCCACTCCGGAAGGGGACAGTACCACTGACGGACAAGCAGAATATCGACGATCCCCTGTCCCAGGCGGCGCAACCCCAAAGGATCCTGAGACCCCGTGGGGATTCTCCCAAGGGCAAAACTCGAAACAATGGTATCCATCTTATCGGCCAGGGCAAGGATACTCCCCAGGGTCGTTTCGGGGAAACGGCCATTGGGTGAGGGGAGGTAACTCTCCTCAATGGCTAAAGCCACCTCTTCCCGTTCTCCCGAGAGCGCTGCGTACACCCGCCCCATGTACCCCTGGAGTTCCGGAAACTCCCGCACCATCGACGACACCAAATCAGCCTTGGAGAGGAAAGCTGCCCTCCTCAACAGGGCGATTTCTGCCTCACTGCGCTGCAGCACCTCCCCAAGATACGTCACGAGCTCCACAAGGCGTTCGGTCTTCTCGTACATGCTCCCCAGGTCTTCCTGGAAGACCACACCCTTCAGGGCTTCCACCCAATCAGCAAGACGGTGCTTTCGGTCTTCCTCGAAGAAAAAGAGCGCGTCCTCAAGGCGGGCCTGCAGAACTCGTTCATTCCCTTGGATGATTTTCTCCGACCCATCACAGGGGCGATTGATCACTACGAAAAAGAAGGGGCGAAGATTCCCTTCGTTATCGCAGGCGGCGAAATACCGCTGATGGTGCTTCATGACGGTGATCAAAAGCCGGGGCGGCAGGGAAAGGTACTTCTCGCTGAAACGACCCACTAAAACGTCGGGGTACTCCACGAGGAAGTTCACTTCTTCAAGGAGCTCCTCGTCCCGTAACCAGTGCACGCCGGCTTCCCGAGCACGCCGGGAGAGTGCCTCCTCTATGCGAGCTCGCCGTTTCTTCGGGTCCACCACAACCCCCGCCTCCTGGAGCACCTCCTCATATGCCCGTGCCTCAGGAACGGGCAGTGGCGCAGGGGCCAGGAAGCGATGCCCCCGGGTGTAGCGGGAAGCCACAACCCCTGCAATGGAGAGGGGGATTTCCTCCCTGCCGAGGAGCGCCACAAGCCACCGGATGGGACGAACAAAGCGAAAATGCCCCTCTCCCCAGAGCATGGACCGGGGGAACTCCAGGGAGGCGACAAAACTCGAAAGCGCCTCAGGCAGCACTTCCTTCACAGGCCGTCCTTCCTCGAACTTCCGGCCGAAAATATACGTCCCTCGCTCGGTCTCCCGGACAAAAAGGTTCTCCAGAGCAATACCCTGGGTCCGGGCAAAAGCCAGCGCCGGGGACAACCAGGTGCCGTCCTCGGCCATCCCCACCTTTTTCGCCGGACCCTTGATTTCCCGAACGACCGGCTCCTGGGAAAGTCCCACACCCCGGGCGTACACGGCAATCCTCCGAGGGGTTCCCCATACCTGGAACCCCTCACAGGGAATGCGGAACTTCTTAAGCATCTCCCTGAATTGCTCTTCGACCTCGGGAAAAATCTCCTGGATGAGGCTTGTGGGGAGTTCCTCGACACCGATTTCAAACAGGAGGTCTTCTATACCCATGAGTCACCGTCACCGCCATTTTCTGACACCAGGGGAATCCCAGGGCCTCTCGCTTTTTAAGGTAGAGCTGCGCACACTGGTTGGCGAGCTGCCGGATTCTCCCCATGTACTGGCTCCGCTCAAGAACACTCATCCCTCCCCGGGCATCGAGGAGGTTAAAGGTGTGGGAGCATTTGAGGATGTAATCATAGGCAGGGAGCACGAGTTCCCGCGCAAGGAGTCGCTGGGCTTCTTTCTCGTAGAACTCAAAGAGGGTAAAAAGCGTCTCAGGGTCGCTTTCTTCGAAGCTGTATATGGAATGCTCCTGCTCTTCCTGAAGCCGGATATCGCCGTAGGTAAGGTACTCGTTCCACTGAACCTCGAAGACATTGTCCTTCCCCTGGAGGTACATGGCAATGCGCTCAAGGCCATAGGTGATCTCGACCGAAATCGGTTTGAGGTCTATGCCTCCAGCTTGCTGGAAATAGGTGAACTGGGTGATCTCCATGCCATCAAGCCACACCTCCCAGCCAAGCCCCCAGGCTCCAAGGGTCGGTGATTCCCAGTTATCCTCCACAAAGCGGATATCGTGTTCTTTGGGGTCAATACCGAGGGTAAAGAGGCTCTCGAGGTAGAGATCCTGAATGTCGTCAGGAGAGGGCTTGATGATGACCTGGAACTGGTAGTGCTCATAGAGGCGGTTGGGGTTCTCCCCGTACCGGCCATCGGTGGGACGGCGAGAGGGCTCACAATAGGCCACTCTCCAGGGCTCGGGACCCAGAACTCGCAAAAAAGTCGCCGGGTTCATGGTCCCGGCGCCAACCTCCACATCGTACGGCTGCGCAATAATACACCCCTGCCGCTTCCAGTAGTCGCTCAAAGCGAGAATGATATCCTGAAAATACACAACACTCCCCCCAGCTCCATCAGAGGAACACTATATCAGGGAGAAGAGGGTCTGTCAACTCAACCTGAAGGAGTTCCACCTTCCTTCCCTGTCAGCCTCGCCAGGGTTTCTTCGTGAATACGCAGCGCCTCCTCATCCCAGAGGACGAAGCGGATGAGCCGGATTGACTCAAGCTGCGGAACCATTTCGATGACCGTTTTGAGTGCCACCTCCGCTGCTTCCCGCATGGGGTACCCGAAAACCCCGGTAGAAATGGCAGGGAAGGCAATGGAGGTTACACCACGTTCTTCGGCAAGCCTCAGGGCATTCCGGTAACAGGAAGCAAGGAGCTCTGCCGACGGCTCATCGATACCGTACCTTGGCCCAAGACAGTGGATGACGTAGCGGTTCGGGAGCCTGTGACCACCGGTGATGACCGCCTGCCCGGGCTTTATGGGGGCAAGGGGGCGGCACTCTTCATAAAGCCCTGGACCTGCTGCTCGATGAATCGCCCCGGCCACTCCGCCACCGGGACGGAGCTCGGCATTGGCGGCGTTCACTATGGCATCAATGCCTTCCTGTCTTGTGATATCCCCCCGCACACACTCAATTCTCACTTTGCCCACCATTCGCTCCACGGTCTCCACCTCCAGAAGGACGAAGTTCTGCTCTTCCTGCGCTAACCCCCTGGGAATTCCGCTTCAATTCCGTATAATAGTGTACCAGGAAAGGGGGAAGAACATGAAGAAAACGTACCGGATTGGTGTTATTCCTGGAGATGGAACAGGACCCGAAGTCGTGCGGGAAGGGCTCAAAGTCCTTGAGGCAGTGGCAGCGAAAGTCGGCTTCTCGTATGAGACTATTGTCTACCCCTTTGGGGGTGAGCACTACAAAAAGACCGGCGAGACCTTGCCCGACTCCGCCCTTGAGGAGTTCAAAAAGCTCGACGCCCTGTACCTTGGCGCCATAGGACATCCCGACGTGAAGCCTGGAATTCTCGAGCAGGGCATTCTCCTTCGAATCCGCTTTGGCCTTGACCAGTACGTGAACCTCCGCCCCGTGAAACTCTACCCGGGGGTGTGGACCCCAATCAAAGACAAGGGGCCCGAGGACATCGACTTTGTGGTGGTTCGGGAGAATACCGAAGGGCTCTACGTCGGCGCCGGGGGATTCCTGCGGAAAGGAACACCCGATGAAGTGGCCATCCAGGTCTCCATCAACACCCGGAAGGGCGTAGAGCGGTGCATTCGCTTCGCCTTCGAGTACGCAAGGAAACGGAACAAGAAAAAGAAGGTGACCCTCTGCGGGAAAACCAACGTCCTCACCTACGCCTTTGACCTGTGGGAACGGGTCTTCTACGAGGTTGCCCGGGAGTACCCCGACGTCCAGACCGATTACGCCCATGTCGATGCCACCACCATGTGGATGGTGAAAAACCCCGAGTGGTTCGACGTCATCGTCACGGATAACATGTTCGGAGACATCATCACCGACCTTGGAGCCATGATCCAGGGGGGTATGGGCATTGCCGCAGGTGGCAATATCAACCCCCAGGGAGTCTCAATGTTTGAGCCCATCGGGGGCTCAGCACCCAAGTACACGGGAATGAACGTCATCAATCCCCTGGCGGCAATCCTTGCCATGCAGATGCTCCTTGACACCATCGGGGAGCACGAAGCAGCCTCCCGCGTCGAAAACGCCGTGATTCAAGCACTGCAAAGTGGCAAGATCAAGAGTATGAGTGCGGGGAAAATGGGTCTCACAACCCAGGAGGTCGGGGACCTCGTCGCCTCCCTGGTGTGAGGCAATCACTCAAGGGGTGTTCCGCCTTCCTGCGTGGGTGGACGCACTGCAGAGGGCTGGGGCTCAAGGGGAGTCCCGCCCTCTTCAACCGGTGAGCCTCCAGATACTCCAGGTTGTGGCGCCACCACTCCCTGCCCTGCCCGAAGGGCCGGCCGGGGTTTGTTGGCGGCGATGAAGTTCTCAAGCTCCACTTCCACAAGGGCGAAATTCTCATACCGTCCCAGCGCCTCTCCCAAAACCCGGACGACATCCTTTGCCTCAATCCCTTCTTTCCTTGCCTGCTCAAGGAGCCGGGAAATGGTCCGGATCTCCCGGGCTTCGAGGTTCCGATCAAGCACCCGCTGCAACACCTCGTTCGCCCTCTCCGAGGGAACGCCAACCTCAAGAAGAGCAGCCACCGCGTCCACGAAACGCCCTGCCACCTTGGGGTTTCCCCCAACCCGGGCGAGAACTTCTTTCAGAATCCGAGGTGACACGGAGAGCTCCAGAGAAAGCACCAGGTCCTCGAGGATGTTTTCCCCGCTGGGGACCCCTGTCTCCTCAAGGAGGGATCGAGCCCTCTCCAGGGCTTCCTTTCGCCTGTTCAGCGCCTCAATGAGGTCCTTTGGGGGGACATTCTTGACAAGGCCCTCCCGAAGCTTCTTGAGAAGGAGTTTCTGGGCCGCATCCTGAGTGTCGGCAAAGATTAAGGCAACCTGTTCCTTGAGGTACACCTTGTCCTCCGGGGAGTAGGAGGAGCGCTCGATGAGACGGAGAACCGCCTCAGAAGCCCAGGAAGCAGAAACCGCAAAAAGGCAAAGGACAAGAAGCGGGAAAAGAATCGTCCGTTTCACTCGGTATCGCCGTCGACCACGAGAATAGAGTTGACGCTGCCAAACCCATCGGCCACGGCCCGCAAGGAGAGAGGGTCAGGAACCCATTTCCCATCGACCAGGAAACCATATTCGTACTTCCCCGGGCGAAGACGTAAGGTAAGGGCAAAACAGTTCTCGTCAACCCGCTCCATGGGGATGGATTCCCAGTCCGAGAAATCACCGGCAACGGCCACGGTTTTGGGGTTCCGAACAGTGCTGCAGAACACCAGCCGTACCGTCCGATACCCGAAAAGCTCAAGGCGAGGGGTGAGAGGGAGGTTAGTCGTGAGCATGAGGACGAAAAGCGCTGCCGCCGCAAGCGCCACGACCCACCGCTTGTAACGTCGATACGACGGTCGCGCTCGCTCTGCAATGCGAGCCATCACAGAGGGCGCAAGGGACCGCCCCAGTTCAACCTTTGGTAAGCGTCGCAGGTACTGCTCAAGTTGCTCCTCCACATTACCCACCCACCTATAGATACGAGGGGGAGAAACACGAAGTTTCACGAAAATTCCTCTCCCAGGAGTTCCCGGAGTTTCGCCTTGGCCCGGTGGAGGTAAGTCTTCACTGTCCCCACAGGAACGTCGAGAATCTGGGCAATTTCTTCATAAGAGAGCTCCTCCACGTAGCGGAGGACGATGACCTCTCGAAACTTCAGGGGGAGCTGTCCCACAGCCTGTGAAACCCGTTCAAGAAGCTCCTCTCTGAGCACCCCTTCCTCGGGATCCTTCCCTTCAGGAAGGAAGTCCCCGAGTTCATCCTCCTCTTCTTCCCCCACGGGGGTGTTCAGGGAGAAAAAGGAACGGATTTTCTGCCGCCGGAAATAGTCCAGGCACACGTTCCGGGCGATGCGGTACATCCAGGTGGAGAACTCAAAAGAGTCCCTGTAAGTCCTCAGAGCAAAAAAGGCCTTCACAAAGGCCTCCTGGGTGAGGTCCTCAGCATCCTGTCTTTGCCGCACAAGACCGTACACGTAGTTGAAAATGGGTTTCTCGTAGCGAGCCACAAGAACGGCAAAGAGGTCTTTGTTGCCGTTCAATACCTCTTGGATGATTTCTCTATCGCTCTGCTCCCACATTGTGGCTCAGAGAACGTACTTCCGCAACCAGTCAATCCGGAATTGGACGTTCTGGATGAGTGAGGATCCATCGGCCCACCTGGCTCCGGGGTACCGGCGAATGATGTCCAGGTAGGTGTTGTACGCCTCGAGGTACCGACCGAGTTTCTCAAGGCACAGACCCTTGTGGAACAGCGCAGCAGGTGCGATGAGAATACCGTTGTACCATTTTCCCTCCGGGTACAGCCGCACACAGTCCTCGAAGGCCTGGAGGGCATCGGCGAAGCGACTGGCCTTGTAGAGCGATGCCCCAGCGAAGTACTGGGCATCGTCTGAGAGGTCGGTACTGGGGTACTGGGCCACATACTCCAGGAACCTTGCCGCCGCCCGGTTGTAGAACTCCATCCGGTAGAGGCAGTGCGCCGAAGAGTAGAGCGCCTTCTGGGCCACTTCCCCACCAAAGGTCATCGCCCTTTCATACGAGGCCAGGGCATCCCGGAAAGCCCCGAGGATGTAGTAGCAGTCACCCATCTCGTACAGGGCCTGTCCGGTGAACTCGCTTTCAGGATAGCGTTCAACGAGCTTCCAGTATTCCCTAATGGCCTGGCTGAAATCCCGAAGCCCCTCACTGTAACATCTGGCAAGAAGGTACTGGGCGTCATCGGCAAAGGGATCCTGAGGAGCATCCGCCACCATGGCCCCCAGGACGGTTACGGCCTTCTGGTACTCCCCAAGGTAGAAGAACGACGCTCCCTGGAGAAAGAGGATAGAGGGTGCCAGCGGACTCTGGGGATACGACAGCAAAAAATCCTCAGACCCTCGAACCACCCGTTCGTAAAAGCCTAGCTCATAAAGGGTGAAAAGGTACTCCTTGAGGTTGTCCTCGCTGCGTTCGGCGAGTACCACTCTTCCCTCGGCATTGATGCTCTTCGTCTCTCCATCGGCGACATCCGCCACAACCACCGCTCCAGTGTACGAGGCATGGGAGAAAAAGACGTACTGTTTTCCTGTCGGAAGATCCTCAAGGAGAAATCGCCCATCGTTCCCGGTGAGGACACTCTTCCCCCCTCCTTCAACGAGCACTCCGCTCACCGGTCCCTGCGCGTCCCACACTTCCCCTGTGAGATTCCCCCGTCCTCCGCTCCGTAAACACCCCACCGCAAGAACCAGGATCGACATCGCAAGCATAAAAGGGAAAGCTCTCCGTCCCATCGTTACCCCTTCCTCTCAACTTTCCTCAAAAGCCTCTCGATCTCTTTGAGCCGCCCGAAACCCTCCGGGGCATGCTCTAAAAGGAAGCGGAGCTCTTCTTCCGCCTCCCTGTACTTCCTTTCAGATTCAAGAACCACCGCCAGCCAGTACCGGGCCTCAAAGTTCAGGGGTTCCCGAAGGAGTATCCCCCGAAGCGTCTCTTCCGCCTCTTCCCCCTCTCCCATTTTATACAATACGTAACCGAGGTGGAGAAGGTAAAAGGAGTTCTCCGGGGAATGCTCCAGAGCCCTGGTGAGGCACGTTCTGGCACTTTCCCACTCCCGAAAGTATCCGGTACTGCTCCGGAGCTCAAAAATATACCCCAGGCGGAACCAGTTCACGTGGTCCTCGGGATGGGCCTCAAGATGAGCAGAAAACACTGGAATGGCCCGCTCAGAAAGCTCAAAAGCCCGACGGTACTTCCCCTCTTCAAGCAGGAGCAGTCCTGCCTCCCAGAAAGCGTCAAGAACCCGTTTGCCCTCTGCAATGCACTCCTCAAAAAGGCGCAGGGCCCTCTCGGCGTCTCCGCTTGCCTTCGCCGCCATGGCCTCCTCAAAGAGGTCAAGAGCCCGAATCTCCGATACCAGAAAAAGAGTCGAAAGCGAAAGGAAAATCGCCACCAGGAATCGCCTCATCGCCAGTCCACCATCCCGTAGAGGACAATCCCAAGGCCCCCGAAGAGGAAGTTCGGCATCCAGGCCGAAAGCCAGGGGGTGAGAACATCCCCCCGACCCAGAGAACGGAAAATCGAGAGGAGCATGTAGTAGACGAAGGCAAGAATCACCGTCACGATGACTCCCAGCGCCTTGGTATCCCTGGTTTTCTGAACTCCCAGGGGCATCCCCATGAGGATGAAAACAACCGCTGAGAAGGGAAGGGAGAACTTGAAATGGTAGGCCACCTCGAGTTTCTGTGTTTCGCTCCCCGCCTGCCTGAGGATGGCGATTTGCTTACGCAACTCCCGGGAGGACATCTCTTCAGGGCTGCGCTGCTTCTCAAAGAACTCCCGGAGTTCCTCCTTCATATCGATGCGCATGACCGCAAACTCCACCTCTTCCTCCAGGTACCCATCTTCCCCGTAGCGGTGGAGCACCCCCTTCTCGAGAATCCACTGGTCCTCCACCCAGCGAGCTTTCTCGCTCACGATGACGTCGGGGAACTTTCGACCTCTCCCGAGCTCGTAGATGATGACGTTTTTCATCTCCCAGGTGGTGGCGTCGAGTTCGTTCACGTAAAAGTAACGGTTCTCGGCGTCGCGAAAGAAGACGTTCTGCTGGATTTTCGGCGGGGCTTTCTTGTACACATAGTAGCGAATGAGCGTCTGGGCTCTGTGGTTTGTCTCTGGCACGATGAAATCGTTGAGGAGAAAAGACCCAAAGGCCACAAGGAGAGAAAACCCAAGATACGGAAGGAGGAACCGCCGGATGCTCACGCCACTTGCCTCAATGGCCACAAGTTCGCTGTCCCGGCACAGCCGACCCATATTGAGCTCGGCCGAAAGGAGCCCTGAAATAGGAAACGTCATGACCATCTGTGCCGGGATGTAGAGGAGGAGAATTTCAAGGGTGATGAGGAAGGGAACCTTCTGGTTCACGAAAAAGTCCATGAGCTCAAAGAGGGTCTGCACAAGCATCACAATCGTCACCGCCCCGACCCAGGTGAACATCCCGAGGGCGGTCTCTCTCGTCACATAGCGATCAAGGATTTTCACAAACAATCCACGTCACCTGTCCGCTGCTATTGTAGCAATCCGGACTACCGCCGCACAAGGAGCAAAACGCCGCCGACGATGAGGAGAACGGGCAGGAACGCCTGACGGACCCAGGGAGTCCAGGGGCCCCAGAGGGGAACAACATACTGGGAAAGCCACAGCGCGCCGATGATGACGAGAAACCAGGCAAGCATGTGGCGACCGGGTTCTTTACGGCTTTCCCCTGGTGCAGGCGAAGAACCCTCGAGGGTGAACCTTTCGTCTTCTCCTTTAGGCTCTTCGGGAATGAGAATCCAGGCGATGATGTACGCCAGAATCGCTCCTCCCCCCACAAGAATGAGGAGCACAGCCACAATTCGCACCAGAGAAGGGTCAAGCCCAAAGTACTCCGCAATGCCTCCGCACACGCCTCCAAGAATCCGGTCTCTCCGGGAACGATACAGTCGCTTTTCCATGGTTTACCCTCCCTGCCAGGATGGTACAAGGATACCCCAAGGGGGAGATTTTTGCAAACCCGCTTGCGCAGGGAAAAACTTTTGCTATAATGTTTATCAAAACTGTTTCAGAATAATTTCAAAAAGGACGAACCGCCATGCCAAGAGTGAACATCTACACCATTGCCAGGAAGGCCGGTGTCTCTCCAGCAACGGTCTCAAGGGCCCTGAACCATCCCGAACAGGTATCCCCGGAAACACGGGCAAAAATCTTCCAGGCCATGGAAGAATACAGGTTCATCCCCAGCGTACTGCCGAGGAAAAACGACACCGTGGGCATTGTCTATGAATGGCGCGAGGGGATTTTCCTCAACTACTACTTCTCCCGGCTTCTCAACGGCATATCCGCAGAGCTCCAGAAATTCAACTATACCATGCTCTTTTTCACCAGAGACCACTTTGCCTCCCCCCAGGAGTGGAGAACCTTCCTCCACCAGCACCACGTCGGAGGCGTCATCCTGGTTACACCTCCCAGAGATGACCCGAAAATCCGGCCGCTTTTTGCCCTGGGGAAAGACGTGGTCGTTCTGGGGTCCAGAGTCGAAGAAGACGTCCACTTTGTGGATTGCGAGAACATCCAGTCCACCAGGGTGGCCCTGCAGTACCTGTTTGACCTCGGCCACCGGAGAATTGGTTTCATCGGTGGTGATCTCACCCAGGTTGACCACGCCGAGCGCTTCGAAACATACCAGACTTTCCTGAAAGAGCGAGGGTTCTTCCGGGAAGAGTACGTTGCCATCACCAATGACATTGCGGCCTTCGTCTCAGGCCAGGGAGGTTTCGAAGGCGCCGTGAGGCTTTTGAATCTCCCCTCCCCGCCAACGGCAATCTTTGTGGCCAGCGGCAACTGTCTCCCTGGGGTCCTACGCGGCCTTGGGGCCATGGGGAAGAGGGTCCCTGAAGACGTGTCCCTCGTGTGCTTTGACGACCTTGAGGAGATCGTCCCGGGTATCACCTCTATCCGCCAGCCGATTGAGCGCATGGGTCGCACAGCGGCAGAAATCATCATCCGTCAGATGCTGAAACGCAATGGCAACTCGGAGTTAGAACGGAAAATCCTTCCCTGCCAGTTCATCCTTCGAAACTCGGTGAGAAGCCTCGTTGGGGGAGGGAGGTGAGAGGACGAGGAGCACCAAGTCAACCCTGTTTCGTCTCCCTGTGCGACACTTCCAGCGAAAAGGAGGTTGAGGAACCGTGAAGCGCGTGTTGCTCATTGCGGTGTTTGTGCTCTTTCTTGTGTGGAGTGTCGTGGCTCAGGAGAAAATCACCCTCCAGTTCTGGCACACCTACAGCCTGGCGGAGATCAAAGTGCTCACCGAGCAGGTCGAACGGTACATGCAGGAAAACCCCAACGTGCAGATCCAGCTCACGAACATCCCCTTCGAGCAGCGAGCCACAATGATCATCAACGCCATTAAAGGTGGCACGCCTCCAGACCTTTACCGTGGCGATATGCCCATGCAGTTTGAAATCGCCCGGCTTGACGCCGCCTTACCGCTTGACGAGCACATTAAAAAGAATGATCCAGACATGCTCACGGATGTTCCAAAGAACATCTGGGACATGTGCACCTATAAGGGGAGTATCATTGCCGTTCCCGAAGATTTCTTCGTTCCGGTCATTTACTACAACAAAGACCTGTTCCAGGAAGCAGGAATAGGGGAATTCCCCACCACCTGGGATGGGCTTCTTGAAGCAGCCAGAAAACTCCACAAGCCCAGAGAGGGGAAGTTTGGCATTGAGTGGATGAGCTGGGGAGATGGCCCCTACTGGTCCACGGGGGCACTCTTTCTCTCCAACGGGGGCAATTTCGTTGAGGACGGAAAAGTCGTCTTCGCCAGCGAGAACAACGCTGGGACCTTCGAACTCTTGACAGAACTCTTCCAGTACACCCCTCCCGGTCTTTCGACCTTCGGGTACGATGACTGGGACAAGGCCTTTTACCTCGGAAAGGTTGGGATTCAGCTCGGGAACGGCTCCTGGAGCATCGGCAACTACCGTGAACTCGCGCCGAACCTCAACTACGGCATTGCTCCGTACAACCTCGTCGGTCCCATGGGCACCGAACCCCTTGTCCCCGGACACGGCGTATGCTTCTACATGGTGATGAAAGGGACGAAGTACCCCGACGAAGCGGCAAAGGTCATCACCTGGCTTGTGAGCAAAGAGAACCACCTGGAGTGGTGCGAAAAGCTCTGGCATACCCCAGTGAGAACGTCTACTTTCGCCAACCCCTTCTTCGACGATCCGCGGTTCGATGCCTTTAAATTCGAGCTCACCAGAGCCCGGGCAATCTTCACCGGTGACGTGGCCACGGTCTTCAATCCGCTCATCGCCGATACGTTCCGGAGGGTGTTCTGGGACATCGTTGAGGGTGGCGCAGACATCGAGGCAACGCTCAAAACCGGCGCCCAGGAAATGGAGAAAATCCTTGCTGAGCTCGGGAAATGAAACGAGGACCCTCCTGGCCCAGGGCCAGGAGGGTCACGGAGGACAGCCATGGTGCTCCGAAAAAGGACTTCGTGGATACTCTTGATGCCCCTTTTTGCTTTCCTTGCCTTGACCTTCTTCTACCCCATGCTCTACCAGTTCCTCCTGAGTTTCGAAGAGCACACCCTGTACACCGCCGAACCGTTCTTCGTTGGCCTCCGGAATTACGCCATCGTGCTCCAGGACCCCCTCTTTTTCGTTGCGCTCAGGAATGCCCTCTTATGGACGGCCCTCTCGGTTGCCTTTCAGATTACTCTTGGGCTCTTCACCGCACTGCTCCTCAACATCCCACGCCGGGGATACCGGGTCTTCCGGAATCTCAGCCTGATTCCCTTCGTGCTCCCTCCTGTGGCCATCGCGGTCACCTGGAAGTGGCTGTACAATCCTCTCTACGGACTCATCAACTACCTCGTGACCCTCTTTGGGGGTGAACCGGTGAATTTCCTTGGGAGGAATCTTGCGCTGTACTCGGTGAGCTGGGTCAACATCTGGAAGGCCTTTCCGTTCTATGCCCTCTTCATCCTCGCCGGGCTTCAGTCCATCCCCCAGGAAATCCACGAAGCTGCCCGTATCGACGGGGCAACGTCCTTTGCCATTTTCCGGTACATCACCCTCCCCCTCATCCGGCCACTGCTTTTCGTCATGGCGCTCTTTGCCACGGTATGGACCTTCAACTACTTCGACCTCATCTACTCCATGACCCAGGGCGGCCCAGGACACGCCACAGAAATCCTGGCAACCCTCGCATACAAAACCGTCTTCCTCAAACTCCGCTTTGATCACGCTGCTACCCTCGGGGTCTTCATGTTCCTCATCAACTTCGCCCTGAGCCTGGCCATCCTCACCGTTTCAAGGAGGGTGGAATCATGAAAACCAGAGCGCTTTCCACAGCGCTGTATTACCTCCTCATCGTTCTCCTCCTTCTCTGCATCCTCGTCCCCATTTACTGGCTCATCATGCCCTCCTTCCTCCCACCAGATGAGATGTTCGCCTTCCCGCCACACCTTTTCCCGAAAGCCTTTACCCTGAAGAATTACTACGACCTGATCGTCACCTACCCGAGAACCGTCACCATCGATATGCTCCTGTACCTTCGAAATTCCTTTTTTGCCTGTGGCATAGCAAGCTGCATCGTCCTTGTCATCAGTGTTCTTGCGGGATACGCTCTTGCAAGGTCATTCCTTCCAGGAAAGGGCACCCTCCGGACAGCGGTGATCCTCACCCAGATGATGCCGGCCGTGCTGTTTTTCATTCCCATATACCTCTTCATGAAGCGGCTGGGCCTTGTGAACAACCTCCTGGCCCTCATCCTCGTCTACCCGGGCATGGTGGCTCCCTTTAGCACCCTCATCAGCGAAGCCTACATCGCGAACATCCCTCAGGAAATCGAGGAAAGTGCCCTGCTTGATGGCGCGGGAGTTGGCATCATCCTCTTTCGCATCATCTTCCCCCTTGCCGCTCCTATGATTGTGGCCATTCTCATCTACTCCTTCGTGTGGATGTGGAACGACCTGGTCATTGCCCTGGTCCTCTGCCATGCCAACGAGGTACGCACGGCAAGTGTCGGGCTTTTCAGCTTCATCGGGGCAGCAACGGTGGAGTGGGGTGGGCTCCTTGCAGGAACGGTGCTCTGCATTTTGCCACCCCTTCTGCTCTTTGCCTTTTTCCAGAAATTCATCATTCAGGGTATTCTTGCTGGAAGCCTCAAAACGTGAAGGAGGTCAGCGTATGCACAGGCTCACTCTTGACGGATCGTGGATTCTCGAAGGCTTACCGTACGGTGAAGGGGTAGAGAAGAAAGCATACCGCCCGGATTACGTTCCTTCAGACCCCCTGGAAGCCCTGGTTCCCGGGGAGGTGCACCTTGATCTCCTTCGGGCAGGAAGAATCCCTGAACCCCTCTTTGGCGAGAACGCTAAACTCTGCCAGTGGGTTGAGGAAAAAGAGTGGTGGTACCGCCGGAAGTTCTCCGTTCCCGGAGAGTGGCTCACGCTTCATGCTGAACTTGTGTTCGAGGGCATCGACACCGACTGTGACGTGTACCTCAACGGGGAACACCTCGCCCATCACGAGAACATGTTCGTCCCCCTTGTCATTGATGTTTCCGGGAAACTCCAGAGCGAAAACGTCCTCGTCGTCCGGGTTGATTCTGGCGTCATGCGAATTCAGAACAAACCCTTCGTGCCGTATCCTGCAGGAAGCCCCGAGCAGGATTACCGGCGAGTCTGGGCGAGAAAAGCCCAGTTCACCTTCGCCTGGGACTGGGCGCCTCGCCTGGTAAACGTGGGTATCTGGAGGAGCGTTTCCCTGTGCTTCTTTGAAGGGTTCGCTCTCCGGGATGTTTTTGTGAGAGGGAGTATCTCCTGTGACCGAAAATCCGCTACGGTCACTCTTTCTGGCGCGGTGGAGAACTTCTCCAAGGATTTCGCCTGTGAGCCGAGGCTCCGGCTTCGGGCGCTCCTTTTTGAGGAGGAAGGAAGGAAACTCGTGGCCTCAACGGACGAGTCGCTCCGGGCCTATCCCGGTCTTACGAATTTCACCCTGACCCTTGAGGTTGCTCCGCCTCGCCTCTGGTGGCCGAACGGCTTCGGTGAGCCCCACCTTTACAGAGTTCTTCTCCTCCTCCTTGATGAGGAGGGCCGGGAACTCGACCGCTTCGAAAAGGTCTGGGGCCTTCGGGAGGTTGCCCTCCGGCAGGAACCCCTCTCAAGCGACGAAGGGGAGTCCTTCGTCCTCACCGTTAACGGTGAACCCATCTTCTGCAAGGGGGCAGACTGGGTTCCGGCGGATTCCCTCATCCCCCGAGTCACAAAGGAAAAATACCAGAGGCTCATCGAAGAGGCCCAGAAAGCCCACTGCAACATGTTCCGAGTCTGGGGTGGGGGAATCTACGAAGACTCCTTCTTCTACGAACACTGTGCCCGCTGCGGCATCATGGTCTGGCAGGATTTCATGTTCGCCTGCGCCTACTACCCCAAAAGCCCTGAATTCTTGCAGGAAGTCGAGCGGGAAATCCGGGCAGTCGTGAAGCAACTCCGGAACGAAACCGCCATTGTCCTGTGGTGTGGCAACAACGAGCTCCAGTGGCTGCACGAGCGGAACAAGGAAATCACCGGGAAGAAGGACCTGGAATTCCCCGATTACGACATCTACCACATCCTCATGCCCCGCCTCCTCAAAGACCTCGACCCCACAAGACCCTTCTGGCCCTCAAGCCCCTACGGGGGGAGTGACCCGAACTCGGAGAATGAGGGTGACCGCCACTCCTGGGACGTGAGCATCCTCACTGAGGACCTGAAGGAACGGGTGAACTACGAGAACTACGCCCGAGACCGGGGGAAGTTCATCTCCGAATTCGGCGTTCTGGCGCCTCCAGTCCTTGAGTCCCTCCGGGAGTTCATCCCCGAAGAGGAGCTCTTCCTTGACTCCCCTTCCTGGCAGTTCCACAACAACGTCTTCGAGCGGGAGAACATCCGGGGAATGCTCCGGGAGTTCGTCAAAGACCCGGAAAACCTTTCCTTCCCGGAGTACCTCCGTTGTGCCCAGCTCCTCCAGGGTGAAGCCCTGAAGTTCGCCCTTGAGCACTGGCGAAGACGGAAATTCCTCACCGCCGGGGCGCTCTTTTGGATGTACAGCGACTGCTGGGGTGCTATCGGCTGGACGGTCATTGACTACTACCTCCGGAAGAAACCGAGCTACTACTTCGTTCGGCGAGCCTTCCAACCCGTGGACCTTTCGCTACGCCGGGGAGAACACGCTGTGGAGCTTTTTGTGGTGAACGACACGCCGGAAGCCCTTGTCCTTGCTGTGGAATACGGCCTGGCATTCTTCGACGGACAGGAAATCACCTCCGGGAACCTCTCCTGCCACATTCCTCCGAATAGCTCCCGGAAAGTCGGCGTGGTCCCCTGTGGAGTTGCAAAAGCAAGGCCTTCTGAGGTCTTCTTCTGGGCCAGGCTCCTTGACGGAGACCGGGTGCTCGACTGGGAACGGTGCTTCTTCGTGCGTTTCAAGGACCTCAAACTCGAAAAAGCCCGGGTCGACTGGGACGTCGTCTTCGAAAAAGGCGAAACCTTTATAGAACTCGTTTCACCAGTTTTTGCCTGGTTCGTGAACGTAGAACTCCCCTCCTCGTTCACCCCTGAGGACAACTACTTCGACCTTTTCCCCAAAAAGGTGCGGCGGCTGAAAATCACGGGCGAGGGAGAGCTCAAAAAGCAGGACGTGGAGATTTCCTGGAATAACGCTTGAAACACCCTCCCCAGGGCCTCTAAGGCCCTGGGGCTTCTCAGAGCTCTTCAAGCTCAAGACCAAACACCCGGGCAACAGAACGGAGTTCAGGCATCCTTGCGCCGCCAAGAAGGCACACGTGGTGCGAGTAGAGCCCCTCAACGAGCCTGTATCCATCCCGAACCCGAAGGAGCGCCCCGTTCTCACAGTCTGAACCCGGATACTGGACGTATCCCTCAAGGTTTCCCCAGGCAGCCACCATTTTCTTACAGGAAGGATGGAGCTTCACAAGTGTCACCGGTCCCTCAGGAAGCCGGGCATCCAGGGCAATGGCGTTCTCGTCGACAATGCGGAGGACTTTCCGCCGAACGCAGAAGGACTGAGCGAAAGGTCGGGGGACAACCCCAAAGTACCCGCAGTGGGCGAGAAGCGCATGATGCTCAGGTTCCGGGACGTCAGGAAACCGCTCAATGCGCTCGTGCCTCAGCGCCGCCTCACCCATGAGGAAAGGATAGATGTTGGTCATCATCACCGGAGCCCGAAAGGGGAAGTACACCAGGCACTCAGTGAGAAGCGACAGGACATCAGCCTCACAGGCCCAGAGGATGCCGTACCGCTCAAAGAGCATGTCCCAGGCAAGGCAGGGTGTGGTGTCCGAGAAAAAGGACTCGTTGAGGCAGTTGATGCCCATACCAAGGACGTTCTCGTGCTTTTCCAGCTCCTCGCGGAGGGCGAGGTACATCTTCACCGCGCGCCACAGGGCGTGCTCCGGAACCCCTGCAACCGGGATGTCCCATCGCTGCCATTCAGCGCTGGCCGCAGCATCGGGAATGCTCTGAGCTTTTTGCGCAAGCTCCCGAAAACTCCTCACCACAACCTCTATTCCAAACATCTCGGCGATATTCTTCCGGCACTCTTCCTCCCACCAGAAAAAGCGCTTGAAAATCTCTGCCTGCATTCCCTCCCCGGGATTATCCTGGAACACCAAGAACTTCGCCCCCCGGGCGTGCCGCTTGAGCGCCAGAGCACGGACGATAGTCTTTGTAAGCTCAAGAGAATACGGAGCAAAGACTGAAAGCCCCTGGGCCTTGAGGTAGGTGACAATCTCCCAGTCCCACATGTTCATCGTCCCGAAGGGGGAGGTTACGATGAGCACGGGAAGGCGCATGTTCTTCAATTCGCCTGCGGCTCTGTAGGCCTCACCCAGAATCTGGGGGAAAAGCAATGCGTCCGCACCGGTGGCTTCGCTTCCTATTGGGACCGGGTCAATGATTTCCGCTTCATTTCTCAGGAATTCCCGGAGTCGGAGCACCTGTTCCCGGTACTCCGCATCCATCCCCGAAGCAAAGTACACCGGAAGAAGCGTCGCTTTCATATTTCATCCCTCCATGTGGTAAAGACAACTATACAGGCTGGAGGAAAGAAAAACCTCATGCCACTGGCATGATGGCCCCCAGCGACTCTCCCTGACCGACGAACTTCCGGTAGATTGCCCTGGCCTCTTCCAGAGAGAGTTCGCGGAGGTACGCTTCATACTGGAAGGGGAACTCCCATCCCAGCCCAACCCGCTCGTAAAAGGCAAAGAGCGAGGCCAGAGAGGCCACGGTCTCGAAACTGTGGAGAAAGAGACCCCTCGTGTAGGTTTTGGCCTCGTTGAACTCCTCCTCCTTCAGGTTGAGGAGATTGCGGAATTCCTCCCGGAGAATGCTCACCACGGTATCAAAATAGCAGGGCGCAAAACCGCAGTACGCGCAGAGGAACGAGGGCCCAAGGAGGGGCGCGTAGATGGAACCGACCTGGTAACTCAGACCCCGGCTTTCACGGATACGCAGGAAGAGCCGGGAATACATCCCTCCGCCCAGGGCGTTGTTGAGCACCTCAAAGGCAACCCGTTCCTTCACCTCAAGAAGCCCCGGAGCCCGGAATCCCAGAACCACCCAGCTATCCCGGACTTCCTTGCAATCCACAATCCGCAAAGAGGCAGGGAAAAACCTGTCCTTTGGGGGGAAAGGAAATTCCCGGGGGATGATCTCCCCGAGTTCCCGCTCAAGAACCTTGGCGATTTTCTCTCTATCGAACCTCCCCGCTACAGCAAGCACCATGTTGTTGGGCACGAAAGTTCGTTCATACCAGGCGATAACCTCCTCAGGCGTTATCCGCTCAAGACTCCTCACCTCCCCAAGGGTCGGAAAGGCATAAGGGTGTCGACCAAAGAAAGCTCGCTTGAAGCGGAGCATGGCTGCCTTCAGAGGGTCATCATCTAGAGAACGGAGAAGATCGATCAGGAAACGTCTCTCCTTCTCAACCTCCTCAGGGAGAAAGGCTGGAGCCTTCACGGCTTCAAGAAAGAGCCCAAGAAGGTCTTCGGCTACCTCAGCAGGACCCTCCATCACTACCTTCCCTGTAAAATAGTTCGAGGAACTCTGGATCGTCGCTCCAAGGCGCTCCACCGCCCGGCTGAATTCAACGCCACTGCGCCTTTTCGTGCCCTTAAGGAGCGTCTCCTGCATGAGGGCCGATATCCCTCGCTCCTCCTCCTTCTCGAAGATATTCCCAAGACCAAGGAGGAGGTGGAACACCACGAGTTCGCTCTCTCTGGGGATGAAAAGGAGCACCAGGCCGTTCTTGAAGACCAGCTTTTCCACCTTGAAGGTCCCAGTGTCCACTTCACTCACCTGGCTTGATGAGGATTGAGGTTCCTCGCTCAAAGTCCACATACCTTCGGGCCACCTCCACAAGGTCCTGCGGTTTCACCCGCTCGATCTCAAAAAGCGCCCGGAGGCTCCGGTCAATGCTATCGATGGTGTCAAGGCGCCCCAGAAGCTCGGCGCTCCCGAGAGTCGTTTCGGTAGCACTGAAAAAGCCGCTTTTTAAGAGGTTTTTGGCCCGTTCCAGCTCTTCATCGGTGGGCACAAAATAGGTAAGCCTCGTGAATTCCCCGCGGATGGCCTCCTCGATTTCCTCAAGACTTCCCTGGGAGAAGGTGAAGAAGATAGCGAAGATCCCGGCGTGTTCGTAGTACGAGTACGTCGTGTGGATGGTGTCCACAATCTGCCGTTCTTCCCGAAGCGCCACGTTGAGCCGGGAACCCAGCCCATCACCCATGACCAGAGAAAGCAGTCGCAGGAGGTAGAAGTCGTCGCTTTTAATCCCTCCGCAGAGAAATCCGATAACCCCGTAGAACCTCCGGACATCCATGACGCATTCCACAATCTGCCGTTCTGGGGAAGGTAACGGAGGAAAAAGCGGGGCATCGAGTTCCCGGGGGACTGGGAAAGAACCAAAGAGTTCCTCCGAGAAGGCAAAGAGCTCCCCTTCCTGCAGATCTCCACTCACCGCGAGGACCATGTTGGCCGGGTGGTAAAAGCGTTCCCGGTGTCGCAGAAGGTCCTCCCGGGTGAACAGCCGCACCGTTTCCTCTCGCCCCAGAATGGGGAGGCCATAAGGAGTATCGGAGAAGACTCGCTCGTATAGGAGGCGTGCCAGGCGTTCCTCAGGATCGTCCTCGTCAAGGTGAATCTCCTGGATGACCACCATCTTCTCCCGCTCGATGTCCTCAGGGTCAAAGAGCGGCTGGGTGACGAGTTCCATCTCAAGCGCCAGGGCCTCCTTCCAGAACTCCCGGGGGACAACGAGGTAGAAATCGGTAGTATCAAGGGACGTCCCGGCATTCAGTGTCCCCCCAAGGGCCTGTACTCGTCGGGAGAGCAAAAGCCCCGGGAAATGGACCGTCCCCTTGAAGACCATGTGCTCGAAGAAATGGGAAATCCCATTCTTCTCTGGCTCCTCGTCTTTTACCCCTGCCCGCACCCAGAGGTTCACCGCCACAAGGGGAGAGTCCATGCGGCGGAAGACCACCCGCGCGCCACAGGGGAGAACTCTTTTGGTGTAGGAGAGAAACCGCACTCCCCTTCCTCCTTCCGGGAAAAGGGGGCCAGAGGCCCCCTTTTCCTACACCCACCAGGCCTGACCAATCTTTTCGCGGATGACGACTTCCTTGAGGAAGGCCACCGCCTTCTCAAACCCCTCCTTCCCCGACATCAGGGAATCCTCGTGCTCTATGGAGAGGACGCCATCGTACCCGATGAGCCGCAGGGTACTCACGAAGTCCTTCCAGAAGCCAAAATCATGCCCGTATCCGACGGTGCGGAAAATCCAGGAGCGCTTGATTTCCTCGGTGTACACCTTGGTGTCGAGGTTACCGTTGACGAGGCTATTGACCGGGTCGATTTTCGTGTCCTTGGCGTGGACGTGGTACACCGCGCCCTCGAGTTTTCGCAGGGCAAAAATCGGGTCAATGCCCTGCCAGAAGAGGTGGCTTGGGTCGAAGTTCGCCCCGATGACTTCACCCACCGCCTCCCGGAGCCTGAGGAGGGTTTCAGGATTGTACACGCAAAAGCCCGGGTGCATCTCAAGGCATACCCGAACCCCGTGATCTTTGGCGAACTGTCCAGCCTTCTTCCAGTAAGGGATGAGCTTTTCCTCCCACTGCCACTTGAGGACTTCCAGGAAATCCGAGGGCCAGGGACAGGTCACCCAGTTCGGGTACTTCGCGTTTTCTGAGTCCCCGGGACACCCTGAGAAGGTGATGACGTTCTGGACCCCGAGTTTCTCAGCAAGAAGGACACTGGCCTCGAAATCGTCATGGTGCTTTTTGGCGATTTCAGGATTCGGGTGGAGCGGATTCCCGTGACAGCTCAGAGCGCTCACTTCAAGCCCCCGGGACTCCACCGCCTCCTTGAAGCGGGCGAGTTTCCCCGGATCTTCCAGAAGTTCCCTGGGATTACAGTGGGCATTCCCGGGGTACCCTCCGGTACCGATCTCCACCGCTTCCACGCCCTGCGCCTTCACGTAGTCCAGAGCTTTCTCCAGGGGTTCGTTCTGAAAGAGCACCAGAAAAACGCCGATCTTCATAAAACTTTCCCTCCTCTCTTGACTTTTTCCTTCTCCTCCTCTATAAGAAAAAGCAAAACCGCACGCCTTAGAGTATATCCTCTCAAGCCCGAGAACGCAACTCAGGACGAGGCAAAAGCGCAGCCATACCCAGAGGGGGGAAATTCCATGGAGGACCAGAGGAGCATCCGTCTGGCGCAGCGAGTGCGGAACATTGCTCCTTCGGCCACGCTCTCCATCTCGGCAAAGGCCCAGGCCATGAAACGCCAGGGAATTGACGTGATTTCCTTCAGTGCGGGAGAACCGGACTTTGACACTCCCGGGTTCATCAAAGAGGAAGCGAAGAAAGCCATCGACAGTGGCTTTACCAAATACACCGCCACTCCGGGTATTCCCGAGCTTCGGGAAGCCATCTGTGAGAAACTGCGGCGGGAAAACGGCCTCTCCTACTCTCCTCAGGAGGTCATCGTCTCCTGCGGGGCCAAGCACTCGCTCTACAACGCCATCATGACCCTCTGTGAGGCCGGGGACGAGGTGCTTCTCCCTGTCCCGTACTGGGTGACCTACTTAGAGCAGATCCGGCTGGCGGGGGGCAAGCCGATTTTCGTGGAGTGTGAGCAATCCTCTCTCGCGCTGGACCTCAACGCCCTGGAGCGAGCCATTACTCCAAGAACCCGTCTTCTCATCCTTAACAATCCCGCAAACCCTACAGGCGTGGTGCTTTCGGAGGAAACGCTTGCGCAGATTGCCCGCATTGCCGTAGAACGCGACCTCTTCGTCATCTCCGACGAAATCTACGAGCACCTGGTGTACGAAGTTCCCTTTCCCCGAAGCATTGCCACCTTCCCGGGGATGAAAGAGCGAACGGTGGTCATCAACGGGGTCTCCAAGACCTTTTCCATGACCGGCTGGCGTATCGGGTACGCCGCTGGCCCCCGGGAGGTGATCGAGGGGATGGCACGTCTCCAGGACCACATGACCTCCAACCCCACGTCCATAAGCCAGAAGGCGGCACTTGCTGCCCTGCGTGCTCCATCCTCGGTCATCCGGGACATGGTGGAAGCGTTCAACACCCGGCGAAAACTCATGCTCTCTCACCTCTCCGAGATTCCCGAAATCTCTTTTCCCATCCCTCAGGGAGCTTTCTACGTCTTCGTCGACTTCTCAAGGTACTGCAGTGGGCGTTTCGCCGGAGAGCCCATCGGGACCTCAGAGCGCCTGGCAGAGCTCCTGCTTGAAAAAGCCCATATTGCCTGTGTTCCTGGGAGCGCTTTCGGTATGGAAGGGTACCTCCGCTTCTCCTACGCGATTTCCGAGAAGGCCATAGAAGCGGGGATGGAGCGGCTCAAGAGCTTTTTGCAGCGCATAGCATAGGAGGTGTGTTGCGTGCCGAAAATCTATATCATCGACGTGACGAACCGCGATGGGGTGCAGACGGCAAGACTGGGACTGGCGAAAATCGAAAAGACCATGGTGAACCTCTACCTCAACGAGATGGGAGTTTTCCAGAGCGAGTTCGGTTTCCCCACCACCCGCCACGAAACCAATTACCTCAACGCTAACTTAGAACTCGCAGAGATGGGTGTCATTGCCCCAATCCGCTTAAGCGGCTGGCTCCGGGCCACAAAGGGTGACGTGGAGCTGGCGTATAGACTCGTCCCCAAGCTCAAGTACCTTAACCTCTCCATCTCTACCTCCGACCAGATGCTCAAGGGGAAACTCAACAAGACCCGGGAAGAGGTCATCAACATGATGGTCGAGGCTGTCCAGGCGGCAAAGAGCTTTGGCGCCATCGGCATCGGCGTCAACGCCGAAGACGCCTCCCGGACTGACCTTGAGTACCTCGTGGATTTCGCCCTTGCGGGGAAGGAAGCCGGGGCCGAGCGCTTCCGCTACTGCGATACCTTAGGCTACGACAGCCCCTTCACCATCTACGAGCGGGTGAAGTACATCGCCGAGAAAACCAGAATGCCCATCGAACTCCACTGCCACAACGACCTCGGCATGGCCGTGGCGAACTCTGTGGCCGGTGCCAAGGCGGCAATCGACGCCGGAGTGGACGCCTTCATCAACACCACCATCAACGGGGTGGGTGAGCGCGCAGGAAACGCCGATCTCGTTTCGGTCATCTTAGCCATAAAGTACGCAAGCGGCATTGAAGGGAAGTACCAGCTTGACGAGCGGATCAACCTCAAAGCGGCCTGGAAGACCTGTAAGTACGCCTCATACGCCTTTAAGGTACCGATCCCCATCACCCAGCCCGGAGTCGGAGCCAACGCCTTCGCCCACTCTTCAGGCATCCACGCCGACGGGGTGCTGAAAGACCGAAAGAACTACGAACTCTACGACTTTGAGGAGCTCGGCCGGGGAGAACCGGAAATCATCGAGACTGGAAGGCAAATCGTCGTGGGCGAATATAGCGGCATCAAAGGATTCCGCAACGTCTACGAGAAACTGGAAATCGAGTTCAAAGACGAGGAAGAGGCCCGGGAAATCCTTGAGCTCGTGCGTTTTGCCAATGTCGAAAAGCAGAAACCCCTTGTGGAGGACGAGCTCCGTTTCATCGCCAGGTACCCCAAGCAGGCCAAGCAGATCCTCACGCTCATTCCCTAAAGGACAAACGGGGGGTTCCCCCAGGCTTTCCTCAACCGCACAAAGGAGGGGAACCCCCGGAGCACCTCGTAACCGTTCCGGAGATAGAAGGTCAGCGCCCTGACGTTCTCCCGCTCGACATCGAGAACAAGCCAGGAATCTCCTGAGTTTTGAGCCTCCTTTTCCACCACCTGGAGCAGGAAACTCCCAAGGCCCCTCCCCTGATGGGGAGGGAAAATGGCGATGTTACTCAGGTAGTAGGCGTCCTGGGGAACCTTCATGTGAAAGAGTTCAAAGAGAAAAGGCGAGAGGAGGCGAGGGAGCACAAAAGGGGCAAGCTGCAAGACAGTGTGGAGCCCCTTTGCCCTCCTTGTGCCGCTGCTCCACCCAAGCGCCATCCCCAGGATTTCATCCTTTCCAAGAACCAGGACATGGGGAGCGCTGAAGAGGTTCCGCTCATCCTCAAAGCACCGCTTGAAAACCCTGCGCCACCGGGGACCAAAGAGCCGCTCGAAAACCCTCCCTCCGGAAAGCTCAAGGAGGCGAAAGAACGCTGCCTGGTCCTCTGCCGTTTTCGAAGCCCTTCGGACCTCTATCTCGCGAAAATCTCGGTCTCCTTCCGTTGTCTCTTCGCCCTCCAGTCCCGACCTGCCTGGAAAAAGGCCTCAATGTTCTCCAGGGGAACGTCTTGGGGAAGGTCGCAGCCTGTGCTCAGGATAAAATACGGGTAATCGTTCATTCCCTCAAGGAGTTCATACGTTACCCGGTAGATGTGCTCCGGTGCCTCAGAGAGCATGGCCACGGGGCTTACGTTCCCAAGAAGGAGCAGTCCCTCCCCATCCCGGGCCACCCTGGGGAGGTCCACAACGCTATCAAGACTTAGGCCGACCACGCCACAGCGCCGCATCTCGGGGACGAGATGGTGGGTGTTGCCGCACACATGGAGGATAACTTCAACGTCGTCGAGAATCCCTACGAGCTCCCTATACAGCGGGGCCAGATGCTTCCGGAACGCCTCTGGACCAAAGATGACCGCTGTGGGCTCGAGGACCATAATGGTGTCGGCTCCCGCCTCCTGCAGAGCCTGAGCGTAACGGAGGACCACTCCGTAAGAAAACTCAAGAACCCCCTGGAAGAACGACTCATCAAGGATACTCTGCATGGCAAGCTCATTCGCTCCGGCAAGCAATCCGGCAAGCGTGAGGGGACCGATGACGTATGCCCCCACAGGGCAGGGAAAAGCCGCCCGCATGTGCCTCAAGGTCTCAAGGTACACCATGACCCTCCCATCCCCCAGGATATCGATTCTCCTGAAAGGCTCAAGATCCTCAAGGGTCTTCACCGGATGGGCCTCAACGGATGGCGTATCATCGAGAGGAAAGCGGACGGGAAGCCCCAAGGCACTGGCCTCGACCGAAAGGTCCATGAGGAAGAACATAGCGTCAGGATGGAAACGGTCGTAGAGCCTGCTTAAGGTCTGGAACTGCACCAGATGATTAAATTGATTTTGTTTAATATTCGTCTTCGTCAATTGCAACCCTGGATAGCCCATGAGGGGAACGATCGGTCTTCTTCCCTCATTCCATAAGGTTAACGCGAGTTCTCGCAGGGAGAACTTACCCGATACACGCCGCATGGAAACCACCTCAAAGTTTCATAAAAGAGTTAATTTTCTTGAGCCATTGTACACCCTCCCCTCCTCCCCGTCAAGACCTGTAGCACAATTTTTGCTTCTGGACCCAGTCCAATGACTCCCACCACCTTGCAAGTAGCGCAAACTCCCTTTTCTTTATACCCCTTGCATTCCTCCCGTAGGGGTGGTTATATAGAACACAGGGGGATGTGCCATGCCAGTGTTCCGGGTTCTTGTGGCCGATGATGAACGTCTGATGGCAGAAATGCTCGAAGAAATGCTCCGGGCCGATGGAATGCTTGTTGAAAAGGCCTATACTGGAAAAGAGGCCCTTGAGAAATTCCGCTCTTTAGACTTCGACCTTGTCCTCCTTGACCTGCGCATGCCCGAAATGAATGGCCTCGACGTCCTCCAGGAGATCAAAAAGGAAGACCCCGCGGTTCCCGTCATCGTCATCACCGCCTACGGGAGCGTGGATAATGCTGTAGAGGCCTTGAAGTTCGGTGCCTATGATTTCATCACGAAGCCTTTCAAACTCGAGGAACTCCGGAATGCCGTTGCCCGGGCTTTAGAAGTTGAACAGCTCCGGCGAGAGAAGGAGTACCTCCTCTCCGAGATCCAGGAAGAATTCCACTTCGAAGGGGTCATTGGAGAATCTCCTAAAATGAAGGAAGTCATGAGGGTGGCGCAGCTTGTGGCCAAAACCGACGCCACGGTCCTCATCTGCGGAGAAAGCGGAACGGGGAAAGAACTCCTCGCCCGCTCTATCCATTACCAGAGTAACCGCAGGGATAAGCCTTTCGTGGTGGTCAACTGCGGTGCCATCACCGAGACACTCCTTGAAAGCGAGCTCTTCGGTCACGAGAAAGGGGCCTTCACCGGCGCTTACACGAGAAAACCAGGGAAATTCGAGCTTGCCGATGGAGGGACGATCTTCCTCGATGAAATTGGGGAAATGAGCCCTGCCATGCAGGTGAAACTCCTGCGGGTTCTGCAAGAGAAGACTTTCGAGCGGGTCGGAGGCACCACACCTATCACCGTTGACGTCCGCATCATTGCTGCTACGAACCGCGACCTGAAAAAGGCCGTCCGGGAGGGAACCTTCCGGGAAGACCTCTACTACCGGCTCAACGTCATCCCCATATACCTCCCACCTCTCCGGGAACGGAAAGAGGATCTGCCTCTCCTCTGTGATTTCCTCATTGCCCGGCACTGCCGGAAACTCCACAAGAAAATCCGGGGTATTTCCCCTCAGGCCATGAGGATTCTGCGAAAATACCACTGGCCGGGGAACATCCGGGAACTCGACAACGTCCTGGAGCGGGCCATCATCCTCACTCAGGACGACGTCATCGGGGTTGACGACCTGCAGATTTTCGAGGCCCCAAAACCCGAGCGGTGGAAAACCCTCAAAGAGGTTGAGGAAGAGTACATCGCCCAGGTCCTTGAAGCCTTCGCCTTCGACCTTGAGAAGGCTGCCGCCGTCCTCGATATGCCCCTCGAGGAACTGAAAGCAAAGGCCGCTAGGCTCTCCCTCACATCCCCAGAGGGTAGCCCTACCGGTACTCGTTGACGGTCTCAAAGAGCGCCAGGAGGTTCTCCACCGGGATATTCGCCTGGATGTTGTGGACTGTAGCGAACACAAAACCACCGCCTTTCCCGAAAATCTCGATGAGCCTCCGGACTTCCTCCCGGACCTCCTCAGGCGTCCCGAAGGGGAGGGTGCGCTGCGTGTTCACTCCCCCTCCCCAGAAGGTGAAATGGTCACCGAATTCCCGCTTGAGGGTCTCTGGGTCCATGGAAGCGGCAGAAATCTGCACCGGGTTGAGAATGTCAAAGCCTGCTTCTCTGAGGTCCGGAAGAAGCTCGTACACCGAGCCACAGGTGTGGATGAAAGTCTTCCAGGTCGTGTGCTCATGAACCCAGGCGTTCACCTTCGTGTGGAAGGGTTTGAAGAGTCTCCGGTAGAGTTCTGGAGCGATGAACGGACCGTGTTGCGACCCAAAGTCGGTCCCGGAAATCACGATGACCTGGATTCGCTCGCCTACTGCCTGGTGGAGCATCTCGAGGTTCTTGAGGCCTATCTCGGTCATCCGGGCAAAGACCTCTTGGAGGAAGGACTGGCGGGTCACTAAAGACACGTACCACTCCTCCACGTCCCGGATACCCTTGGGGTCCTTGAGGGCAAGACCGGGAACGAAGGCAATATCCCCGAGGTTCGTCCCCGGAACCCCAGAAAAGACGATGGCGTAATCGGTTTCCTCATAGAGCCTCTGTGCTTCTTCCTCGTAGTAACGGAGGTCCTCGTCGGCAAGAAGGGTGTACTCTTCAATCTGGTCTTCAACCCGAAGATGCCTCTCATCAATGGGTTTCTGGCGAATGAGGGCATCGTGGTAGAATCCCCCCCTGGGCATTTTCGCGCACGGCGCACAGGATGTGTCTCCCCTGGGGTACTGGTAGATGTTCCCTTCGGCATCCGGTACGGTGTTGAACTTCTCCGGCACAAGAAGGGGTGTCCCGTCGAAGAACTTCCAGGGCTTCCAGTTCTCGTTTCGGAAGCCGAAAAAGTTCTCCCGGGACATCAAAGGAACCGTATCAATACCAAGGACCTTCCGGAGGTCATCATCCACTTCCCCAAGCATCTGGAAAGGATCGATGACCTTCACCGGATCCTCAGGACGGATGAGCCCCAGGGCCACCTTGAGTTTGTGGAGGCTCGAGACGTGGATTCCGGTCACCAGAGTCGCCCCGAGGTCAAGGGGAAGCTTATCCGGCTCCTCATGCGAAAGGGTTTTCAGTACCCGCTCTCGAGAGGTCACAGTACCTCCTCCTTTCATCCCTTTACTGCCCCAAAGGTGAGGCCACGCACAAGGTAGCGCTGAGCAAGAAGGGAGAAGACCACAACGGGCAGCATGGTGACAATCCCCGCCGCCGCAAGCGGTCCCCAGGCAATACGCCAGCCGGTGATGAAACGCCCGAGGTAAAGGGGCAGGGTCTGGGCCTCCTTGCCCGTCGTGAGGACGAGGCTCAGGAGGAACTCACCCCAGCTCTGAATGAAGGAGAGCGTCGCCACCGCTGCAAGGCCAGGAGCGGCAAGGGGGAGAATCACCGAAAAGAAGCTCTGCCCCACTCCTGCTCCATCCACAAACGCAGCTTCATCGAGTTCCCTGGGGATTTCATTGAAGAACGTGATGAGAATCCAGGTGCTGAAAGGCGTGGTGATGACAAGATGGGCCAGGATGAGTGCCCACCAGGTGTTGATGAGCCGAAGGCGAGAGAAAATCACATAGAGTGGCAGTGCCGAGGCAATGGGCGGGAGCATGCGGATGGAAATGATCCAGGAGACAAAACGCATCCCCCCGATTTTGAAGCGTGACACCGCATACGCCGCAAGGGCAGAAATGACCGTTGAAAGCAGGGCCACAAAAAGGGCCACCACGATGCTATTCCGCAGGTACGGGGTAATGGTGGCGATGGCCGTGGTGGCGCTTCCAAAGAACCCTCCCTCCACGCCCATGAAGTTCCCCAACGTCCACGAAGAAGGCCAGAACGTCGGAGGCCAGGTGAACCACTCCTCGCTCTTCTTGAAGGCAGTCGTCACCAACCAGTACACCGGGAAGAGGAAGAAAAAGAGTACCAGGGCCACAAGCACTCCCTTCACGATCCCTTTCACCCACCGCATGGTCCTTCCTCCTATAGCTCCAGTGTCTCCCGCAACCGGAGCATCCGGATAAGGAGATTCACAAGGAGTGATACGGCAAGAAGTAAAAGAACGCTCAGAGCCGAAGCGTACCCAATATCCCAGCCGAAGGATACGCCGACCTTGTAGATGTAAAAGCTATAGGAATGCGTGCTCGAGCCGGGGCCCCCAAAGGTCACCATGTAGACGATGTCGAAAATCTTCAGGGCATCGATGACCCTGATGATGAGCACCACAAAAAGGAGGGGACGCAGAAGGGGGAATTCGATGTACCGGAAGGCCGAAAAGCCGCTCGCCCCGTCGACGAAACTTGCCTCCACAACATCCCGGGGAAGGGATTGCAACCCTGCGTAGAGGACGAGGAAGACAAACGGGGTCCACTGCCACACGTCAATCAGAATAACTCCAAGGCGTGAAAAGAACTGCGTCCCGAGCCAGGAAATTTTGGGAATCCCCAAAAGGGAGAGAAAGTAGTTCACCGGACCGAATTCGAAGTTGTAGAGCATCTTCCAGGCAATCCCTGCCACCACTGCCGGCACCATCATGGGGATGAGGAGAACACTTCGGAACACCCGCTCCCCAAAAGTATCTCGAAGGAGAAAGGCGACCCCAAGGCCAAGGAGCATTTCCAGAGGCACCGCCACAGCAAGAATGAGGAGCGTGAAACTCACGCTCGACGTTGCGGTACGGTCCCGAAAAATGTCCAGATAATTCGAAAAACCGATGAACTGCGGTTGTTCCCATGACGCCAGGGAGTACCGGAAAAAGGACATGTACACCATGTACCCAAAGGGGTACATCGTAAGACCAAGGAGAACTGCAAGGAGAGGGAGAACCATGAGAAAACCCACACGTTGCATTCGTCTTCGCGCAAGCATGGAAATCACCCAAAAAGCGAGGGGCGCTCGAGCGCCCCTCGCCCTCGTTCATTTCCCGAGAATTTTTTTCCACTCATCAGCCACGAGGTTCAGCGTTTCAATGGAGTTCGGTTGCTGTCCAAGGAGAACTTCAGAGAGCGTCCCAACGAGGATATCTTCAAGGCGAGGTTCTTCAGGAATCCGGGGACGGTGGGAAGCACCGTCAAGAGACGCAATGTAGGCCTCTTTGAGCCACGGAGAGTCGGCAAGGACTTCCGGGTCTTCCACCACGGATTTCCGGGTCGGACCAATGCGGTACTTGAGCCACTGGATTTTGTCACCCTCTTTGCTCGTCGCGTACTGGATGAAGCGGAAAGCCACTTCTTTGTTCTTTGAAGCCGCGTTAATCCCAAGGCCCCATCCACCGCTCACCGGTGCCCCACCGGGCATGACCGCAACACCGACCTTTTCCTCAAAAGGCTGTAGTAGCGGCGATTCCTTCCAGCTTGCAAGACACGCCGTCCACTGGGGCACCATGGCCACCATACCCTTCCCAAAGGCCTCCAGGGTCTCTCCGTAGTCAGAACCGAGTGGGTCCGGAGCGTACTGCATGAGGTCGATCATGTCCTGGAGTGCTCGAACGCCTTCTTCAGAGTTGAAGGCCGGAAGTCCATCGGCGGTGAAGTAGTCACCCCAGTCGAGGTCGACTTTCCCGAACTTCGCAATGCCCTCGGGACTCCTCCGGTACGGTCCGAAGAAGTTGAGGTACATGTAGAAGAGGGTGTGGGTTCGAGGGAGCATCAGGGCGATACCGTATTCCGTGGGGGAATCGGGGTTGAATTTCTTCGTGAAGAACTTCGCCACCTCTTTGGCCTCTTCCCAGGTCTTCGGGACAGCCAGGTCTCTGCCGTATTCCGCCTTGAATTTTGCCTGAAGCGCAGGGTCACTGAAGAGGTCCTTCCGGTAGAAGAAGAACATTGCGGCACCGTAGAACGGGTATCCGATGCGCTTGTCCTTCCAGTAGCCGTAGACGTACTTTGCCGTGGGGATGAAGTCCTCGTCGTCAAAGTTCGGATCCACAAGCTCCGGATGCTCTTTTGCGAAAGCCTCAAGGTCAAGCATCCCGGGAGCAATGGCTCCAGCCGTCATGAGGTCCCAGGTGGTGACGTCAAAAGACCCTGCACCACTCGTGAGGTCTTGCAGAATCCTCGGGTAGAGCACCTCCCAGGAGAGCGGGGTGATTTCAATCTGGACGTCAGGGTTCTTCTGCATGAAGTTCTGGGCAAGCTCGTGGAGCGCATCGGCGTTATCCGGAGAGGACCAGACGACGAGGGTCACAGCACAGGCGACCGAGGCAAAAAGGAACACCAGAACACCCGCAAGACCAGCCACTATTCCCTTGCTCATCCTTTCTCCTCCTCCTTTGAGGGGATGTAGAATCCCATGTTGCTCCGCATCACCACCACAGGCTCAAGATACCGGCACGGTGGCGGAACAACTCCCTCCACAAGAAACCGAAAGAGCGTAATGACCGCCTCAAATCCCTGACGGTACGGATTCTGCAAAATGGTGGCATGGATCACCCCCTTCTCAAGGTATGGTCGCATCTCTCCAAAAAGGTCAGTGGCGATGACCCTCACCTGTCCCGCAAAGCCACTGTCCTCGAGCGCACGGCAGACCGCAGGAGAGTTTGCCGTTGCCACGTAAATCCCCTGAAGGTCAGGATGTTCTTCAAGGACACAAGCAGTGGCCTCATAGGCTCGTCGCTCGTCCTCTTCATTTTCAAAGACTTTCGGCTCTGGTCCTCGGGCAAAGCGAGTCCAGGAGGAGAGGAACCCCTGGACTTTCTGAAAGTGGTCCTCGATGTCCAGCGACCCAACCATGATGGCCACAGGACCCTTTCCCCCAAGGAAATGCGCCATGAGTTCCCCCGCAAGTTCCCCGTTTTTCCAGGGATCCACGTATACGGCGCTCAGGCGGCTGCTTCCTGGAGCATCGGTTGAGACCGTGACCACGGGGACACTTTTCTCCACAAAACGGTTAATGAAGGCGTTGAGCCGGCTCCGGTGTCCCGGAACAAGGACGAGACCATCAATCCGTTCCCTCAAAAGGTTTTCCAGCGCTTCTTCCTCACCCTTCCCCAGGGTTTCGATTTCCCGAACAAGGGGCAACACCTTGAAATCCCGAAGCTGGGCCACAGCGTCGTAGAAACCCCGACGAACATCGTCGTAGAAGTAATGGAGTTCCCGGGGGAAGAGCGCAGCAAGGACAATGGGTTTCCTTCGAGTGAGCGCGCTCGCCACCCTGTTGGGTTCATACCCCATACTCCGGGCGGTGGCCAGGATCCTCTCCCGCGTCCCAGCGCTGATACCCTTCCGCCCGTGCAGGGCCCGATCCACCGTCCCGATGGAAAACCCCGAAGCTAGGGCGATATCCTTAATGGTTGGGCGTTTCCTGGGCGTCATGGCCGTTAACGTTCACGGTACCATTATACCACAGTTCCGTGCGTGGGGATAAATTAAAAATTACCGAATGTGTTCCATCTCCTCCCCAAGTACCCAAAGAGATGACGGAAACCTGTCGACCTTGTGGAAGACCCGGGCTCCGGGGCGATCAGAGAATTGCTGTGGACTCAGGAGGAAAGCTCTCACCGGCGCACACCATAACACCCAAAGGGCACTGAGAAGAAAAGAGCCTCAATCGAGGTGGAAAACCTCTTCCATCTCCGCCCACCATTCCCCCTCTTTTCGGGTCTTTAGGGGTTCCTGGCAGGGTTTGCAGAGAGCCCACCACTTCTGGGTGATGGGGTCTTCGGCCATTTTCTTCATATCCTCCTCGTAGTTCTCCCCGGTGTACTCATAGTAGCTGAAGAGATACCCGTCTTTGTAGAAGATGGTGTAATTCTGGATGTTGCACTCTTTAATCGTTTTCAGTACTTCTGGCCAGACATTCCGGTGGAGTTCTTTGTACTCCTCAACTTTATCGGGCTTGAGCCGAATGACCATACCAAAACGGCGCATCGTATCGCCTCCCTCACGGACATCCGCAGGATTTTCGGATGATGATTTCCGGTCGCAGGACAACCTCTCGACGCTCCCGAATGTTCTCCCCCCGAATGCGTTCAAGGAGCATTTCCACAGCCAGTGTTCCAATCGTATAGGCCGGTTGTTTAGCAGCAGTGAGAAATGGGAACAGCGCCGAAGCGAGGTCAAAGTCATCAAAGGTAACCAGGGCAAGGTCTTCCGGTACCCGCACTCCAAGCTCCCGGGCTGCCCGAATGACCCCGACAGCGATGACGTTGTTCCCAGCAAATACCGCTTCAACCGGGTGTTTCCCCACCAAGAGTTCCCGTGCGGCCTGGTACCCGAATTCTTCTTTGTATGCCCCAGCACGGATGTGCTCTTCGCAAGGGGTAATACCCGCCTCCCGCAACGCCCTTCGGTACCCTTCAATCCGTTCCCGACTTGTGGAGAGGGTGAGGGGGCCGGAAATGATGGCTATCCTCCGCTTTCCGTGAACTTCAAGGAGATGCCGGGTGAGAGCGTATGCACCGTATTCGCTGTCTCCGACCACGTAGTCCCAGCGAGAACGGGGAACCCTGCGGTCCACAAGAACAACCGGAACGTTTTTCCGGAAGAGAACCTCAAGGGATTCCCCGTTACTGCAGCTTGAAATGAGCAGGCCGTCAACCTGGCGCCGAAGCATGAGCTCCACATAGGCGGCCTCAATCCTGGGGTCCTCATCGGTGTTGCAGAAAATGGTGTTGAAACCGTATTCTGAAGCCCTGTCCTCAACCCCCCGGGCCAGAGTGGTGAAGAAGGGGTTGGTGATGTCGGAAATGATGAGGGCAATGGTGTTCGTCTGTCGCTTCTTGAGGCTCCGGGCGATGTAATTCGGCGAGTACTGGAGTTCCTGAGCAACGGCCAGGACTTTCTTCCGTGTGGCCTCGCTCACACCCTTGGCACCACTTAAAGCCCGGGAAACCGTGGCAGGAGAAACCCCGGCTTTCTTCGCAACGTCGTAAATGGTCGTCATTGCCTATCACGAAAGCCGCAGAGGATAAGTGCCCCGTTCTTTCAAAAGGCGAATGAGCCGGTCGTAAAGCAGGGGGTCAACGTTACTCGCCACCGAATGGTCTGAGGCGGGCATGTACCCTCCCCCCACTGCCGCCTGGAGCTTGTAGAGCGCTTCCCTTTCGATATCCTCCCAGGTCCCGTACCCGAGAATTCGGCTGTCAAGACCGCCGAAGAACGACACCCGGTCTCCATACTGCTTCTTCAGCTCCACCGGGTCCATTCCTGCCTTGGCCTCCAGAGGATTGTACACGTCAATCCCTGCTTCAATGAGATCGGGGAAGATATCAAGGCTTCGCCCGCAACCATGGTATACGACGATGAGTCCGTGGCGGTGGAGGAAATCGCACAGTCTCTTCACGCAGGGGAAGAAGATCTCCCTCCAGAGCCTGGGAGAGAAAAACATCCCCTTATCATACGCCACGTCTCCCCAGATGACCATCCCGGTAAGGGGAGCGAGCTCGATCTCTCGCTCCGCAATCCCAAGCATGAAATCCGTAACCCGCTCGGCAAAAGCCTGCACCTTGTTTTTCTCAAGCACAAGGTCCATGAGAAGCCCCTCTGTCCCCCGAATCCGCCACATCGCCTCATAGGGTTCACAGATGGAACCGAAAAGGCAGAATGTACCCCTGTTGCGCTCAACGTCCTCGACGAAACTCGGCAACTCCCCAAAGCTATCCCCACAGTTGATGATGTCGCAACGTTTCTCAAAGTACCGCCGATCGTCCCGGGGGTCATCGAAGGTGAACGAGGCGAAATCATCGGCGCTCTTGACCGAGAAATCGAGGAACATCGGCATGGGGGCCGAAAAGACTTTCTTCACCGTGCACCCGAAGCCGCTCCGGAAGACTACGTAGTCCTCCGTTCGCTCAAGGATGACACAGCTTTCAATCTTCGGATCCATGTTCGGCGAAATGACCTTCACATCGAGGTCGTAGTACTCGTAGATATCTGTATCCTCTGGGAGATTGAAAGCCTCTCGCCACCGCTTGAGAAACCCGCTCCAGTAGAAGTCCGTGAGGGGAACCCGGTCCGCTTCCCTCCGCTCTTTCAGGGCAGTTCGAACTCGATGAATTTTCTGCTCTACTCTTTCCATCGCACTCACTCCTTTACTGCACCAAGGGACAGCCCGCGGATAATGTACCGATTGGCAAAGATAGTCACAAGAAGAGGGGGGATGATGATGACCAGGGAGCTCGCCGCAATGTCCCAGTACTGAGGGCCCCGAAGCGTGGTGAGCCCAGCCATCTGGAGAGGAAGGGTCTTAGCATTTTCAAACGTCAGGGTCAGCGCCACGAGGAATTCGTTCCAGGCAAAAATGAAGGAGAAAAGGAAAGACACCGCAATACCCGGAACGGCAAGGGGGATGACCACCGAAAAAAGCGCCCTCCAGCGAGAGCACCCATCGACCATCGCCGCTTCCTCGAGTTCCCTGGGAAGGTCAGAAAAAAACTCCTTCACAATCCAGGTCACGAGGGGCAGGTTCATGACACTGTAAACAATGACGAGGCTTGTAACGTTATCGAGAAGCCCCAGGGTGTTGAAGAGAACAAAGAAAGGCATGGCCAGGGCCACGGGAGGGAACATGCGCTGCGAAAGGATGAAAAAGGCGATATTCTCATTCCTCCAGCGGCGGTAGACGAAACGGGTCAGGGCATATCCGGCCATGACACCCAGAATCACGGTGATGAGTGAACTCAAAAGCGCCACAACGACACTGTTTCTGAGGTATACACCCCGGGCCCCGAGAATCTTCATGACCTGGTACTCCGGTTCTCCGGGAGCCGTCCTTCCCAGAAGGTGAATCCACCCGAGGAGACTGGGTCGGAAGTCGACGAAGGGGAAAAACTTCGGTCGCGGGGCGTACACGGTCTCGTGTTCTTTGAACGAGGTCACCACGTTGTAGTAGATTGGGAAAAGGGTGAAGACGAGCCAGAAAAACAGCACCACGTAGATACCGGCCTTCTGCCAGCCACTTCGGACTTTGAAATACGTTCCTGGCATTTACCTCAACGCTCCTATCCGCTGGAGGAATCGGGTGAGATACGTGAACATGATACTGATAATGACAAGCTGCACCCAAGACATGGCCGTTCCATACCCCAGGTTGAAGGACCGAAACCCCTTGAGGTAGATGTAGAAGTTCAGGGTCTCCGTTGCGGTTCCTGGCCCCCCTCCCGTGAGGACATAAACGGTATCGAACACCTTGAAGGCATCAATGGTTCGCAGAAGCAAAACCGTGACGATGACGGGGAAGGCCACGGGGAGCGTGATGTGAAAGAAGACGTGGGCATGGGATGCTCCATCCACAAGAGCCGCTTCGTACAGTTCCTCGGAAATCGATTCGAAAGCGGCAAGAATGGTGAAAATCATGAAGGGCGTCCACTGCCAGACATCAACGAGAATTAGGGAAAGCAGGGCTGTCCCCCCCTTGCCCAGCCACTCCACCGGCGCAATGCCAAACCAGCTCAGGAAGTAGTTCAGTGGTCCCCGGTTGTAGTCGAGGATCATTTTCCAGACATAGGAAATCGCCACAGGTGAAAGGAGCATGGGGAGCATGTAGACGACCCGGAAAAAGTTCTTCCCCACCACGTCTTTCTGAAGAATCATGGCCAGGAGAATCCCAAGACCAAGCTCAATCCCCACCACAGACCCAACGTACAGGAACGAAAGGCTAAAGGCGTGAGCGAAGCGAGGGTCTCTGACCATGTCGATGAAATTCTTGAGCCCGACGAAGCGCAATCCCCCCGTCCCCGGCGTCCACTGGCTCAGGGAGATGAGAATGGAGAAAATCAGGGGGAAGATAGCGAGAGAAAGGATGAAAACGAGAACAGGAAGTATCATTGCGTATTTCATTCGCCGTTCCGCCCGAAGCGCCATAGTCTCACCCCGGAAAGAAAAATCCCCCACCCCCTTAGGGGGTGGGGGCAGGTTTCACTCAAGCCCCAGGTGCTGACGGTAGAACTTGGTTTGAGCGTCCTTGCCCAAGCGTTCGGTGATGGCATCCCATTCCTTAGCACAGTCATTCATCGCATCCTGAACCGATTTTTCTCCAGAGAGCGCAACGGTCAGGTGGAGCTCATACACGTCCATGTACTCGGCAGAACCAGGAATCCGGATGTCGATAACCGCATTGGGATGGTCGGTCACCGCCAGAGTGTTGGCGATGTACTCCCTGGCCTCTTCCTCGGTCCAGCCAGCCTGTACCCAGGCCTCGAGGTTTTGCATGTGGGACTTGCGCCAGGGCTGGTATCCGGAGAAGGGGTTAGCCACGTCCTTGGCGCTAACTTCCGGGCTAATCATGTACTTCACAAAGTCCCAGCAGAGGTCTGGGTAATCCGTGGTGGAGGTGATGTAGAAGGACCAGCCGTTGAAGCAGTGTACTGGGGCGTAGTGGACTTCTTCGGTCTTGACCCATTCACCCTTCTGCCAGTCCCAGTACTCCTTCGTTCCAGGAGGCAGCGCATAGCCAATGAGTCCTTTGACTTTCGACTGGACGTCGTGGGAATTCGGACCGATGTCACCCCAGTCGATGGCCATGGCAGCATGCCCAAGAATCATTTCGTTGATGACGTCACCCCGCACCCAGTCAAGACCTGGGCCACAGCCCCGTTTCCCCATCTCGATGAACTTCTCGATTCCCTTGACCCAGCCGGGGCTGTTCACAAGGGGCGTCATATCCGGCTGGAAGTAGAGGATGCCTTGAGCTGGGGCCTTATCCCGGGGCACAACCACATAGGGGGCCACCCAGGGGAGAGAATAGAAGTACGTCTGGGCACCGCGCTTGGTGCTCCGCACAAACCCGTACTCAATCTCGCCGTCATTGTCCCAGTCCCAGCCATTGAAGAACTCGGCCACGTCGATAAGCTCGTCGATAGTCTTCGGAGGAACGTTGTACTCGTAGCCATACTTCTCCTTGAACTTCGCCCGGTAATCCGGGTTCCCGAGAACGTCCTTCCGGTAGAAGAGGTACATGTTGTCGTTGTCGCAGATTAATCCATAAGTCTTTCCACCGAACATGTTCTTGAGCTTGATGCCGTCAGGCACATCGGTTTCGTACTGTACCTCAGGGTCTTTCAAGTAGTCATCGAGAGGGATGACGTAGCCCCATCCTACGAGATCCGCCATCCAGATATTGCCAGCAAGGAGAATATCGAAGGCTTTGCTCCGGGTGGCCGCAGCCTGTTGCATCTTGGGGAAGAGATCGGCAAAATCAGCCTCGATCACTTCAACCCGGTTCCCCGTCATCTTCCCCCACTCTTCACCATGGACCTTCACCGGGCCACTCACCCAGGGACCGGTCATGGCCAGAACCTTAATGGTTTTCCCCTCACCCCAGGCCACCGAGCCGGCAAGAAGAAGTACCCCACAAAGAACCAGTACCGTCAAAACAGTTTTCCGCATGGAAAACAACCCTCCTTTTTTCTGCTTTCTACCACAGGGAGAAAACCACTCCATCCTCTCACACTGCTTTCAGGTTGCTCTCACCTCCCGAAATCGATTTACCTCAATTATAACGTGTAACTAATTCCCTGTCAAAAACAAAAAGTGAGTCTCGAAAAAAACGGAGAAACCCAAATTTTACTGCAACCGATTTCTTTCTCCAGAAGAACGCCGTTTCGTTTTTCTTTAGCTGCTTACTCACCAAAATGATTTTGCTATACTATACCAAAAAGGTATATCGAGGTGTCCCGTGAACCCCTTCCGTTTTGGGAAAGAATACGTTCCGGAGTGCTTCATTGACCGGGAAAGGGAGTACAGCGACATTCTCTCCGGGGTCCAGAACGGGGTGAATCTCGTACTCATCGCCCCCCGGCGTTTTGGAAAAACCTGGCTTTTGCAAAAGTTTGCCCAGGAAAGCGGTTTCCCAACGCTTTACATCGACCTCTTTGGCATCCTCTCCGCGAGGGATTTCGCCACGCATATGGCGCAGGAGGCCTACCGCATCCTCAGAGAGGAAAACCCGGTCGCCTTCGTCATGCGCTTTTTGAAAGACATCGCCCAGTACGTGTCCTTCAGCATAACCGCCCGCGGGGTTTCTTTCTCCCTGCACCCCACGCTCCCTGAAGAGGAATGCCTCCAGGAGGCCCTGCGGCTGCCCCATGCGCTCCACGAAACCCTGAAGACCCAGGTTGCGGTTATCCTTGACGAGTTCCAGGAATACGAGCATCTCTCCCCAAAGCTTCCCGGACTCATCCGGAGCGTCTTCCAGCGCAAAGGGGGGACAAGCTACATTTTCTCTGGTTCCCGACGGCACCTCCTGGAACGACTCTTCTTCACCACAGGCGGTCCTCTTTACTTCTCAGCCAAACGCGTTGACATGAGCAACTTCCTCCCCAGAGAGGCCACCCTGCGTTACCTTGAAGAGCGGTTTCGGAAAAGCGGCAAAAACACCCAGGAAGAAGCCCTGCTGTATCTTGTTGACCTCACCCGGGGACACCCGTACTACGTCCAGTTCCTTTCTTACGAGGTCTGGAACCTCGGTGGACAGTGGATCACAAAGGACACGGTTGACGCTGCCTGCGAGACGCTTCTGTGCCACGAGTCCTACAACTATGATGTCCTCATCGAGGCCCTGGGGTACAAACACCTCAAAAAAGTCCTTTCGCTTCTCGCCTCAAAAGAAAAGGAGATTTTCAATCCCCAGGTCCTGACGAGGTGGGGTATCTCGAGCCCGGCGCTCCTCCAGAAGACGCTGGCAAAGCTCATCGACTACGGTATTGTGGAAAAACTCCACCCCGGGAAGTACGAGCTCCTTGACCCACTCTTTGCCATGTACGTGGAACGGCGCTTTGGCAGCCGATGAGCGTGGTGTGGTATAATGCCCTGGAAGTGAGGGGTGGTGTCCCTGGCAAGGTGTGTAAAAACCGCCACAAAAGTATTCTTACGCTGCCCTGTGTGCCAGGTGCGTCCCGAACCCAATCTGGGAGAGCACCTTCTCCGGGAGCACGGCGAAGAAGCCTTCAAGAAGGCCGTTCTCGAAGCGAAGCAATCTGGCCTTTCTGATGTTCAGATTGGGGCAATATTCGGGATCACTTTCCGACAGCTCGAACGCATCGTCACTGAAGCCTACGGGGCGAACATTTCGACGCTCCGGCGATCCCGGTGCATCACCTCATGGGAACCGAAAGAGTTTCGGGAAGAAACCACAACGGTCTGGAGCTACCCCAGGCGTGGAGACTGGGCTACCCACCATGGAGGGTACCGGGGGAACTGGTCTCCTTACATTCCTCGCAATGTGATCCTCAAGTACTCCCGGCCCGGAGATCTTGTGCTTGACTACTTTGTGGGTGGAGGAACAACAGCCGTTGAAGCCAAGCTCCTCCATCGCCGGTGCATCGCCAGAGACATCAACCCTGTCTGTGTGACGATGACCAAGGAACATCTCGACTTTATCCCGCCCAAAACTCTTTTCGAAGAAGGCCCTGTTTTTGAGCCAGTGGTCTCTGTCGGGGATGCGAGGGATCTCTCCGACATCAAAGACGGTACAATCGATCTTATTTGCGCCCATCCACCCTATGCTGGCATTATCAACTACAGTACGAGGATCGAAGGAGATCTCTCGGCGCTTGATGTACCGGACTTTCTTGAGGAAATGCGCAAAGTCGCCCGGGAAAGTTTTCGGGTCCTTAAGCCGGGAGGAAAATGTGCCATTCTCATCGGGGATACCAGGAAGAGAAAACACGTCATTCCCATCGGTTTTGCCCTTATTGGGGTTTTCCTCGAGGTGGGATTTTCACTGAAAGAGCTTGTGATCAAGCGACAACATAACTGTAAGACAACCGGTTTCTGGAAGGAGAAGAGCCTTGCCTCGAATTTCCTCCTCCTGGCCCATGAGTACCTGCCCATTTTCGAGAAAGATCTCAGCCGACCGATTTGCTCCTCCTCTCACCCATCCTCAGGTGCTGGTATCGGTGTCCGATTCGTCGACCCTGCCCCTCTCAATCACGAGGTGGATCTCGAAACCACTTCTGTCTGGATCCTTCCCGAAGAGGGATACAACGTTTATCTTGACGCTAATGTTATTCAACGGTATGCCCGGAGAGGGTCGTACCAGGTGCTCTCTATCGAGTCTTCCTCCCGGGAAACAGAGCCCATTTTCCCTTTCGAACCGTCCACTTTGCTTTTCGTAAAATCACCGGTACTTCTGGAGGCCAAAGACCAGCAGATCCTGTGCTCCTACCTTGAGCTTCTAAAGAAGCTCCTGGAAAAATGCCTTCCTCGGCTTATCCCTGGAGGGTTTCTTGTCATTGAAACACGGGATGTTCGGGTTAACGGGTATATTGAACCCCTGGGAAAGTACGTTCTTGATGTCCTCCATCACCAGAAACTCTGGCTCAAAGAGATCGTCATTGTTACCCCTGAAAGGAAAAACTTGCCTCTCCTCCCAGAAAGGGATGACGAGAACCTTGCAATTGTTCATCAGTACCTTCTCGTCTATGAAGTCCTTGGGTAAGAGCATTTTGGTTCTGACTGCTGCCCTCTACTATGCCCTCAAGTCCTCGTATCAGATATGGCGGGTCGAGCGCTTTCAGACAGACGACTGCATTTATATCACCCAGAAAGGGGTAAGGATAAACGTCTATCCTGGAAAGAAGAAGGAATCTCCCTATGACTTCAGAGTGAAGTTTCAAGAACCGGGAAAGAGAGAGCGAACCCCTGCCCATGTCCACATTATTGTGGACATGTATGTCAAGCACGCTTACAACCCAGACCTTACTCTGAAACTTAAAGAACACATTCTCCAAATGATGCAGCAGATTGGGCCTGTGAATTCCTTTCCTCCGCGTCTCCAATTTTTCAGACCTCAACATGTTGATCCTTTCCAGGAACTTGACAGGGTTGGAGAGTTCACCGTGGAATTTCTCCTTGTCGTGATCGAGCTCCTTGCCATCCAGGAAAAAACGAACTACCCCCACGGATCGCTTACTGAAAGCCTCTACAGGGATTTTGGTGTCAAAGATCGGTTCTCGGTAATCCAGAAAGCAATTTTCAGGGGTCAGAAGGAGTTTCCTAATAGTTGAATGCCCACTTTTTTCAAATCTCCTTCTGACGCCAAAACCCTGAGTTTTCTCAGTTTTCCAAGTGGGAGGTGAAGGTTTTTCCTGTACAATAGAGAGAGAAAGGAGGCGGAAACATGAACGAGGAGTACCGCGAGGGAACCCGCCCTGAGGAAACGAAAGAGCCTCTGGAGGTCCTGGGAGAGATTACCATCGCTCCGGATATCATTGCGACTTTAGCCGCCATCACCACCATGAAAGTTCCCGGGGTCACGGGAATGGCCGGGGTGCCGACGGCTTCCCTGAGTGCCCTCATCGGGAAACGAGAACTCAACAAGGGCGTCAAGGTGGAGGTCAAGGACAAAACGGTCCATCTTGAGATCGCCATCGTGGCCGACATCGATTCTGTGCTCATCGACGTTGCCCGGCGGATCCAGCGGGAGGTCAAAAACGTTGTGGAGACGAAAACCGGCATGACGGTCACCAAAGTCGACGTCAACATCCGTGACGTCTCCTACAGGGAAGAGCCGAAAGAAGAAGCTCCCCAGGGCTAAAAGGTGATTCTGTCCCGGATGTTCTCGAGTTTCCTGGGACCGATGCCCTTGACCTTGAGGAGGTCTTCAGGACTCCGAAAGGGTCCGTGGGTTTCCCGGTATTCGACAATCCGCTGCGCCAGCACCTCGCCAATCCCGGGAAGGGATTCGAGTTCTTTTGGGGAAGCCGTGTTCACGTTGATCAGTGAAGACGACGAAACGGAGCTCCGTGCTGCTACTTGAGAAGAGGCTCCCTCAGGAACTTCTCCAGAGGAGAAAGGAGGAGCAAGGGGGATGGCAATTTTCTGTCCGTCGTAAAGCGGTGCAGCGAGGTTAAGCCCGGAGAGATCCGCTCCTTCCTTCACTCCTCCAGCACGCTCAACGAGCTCGTACACTCGCGTCCCCTCGGGAACCTGATACACCCCCGGACGGTGGACACCACCTTCAATTTGGACGACAAGCACCACAGGGGCTTTCTCCTGTGGACGGTTTACCCACCAGACCGTCCCCACGAAGAGCAGGGCAAAACCCAGGGCCAGAACGGCAAAGATCCGTTCCCTTCGAGTGAGGAACATCACACCACGAGGTTGACAAGTTTATCCGGAACGTAAATGTGCTTTTTCACCGGTTTTCCGTTGAGCCACTGGCGAATGCGCTCGTCTTCCAGGGCCTTCCGGAGCACTTCTTCCTCTCGCATCCCCCGGGGCACCACGACTTTCCCCCGAACCTTGCCGTTGACCTGGACGACGATCTCTACCACGCTCTCTTGGAGTTTCTCTGGGTCATAGGTGGGCCAGGGAGCTACGGAGAGATACCCTTTCTCCCCCAAAAGTTCCCAGAGTTCCTCGGTGATGTGAGGAGCAATGGGATTCAGCAGGGAAACGAGCGTCCGCATTCCAAAAAGGAGGAGTTCTTTCTCCCTGGGATGCGCACCCTTCTCCCCCAGGAAGCGGAGGTAGTCGGTGAAATCGTTGAGGAGCTCCATCATGGCGCTTATCGCCGTGTTGAAGTGGAACTTCTCGGTGATGTCGGTATTGACCCGGAAAATCGTCTGGTGGATCCGGCGCTCCACCTTCCGGTATTCCTCTTCCCCAAAGGGGACACCGTCTTTGGGAGAGAGCTCCAGGATTTCCTGAGCTATGCGCCACACCCGGTTCAGGAAACGGAAGGCCCCCTCCACACCCCGGTCGGACCACTCCATATCGAGTTCCGGAGGACCGGCAAAGAGGATGAAAACCCGCACCGTGTCGGCCCCAAATTGCTCGATGATGTCCCGGGGACTCACCGTGTTCCCCTTGGACTTCGACATCTTGGCCCCGTCCTTGGTGACCATCCCCTGGGCAAAGAGGTTCACGAAAGGTTCCCGGAACTTCACAAGGCCCAGGTCGTGGAGGACCTTGGTGAAGAAACGGGCGTACAGGAGGTGCAAAATGGCGTGCTCCACCCCGCCGATGTACTGGTCAACGGGCATCCAGTAGTCGATGTCCTCCGGCTCAAAGGGTTTGTCTTTTGCCCAGGGAGAGCAGTACCGGAGGTAGTACCAGGACGAGCACACAAAGGTATCCATGGTGTCGGTCTCGCGCCTGGCCGGACCTTTGCAGCGAGGACAGGTCGTTCGCACGAACTCCTCACACCGGGCAAGGGGTGAGGGACCGGTGGGGAGAAAATCCACATTGGGTGGAAGGAGCACCGGTAGATCCTCCTCTGGCACCGGAACCTCACCGCAGCGGTCACAGTAGACGATAGGGATGGGAGCGCCCCAGTAGCGCTGACGGGAGATGAGCCAGTCCCGAAGACGGTACGATACCGCCCGCTTCCCCAGGCCCTTTTCCTCAAGGAAGGCGATGATCTTCTCTTTCCCCTCCTCAGAGGGAAGACCGCTGAAAGGACCGGAGTTTACCATGATGCCCGGGCCGGTGTAGCATCCCTCAGGAGTTCCCTCAGGAGGTGCAATGACCTGCCGGATGGGAAGGCCGTACTTTTTTGCAAACTGCCAGTCCCGCTCATCATGGGCCGGGACAGCCATAACCGCCCCAGTCCCGTACTCAAGGAGGACGTAATCGGCAATCCAGATGGGAACCCGCTCACCGTTGAGGGGGTTCACCACTTCCTTGCCGATGGACATCCCTTCTTTTTCCGAAAGGTCTGAAACCCGCTCGATTTCGCTCTTTCGGGCGATTCGCTCCCGGAACTCTTGCACCTGCGCCTCATACGGGGTTCCCCGGACGAGTTCGTCCACCAGGGGGTGCTCCGGAGCAAGGAGGAAAAAGGTTACCCCAAAGACGGTATCAGGGCGGGTGGTGAACACCGTGATGGTTTTCCCAAGGTCTGGGAGCAGGAAATCGATATAGGCTCCTTCACTCCTCCCGATCCAGTTCCGCTGCATGGTGAGGACGCGCTCAGGCCAGCTTCCCAGAAGCTCCATGTCCTTCAGCAGGTCCTCGGCGTACTTCGTGATGCGGAAGTACCACTGGCTGAGCTTGCGCCGCACCACCGGGGTTCCGCAACGCTCACAAGCGCCATCCACCACCTGCTCGTTGGCTAAAACCGTGGCACAGGAAGGACACCAGTTCACCGGGCCTTCCTTCTTGTAGGCGAGGCCCGCCTTGTAGAACTGCAGGAAAAACCACTGGGTGAAGCGGTAGTACTCGGGCTCGCAGGTAATCACTTCCCTCCGCCAGTCATAGCTTATCCCCAGACGCTTCAGGACTTCCCGCATCCGCTCGATTTTCTCGTGGGTCCAGATGGCCGGATGAATCCCGTGCTGAATGGCGGCGTTTTCAGCAGGAAGTCCGAAGGCGTCAAAACCCATGGGATGAAGGACATTGTACCCCTGGCGGATGAAATACCGGGCCACCACGTCACCGATCACGTAGTTTTTCACGTGGCCCATGTGCGGGTCGCCTGAAGGGTAAGGGAACATCTCGAGGACATAGTACTTCTTCTTCGTCTCGTCCCGCTCAACCTGGAAAACCTTCCCCTCTTCCCAGCGCTTTTGCCATTTCTCCTCAATTGCAGCAAAATCGTACCCCTGCGCCACGGGAAACCCCCCAATAGAGAAAAAGCCCGCCCTTTCGGACGAGCTTGGAATTTCTGGTGGAGCTGACGGGATTTGAACCCGTGACCTCCTCCACGCCAAGGAGGCGCGCTCCCAACTGCGCCACAGCCCCAGAACGCACCCATATTATACCATCTTTTTCAGCACCCACAAGAGGGCACCGGCGAAAAGAACCAAAACCCGGGGATTCACTCCCCGGGCCGGACAACCCGCACGAGAATCTCACCGGGTTTGACGAGGTGAAGCTTTTCCCGGGCGAGTTTCTCAATGTACCAGTCCTCCTCAAGGTACTGCCGCTCCTTGGCGAGATACGCAATCTGCGTCCGGAGTTCCGCTTCCCTTCTCGTGAGCTCTTCGAGTTCCCGGGAAAAGCGAACGTACTCCGCCACCTTTGCGCTGAAGCGAGGGGCAAAGAAAAAGAGCGCAAAGGTGAAGAGCACCACGAACAGGAACTTCTGCCACCTGGGTTCAGGAGGCAGCGAATCGGAAAACCGCCCTACCCCGGAATACGGCCGCACTCCCCAGCTCTTCCTCTATCCGCAGAAGCTGATTGTACTTGGCGATACGCTCGGAACGGCACACAGAACCCGTTTTGATCTGCCCGGTGTTACAGGCCACCGCCAGGTCGGCGATGGTGGTGTCCTCGGTCTCTCCTGAGCGGTGGGAAATGATGGCCGTGTACCCGGCTTTTTTCGCAAGCTCGATGGTCTCCATGGTCTCGGTGAGGGTACCAATTTGGTTGAGCTTGATGAGGATGGAGTTGCACACGCGCTCCCGAATACCCCGCTCAAGCCGTTCCTTGTTGGTCACAAAGAGGTCGTCCCCCACAAGCTGCACCCGATGCCCCAGGGCAAAGGTGAGCTTCTTCCAGCCCTCCCAGTCCTCTTCAGCAAGACCATCCTCGATGGAGATAATCGGGTACTTCTCCACAAGCTCAGTGTAGAACTCCACCATCTCGTCAACGTTCCGGCGCACGCCCTCGCGCTCGAAGACGTAGATGCCGTCCTTGTAGAGTTCTGAAGCGGCCGTGTCCAGGGCGAGGTACACGTCCTTCCCCGGCTCGTACCCGCTCATCTGGATGGCCTCGAGAATCACCTCGATGGCCTCAATGGACGATCGCAGATTCGGCGCAAACCCTCCCTCATCCCCCACACCAGTAGCATACCCCCGCTTTTTCAGCACCTTTGCCAGGGTGTGGAAAACCTCGGCACCCATCCGGAGGGCTTCCGCAAAAGAGGACGCTCCGCAGGGGACGATCATGAACTCCTGGATGTCGACGCCGCTGTCGGCGTGCTTACCCCCGTTCAGGATGTTCATGAAAGGAACGGGGAGTTCCCGGGCATTGACCCCACCGAGGTAACGGTAGAGGGGGAGTTCCGTGTACATTGCTGCCGCCTTCGCACAGGCCAGGGACACCCCGAGGATGGCGTTAGCACCGAGTTTGCTTTTATTTGGCGTTCCGTCAAGCTCGACGAGGGTCTTATCAATAAGTGCCTGATCCAGGGCATCAAGCCCAATGATTTCCGGAGCAATGATTTCGTTCACGTTCTCCACGGCCTTGCGGACGCCCTTCCCTCCGTAACGGCTCTTGTCCCCATCGCGAAGCTCCACCGCCTCAAAGGTTCCCGTCGAGGCACCGGAGGGAACGGCGGCTCTGCCGAAGGCCCCTGAAGCCAGGGTCACTTCCACCTCAATCGTCGGGTTCCCCCGAGAATCGAGGATCTCCCGGGCATGGACATCGAAAATGGTGCTCACTGGGCTCCACTCCTTTCTTCTCTCGTAATTCGGATGACACTTCCTGAGGGGACCCGCTCCAGACCCGCGATATCCCCCACCATTTTCCCCACCACCTCTACCGGGCTTGCCGGGCGGATCTCCCCAGGGGTCCGGCTTGCCGGCGTCGGGCCGAAGAAGAGACAGAGACACGCCCCATCCGGCCAGTAGGCTACATCCCCAGAGTCCACCACTTCCCGGGGGTGGGCAATGGCGCTCTTCACCGGGATGGGGAAGTAAATTTCCTTCCCCCAGGTGTTCACCCGCCCCTCAAAGGGGAGCACCGTAAGGATTTTCTCCGCAAGAGCGGTATCGAAAAGCTCTGCTGAAATCGCTATCCCTTGATCCGGAAAGCTCAGCACAATCCGCTCAGGCATGGCATCTTCTCCCTCCCCGTGACATGTACTTCCCAGACGACCCCAAGGCCCATGCCAACTCCCCCAACCTCCCGGACATCCAGGGGCTGCTCTCCTGTGAAACGGAAAAGGAGACGGGCAAAGCGGAGAAGATCCCCCCAAAGCAGCCTCAAGGCCTCTTCGTTCTGCTCTTCTCCCAGAGCAAGGGTAACGCGCACATTTTGGGGTTTCTTTAGGATACCACTGAAGTCAAGCGACGCCACCCGCTTTAAGTTATCCCCCACTCCGGTGAGCTCCCGACCTGTAGCGTCGAAGAAACGCACTCCCAGGGCCTCCAGAAGGCCCATACCACCGTCTAAGGGGTGTTTCCCGGGAAGCACAAGCACAATGTGCTTCCCTCCCCGCACCACCGCTTCAAGGAGGAGTTCACCAATCCCATAGGTGGTCGCAAAGAGCACATCCCACCTCTGGAAGAACCCGCAGAGGTCAAAGACCATCGTTTCGGGGGAGGGTGCATACCCCACAACCTGCACTCGCTCACCCATGGGACCCTGCACCTGGAACAGACGCCCCTTGCCTACCATTCCTCCTCCTTCCGCTCCAGCTTCACCACCCGGTACATGGACTCCTCTTCCCCTCGCGGGGCTGCAAGGGCCAGAACTTCTACCGTCATCTCCCACTCCGGCGACCGGAGGGTGATGAGGTCCCCTACCTTCACCTGGTAAGCCGGTTTGGCCACACGGCCGTTCACCAGAACCCGCTCACTCCGGCAAGCAAGCTGCGCTACCGGTCGTCGCTTGATGAGCCGTGAGACTTTCAGGAATTTATCAAGTCGCATTCCTCTTCCCAGGAAAAGAGCTCATCCCCATCAAGCTCGGGGAAGCAGGAATAGTCACCTCCCTTCCCCACCATGACCATGGTGAGCACAGAAAGCGCTCCCCGGCCCTTGAGGAATCGCTCGAGGAACTCCCGTTCCTTCTCTGAAGCAAAGGAGCGCACCACGGCAACCACGCGTTTGCCCGAAAGATCCCCCACGCTCTCCCAGAGTACCTCAGGCGGTTCGGTCGAAAGCCCCAGGGCGCGGACTTCCTTCTCTAAGATACCGCTCAGAACACTTGCAAGGAGCATCCCCCCAGCGTTCACCCCCACAATGCAATCCGGGTTCCATCCCCGAACGAGGGGTAAAAGCAGCCGAACCCGTTCTAAGAGTGCTTCAAAGGTTCTCTTTTGGCCTTTTCCCATAGGGCATCCATCTCCTCCAGGGAAGCTTCGGAAACATCTTTCCCCAGGGCCCTCAGATTTTCCTCTATAAAGGCAAATCGCTCCGCAAAACGGTCACAGGCCTTCTGCAGCGCGTCCTCCGGCTGGATTCCCAGGTGCCTGGCGAGGTTCACCAGGGCAAAAAGCAGGTCACCCAGCTCCTCCTCCATCCGCTTCTGGTCAGCGTTTTTCCAGGCCTCCTTGAACTCCCGCCATTCCTCCTCAACTTTCTTCTCCACGTCACGGGCGTCTTTCCAGTCGAAACCCACCCTGGCCACCCGGGCCTGCATGGAGAATGCCCGGAGGATAGCTGGCAAAGACCTGGGGAGAGAGGCGAGCATACCTTCGCTTTTGCGCTCCTTCTCCTTGATTTTCTCCCAGTTGAGGAGTACTTCCTCAACATCCTTGACGCTCGCTTCCCCAAACACATGGGGATGGCGCTTTTTCATTTTGGCGATGATGTAGGTGAGAATGTCTTCGATGGTGAAGGAAGACTTTTCCTTCCCAATCTGGGCGTGGAAGACAATGTGCAGGAGCATATCCCCAAGCTCCTCCCGAAGCGCCTCCTCATCCTCCCGGTCAATGGCATCGAATGCCTCGTAGAGCTCCTCAAGCATAAGGGGCTTGAGGGTCGTGCGGGTCTGCTCCCGATCCCAGGGGCATCCGTGCTCCCCTCGAAGCTGTGCCACAATGTCCACGAGTTCCTCAAAAAGTTCACCGACGGTCTTTCTCTCCACCGTGATTCGCCACCTTCGCAAAGAGCATTCCCAGCGTTTCCACGGGCACTCGAGGCAGGCGCAGGAGCACCTGTGCGTGGTCGGTTACAAGCTTCCCCTCTATGCCCAGAGCCTTTCCTTCCTCCTGGAACCTCACAAGCATCTCAAGAGGAGCGGCAAGGTACACGCCGTCACCTCGCTCCTCCAGAGTCGTAACCTGAGTTATTTTAGCACAAGAGCGAATCCGTGTAATCTCAAAGAGGCGACGAACCTCCTCCGGCATCTTACCAAAGCGGTCCTCAAGCTCCTCCTGAAGTTCCTGCCTCTCCCTTTCGGTCCGCGCGGTGAAGAGCCGCTGGTAGAAGCGGAGACGCTCGCTCTCGTTCTCGATGTAAGATGAGGGAATGAACGCTTCCTCCCGCAGGCGTATCACGGGTTCCGGACCGGACGGCACCTCTTCTCCCCGCTGGCGGGCAATCTCCTCCTCAAGGAGCTTCATGTAAAGGGAAAATCCCACCTCCTGGATGAATCCATGCTGCTCTGTGCCAAGGATATTCCCTGCTCCCCGGATTTCCAGGTCCCGTAGAGCGAGCTTCAACCCCGAGCCCGTCCCGCCAAATTCGAGAAGCGCCTCAAGGCGTTCCCGGGCCTCATTCGTGAGGTGACGGGGGTAGAGGAAATAGGCGTAGGCCTCCCGGTCAAACCTCCCAACCCGGCCCCGGAGCTGGTAGAGCTGCGCCAGACCAAAGAAAGGAGCGAAATCCACGATGAGCGTGTTGGCCCGGGGAACATCAATGCCGATTTCCACAATGGTTGTTGAAAGAAGCAGCGGAATGTCACCCCGATAGAATCCCTCCATAATCCGCTCGAGTTCCCGTCCCCGGAGCTTCCCATGGGCCACCGCAAGAGGGAGATCGGGAAAAAGCGTCCGGAGCTCCTGCTCCACCCGGAAGAGGTCCCGGATACGGGGACACACGTAGAAGACCTGGCCACCCCGGGCGAGTTCCCGGCGAATGGCCTCCTCAATGGTCTTGAGGTTCCGGGGAAGCACAATGGTGTACACCGGTTTTCGTCCCTCAGGAGGGGTTTCAATGACGCTGATGTCCCGGATGCCCAGAAGGGAAAGGTAGAGCGTTCGGGGAATGGGCGTGGCCGTAAGCGTGAGGACGTCGACGTTTGCACGGAGCTTCTTCAGGTGCTCTTTGTGCATGACCCCGAAACGCTGCTCCTCATCGATGATGAGAAGCCCCAGGTCCTTGAACTGCACGTCTTTCTGGAGGATCCGGTGCGTGCCGATGAGGATGTCGATCTCCCCCCGGGCGGTTTTCTCGACGATCTCCCGCTGTTCCTGAGGAGTACGGAAACGGTTGAGGACGGCAATCCGCACCGGGAAATGCTTCATGCGCTCACAGAAGGTGAGGTAGTGCTGTTCGGAAAGAAGGGTGGTGGGAGCAAGAAGGGCGACCTGCTTTCCATCCATCACCGCCTTGAACGCTGCCCGAACGGCAACCTCCGTTTTCCCGTAGCCTACATCCCCACAGACCAGCCGATCCATGGGACGGGGACTCTCCATGTCTCTCTTGACCTCTTCAATGGCCCGTTTTTGATCAGGAGTCTCAAGGAAGGGGAAGGAGAGCTCGAGTTCCCGCTGCCAGGAAGTATCGGGGGAGAAGGCGTGCCCCCGCTCAATGTGCCTCCGGGCATAGAGCTCAAGGAGATCCCGGGCCACCTTCTCCACCGCCCGGCGGACCCGCTCCTTGGTCCTCTTCCAGTCATCCCTCCCCAGCCGATGGACCTCAGGCTTCGCTTCCCCAAGACCCACGTACTTCTCCACAAGATGCGCATTCTCCACAGGGACGTAGAGCCTGTCCCCTCCAGCATAGGCAATCTCGAGGTACACCCGGCGAACCCCTCCCACCACCATCTCCCGCAGCCCCTGGAAGATGCCGATGCCCTCTTCCTCGTGGACCACGTAGTCTCCGGGAGAGAGCGTCTGGAGGAGCTCCTGAGGGGAAGCCCGGCGACGTTCCTTCCCCCGCACGAATTCATACCCAAAGATATCCTCTTCCCCCAGAAAGACCTGCCGCAGGCGACCAAAGAGGAACCCCTTCCGGAGGAATCCCTCAACGAGCGTCACCCGCTGTTTTATCCCCTCGCCCCGCAGCATCTCCTCAAGGAGCACCCGCTTCCCTTCGGGGAGGAAGAACACTGCCTGCGTGAGATCCTGATCCTGCACAAAGCGAAAAAGCGCTGCAAGGTCCCCCAAAAAGGCAGGGGCACGCTCCACGGAAAGGGGGACACTCTTCCCCTCACCAAGGCCAAGGAACACCGTGTAGGGGACCGGGAAAAGGGCTCCCTCAAGCAGCACGCCTTCCCAGAACACCACTTTTGCCCAGCGCCCGAGAACCTTCCGGAGCTCGATTTTCCGAAACTCTCCACTCCGGGGAGGGAGGAAGAGGCTGTCAATGTCGAACCTCGTCCTCTGGGTCTCGGGGTCGAAGAGCCGCATCCTTTCCAAAACATTCCCCCACCAGTAGGTGCGAACCGGCTCCTCAAGGTGGGGTGGGAAGAGATCCAGCACCTCACCCCGCGGGGCAACCTGGCCCCGTTCCCGAACGGTCTCCACCCGCTCATACCCCAGGGAGAAGAGGAGGTCGAGGAGTTTCTCCCGGTCAACGCGAGCGCCTCTCTCTAAGAAAAAGGAGTGCGAGAGGAAGTACTCGAGCTCCTCAACGTCCTGGCGCAGGTCGCCCACGGCCACCACCAGAACCCCCCGGGGGGATTCCCGGAGGTCTTTCTGGAGCGTCACGCCCGAAAAGGGCAGGGCGAGATTCGCCTCAAGCACCGGTTCATCGCGCCCAAAGAACTTCCGCCAGGTCCTCAGTTCCTCAACCACCCGCTTCCGTTCCACCTCCTGGGAGACCACGTACACCACTGGGTACCGTGTCCCCAGAAAGAGCGCACACAGCGACCCAAAGGAAGAAGGAACGGAGAGGTTCACCGAAAAAGAGCGCAGGAGTTCTCCTTCGAGGTTCTGGAGATCCTCAAAAAGGTCACGCCCATTCCCCATGAACGTTCAGAGCGCCACCCAGGTCACAATGGCGTAGGTGAGACTGAAAGAGAGAAGGCTTCCACAGACCGCCTGCAGAACGTTGTGCTTGCGGAGCACCACCCGTGCCCACCCAAGCGGCACAAGGAGCCCGTAAAGCAAGGCAAAGAGCGGATGCACAAGGAGCAAAAGAGCCGTTACCGGCCCTGCGATACCGGCAAGGTGCAGACTGATCTTCCAAAAAAGCGAAATCACCGCCCCCGCAAGGGTCACGGCAATGTAGCACAGGGTGATGGCAAGAAGCGGAGGCGGAGCATCAAAGAGCACAAGCACGGCAAGGAGCACCCCATATATTCCCACAATCCCAAGATACGGGAAGAACCGCTCTTCTCTCCTTGGAAGGTCCGGATCCGAAACCTTCCCCTTTCTGGCCAGCCACAGGACAAAGACGGTGGGGAGAACGCTCACAAAAAGCACCGAGAGGAGAAAAAGTCCCAAAGCCCTCATCCCCCTAAGGTACTTCGCCGACACCAGGGCATAAAGGAGGATGGCCACGGCCTGAGGCTGCAAAACAAGGGACAGAAGCTCAGCAAGCCTCTTTCTGTCCATCCTCCTCCCGGGCGTTGAAGACGTTCATCGCCCGCTGCACCCCCCACTCCACGATACAAAGCACTGCCTCAGCGGCTTTCTTCTCCGCTGCCTCAAGGATAGCGCTTTCCTCTTTTTCGGGAACCCCGAGCACATGGTCCACCACGAGTTCCCGGCGTTCGGGCTTCCCAATGCCCACCCGCACCCGGACGAAATCCTCCCGCCCCAGGGCCTCCACGATGGACTGCAGCCCCCGGTGCCCCGCCACACCTCCACCGACCTTGATGCGCACCACCCCCGGGGGGAAATCGAGCTCATCGTGAACGACGATGAGCTCTTCAAAGGTGCAACCATGGTGGGCGAAAAAGGCCAAAAGCCCCTCACCACTTAAGTTCATAAAGGTCAGGGGTTTGAGGAGGTAGAGGGTCTTCTCCCCCACCATTCCCCGGGCCCAGCTGAAACGGTCTTCGCTTTTCCAGGGAACACCGAGACGTTCCGCCAGGATATCCACCACGCGGAATCCCGCGTTGTGCCGCGTTCTCTCAAACCGTGTCCCGGGATTCCCCAGCCCCACAGCGAGAAACACGGGTTACCTCATTTCTCCTTCTCGGCCTTCCCTCTGGCGATGACCTTGGGAGCCTCGGGTTCTTCCTCGGTCTTCTCCTCTTCTTCCGCCATAACCTCAGGTGGCGTGACCACCACCACAACCTCGTCAGGGTTCTCCGCAACGGTCACGCCTTCTGGAACCTTGAGCTCCCGAACGTGGATGGCATCGCCTATCTCGAGCTCTGTCACATCGACCACAATGGCTTCAGGGATGGCGTCTGGGAAGCACTCAACCTCGAGCTCCGGTGTGACAATCTCGAGGATACCTCCCGCCTTCACGCCCTTCGCCTCACCCTGAATGACCACCGGAACCGTGAGGGAGATTTTCTGGTCGGCCTTCACCTCGTAGAAGTCGATGTGCCAGATTTCGTTCTTCACCGGGCTGTACTGGATGTCCTTAATGATGCCCCGCCGTTTCTCACCGTCAACGGAAAGCTCAAGGATGTGGTGCGTGACCCCCGGAATGCGGAGGATGCGCTCCAATTCCCCAAGACGAATCTTCAGTGGTTCAGACCCCGAAGCACTATCTCGGGAGTACAAAACGGCAGGCACATACCCCATGCGGCGGAGTTTCCTTGCCCCACCCTTACCGAGTTCCTGGCGCCGTTCAAGGACAACGGTGACGGTTTCTCCTCTCTTCATCGTCACTCACTCCTTCATCACTATATGAAGAGTTCGCTCACGGAACGTTCCCCATGGATGCGCTTGATGGCTTCGGCGAAAATGGGTGCCACCGAGAGCACCTTGACCTTATCCCCCACGCGGCGGGCGAGCTCCTCTTTATCGAGGTGGATGGTGTTGGTGACCACCACCTCCTTAATGGCCGACTCCCGGATACGGTCAAGCGCCGGTTCGCTGAAGAGGGGATGCGTGGCGCAGGCGTAAACTTCTCTTGCCCCCCGTTCAAGGAGTGCTTCAGCTCCCTCCACGAGGGTCCCCGCCGTGTCGATGAGGTCATCGATGATGATGGCTGTCCGCCCCCTCACGTCACCAATGACGTTCATCACCATGACCTCAGAGTACGACGGACGGTGCTTGTCGATGACCGCAAGATCCACCCCGAGGCGGCTGGCGAAGTTCCGGGCCCGAGCCGTGCCTCCCACATCAGGACTCACCACCACAACGTTCTCCAGGTTCTTCGAGGCAAAATACCGGGCAAGGAGTGACTGGGCAGCGAGGTTATCCACAGGGATATCGAAAAAGCCCTGGATTTGCCCGGCGTGGAGATCCATGGTGAGGATCCGGTCTGCCCCCGCGGTCACCAGGAGATTGGCCACAAGCTTTGCCGAAATCGGTTCTCGCCCTTTGGTCTTCCGGTCCTGCTTGCAGTACCCATAAAAGGGGATGACCGCCGTGATGCGTTCGGCCGAGGCCCGATGCAGGGCGTCAATCATGATGAGGAGCTCCATGAGATGATCATTGGCCGGGGGAGAAGTGGGCTGGATGACAAAGACATCACACCCCCGCACGCTCTCTTCAATTCGAACCCGGATTTCCCCGTTGGGAAAACGTCCGAGATCCACCCGCCCGAGGGGAATATCAAGGTACCAGCAGATTTCCTGGGCAAGATGGGGATTGGCACTTCCCGAAAAGACCTTCAGGTGCTGGGTCATATCGATGAAATTGAACATCCCTCACTCATCCCCACGCTTTCTCTTCACCCATCCCTCGATGTTCACCTGTTTCGCCCTTCCCACCCCCAGAGCATAAGGAGGAACGTCTTGGGTAATGGTGGAACCGGCAGCAGTGTAGGCTCCCCTACCGATACGGACAGGAGCCACCAGGGAGTTGTTGCTGCCAATGAAGACCTCATCCTCGATGAAGGTTGGGTTTTTCTTTTTGCCGTCGAAGTTGCAGGTGATGGTCCCCGCACCGATATTCACCGTTTTCCCGATGGTTGCATCGCCAAGGTACGACAGGTGCAGGGCCCTGGTTCCTTCCCCAACGAAGGAGTTCTTCACCTCCACGAAATTCCCGATACGCACTCCCCGGGCCAGTTCCGTTCCCGGACGGAGATGGGCAAAGGGGCCAACGGTGACGTCTTCAGCCAGCCGGGAGTGCTCCACCACACTGTACTCTACCCGGCTCCGCTCGCCAATCACGCTTTCCACAATCCGGGCATAGGGACCGATATGCGCACAGGAAGCGATGACGCTTTTCCCTTCGATGAGTACTCCAGGGTAAATCCACACGTCTTCCCCGACCTCAACGTCCCAATCGATATAGGTCGTCTGGGGATCGAGGATTTTCACCCCCCGGGAAAAGAGGTCCTCGAGCTTCCTTTCCCTGAGGACGCCAAGCACCCGGGCGAAGTCCCGGGGCGTGTTCACATTGGTGAACTCTTCACTCCAGGGAAGCACGCAGGGAGCCACTCGGAAACCACGTCTTTGCGCCAGCGCCACAAGGTCAGTGAGGTAGAACTCTTTCTGAGCATTCTCGTTGTTCAGGAGAGGAAGGAGTGCGAGCGCCACCTCCCGGCGAAGGGCGAAAACCCCCACGTTGACTTCGTGGAGTCCGTATTCTTCCGGAGAACAGTCCTTTTCCTCGACGATTCGAACGCCCCCTCCTTCCCGGACCACCCGACCAAATCCCGAAGGGTCGGGAGCGCAAGAAGTGGCGAAAACAAGGTCGTATGAACTCTCCTCGAGAAAACCGCAGAGCCCTTTGAGGGTTCTTCGGGAAAGGAGCGGCATATCGGCATAGACGATGAGGAGAAAGGCTGTATCCTCCCGCAAGTACGGGAGGATTGCTTTTGCCGCATCTCCCGTTCCAAGGGGCTGCGCCTGAGGGACAATTGTCACCCTGTCTCCAAAGAGCTCCCGAGCCTTTTCCAGGAAAGCGGGAGCCACAACGAGGAAACACGCTCTAAACTCCAGGGCACTCGCCTCATCGAGAAGATACCCCACAAGCGGTTTCCCCAGAGCGGGAAAAAAAATCTTGGGGACAGGAGAGCGCATTCTCTTCCCCAGCCCTGCCGCCAGCACCGCCAAAGCCCAAGTACGCACCAAGCCCCACGCTCCAGGAAAGGACAATGGCTGGGGTGGGAGGATTCGAACCTCCGAATGAGGGATCCAAAGTCCCTTGCCTTACCGCTTGGCCACACCCCAGCAGGAAGCACGTTCAATTATATCATATCGAACACTCTGGGAGCGTGTCAACGAAGTACGCCTACATCGCAACGCTCAACCTGGCAAAGCTCAAAAAGAGGAAGACGAAGAAAGCCGCCATCAGGACCGGGGCAAGCCGAGAGAAAACATCCCGTTTTCCAGGACGGAAACCCCGAAGAAGCAAGGAGTTGGTCACCACCGACACAGAGCTCAAAGCCATGGCCAGACCCGCAAGCTCTGGCCTCAGGGAAAGCCCAAGACCCGAAAATACCTGAGCCGCAATGGGAATGCCCAGGAGGTTGTAAAAGAGGGCGAAAAAGAGGTTCTGCCGGATTTTCCCCATGGTTTTTCGGGAGAGCTCAAGAGCCGTCACCACGTCCTGCGGGTCACCCCAAACAAGGACAATCTCACCGGTTTCCAGGGCCACATCGGCTCCCTGTCCCACGGCAATGCCAAGGTCCGCTACCGCCAGAGCCGGTGCATCGTTCACCCCATCTCCCACAAAAGCCACCTTATGGCCGTTTTTCTGAAGTTTCTGCACCTCACGGGCCTTGTCTTCAGGAAGGACTCCGGCAATCACGTGGTCCTCCTCAATACCCACTTCCCGGGCAATGGCCCGGGCAACTCTGGGGGTATCGCCGGTTACCATGTACACCAAAAGCCCAAGGTTCCTCAGCTTCTGGACTGCTTCCCTGGCACCGGCCTTGAGGGCATCGGCAACGGCCAGAAGACCGAGGACTTCCCGCGCGGTGGACAGGAGCACCACGGTTTTCCCTTCTTCCTCGAACCTTCGCACTATTTCCTCCTGGGGCTTCTCCCTCGTGTTTTCGGCAACAAAGGAGGCATTCCCCAGATAGTACTCCTCCCGGTCGATTTTCCCCACAATCCCCTTCCCGGGGAAAGCCCGGAAATCCTCAGCTTCTCCGAGAACAACGCCCTCTTCCCTGGCTTTTTCTAAAATCGCCTCTGCCAGGGGGTGTTCCGAGGACTGCTCCAGAGTGGCAGCGATACGGAGCACTTCCTTTCCCGACCTTCTCAACCCCACCACTTCGGTCACCCGGGGCTTCCCTTGAGTGAGGGTCCCGGTTTTGTCAAACACCACAAGGTCGATGTCCCCGACTTTTTCCAGAACCTCTCCACCTTTGATGAGGATGCCGTACTCGGCTCCCTTTCCGGTCCCTACCATGAGGGCTGTGGGGGTCGCAAGGCCTAAAGCGCAGGGACAGGCAATCACGATCACCGAAACCATGGCAAGGAGCGAGAAGGAGAGCGAGGCTCCCAGAAGGAAGTACCAGACAAGAAACGTCACCAGCGCCACCGAGAGCACCACCGGAACGAACACCGCAGCAATCCGGTCCGCCAAAGCCTGAATGGGAGCCTTTGAGTTCTGCGCCTCGGCCACAAGCTGGGCGATACGGGCAAGGACCGTGTCTTTTCCAACCCTTGTGGCCACAAACTCAAAACTCCCGGTTCTGTTGATGGTTGCACCGATCACCAGGTCCCCGGGTTTTTTCTCTACTGGAAGGCTCTCTCCGGTGAGGAGCGATTCGTCAACCGCCGAGTAGCCCCGTACCACCCGCCCATCTACTGGAATCTTCTCCCCAGGACGGACGAGAATCACATCTCCTTCCCGAACCTCTTCTAAAGGCACATCCTCAAACGTGTCCCCTCTTTTCACCCGGGCGGTTCTGGCCTGCAAACTCAGAAGCTTTTGCACCGCCTCAGACGTTTTGCTTCTCGTTTTCCCTTCAAGCCACTTCCCCAAAAGCACAAAGGTGATCAGGAAGGCTGAAACTTCAAAGTAGAGATGGGGGACCTTCGTCCCTCCTACCCCAAGTAGAGTTCCGTGGCGGAGCACATGGGTAAGGTAGCTCCCAAGGCTGTAACCGTAGGCGACCGAAGTCCCGATGGCGATGAGGCTATCCATGTTGAAGGAACGCAGGCGCAGGCTCGACCACATGCCCCGGTAAAAGGGTACCCCAAAGAAGAACTGCACCGGTGTGGCGAAACCCAGAGAAATCAGACCCATCCAGGGAGGGAGGACAGCGCCCCCGGGGAGATGGGGGAGGAAATCGAGCACCATGAAATAGGCCAGGGGCAGACTCAAAAGCAGGCTCCAGAGGAAACGCCTCTGGAGAGACCGGACAGTTCTTTCCCGTCTTTGGGACTCTTCTTCCGGGTCTCTTTCAGGAGAAGCACCGTATCCCGCTTTGCGGATGACCCCAAGAAGCTGTTCCACGCTCGTCAGTCGGGGATCAAAGACCACCTGAGCTTTTTCTGCTGCAAAGTTGACCCGAGCCTCCCGGACCCCGGGACTCCTCTTCAGCACCCTTTCGATGAGCGCTGCGCAAGCAGCACAGTGCATCCCGGAAATGGAGAGGATGACCCGCTGTGACAAAGCACCCTCGCTTCCCCGGAAACCTCCGTCTTCTTTTGAGGAGCGCTCTTCCTCCTCTTCTTCCTCCACAAAAGCACTGTACCCCAGCTCTCCCACGGTATCAAGGAGCCTTTGTAGCGGCACCATCTGAGGGTCGAAAGTTACCGTCCCTCGCTTCCCCGCAAAATCGATCTGAACCTCATGAACACCGGGAAGACCCCGGAGCTCTTCCTGAATCGCTCTGGCACAGCCTGGACAATGCATACCCTCTATCCTGACCTGCACGCGCTTTGTCATCTCCCTCACCTCCAGGAGAACACAGAACCTCAGACCGTCCCATTCCAGTTACCACTAAATCAATAATTCCTATTGGTTTAGTATACTTTATTCCGGAACTCCCGTCAAGCACGCCGGAAATACCCAGGAAAGACCGCAACTGGTCCCCCCGGCCGTTCACGAAACCCAAAAGGAGGAGCAAGGAACCCCAAGACCACAGACCTACTTCATGGCTCTGCGGGGTCATTTCAGCAGCCGCCCCGCCATCGCACTGCCTGAAGAGGAAAGACGATAATGGCCGCAACAAGCTTGTAAAAGGCGCCTTTGAACTCTTCTCCCAGACTGATGGTGAGAAAGACCCGGGCACCAGGAGCAAGGGGTACAACCCTGGGTAAAAGGGTATTCTTCTTCCGGGGGAAATCTCTCCATGTGCTCCCTGTAGATGGGGGTCAGTCACCACGAGGTCATAGCGTTCGCCACCGATCAAAAAACGAGTTCTGGTCTGGAACGCACGTCAACGACGAGCTCAATCCCGTGCTTTTGAAGAAGCTCCAGAAACCTCTCAAGAGGGTGATTAGAGTGGCCGATGGTGTAGATAGTCAGCATGGGGGCAATCCCTCGAAAAAGCCTCTTTTGGGATTATACGACACCGGAGGAGTTGACATCACCCGGAATTTACGGTATAAGAAAAACGAAGTTTGTTTTTTCAGTAAAAGAACAAAGTGGTACCCATGGCCACGCTGTACCAGAAGAGGGTACGAGAGGACAACCTCAGGAAGGTACTCCGCTTCATCCACCGCATGGGGAGTACAAGCCGTCCGGTTATTGCCCAAGAACTCCACCTAAGCCCTGCCACGGTGGCAAGCCTTGTGGCTGAACTCGAGGAATGTGGTCTCGTCCAGGAAGATGGCCTTGGGAAATCCCGGGGAGGAAGAAAGCCGGCCATCCTCCGTTTCAACGCCGAGTGGTCTTGGGTCGTGGCCGCCAAAGTCGGGGTGACCAGAGTCCGGGTTGGGCTGGCCAATCTCAAGGGAGAGCTCAAGGGCAAAAGGGTTGCGCCCCTTGCCTCCCGGAACCCCAAAGACGTGGTGCACCAGATCACCCGTATGGTTGCCATGCTCCTTGAAGAACTGCCCCATCCCCGTATCCTCGGCATGGGGGTGTGCTGCCCGGGGGTCATCGACCGGGAAACGGGAGAGGTGTTGAAAGCGGTGAATCTGGGATGGGAGAACGTTCCCCTGAGGAATCTCCTTGCCGAGCGTTTTCCCTGGCCTGTCTTCGTGGAAGACGGGGCCGACGCTGGTGCTCTGGGGGAAAAATGGTTTGGCAGCGGCCAGGACGTGGAAAACCTCATCTACGTCGTGGTGGGGAACGGTATTGGTTCGGGAATCATCCTCCACGGAGAACTGTACACGGGACAGCAACACGTCGCCGGGGAGTTCGGGCACACGAGCATAGACTTCTCTGGTCCCCTTTGCCTCTGTGGGAACCGGGGGTGCCTTGAACTCTACGCTTCAGCCCGTGCCCTGGTTCACAAGGTCGAGGAAGCACTACGGCAGGGGAAAAAGACGCTCATCCGCAACCTCCTTGAGAAGGGTAGGGACCTCACCGCAGAACTCGTGAGCGAAGCGGCGTACCTTGGAGACCCCTTTGCCCTTCAGGTCCTCGAAGAAACGGGAACAATCCTTGGCCGGGCGATCGGCAACCTCGTCAATCTCTTCGACCCAGAGCTCGTCGTCATCGGTGGAGGACTCTCTCTCGCCCATCCGGCATTCTTCGAGAGCCTCGCCACAACTGTGGAGGCACAGTCGCTCTTGCTCCACCGGAGACCCGTTGCCGTTCGGAAGGCTTTCTTCGGTGGGGATTCAGAACTCGTCGGGGCCGCAGCCCTGACAGTCGAGCGGGTTTTTGGTGAGCGGGTACCGATGCTCTGAAAGGAGGGAGACCATGAAAAAAGGCATCAACCAGTGGGCATTTCCTGGCAACGCCACCTTCCGCGATATCTTCACCCTTGCTGCAAAGTACGGCTTTGCAGCTGTTGAGCTCTGCCCAGATGAGGAAGGGACGTTCCCCTTAAAGCCGGGTAGGGAGGTCCTCCAGGAAATCCGCAGCCTCTCTCAGGAAACGAAAGTCGAGGTTCGAAGCCTGGCTACAGGGCTTTTCTGGAAGTACAACCTGGCTTCGCCTGAAGCATCCCGGAGAAAGAAGGCACAGGACGTCATCAAAGCCCTGGTTGACTTGGCCTATGAGCTTGCCGTGCCTTCGGTTCTCGTCATCCCAGGGTACGTCCACGTTCCCTGGGACCCAGCCTCAGAACTCGTTCCTTACGGAGAGGTCATAGAACGCGCCCGGGAGTCCCTGCACGAAGTCCTTCCCTACGCCCAGAGTGCCGGTGTCGCCTTAGCCTTAGAAAACGTCTGGAACGAGTGTTTCCTCTCCCCTCTTGAGTTTGCCGCTTTCATCGACTCCTTCAATAGCCCCTCCGTGCGGGCCCATTTCGATACCGGAAATGTGGTGCTTTTCGGGTATCCGGAGCACTGGATTGCGGTTCTCGGGAAACGCATCGCCACAGTCCACGTGAAGGATTTCAAAAAAGAGGTTGGTACGCTCCAGGGATTCTGCCTCCCCCTCGAAGGTGATGTGAACTGGCCCAAAGTTATGGAAGCACTCCGGAACGTTCCTTACAACGACTACCTCATTGCGGAATTCATCCCACCCTACCGTTACAGCAGCGAGGCCCTTCTTGCCAACCTCTCCCACAACTTAGACGTTTTGATCAACCTCACCCAGGGAGGTGATGTGAAGGGGTAGAAAAAGGATACCCAAGTGCTTCAAAAACTCAGAAATTCTTTGAGAAGGAGGGAAGACCATGAGGCGATGGGTCATCGGTTGCGTGGCGGTTGTAGTGATGGTGTTGGCGTTCTCGGCTTTCGCGGGAGCCCAGAAGAAAGTGAGCATCCTCTGGATGGAGTACGATGGACTCACCCCGGATTACGCCCTGAACCTCGAAAAGGCCTTTGAGGAAGCGAATCCCGGTGTTGACCTTGAAATCATTTCCACTCCCTGGAACCTCGGACACGACCGGCTCATTTCCCTTCTTGCCGGGAAAGAACCCCCAGACCTTGCGGTCATCGGTACCCGGTGGCTCCTTGAGCTCCTCGACATGGACGTTGTGGAACCCATCGAGAAATGGGTGAGCAAGGACCTCCTCAACAACATCGACCCAGCCCTCATGGAAGGCAAGGTGAAGGGCGTGCTCTATGGGCTTCCGGTTGCCGCCGGAACGCGCCTCATGTACTACCGTTCGGATATCATCGACAAAGCTCCGGAGACCTTTGAAGAGATGCTTGCCATTGCCCAGAAGATCAACAAACCCGAAGAGAAGTTCTACGCCGTGGGTATGGCGGGGAAAAAGTACGTGGAACTCACGGAGCACGCGTACTACCTCTTTGGCAATGGCGGTTACTACTTCGAGATGCTCCCTGACGGAAGCTACGGGAAGTGCAGGGTGAACGACGAAGCCGGTGTTGGTGCCCTGACTTTCATGAACGACCTCGTGAACAAGTACAAGGTGACCCAGCCTGGTGTGACCGCCTACACCCGGGATGAAGTTCAGGACCTCTTCGTCGCCGGAAACCTCGGTATTTTCCTGAGCGGTGGATTCACGGCTGCACTGCTTGAGCAGCGGGGTGTGACCTTCAAATGGGACGTTGCTCCTATGCCGCACTTTGAAGGGAAACCCCAGAGCACCCTCATTGTGACCGACTCTATCGTCCTCTTCAAGACCTCAGACGCCAAGGAAGAGGCCGGGAAATTCCTCGATTTCTTCTACTCTGACCCCTGGAGGATTCAGTTCGACAAGATGGTGGGCTTCCCGCCAGTTACCAAATCCCTGGCCAATGACCCCTTCTTCCAGAAACCGGTCTACAAGGTCATGATTGAGCAGATTCCGAACGCCAAGGGCTGGCCGCTCATCCCTGAGTGGCCCGAGTGCAACGATATCATCTGGGACAACATCGTCGCCACCTTCCTCGGCGAGAAAGACCCGAAGACCGCCATGAACGACGCTGCCCGGGAAATCGACGCCCTGCGGGGCATGTGAAAGAAAACCGGGAGGGCGGGTGCCCTCCCGGTTTTCTTCTTTTGTTCTGCAAAGGAGGGAGAGCGAGATTGCAGAAAGGGAAGTTCTGGAGAACAGAATCGGGTCTAGCGTTTTTCTTCCTCCTCCCCGCTTGCGTGTTTCTTTTCCTTTTCATGTTCTATCCCATCGTGTACGTCATCCTCATGTCCTTTTTCAAGGTGAACAAGCTTGGGGACCTTGTGAGCTTCTTTGGACTTGGGAACTTCCGCTTCATGTTCGACCGGCCCGAGTTCTGGCAAATCATCGTCCGATCCTGCGTGTGGACCGCCTCAGCCGTAGCGGTGAAAACGGGGATAGGCCTTGTGATTGCCCTGCTTTTAAACGTGGATTTCCGGGGAAGGAAAGTCGCCCGGGGTCTTGTGATCATCCCCTGGGCAAGCTCTGTTCCAATAAGCGCCATGATCTGGCAGTGGACCTATAACAACGACTTTGGACTTTTGAACCACACCCTGAGGACTCTGCGGATTTTCGATGAGCCGCCCATCTGGCTTGCCGAACCTCGCCCGGCGTTCTTCGCCAACCTCTGGGTGGACATCTGGTGCGGCATCCCCTTCATGGCGCTCGTGTTCCTTGCCGGACTTCAGGCCATTCCTCAAGAACTCTACGAGGCTGCCGAAGTCGACGGTGCTACGCCTTTTGCCAAATTCCGCTTCGTGACCCTACCCCTTTTGAGCAACGTCCTCACGGTGGCCACGCTCCTTTCGATTCTCTGGACCTTCAACGACTTCAACGTCATTTACGTTCTCACCGGCGGTGGGCCGGGAACGTCCACCGACATCCTCATCACGTACATCTACAAGTACGCTTTCCAGTACCTGCGCTTCGGACCGGCCGCTGCCATGGCAGTCATTACTTTCGTGATCCTCCTCACCGTGAGCATCCTCTATGCCCGGAGCTACTTCAAAGGAGGGGGGGTGTACTGAAATGCGAAGGCGCAACCTCTACCTTGTGTATCCCCTCATCGTCTTCATCCTCCTTGTGCTCCTTTTCCCCTTCTTCGTCATGGTCTCAACGGCCCTAAAGCCCCTTGAGGAAGTCTACGCTACACCTCCCCACTGGATTCCCCGAACCATCCGCTGGGCGAACTTCAGCGATATCTGGGCAAAGTACCCCATGGGGGCGTACTTCAAAAATAGCTTCATCGTGGCCCTGGGAGCCACTCTCGTGAACATGGCCTTCTGCGTCCCTGCGGCGTACGCGGTGGCGCGGCTGCGCTTCCGCTCGAAAAGCTTCATCATGTACCTGATTCTCGTTGTGCAGATGTTCTCTCCCATCATCGTGGTCATATCGCTTTTTAAGATCATCGCACGCCTCGGGCTTTTAAATACCCTCCTCTCTCTCATCCTCACAAACAGCGTCTTCACCCTCACCTTCTCCATATGGCTCCTTGGCGGGTACTTCCGCAACGTCCCGAAAGAAATCGAAGAAGCCGCGCTCATCGACGGATGCACGAGGCTCCAGGCCATCGTCCGGGTGCTTCTTCCTGTTGCCATGCCCGGGGTGGTCACCACCATCATCTACACCTTCATCACTGCTTGGAACGAGTTCATGTTCGCCTTAACCTTCATCCAGTCCATGGACAAGCGACCCCTCACCCTAGGGCTGTACAACTTCATCGGCCGCTGGACCGTCCAGTGGCAGTACCTCATGGCGGCAGCGCTCCTTGCCCTGCTCCCGGTGGTGGTCCTCTTCTTCTTCATCGAGCGGGAACTCGTGCACGGGCTGGCCGGCGGTGCCGTGAAAGGATGAAAAGGGAGGGATGCTCATGAGTTTCACCTATTCTCTGGCCAAGTTCATTCCCTTTCAGGATCGGGAGGCGTGTGAGCGGGCGCGGAAAATCACGAAAGAAGAAATCACGAAACACCCCAATCCCGACTTCCATATCCGCATCATCGAGGAGAAAAGCGACTTCTACTTCCAGTTCGCCCTCGACATCGTCACCCGGATCGTGGAAGCCCGGGAAAAGGGAGAGAAGCTCGTCCTCATTCTCCCCGTGGGTCCTGTGCCCCAGTACCCCCTGGCCGCAGAGATGATCAACAGGCTCCGGATCCCCATGGACCACGTGCACACCTTCAACATGGATGAGTACGCCGATGAAGCAGGGAACACCGCTCCCTTCGACTGGCCGGGGTCCTTCCAGAGGGCCATGTGGGAGAACTTCTTCGGGCGCATCGACCCGAAACTCCGTCCTCCGGAGAAGAACATCCATTTCCCTACGAAAGACGTCCTCCCCGACTACGCCAGAATGATTGAAGACCTCGGGGGAGCCGACTGCTGCTACGGAGGCGTGGGCTGGTGCGGGCACATCGCCTTCTTTGAGGCCCACCTTGGCTTTGAATTTGGAGATGACCTTGAGGCCTTCAAGCAGGCCGGTCCCCGGATTGTGGAACTCCACCCCATGACCATCATGCAGAACGCCCTGCACTCCTTTAGCGGTGACTGGTCCTGGGTTCCCCCGAAAGCCGCCACCATCGGCCCGGCCCAGGTTGTCCAGGCGAAGTGGCGGAGTTTCTGGCTTGACGGGTACATCGGAGGAGGCGTGAGCTGGCAGCGCTTTATCGCCCGGCTTGCCGCCCACGGCCCGGTGACCCCTCTGGTTCCGGCATCCATTCTCCAGACACTTCCTGGAGACTACACGCTCCTTGGAGGTGTGGCGGAGAACGTGGAGATTCACATGGCTTGAGGAGGGGAGTGTATGGCAGAGCTTGCGCTTTTTGGGGGGAAGCCCCTCAACACGGAACCCTTCCCCATGTGGCCGTCGTTCTCGGAGAAAACCAAGCAGGAAGCCCTGAAGCCCCTGGAAACGGGGCTTGTGAACTACTGGACGGGGACAAAGGGCGTGGAGTTTGAGGAGCGGTGGGCAGCGTACTGCGGGTGTAAGTTCGGGGTCTCCACCACAAACGGTACCTCAGCCCTCCACACTGCCTTGGCGGCGTGCGAAATCGGTCCGGGGGATGAGGTGATCGTCCCCTCGTATTCCTTCATCGCCTCGGCGTTCTGCGTCCTCCAGGCAGGGGCCATTCCCGTTTTTGCCGACGTCCGCAAAGACACCCACACCCTCGACCCGGAGGACGTAGCCCGGAAAATCACCCCGAGAACCCGGGCCATCCTCCCGGTGCACCTCTACGGTATCCCCTGCGACATGGACGAGCTCATGGCCATCGCAAAAGCCTACGATCTCTTCGTCATCGAGGACTGCGCCCAGGCCCACGGGAGCGAGTACAAGGGGAAAAAGGTGGGGAGCATCGGCCATGCTGGGGCCTTCAGCTTCTGCCAGTCGAAGCACTTCACCACAGGCGGTGAAGGCGGATGTGTCGTGACGAACGACGAGGACATCTTCTGGCGGGCGAAGTCCTTCCGGGACCACGGATTCAACGTGAAAGAGCGGCTGAGGCTTTTAGAACTCGAGCGCAAACTCTTCTACATCCACGAACGGGTGGGGTTCAACTACCGGATGACGGAAATCCAGTCCATCATTGGTCTCTGTGAGCTTGAGCGCTTCGAGACCTGGAACAAACCCCGCCGGATTGCCATAGGGGAAAAATTCCTTTCCTACTTCGAAGGGCATGAAGCCGTACTCCACCTTCCCCCGCACAAAAAGGAGGGGAAGTCCATCTCCTTCTGGCTCTTCCCCATCGTCCTCGACACTGAGCGAATTCGTTGCTCCATCAAGGAGTTCTGGCAGGCCATTGAAGCCGAGGGGGTACCTGTGGCTCCGGTACTCTGGCCCCAGATGTACCGGGAAGAGGCTTTCCTGAAGCACAATGGCTTCGGGCGGGCAAAGTTCCCCTTCCGCTCTAAGGAGTACACCGACCCGAAAAGCGTCGAGTACGACAAGGTCCACTGTCCTAATGCCGCCTGGCTCGAAGAGCGGACGTTCTGTTTCCCCTGCCATCCGGTGTACGAGGATCGCCACGTGGACCTCATGATCGCCGCCTTTGACAAGGTCTACCAGTACTTCAGGCGATAGGAGGAAGCCATGAGAGTCCGATGGGGGGTTATCGGCGCAGGAGGTATCGCCCGGCGGCGGACCATTCCCGAGGTCTTGCGCTTTGCCGAAAAAAGCGAAATCATCGCCCTCATGGACGTGGACAGAGAAGCTCTCTCTGCCACGGCAGCGGCTTTCGGGATTCCCCGGGCGTACCTCACGGTGGAAGAGCTCCTTCGCGAGGACATCGATGCCGTGTACATCGCCTCTCCCGTGGCTTTCCACTACACCCAGGCAAAACAAGCTCTTGAGGCGGGGAAGCACGTCCTCTGCGAAAAGCCCCTCGCCCTCCGGGTTGAGGAAGCAGAAGAGCTTTTGGAGCTTGCGGAAAAGAAACGCCTCAAGTTCGGTGTTGCCTTCATGATGCGGTACAATGTCTACCACGAGCGCATCAAAGAGTGCATCGACGAGGGGAAGCTGGGGCAACCCGTCTTTGCCCGGGCCCAGCTCACCTGCTTCTACCCTCCCGCCTCAGGAGCCTGGCGGCAGACAAAAGCCACCGGAGGCGGTGGTGCCCTGACCGACATGGGGTGCCACTGCGTGGATCTCCTTGAGTGGTTCTTTGGGGAAACCCGGGAAGTCTTCGGGTTCCTCGACACCATCACCCACACTTACGAGGTGGAGGACACAAGCACCGTCCTCCTCAAATTCCGGAATGGGGCGCAGGGGTTTGTGGACAACTTCTTCAACGTCCCCGACGAAGCGGCACGGAACGTCCTCGAAGTCTACGGTACGAAAGGGGCCATCATCGCCCAGCACACCATCGGCCAGGACCCCGGAGGAGAGGTGTGGTACCTCTTCCTCGAAGAAGAGAAGGGCTACGATGCCCTCCAAAAGCGGGTATCTTCCTCCTGGCAGAAACTCGAGCTTGAGCCAAAATCCCTATATGCCCGGGAAGTGGACGCCATGAGTGCGTGGATTCTCGGTGGGGAAAAGCCGAAAATCGGTGCGGAAGTAGGTCTCAGGAATATGAGGGTCCTTGCGGCAATCTACCGCTCGGCAGCGGAAAGACGCGCTGTAGCGGTGTAAAGGGGGGAGAACAATGAAACGGCTCATCGGTATGCTTTGCCTTGTGGGTGTAGTGCTTTTCGGAGCCTGCGCCCTGGGGAAGGTGGAAATCAGCGGGCTTTTCATGAAGCAGGCAGGGTACCAGGAGAGTGACATCCGGGCCATGACCGAGGAGTTCCTGAAGATGCGGCCCGATATTGACGTGAAGCTCTCTTTTGTGGCCTACGAAGAACTCCACGACAAAATCGTCGTGGCCGCAGCAAGTGGAGCCGGAACCTATGACGTCATCCTTCTTGACTGCATCTGGCCGGCAGAGTTCGCCGAGGCGGGGTGGCTTCTTGATGTCACCGAGCGGCTCTCCGAAGAAGACCGGGCCGACATCTTCCCCGAGGTGCTCTCTGCCGTGACCTACAAGGGTCGGCTCTATGGGATGCCCTGGCTCAACGACTGGGAGTACTTCTTCTACAACAAAAGGATGCTCGAAGCCGTGGGCGCCAAGCCTCCAACCTATTGGACCGAGGTCATCGACATTGCAAGGAAACTGAAAGCCCAGAACATCGTCGAGTACCCCATCATCGATGCCTGGGGGCAGGGTGAAGCCGTGGTCATCCAGTGGCTCCAGTACGTCTACGCCATGGGAGGAACGCCCTTTGACGAGGCGGGGAATCCCGTGATGAACCAGGGGAAACCCCTCGAAGCCCTGGAGTTCATGGTGCAGCACATGGACGAGGGCCTTTTCAACCCGGCCTGTATCGAATCCTTTTACGAAGAAGTGCGGCGGGTGTTCTCCGCCGGACAGGCGGCCTTTGGTCTCAACTGGACGTACATGTACAACCTCGCCAATGACCCTGCCGAATCCCAGATTGCTGGAGACGCTGTTATCGCCGTGATTCCCGGCTTCCCTGATGGCCGGCGGAGCGCAACCTGCAACGGTGGCATGGGGTTGAGCATCCTTACCTCAAGCCAGCACCCCGATGAAGCCTGGGACTACATCCAGTACCTTGCGAGCAAAGAAGTCCAGAAAAAGTACAGCCAGAATGCCCTCCCCATCTGGAAGTCCCTCTACGACGATCCGGAACTCATCGCCCAGCAGCCGGAGCTCATCAAAGTCGCCAAGGAACAAATCCACTACATCTTCGACCGGCCCCAGGTCCCCTGGTACTCCCAGCTCTCCCTCATTCTGAGCGAGGAACTCCAGGCAGCGCTCACCAAGGCCAAAACCCCCAAACAGGCGATGGACGATGCCGTGTCCCGAGCAAAAGAGGTTATGGAGCGATATGCGCAGTAAAACCGCACTGGCCCCCTCTGGGGTCTACCCCAGAGGGGGTTTCCTCAAGCGAAGAGAAACCACCTTTGCCTGGGCGCTCATCCTCCCCTCTTTTGTCTTCATCGGCGTTATCATTTTCTACCCCATGGGGCTTTCGCTGTACCTCAGCCTCTTCCAGGTTGACCTCACCAGGAGAGGAGCGGGAACCCCCTTCGTGGGCCTGGCCAACTACGTCGATATCCTCAAAAGCGGGTACTTCTGGAGCTCCGTGGGGAGGACGGCGTACTTCACCGTGGTTTCTATTGCCATTGAAATGGTCCTGGGGCTTTTCATTGCCCTCCTCCTCAACGAGAAATTCTGGGGACGAGGTATCCTCCGTAGCCTCTTGCTTTTGCCCTGGGCGTTGCCGATTACCGTCGATGCCATCATGTGGAAGTGGATTTTCAACGCCAATTACGGGGCATTCAATGCGCTTTTGCAGCAGCTTGGCCTCATCGAGAAGTACCAGCCCTGGCTCACCAGGCCCTGGAGCGCCATGCACTGCGTCATTGCCGCCGACGTGTGGAAGGTCACACCCCTTGTGGCGTTGCTCCTTTTAGCCGGCCTCCAGACCATCCCCCGGGAACTCTACGAAGCCGCTGAAGTCGACGGCGCCGGGTGGTTCCGGAGCCTCTGGAAAATCACTATTCCCCTCCTTGGCCCCACGATGACCGTGGTCCTCGTGCTCAGGACCCTTGACGCCTTTCGGGTCTTTGACATCGTCTACGTCATGACCCAGGGTGGACCGGCTAACGCCACCAAAGTCATTTCCTTTCTCACTTACCAGGAAGCCTTTAAGTTCCTCCACTTCAGTCGGGGCGCAGCGCTTTCGTATCTCATCACCCTGATCGTGGCCATCCTTGCGCTCCTCTATACCCGGGCCATGAAGCGGCAGGTCGAGTACTGAGGTGATACCATGGGCTTGCGACGAAGGCGCATCGTTCGAAGTATCATCATCGGGGTGTTCTCGGTGCTTCTGGCCTTCCTCCTCCTTGCCCCACCAGCGTGGCTCTTCATCTCGAGTATTGCCGACCTAAAGGACCTTTTGCGTATCCCCCTCCGCTGGATTCCTGAAAATCCGTCGTTTTCCCGCTATGCCGGCATTCTCTTCGGGCAGGGTCCGGAGAGCGAATTCCGGAAAATCATGGCAAACAGCCTCTACGTGGCGACTTTTGTGACGGTCATCTGCGTGGCCTTAGGGGTCCTTGCCGCCTACGCCTTTTCTCGTCTTCGCTTTCCTGGGAAAGACCGGGTGCTCTTCGTTTTGCTTTTCTCGTACATGCTCCCCCCTATTGCCGTCATCATTCCCCTCTACCAGATGTTCAGCAACCTCAAAATGCTCGATACAAGAGAGGCCCTCATCCTCGTGTACTCGGCCATCCTCGTCCCCTTCGTCATCTGGATGATGCGCACCTACTTTGACACCATCCCCCGGGACCTTGAAGATGCAGCAAAGATCGACGGATGTACCCATCTGCAAACGCTTTTTCGGGTCATCCTCCCGCTTTCCCTTCCCGGGATTGTGGCCACTCTTCTCTTTGCCTTCCTCATGTCCTGGGAGGAGTTCTTCATCGCCCTCATCCTGACCTCAACACCCCAGGCCAAGACCATCCCTGTGGCCATTGCCGAATTCTCTGGCCGGCACTCTATCGATTTCGGCATGATGGCTACTGGTGGGGTTCTGGCCAGCCTCCCACCGGTGTTCATCGCCCTCTTTTTCCAGAAATACATCATTGGGGGACTGCTCTCCGGGGCTGTGAAGGGGTAATTTTGCACGTACCATCCATCACTACGGACAATCACTCCGAAAATGACGGTAAAGTGAGGATACCAAAAGCTGACACCGAAAAACGAGAAATCGATTTTTCCAAGGTGAGGGAAGATTCCGGTTATGAAGGATACGAAAGACGCGGGAAAGATGCACTCGAAAACCCGGGCACGACAAAGTTGCCCGAAGGCAAAGCTGGCAAATCTCTAGTCCGCAGGACACCCCAGGATTTGCAATAGCAACAACTTGAAGACCGGCCAACTGAAGCACTTCAGCCGGTCCGAAGCAGGAGTTCACTCTGAAACACCCTGGATACCCTTCTCCAGGGCTATAGAGCAAACTGCGAGGATGACTGCAGGTTAATCCCCCGGGGGAGAGGAGACTTCATGTTTCTATCCCTCATAGGTAGGCTACAAACTGGGAGGGGGTGGACTACTGGCCACCTGGGTTCGCAGTTTCTATCCCTCATAGGTAGGCTACAAACTGCTGAAAAACAAAGTGCGTCTACCGAAGAGCTTCCGTTTCCATCCCTCATAGGTAGGCTACAAACTTAATGAAAGACACAAACCCAAGTAGAGGAAAAATAGTTTCCATCCCTCATAGGTAGGCTACAAACCCTACTTGATGACGTCCTGCGTTGGCTTGCAAGCCAGTTTCCATCCCTCATAGGTAGGCTACAAACGGTAGACGAAGGAAAGGAGTACGTTCGGGTGCTCCTGTTTCCATCCCTCATAGGTAGGCTACAAACTTCGTACGGAGCTTGCGAGAACGCAAGCTCCAACCCGGTTTCCATCCCTCATAGGTAGGCTACAAACTAGTGTTGGAGTTAGTTGACGTTGAAGTTCTCAGAAGTTTCCATCCCTCATAGGTAGGCTACAAACCGACGGTAGCTCAATCTTCCATGTTTACTCTCTACTTGTTTCCATCCCTCATAGGTAGGCTACAAACGATGCCGAAGGGCTGGAGGCTCCGGGTTCTCGCGGTGTTTCCATCCCTCATAGGTAGGCTACAAACCCGTTTTGTGGGCTTTAAATAAGGATTCTTGAGAAGACCATGTTCACCTGTCAAGGTACGCTTTATGTAAATGAAATCACAACTTTTTCCCTCTGTCAAGAGGGTTAGAGGGGTTTTTTGAAGTGTCGTCGATCTCCAGGGGTTTTTGCACTACCGGAGGTCGACGACACTTTTAGAAAATCCACTTCTCCCCACCCTTCTGAATCCCCAGGAGTTCCCTTCGGATGTACTGCTTGCTATCAAGGATATAGAAAATAACCGAATCTTCTTTGGGGTTTACGACACGGTCCAGCTCTTTTTGCAGAGCCTTAAAAGAGGCCTCGGTGAGCTCCCCCTCTAAAACAGAATTCTGTATCCAAGTAAGGTAGCGACGAGCCACCTTCAATACTCTGCTCACCCGCGCCACGTCGACGTCGTAAACCATGATGACATACACGGCAGATTGTCACCCCAAGGCAAACTACCACCGGCTGACGAAAGGCTCATAGGGCTGTTCCCCTATGAGGTGCTTCTCCAGCTTATAAAGCTCCAAACGAATGAGCGTCTGGTAGCTCACGTTGCGCCTGAGACGCCGGTGGTAAAAGGTGCCCTGGAGCTTTTCCTCAAATTCTTGGACGTAAAGGCGGCGCCCCCTTTCTTTCAAGAGACAAATACCACCTTCGTTTTCAAAATCCTCCATACCAATCATCTTCTTCCCTAAAAGAGCGAAGAGTACCCGATCAGCACAGAGAGGCTTAAAAATCTCCGCCAGGTCCAGGTTCAATGTGAAACGACGGAAGTTCGTGGCGTGCAGGTACCCAATGCGAGGATCAAGATGTGTTTTGTATATCTCGGTGAGGATTTTGGTGTACACGAGAGAGTTTCCGAAACTCATTACAGCATTGAGAGGATCAGCTGGTGGATGTTTGCTCCTTGCCTCCATCGCAAAGGGAGTGTCCACCAGTATGGTATTGAAGCTCTCATAGTAGCACTTTCGAGCGTTCCCCTCGACGGCCATGAGCTCTTCTACACTGGTACACCGGGGCAGAGCCTCCTGGAGGAAAGAAGAAATGGTATCGATAAAGGACTGGAGCTCTTTACCCCGCGCACTGTAGTAGCGTAAGACTTGAAGCATGTTGGCTAAAGCCCCCTCCACGAACTTTCGGGCAAGTTCCAGGCGCAACGCAGGATCCAGGTAGTGCTCTGCCTGTTTGAGGAGAAGGTAACCGGAGTTATAGTGTTCACGGGGGTAAAAGCTCCCTACGTAGTTCCCGTAGTAGCCAAAAAAGTGGAGGATAATCGCTTTGTCTTCCAGGAACTCCAGGAGCTTCTTGTTGAAGTCTACCTCACCGAAGACATAGATATCTCGGACGCTCTCAACAGGGAAATACCTCTTACCTTCCTGGGCTTCCACGCAGATAGTGTTATCTTTGCGCTGGAGCCTGCCACTTGAAAAGAGGTAGAGGGTTCTTTTCACCGGACCTGTACCCCCTGCTAAGCCCAGCAAAACTCCCCATAGGCACACCTTCTGCAGTAACGGTTACGAAGAGGAGAAGGTGGTAGCGGCTGCGATACAACCTGGGACACCGCCTGCTTGACCGCTACCACTTTTTCCTCTAACTCCGGGGTCAGCACCACGGGTTCCCGCCTCTTTTCTTCTGGAAAAAGAAGCTCTCCCTCTGCATCGATGTCCATTTGCTTGAGCTCGAAAAGGTAGAAGGCCAGCTGCATCCTTGCCGCTTCAAGGACACGGGAGCTCTTCTTAACCTCGGCCACCACGAAATTCTTCCCCGAACGGTGAATAAGGTCTAGAACCAGGTGCCCAACACGGACCTCTTTGTGCTCACGGACATAAGCCTGGCTCTGTATGAGCCTCCCAATCTGAAGAAGCTCATAGCTTTCGCCAGGACATATTTGGCGGGACATGAGCCAGACCTTGCGGGGGCAGATGAAGTAGGCATGAACAAAGCTACCGATAACCGGTTGTAGCGTAGAGGTACACCTCCTGCACGATATTCTCAAACGAGCCCGGCATCCAAATCGACCTCCCTGGGCAACAAACCCAACTCAGGGTCATACGCAACGTCTGCCAGAACCGTTCCATCCTCAAGAAATGCGAGCCTACCCGAACTCTTCAGCATCCAGAAGGTACCGGATGGAACGGGCACCAGTAGCTGTGTCGCTAAGAGATACTGTCTCGCAGTGCGATGTGCTTCATATTCAGTATGGAGGCAGTAGGGCGACCTGGCGTAAGTACTCTGCAGCCATTCACCTGATTTGGCCAGAGGTTCTCCTATGCCCACTCACAATCCTCTACTCTAGAACAGAAGCACATCTCTTCCTAAACCTAAACATCTCGCCTCACAAATATTCGGGCTCGTCCCTTAACGAATATCCTCCCGGGCAAAACAAACGGAGAGTTCCGGTAATGCTCTTTCTTGCGACTGCCTGGAATCAAGTCTTTCAGGGTCAACCTTGCGTCATCCGCAAAATCAGCGCCCAAAATCATTACACCTGTAAGCCCTTCCGAAAAAGGAACAACATGAGGTGCACCTTGTACTTCATCAAACGTCACCACTTCCACCTTACGACACCAAACCTGGGAATCTTTGCATCCCAGATACCGAATAGAACAAAGTGCTTTCTCGACTACCGGCTTAAGTTGGCCATCCCGCAACCCAATGAAAACGGTCAGATCATCGGCAAAAAGCGCATATTCACGAGTATGTGGACGGGACGGATAGAAGCTCCCCGTTTCATCTAAACTAATTGCAGACTCGACTGCTGGCACGCTCCGGTAGCGAAGAAAGGCTTTAAAGGAGAACGCTGCCGAAGGAGGAACGACTCGCACCTCAATCTGAGGCAGTGCAGGGGCGAGCCTCTCTGCTTCATTGTGCTCCCCACGTTGAAGCAAAGCTGCAACCATGCTCATTTTTACTGTAAGTGGCGAAGGCACAAAAGGGGTGATAGCTGCGATGGCCACTGTGTCCGGCATTCGATAGTGGAAAACGTAAAAGTGGTAAATCGCTTTGAGCCAGAGACAAGCATTTTGTGATTCCTGGGATGATGCAAAACTCTGCTGTTTAGCTTGAGGAGGGATTTCCTTTGTTGCCACCATTACTACCCTCCTTTTTTTCGAACTCCTCCTCGATCATCATTATCTTTTTCTTAAAATCGGCTGGGCCGTTGAAGCGATGGACTTCCAAGGTGTTCCCACAATCGTCTTTCAACTTATCCAGCACATCTCGGTATTCACGATTTTGACGGATAACTGGTTTGTTGGGATCACCATTTTCCAGCTCGAACTTGATGGGCGAACAAAACGGCGCAGGGCCATCTTTAGAGAGCACAATACTTCCTTCCAGCAACCCACTCATGTGTTGGAGCCAACCGGCCTGCTTGGCAAACGAAGGTGAGAGCAACCAGCGACGGATCGCTTGAAGTAGCAACCGAATGCGCTTGGCCCGTTCTTCTTTAGCAATGACATATTGCTGGTCATTCCCTTTTTGTCCCTGCTGGTCATTCCCTTTTTGTCCCTGCTGGTCATTCCCTTTTTGTCCCTGCTGGTCATTCCCTTTTAGCCACCACCAATCGTTGAAACCAATTCGGTCAAGGTCAATTCGCAACACACCGCCATAAATGCCGTTGCGCATATTCTGGACAAATATATTGTGCTTTTCCGGATCTGGATCATATGCACTATGTTGTGTGTAGTTTACGATAGCAGGATGTTCCGAAATTAACCATCCGACCTCAAAGCAGGAATCGCGCTTGAGTGTGCCTTCGACTTTGTCTTGTTGTTGCTGTAAAGCCACCAGATACCCTCCAACGTCACATAATGCACAATTCTTCAAAATCTCCCCACTAAGAGCTGAGTAATGTTGTTCTGGAAGCAGCTTTGAAACTTTTTCGTTCTGCATCCGCTGTTTAACCTCTTCCCTACACCGATCTGGAACAAGACCATGGCAGCGCTGATGAAGCGAAACTCCATTGTCCCGACAGAGTTTGACGAACTCTTCAAGAATGTGATGGCGGATGATTTCACCGCTGATACCGTCATATTCCTTGTCGCCCACAGTAATACGTCGAGGCTCCATCACATTTGTGCCGCCAGCACCTTCATTGTTGGCGGCGTGGAACCCCAACTCAATGCGGAACGAGATAGCAAGGCTCTTATACTCCATAGTTTATCCCTCCCTATTGTTGATTATTGACTGGCCCCAGACTGCTCCTCTTCAGTTTTTTGAGCCTCCCCAGTGGCTTCTACGCTTTTTATGCGCGCCCGGCTCAGCACGTCCAGTAGAAAGATAGCCTTCCATGCACGGAAGGTTTTTTCATCCTGCAGAGCTGGTGCCATCTGGAGAAGCCGATTTGCGAGATCGCGGGTCCCGGTCAACGCTTCCTGAACACCCAAACACTCGCCTTGCCCCAGCTGTTCTCTGTAATAGCCTCGTGAGATGATGTGCTCCACCTGTTGAATGAACTGCGAAAAATCGGGAGCGTTTTCAAGGCGAGTAAACTGGTTCATCCACCCTTTTTCGTGGAAAGCCAGGGCGCGTGCAAGGGACTCAGTCACCCGCCAGGGTACTTCTGGTACATAAAGCATGTTTTCCACCTCCTTTATGAGCTCGCTCCGATGAAGGAGCTGGTGGGCTGCACTGGACCTCGAAACGTTCTGACTCTGCGATGCCGCAAGTATACGAGCCTTGAGCTGCTGGATCTTTACCAATGCTTCCACATTGGGATTCGCTACAAAATCTGCAACCCAGCGGGCTAGCGCCTGCAGTTGTTCATGATTTTCACCGCTTGTACTTTGCAAGAAGGACCGAAGATTTCTCAGGAGGTTGATAGAACTCTGGTTACTCTCCTGAACAACTTTCTCCCACCAATAAATGCACAGTCTTTCAAGACCAAGGTAGCCACTCCCTGAAAAGATAGGTTGATTGTTCGGTCCCTTTACTTCACGGGTATAGGCAAAGTCTGCCACCGGAAGGCGTTTTGCAGTGAGGTCTACAAGAATTGAAAGCGCAGCCCAAATGGCAGCAACCCATCCACCACCAGCATGAGAAAAGTCACGTTTATAATCCAAGAAACCGCTTAGCACGAAACGCTCACGAAAAATGGGCAAAATGTACATTTCATCCCGCTGGCGCTTAGCACGACTATCTACTTTTGCCGCAAAAGCTCTCCCTAAGGTAGCAGCGGAGGCCTCCTGAAAGTTTATTTTATATTTTTTAAGCGTTTCAGAAGTTGAACGTGGTGCAAGCACTTCGTATTTAGCAAGAGGATCCACACCACGGGTTCCTATCTGAAGAGCGGCGTCGTATTCTGCTTTCAGTTCTTGCTTACGCCCTTTGCGTTTCTCCAAATCCTTCTCCCTAAAGTGCTGAAATAGCTCCTCCCAAAGAAATCTACTGCCGTTTTTAAAAAGCCTGCGCTCGATAGCCGTAGGATCAATGAGTTCGACAACCCATAACACTTGTTGCTCATCTCGCCTTATAGCAACTCCCGAAACCTCCCAGTACGCTCCTTTATCCTCCACTTCTGCCGAAGCAGTGCCAAAGAAAAGGTGTGCAACACCGATCAGGCGGGCAGCGTCAAAAAAGGGGATGCCGGTTTTGTACACATAAAACACGTCCCTTCTAAGCATGATTGGCCTCGGTAGCCCCATAAAACTCACCCTTTAAGTTCAATTTCTTGATTTCCTGCATCTTCCCAGTCACACACTTTGACCAGGCGGTTAGCAAGGCAATACAGAAAGTACAAATCATCAGTAGGTCCAGGAGGTTCGTCTGCCTTGGATGCCAAACAAATGGCTTTCGATGCTTCAGCAAGGGCGCCTTCTAACTTCCTTTTGTCCTCTTCCGGTAATTCCTTAAGGACTTCCTCTACCAGTCTTTTGAGAAAAGTCTCAGCACCGCTGATCCACTGAAATTGACCATCAGAGAAAGCCCCGGTGATTTCAAGACTATGGTGGCGAGCAGCCGCTAAAGCAACGATATCCCACAAACGGTAATCTCCAACTAAATTCCTAAGCAGTGTCTTGAGAAACGGATAAGCAAAAGGGGCATGAGCAGGTGGTTTCTGTAGTTGCTTTCTAACCTCATCCGAAGCCGAGCTGGTTCGAGCAATAAACGGATCCCAAGTGTCCTTGTTGACAGATCCATTTTGTATGTGCTTCTCGTTCCTCCAGACTACCTCCTGCCACTCTTGGTTTAACTTCCCCACATCGTGCAGCAGAGCAGCGAAACGGATGGCCCACAGCACGGTCTCGACAAATGCGTTTTTCTTCTTTTCTTCACCATCCCAATGTTCACTCAGAACATTCCCAGCCCATGCTTCCACGAATGGTCGATATAGATTAGCAATGCGTTCCGAGCGCTGCCATACCCCATAGCTGTGTTCCTTCCAAGATTGGAACCGTCCTTCTGTAGACTTTTCTCGCCGTTCTGCCTCAGGTTCCTCCTCAAAACCGGTAGTTTCGCCCTCACCCTCGAAAGTCAAGCCTTCGGTCTGGCTATATCCCGCTTCGCTCCTAAGCAGGATATATGTACGGTTGGGAAGGATTTCTTCCTGTGAACCGACCTTTTGGATAACATTACCTGCCCCGGTTTGTTTTAAAGATTCGAAACCCAACAGCCAGATCTTTTTCCCTTTCGACTTTCCCAAAAAGACACCATAGGGTACCGTCACTGTTTTAAAACGCTTGCCCTGGGCAATCTGCTGCTTTGCACCCTCAATATCGTCAACCACAGCTACCTGTACATTAAGCATTTCCCGTAGCAAGCTTTCCACTTCGACGGGATAACCCGCACGAAATGCCCGCTCATACGCACCCAGGGCTTCCGATGGAGTTATGGCTTTATCACTCCTCATCGCTTCCCCCCTCTTTGGCCTCCCTCTGCTTGCCTTTATGACGGTTAAATAGAGTCTCGAAAGGTTCCTCGCTCTTCTGAAACTCAACGTCAACAGAACCCTTCAGGAAGGATTGGTAGAGTCGATTCAAGGCTTGCTCAACAAGGCGTCTTTCCTCCTCCCACCGAAGCTCCAGGTCTTTTCCTACCCTTTGCTCAAGAACCGCTTGGGTGAACTCTATAGCAAAGAGTTGTTTGCTAAACTCTCGTTTTTCCTTGTTGTCTTCTTTACCTACTCTAACAAGTCTTACCTTGTCAGCATACGGAAGATACCAATCATCTCCCGCGGGCTTGACAACCAGAATTTTTCCGCGGCTTGCTTGCCCGTTTGATGGCCTAAATCGCTGGCAGCGTCCTGCACGCTGGATCAGTGAATCCATCGGACACAGCTCCGTGATGACCAGAGGTGCAGAAATATTTAGCCCGGCCTCCGCTACCTGTGTAGTCACGAGAATCGCTTCTTCGGAGCCAGAATTCTTTCCAAAGAAGGTATGCAACTCGGCTTCAATTTTTTCTCTATGCTCCTTGGTAAACCTTGAATGCGCCAGCAGAACATTCACATTGGGTCTGCTTCTCAGTTCTCGGTACACTTGAAGAGCGCGGTCCACAGTATTCACAAACACAATGATTTTCCTCGAACCGTCTATTCCCAGCTCATTCCACTGATTCCATTTCTCAAAAACGAATTCGGCCAATTCGGTCGGGGTCTTCTCATCCCATTCAAAAGCGATAGGCAGCTTTTCTTTGTTCTTGCCCGCAACTTCAGAGTTTGTTGGCCTACCTATTAACTCCAGTTTCACCCGCCTCCAACTGTCACGATCCTGGACGTCTCTGTCCGTCGCCTCCACTCTCTCAAGCCCGCAAAAGCGCCCAAAAAATTCCACTACAGAGGACGGCAAGGTGGCAGTCATTACGCACGATAGAAGCCCCCATCGTTTTCGCAGATAGAGGGCAGCAAAGAGCAGGTGGAGCCCTTTTTGGGGAGAGAGCAAATGCACTTCGTCAAAAACGGAATAGCTGGTAAGAACTGCTCCTGCCGCAGCATGGCTTAAGTGCGATGCCCAGGAAAGGGGAGCACCTGCAAAGGCAGTAAAATACTGATCAATAGTGGTTACGATAGCCCGTTCGGAGAAGAACCAACTTTCAGGCGCGTCACCGTGATGAACTATCGGTCGAAGTCCTGCTCGTAATTCATTGAACTCCTCCACAACGCCCTTGGTGAGCGCCCGCAAAGGCAGAGCATAGATCAATCGCGTTCCGAGCAGGCCTCCGTTGACAGACGCACGTAGAAAAGGCTCTAAAGCCGCTCTCGTTTTCCCAAGACCAGTCGGCGCTATGACTAACACTGACTGACTAGCTGACAATTTTCGTAAAACCTCATGTTGAAAGTCCCTTTGGGTCATTACTTCCCCTCCACAGAAACATTCAAAGTCCGGGCGATTCACTCCCACCCGTATAGCGGCAGAACTTCTCCGAAGTAGCGTCTCACACCAACCAGCCAGGTGTGCGAGTAGAATTCAGTACTTTTGTCTCTCCTCCACCACTTCGCAGCATCCAAACCCCTGCGAGTTCTTGGCTCCCAGGCCCGCATCAAGCGCCACCGTAAGAAGCTTTGGCCTTCCGGTCAACCGGTATTTCCCCATCCATCCCTTGATGATTGTGCCCTTGTAGCGGACCACTTTTAGGTCCTGCTTTCCCACCTCCACAGGGGCGATGCTGAAGCCGGAAAGGTCTGCCGATTGCCCAAAGACAAGCTGGTATTTCCTGGCCAGGTTTTCCCCGACGAGCTCAGCAAAACGGGGCTCGAAAGGCGAGTAGTAGTACGTGAAGGATTTCCCGGCGTTCTCGAGGGTACTATAGACAGTTAGAGGTGAGAGCATGCGCACGGTGATGCAGTTTCCTGTGACTTCCGTATCCCGAACCTCAACAGACCCCACGGTGAGCCTGTTCTTTCCCAGGCGAACCTGTCCCTGCTGCAACAACCCCTTTGCCATCTCCTCCACCACCGCAAGGAGAGGCGAGCAGACGACCAGCCGGCAGGGAGGGGTGAAGGCAATTTCCCCTTTTTCTCCGAGAACCCTGAATTTCCCCATGAGGCGCGAGAAGGCAAAAAGCTTGAAACGCCGCTTGCCGAAAGCAAAACCCTGATTGTGCAGGAGGTCCCTGAGAGTTGGCTGCTCTATATGGTGGTAGATGACCGCCTGCAAGAGGTGGTTGTGCTCAAACGGCAGGACGATTTCTCTGCTTCCGGTCAATGTAACAAGAAGCTGCATCTTGCGCCATCCTCCGGTACGCTCCCCAAAAATGAGGTCCCACGCCCGTCCCCTTCACGGCAAGCTCCCCTTGCATAACCCCCTGCACACAGAACCAAACTTCCACTCCCATTGTACCCGAAGCCGGTGACACTACGTGTCAGTCTGAATGTACCGCGACAGAGTTTTTTGAATTTCTTCTTTCACCTCCTCACGAAGGAAAGGAGGACTCACGATTTCTGCATGACTCCCATACCCGATAATCCACCTTTTGATCTCCTCGGGATTTGCCTCCACCTCAAAGAGCAGTCCTCCATCCTCAAGCTCGGTAATCCTCTGGGTAGGGTGCCAGATGCGTTCCCGAATCCAGCGGGCCTGATATGAGTCAAAGCGCACCACAATCTTACAGGTTTCCCCACGGAACATGCGGAAAGCCCGGGAGAGGTACTCCTGGGGGTCGAAATCCGCAGGAATCTCGAACTCCTCTTCCGGGAGCACCGTAACACCCACTATCCGGTCCAGGGCAAAATCCCGAATCTCTTTCCGTAAAAGGCAAAAGCCACAGAGGTACCAGACGCCCTCGAAGTTGTAAAGGTGGTACGGCTCGACCTCACGGGTCGTTACTTCTCCCGAAGAAAGAGACCGGTACGTGAGACGAACCCGCTTCCGTTTTCTGATGGCCTCAAAGAGAAGACCGAAGACCTCCCCCACCTCAACCTGGGGGCGAAGGACTGTAACGAAGGGCGAGAGCACCATGTCAAGGCGAGGTGAAGCGTCTCCGAAAGGAGCGGGGAAAAACCTCTCGAGTTTCTTCCTGAGACTCTGGAAGGCACTCTCAAGAGGAGTACCGGCAAAATGCTTGAGGACGTTGACGAGGATAAAGAGCGAAAGCACCTCTCCCTCGGTGAGCTCGGGAAAGGGGAAGTCCCACGGTTCGGTGAAACAGTACCCGCCCCTTGCCCGGTCAAAGAGGAGAGGAGCCCCGAAATCGTCACGGAGGAGTTCCAGGTACCGGTATACCGTACGCTTGCTGACTTCAAGCAGTGCGGCAAGGCGTTCCACGTTGGGGAAAGAACCCCTCTGGATTTCCCGGGAAAGGCAGTACAATCTGAAGAGAAGCGAACGCCGTGTCGGAGAAACATTCTCCCCGAAGGCCAGACCCCTCCTCTGTCTTTTATTATGCCTCCTCAAGCACGTACGCTTTGCTCCCCAGGCCGATTTCTTCGGCATAGTCGATTTGCCGCTGCCACAGCGCCGTGGGGTGAACAGCGGAAAGCTTGTCCTCTCCCGGGGGAAGGGGTTTCCCAAGCTTTGAATTCTCAAGGCCCCAAGCTCTATTGATGAGGTCTGCCGAAGCCTGGTCAATAGCCACGATATCAGAAGACCCAAGAATCCCGATATCGGGAACGATGCTTGCATCGTGCCAGGGAGCGCAGTCGCAGTCGGGGCTGATATCAAGGAGGAAGTTGAGGAAGGCCACCTTCCCGCCCTTCTCCTTCAGGGCCCCAAAGGCGTACTCCACCATCCGTTCCTGGAGGAGTTCGCTCTTCGCCGAGAATGCCGCATCGATGGCCCCGGTGGGGCAGAAAAGGAGACACTCAGCACACCCAATGCAGAGCTCCGGCCGTACCCCGGCCTTCCTGTGCTCATCGAGGAAGAGGGCTCCCTGAGGGCAGTGGAGGATGCACCGCCGGCACCCGATGCACTTCTCCTTTCGGATTCCCGGGAGAAAAGTCCCCCCGTGTTGCATCTGCTTCCCCACCCGGGAAGCACAGCCCATGCCGACGTTTTTGATCGCGCCGCCGAGCCCTGCCTCGATATGCCCCTTCACGTGGGTCATCACAAGGAGAAAATCGGCCTCCTGAATGGCCGAAGCGATGGTAACTTTCCGGAAATGCCTGAGGTTGACCTCGACCTCCCGGTGGTCTTTCCCCCGAAGGCCGTCGGCGATGACTAAAGGAGCGGGGACTGCCGGGTACCCGAACCCGTGGAAAAGGGCCGTCTCCAGATGGTCGAAGGCGTTGTGCCTGAAGCCGGTGTAGAGGGTGTTGGTATCGGTGAGGAAGGGTTTCCCTCCAAGCTCCCGGACAACCTCGACCACCGCCCGAACGAAAACCGGTCGGATGAAGCCGTGATTGCCCCGTTCTCCAAAGTGGAGCTTCACCGCCACGAGGTCTCCTGAGGAGAGCTTCCCCTCAAGGAGTTTCCTCGTGCAGGTTGTCAGGCGTCCCAGGACCGTACTGCGCTCATTCTCTGCCCGCAAGCCGACGAAGTACACCGTCGAAGCCATGATTTGAACCTCCGATTTCTCCGCCATATTTTCGCTTCTTCACCTCATTATACTCTCCTTTCGCCCTTTTTCTGCTCCCCTTTCCCGTGGTCTGGGACGATCGGGAATGCTGCAAAAGACCCACAAAAGGACGGGTAAGGTGCACCGAACTTCCCTTCAGCAGGCTTGACACCGTTTAATTTAGGTATTAAAGTGCTTAAAAATGACAAAGAGGAGAGGCGATCTCAGTGGTACGAAAGATCATTGAAATCGATGAGGCAAAATGCAATGGATGCGGGCAATGTGTGGCTGCCTGTCATGAGGGAGTTATCGCCCTGGTGAATGGGAAGGCAAAAGTCATTCGGGAATTCCTCTGCGATGGCTTGGGAAGCTGCATTCCCCAGTGTCCTCAAGGCGCCATTCGCCTGGTGGAAAGACCCATCGCAGCGTGTCCGCACACGTCTCTTGAAGCATGGCCTTCCTGGCCCGTTCAGCTTGCCCTTGTCTCTCCATTCACCCCCTTTCCGGAGAACCTCGTCATCGCCGCAGACTGCACCGCCTTCGTGGCACCGGATTTCTCCACCCTCCTTGGAGGGCGAAGGGTGCTCATCGCCTGCCCCAAACTCGACCCTCCCCGGGGATATGCGGAGAAGCTCACCGAAATCCTCCGGAGGAACACCATTGCCTCCCTTGAGGTCCTCCACATGGAGGTCCCCTGTTGTTTTGGCCTTGTGCGACTCGTGGAGGAGGGCATCAGGATAAGCGGAAAGGTGCTCCCCCTCACCATCACCACCCTCTCAATCCAGGGAAAGGTCATTCGCAAAGTCTCTGGAGCCACCAGGGGGGAAGACCCAAAAGAGAGCTTGCCAGCATCCCGGGCGCAGGTATAATGAAAGAGGGATGGAAGAGGGCAGCAGAGCGAAAAAGGCCTTTCTCATCGATATGGACGGTGTTCTTCTCTTTGGAGAGCGAGCCATCCCGGGGGCGAGGGAATTCATCGAAAGCCTCAGGGCGGGAGGGTATAAGTTCCTCATCCTCACCAACAATTCCCGGTACACCCCCTCTGACCTTATGCACCGGATGCAGAGAGCAGGAATTGCCGTGGAGGCAAAGGACTTCTATAGTAGTGCGATGGCCACCGCGCATTTCGTGAGTTCCCAGAAACCCCGGGGGTCGGCTTTTGTTCTCGGCGGAACGGGCCTTTACCAAGCCCTGATGGAGGTGGGGTACTCCTTCACCGACTATCGTCCCGATTTCGTCATCCTGGGAGAGATGGAGTCGTACCCGTACGATGGGATCGTCCGGGCCTGCCAGCTCATCATGGCCGGAGCCTCTTTCATCGCCACCAACCCCGACCCAACAGGTCCTGGAACAAGCGGTATTGTCCCTGCCTGTGGGGCCGTTGCCGCCCTCATTGAGCGGGCAACCGGCGCTACTCCCTATTTTGTCGGGAAACCCAATCCTCTGATCCTCCGCCTTGCCCTCCGGTACCTTGGAGAGCATTCGGAAAACGCCGTGATGGTCGGAGACCGGATGGATACCGACATCCGGGTGGGGCTTGAATCGGGTTTGGAAACCATCCTTGTCCTCACCGGGGTTACTAAACGGGAAGATATCACCCGCTTCCCCTACAAGCCCCACCGGGTGGTGGAGTCCCTTAAGGAAATTGCGCTGTAGTCACCACATTTCTGCAGCAATGCTCTCAAGTACGGCGACGTTTTCTGCAGGGGTTCCCGGGGACACTCCACCTCCGGCGGAGAGGAGAAGCCGAACGTTCCCAGAGTTCTCCGCTTCCTGCAGACAGGCTGAGGCCGCGTTCTGAACCTCTTCAGGCGTCCCCTGGGCAAGGATCTCAAGAGGCGGAATGTTCCCCATAAGGCAAACTCTGCCCCCGGTTTTCGCCGCAAGGGTGGAGATGCTGATGGTGTGGCTGAAGTTGAGCACTTGCAACCCTGTGTCGGCGAGAAGATCAGCAAAGGGCAGGATGTTGGCGTCGTTGTGGTAGACCCGAATTTTGTCGGGAAACGCCTCGAAAATTGCCTGAAGATACGGATGGGCAAACTCCTCGTAGTCTCTCCGGGACAAAAACCCGACTACATCATCAAGAAGCATAATGCCCTCGCACGCTGGAACGGTACGCACCTGTGCCTTCAGCCAGGCAATGACTGCTTCGGTTGTGATTTCGAGGAGTTTCCTGGTCTTTTCGGGCTCGGTCTTGAGATCAAGGAGGAACTCGGTAAGCCCTCGGAGGTGTGCAGCGGTCACAAGAGGCCCCCGGGCCGCTACCATGCGGATGAATATGCCCTGCTCTCTCAGGACATCCTGGGCTTTCCGGTACCACCAGAGCACAAAGGGCATGAGGCCGTCGCGTTCCGGATCGGGAACGGTCAGGGTGTTAACCTCGTCAATGCTTTTGAGGACTGGGTTTATGGTCGGTGTGCTCCCCCCGTACCAGTTGATTTTGCACCCAAAGCCCGAGGGCTCAGCTGCCATGCCGTACTCCACCCAGAAACCAGGGAGAAAGACGATGTGAGGATAGGTCTCGTATACCCGGAGGTTGGCCTCAAGCCAGGTGTCGAAAGCGAGGTAATAGTCAAAGTGAGAGATACCCCGCCATCCCGGAATCCAGGGGCTGTCCACAATGAGGGCCACGGAGGGAGAATGCTTCGAATTCCCAGAAACCACCTCTTTGAAACGGTTCCAGCGTGCCTCGTCCATACCTTTCCTCCTTTCACTTCATCAGCCCCACAAGGGCTAAAGAGAGCTGCGGCACGAGAATCAGGACCACTACTAAGGCGAGCAACGCCCCCACATAAGCCCAGCTTTCCCGGATGCATTCTTCAACTCTTATGCCCCCCAGAGAGCACACCGTGTACATGTTGACACCCACAGGAGGGGTGACCCCACCAATCTGGATGAGGATGGCCATGATAATGCCAAAGTGCACCGGGTCAAATCCTGCGGCTCTGACGATGGGCAGGAAAATGGGGGTAAGAAGCAGTGTGTTCACCGTCCCCTCCATGACCATTCCGGCCACGAAAAGGAAGGCCACGATGGCCAGCATCAAGAGAAAGGGATGGCTGGTGAGGCCAAGGATAAAAGTGGACATCTTCACTGGGACCTTCTCGTACGCCAGGGCGTACATGAGGATGGCCGCCATGGAGACAATGAGCATGATCACGGCGTTGTCCTCAGCGGCATCCCGTATGGCCTCCCAGAATTTCTCCCGGGTGAGTTCCCGGTGGATGAACTTTCCCACAAAGAAAGCGTAGACCACCGCAAAGGCTGCGGCCTCAACCGGAGCAAAAATGCCAAAGCGGAGGGTCACAACGAGAAAGAGGGGAAATAGCAGAGCCCAGATGGACTCCCGGAAAGCAAAAAGAACCTCCCGGAAAGAATGTCGCCGTCCCCGCCGCTCGAGATCGTAGCCTTTGCGAACTGCCTTCCAATGCGTCACCCCCATCATGGTGACGCCCATGAGGATGCCGGGGACAATCCCGGCAATGAAGAGCTTGCCCACCGAAACCTGTCCTGCAAAGCCATAGAGCACAAGACCGATACTTGGAGGAATAATGGCCGTACTCAGGGAGCTGCAGGCCAGGACTGCCGCGGAAAACCCATCGGCGTAGCCCCTCCGGCGCATCTCAGGAAGAAGAATGCGGGTCTCCATCGCTGCATCGGCATTGGAGGATCCCGAAACGCCCCCCATGAGCATGCTGAGCACACAGCTCACCTGCGCCAGAGCTCCCGGAAGATGCCCCACGAGAACATCGGCAAGGTGAATGAGCCGCCGGGTGATGCCTGAAACGTTCATGAGATGTCCCGCAAGGACGAAGAAAGGAACGGCGAGCAGAGGAAAAGACTGGGTCCCGGCCACAAGTCGCTGGGCCACAATGGGAATGGGAATGCTCGTCTGGGAAAGAAAGTACACCATCCCAGAGATACCGAGCGTGAAGGCAATGGGGACGTTGGCAAGAAGGAGCACAACAAAAGTCAACGCAGCATACAGCAGCGGCATGGTCTCTCCCTCACCTTTTCTGGAGCGCCCGTACCTTCTCTATAATCCGAACCAGAACCGTAAAGCCCATGAGCGCCGTTCCCACCGGGACAGCCGCAACCACCACGGAGTAGCTCAAAAAGAAAAGCTCTTCAAAAACTCTCCTGGTATTCGCCAAGACCATGCGGACCCCAAGAAAAGCAATGATAAGGAGGAAAACCAGGATGAGCACAGCGGTCAGAAGTTCGACAATGTCTCGTACTCCTCGGGGCAAGCGGTCCACAAGCGAGCTCATCCCGATGTGACGGCTCCGGCGCAGGGCCCGGTCAGCACCGATGTAGATGAGCCACACAAAGAGCCCAGAGGCCAGGGCATTCGTCCAGTTGATGGGGTACCCCACATAGCGGAGCACCGCGGAAACGAACACCAGTCCAACAATGACAAGCAGCAAACCCTGGCAGAAGGCAACCTCAATCCGGTCGAGGATCTCAAAAGCCCGCTGCACCTTTCACCCCTCCGGAAGGGGCGGCAAAAGCCGCCCCAGTTTTTACTCTTTTCCCAGGAATTCCCGAATCTTTTTGCGAAGTTCCTGGTACCCGAGCTTCTCGTAAACCGCTTCGGCCCGTTTCTTAAAGGGCTCGAGGTCGACATCGCTGATTACAGCACCTTCAGCAACCATCCTTGCCTCAAGGTCGTCAAGCGTCTCAAGGAGAAGCTGCGTGGCGTAGTCTCCTGCCTTTTCAGCCTCTTCAAAGAGGATTTTCTGGTACTCCTCAGGAAGCTGGCTGAACCATTTGTCCCCCACAACCGGAGCGTTCCAGAGCTGGATGTGACCGGTGCGGGTGATGTACTTCGTTACCTCATAAAGCTTGGAACCATAGGTAGCCGGGTGCTGAGCTTCTGCGCCGTCGATGACCCCCTGCTGCAGTGCTGGATACACTTCAGTCCAGGGGAGTGCCACGGGCGTTGCCCCCAAGGCCCTTATGGTTTCCTGCCACACAGGAGCACCGGGGGTGCGAATCTTCAGGCCTTCAAGGTCCTCGGGTTTCTGGATGGGCTTTTTCGTCAGAAAATGGCGGGCCCCGGCGTACCAGTTGAAGGCGAGAACCACAAGACCCTGTTCCTTGCGGAGTTTCTCAAACCATTCCTTTGGAAGGTCAGACTTCAAGAGCTTCTGCATCTCCTCGACGCTATCCACAAGGTAAGGACAGAGGAGAATACCGATTTCCGGAACCCACACGCCCAGCCGTCCTGCATCGGTGTTGACACAAACTCCTGCCCCGAGCACCGCCTGCTCGAGCATTTCCTCGTCTCGCCCTAAAACGCCTCCGGGGTAGAGCTCTACTTTGATTTTGCCGTTGGTGCGAGCCTCAACCCCTTCTTTGAACTTCTCATAGCCCTTGTAGATGGTGTCATCCTGGGTAATGACCATGGAAACCTTGAGCTCATAGGTCTTCTCCGCAGCGACCACAGAACCGGCCAGGCTGAGAATGAGCACCCCCACAAAAACCCCAAAGGCAAAACGATGTCGCATGTCTCCACCTCCTCAGGATGATCTCAAAGGAATTCCCCGGTAAGGAACAAAGAAGTGTACCCCCCTTTCTCACCCCCTTTGCCGGAAGTACTCAGGGTATTCTTCACGCAAGCGTTCAAAATCCGGGTCGTTCTGTGGCAGGTGCTCGTCAAGGATTGCCTCAACCCGCCCGGGATCACGGTCGAAGATTATTCCGGCGATTTTCCGGTGTTGCTCCACGACTTCACCAACTCGAATCCCCGAAGAGAGCTTGAGCACCCGGATTCGTCGAAAGTCCGCGTTGATCTGGCAGATGAGGTCCCAGATGCGCTCCTTTTTACACCCCCGGTAAATGAGGCGATGGAATTCCTCGTCTAACTCGAAAAGGCGGAGGAAGTTCTTCTCCTCAAGGCACACCTCCTGGAGGGCAAGGTTTGAGCGAAGCTCAAAGGCGAGTTCTGAAGGGAATGCCTCACAGGCCAGGCGAAGAACGGCCTTTTCCAGGGTCCGGCGCATGAAACGGGCCTCGTCCACCCGCTCAAGGTCGATAAGGGAAACCACCGTTCCCCGCTGGGGAAAGGTCTCAAGAAGGCCCTCCTGAGCAAGCCGGATGAAAGCTTCTCGAACCGGGGTTCGGCTCACGGAGAACTTCTCGGCGATTTCCTGCTCTGTAATGCTCTGTCCGGGCTTTAAGTGGAGCAGAATGATGTTCTTTTTGAGCGCCTCGTACACATATTCACGGGCAGAAGAACCCCTGCGGGGTACAGAAAGGAGTTCCACACTCTCCCTCCTCCTTATTGTATACTACCATCCATACATACTCATGTCAACCGTCACACGCCAGCGTACGCCAGGAATCCTCCATCCACGGGAATAACAGCACCAGTGACAAAACCGGAAGCCTCGTCGTCGCAGAGCCACAGGAGCGTTCCCAGAAGCTCTTCCGGTTTCCCGAGTCTCCCCATGGGGGTGTGGGCGAGAATCTTCTGCGCCCGGGGAGTCAGCGACCCGTCTTCGGCCACAAGGAGGCGGTAATTTTGTTGGGTGAGGAAAAACCCGGGGGCGATGGCGTTGACTCGAACCCCCGTTTTTCCCAGGTATACGGCAAGCCACTGGGTGAAGTTCGCCACTGCGGCTTTCGCTGCAGCGTAGGCCGGAACTCTGGTGATGGCCCGAAAAGAGGCCATGGAGGCAATGTTGATGATAACCCCCCTGCCCTTTTGCACCATGTCCTTCCCGAAGACCTGAGTGGGGATAATGGTTCCAAGGAGATTGAGGTCGAAAACGAAACGGAATCCTTCAAGGTCAAGGTCGAAGAAGGTCGTTTCTCCCTGCGCAAGGTCAGCAGGCTCGAAGAACTCCTTCGGAAGCGTCCCCCTGGGGTGATTCCCTCCTGCACCGTTGATGAGGATGTCACACACCCCAAGAGCTTCCCGGACCTTCGAAGCCGCCTGGAGAACACTGTCCCGGTCAAGAACGTTGCACTCCACAGCCTGGGCCACCCCACCAGTTCCCCGGATTTCCTCGGCCACCTTTTGAGCGGCTGCGAAATTCAGGTCCAGAACGGCCACTTTCGCTCCATGGGTGGCCAGTGCCTTCGAAAAGGCACTGCAGAGCACTCCACCGCCACCGGTGACCACCGCAACCCTCCCGGTAAAATCAAACATCCTCTCACCTCCAGCTACATCGTGAGCACAACCTTGCACGTTGCTTCAGGATGATGCTCAAGGAGTGCAAAGGCTCTGTGCACCTCTGAAAGGGGAAAGACGTGGCTGATGAGCCTTCGGGGTTGGAGCCGTTTCTTCTCAAAAAGCTCCACCACCCGGGGGAACTTGTACGCCTGAAGCCTCGACCCCACAATGGTGAGTTCCCGCAGAGTCACCAGGGCCTGAGGAATGGCAGAGGGGGCCGTATGGAATCCCAGAACGACAACCCTCCCGGCTCGGGAAGCAAGCCGAACTGCCCACTCGAAAGTCTCGGGAAGACCCACGGCATCGATGACCACGTTAGCACCATCCGGGAAGTGGTGCAGTACTTCGTCTTCGAGACTTGAAGCCTTTGTATTGACGACGAATGCCGCGCCGAGTTCTCTAGCTCGCTCCAGGCGTTCCGGGATGATGTCGGCCACTCCGCACAAAGCCCCAATAAGACCCAGGTACGCGAGGATGCACAAACCTATCGGTCCTGCTCCAAGGATCACAACCCTGTCCCCCTCCTGCACCATCCCCCGGTCGGCCACCTGCGCAGCAATGGTGAAAGGCTCAATGAGTGCGGCTTCTTCCCAGGAGAGATCCCCCGAAAAGGGATGGAGATTCCTCTCCGGGACCACCACATATTCCTGAAACCCTCCATCCCTGTGTACCCCCAGGACTTCAAGGCGCTCGCACACATTGGGTCGACCAGTACGGCAGGGGTAACATTGCCCGCAGTACATTATGGGCTCCACGACTACACGGTCACCCTTTTTCACTCTTGTAACGTTCCGGCCGATTTCCGCAACCTCTCCCACAAACTCATGCCCGATGACCCGGGGGTACGTGGCCACCGGGGAGGTTCCGTGGTAGATGTGGAGGTCTGTGCCACAGATGCCTCCTGCCCGTACCCGTACGAGAACCTTGTCGTCTTGCCCAGGACGGGGAATCTCCCGCTCTTCCACCGTGAGTACCCCCGGCCGGGGTACCACCACGGCCTTCATCCTCTCACCTCCTAACGCAAAAGACCCGGCAGCGTCAGACTCAGCGGAGGGCAGTAGCTCACAAGGAACAATACCGCAAGAAGAACGAGAAGGAAAGGGATGTTGGCCCTTACCAGGTCTCCCAGGGAAATTCTGGCGATGTTCGCCGCCACGAAAAGGCACACCCCCACCGGAGGCGTGGTCAAACCGATGATGAGGTTCAAAACCACCATGACGGCAAAATGAATGGGGTCCATGCCAATCTTCATGGCCACAGGAAGAAGAACCGGGACGAAAATCACAAGCGCCGCCACCGTCTCCATGAAACATCCTACGAAAAGGAGAATGGCGTTAATGAGGAGGATAACCACGAAGGGATTGGTGGAAATGCTCAGAATCCCCTGGGCCACAAGCTGGGGAATTCTCTCGGTGGTGATAATCCAGGCAAAAAGGCGGGCCAGACCCACAAGTACCATTACCGAAGTCGTCATCCGGACTGACTCTACGACAATCCTGGGGATATCGCCGGGTTTGAGCTCCCGGTACACCAGAATCCCCACAAGAAGAGCATACACCACGGCCACAACTGAAGCTTCGGTGGGTGTGAAAATCCCCCCAAGAATGCCTACAAGAATAAGGACAACCATTCCCAAAGCCCAGGAAGCGTCAAGAAACGTCCTGAAGACGGCCCGAAGGGAAAGTCGTTCCTCTTTCGGGTAGTTCCTTTTCACCGAGAGGTAGTAGGTGATGGCCATAAGGGAAAATCCGAGAATTACTCCAGGGATGGCCCCGGCCAGGAAAAGACGCGTGACGGATAACCCCGTAAGAGTCCCCACGATAATCATGGGGACGCTTGGAGGGATGATGGGACCAACGGTAGAAGACGAGGCTGTAACTGCCGCGGAAAAGTCAGCATCATACCCTTCTTCCTTCATCGCCGGGATGAGAATTGCCCCGATGCTCGCGGTATCAGCAAGCGCCGTTCCCGATATTCCAGCAAAAATCATGGAGGCCGCCACATTGGCTAGAGCCAGTCCCCCGCGAATATGTCCCACGATGGCGTTGGAGAAATTGATGATGCGCCGTGTTATCCCCGCCGTATTCATGAGATTCCCCGCCACGATGAAAGCAGGGATACAGAGAAGGACAAAGGAATCAATCCCCGAGTACATCTTCTGCGGAATGATGCTCAGAGGAACGCCCTTGATGACAAGATAAAGTAAAGAAGAAACCCCCAGAGAAAAGGCCACGGGGAACCCCAAAAGCAAAAGGACCACAAAGGAGAGAAAGAGAAAAAGTGCCATCACCTGGCATCACTCCTCTTCCTGAAAACAAGAACCCCCTGTCGAAAAGCGTAAAAGGCAAGAAAAAAGGAAACGACAACCATACTGGCATAGGCGAAGACCATGGGGATACGCATGGTCGGCGACATCTGCAAAAGCCCAAGCCGGGCAAACTGGAGGCTGTACCAGAAAACCACAAGGAAGAACCCTCCTGTGATGAAACTGAAGGTAGCCTGGAGACCCCTTGCCGCTTTGTGGGGGAAGCGGCGGATCAGGAAATCGACGCTCACGAATTCTCCTCGCTTCAGCGCACAGGGAGCCCCAAGAGCCACAGCCCAAACGAAGAGGAACCTCGAGGTCTCCTCGGTCCAGGAGAACACAACGAAAGGGAGGGAAAACCTCGTGGTAACGCTCAGCATCACCACGCCAACGAGTGCCAGAAAGGCCACCATCATTCCTGTGGCCAGAATCGCCTCGAGAGGATCCCGCTTTTCCATTGCACTCCCTCCAAAAAAAAGAAAGCCTCGGCAGTTTCCTGCCGAGGCTTCCCACATGCCATCCCCCACCACCTGGATTCCTACTCAAGCTCCTGGATGCGCTTGTAAAGAGCTGCCTGCTCAGGGGTAAGAACCTTTTCTACAGCCTCAGACATAATCTTCCGGAAGGCCTCCTTGTCCACGTCAGAATTGATTACCATGCCCTTTTCGATGAGCTTCTGCTTAAACGTGGGGATTTCCTGCCAGAAGAGGAGATCTGCATACTGCTGGGCTTCCCGGGCTGCTTCAAGAACGGCATCCTGGAGATTTTTGGGAAGGGATTCAAACTGCTTTTTCCCCAGAACCACCCAGACCCAGCCGATGACGTGCTCGGTCTCATTCACGTACTTCTGAACCTCATAGAGGCTGGCGTTGTAAATGAGGTCGTAAGGGTTTTCCTGGGCGTCAATGACTCCCTGTTGCAGGGCGGTGAAGACCTCGCTGAAGGCCATAACCTGTGGGCTTGCTCCCACCGCCTTCCAGGCCTCCACAAAGAGCGGAACGTTGGGTAGACGAAGCCGGAGCCCCCGCACATCTTCCGGTTTGTGGACGGGTTTGTTGGAGGTGAGATTCCGAGGTGCCCGGATGTGGTAGTAGAGGGGAATCACGCCGACTTTCTCAATGATTTCCTGGCGAATCTCATGGCCGATGTCACTATTTACGGCCTTCACCATGTGGTCGATGGATTTAAAGGCATAGGGTGCAGCAATGAGCGCGGCTTTGGGCGCCCAGTTCTGCATGGATTCTCCAGAAATGGTGAGGTCTGCAGTACCAGCCTGAATCATGGTGAGGACCTCGATTTCCTTCCCCAGCTGTTCGTTGGGGTAAATCACAATCTCGATTTCGCCGTTCGTCTTTTCCTTCACGAGTTCAGCGAATTTTACCGCAGTGCGGTGCCACATGTGTTCCTCGTTCACCAGGTGTCCGAACTTCCAGACGATTTTGGCCTCCGCACCGAGGACACACACCCCAAAAACCCCAAGGAGCACCACGAGGAAGATAAGGGAAAAACGGCGCATACTCTTACCTCCCCTCTTTTGTATGCTACCATGTTAGCATTCTTTAAAGGAGGCGTCAAGAAGCAACTTCCATATACCGCGAGAAAAGAAGAGATTCGGGGAGGGACAAGACAAGAAGACGAAAAGGAAAGCACGTTGAATCCCTCATAGGTAGGCTACAAACGAGGGGGTGGTAAGGATGGTCAAGTTCGTAGGGGTTGGTTTCCATCCCTCATAGGTAGGCTACAAACTGGTGATGGTCTCTAAGTCGGTGATGTTGGCTTTGGTGGTTTCCATCCCTCATAGGTAGGCTACAAACGGCCGGTCAGTGCGTAACGTAGGGCGTCCATTGCAGTTTCCATCCCTCATAGGTAGGCTACAAACCGCCGTCTGCCCTCTGCGGCCCACTTCGCCATCTGCTGTTTCCATCCCTCATAGGTAGGCTACAAACCGGTTCACTCATTGAACTTTGGAGGAGGTAGCGGTGTTTCCATCCCTCATAGGTAGGCTACAAACCGGTTCACTCATTGAACTTTGGAGGAGGTAGCGGTGTTTCCATCCCTCATAGGTAGGCTACAAACCGGTTCACTCATTGAACTTTGGAGGAGGTAGCGGTGTTTCCATCCCTCATAGGTAGGCTACAAACCCGTTTTGTGGGCTTTAAATAAGGATTCCTGAGAAGACCATGTTCACCTGTCAAGGTACGCTTTATGTAAATGAAATCACAACTTTTTCCCTCTGTCAAGAGGGTTAGAGGGGTTTTTTGAAGTGTCGTCGATCTCCAGGGGTTTTTGCACTACCGGAGGTCGACGACATTGTCCTCTGTACCGGTCAGGGGCCAAGCAAAAGGCTGGGAAAAAGCAGAAAGAGTTTTCCGGAAAGGGGTCACGTGGGGCCCTTTCATGTCTATCAGGACCATCCTGAAAAAGGACGCAGGAGGCCACAGAAAGCTCCTCTCCTGAGCACAAAACAGAGAATTTGGAGGAAGAACGGGAAGGGGGAAAGCACAACGTCAGAACCCGGGGTGGATCCTCCACCCCGGCGCCTTCTCACCTCACATTATATTACCACCAGGAGAAGTTCAGCGTGGTCACCGGGCTAACCATGGTGACGACTTCAATGTGACTGAACTGGCCGTATTGATCGACAATCTGCACGCTCACCTGCTGACCACAGGGGTACTGACCCACTGTCGCCACGCCCATGGGGTCAAGATATACGCCCGTGTTCATCCCGTTCACCCAGACGTACCCCCACACATACGGGGAAGTCGACTGAACCCGCAGCGTGCATAAAGCTGGCTGAGGCGGACCAGGCGGCTGGGTTCCACCGGTACCACCGCATCCTGTAGCCACCAGAGCAAATACTACCAAGAGAGCCAGAATTAGGGGCAAAGTTCTCCGCATTCTTGCCCCTCCTTTCATGAAAAGATAGCTTATTATAGCATCCCTCATCTAAAGCGTCAAACAGAACCAACGCTAAGATAGCGCCAACTCGTTGTAGGGATGCCTTTAGTTAGACAGAAGAGACACGGCCCACATGGGCGCCAACACCGGCTGCAACCTGGGAGTACCTCCTCGAAGAGATTCCAGGGCTTTCCTTTGCATTTCTGGGGCACCATCTACCCTGTGAACTTCTTTAGAGAAGTCCCGTCGCTTTCCAGGGTCCATGGATTCTCTATGATGCTCCTTGCCAGGGTTCCTCCACTCTCCGTGCTACGGTCCTCGTCATCGCTCCCAATCCCTGCCTTGACCGAACGCTCTTTGTGGAAGCGCACAGGCTTGAGGGACGCATTGACGTCACCCGGGTTACTGAGATTACGGAGGGGAAGACTCAAACGTCTGTCGGGTTTTCCGGGAACTTGGGGTGCCATGTGAGCACCTCCTGCCCCCGAGAGGATACACAGGAGAGTCGGTGCCGCAGCTTCTTGTCGGAGAAGCCATCACGACTGTCCCGGCATAGGGGGAGTCACCCGGGTGGCGACAACTGGATGGGCTAAGAGGACCTTCTGAACAAACTCAAAGCACTCTAAGGGTAAGCCAATATGGTCCTTTCTCGGGAGTGTTCCCCTTTTTGAAGAGTTTTACGCGGAAGCCCTCTTCCACTATCGAAGAAGAAAGGTTATCATTGGTAGCTGGGGAAGGGGCTCCTCGAGCTCCCGCTGCGCCTTTTCAGGGTGAAAACGCATCGGGAAGAGGGGCCATCACCTTCGGGCATCTCCTAAACGACGTGGAGACGTTCCTTAGCGTTCTCCTCAAAGGGGTGCAGGTTGCCCGTACGCACCCTGGGGCAGAGAGGAGCCATCTTCAGGGGTAAAGAGGGCCTCTTCTTCGTGGAGCCCTTGGAGGTCGAAGCGGTGCATCCGGCAGGTTCAGGGGACGCTCGCCCTGCAGGTTTCGCCTTCCCCGTTACGGTTCACTCGGTGAGGAGCGCTCTTTGTGAGGAAGATAGGGATTGTTTTCGTCGACACGAGGGGAACGGTTGTCGCTGCGAATGAAGAGGCTTTTCGTCTTCTCTCCCTTGCGCCACAGGACACATTCCGGCTCGGGGAGCTCCTTGCTCGGGCACCCCAGGGGTCTTCTTCGTGGACGGTGGGTGGGAGGACCTTCGGCGTTGCCACACTGCCCTGCGGGCAACTCGGCACCATCTTCGTGCTCTGGGACATCGCATACCCCGGGAACCTGGGAGGGCAGCTTGAAGAGAGAGACCTCTTTGTGAAGATCCTCAACGCTCTGCCTGCCCACGTCTACGTCAAAGACACAAATCACCGCTTCATCTTTGCGAACGAAGCCGACGCCAGGCATCACGGCTTTTCTTCCCCCCACGAGATGATTGGCAAAACGGATTTCGACCTCTACCCGGAGGATCTCGCCCGACGCTACTGGGACGAAGAGGAAGAGCTCCTGCGCACCGGGAAACCCCTCCTCAATGAAGAGCGAGAGGACCCCGATCTTGCGACCGGAGAGCAACGGAAAATCTGGATTGCCACGAACAAAATCCCCGTTGTCGATGAGAGGGGAACCATTACAGGAATCGTGGGGGTCAACTGGGACATCACCGAGTTCAAGAGAGTCGCAGAAGCGCTGCGGGCATCGGAGAGAGAAAGGGCACTCATCCTCGACGCCATCGAGGACCAGGTTGCATACTACGAAGAAGGACCAAAAATCGTCTGGGTGAACAGAGCCGTATCCCGGAATTTTCACCTTGAGCCTGGGGATATCGTCGGGAAGTACTGCTTTGAGGTCTTCGAGAAGCGGGATGCCCCTTGCCCCGGATGTGCAACGGTGAAAGCCTTCAAGAGCGGTAAACCGGAAGAAGCCGAAGTGACATCCCACAACGGTACTGTCTGGCACCAGAGGGCGTACCCCATCCTTGACGAGGAAGGCCGGGTCTTCCGGGTGGTTACCGTCTCCTCCAACATCACCGCCAGAAAGCGGGCCGAAGAGCACATCCTCTACCTCACTTTCCACGATCCCCTCACCGGCCTCTACAATCGGCTCTACTTCGAAGACGCCATCAAGCGGCTCGACGTTCCAAGGCAACTCCCCCTGAGCGTGGTTATGGCCGATGTCAACAACCTGAAGCTCGTGAACGATGCCTTTGGCCATGCCAAGGGCGACGAACTCCTGAAGAAGGTAGCCGCAATCCTCACCCGTGCCTGCCGGAAAGAGGATATCGTTGCTCGCTGGGGAGGGGACGAATTCGTTATCCTCCTTCCCAGGACTTCTGCTCCGGCTTCACAGGACGTCCTCCAGCGAATCCGGAAGTTCTGTGAGGAGGAGTCCGAGAAAGAAGGGGGTCCTTTCCCTATCAGCGTGGCCTTGGGGTGCGCCACCAAAGAAAGGGAGGGCGAGGACATCGACGCCGTCCTCAGTGAAGCCGAAAACCGTATGTACCGGAACAAGCTCGTTGAGGCAAAGAGCTCCCGTGCTGCTCTCATCCTCTCTTTTGAACAATCCCTCCGAGAAATCCCGGGAGAGATGGAAACACACTACAGGCGGATGCGCACCCTCGCCCGGAGGATGGGCGAGGCCCTCGGGCTTCCCCAGGCAGAACTCGAAACCCTTGACCTCCTCGTACGGCTCCATGACCTTGGGAAAGTCGCCATTCCCCGGGCCATACTCTTCAAACCCGGTCCCCTCACCCGGGAGGAGTGGGAAGAGGCTCGAAAACACCCGGAAATCGGGTACCGTATCGCCCGGGTCTTCCCAGAACTCCTCCCCGTTGCCGAAGGTATCCTCGCCCACCATGAGCACTTCGACGGCACAGGGTATCCCCGGGGGCTCAAAGGTAGGGAAATACCGCTTTTTGCTCGCATTATCGCCATCGTCGATGCTTTTGTAGCCATGACCAGCGACCGGCCCAACCGGAAGGCTCTGTCTCGAACAGAAGCCCTGGAGGAAATCACAAAAGGTGCGGGGACGCAGTTTGACCCAGACCTTGTCCAGGTATTCCTGCAGGTTGTCCATGAAGAAGGTCGTCCCCGGACTCTCACCCCCTCCGGCACGCTGTGAACCGGAAAACGCCTACCCGCCCTTTTGGCCAGAAAGACGAACGCTTAGGTCCTCAAAGAGGAGTACGAAGAAGCGTTTCTCCCTGTGAATTCCATGGGTTTCTAAAAATTTTTTAAAAAATTCTCCCCACCCCCTTGACAGGTAGGGGAAACCCTCTATAATTATCTCCTGGAGTTCGGGAAAAGATTCCTGACGAGCGAAAATCCCCTCCTTGCACCTATAGGGGGGCTGCCTTCCCGCAGAGAGGCGGCTCCCCTATAGGTGTTTCTTAGGGCCCAAATTCCAGGGTTCCGAAAAAGAACGAGGCCCCGTAGATTCCGGGCATCTCCGTCCAGGTCGAGAATGCTCCCTGCGTCAGGTCGTTCCGGCAGAAGTTCACCCCGAAGCGCTCCCCCACTTGGGGAGTACCCCGGTCAAGCGTTGTGAAGGGTATGACCATCTCCACAACCGTTGCTCCAGCCGTTTCTGCCACACCCACCTGCCAGGTTCCATCGAAGCGGGATCCCAAGAAGGAAGATCCGTCGTACTGCGTCCCGAGGAGGTTCACCGCAAACTGGAAGAAAAAACTCCGACTTGCCCAGGGGTCGAGGAAGAGTTCCACCGAGTCGTCGTAGAACACTGGGCCGTCGCGCCGGGTGATTTCCCTCTTCTGGGGTTTCCCCTCAAGGACGTAGGCCACATAGAGACACGCCTCATCGTAAAGCACGGCAACTTTTGTATCCCAGGAGGGCTTCCCTCCCACGATGAGGGTAAAATCTCCCTGCCAGTCCGCTTCCTGCCAGAGTTCCTCAAGTACCCCATCCACCACACAAGGCACGCCCACCCTCTTTGCCCTTATGGTCCGGCGTTTCTCGAGGAAATCCTGAGGGTCAAGGGGTGAAGAGACGAGATGAGGAAAATCCTCCTTTCCAGGAGGCGGGGAAAAAGCGGCGAAAGCATCCCGGGAAAGGACGGCAAGAAGGTCATCTCCAAGGTAGGGATAGGCGAAAAGGACAACACCACAGGGTGTGTGCTTTCGAGCTCTTCGGATTTCCTCACAAACGGTGGCCGCGTCCATCCCCATGCACCACACCCCCGCACAGAACGGGATCCCCCGTAGGAACGTCCGAACAAAGCGCAGCATCCCCTCAAACTCCTGCGGTCGGGAACTGTAGGTCATGGGGACGAGGAAATCGAAAACTCCCTTCCTCCCCCAGGTCGGCCAGTCCTGTAAAAACCCTGGATACCCCTCAAGGGGAAACCCGAAGGGCTTCACCGCACAGGAAAGAAGGAGCTCTGGCCGGAGGCGACGGAGGTATGCCGAGAGGGCAGCGGCAAAGTCCGAAAGCCCTCCTGCCCTGAAGGCCACCCACTCCCGGTGGGCCTCAAAGTTCTCTACCGGATCAAGGACAAGGGGGTCAAATCCCGTCACTTTTTGGAATGCCCGACGGCAGGCCTCACAGTAACAGGTATCGGCGATGGTGGGGTCAGGAAAGCGGAAGTAATCAAGGTGTACCCCATCAAGGTCGTAGCGTTCCACAACCTCCCCAAGAAGCCCCCGATAGAACTCGAGCACCCCCTCGTGCAGAGGGCACACGAAAAAGAACCGCTTGCCCCCCTGGGTGTACCCGGACGACCCATCCCGGTTCCGGGCCGCCCACTGAGGAAAAGCCGAGAGCACGGGTCCCGGCGCATCAAGCCCTACGTAGAACATATGAAACCAAGCATGAACCTGCACGTTGCGCTGATGGGCCTCCTCGACGAACGCCCTGAGGGGGTCAAACCCAAGGCGCCTGAAATGTTCCATCTGCGCAGGAAGGCCGGCACTTTCAAGGAACTCCGAAGGGTAAATGGTCTCCCCCCGGTAGAAGGACTCCACAAAGAGGGCGTTGAAATTCGCCCGGGACAGCCGTTCCACCATGTGCCGCACGCCCGCTTCATCCCCCGGAATGCTCCGCACGTCAATCCAGACGCCCCGAAGCTCAGGAAGCACCCCAGCATACGCCAGCGCGCCAAAACCAAAAACCAGCAAAAGCCCAAGAAGAAACTGCCGCAGCATCCCTGTCACCCCTTTTCTGCGCGGAGAGGACGCACAAAAAGAAGGAAGAGGGCCACCACCATCCCCAGGACACCGACCGCCCTGAGCACGAACGCAACGCTATCCCCAAAAGCACTGGCAAAAAGGAAACTCAGGAGATTCCCAAAAGACCAGGCAAGTCCCATAGCCACTGAAGAAGCAAAAACCCGGTGTTCCGGAAGGATTTCCTGAGCCTCGTAGACGTTGACACTCATGGTGAGGAAGGCCGAAAAGTCAGCGCTGAGTGAGAGGAGGAAAAGCCCAGGGATACTCCGCATCTCCGGAAGGAAGAAGAGCCCCACCCCAAGACCGATGAAGGAGAGAAAGTTCACCACCCAGATGGGGAAAACCTGGGCAAGACGCACACCGAGGAAGTTGGCGAAAAACCCCACGAGCACCCCAAAGGACAGAAGCATTCCTCCAAGGACAAAAGACGTAAAGGTCGCCACGTAGAGGGGGAGGAAGGTGTGGAAGAGGGACGTAAAGAAGGTGCGAATGCCCACAAGGAGGAACACTGAAAAGAGCACCCGGAAAAGGCGCCAGGAAAACTCTGCATGGGGAACACGGAGGCTGATTCCCCGAAACCTCCAGAAACCAAAACTCAAAAGCCCCCAGAGCAAAAGAACCACCCAGACGATAGCAGAAAGGGGGAAGCGAGAGGCAAACCAGGTGATGAAAAGCGGCCCCACGGCTCCTCCCGCAATGCCCCCGGCGGTGAAGAGCGCCACCCCAGAGGCGTTCCCCCGCATCCCCGAAAGCGCCGCCCCCACGGGATGGAAAGAGGCATTCGCGAGGAAAAGCAAAAGAAAGGCGCCGAAAAGCAAGACAAAAGAGAGCGGCAAAGCAAAGAGCGAAAGCGCCAGGGCAACGCCGGAAAGGGAGAGATAGAGGCTCAGGAGGTGGTTTCCCATCCTCCCGGTCCAAAGAGCAAAGAGAGGCTGGGTGAGCGATCCAAGGAACCCTAAAGCCGTGATGGCCATGGATACTGTCCTTGTGCTCAATTGGTAGTGCTCCACAAAATACGGGCCAAGCGGTGCTGGAAAAGAACTCGCCCAGTCGACGAAGAAGTGGAAGAGAAAAAGGAGAAAGGCCACGGCAAAAGGGATTTGCCTGCCCCGGAACCCCGGGGCAGAACGTCTTAGGATGAGAGGGTCTTCAAAAGCTCAGGACGCTTCCGGATAAGGTACAGCACGCCACCCCATGCAGCAAGGATGGCGCCGGTGATCACGCCACCGATGAGAAGGTCCCGGGAGACGTCCTCCGAAATGAGGAAGAGCTCACCGTTCAAAAGGTGGTCGATGACCCCAAAGAGTGCCCCTCCCCAGAAGAGCAGGTTGAGCCAGAACATCCTGAGGCTTTTTGTCCGCTTCCAGAGAATCGAGGTGATGATGGCTCCCGAAAGCGGTCCCACGTAGCACATATTCCTTCCTCCTCTCTACGGGTTGACATAGGTCAACCAGTGTTCATACCTTTCTTCCTCCCCACGGACCACCCGGAAGAACACCTCTTGGAGTCTCCGGGTGACGGGCCCAGGCTTCCCCTCGCCAATCCTCCGTCCGTCAATCTCCACAATGGGCGTGATTTCCGCCGCAGTACCCGTGAAGAAGGCCTCATCCGCAAGGTAGAGGTCATCCCGGGTGCAGAGGGTTTCCCGCACGGGAATGCCAAGGTCTCCAGCAAGGCGCATGACCGTGTCGCGCGTGATCCCAAGGAGGATGGAGTAGGGGTGCGGCGTGTAAAGGACGCCGTCCTTCACGTAGAAGATGTTTTCCCCACTTCCTTCCGCCACAAAGCCATGGGCGTCAAGGAGAATGGCCTCGTCGTACCCGAGCTCTTTGGCCTCGAGTTTCGCCAGGGCAGAATTGAGGTAGTTCGCACTCGTTTTGGCCCGGGGGGAACCGGAGTTGACGTAAATGCGGACGTAGGAGGAAATCTTGGCTCGAATCCCTTCCTTCAGGGCCTTATCCCCCATATAGGCTCCCCAGCACCAGGCAGCAATGGCGCAGTCCACCTCGCAGCGGCTTGGGTCTACCCCCATCTCGCCATACCCCCGGAAAACGACCGGGCGGATATAGCACTCCTCGACTTCGTTTGCCCGCACGGTTGCCACGACGGCCTCTTCGATTTCCTGAGGGGTGTAAGGAATGGTCATTTTAATAATGTGGGCAGAGTCGAAGAGACGTCGTACGTGTTCTTTGAGGCGAAAGATGGCCGGGCCTTTCTGTGTTTTGTAGCAGCGAATGCCCTCAAAGACTGCCGTCCCATAATGGAGCGCATGGGTCAAAACGTGGGTTGTTGCTTCCTTCCAGTCCACGAGTTTCCCGTTTCTCCAGATGAGTCGGAGCTCTTGCATCTTCCCACTCCTGCCTTTCTCCTCTTCCCTTTTCGCTGTCTTTATTGTATTGTACACAGTGAAAAAAGGAAGGGGGTGACGCCTACGTTCTGGGATGAATATTTCGAACTTTTGCCCCGAGAGGAGATGGAGAAAATCCAGCTCAACCGCCTCAAAAAGGTCCTCATCCGGGCATACCACAGCCTCCCGTACTACCGGAAAAAGCTCGAGGACGCTGGGGTGAACGTGTACGACATCCGCTCCCTTGAGGACCTTCAGTCTCTCCCCTTTACAACGAAGGACGACCTCCGGCGGGCGTATCCCTTCGGGGCCATTGCCGAACCCATGCGGAACATCGTCCGCATCCACTCCTCATCCGGAACCACTGGGACGGCAACGGTCGTCGGCTACACCAGAAAGGACGTCGACACCTGGGCCGAGCTCATGGCCCGGACGCTGTGTGGCTGTGGGGTCACAGCGGAAGACGTCATCCAGGTGGCCTTCGGGTACGGCCTTTTCACAGGGGGCCTTGGCGTTCACTATGGGGCGGAGAAACTCGGCGCCACCGTTGTCCCCATGTCCACCGGGAATACCCTTCGACAAATCCAAATCATGCGGGATTTCGGGGTTTCAGTGCTCTGCTGCACTCCTTCTTATGCCCTCTACCTCGCCGAAGTCGCCCGGGAAAACGGTGTTGAGTGGGGGAAAACGAAGCTCCGCCTCGGGATTTTTGGGGCTGAACCCTGGTCGGAAGAAATGCGGGTGGAAATCGAGCGGAAACTCCCCATCAGGGCTTGTGACATCTACGGGCTCAGCGAGGTCATCGGGCCTGGAGTGGCCTTTGAGTGTGAGGCGCGGTGTGGTCTCCACATCTCCGAAGACCACTTCCTTCCCGAAGTCATCGACCCCCAGACGGGAAAGGTCCTGCCCCCCGGGGAGGTGGGAGAACTCGTCTTCACCACCCTCACCAAGGAGGGTACCCCCGTCATTCGCTACCGCACTGGAGACCTCTCTGCCCTCATGTACGAGCCGTGCGCCTGCGGCCGGACGCTCGTGCGCATGAAGCGGGTGGCATCCCGCACCGACGATATGCTCATCGTCCGGGGGGTGAATGTGTACCCATCGCAGATCGAGAGCGTCCTTCTGAGCTTTGACGGTGTTGAGCCCCACTACCAGATTGTGGTCAAGCGGGAGAACTACCTCGATCTTCTCGAGGTCCAGGTAGAGGTGGCACCCCAGTTCTTCTCCGACGAAGTAAAAGTCCTGGAACGTCTCAAAAAGCAGATTGAGGAACGTCTCAAGGCCGAGCTCAACGTCCACTGTGAGGTGAAACTCTTAGAACCCAAATCCCTGGCCCGAAGCGAAGGGAAAGCCAGACGGGTCGTGGATCTGCGGAAAAAAGAGGGGATGGTATGAAGCAGATTTCCGTGTTCCTCGAGAACAGGCCGGGAAGTCTCTACGCGGTGCTCAAAAAACTCAAGGAGTGGAATGTCAACCTTCGAGCCCTGTCTTTAGCCGATACGGCGGAGTTCGGCGTTCTGCGTTTCATCGTGGAGCACCCCGAGGACCTTGTCACCAGGCTCAAGGAGGAAAATTTTGCCGCCACGCTCACTGAGGTCCTTGCCGTAGGGGTGGAGGACCGTCCCGGAGGGCTCTGCGACGTCGTCGAAGTCTTGACGCAGGCCGGAATCTCCATCGAGTACCTCTACGCCTTTGTTTCGCCAAAAGGCGACCGGGCCTACGTCGTGCTGCGGGTGGAGGATCTCGAAACGGCAAAGAACATCCTCGAAGAGAAAGGTATTCCGGTCATAGAGCACCTCACCTTTTAGGATGGTTGAGGAATAGGGTAGAGCGTTCGCCAGATTGCCGAACGTCTGGAACAGGAACTCTGTCTTTCTTTTGTGTTCTCCGGAAAAGACCGGGTGCTTCCCCCTTAAATCCCGGGAGGCTCAGTACTTCGGTGTCCTCTCCCTGGAAGAACCTCCCTTTGAAGGGAAGCTCGTGACCCTGGGCTTTCAGAGGAAAAGACCCTCCGTTTTCCCCTTCACCCTGGGTCATGCCCTTTGCCTGCGGAGTGACATCCCGGAAATCACCCCCACAACGCTCCGCGGGGAAGTCCCCTGGGGTACGGTGGAGGAAAGCCTGGCAGTCCTTCAAAGAAACGTCGTCTCTGGGGTACACGGTGTACGTCCTCGAGGGCGAAGGACACGTAAGGAAAGAGGTGTTCACCTGGGAAAGAGCACGGCTCAAAGAGGCTTTCTTCCGTCTTTCTTCCCGGGAAAAAGAGGCCTGGAAGCGTTACCGTGACCGGGGCTTTCGTTTCTCCCGGGATTCCGTGCTCTCCTTCCCTGAAGAGCACTGCCTGCGAATGCTTTGTGCCTATTTGCCGCTTCTTGACATCTTGGAGGAGGGTTTCGCGTTCCTCGAAAGCCAGGACATTCCCTTTGACCTTGGCGTATCCTTCGAAAAACTCCCTCTTGAAGCGCACTTTTTCCTTGCCGAGGAACTCCACCGCCGGGGAGTGGACTTCCATGTGCTACTCCCGGGGGTTCCAGAAGGGGACTCCGATCCTTCCTTCCATATCCTCCTTGCCCGTGCCATCGGTGGCTACCGTCTGGGTTTTCCTGTCGCGACCCGGAATCCCTACCTTCTTTCCCGGAAGACTGGAGAGCGCTTTACCTCCTCTCGGCGCATCCAGGATTCCCTGTGCTCCTTAAGGTCATTGCCCCGGAAGACCCCGACCTTTTCCGCCGCCTTCTTGAAGAAGCCCTCGAGGCATCCGGGGTGTCCTTTGCCCTTGAAGCTGTGCTCGACCGGGAACTCCCCGGCATCCTGGAGAGACCATCCTTTCGCAATGCGGTGTGGAATGCAGCTCCGCTCCTTTTTGCCCACCACAGAGAACCCCTTGAGGCGTACCTCTTTGCCCTCGAAAGCGAAATCGCCCGAAAGATCTTTAAACGCCTGAACCCCGATGAAAATGGGTGTGTACTTTTTCGGGCAGGCTTTCTATAATGGTGATGTGGATTGTTTATGGAGGAGCTCTGCATCACGACCCTCACGGAAAAAGAACTCGAGGAAGCGATGCCGGCACTCGTCTCCCTCTACCAGCGAGCCTATGCTGTGCTTCCCGAATACGGGTACCATCTCCCCCAGCGCATTGAAGGGTACATCCGCTGGCTGTGGCGGGGGGACCCAAAGGGGTTTTTCGTGGCCCGCCTTGGGGAACGCATTGCCGGATTCATCGGCGTGCATTCCCGGTGGTGGGAGGACGGGGAACTCTTCGGGGAGGTCCACGAGTTCGTGGTGGACCCGGATTTCCAGGGAAGGGGCATTGGTAGCGCCCTGTTCACCCATGCCCTGGAGTACCTCGAGAGATCCGGGAGGACGAAGATTGGCCTGTGGGTGGGAGAGAAAAACGACAGCGCCATTCAGTTTTACCTCCGGCGGGGCTTCCAGAAATCCGGCCAGTACGGGAAGTGGGTCCGCATGGTGAAGGAGGTGACGGTCTCTGTATCTCCTCGAGATTCTGGAGAAGCTCCTTCTTTTGGGCGGAGGAAGCGGTGAGGAATTCCCGGTGCTCCAGTGGATCGCCTCGTTCCTTGAGGACTGCGGGTTCGAAGACCTCCACTGGCAGGAGTACGACCCGGGGAAGTGGAACCTCTACGCCCGGCGGGGGACCTCGCCGTTCCTCATAGCCACCCACGTGGACGTGCACTACGCCGGAAGAAAGCGGGATTGCACCGTGCGGGATGGCTTTGTCTTCGGTGCCGGAGTCCTGGACACGCGGGGGCAAATTGCGGCGCTCCTTGATGCCGTGCAGCGTACCACAAGCCCCGCAGAGCTCGTGTTCTTCTCTGAGGAAGAAACCACAGGAGCAGGTTCCTGGCATTTCGAACCCCACAGGCCCTTTGAGGGCGCTCTGGTCCTTGAGCCTACGAGTTTCAGCCTCTGCGTGGCCCTGGCCGGAGACGTGGAGGTGCGGTTCTTCGTCGAAGGCCTGAGTGGCCACGGGGCGTACCCTCATGCGGCGCAGAACGCCATCGCGCTGGCCATGGAGGTGGCCCGGGAATGCGAGAATATCGTGGCTTCCTTTGCTCAGCATCCCCTCTTCGTCCCTCCCCTCCGTCTGATGCTGGGGAAAATCGAGGGGGGCGAGTCAAGTTACGTTGTTCCGGAGCGCTGTATGCTCGAGTGCGCGCTTCCCTTCCCCCCTCCATACGGTGTTGAGGAGGTCAAAGAGCGAGTCTTAGCCCTGACCAGGCGGTACCCCCTACAGGTGGTATTCCTCGACACGAACCCCTCGTTTTCCATTGCTCCCGAAAACCCTGTCGTCGTCCGTCTCAGAAATGCCCTGGAACAGGTCGACGCAAGGGGCGTGGTGTACGCGGGGATGCCCTCCTGGACCGACGCGACGTATCTTGCCATGCGTGGGGTTCCAAGCGTGGTCTTCGGCGCGGGGGATCTCGCCCTCGCTCACTCAGAGAGAGAGTGCGTGAGCATCGCGGAACTCGAGAGGCTCCGGGAAGTCTTTTTGTCTTTTCTTGGTTCTACGGTATAATAAAGTAGCGTCACCATTGGGAGGAAGAGGTATGCGTGTCGGCATTCCCCGGGGTTTGCTGTTCTACCGCTTTTTTGCGCTCTGGAAAACGTTCCTCGAGGAACTCGGGGTGGAGGTGGTGGTTTCCCCGCCCTCGAACAAGGCCATCATCCAGCACGGCCTTGTGTACGGGGTTGAGGAAATCTGCTTCCCCGTGAAGGTCTTCCTTGGGCATGCGTACGCTCTTCTTGGGAAAGTCGATGCCCTCTTCATCCCCCGGATGGTGAGCTTTCGTAAAAACGAGTACAACTGCCCCAAAATCCTGGGGCTTCCTGATCTCGTGCGGAATCTCTTTCAGGTGAGAAGCGAAGCCATCATCGACGAGGAAATCAACATGCGGGAACGGGGAATCCGGGGATGGTGGGAAGGGTTTCTGGCCATCGGGCGGCGATTCACCCGGGATGACCGGAAAATCGTTCGGGCCCTGAACCGGGCAGAAAAGGCCCACCAGGAGTACCGGAGAAAGCTCCAGGAAGGATTCCTTCCTGAAAATCTCATCGACCATCGTCCCATGCTCCCCCGAAGAGAAAAACAGGTTGTGCTCTTGGGGCACCCGTACCTCCTTGGCGATAGCTACATCAACATGAACATCGTACGGAAAATCCACGACCTTGGATACTCGGTGGTCACCCCGGATATGGTCCCCGAAAGGACCGTACGGAAGGCCCTCGCCATCCTTCCCAAGGCGAGTTTCTGGACCATCTCGAACGAAATCGTGGGTACGGCGTTCTCGTTCCTCAAAAAGGAAGACCAGAACGTCCGGGGCTTTGTGCACCTCGTCTCCTTTGAATGCGGGCCGGATTCCCTGGTTGGCGAGGTCGTCGAACGGTACATCAAGCGGGAGAAGCGATCCTTCCCGTACCTGCGTCTGGAAATTGACGAGCACACTGGGGAAGCAGGACTCGTGACGCGCCTTGAGGCCTTTGTGGACATGATGGAGTGGAGGAACGCCCACCATGCGAGCTACCTTCCCACACCTTCTGCACCTTGACGTAGCCCTGGGTATTCTCTACCCCAGTCTGGGGATTGAGATCGTTCCACCTCCTCCAATCACCCAGAAGACCATCGAAATCGGGGTGAAACTCGCGCCTCAAAATGCCTGTTTTCCTCTGAAGGTGACCCTGGGCAACTTCATCGAGGCCATTGAGCAGGGGGCCGACACCATCTTCATGGTTGGGGGCGTGGGGCCGTGTCGCTTCGGATACTACGGGCAGATCCAGCGAATCATTCTTGAAGACCTGGGGTACAGGGTGCGGTTTGTCCTTTTAGACCATCCCCGGTATGGAGTGCGGTCGTTTCTCTCGGCCCTCTGGGCCATGACGGGGGGGCGGCTGTTGCTGCCCGAAATCGTCCGGGTTGCTCGCCTGAGCTTTGCGGTGCTGCGCTTCACCGAAGAACTCGAAGCCCACCGGCGGGCACTGCGCTGCCAGGTGAAAGACCCCCAGGAACTCGACCGGGTCATCGATGGAACTCTTGAAGCCCTGCGACAAGTAAAGACTCTCGGAGAACTCGAGGCGCTTCGAAAGAGCGCCCTGGAGAAACTCAACGCCCTCCCCCGGAATGGGAGAAAGGACTTCCTGAAGGTAGGGATTGTCGGGGAGGTGTACATTGCCCAGGAGACGCGGGTGAACTTCAACGTGGAAAAACTCCTCGGCGATCTTGGAGTCTACGTCCACAATTCGGTCTCAACGGTGGAGTACGTCCTCCACACCTTTCGGCCTCTCACCCGCTCCCGGGAGAAACTCGAAGCCTGGGAACTGGCAAAACCCTACCTCAAGCGGTTTGTGGGGGGAGAGGGCATCGACAGCGTAGGGAGCACCATCCGCTACGCCCGGGAGGGCTTTGACGGGGTGGTGCACCTGTATCCTTTCACCTGCATGCCAGAGATTGTGGCCAAAGGGGTGCTCCAGGCAGTGAGCCGGGACTTCGACCTTCCGGTGCTCCACCTGGCCATCGACGAGCACTCAGGAGAGGCAGGGCTCGTCACCAGGGTGGAGGCCTTTGTGGATGTCCTGGAGCGGAGAAAACAGGAGAAAAAACGGGGGCTGAAACGGAATGGATCTCTTTCTCGGAGTTGATGTGGGTTCGGTGACCACAAAATTCGTGCTCATGGATAGAGAGAAGCGCATCCTGGCAAGCTGTTACCTCAGGACAAGCGGCGACCCCATCGCCGCCTTGAAAGAGGGTCTGCGCTACATCGAGCACCACATGCCCCAGGGAGGGGTCATTCGGGGTGTGGGCACCACGGGAAGCGCCCGGCACTTGGCCGGGGTCATTGTGGGCGCCGACATCGTGAAAAACGAAATCACCGCCCACGCCGTGGCCGCCATCACCCGGGTCCCCGACGTGCGGACGGTTTTCGAAATCGGTGGACAGGATTCGAAGCTCATCATCATCCGCAACGGCGTCGTCGAGGACTTTGCCATGAACACCGTCTGTGCTGCCGGAACCGGGTCGTTCCTGGAGCACCAGGCGGTTCGTCTCAACGTCCCCATTGAGGAGTTCGGGAAACTCGCCCTCCAGGCCAGGCAGTCGGTTCGGATTGCGGGGCGCTGCACCGTGTTCGCCGAGTCGGATATGATCCACAAGCAGCAGTTAGGCTTTGGGAAAGCGGAAATTGTGAAAGGGCTCTGCGAGGCCCTGGTGCGGAACTTCATCAACAACCTCGCTTCAGGACGGGAGATTGAAGACCCCATCGTTTTCCAGGGGGGTGTGGCCGCCAACCAGGGAATGGTGCAGGCCTTCCGGGACTTCTTCGGAGGGAAAAAGCGCATCATCGTCCCTCCAGAGCACGGCGTCATGGGGGCATGGGGTGCGGCAATTCTCGCCATGGAATACGCCCCTCAGGAAACGGCCTTCCAGGGATTCTCAGTTGTGGAACGGAACTTCAAAAGCCGGAGCTTCATCTGCACCGACTGCCCCAACGCCTGCGAGATCGTGGTCCTCAAGGAAGACGACCGGGTGAAAGCCCTCTGGGGCAGCCGCTGCGGCAAATGGACCCCGGAGACGGCCACGGTTCGCTGCGAGGAAGAGGACGAAACCCTCTCCTCCCTCTCATCATATCCGGGATGTTCCCCAGAAAGGTGCGCCATGCATGGGTGACACGGAAGGGAAAGTTATTGTTGTCGACGACTCCCAGTTCATCCGCTACCTCGTGAAAGACATCCTCGAGCGGGAAGGATTCACCGTGACGACCCTTCCCGATGGCCGGGCACTTCTGGCCTGCAAGGACCTTGAAACGGCCGATGTTCTGCTCCTTGACGTCGTCCTTCCAGACACCGATGGGTTCACGTTATGCCGCAAGCTCAGGATGCATCCTGAGCTTGCCCACCTACCGGTCATTTTCCTCACCGCCCTCGAGACGCAGGACGCCAGGGTGAGGAGTTTTGAGGTGGGAGGGAACGATTACCTGGTCAAGCCCATCCACCCTCAGGAGCTCTTAGCCCGGGTCAGGACCCATGCGAAGCTCCGCAGGTACCTGCGGGAACTTGAGGAGAAGAACCGCAAACTCGAGGAGCTCACCGCCGAGCTGGAACATCTGGCCTTCTTTGATGCCCTCACCGGTATTCCCAACCGCCGTTCCTTTGACCAGCGCCTTGCGGAGATAGAGGCCAATCACCTCCGCTACGGGACCCCTTACGCCCTCATCGTCATCGACATCGACCACTTCAAACACTACAACGACGCCCTCGGACACCACAGGGGAGATGAGCTTTTGCAGTCCCTTGCCCAGGTTTTTTTGCGCTCTGTGCGGGGTGGGGACTTCGTGTCCCGCTTCGGTGGAGAGGAGTTCGTGGTCCTCTGCTTCGGCGCCCGGGAAGAGGAGGGTCTGGTGGTGGCTGAGCGCCTCAGGAAAAACGTCGAGGAACGGTCTTTTCCTCACCCCAAAAGCCCGATAGCCAAAGTGGTGACGGTTTCCTGCGGCGTCTGCGGCCGGGAACACGCAAGAAGCGCCGTAGACCTCTTCACCCGGGCAGATCGTGCGCTGTACGAGGCTAAAAAGAGGGGACGAAACCGGGTGGTGGCTTTTGAGGAGCTTCAGGAAAGAGCGTGGACAGCAAAGGAGCGTGACGCATAATGCGAAGGGTTTTTGGCCTTACGGTGCTCTGGGTATTCCTTTTTTCGGGAGTTCTGGCCCACGCCCAGGAGGGAACGGTGGTCTCGCCAATCGTGCGGGACCTTGAGGAAATGGAGAAAGTCCTCTACGGGACGCCCCAAAGCGGCAGTGTCCTCGTCCGGGTGGAGAAGATTGAGAAAGACCTCACCGGAGATACTCTTTCCGGGACACTCATGGAGCGGGTGGGGCGGCTGAAAACCTTCATTCTCGACGGCACGAAAGATGAGCCCTCTCTGGCCTTCAAAATGCGGGCCATTCGCCTCACCCTCCGTTCAGAACCGCCCAAAAGCGGTGTGCTCCTTGCCGAACTCGAGGAACTGGAACGCCTGATCTTCGGTGTGGCAAGTAGCGACCCCATCGGTGCTCGGGTGGACCGGCTTTACCGGACCTGTGTGGACCCCACAAAAGCCGCAAGCTTCACCGTCCTCGTCCCCAGAGAAACCCTGGTGAAGGTGGCTCTGGAGACCGAGCTCAACTCCGAACGGAACGAGGCGGGGGACCCGGTGCCTTACGTGGTCTTAGAGGATGTGCGGATTGAGGGGGTGCTGGTCATCGCCAAAAACACCCGGGGTCAGGGTAGAATCGTGAAAGTCCGCCGGCGGGGGGCTTTCGGGAGACCAGGGCGGATTGAAATCGACTTTGGGACCGTGGAGGCCGTTGATGGAACTCCCATCCCCCTCACCATGGGCGAGCGGGCCATCCAGGAGAACAAGGCCCTGGCGTACGCGGTGGGAGCAAGCATCGCTGGACTCGCCATCTTTGGCCCCGTGGGAGCCGTTGCCGGAGTCTTCGTCCAGGGGGAACCGGCGAAAGTAGAAAAGGGGAAAGAGTTCTACCTTGAGGTTGCGGAAGACCGGGAGGTCGCAGGACCCTTAGAGGTTCCGCATGTCGAAAAGACTGAGGAGGCATTCCCGCCGGCCACTCCTCTCCCCTCGATTTCTGAGGAGAGCGAGGGCATTGAGGAACTCCCCGAAACCGGGGAGGTTTCCCCCGAGGTTACTCCAGCTCCCCAGGTGGAAATCGAAGTACAACCCTTCGAAGAATGGTAAGGAGAGGTGAGCCATGAGACGCTTAGCCACGAGTGTCCTTCTCGCTCTCGGTGTCCTGTGTCTTGGGTTTTCTGCCGCAAAAGCGGAAACCAGAGACTACGAGAAAATCTACAAAGATACGGTGGCCCGGTGGACCCGTTCGATCACCGTCCGGGAGAGCTTTGCCGTTTCGGCCCTTTTCTGGAACGAAGAGGTGACCCAGGCCTGGGTGGCAAAGTACGGCAAGGAGAACTTCCTCTCTTCTGAAGAGGAGCTCGCATACCATCGGGACTTCATCCAGCGAGAACGTCTCAACCGGTACCTCGTCTTCGAGGTCACCCTGAAGAAACTCAAGGGGGCTCCCCTCTACCCTCTGCGCTTTGCCCAGAACACCTACCTTGTGGACGACAGAGGTCGCAAGATTTTCCCTGCCGACTACGACAGGGGGTTTGAGGAAAAGATTCTCCGGGAATTCACTGGAAAAATTTACTTCCCCCGTTTTGACAAAGACGGCAATCCCTTCATCACTCCTGAAACCAGGTACATCGTGCTCCACCTGAGTCAACTCTCGCCCGAGGCCTCGCTCTTCGCCCATGAGGTTGAGCTTCGCTTTGATGACCCCTACATTCCTCCCGACTTCTCCCGGCCGGAGTGGAAACCCGTTCTCGAAGAGGAAATCCTCCGCCTTGAGGAACGTCTGAAGGACCTGGAGTACCGGAAAAAGCAACTTGAGGAGAACCTGAGGCAACTCGAGGAAGAGGAGAGGAGGGTCCAGGAGCGCCTCGAAGAGCTCAAAAGGCAGCGTGGACAGTAGCTTTGCTCTTTCTGTGGACACCCCTCCTCTTTGCCAGGGAGGGTATCCACATCAAAGCGGCAACTCTCCTGTATGATGAGGCCGGCAAGGTCCTTGAGGCCCTGGGGGGAGTAACGGTGGCGTGGGGGGATTTTGCCCTCACCACTGAGCACATCCGTTTCTCTATTCCTGCACTTGAGCTTTTCGTCGACACGCCTTTCGAGGCCTCCTGGGGAAGCGCGAAAGTACGGGGAGAGGTACTGCAGTACTCCTTTGCCCGACGTCAGGGGTTTGTGGAAAACGCTTCCCTCACGTACGCCCTCGGGGAAAGGGGGGAGCTGTTCTTTCGGGGGAAACGTCTGGAGTACACAGCAGGAACCTGGCGCGGAGAGGGCATTCTCTGCACGGGATGCAGGAGAGAACCGCCCCTTGTGAGCCTTCGAGCGAAAGAAGCGACAGTGTTTCCTGAGGGGAAAGTGGTCATCAAGGGGCTTGCCCTGTACGTTCGTGAGAAGAAAATCCTGGAAATTCCCTGGTACACCCGAACCTTCGCCGAAAAAGGAGGGTTCCTCCTTCCTGCTTTTGGCTTTTCCCGGGAGAAAGGGTGGTACACCGGTTTCCGCTACGAGTACGCCCTATCCCCGGAGGCACTTTTCCTTGCCCGGTACACCCTGGGGAGCCGGAGAGGGCAAAAGTTCCAGACGGACCTCGTTTTTGCGGGGGATTCCTTCACCGGATGGGCCTTCTGGGATACCCGTTTTTCAGGTGAGGACTCATTCGGAACAGTGGCTACTCTACGAAGCGGTGACTTCTCTCTGTCTCTCCTGAGCATCCACAACGAGGAGGTCGACTCGCACACCCTTTCCCGCTCTCCCCAGATTGTGGCTTCCTTTGAAAAGGCCGCAGGAGGTTCCCTTGCCCTTTCGGGCAAACTGAGCTACGGGTACTTCGCCACCGAAACCGTGCAGGACACCCGTTGCGACGCCCGCTTGAGCCTCTCTTTGAAGGGAGAAAACGCCGGTGCTACTGTCTTTGGGTGGGGAACGCTTTTTGGGAGCAGAGAGCACACCATGCGGTGGGGTGCAGAGGTATTCTGGGAAAAGAACCTCTCTCCGGAGTTCTGGGCCCGCTTCCGGTGGCGTTTCGTAGAAGGGGAGGCGTCCCCCTTCTTCTTCGACCCTACAGGAGAGTCCACCCTCACCTTTGAGTGCCTCCTGGGAAACACAGAAGAGAGCTTCCTTCGCCTTCGGGGGCGGTACGATTTGAACGCCGGGGCTTTCCGGGATTGGACGTTTGGCATCGGCATAGGAAGCGAGGAAATGTCCCTGGGGATTGAGGGGGTGTACTCCCCCGAAAAGGGAGCCCTTACGGAGAAACGGTACTTCCTGCGCCGGAACATCGAGGACTGTGTCAGCCTGGAGCTTTCGTTCTCCGATCCTGAAGGGGACCTCTTTGTAGCCGTGAATTTCTCGGGGTTCGACAAACCCCAGCGAAGTGAGAGCCTCTTCGACGAAGAGGAAGCCTTTGATCCTCTCGATTTTCAGCGGGAAACGGATACGCCGTGATCCGGCAGTTTCTCATCCTTGGTGGGATCATTCTGGGCCTGGTCCTTGGAGGGAGTTTGGGGTACGTCCTCATCGAGCGGTGGCCCTTCTTCGACGCCCTCTACATGACAGTTATCACCCTGACCACCGTAGGGTTCGGAGAGATCCGTCCCTTAAGCCCTGCGGGACGAACCTTTACCATCGGCATTGTGGGGTCAGGGGTGCTCACCGTGACGTACGGTGTGTCCTCCCTCGTGCGGCTACTTTCTGAGGGGAAACTCGGTGAATACTGGCGAAGGCAGGAGGTGAAGCGGATGCTCAAAACCATCAGGGGGCATTTCATCATCTGCGGATGCGGGGTGGTGGGGAGTGAGGTGGTGGAGTACTTCGTCCGATCCCGCGTTCCGTACGTGGTCATCGAGAAAGACCGGGAGAAAATCGAACGGGCGATGCTACTGCACCCTGACCTTCCTTTCCTTGAAGGTGACGCCACCCAGGAGGAAATCCTTAAAGAGGCAGGAATCGAGCGGGCCCGGGGGCTTCTGGCTCTCGTGGGGAGCGACCCGGAGAACGTCTACATCACCCTCACCGCCAGGCATCTCAATCCACACCTTCGGATTGTGGCCCGGGCCATTGCCCCCGAATCCGTGGAAATCCTCCGCCGTGCCGGTGCTGACTACGTCATCTGTCCCCAGAAAATTGGTGCACTGCGCCTGGCTGCCGCAGCCTTACGACCCCAAGCCTCATTCTTCCTCGACCTTCTCCTTCGCAGTGAGACGCTGGACCTCGCCATCGAGGAAATCGAAATCCAGTCGCAATCGCCTCTTTGCGGGAAAACCCTCGGGGAGGCCAACCTCCCGGAGAGGTTTGGCATCCTCGTTGTGGCTATCAGGGATAGAGAAAAAGGGAGCTTCCTCTTCAATCCCCAGGGCGACACTCGCCTTGGTCCCCAGGACACACTGATTGTCCTTGGGAGAACCGAAAAAATCCTGGAGCTCCAGAAGCTTGCTCTTTAGGCCTTCTCCAGCGTCCCCTTCAGGTCCTCAAGGGCGTATTTCTCCTCTTTGGTCAGGACCTTGGCAAGGTCAAGGAGAATGAGGAGTTTTCCTTCGAGTTTTCCCACCCCTTTGATGTACTCGGTGTCGATGGAGGCAATAAGGGGCGAGGGCGGTTCAATTTTGTCTTCGCTCAAGCGGAGGACCTCATCGACGCTGTCCACAATCATCCCAACCGTGTGCGGGGGGACGTCAACGACGATGATACGGGTGGACTTGGTCTCTTCACCTTTGGGAAGGCGGAAACGCTTGCGGAGGTCGATGACCGGTATGACCCGGCCCCGGAGGTTGATCACCCCTTCAACGAAGTCGGGGGCTCCGGGGACTCTGGTGATGGGCTGCATCCTGATGATTTCCTGGACCTGGGCGATATCCACCCCGTACACTTCCTGAGCAAGCTGAAAGGCCACAAGCTGCAGTTCCTGAGGCATACACCTCACCTCCTCTTGACGATCACGGTTTTTCCCCGCCAGGAGAAGTACGCCACCTTCCCCTCCTTCTCCAGGCTCAGGACGATTTCCCACACCACTGGAAGAGGTAACCCTACCCGTGCCACAAGGTCCTGGAGGAAGACCACCTCCTCGAAAGCAGAAAGCACGAGCTCCCTGGGACTCATGGTCTCCTCGCCGCCGGCAACAAGAAGCACCAGGACACCCCTTCCCTTCCTTTCTATCGGACGAAATCCGCAGGACTTTAGTCCCCATTGTACCATGTGGGACGTTTTTCGAAAGAGCTTTCTGAAACGTTCCTGTGTGGTATAATTCTTTTTAGTTGTGTGCTCTGGAGGGAGTGCCATGACACCGAGAGAGCGAGCGCTGCGTGCGCTGAACCATGCAGTTCCTGACCGTATTCCTCTGGACCTTGGGACGACGAACTGCACCACCCTCACGAAGAAAGCCTACGAGAACCTCAAGGCCTATCTCGGGATTGAGAAGGCAACCCGCCTCATGATGGAGAACTTCCAGATTGTCTTCGTGGACGAGGAGGTCCTCGACATCCTGGGCATCGATACCCGGGGCATCCATCCCGAACCCCTTCCGCAAAAGCGGTGGGTTGATGAGCGAACGTACTACAACGAATTCGGCATCAAATACCGGATGCCCGAAAACGGGCTCTACTACGACATGGTGGAGCATCCTCTGGCGGGAAAAACCCTGGAAGAGCTCGAGGATTACGAATGGCCGGACCCTGCAAAGACCATGAACCTCGAGGGGGTGCGGGAGCGAGCAGAGGCGCTCGCCAAAGAGGGAACGTACCTCCTTGTGGGGGATATGATTGACACGGGGATTTTCGAGCCCTGCTGGTACCTGCGGGGATTTGAGAATTTCCTCGTTGACCTCGTCTGCAACGTGGATTTTGCCACGGCACTCCTTGAGAAGATGTACGAGTACCAGCTCAAGCGGTACTCGCTGTTTCTTGCCGAGTGCGGAGAGTTCCTCGACGTGATCTTCGTGGGTGACGATTTGGCCACCGCCGAGAGCACCATCATGAGCCCGAAGACCTACCGGGACATCGTGAAACCATACCACAGGGAGTACTTCAAAAACCTCAAGAAAATGGCACCCAGGGCGAAGCTCCTCTACCACTCCTGCGGGAGCATCGCCCCCTTCATTCCCGACCTCATCGAAATCGGGGTGGATATTCTCAACCCCATCCAGGTTTCCGCTCAGGGCATGGACACGAAGGTCCTCAAAGAGCGCTTCGGTAGGGACCTGTGTTTCTGGGGGGCCGTCGACACGACCTTCGTCCTCCCCCGGGGGTCTGAAGAGGACGTGCGCCGGGAAGTTCGCCGCCGCATCGAGGACCTCGGCCCTGAGGGATATGTGCTCTGCGCGGTGCACGACATTCAGCCAGACGTTCCTCCAGAAAACATCGTCGCTATGTACGATGAAGCCCGGCGTTTCGGAGTCTTCGCATGAGAAGGCGATAGGGTGATCAGCGAAAGTCTTTCAGTACTTCTCCAGAGCCTGAGAAGACGCCTGACTCTGCTTTCCCCGGCTTCTTTCGTGCTTTTTGGGTTCTCTGCCCTCATTCTCATCGGGACGGTCCTTCTGCTTTTTCCTTTCTCCGTGGCTTCAGGGAATGCCATACGGTTCATCGACGCTCTCTTCACCGCCACCTCCGCGGTGTGCGTTACGGGTCTTATCGTCGTGGACACCGGAACGTTCTTTTCCCTCTGGGGCCAGATAGTCATTCTCGTCCTCATCCAGTTTGGGGGACTGGGGTACATGACGGTGGCGACGCTCCTTGCCCTGGCCCTGAGGCGCCGCATCGAGTACCGGGATCGCCTGGCCATACGGGATTCTTTCAGCCTCGACGTTCCCGGAGGAGCAGTGCGCTTTGTCTTAGACGTTCTGCGGTACGTCCTCTGGGTCGAGGGCGTGGGATTCTTCCTCCTCTCTGTAGCCTTTCTGCGGCACCTTCCACCCACGAAGGCGTTATTTTCCGCCCTCTTCCACTCGGTGTCCGCTTTCTGCAACGCCGGGTTCTCGGTGTTCTCGGATAGCCTCGAGGGTTTTGCCCTTGACCCCCTTGTGAACCTCACCGTTATAGGGCTCATTGTGGTTGGAGGTATCGGATTTGTGGTGATCCGGGAGTTCCTGGAACACCGCCGCCTGAACTCCCTGCACGCCAAAACGGTGGTGACCACGACCGTCGCCCTCATCGCCCTCGGGACGTTCTTCCTCCTCATCACGGAATCCTCAAACCCCACGACCCTGGGGGCATTCCCCTTCTGGGGAAAGTTCATGGCCGCGCTCTTCCAGGCGGTCACGCCGAGAACCGCAGGGTTCAGTACCGTTCCCATCGCCCGTCTCCGCCCGGTCTCGGCGCTCCTTCTCATGTTCCTCATGTTCGTGGGTGCTTCCCCGGGGGGCACAGGGGGAGGTGTGAAAACCACCACCCTGGCGCTCCTTCTGGCCCTCGTCCGGAGCACCCTCCGGGGTCAGGAGGGGGTGGCGCTTTTCCACCGGCGGGTGGCCCGAAACGCCGTCCGCAGAGCCCTGGCCGCGTTTTGCTTTGGCCTGGGGCTGGTCTTTTGCTCCACCATGCTCCTTTTCGCCACCGAGAAGGGGGATCCCCTCGACCTTGCCTTCGAGGCCGTTTCGGCCTTCGGCACGGTGGGGCTCTCCCGGGGAGTCACGCCGAACTTGTCAGACCTGGGGAAGCTTGGTATCATTGTAACGATGTTCCTTGGGCGAGTGGGTATTTTCACCGCCCTGGTAGCCATGGGTGTTGCTCGAGAACGGAAGGAACTGCTCGTCTATCCCGAGGAGCGAGTGCTCATTTAGGAGGGATTTTTTTGTTCTCCAAGGTCCTCATCGCCAATCGGGGAGAAATCGCCCTGCGGGTCGTTCGGGCCTGCAAGGAACTCGGACTCAAAACCGTGGGGGTGTTCTCCGACCCCGACGCGAATCTCCTCCACCTTCGCTTCGTCGACCAGAAGGTTGCCCTGGGAGGGAACTCGGCAATCGAAACGTACCTGAACATTCCCAAAATCGTCCGGGCTTGCGAAATCACCGGAGCCGATGCCGTGCATCCGGGATACGGATTCCTGGCAGAAAACGCTACTTTCGCTGAAGAGCTCGAAAAACGGGGTATCGCCTTCATCGGTCCGGGACCTGATGTCTTGAGGAAAATGAAGAACAAACTCCAGGCCAAACGCCTCATGCACGAGGCCGGAGTCCCGGTAATCCCCGGGTCCTTAGAACCGGTAAAGACCTTTGCCGATGCTCACGACATCGCCAGGGAAATCGGCTACCCCCTCCTCCTCAAGGCCTGCTTGGGTGGAGGAGGCCGGGGCATCCGGGTGATCGAGAGCGACGACGACCTCAAAAAGTCCTTCGACAGCGCTCGCCGGGAGGCCCAGGCAGCCTTTGGGAACGAGGAGCTCTACATCGAAAAGCTCATTGACCGGGCCCGACACATCGAGGTGCAGATTCTCGCCGACCGGTTCGGCAACGTCATCCACGTTGGAGAGCGGGAGTGTTCCCTCCAGCGGCGTCGCCAGAAAATCCTCGAGGAGGCTCCGGCCACCGGTCTCTCCCCAACCCTTCGCGCAGAGATTCTCGACGCCGCCGTCCGGGCGGCAAAAGCCCTGGGGTACGTGACCTGCGGGACCTTTGAGTTCCTGGTGACCCCCGAGGGGAACTTCTACTTCATGGAGCTCAATGCCCGCATCCAGGTGGAGCACCCGGTGACGGAAGAAATCTCCGGAGTGGATCTTGTGCGGGAGCAGATTCGCCTGGCCGCAGGAGAGGAACTCGCCTTCCGTCAGGAAGACGTCGTCCTGCGGGGTCACGCCATCGAGATGCGCATCAACGCCGAAGACCCTGAGAAACGCTTTGCCCCCTCTCCAGGGCGTATCGTGCAGTTTGAGATTCCCCGGGGTCCGGGAATCCGTGTGGACTCCCACTGCTATAGCGGCTATACCGTCCCACCTCACTACGATTCCCTCATCGCAAAACTCATCGTGTGGGATGTGAGCCGGGAATTCGCCATCCGCCGTTCCCGGGAAGCTTTGCGATCCTTTTTCGTCGAGGGCATCGCCACCACCATTCCCTTGCACCTCCGGATTCTCTCGCACCCCGATTTCCTCGAAGGCAACCTCCACACTCGCTTCGTCGAAGAGGTGTGGCAGGAGGACGTCAAAGGAGGCGACGTGCGACGATGAAGCTTCGAACCTTTCCTCAGGGAGTCTTCCTTCCCCATCACAAGGAAGACACCGCGCACCTCCCCATCGTTCGCGTTCCCGAGCCCTCCCGTGTTGTCCTTCCCCTCATCCAGCACACCGGTGCTCCCCTGAAGCCTCTGGTGAAAAAGGGGGACACGGTCAAACGGGGGCAGAAAATCGCCGACGTCGACGCCTTTGTGGCTGCGCCGGTCCATGCCCCGTTGAGCGGGAAGGTTACCGGGATCGAGGAGTGGGCGCATCCAACAATGGGGAAATTCCAGGCCATCCTCATCGAGAACGACGGAAAGGGCGAGGAAGACCGCTACGAACCGCTTCCGGAAACCATCGAGGACCTCGAACCGGAGCGTTTGCGAGCCTTCGTCCGGGAAGGGGGGTTTGTAGGGCTTGGGGGAGCAGCCTTCCCAACCCACGTGAAGCTCTCCCCGCCTCAAGGGAAACCCATCGACTCCTTCATCCTCAATGGATCCGAATGCGAGCCCTACCTCACCTGTGACCACCGGGTGATGCTGGAACGTACCGAAGAGATGCTCCTTGGGCTCCGTATCATGGTCCGGGCCTGCGGGGCCAAAAGGGCCTACATCGGCATTGAGGAGAACAAAAGAGACTGCATCGACCACGTGGCGAACCTCCTCCGGAACTTTCCCATCCCCGCGGAGGTTGTCCCCTTAAGGACCAAATACCCCCAGGGTTCGGAGAAACACCTGATTCTTGCCATCCTGGGCCGCGAGGTCCCTCCAGGAGGGCTTCCCCTTGACGTGGGCGTTGTGGTGAACAACGTGCAGACTGCGGCAACACTCGGCCGGATGGCCAGAACAGGTCTTCCTCTTGTGGAGCGGGTCATTACGCTCTCTGGAGACTGCCTGAAAAAGCGGGGGAACTTCGAAGTCCCCCTGGGGATGCTCCTTGAGGACCTTGTGCATTTTTGCGAAGGGTTCACCGCCCCACCCCGGAAAATCATCATGGGCGGACCGATGACCGGCATCACCCAGGTATCCCTGGCCGTTCCCGTCATCAAGGGAACCTCGGGCTTCCTCTTTTTCCGGAACGTCCCAAAAAAGCGAGAGTACTCCTGCATCCGCTGTGGACGGTGCGTTGCCCACTGCCCTATGCGCCTTCTGCCGTATCTCCTTGGGAGGCTCGCCGAAGAGAGGCTCTTTGCCGAAGCCGAGGACAACCGGGTCCTCGACTGTGTGGAGTGCGGGTCCTGTGCGTACGTTTGCCCTGCGGGGATTGCCTTAGTGCACCTCCTGAAGCTGGCAAAGTTCGAAGTGATGCACCGAAAACGGGGAGGGAAATGACGTGGAAGACCTCAGACTCGTCACCTCTGCCCCACCTCACCTGAAAAGTCCGGTTACCGTCCCCTGGATCATGCAGCAGGTGGTCTTGGCGCTCCTCCCCGCCGCTGCCTGGGGCGTGGCGTTTTTTGGACCCCGCCTGGCCCTGCCGCCCCTTGTGCTCTCTGTCCTCTCCTGTGTGGGGTTTGAAGCACTGGATTGCCTGGCCTTCCGCCGCCCTCCCACAGTAGGCGACTGGAGCGCCGTGGTCACGGGAATGCTCCTTGGGCTCTCCCTTCCTCCCGGGTGTCCTTTCTGGATCCCCATTGTGGGCGGAGGCGTGGCCATACTCCTCGGGAAGCAGATGTTCGGAGGGATAGGACAGAACATCTTCAACCCGGCCCTTGTAGGACGGGCTGTGCTCCTCATCTCCTGGCCGAAAATCATGGCCACCTGGTACGTGCGTCCTCCCTTTGCCCTTGGAGCGACCTCATACGCCACGCCAGTCGATGTTGTGACGAGCGCCACACCCCTTGGGATTGTCAAGGCCTACGGATACGCTGCGGTGTGGGAAACTCCCCACCTCCTCTTCCGGCTCTTTATGGGGCTTATCCCCGGATGCATTGGGGAGATTTCAGCGTTCCTTCTACTCCTTGGGTTTGCGTACCTCCTTGCCCGGGGTGTGGTCCAGTGGGACATTCCCCTCTTCTACGCCCTCGGGCTCTCTTCTGTGGCGCTTTTTGCCCGCCAGAATCCCCTCTTCCACCTCTTCGCCGGTGGCGCCGTCATGGGGGCGTGCTTCATGGCTACTGACTACACCACTTCCCCCATGACCTCCCGGGGGAGGATGATTTTCGGCTTTGGCGCCGGAGCCTTAACGGGCATCATCCGGTGGCTTGGGGGGTACCCTGAGGGGGTAACTTTTGGCATCCTCACCATGAATGCTCTGGTGCCGCTTCTTGACCGGATGCTGCCACGGAGATTCGGGGTGAAGAAAGCATGAGGAAAATCCTGCGTGTGGCACTGGCACTGACGGTGGTCTGTGTGGCGGCCGCCCTCTCGCTCTCTGTGGTGTACGTGGTGACGAAAGAAAAAATCGCCGAAGAGGCGAAGAAAGAGCTCAAAGAAGCCCTCGGGGTTGTCTTCCCCGAAGCAGAAACCTTCACCCCCCTTGATCTTGCGGCCCTGGGGACCCTCCCCGAGTCAAAGGAAATCCAGTTCCTCGAAGCCTACGAGGCACAGAGTGGCGGGGAACGCCGGGGCATGGTCTTCAAAGTAGCAAGCACCGGTTACGGCGGTCCCATCGTGCTCCTTGTGGGGGTGGACACAGAGGAGGGAAAAATTACCGGCCTCAAGGTTCTGGAACACCAGGAGACCCCGGGGCTCGGTTCAAACATCGCCGAGGTGGGTTTCCTCTCCCAGTTTCTGGGGAAATCCTTAGCAAGCCCCTTCAGGGTGGGGGAAGACGTCCAGGCGGTGAGTGGCGCTACCATTTCAAGCCGCGCCGTGGCGCGGGCGTGCGCGAAGGTTGCTGAAATCGTGCGAGGTGAAAAGCGATGATGCGGGAGTTCTGGTACCACTTCCGGAACGGGCTCTTGGGAGAAAACCCGGTGCTGAAGCTCATGATCGGGCTGTGCTCGGTCCTTGCTGTTTCGGTGCGGGTTGAGAACTGCCTCGGGATGGGGGCCGCGGTGATTTTCGTTCTGACCTGCTCGAGCCTTGTGATTTCTCTCATCCGGAATTTCGTCCCCAACGAGGTGCGCATTCCCATCTTCATCGTGGTCATCTCCACCTTCACCACCATCGTGGACCTCGTGATGAAGGCTTACCTCCCACCGCTTTCGAAGGCCATGGGTATTTTCATCCCCCTCATCGTGGTGAACTGCATCATCATGGCCCGGGCCGAGGCCTTCGCCTCGAGGAAACCTCCCCTTCTTGCCGTGGCCGACGCCCTGGGAATGGGGGTGGGGTACACCCTCGTCATCACCGCCATCGGTGTTGTGCGGGAGCTCTTTGGCTATGGGGAAATCCTCTCTCGTCCCGTGTTCCCCAGAACTTACCAGGGCATGATGGCGATGATCCTGCCCCCCGGAGCTTTTCTCCTCATCGGCATCTACATCGCGCTCCTCAACTGGTCGCTGAGGAAGGTGAAACCATGAACACCGAAATCCTCACCCTTCTTAAAATCATCGTCAGCGCCGCCTTCGTGGACAACATCATCCTCGCCCGCTACATCGGCCTCTGCCCCTATATCGGTATGTCCTCGAGTGTCGCAAACTCCATCGGTATGGGGATGGCCGTGACTTTTGTGATGGTCCTTGCCTCCATCGTGACCTGGGTTCTCTGGAACTACATCTTCGTCCCCCTGGGGCTTGAGTACCTCCGCATCATGGTGTTCATCCTTGTGATTGCAACGCTCGTGCAGCTTGTGGAGATTCTCCTCAAAAAGAATGTGCCGAATCTCTACCGGGCCATGGGTATCTACCTCCCCCTCATCACCACAAACTGCGCTATCCTTGCCGTCACCTTCCTCGGGGTGGATTACGGGTACACCCTCCTCCAGGTTGTGGTGTACAGCATAAGCGTGGCCTTGGGGTTCACGGTGGCCCTGGTGCTCCTTGCCGGTATCCGGGAACGCCTGCGCATGGCTCGGGTACCCCGGTTCTGGCAGGGGTATCCGATTGTCTTTGTGGCGACATGCCTTTTGGCCATCGCCTTTCTGGGCTTTAAGGGACTCGTGAAGTAGGGGGAAAGGTCGCATGAACATCCTCATCCCAACAGTACTCGTTGGCGCTCTGAGCCTTGCTTTCGGGCTCATGCTCTCCTGGTTTGCCAGGAAATTCGCCGTCCCGGTGAATCCCCTCGTGCAGGAAGTGGAACGGGTCCTCCCTGGGGCAAACTGCGGTGCCTGTGGTTTCCCGGGCTGCAGCGGCCTTGCCGAAAAAATCGCTTCAGGTGAGGCGCCAGCAAATGCCTGCCCCGTTGGGGGTCCGAAGGTGTGGGCAGAGCTCTCCCGTCTCCTTGGGCAGGAAGCCAGTAACTGGGAGGTCAAAAGAGCCGTGGTGCTCTGCCAAGGCGGGAAAGGCGTGGCCCAGGCGGTTGCCGAGTACAGTGGAGTGGCAAGCTGCAAGGCGGCACACATCCTTCCCGGATCCTTCAAGGGGTGCCGTTTTGGGTGCCTGGGTCTTGGTGACTGCGTCCAGGTGTGTCCGTTCTCGGCCATGCACATCGACCCGGAGAGCGGGCTTCCAGTTGTCAATTGGGAAAAGTGCACGGGATGCGGGAAATGCGTGGCCGAATGCCCCCGAAAAATTCTCGCCCTTGTCCCCAGGAAAGAGCAGGTCACGGTGGCCTGTGTGTCCCTTGATGCCGCCAGAGAGGTCCGGAAGGTCTGCGCAAAAGGCTGCATCAAGTGCCAGGTTTGTGTTCGGACCTGTCCGGAGGGTGCCATCACCTTCGAAAGCGGAAGGATTGTGATCTCCCGGGAAAAGTGCACCCTCTGTGGGCTCTGCATTGAGAAGTGTCCTACCCACTGCATCATCCGGGTGGGGAAAACCGCAGCCCTGCTTGAGGTGAGGGGATAATGCCGCTCCTCCTTGGCATCGATATCGGGACCACCAACACCAAGCTCAAGGTGTACAGTGAAGACGGACAGACCCTCGCCGAGACGAGCTTCAGAACACCGCTTTTTTCGGATACCCACGGCCCCTACTACGACCCGAAAGAACTCACTACTCTCCTTTTTGCGGCCGTAGCGGGGTTTCCCGAGCGTGTGCGAAGAAGTGTCAGGGCCCTGAGCGTTTCGAGCTTCGCCGAGGTCATGGTGGGGCTTGACGAGCGTGGTGAACCCCTCACCCGGTGCATCCCCTGGTACGATGAAAGAACGAAAGAAGAAGCTGCAGAAGTGGCCCTTGACCCATCCTGGGTGTACGAGACCACAGGGCTCTCCCCCCACCACAAGTACTCGCTCTACAAGCTCCTCTGGCACCGCCGCCATGAACCGGAGGTGTTCAGGGCGGTGCGCTTCTGGACCTCGATGTCGGGGTTTGTGCTCTTTGCCCTGAGTGGCGAGCTCTCTTTCGACTACTCGCTTGCCTCCCGGACCATGCTCTTTGACCAGCACACCCGCACCTGGAGGGAGGAACTCCTCGGCCTTGTGGGAGTGGAGGAAAAGCAGCTTGCCCCCCTATGTCCTTCTGGCGTTGCCCTGGGGCGCCTGAGGCACGAGGCCGCCAGACAGTGTGGTCTTCCCGGAGACGTTGCCGTGGTCACCGGGGGCCATGACCACCCCTGCGCCGCCTTAGCGTGCGGGGTCTTCCAGAAAGGATGGGGGCTCATTTCCACCGGAACCACGGAATCCCTCATGGTTCCCCTGGAACATCCGCCTTCTTTTGCCGGAGATAGCGGAGGGAAGCCCTTTTCCTTCGGCCACCACGTGGTCTTCCCCCTCTACTACGCCATGGGAGGTATCTATAGTGGTGGATTCGCCGTCGACTGGATACTCCGTCTCCTTAGGGAATCCTACGAGGTTTTCGCAGAGCTCGACCCCGTGCGCGAGGAGGACGTACCGTTCTTCTTCCCATACCTCCTTGGGGGAGAGTACGAAGAGGCAAAGGGGGCCTTCCTGAACCTCTCGGGAGATACAGAACAAGAGGATTTCGTGCTCTCCGTGCTCTTTGGGTTGTGCGCGGAGTACAGGACCATCTGGGAGCGAATGGAGAAAGAGCTCTCCTACATGGTCACCCAGGCGGTGAACGTTGGGGGTGGAGTCCAGAATGCCCTCTGGATGCGCCTCAAAGCCACGTTCCTGAAAAAACCCATCGTCGTTCCCGCTGAAAAGGAAGGGAGTTGCCAGGGGGCTGCTCTCCTTGCTGGCATCGGCGCGGGGGTATACAAAAGTCCTGAGGAGGCGTTTTCCCGGGCATTCCGGGTGGAGAAGACCTTTGAGCCCATTGCAGAGCTTGAAGCACGGGTTGACCACTGGTACACTACCTACCTGGCGCTTCGGGAGGTCCTGAAAACGGCCAATGTGTCCATCGCCAGGAGAAAAGAAAAGTAGGGTTGGGGTTATCGGCATCATCGTCACCGACCGGGAGCAACAGGCAGAGCGGGTGAATGAAATCCTCGGGGAATTCGGTGACGTCATCGTCGGCCGCATGGGCATTCCCTACCGGGAACGGAACATCTCGGTCATTGCCCTCATCGTTGATGGCGATACCGATACCCTCGGAGCCCTCACCGGACGCCTGGGGAGTATCCCCGGAGTTCGGGTGAAGTCGGCCCTGGTGTCGACGGGGTGACGCGGTCGGGCAAGTTGGGCTCAATGAAGGTGAGGGAGGGGGGAGACAGGGAACGACTATTTCTCCGGATAATTGCTTGTTGACGATGAAGAGCCAATCTTGGACCACCTTGAGTCATGCCCCTGGGGTGACAGAGCGGCTATGCCGCTCCTTCCGGGAGACGCTCTGGTGCACTCCAAGACAAGACGAACCTCGGTACCACAAGGTCCCACCTTAAAGGTAAGGAAGTTCGTAAGAAGAGAAATCCGCCCTGGAGCTTTAGAGAAAAGGAACCAAGATATACCGGTTTCTTGAGCGTCCACAGGTGTGAACCCGCTCAGAGAATACGAGGCGAGTAGAACCCAGCACTGAGTGGTTGAAACCACGCTGAGTCCTGCTGAGAAAGAGTGCCCAGCGTTCCATGGGCTATGTACCTCAACTGTGTCTTGCCAGGATATCTTGGACGAAAAAAGGCTGGACCCCCCAAGAGGGGGGTCCAGGGTTGGGGAGGAGTTTGTTTTTGCTCAGTATCCCCGCTCGGACTGAGATTGAGACTGCGCGGCTGCTACCGTGAGTCCCAGAGCCTCTCTGAGTTTCACGTAGAATTCGGTGTTGTCGTAATAGCCGTCGAAGAGCTCTGCTCTGGCACCCAGAGCAAAGACCGGGGTGGGTTCACCGGTGTGCGCGTAGGTAGTCCAGGAGAAACCGGCTTTCTCGGCAATGATTTTGGTGAGCGTCACGGTGAGGGGATCGTAGCCACCGTAGAGCACCTTGGCTTCGTCACCCTCTAACTTCTCGCCCTGCAAGATGGCCATGCTGGCGGCAAAGGCTTTCTCGAGCCGCTCGCGCTCGTAATCAGAAAGCGCCATGGCGAGTTTCTCCCGAGCCTCGGCATTCTCCTTGGCGGCTTCCTGGAGTTTCGCCTTTTCCTCTGCCGAAAGCCACAAAAGTCCGAAGTTCTCCTGGATTACCGGCCAGAAGTTCTCGAGGCTCCGCTCCGCAGCGGGGGTTTTCTCGAAGTACTCCTTCACCTTCTTCTCGAAAACCTCGTAGGAGACCTTCTGGTGGTCGAGCCTGCGGGGGTAGAGGTTGTAGCCGGTGAGCGCATAACCGAGGCTCAAGCCCCCGTTCCCGTGGTCGGCGGTAACCACAATCAGGGTTTCCTCAGGGTGCTTCTCGTAGAACTTCACCGCTTCGGCGACCGCCTGCTCGAAATCGAGGATATCCCCGATGACCGCTCTCAAGTCGTTAGCGTGACAGGCCCAGTCGATTTTTCCGCCCTCCACGTGCATGAAGAAGCCGTTGGGATTGTCGGCAAGGAGCTCGATGCCCTTGCGGGTGAGTTCGGCCAGAGAAAACTCCTCAGCTCCCCGGTCGATGGCGTAGGGCATGGCGGCTTCAGCATCGAGCACCGGGTTGATCACCACTATTTTGTCGGCGGGGGCGGTGAGTTTTTCGAAGTCGCTGCGGCTCTGAATCACGGTGTAGCCCTCTTTTTTGAGGATGTCGAAGATGCTCTCCTTGTCCTTCTCCTTTCCGGTGGGCTGACGGAAACCACCGCCGGCGAAGTAGTTGAAACCGCTCTTTGCCAACTCCAGGGCGATGTCGTAGTAGTTATTCCGGGAGGGATTGTGGGCATACAATCCTGCGGGGGTGGCGTGGTCGAGTGACACGGTGCTCAAGTCTCCGATCTTCTTTCCGGCTCTCTGGGCTTCTTCGGCCAAGGTGGTGAACTTCTCGGTTTTCGTCACGTCCATGTTGAGGACGCCGTCTAAGGTCTTCCGGCCGCTCAACATGGCGGTGATCGCCGAAGCCGAGTCGGTGATGTACCGGCCGGCGTCGAAGGTGTTCATGAGACCCACCACCGGGAACTTGGTGAAGGAAATCCGCTCGATCCCGGGGGCATCCTTTTCACCCCGTTTCACATCGTAGAGGTAGAGCTCGGTGGCGGTGACGCTACTTATGCTCATTCCATCGCCGATGAAGAGGAACACGTACTTTACCCCAGCCGCAAAGGCGACGCTTCCCAAGAACATGGCCATGAGCACAACCGTTACAACCAGGTACCGAAACCGAGAGACCATTTCCACAAACCTCCTTTCCTATTTTTTCTGAAACCGAACCGGCATGCTGAACTTCACAAAATCGGCCGCTTCCACGTACGCCAGGGTTTCTTCAGCAGTTGCCTCGGCCCTAGGCTTCCAGAAAGGATCTTCTCCCATGGTCTTTTTGGCCACTTCCCAGATCTCCGGGGTGGCTTTGAGGCGCACCACTTCATATTCGAGCTTCTGCGGCGTCAGGGTGTACACGGTGTAGGACATGGGGTAGGTGAGGGTGGAAGCGTTCTCGATGTACCAGATGCCGTTTTTCTCCACCGGGATGGTGCTCACGTGCCGGTGGCCGCAGAGGTAGAAGGAGACCTGGGGATACTTCTCGAAAAGCGCAATCACCTCTTCAGCGTTATCCAGGTAGAAGTTCTTCCACTCGGGCTTCTTCTCTTCTTCCCGGAAGGGGACAAGGAGGTGATGCCCCACCACGATGGTGAGCTTATCCCGGTTGGTAGAAAGGACTTTTTCCAGCCACCGCAGCTGCGCCGGAGAGACCTTACCGCCCCAGCTCCCCACCTTGGTGGTGTCAAGTCCAATGAGCAAAAGCCCCGGAACTGGTTCGGCGGTCCAGTAACTCTGCGGACCGTTGAACCCAAACCCCTGGAGGGCGAAGACCACGGTGTACTTGGAATCGCCGATGAGCGTCGCTAAAGGCGCTTCCTTATCCTTGGGAGGGATGGGGCTCACTTCGTGGTTTCCTAAAACCGCATAGGCGGGCACCCGGATTTCTTCGAGCATCTCCCGCAGTAAATCGATATTCCAGGGCTCCACATCCTTGGTGAGATCCCCGGCGAAAATCACAAAATCGAGATCCGGAATGGCGTTCACGCTGTCGATGGCTTCCTTAAAGAGCGCTACTGACGAGTCCTCCATTTTCACGTAGTCCTTGGTGTTCGCAGCAGGGAAGCTCAAGTGGGGATCGGAAAGCACCGCGAACTTCACCTGTCCAAAACCCCAGGCAAAAGACGCCGCTACCAGCAAGAGAAGCACCGCAATGACCAGGGAAACCCACAACCTCCGGAACATCCTACCAGCTCCTTTCCCTGAATTTGTCCTCAGGGTACCACGCAAAGGTGAAGGGAATGCGAAGAAAGTGTAAAAGTTCGTTAACTCCTCGCCGAGAATTGGCTAAAGAACACCAATTGGCGCGCTAAGGCAGCAGAATGGAAACCGCAAGGGGTTCAGCATCTACCAAGTGGTAGAGGCAGAGGGATGACCAAGAATCCAGACGTACTCTTACCTATTAGTCCTACCCCGGGTTGTTCGCCCTCCCCGTTGTCTCTACCATTCGATGGGAGAAGGCCCGGAAACCCAAAGAGACTGCTCGCCTCCCTGTTCTGTCCACAGCACAAAGCATTCCCAGCCAGGATGACGTGACTGGGGCGCATTCCACATTCTGCTCGAAAAGCCCTCGCAGGCAATCTGCGCACCGGCCAACAGGCTACCCCAGGCTTTGGTCGATGAGATAAGCGCGAGCATCGGTTTCTCTCAACATCCCAACGGCTCTCTCGTTCCCTGAGGCATCCGCCTCTCGCTATTCGAGGCTCCCGGTGAAGCAATGGCAGAGCCAGGATGAGGGAGAAGCCACGCCACCGCTTGGAGAGGACCAAGAGACGTCAGACCTTTCGGTGTTCCTCCAAGAGGAACCCACACCCCCTGTAGCCATCGGGCGCATTTTTCAGTACAATATAGGTGGAGAGGTGGCCGAGCTGGACGAAGGCGCTCGACTCGAAATCGAGTAGGCAAGTGAGAGCTTGCCTCGTGGGTTCGAATCCCACCCTCTCCGCCAGAAGAAGCCAAGCGGGAGCACGTCGATCTTCCACAAGCCTTCAAGGCAAGAAGGAGGGTCTTCCAAGCTGTGTCCCCCCACCCCTTGGTGCTCCTGACTACCGAGGGAACATACCCCTTTGCCCCTGGTGGCGTCACTTCCTGGGCCCAGGAGCTTCTGAAAAGGCTCAGGGCCCGATTCATCGTTCTTGCCCTCTGGGGTCCCCAGCAAATACCAAAAATCCCGCCTCTTCCTCGTAACGTGGAAAAAGTGATGGTTGTGCAGCTCTTTTCTCAGGAAAGCTTTCCCCTCACCATGGTCCGGCAACCACTGCTCATCGAAAAACTGGAGCTCCTCTTGGGGTTCCTCGAGGGAGACCTTGCGTCTTTTGGAGAAGGGCTCTATGGGCTTGCCAAAGCCGGCGGAAAAACCTCTTCCTTATCCAACGCATTCCTTTCAAAGGAAGCTGACGAAATACTACGGAGGAGGTTCACGAATGTTCTGGGCCGAACCCCGGTGCTTGCCGAGCGCCTTCTGATTCTGGGGCAGCTTCGGGGAATGCTTGTGAATCTACTCCAGATTCCCCCTGCCATAGACATAGCCCACACAACGGTGAACGGATTAGGGGCCATTCCTGCCTGGCTGGCGTCCCGGCACTACCGGATTCCCCTCGTGCTGACCGAGCACGGCGTCTACCTCAGGGAACGCTATTTCGCCCTTTTTGCTCTGAATCTCCCTCCAGCGCTCTCGTTGTTCTTCTCGCTTTTTTTCAAGGGCCTGGCCCGTCTCATATACCATGAGGCCTCCCTGTGCACCTCAGTGAGTGAATTCAACCGTTACTGGCAAGTAGAGCTGGGTGCAAAGCCTGAAAAAACAGTGGTGATTCCCAACGGCATAGACCCTGCTAAGTTTCCTCCTGCTCCACAGCACCTCGAGAATCCTCCAACTGCTGTGTGGGTTGGCCGCATCGACCCTCTGAAAGATCTCCTCACCCTTGTCCAGGCCTTTGCCTCTGTCCACAAAGCCCTTCCCCATGCTCGACTTCGCCTCTTTGGCCCGGTGCCCCGGGGAAACGAAGCCTACGCCCAGGAAGTCCGCAAAAGAGTCGAAGCGCTTGGCCTTGGGAAGACGGTGACCTTCGAAGGACCGATAAGCCCAGTCTACCGGGCTTACCACACCGGCTGGGTAACCGTTCTATCCAGCGTTTCAGAAGGCTTTCCCTATGTTGTCTTAGAAAGTCTGGCCGTAGGGCGACCGGTCGTGGGAACACGAACCGGAGCAGTGTCTGAAATCATAGCCGATTCGGGAAGAGTAGTCCCACCCTCAAACCCGGAAGCCCTGGGAGAGGCACTTGCCGAACTCCTGTCGGACCCCAGGCTTTGCCTCGAGCTTGGGGCTCTTGGACGGGAGAGGGTTATCCAAAAATATACTCTGGAGAACATGGTGGAAAGTTACCAGAAGGTGTACAATACGTTCTGTGAGTCAGGGCAGCGACAGAGGGACGAATCGACATGAGTGCCCCTGGTCTTTTTCGCTCTGTAGGAGAACCCATCCGGAACGACGAAGAACCTGAAGACTCTTTGCTTGCCCTTTACCTGAAAACCAAAGACCTCTGCACCTCTGCCATCGACCCATACGAAATTGCTGTACACCTTGAGGCCATGGGATACAATCGTTACCGCGTACAGAAAGAATTCGGTCTGGAGGGTGTCTTTCAGCTTGCGGAAAAACTCTACGCCCTGGTCCCCCGGGACTTTCCCCCTATTCCCAGGGGAATACCTCCCCTGCAGACTGCAAGACAGCTGGCCATAAGGTACCTGGTGGTTCTGTCTACCTTCTCGGCTATCCTCTTCTTCCACCTCCGGGGAGGAGGCATGGGATGGCCGGTGGCCATATGGCTTCTGGCCTGGGGGCAGATGGGGTATTTCCTGGTTTACCGGGCCGAGGCAGAACTTGCACCGCCAAGAACTGTGGAAGCAAAAACCAGCATAGCTCTTCTTGGTCTTAGCGTTGCTGCTGTGCTGTCCTTCATGAGTCCCAACCCCTGGGATACCTTCTCAGGAAGCGTCTTCTGGGTTGGCACTATAAGAGCCTTCTGGGACGGGCAAGTAAGAACGATAGTGCTCTCCGCCATTGCAGCCTTTCTTGGGGTGTACCTTGGGCTGGAGAGGATAAGCCTTCTCTCCGCAGGCCTTTTCTCTATGGGGAAATTCCTTGCGCGTTCATGCCGAAACGGCTGGCAATGGCTTTTCCATTCGTGGCCCAGAGCTCTGTATCCCCTCCTTTACGGGCTGGGCCAGGGGCTCTTCCTCTACGGAGCCCTCCACCGTCTCTCTTTCGAAATCCTCTGGCAAATCATGGTGTTCCTCGTGGCCTGGCTCTTCCTCTTCGACTTTGCACTCCACCGTTTTGGCATAGCCTTGAACCGGTCTTTATGGGGCAATACAAGCTTTGCCACCCTTTTCTCCGGGATAAGACCTGTTCTGCTCCTGTGCATAGCCATCCTGTTCCTTCCCCTTGCCGTAAGTCTTGGGCTATACCTTCTTTCCTTCTCCGCATACGTCCCCTTTCTTCTCTCTAATTTCTGGGCCGTAATCACCGGATCTGGAGTGTTCCTCTTTTCTCTGGGAGAACAGAAGAGGCCTGCCATGGTGCTGTTTGTTGCCGGTGCAACGATTGCCATCTTTGAGCCACTGGCAATTCCGGCAAGTGTGGCTGCGATGGGGATATCTCTTTCGTGTCTTTTTTTGAAACTCCGTCAACCCCTGGGCTATGGTCTCTGGTTCCTGTAAGGAGAAACTCATCCTTTACTACGGTTTCGATCGCCTTGAAGAACTCCTTCGCTACGAGAAGGCCGTTCTTCAGCCTGACCACTACATGGAGGAAGAACTCCGCTTCCTCAAAAACGGAGGAGTGTCCCCTCTTGCTTACCTGAGCGTGGGCGAAGACCCAGGAACCGATGCCCCGTGGCATATTCCGGGAAAGCGCTCAGAATGGGGAAGTTTCTGGGTAGACCCACACCACCCCGAGTGGGTTGCGCGTCTTCTTGAAAAAACCCGTTCTGCTCTGGCAAAGGGGTTTCTGGGCTTATTCCTGGATACCCTCGATACCGCTGCAGAGGTATCAAGGGAAGGTGCCCTGTACTTAGTGAAAAGAATACGGAACGAGGCCAAAAAAGCCTATATTTTAGCCAACAGAGGCTTTGCCCTTCTCCCGGAGCTGGCGCAGTACGTCAATGGCATCCTTTTCGAATCCTTCTCCACCACCCACTCGCCACGGTACGCCCGTCTCCCCGAGGACCGCCTGCGGCAAAACGACATCATCGCTTATTACCTCAAAACCTTTGGGAAAGAGCTCTTTGCCCTCGATTACGCAGACAGCGAGGAACTCCGGGCCTTTGCCCGTCAAAGAGCCAGGAATCTCGGTCTCTATCCCGTGGTCAGCGATAAACACCTGACGTTCCTCTCCTGAATCCGCCCCGCAGGGACCGCAGAAGAAACCAGCTTTCCACCGTCTTGACAGAAACACCCCCTGCTGCTATGGTTAAGCCTAAACTGGGAAAGCCGGGAGTGCAAAAGCGATGAAAATCCCCAAGGTCATGTCCACCCAGCACCCGGACAACGCCTCGCTTCCCTTTTTCGCTGAAACCCCCGACATGTCCGGGGAGGACGAGATTCTCGAGGCGTACTACGCCTTCTCTCACCTTGGGTGCGATGAGCAGATGTGGGACAGCGAAGGAAAAGAAGTGGACGACTTCGTAGTGAAGAAGCTCCTCACCAAATACCCGCACTTCTTCCGGAAAAAGCGCCTGGGCAAGGAAGTCTTCCTGACTCTTCGCCTCCCCAACCCCTCCGTAGAAAAGGAAGAGGCCAAAATCCTCGTTGAGGCATTGGAGAGCATTCCCCGCTCCATGGACGCCGCACGGCTTTTTGAAGGAGGAGATGCCCCAGCCCCCATCTTCGAGGTGATTCTCCCCATGACCACCTCGGCTGAAGAGCTCAACCAGGTTTACTACTTCTACCGGAACTTCATCCAAGGAAAACAGCACCAGCCGATTTACCCCGGGTCCATCACCGTGGCGGAGTGGGTGGGGGAGTTTCTGCCTGAAAAAATCCACGTCATCCCTCTTTTTGAAGACATCCCCACTATGCTGCGGGCCGACGAAATCGTGAAGGAGTACCTGAAAGACAAGGACGAGGGTTACCTGCGGGTCTTTCTGGCCCGGTCTGACCCTGCGCTGAACTACGGCATGGTGGCCGCGGTTTTAGCCAACAAAATAGCCCTGAAAAGGCTCGAGAGGCTTTCATACCGCATAGAAAGGGATATCTACCCCATTCTCGGTGCGGGCTCCCCTCCTTTCCGGGGAAACCTCTCTCCCGCAACCGTTGACCACGTCCTCTCCGAGTACCCCTCGGTAGAGACCTTTACGGTGCAGTCGGCCTTCAAGTACGATAACCCTACCGAGGAAGCCATTGCGGCTATAAAGAAGATCAAGGCCTTCGTTCGTCGCCCTCTCGAGGACTTCGAGGAGGACTTTGCCCTCGAGGTCATCAGGAAGACGTCGCTGGAGTACCAGAGGACCGTCGAAGGGCTGGCAGAAACCATCAACCTCCTTGCAAGGTACGTCCCCAGACGGCGCATGAGAAAGCTCCACATCGGGCTTTTTGGGTACTCGAGGCGAATCGGAAAGGTCTCCCTTCCCAGGGCCATTGGTTTCTGCTCTGCCTGCTACTCCATGGGGCTTCCCCCGGAAATCCTCGGTCTTGGAGTACTGTCTTCCCAGGAGCTCCGGACTATAGAGAGCATCTACAGAAACCTCCGGGGAGACCTTGCACTTGCCCTCCGGTACTTCAACGCCAGAGTCTTCGAGATTCTCCCTGAGGAGGCAAAGGAAAGCATCCTCAAGGCGCTGGACCTTGCAAGCACCATGGATCTCTCTGTCGAGGAAGACCAGGACCACAAAGAGGTGACCACCCGGGTTATCAGGGCGGTGAAAAACCAGAACTACGGGGTGCTTCCCGAGCTCATCGTTGAGGCGGGGCTTCTGCGGAGATTCCTGGGGTAAGGTCACAGCGGGCCACAAGGAAACCTGTGGCCCGCTGCAGAACGTCAAATCCTGAACCGTCCCAGGTTCTCCTCAAGCCTCCGGGCTAAGGCCACAACCTCCTGGACGGCTCCGTGGGCTTCCTGGAGAGCCGCGTTCTGCTCCTCGGAGGAAGCGGCAACCTCCTCCGCGGCAGCGGCATTCTCCTCGGAGATAGAGGCCACGTGGCTTAAGCTCTCGTGGACCTCTTCGGCCATGCGGATGACCTTTCTCGTCCGCTCCTCGTTCTCCCGGGAGATGACCGTGACCTCCTCGGAGAGCTGGGCAATGCTCCGGGCAGCCTCCTCCACCTTCTGGAAAGAACTTGTGATGCGCTTCGCCTCTTCCGTCACCACCTCGTTGGCCCTGTGGATCTCCGCAAAGGCCATCCGGGCTCTCTCCACGGCCTTGTTGCCCTCCTCCACCTGCCCCCTGCTCTCCCCCATGGAGCGCACGGCCTGCTCGGCCTCTCTCTGCACTTCCGCGATGAGGGCGGCGATCTTCTGGGCAGCCTGAGCCGATTCCTCGGCGAGCTTGCGCACCTCTTCGGCCACCACGGCAAAGCCTCGTCCGGCTTCTCCTGCTCGAGCGGCTTCAATCGCCGCGTTCAAAGCCAGGAGGTTCGTTTCTTCGGCGATCCCGGTGATGAGGTCGGTGATGCTCCCGATTTCCCTGGAGCTTGCCCCGAGCTTCTCCACCACTTTCCCCACCGAGAGCACCGAGGCCTCGATGTGCCCAATGGCCTGCACCACCTCGGCGAGGGTCCGCTCTCCGTTCTCGGTGGCTAAGAAGGCCCGGGAAGCTGCGCTCTCCACCTCCCTGAGGTTCTCCCCCACCTCTTGAATCTGGGCCTCAATCCGTTCCACCTCTTCTAAGGTCTTGGCTGCTCTCTCCACCTGGAGGACGAGCTTCTCCCCCATCACCCGCATCTCCGCCAAAAGCCCCTCCATCCTCTGGGAGACCGTGATGAGGTTCTGGCTCTGCTCCTCTGAGCCCTTGGCCACCTGGGCGATGGTCTGGGCAATCTGGTCACCGGTTTCGGCGATCTCCCGGGAGGTGTGTTCCAGACGACCCATCTGCTCCATGATGGCCGAAGCGGCGTGGGCGACGTCCCGCAGGAATCCCCGCAAAGCGGAAGAGGCCTGGGTGAGAGAAGAAAGCAGGTCTCCCAGTTCATCCCTTCTCTTTTCACCGACTTCCCGGGTCAGGTCTCCCTGCTCGAGGGTTGCCGCAAAGGCCAGGGCTTCGGCAAGGGGTTTGGTGATGCTTCCTGAGAGCAACAGGCCGAGCACTACACCCAGAACCACCACGACGACAGCTATCCCCAGAAGAACCCGGGAGAAATTCCTGTTGAGATTCGTAACGGTCTCAAGAGAGGCACCAAAAAGGTTCAGGACCTCCTGGTTCAGCGCCTCTATGGCGTCCCGCAGAGACTCCCGGGACGACTGCATGGCCTGAAGGGCTTCGACGCTTCGCCTTTCCAGGTCATCCAGCTCCTCGGTTCTGGCCACCGTCTCCTTCCATCCCTCCACGAAGGGCTTCCAGTGCTCGTTGATGAGGCTCTGAGTGGTCAGGACGCTGTAGGTCTTGGGGAAATCCTCTTCAAGAAACTTCCGGAAGGCCTCAAGATGGTCCTCCACCAGCTTCCGGGCCTCCTCCCGTCGTTCTCCCTGAAGCAAGAGGTAGTTCTTCCGCTCCTGATTGAGGGTGTTGAGCCGCTCAACCATCTGGCCCAGACGGAGCTTATCGAGAAAGGCGCTCAGAGCGTTGAAAGAGCGGTATGCCTCGACGAACTTTTCCTCCCTCTCCTGCCCTGCGGCAAGGGGGGTCTGGAAAAGCGCGTTCCACTTCTCCTGGAAATCCTGAACCCGCTCAAGGAGAGCTTTCTTGGTTGCCTCCGAAAGCACCGTGGAAGCGTTCACGCTCTCCCTGAAGCTCCCCAGAGAAAAATCGATGAACCCCGGGAGTTCCCCCTGGGGGTTGGAGTTGGCGAGGTAGCGGAGCATGAAGAAAAAGGTGTCGTTCGCCGGCTTGGCGACTTTTTTCATGGAGTCGTCCACGAGTTTCGTGAAGTTCAACATGACCCTTGAGGGTTCGTCCATGGCCACGGCCTTTTCGTTCCGCTCCCGGGAAAGCGCAAGGTACCTCCGGTGAATTGCCCGGACCGCGCCTGTTTTCTCCTCATAGTCAAGGTACGTAGCCTTAAGGCTCTCAAGCCGGGCAGAGAGTGCGCTTCCCTCAGGCAGAGCCTGAATCCTGTAGGGGAATCCCTCTTTCTCCCATACGGCAGCATACGGAGAGCTCTGAAAGGCCTCGGTGTCGCTTCCCAGGCGGAAGGCTTCAAAGTAACTCAGGAAACGGTCATGGAGTTCGGCAAATCCCGACTCCCACTCCTCAAGCAACGCCTCGTCTCTTCCGGCAAGGTAGGCAGCCACAAGGCTCTCATTTTGGGCGATGAGGTCCTTAAGGCGAGAAACGGCGAAAACAAGGGGAAAGGATTCCTGCACAGTGGAGAAAGAAGAAGAAAGACGGCCAAAAACGACAACGGCCACTACCCCCAAAGAAGCCGCAAGGAGAGCAAGCAGGACAAAACCGGAACGTACTTTTGTTCTTATGTACACCTTCCACACCCCCCATGCTGGACTCTGGGGGTATATTACCAGAAACGCTGGCGGCTTTCTTCTACCCAAGAGACTCAGAAACCCCGCCCTTGTGGTACAATCCTCCAGGGCATGTTGCTCGCCTGAAAGGGAAAGTTGTCGTTTGTGCAGCTTGCCGCAAACGTCCTCTGGTCCTTCTTGCGCGGCCTGCGCAATCCCGCTTGAGCCCTGGTGGATATCCTAATCCTCTGGGCGCTCATCCTTGGGAACGTACTGCTCTTTTCCAGGGTGTCTCCTGTGGGCTCGTACCTTCTTCTTCCCTACCTTGGATGGGTTTCCCTGGCGACCCTCCTCAACGCCGCCATCCTGAGGCTGAACTGACCCAGGACAAAAAGGAGAGTGTTGCTTCCGGCTTTTCTGGAGAGGGGAGGGAGGCTCCCGGACAGCACTCTCGTAGGCTCCAGGGGGTGGCCCAGCCAGGGCCATACCGGAACTCCTTTCACGTGTTCTGGATGCAGCATGCAGGATTGAGATTGCAGGGAGATGGAGGAAGGGTTCAAAAGCTTGTACGATTCGTCCGCTCCCCTTTCCCGGGCTTTCAGGTATAATATCAGCTCCGTGGGCTTTTTCCAGGCAGGTGATGAACAATGCGCACATCTTCTCTGTTCCCTATAAGGCACATCGCCCGCCTTGGAGAAGGGGCGCCTTTGGGTTTTGTGGCAGGAATGGTCACGGTTCTTTATCGGTACCTCCTTGGGCAGGCCTCGAGCGTAAGCGAGCAAGTTCTCACCCTCGCCCGGGAGAGCGTACTCCTTGCCCTGGCATGGCTGGCGTTTTTGGGATTCCTCGGATGGGTGGTGGGGTACCTGGTGCGCTTTGAACCCTGGCTGCAGGAAGCGGCATTCCCTACGTGAAAGGCGTACTTTCAGGGAAACTCCAGGCCGTGTGGTGGCGGATTCTTCTTGTGAAGTTCGCGGGTGGCATCCTCGGTGCCTTCGGTGGTCTTTCTCTGGGGAGAGAGGGGCCCTCGGAACCTTTAACCCCTCAGGACGAGGCCGATCTACGATACCCTCCTGAAAAGGCTTCTCCACACCGCTACGAACCATATCCCCCGGAGACCACGAGGACCTGGCCGGTGAGGTAATCGGCCTCCTCGGCGGCGAAAAAGAGCACCGCCCGGGCGATGTCCTCGGGGCGCCCCAGCCTCCCCACCGGAATCTGCGCAAGGAGCCTGGGGATGTGCTCTTCCTGAGTGACCGAGCGCAGGAGGTCGGTGTCGATTTTACTTGGGGCAACGACGTTCACCGTTATGCCGAGGGGGGCGCATTCCCGGGCCAAGGCCTTGCATAAAGCGATGACCCCACCTTTTGAGGCGGCATAGTGGATGCCCGAGGTCCCTCCCGTAAGGCCAGAGGTGGAGGCGATGGCCACAATCCTCCCCCATCGTTTCTCCACCATGAAGGGCAGCACTGCCCGGACCGCAAGGTACACCCCCTTGAGGTTTACGGCAATCATCCGGTCCCAGTCCTCTTCCTTCAGGTTCCAGGCCCCCCGGTAGTCCGGGTCTCCTATACCGGCGTTGGCCACAAGGATATCCGGAGCCCCCAGAGTCCTGGCGACGGCCTCCACCATCGCTTCCACTGCCTGAGCGTTCTGCACATCGGCCTGGAAGGCTTTGGCCACTCCCCCGCTTTTCTGGATTTCCGCCACCACCTCTTCGGCCGCCTCGCGGTGACGGTGGTAGTTCACCGCCACCTTTGCCCCTTCCCGGGCAAGGAAAACCGAAACGGCCCTGCCGATTCCCCGGCTCCCACCGGTCACCAGCGCCACGTGTCCTGAAACACCGGCCATATACTCCTCTCCCCTCCGAAAAACCTCCCCTTACTTCCGCTTTCCCTGGAAATACCTCCGAAGGAGGGCACCGCACTCCTCCGCGCACACGCCACCGGTTACAGAGACGCTGTGCGGGAAAAGGCCGGGGACAAAGACATTGAGGACGCTCCCCGCCACCCCGCCCTTGGGGTCCCAGGCACCGAAGACCAGCCGGGCAACGCGGGCCTGGATGATGGCCCCGGCACACATGAGGCAGGGCTCAAGCGTCACGTACAGAGTACAGCCTTCCAGGCGCCAGTCCCCGAGGACCCTCTGGGCCTTCCGGATGGCCTCGATTTCTGCATGGGCCGTGACGTCATCGGTCCCCTCCCTCCGGTTGTGCCCCAGGGCCACGACCACGCCCTCCCGCACGATGCAGGCCCCCACGGGGACCTCATCCTCCAAAAAGGCCCGCTCCGCCTCCTTCAGGGCAAGGCGCATGAAGCGCTCATCCTGCGTCATCCTTCCCGAAAGACCCAGAGCCTGTTCCCCAGAAAATTCACGGAAAGCGACCCCAAAGTGGCCAGGACCTTGCTCTCCGCCGGTCCAAAAGCGTACTTCCCCCGAAAAAGGGCAAGAAGCCCCAGGGCAATACCTAAAGCGGCGAGGTTCACAAGGACGAATTTCGCCACCTCGGTGAAATGCACACGTCTTCGGCTTTTGAAGGTCCAGAACTTGTTCAGGAGGTAGCTATTCGTCATCCCGCAGGAGTAGGAAATCACCTGGCTCACCGGGTACCAGAGGCCCATTTTCCCGTGGAGGACCATGAACACCCCGAAATCGATGGCGGTGTTGAGGACTCCCACGATGCTGAACTTCCCAAACTGCCAGGCATCAGCGAGAATCGTGCGGAGGCTCTTCATGCGTTTTGTCGAACCCCCTGGTGCGGTCCACAACGTAGAGGGGGCGGTTCTTGGCCTCGTCGTAAATCCGCCCGATGTACTCCCCCATGATCCCGAGAATGATGAGGATAACCCCACTGAAGAAGAGGTTGATGACGGCCAAAGAAGCCCACCCGGGGACGGTGCTCTTCCCCAGGAGTTTCGTCACAACGATGACGAGAAGGTACACAAAACTCAAAAAGGACAGGGCAAAACCGAGGTAGGCGGCGACCTTCAGGGGTTTGTTGGAGAAGGCCGTGATGCCGTCCCAGGCGAGCTTCAGCATCTTCCGGAGCGGGTACTTCGTCGTCCCCGCAAAGCGCCTGTGCCGGACGTACTCTAAAGCCGTCTGGCGAAAGCCGGCCCAGGCGACCAGACCCCGGATGAAGCGGTTCTTCTCCCGCAGAAGCCTCATGACCTCGACCACTTTCCGGTCCACAAGACGGAAGTCTCCCGTGTCCAGGGGGATGTCGATATCGGTCACGGCGCGGAGGAAACGGTAGAAGAAGGAAGCGGTGAAGCGCTTGAAGAAGGTCTCCCCTTCCCGCTTTGCCCGCTTTCCGTAGACGACCTCGTACCCTTCCCGCCATTTCGCCACCATCTCCGGGATGACCTCCGGAGGATCCTGGAGGTCGGCGTCGATGACGATCACCGCCTCTCCCCGGGCGTAGTCCATCCCGGCGGTGATGGCCGCCTGATGGCCGAAGTTCCGGGAGAAGTGGATGACCCGCACCCGGGGGTCCTTCCGGGCAAGGTCATCGAGGATTTCGGGACTTCTGTCCCTGCTCCCATCGTTCACGAAGACGAGTTCATAGGGTTCGGAGAGCCCTTCCATGACCCCTGTGAGGCGACGGTACGTCTCCGGCAATACCTCCTCCTCGTTGAAGACCGGGATAACGACGGAGAAGCGAACACCTGCCATCCTACTCCCCTCCCGAGAAAAAGGTCCAGCTGGGGAACCAGCGCAGGAACCGGGCCACATACGCTCTGCTCACGGGCAAACCCGAGAGAATGGGATAGAAAAGGGCAAAAAGCACCACCGCACCACCAAGGAGCACCCACCGCCATATCCTGGCTCTGGGGTTGTCCTCCTCCAGCCAGGCGAAGAACACTCCAAGGAGCACCGCCAGAAAGGGCACGCATCCATAGTAATGGTAAATGAAGGTGATGCGGGGGACAAGCATCCAGGGAACATACTGCGAAAAGAAGGCCACAAGGATCCAGAAAACTCCTCGCCTTTTCAGGAATGCCGGCGTCACAAGGGCGAAAAGGACCGTAATCCCTCCAATCCACCAGAGGGCTGGATTGCCAAAGGACACGATGCTTGAGATGTACCCCTTCGGAAGTCCTTCCCCCTTGTAGAGCCAGATGGGCCGGGCCATGACCGGCCACTCCCAGAAGGGGGAGGCGAAGGGGTGTGTTGCCTTGAGGTCGTGGTGGTAGCGGTACATGGAGAGCTGGTAACGGAAAATATCCCGCAAGGAATGCCCTGGAACGAGAAGGTACGGGATGTAGGAGAGGAAGTACAGGCAGGCGGGGATGAAGAGGAAAAAGAGCATCGCAAAGGGGAAGACCCGTCGCAGGAAGTGCCTTCCGTGGAGAGGGTTTTTCCTTGCGCGAAGCCCGTGATGGACGACAAAGAGCACCGCCATCCCGAGGCCGGCGTACACAGCCGTCCACTTCGTCGCCGCCCCAAGACCGAAGAAAAGCCCCGAGAGGAAAAGCAGCCGCAATCCCTCCCGGTCCTCGGCACCGTGGAGAAAGTACCGGAAGAGAAAGAGGAAGGCAAGGAGCACGAAAAAGACCACATAGGTGTCAATAGTGGCAATCCGGGCCTGCACAAAGCGCATGAAGTCAAAGGCAAAAAGGGCCGAGGCAAAGAGGGCGTACCGTTCCTCCACGAAGAGGCGGGCTAGGAAGAACACCACGGGGACAAGGAGCGCCCCAAAGACCACCCCCATGACGCGCCACCCAAAGGGGTTCATCCCAAAAAGGGCCACCCCCAGGGCGATGATGAGTTTCCCCAGGGGTGGATGGGTCCACTCATACGGGGGGAGGCGGTGCAGGTGCTCAAAGGCCGTGCGGGCATGGTAAATCTCGTCAAAGTACGTCCCGGTGAGGTATGAACGCTCGTACTGGGCGATAGCCTGCTCGTCGAACAGGCGCTCGTACCCTTCTGAAGCAGAAAGGGCGGTCACCGAGGCAATGGGGAGGGGACGGGAACTTCCTGCCTCAAAGAAGGCCATCTCCCCGAGCATCCCCCGGGGTTGCTCCACGACGATTCTAAAGTACCGGCCAGAAAAAGGGCCATCAACGTGTTCCCACCGGAAGACCCAGTCGGGTTTCATCTCTGGCCCCTTCCTCCAGGTCACCCCGTCCTCGGAGTACTCGATGCGGTATGTGCTCTCCCGGGGAAGACCGAAAAAGCACGAGATGCGTCCCACGTTGCGGGTCTCCCCCAGATCAACAAGAACGGTCTCACCCACCCTCTGAGGCTCCCAGAAAGTCTTCGGGACATCCCGAGAACCGAGGCGGTACAGGGAAACAAACAGCGAGAAAAGAGAAAGCGCAAAGAGGAAGAAAAGGGTTTTCCTCGTCATGGGGTCTGGGTCGCTCCTTTCCCGGGAGTTTTTCGGAACACCAGAAAGAGGAAAAAGGCAAAGAGGGCAAGATTTGCCCCGGAAACGAGAAGAAGCCGCCAGTCAGTACGGGGGAAGTGGTACGTCCCGAAAAAGCCGTAAAGGAGGATGAGGCCGACGTTCACAAAAAACGTGGCGCTCAGGCCAAAGAAGAGGATGAGAACCTCTCTGTGCGGCCGGAAAACGTACCAGAGGGGCGCAAAGACTAAAGCCGGGAAGAGGTACCGCTCGTGCATCCGGTGCACAAAGAGAAAAGTTGCAAAGGCAAGGAAAAGCGCCACCATGGGGAAACGCTCCTCCGTTTTCTCCCAGAAAAAGAGAAACGCCGACAGTACCACAATCGCCCCCACCGCCACGTACCCCCATTCCCGGAAGGAGAGGAAAAGGACTTTCTGGGTATCCGGCACCCAGTTGCCCCCAAGGAGGGCAAAGAGGTTGAAGGCGTTGAGGGTGGCGTACTGGTACGACCCCACCGCACCCCGGTAGATTCCAAGAACCCGGGGAAGCGAAAAGGGAAGCGAGAGGAGTACAAAAACCCCAAGGCCGAGGAGCACGCTCCGGAAGACAACGGCCAGGCTCCTCCGCTTGAGAAAAGCCCAAAGCCACAGCGGGGAGAAAATGAGGGTCTGGGGCTTTATGAGGAGGGCCAGGGCGAAGAAAACCGCCGAAAGCTCAATGCTCTGCTCAAGCAGAAAAAGTACTCCGAGAAGAAGGGGGAGGACGAAGACGGCATCCACCTGTCCCCACAGGGCTGAATCGAGGCCTACAGCCGGGTTCAGGGCAAAGACGGTGAAGAGGAACTCCGCCCGGGGCCCTCCCAGGCGTTTCCTGGCCAGGGTAAAGAGGAGAACGGCCAGGGTGAGATCCGCCAAAATGGCGGGGAGCTTCAGGAGGACAAGGGAGGGAGGGGAGAAATCCCGAAGACGGAGGAGTCTCTTCAGGTGGCCGAGGAGAAAGAGGACATAGATGTACCCCGGGGGATAGTCGGCGAACATCTCCCCGAAGTAGAAGCGGGAAAGCCCGACTTCTGCTGCCTGCTTTGCCCATCCCTCAAAGCAGGCAATATCCGGGGGAAACCCAAAGACCGTAAAGGCAAAGAGCAACCTCAGGGCCAGGGCAACACACAGCACCACCCAGAGGGATCCCGAAAGCCGAAAATCCCCGAAACTCGAGAGTTTCTCAGATGCCTCCTGAGGCAACTTCTCAACCCCCAGCAAACCTCTGCCACCATTATACCAGGCCCGGGACGTCAGAAAATCCGAATTTCCAGGTCTGGACTGTGAAAACCATGGAGGAGAAAAAATACCCGAACGGCTTGCTTCTCTCTTCTACCTCGCTATAATGGAAACGAACGCTTAATGGTCAAATGAATTTGAGAAATTGCTCAAAAAGAGGCGAGGGTCATGCTCAGCGTCAGCGACAAACTCAAAATGTACCTCACGATGCTCTGCATCCGCCGCTTTGAAGAAAAAGCGGAGGAGCTCTATATGGCGGGGAAAATCTGGGGGACGTTCCACCTTTATATCGGCGAAGAAGCCGTGGCCACAGGGGCCTGTTTTGCGCTTCGTCCCGAGGACTACATCACTTCAACCCACCGGGGCCACGGGCATTGCATCGCCAAGGGGGCTGACGTCAGGAAGATGATGGCCGAACTCATGGGGAAGGCCACAGGGTACTGCCTGGGGCTTGGGGGCTCCATGCACATCGCCGACCTCGAAGGGGGAAACCTCGGCGCCACAGGCATTGTGGGGTCGGCCATTCCCATTGCCGTTGGGGCAGCTTTGGCGTGCAAGCTCCAGAGAAACAACCGGGTGGTCTTGTGCTTTTTCGGAGACGGAGCGGCCAACACCGGAGCGTTCCACGAGGCCGTGAACCTGGCAGCGGTCTTCAAGCTCCCGGTGGTCTTTCTGTGCGAGAACAACCTCTACGCCATGTCCTTTCCGGTGAAGAAAGCCTTCGCCATCCCCGACATCGCCGAGCGGGCAAAGGGTTACGGCATTCCCGGGGTTACGGTCGACGGAATGGACGTTCTTTCGGTGTACGAGGCCACGAAAGAAGCCGTGGATCGGGCCCGAAAAGGTGAGGGACCGACGCTCATCGAGGCCCGGACCTACCGCTTCAAGGGGCACTCCAAAAGCGATAAGGGAGTGTACCGGACGAAAGAGGAAGTGAGGATGTGGACGGAGCGCTGCCCCATAAAGCGCTTCCGGGAGTACCTCCTTGGCGAAGGCGTTCCCGAAGAAGCCCTGAAAGACCTCGAGAAAAAAGCCGAGGAACTCATCGAAGAGGCGGTGCGTTTTGCCGAAGAAAGCCCGGAACTGACCATAGAGGAAGCGAGGCGACTGGTCTATGCCTGAGCGGGAAATCACCTACGCCGAGGCCATACGGGAGGCCCTCAGGGAAGAAATGCGAAAAGACCCCTCGGTGTTCCTCATCGGTGAGGACATCGGGGTGTACGGCGGGGCCTTTGGCGTCACCCAGGGGCTCCTTGAGGAGTTTGGGGAAGAACGGGTGATTGATACCCCGATTTCTGAAGCCGCCATTGTGGGTGCGGCCATAGGTGCTGCGCTCCTTGGTATGCGGCCGGTGGCCGAAATCATGTTCTTCGACTTCATGACGCTCTGCGCCGACCAGATAGTGAACCAGGCAGCCAAAATCCGTTTCATGTTCGGGGGAAAGGCAAAGGTGGCCATTGTGGTCCGCTCTCCCGCGGGATCCGGTACCGGAGCCGCAGGACACCACTCCGGAAGTCTCGAGTCCTGGTTCACCCACGTCCCCGGGCTTAAGGTCGTTGCCCCCGCAACGCCTTATGACGCTAAAGGACTCCTCAAAAGCGCTATCAGAGACGATAACCCCGTGATCTTCATGGAACACAAGCTCCTCTACCGCGTCAAAGGACCGGTCCCTGAAGAAGAGTACGTTATCCCCCTGGGGGCTGGAGAGGTTAAAAGACGGGGGAGGGACCTCGCCATCGTGACCTATTCCCTCATGGTCAGAAGAAGCCTTGAGGCGGCAGAGATTTTAGCCCGGGAGGGAATTGACGTTGAGGTCGTGGACGTGCGGACCCTCCGTCCTCTCGATGAGGAGGTCGTCCTCGAGTCCGTTCGGAAAACCCACAGGGCACTTGTGGTGTACGAGCCCCCTCGCTTTGGGGCTTTCGGGGCAGAAATCGCCGCCCTCATCACCGAGAAGGCCTTCGACGACCTTGACGCTCCCGTCATGCGCCTTGGGGGACTGGAAATGCCCCCACCCTATAATCCGCACCTTGAACGCCGGATTGCCCCTCAGGTCGAGGACATTATAGCCGCCTGCCGGGAACTTGTGTCGTGACCGCTGAGTCCGGTAATTTCCAGGTCCTGTGGTGCCAGACGATGCAGCAATTCCTGCTCCTTTCGTCGCAGGGTCGAAATAGCTTTGCAGGGTAACCCGGGATTGCTTTGCTCCGCCTACAGTGACACCTCCACTTTGTCACCGCGAGCTCGTCGTGTCGTCTGCGAAGCAGTCTCCGGGATTCCTCGCCGTTTCGCGGCTTCGGAAAGAAAAAGGAGTTGGGATTCGGAAAGAGGAAGGGGTTGGAGCTCCGAAACGACAAGACGGAACGAAAACCTCTATCCTGCTACGAGACTTCCTGCCGCACTGGTGGCGTAAATGCGCTTTCTGGTGTCCTCCGGATACTTCAGAAAACAGGGGAAATTTTCCCCTTGACCTCGCCGATTCGAGAAGGCCGGTACGTGTTTTGATACCGTCTCCAGGGTCTTCCCAACCGCTCTTTTGCTTCCTCGTAATCCATGACTTTCATAGTGCTCAAGACCCTCTGCATAAGGAGGCATCCTCCTCTCCCGGGCATCTCCGCAAGGTCGTCCGAGTGTCGGCTGAGTAAGCGCACGGTGGGTTCATGGTTGGCAAAAACGGTGAAGGTACTGCTTCTGGTAAGGAAGTCCTCATGGGAGCACAGGAAGGTTTCGGGAATTGCAAAACCCTATCCTTCTGGTTACTTGCTGGGAGGAGGGCATGGTGCGGGGTATTCGGGGATTCCAGCAAAGAGCGACACTCATTTTTAGAGGAGACGATGCTCGTCTCCCTTGACGTATGCTGCCTAAATAGGCCCTTTGACGACCAGTCGCAGGAGCGTATTCGCCTGGAAGCTGAAGCGGTGTTGCTTATTCTCGAGCGCTTTGTCAGGCCGGGGAATGGCAGCTTCTGGGGAGTGAAGTTGTGGATTACGAGATTTCTCGCATTCCCGACGAAGAAAGGAGATACAGGGTGTTCCTTCTTGCTCCCGTTGCCCGGACCCGGCAGAAGGTGAACCGGCCAGTGCAGGTCCGTGCCCAGGAACTTGAGCGGCTCGGATTTAAGGCCCTCGATGCCTTGCACATCGCCTGTGCCGAGGCAGGGGGTGTCCGGGTGCTGCTTACCACTGACGACCGAACGCTCAATACCGCCCAAAAGATCCGGGGTGATTTGCGTGTGAGGGTTGCAAATCCCGTCCTGTGGTTGATGGAGGTGACGACAGGTGGCTCTGCAGAGGATGACGCCAGCCGAGACTCGGGAGAGAGGCTCTGGGCCCGGTGGGAATGGCCCGCTTCCTGCAGCAGTGCGCAAGAGGAAGTGGTGACTACGTTAGGGACCGTGAGGAATGGCTTGGAGGGCTGACCGTTCAGGAGGTGGTGAAGGACATCAAAAGCCGCAGAAAACGCATCCGTTGAGACTTCTTCCGTCGCCCTGGCCGCTACACCCTTCTTCCCCCTCTTTACAGATTCTGGTTTTTTGCTTCTCTTTGCCCCTGTTCCCGGAAAGTCTTGTTCTTTTGCGTCTCTCGAAAGTTGCTCCGCCCGCAGTAGCCCCCTCTACCGTGTCATTGCGGACCTGTCTTTCCGCTCGGGAAGCAATCTCCCTTTTGAGAATCTGAGGCTTTTTCACCCGCGGTGACCCCACCGTGTCACTGCAAGGTCATGGTTTCGCTTCCGAAGCAGTCTCTTCCTCTTGCCCCATGGAAATACGAGACTGCTTCGTCGCTTCGCTCCTCGCAGTGACGGAGAAGAAGCCCTCGCGGTGGCCCCTGGCACGTCATTGCGAGCTCGTTTTTCGTTCGCAAAGCAATCTCGCTTTCTGTGGCCTTGGGGCTGCTTCGCTTCGCTCGCAACGGTAGAGAAACGTCTGCCGGATTGCTTCAGGACTTTGCCCCTCGCAAAGACAAAGGAAAGGGGTCACTGCAAGCCCCGCTTTTTCCACTTAGTGGAGCAACCCCGGAGGTTCCTTGTCCTTTCATGGTCCGGATGGCAGAGAAACCGCCTGGAGTGATACAGGCAACGGTTGAGCAAAAAGCAAATTGAGAAAAACCGAAGCGGGGGTATAATATAGGTGAAAGGGCGTGAGCGCCATGTTGAAGATGAAGGTCCAGGGTCTCATGTTCGACCAGAAAAGCGCCATGGCCGTTGTCATCCTCGTCGACGAGGAGGAGAAGCGGAGCCTTCCCATATGGATTGGCCTTTTCGAGGCGCAGGCAATACTCCTTGGTCTCCAGGGAGTTCAGACGCCCCGCCCACTCACCCATGACCTCATGGCCTCGGTCATCCGGAGCATGGGAGGGGAGCTTGAAAAGGTCGTCATCACCAAAATCGTCGACAACACCTTCTACGCGCTCCTCTATCTCAAAATCGACGGCCGGGAAGTGACCGTGGATGCCCGCCCAAGCGACGGCATCGCCCTGTCCCTGCGCATGGGGGCTCCCATCTACATCTCCGAAGAAATCCGCAGTTCAACAACGGTTGCCATGGGAGAGATTGACGATAAAGAGATCGAAGAATTCCGCCAGTTCCTCGAGAACCTGAAACCCGATGACCTCAAGAAATACCTCGGCTACGAGACGTAAGTGGTACATTGGTGTCCTTGGGCAGCATGCACCGGAGGAACCTGTCCTCGCCCTTGCGTACCGTATCGGAAAGGGTATTGCAGAGCGGGGTGGGGTACTCCTCTGTGGGGGTCTTGGAGGGGTTATGGAAGCGGCCTGCCGGGGAGCGAAAGAGGCCGGAGGCATCACCATCGGCATCCTTCCCGGGTCCTCCCCCGATGATGCCAATCCCTTCGTGGATTTCGCCATTGCCACAGGGCTCGGAGAGGCACGGAATTTCATCATCGTCTCCGCATCGTCAGCGCTCATTGCCTGTGGAGGACAGGCGGGAACCCTGAGTGAAATCGCCCTTGCCCTTCGCCTGGGGAAAATCCTCGCTGGTGTCCGCACCTGGAAGATTGAGGACCACCGGGGCAAGAAGGACTTCTTCCCCTCTTTTGAGAGCGCCGAAGAGGCTGTGGAGTACGTATTTTCAAGGCTTCAGGGAGCGAAGTGATGAACACCGAGGGAAGCCCGGGCTTCATCCGCCTGAGCACCACCACCATCGCTGAGGTTGCCACCCGAGCAGCCGTTCATGTTGAAGGCGTGCGGGATGACTTCGAGCGTCTCCTGAAGACGGTGGAGCTCTTCCGGGGAGAAGACGCCCTGCCCCACGGAGAAAAGGTCCCCCTGGAGGCTCAGGACCTTGTGGTCCGCCTCAGGATTACCGTAAGCGCCTCTGCTCCGTCCTTTTTCCTGGTGGCCCGGAGGGTGCAGAGAAGCGTCTTTGACGCGCTCTGCTCGCGCCTCGGCATTGTGCCCTCCCGCGTGCATGTCGAGGTTCAGAACGTTGACTGGTCAGACCTCGACGAAAGGGGGTGAGAGAACTTGTACAACCCTGAAGGTCTGTGTCAGGTGTGCCGTCACTGCGATCCGCTCCTTAAAGAGCGGGGAATCTACCGGTGCCTTCTGGGAGAGCAGAAAGAACGGACGCAGCCCGTGGACCGCTGCGACTATTTTTTCCCGGACCACCTTGCCTCTGCGCAGGAGCATAAGAAAACAACCTGAACGATGCGCAGAACCCGCCTGGGGCAGCACTTTCTCGTCGACGAGAAAGTCCTTTCTGCCATTGTGGAGGCCGGAGAACTGAGCCTCCGGGATCTCGTCCTTGAGGTTGGAGCAGGAGAGGGGGTGCTCACCGAGCGCCTGGCGCAGAAAGCAGGACGGGTCGTGAGCTTCGAGGTTGACCCTCTGCTCTTTTCCCAGGCAAAGGAGCGGCTTGGGGTCTACCCTCGTGTGTCCCTGTACCGGGAGGACATCTTACGGGTGGACCTCGTATCCCTTCTTCGGTCCTTCCCCGAAGCGACCAGAAAGTGCATCGCCAACCTCCCCTACGGGATCTCCGCAGCGTTCTTTACGCTCCTTCTTGAAACCACCCCGGAACTCCTCTGGGAACGGTTTGTGGTGATGGTGCAGTACGAATTCGGTGAAAAACTCCTCTCCCTGCCACCAGAAGGCAAGGGGAACCCCCTTTCGGTGGGCCTTGCCCGGCTCTTTTCCACAGCAAGGCTCTTTGTGGTTCCTCCCCAGGCCTTTCGACCACTGCCAAGGGTTTACTCCCTCGTCCTTTCTGGTCGGCGCCGAAAAGACCTCCCCCAGGACTTTATTCCCTTTTTCCGCTTCGTCCGGGAGGTCTTCCGCCACCGCCGGAAAATTCTGCGTTCCGTGATTCCCCAGGGAACAGCCTCTGCCTCTGAGCTTTTGGGGAAACGGGCCGAAGACCTGACCCTTGAAGAGTGGGAGAGGCTGTGGGAGAGCGTCCGCGTTGTTTCTCTCAAGGGGCAGGGATATAATGGAGAAGGAGAGCGCCATGCCGAAGAGCACCTGGGTTGGAGACAACCTCACAGACGTCAAGATTAAAAACCGGTCGCTGGTGCTGCAGCTTCTCAAAAAACGGGGACCGCTTTCGCGGATTGAGCTGGCCCGCATCACCGGCCTCACCCAGCCCACCATCACCAACATCATCAACGAGCTCCTCGCCTCAAACCTCGTCCGGGAAATTGGACCCTCCGACACGAGGACCGGGCGAAAACCCATCCTCCTTTCCGTCAACGACCAGGCCTTCTACATCATCGCCATCACCTTCACCCGTCAGGGATTCTCCATTGCCCTGACCGACCTTGGGCCCAACATCCTCTTTCGCCGGGATTCCCGCTACAGCCTCCTTGAGGACACCGACATCGCCCTCTTAGAACTCCAGAAGGAATTCATCCACGTTCTCGAGTACGCCACCCAGTCCCTGAGCCTCATTCTTGGGATTGGTGTGAGCGCCCCAGGGCCCGTGGATACCGAAACCTGTACCATCCTCGCCCACCCGACTTTCCTCCTCCACAAAAGCCTCGATCTCAGGAAGTACCTCCGGGAGTACGACCTTCCCATCTTCATGATGAGCAACGCCGATGCAGCGTGTCTCCACGAAACCTGGTGTGGTAGCGCGAAAGAAGTCCAGAACATGGTGTACTTCATGGTGGGGGAAGACGTGGGAGCGGGAGTCCTCATCGACGGGAAAATCTACCAGGGGAAGCACCGCAAGGCTGGAGAAGTGGGCCACACAAGCATCAACATCTTTGGCCCGCGGTGCGTGTGTGGGAACTATGGGTGCCTGGAGCTCTACTGCAGCACCCAGAAGATCGTGGAGAAGGCCAGGGAAATCGGGTGGTTTGGAGGGGAGCCGTACTTCCGCTCTTTTCTTGAGCGTGGAGAACAGCTCGCCTTCCGCCACATCGTCGAAGGGGCCCAGAAAGATAACGAGGCCTGCGTGCAGCTCCTCACCCAACTTGGCCGGTACATCGGTGTAGGAGTGGTGAACCTCATCAACCTCTACGACCCGGAACTCGTGGTCATCGGCGGGGAGGCCTCTTTGGCTCGGGAGTTCATCGACCGGCCCATCCGTCAGGTCCTCGAAGAACGCCTGCTCTACCGGGAGTACGTCACGCCCCAGATTCTCTATTCCCGGTGGGGAGAGGATGTGACGCTCCTTGGAGCAGCATCGCTTGTGCTTGACCACTTCATGGCCGGAGAGCTCGGGCGGTTCTAACGCGCAAGTCGGATAACGACCCGGTTCGGAATGCAGGCGATAAAGGAGGTATCATCGGGGATTTTCCCAGTTTTGATGCACACCTTGTCGGGGCAGGGAGAGGTCACTACAAAGACCTTTCCTCCTCTAACGGCCACGATGGTCTTTCCCAGGGGTCCGGAGACGACAATCTCCCGGTCGTCCTGAGGGGTGACAGGAACTTCCATTCTTCCTTTCTCGCTCTCGATAACCACGGTGTAGCGTTCCTGCCCTTTCCCCTCAAAGGGCACGTACCGGAAGAGGAAGAGTATCCCTAAAACCACGCCCACAGCGATGAGTGAGAGCCAGTCACTTCTTCGGAAAAGGTACACGACCATCCCCCCGCATCTCATGGAGAAGGAGTAAAAGCCCGCTCTCCAAGCATTCATTCCGCACCGCCACGCCCTCGGGAACCCGAAGGAGTGCCGAGGAGAAGTTCCAGATACCCCGAACCCCAAGGCCTATAAGGACGTCCACGACTTCCTGAGCACTGTAGGGAGGAATGGCGAGGATGGCCATCTGTACCCCGAAACGGGGGATGACCTCCTCCAGGGCTTCAAGAGGGTAAACGAGAACGCCACCGATTTCTCTTCCGACCTTCTCGGGATCCGTATCAAAGGCACAGACGATCCGCACCCCGTATCTCGAAAACCCCGGATAGTTCAGGAGTGCCCGGCCAAGATTTCCTACCCCGATGAGGGCAGAGAGCTTCTCCACCCGAAGCGCGAAGAGGTCCTCGAGTCTGCGGACTATGACTTCCACGGGGTATCCCCGTTTCTGCACTCCTCCAATACCCACCATGGCCATGTCCTTGCGAATCTGGGTCTCGTCGACCCGGAGGAGAACAGCGATGTCCTGACTCTTGAGGTACACCTCTCCCCGATCCAGGGCCCTTCTTGCCAGAGAATAGCAGAGCACCAGGCGCTGCACCGTACTTGGAGGGATTCGCTTCAACACTTCCACCTCCTCTTCCAGTGTACTGAAAAGCCTCCACTTTTGTCCACAAAAGCGAAGCGAAATTCCTCCTCCGGAATCCTGTGGATAACAATTTCTGGTGCAGTTTTTCTTCCTCACCACATAAGGATTTTTCGCTCCTCAAAGTTATCCACAGCTGTGCACAAGCTGTGGATAACTTGCTCCAGCCCGATTTTTGTGGTTAAATTAGGACACACGCAGGGAAGTCACGCACCGTTCACCGGAGAGGTGAGGGGAAAGAAAAGGGGAAAGCGCTTTTCTTTTCTTCTCTTTGTGCCATTTTTTCGGTGGAGGGAGAAATTGTGGATAACTCTGTGGACGACTGTGGATTTGCGTAGGGGGTTTCACCATGAAAGTCTCTTTCGAAGCCCTGCGGGAGATGTGGATAAAGACGCTTGCGCTTTTAGAGAAGCAGATGAGCACCCCCGAGTACCGTTCCTGGGTGGAAACCATTCAGCCGGTGTCCCTTTTTGAGAAGCGTCTGGTCCTTGCCGTTCCCACAGAACTCTCCCGGGAGAAGATTGAACAGAAATACCTGGAGCTCATCCGGTATGCCTTCCAGCGGGTCTCAGGTCTCCCGTATAATAACCTCGAAATTGGCCTCATCGTGGACCCCTCAATCCTGCGGAAACCCCAGGAGGCCATCGAAGCCCAAGGGGTTTCACCAGAGTGGGAGCGACCCAACCTCAACCCCAAGTACACCTTTGCGACGTTTGTCGTCGGGAACAGCAACAAGTTCGCCCACGCTGCAGCCATGGCGGTGGCAGAGAGCCCGGCCCGGGCCTACAATCCCCTCTTCATCTACGGAGGCGTTGGTCTTGGGAAAACCCACCTCATGCACGCCATCGGCCACTACATCCTTGATAAAAACCCGAACATGCGCATCGTCTATGCCTCCTCGGAAAAGTTCACGAACGAACTCATCAACGCCATTCGCGACGACAAAACCGAGGAGTTCCGCCAGAAGTACCGCAACGTCGACGTCCTCCTCATCGACGACATTCAGTTCCTCGCCGGGAAAGAGCGAACGCAGGAAGAGTTCTTCCACACCTTTAACGCGCTCCATGAAGCGTCAAAGCAAATCGTCCTCACGAGCGACCGTCCGCCAAAGGAGATTCCAACCCTTGAGGATCGCCTCCGTTCCCGCTTCGAGTGGGGACTCATCGCCGACATCCAGCCTCCTGATCTTGAAACCCGTATTGCCATCCTCCGCAAGAAAGCAGAACTCGAGGATATCCACATCCCTGACGAGGTCATCGTCTTCATCGCCAACCAGATTCCCTCCAACATCCGGGAACTCGAAGGGGCGCTCGTACGGGTCACCGCCTTCTGTAACCTCAATAACGTCAAGCCGAGCCTCAGCATCGCCCAGGAGGTCCTGAAGGACGTCTTTCCCAAAAAGGAGACCCAGAAGGTTTCCGTGGCCGTCATCCAGCGGGTGGTGGCCGAGCACTTTGGTTTGAAACCCAGCATGCTCCGGGCTAGAAAACGCAGCAAAGACATTGCCTATCCCCGCCAGATTGCCATGTACCTTGCCCGGGAGCTCACAGACCTCTCGCTTCCCTCAATCGGTGAGGAATTCGGCGGCCGGGACCATACGACGGTGCTGCACGCCTGCGAGAAAATCCGGGAGGACATCACGAGGAACCCGCAGCTTGCTAAGGAAATTGAGGAGCTCATTGAGCGGATCCGCTCTGAGAAGTGAGCGCCTTATCCACACCTTGCACACAGGGAGGGGAGCTCAGAGGAAGAAGGGAGAGGGGGACTTTTCCACAGAGTTCTCCTCTACTCCTACGACTCCTCTTGAAAAGAGATTTCTTAAAGATAGGAGAAGAGGAAGGAGGGTTCTGTGTGGATATTCGGGTTGAGGCACAGACCTTCAGAGAAGCCTTGAGCAAAGTCTACCGGGTGGTCTCCACGCGCCCCGTGACTCCGGCTCTTGGGGGTATTCTTGTGGATAGCTCTGGGGATAAGGTGTGCCTTTCCGCCACTGACCTTGAGGTGGGCATTACCGCGACCTTTCGAGGAGAAATCCTCGAAGAGGGACAGGCGGTGCTCCCGGGGAAGGTCCTCTACAACATCGTTCGCACGCTCAAAGGAGAGGTGAGGCTGAGAACGGAAGGAGAGCGAGCCCTGCTCCAGTGTGGCCGGAGCCGCTTTGAGCTTTCGGGATTCCCCCCGGGGGACTTTCCCTTCTTTCCTCAAGGAGAGGAGAGTTTTGTGGTACTCCTTCCCGGAGAGCTCTTCAAAGAGGCTCTGCTCCGGACGTACTTTGCCGTTTCCCGGGATGAGACACGTCCCGTGCTCACGGGGGTGCTCCTTGCCTTTGCCCCGGGACGCTTCGAAGTGGTCGCCACCGATGGCCATCGCCTGAGCCGGAATGTCTTTGAGCTCTCTGGGATTGAGAAGGAAGCCCGCTATGTGCTCCCCCAGAAAGCGGTGGTGGAGCTCCTGCGCCTTCTGGGAAGGGAGGACGCCCGGTTTGTCCCCCAAGATGGCAGCGTGGTCTTCCGGATTGGGGAGACGATGCTCTTCTCCACCCTCATCGAGGGTGAGTACCCCAACTACCTCCAGGTGATTCCCCAGAGTTTCGTGAGCCGAGCTCAGGTCTCAAGGGAAGAGCTCTTAGAGGCGCTTGAGCGGGTAGCGCTTGTGACCTCCGGGGTCCCGGTGGTCGAGGTGTCTTTTGGTGGAGGGGTGCTGCAGCTTCGGGTTACGGGGGACCTGGGAGTGGCGGAGGAAGAGGTGACGGGAGAGACTGAAGGGGACCACCTGAAGGTGGCGTTTAATGTGCGGTACCTCCTTGAGGCCCTGCGGGTGATGAAGGACGAACGGGTGGAACTCGGGCTTTCTGGGGAGCTTTCCCCGGCAAAGGTTTCTTCGTCTTCCTCTTTTGAGTACGTCCTCATGCCCGTCCGGCTTCAGGGAGTGTGAGCACCCTCCGTGCACTTTGAGGCAGTGCGTTTCGTGAAGTTCCGGAACCTCACGGAAGTCGAGCTTTCCCTGGGGCAGGGGGTGTTCGTGCTTTTGGGGGACAATGCCCAGGGGAAGACCAACTTCCTCGAGGGGCTCTTTTTCCTTGCCCGGGGCTTTTCTCCCTTTTTCGCCTGCGATGAGGAGCTCATCGCCTTTGGAGAAGAGGAGGCCTTTCTCTCGGCCCGCTTCATGGAGGGGAGTTCGTTCTCGGTGCGCCAGGTGATTCTTCGCAAAAAGGGCAAGAGGGAGTGGCGTCGGGATGGGAAGCTTGAGCGAAAGAGAACCCCTCTCCCCCTCGTGGGGTTCTTCCCCGAAGACCTTGCCCTTGTCGATGGGGAACCGAAGAGGCGGCGGGACTTTGTCGATCGGGCTTTAGCGTTTTTTTCTCCTCAATTTGAGGCTCTTCTCAATGCCTATGAGCAGGTGCTCTCCCGGAGGAACCTCCTCCTCCGGGAGGGACAGGGAGAGGACCTCGTTGAGGTTTATGGGGAAAAGCTCGTGACCCTGGGGGCGAGAATCGTTGAGGAGAGGCTCCGCTACCTCCGCCTCTTTGCTCCATTCTTTGAGCGGGCTTACCGGAGTTTCTCTGAAGGAAGCGATGCGCTCCGGGTCGTGTACGAAGCCCGGGGGTACACCACGGGGGAAGGAGTCCTTGAGGGCCTCAGGAAGGCAAGGGAGGCACTGCGAGAGGAAGAACGAAGGCGGGGGATGACGCTCTTTGGCCCCCACCGGGATGAAATCGCCTTTCTCCTTGGGGAGCGGGATGTCCGGGAGTTTGCGTCTTTTGGAGAGAAAAAGAGTGTGGCCCTGGCGCTGCGCATGGCGGAGAAAGCTGTGGTACAATGGATACGGAAAGACAGGGTAGTGCTCCTCCTTGACGATGCGTTCCCGGGACTGGATACGCGGAGACGACGGGCGCTTGCATCGTGTCTTTTCTCGGAAGCCCAGGTCTTCCTCACCACTACGGAGAGGGACCTGGCGCTTGAGCTCAAAAACCAGGGTGCGCGGGTATTCCTCGTGCGTGCGGGGGAGATTCGGGAATGAACAGGCCTTCACCCCTTTCTGAAGCCCTGGCGGAGTTCCTGAAGCGGCAGGGCCTTCTGCCCAGGGTCCAGGTGTACCAGGCCATGGAGCGGTTCGGCGAGTGGTTTCCGGATCTCGTGGCGGTGTGTACCCCGAAGAAGGTGGTGCGGAACGTGCTCTTCCTTGAGGTTACGGACCCTGTGTGTCTTCTTGAAGTTGAGGGAAGGGCTCGGGAGATTCTCGAGACCTTCCAGCGACAAGGGATTCCCCTCGAGGCGGTGAAGATCCGGGTGTGTCCACGAGGTGACGGAAAGTGACGAAGAAAGCGTACACGGCCGATGCCATTCAGATTCTCGAAGGACTGGAAGCGGTCCGAAAGCGGCCGAGTATGTACATCGGGAATACGGATATCGGAGGGCTGCACCACCTGGTGTTCGAGGTGGTGGACAACAGTGTCGATGAAGCCCTGGCCGGTTGCTGCACCGAAATTACGGTGACCATCCACCGGGACGGCAGCGTCTCCGTTCTCGACAACGGACGGGGAATTCCGGTGGACATCCACCGGGGGGCGGGGAAACCGGCGCTCGAGGTGGTTTTGACCACCCTCCATGCGGGAGGGAAGTTTGAGAGCGGAGCCTACACGATTTCCGGAGGGCTCCACGGCGTGGGGATTTCGGTGGTCAACGCCCTCTCGGAGTGGCTTGAAGTGGAGGTGAAAACCCAGGGGAAGATCTGGCGCCAGCGCTACGAGCGGGGGAAACCGGTCACCCCTCTCCGTTCCCTGGGAGAGACGGAGGAGACGGGGACGTACGTTCGCTTCAAACCGGATCCCCTGGTTTTCCCGCAAACGGAATTCCACTTTGACATCCTTGCTCAGCGCCTGAAGGAGCTCGCCTTTCTGAACCCGGGGCTCACCCTGAGCCTTGTTGATGAGCGCTCGGGAAAGCAGAAGGTGTACAGTTTCTCGGGGGGCATCCGGGCCCTGGTGGAGCACCTCAACCAGGGGAAGGGTGTGCTCCACCCCGAGCCGATTTTCTTTGCCGGCAACCGGAACGGCATCCGGGCCGAAATCGCCCTCCAGTACAACGATGGGTACCTGGAGACGGTGCTCTCCTTTGCCAACAATATCCGCACTGAAGAGGGTGGGACCCATGTGACGGGGTTCAAGACTGCCCTCACCCGGGTCATCACCGAGTACATCGAGCGCCATGGTATCCTCAAGGAAAAAGAGGAGCTTCCCACGGGGAACGACGTCCGGGAGGGCCTCTGTGCCGTGATTCATGTTCTCGTTCCTTCGCCGCAGTTTGAGGGGCAGACGAAGACCAAGCTCGGGAATCCCGAGGTCCGGAGTTTCGTCGAGGACCTCACAGGGAGTTTCCTGGGAACCTTCTTTGAGGAGAACCCGGGGGTGGCCCGGGCGATTGTGGAGAAGGTCTTGGAGAGCGTTCGGGCCCGGATTGCGGCGCGGAAAGCCCGGGAACTCGCCCGCAAAAAGGACAGTCTGGAATCGGTGACGCTCCCAGGGAAACTCGCCGACTGCACTGAGAAGGACCCTCGCGTCGCGGAAATCTTCATCGTGGAGGGGGACTCGGCGGGAGGCTCAGCCAAACAGGGCAGAGACCGGCGTTTCCAGGCCGTTCTGCCCCTTCGGGGAAAAATCCTCAACGTGGAGAAGGCGAGTCTCCACCGAATTCTCTCAAGCGACGAAATCCGGAACATCATTGCCGCCCTGGGGTGTGGCATTGGGGATGATCTCACCATTGAGAAGCTCCGTTACCACAAGGTCATCATCATGACCGACGCCGATGTGGATGGCGCCCATATCCGGACGCTCCTTCTGACCTTCTTCTACCGGTACATGCGTCCGCTCCTTGAGGGTGGACACATCTACATCGCCCTTCCGCCTCTTTACCGCGTCCGGGTGGAGAAGAGCGATTACTACGCCTTCGACGATCGGGAACTTGAAGCGCTCCTGCGAAACCTCAGGAACAAAAAGTACACCATTCAGCGGTATAAAGGCCTTGGGGAAATGAACCCGGAGCAGCTCTGGTACACCACCATGAACCCGAAAACCCGCACCATCAAGCAGGTCACCATTGAGGACGCTTTGGAGGCTGAGGCAATCTTCAGCATCCTCATGGGGGATGCGGTGGAGCCCCGCCGGGAATTCATTCAGGAACACGCCCTGGAAGTGGTGAATCTTGACGTCTGAGGGTGGTCCCCGTGGACGAGAGAGGAAAGGTGCTTCTCGTTGATGTTAAAGATGAGATGAAAGAAGCCTACCTGAGTTACGCCATGAGCGTCATCGTGGGGCGGGCGCTTCCGGACATCCGCGATGGGCTAAAGCCTGTTCAGCGGCGCATTCTCTACGCCATGCAGGAGATGAACCTGCGACCCACCGAGCCCTACCGCAAGAGCGCCCGTGTGGTGGGGGATGTTCTTGGAAAATACCACCCCCACGGTGACATGGCTGTGTACGAGGCTTTGGTGCGCCTGGCCCAGGACTTCACCTGCCGGTACCCCCTCGTTGACGGCCATGGCAATTTTGGCTCGGTCGATGGGGATCCCCCGGCGGCCATGCGGTACACAGAGGTTCGCCTGGCGCCGATTGCGGAGGAAATGCTCCGGGACCTTGAGAAGGACACCGTAGACTTTGTGCCGAACTTCGACGAGTCCCTGAAAGAACCCGTGGTGCTTCCGGCGAGTTTCCCGCAGCTCCTTGCCAACGGTGCTTCGGGCATTGCCGTGGGCATGGCCACGAACATCCCCCCGCACAACCTGCGGGAGCTCATCGACGGGCTGCTGTACCTTCTGGATCATCCTGAAGCTTCGGTGGAGGACCTCCTCCGCCTCATCCCGGGGCCCGATTTCCCCACAGGAGGAAGAATCGTCGGGCGACGGGGGATTGAGGAGTACTTCCGGGAAGGACGGGGGAAACTCGTCATCCGGGGAGAAGCCACCGTGGAGGAAATCGCCCGGGGGAAGCAGGCCATCGTCATCCGGGAACTCCCCTACCAGGTGAACAAGGCGGACCTTGTGGAGCACATTGCCCGTCTTGTAGAGGAGAAAAAACTCCCCGACGTTGCTGAGGTTCGGGATGAATCCGACCGGGAGGGCATCCGGGTGGTACTCGAGCTCAAGCGAGGCGCCAACCCCCACTACATCCTCCGCTACCTCTACAAACACACGGCTTTGGAGGTGAGCTTTGGGGTGATTCTCCTGGCCCTGGTTTCGGGGAAGCCTGAGGTCTGCACCATGCCGCAGGCTTTGAAGCACTTCCTCGACTTCCGCCGGGAGGTCATCCTCAGGCGGAGCCGTTTTGAGCTCAAGGAGGCGGAGGAACGGGCCCACATCCTCGATGGCTTTCTGCGAGCCCTGGACCTCATCGACCGGGTGATCGCCCTCATCCGATCCTCGCAGAGTGTTCCCGAAGCAAAGGAGCGCCTCGTGGGAGAACTCGGGTTCACGGAGAAGCAGGCCCAGGCCATCCTCGAAATGCGCCTCCAGCGCCTGGTGGCCTTGGAGCGGGAGAAGCTCGAGGAGGAGTACCGGGACATCACCGCGAAAATCCTCCACCTTCGGGAGATCCTCGAGAAGGAAGAGGTTCTCCGGAGGTGCATCCGGGAAGAGCTTGAGCGGATTCGGGAGCTCTACGGCGACGAGCGGCGAACGCGGATTGTCGAAGAGGAAGAGGAAGCAGAGGAAGCCACGCCCCTCGTCCGGGAGGAAGAGGTCGTCATCACCCTCACCCGTGATGGGTACGTGAAGCGAGTGCCCCTTGCAACCTACCGGCGTCAGGGCCGGGGAGGGAAAGGGGTGAGTGCCGTTACTACCGGAGAAGAGGACTTCGTGAGCACCATGGTGGTCACGACCACACTGCACCGGGCGCTCTTTTTCACCAACCGGGGGCGAGTCTTCCAGCTTCCGGTGCACCAGCTCCCTGAGATGGGTCGCCAGGCCAAGGGCATGCACCTTGTGAACCTTTTGCCCCTGGAGGAAGGAGAACGGGCCATGACCCTCATCACCCTCCGGGACTTTAAGGAAGGAAAGTACCTCTTCTTCGTGACGGCCAAGGGAAAGGTCAAGAAAATTGACCTCCTGGAGCTTCTTTCCGTCACCCGCCGGGGCGTGCGGGTTGTGGAGCTTGAAGAGGGGGACGAGCTTGAGGGGGTGTTCACCACCTGCGGGGGAGATCTGGTGTTCCTTGCGACCTCGCAGGGCCTGGGGCTGAGCTTCAGGGAGGAAGAGGTTCGGCCCATGGGCAAAGCTGCCTCTGGTGTGCGGGGGATGGGCCTTCGGGAGGGCGACCGGGTGGTGGGGGCCTGTGTGGTGCGCCAGAACGAGACGCTCCTTGTCGTCACCTCTTTGGGCATGGGGAAACGGGTGAATCTCGAGGAATTCCCGGTCCACCACCGGGGTGGGATGGGCGTCCGTCTCATCAGGGAATCGGAACGCTCGGGGAAGGTGGTGGGGGTTGCTCCGGTGAAGGGTGAAGAGGAACTGCTCCTCTCAACCCAGAAAGGACTCCTCATCCGGGTCCATATCGAGGAAGTTCCCGTCCAGAGTCGGGCGGCCCAAGGTGTTCGGCTCATTCGCTTAGAGAAAGACGACCAGGTGACGTCTTTTGCCGTTGTACTCCCATGAGCATGAACCCCCATGGTGGCCGGGTACTGGAATGGCTCAGGGAGGGGAAAGAGGGGATTGATTTGAGCGCCAGCCTCAATCCCCTGGGCCCTCCGGAGGTCCTCCGGAGGCGATGGCTCGACCTTTTTCCTGCTCTTTCACTCTACCCTCCCCTTGATTCCAGCTTTGTGGGGCGACTCCTTGAGGCCATCTACGGTTTTCCTCAGGAGGCTCTGCTTCCCTGTAACGGAGCCACCCAGGGGATCTACCTTCTTGGGCGGGCGCTTTCGGGGAAGACCGTGGTCATCGTGGAGCCGTGCTTCACCGAATACGCCCGGGCCTTTCGTCTTGGGGGGAAGGAAATCCGGCACCTCCCCGTGTTCCCCGAGTCCCCCTTGAATCCCCTTGAAGCTCTCTGGAGAGCTGATATCGTGGTCCTCGGGAACCCCGGAAACCCCCTGGGGGACACCGAGGGGCTTTCGCTCTATTTCCGGGCCCGGGAGGAGGGTCTTTCCACGGTGTTCGTGGTCGATGAGGCGTTCCAGGAGTTCCTCGGGGAGGAGACCTCCCTGGTCTTTCGGGTGTTCTCTGATCGAAACCTCTACATCGTCCGCTCCCTCACCAAGTACTTCGCCTTAGCCGGTCTTCGGGGAGGGTTCGTGGTCACCCACCCGGAGAACGTGACCTTGCTCTGTGACCACCTTGAACCCTGGAGCGTGAACACGGTCCTCGTCAGGGCGCTTGAGCTTTTTGCCTCTGAGGATCTCTCGCCTTTCCGGGAGGCCACCCGACGCTGGCTTTTAGAAGAAAAGGCGTTTCTTGAGCGGGAGTTTTCCGCCCTTTCCTTCCTCTCCTTTTTCCCTTCCCGGGTGAACTTCTACACCCTGTGGATGGAAGAGGAGGACCCGGAGTTTTTCGCCTTCCTGGAGGCAAGGGGGATTTTCGTCCGGAGGCTTGGGGATTTCTTCGGCCTCGACGGACGATTTTTCCGGGTGGCGGTGCGGACCAGGAAGGAAAACGAGCGGTTCCTCGAGGTGGTCAAGGAGTATGGTCGTACGCCCTGAGCGGGTGCTGATTCTTGGAGGGGCCCGGAGCGGTAAGAGCCGCCTGGCCCTCAGGATGGTGGAGGAGACAGGGCTTCCGGCGATTTTCTGTGCCACAGGGATTCCGGTTGATGAGGAGATGCGGTCCCGTATCCTCCGCCACCAGAAGGAACGCCCCCCGCATTGCATCACCGTGGAAACGCCGTACGGGTTTTCTCCCCTTGAAGCGCTGGAGCTTTCGGGGAAGGCCGTACTTGTGGATTGCGTGTCGTTTCTCGTGAGCAACATCCTCCTTGAAGAGGAAGATGGGGAAAAGGCCTACGGGCGGACGGTGGAGGAATTCGGGGTGCTTTTTACCCGCCAGGAAAAGGAGGGATTTTTCCTGGTGCTCGTGAGCAACGAGGTGGGCATGGGAGTGGTGCCCGATTCCCGTCTTGGCCGGGAATTCCGGGATCTTCTCGGGAGGGTGAACCAGTGGCTGGCGGAGAGAGCCCACCGGGTGTACTTTGTTGTGGCAGGGATTCCCTGGCAGCTTCGATGAAACGGGTGCTTTACCTCTTGCGTCTTGCAGTGAGCTTCCTCACCCCCCTCCCCCTGGGGGGAGGGATGTACCGGGGCGGGGATCTCGCCCGGGCCTCCGTCTTCTTTCCTCTCGTGGGCCTTGGGATTGGTGGGGCCGTGTGGGTGGTGCGCCTTGCGGTGGTCTCCCGTGCCGAGGACCCTCTTTTAGCCGGCCTCCTCGCCCTGTTTTTCTGGGTGGTGCTCACCCGGGGGTTGCACCTTGACGGGGTGGCCGATGTGTGCGATGCCCTCTTTGGTGGAAGCGAACAAAGAGAGCGACAAGAAATCCTCAAGGACCCCCGCGTCGGCACCTTCGGGGTTTTGGGGGTGGTTTTCGTCCTGGGCGTGAAGGGGGCGGTGCTCTTTCGCTCCGAAAGCGCCCTCTCTCTTTTTCTTGCTCCGGCCTTCGGGCGGGTGGTGGCTTTGCTCTTTGGCGCGTTCTTTTCTCCTTTCCCCCGGGAGGTGCCGGGCCTTGGAGAGGAGTTCCTGGGGAAGGTCCCAAAGACGGCGTTCCTGGGATGGGGTGGGGGGCTCTGTGTGGTCTCGCTTCTTGCTGGGGGCTGGACGCTCGCTTTGAAAACCGCCGCCGGCTTTGGTATCATGTTCACGCTTGGGAAAGTGCTCTCCCGGAGTTTTGGCGGACTCAATGGAGACGCTTTAGGAGCAGGAATCGAGTGGGGGGAGGCACTGTGGCTTTTGCTTTTGAGGGTGTGAGGCGCGCGAGGGCTCTCTGTCCGGGCAGCGCAGGTGAGGTGCTGCAGGGGGTTATTGGCGGACGGGAGGTCCTTGTTTCTCTGACTGTGGACCGTTTCAGCGAGATGGAGGTAGCCCTCGATGCGGGGGTGTCCTCCGCTCCCCCAGGGCTCTGGAAGAGCAGAAAAGCCCTGGAGCTTGCTCTGGAGTGTTTCAAAGGGGGACACCTCAGGGGGCGGGTCACCCTGCGCAGGAGGAGAGGCCTTCCCGAGGGCAAGGGCTTTGCCTCAAGCACTGCGGATATTGCCGCAACGGTGGGGGCAGTGGCCCATCTTCTGGGGCGAAGGATCCGGGAGGAGGAAGTTGCCCGGCTGGCGCTTTCTATTGAGCCCACCGACGGGACGTTTTTCTCCTCCTGGTGTCTTTTCGACCACCTCCGGGGAGAGGTGTTCCTGGCCCTTGCCGTGCCCCGGTATCTTGGGGTTGTGGTGGTGGAACTCCCCGGGGAGGTTCCCACCCTTTCGGTTGACCGGGAGAAACTCCGCCGGCACTTTGAACGGTTTTCTCGGGAAACGGAAAAGGCTTTTGAGCTCCTCGAGCGGGGCCTTGAGGAGGGAGACCTTGCCCTTGTGGGGAAAGCGGCGACGCTGAGCAGCGCCATCATGCAGGAGTACGAGCGTAGCGAAATCTTCTCTCTCCTTTCCCAGGCCCTTCGGGACATCAAGGCTTTAGGGGTGAACCGGGCCCACACGGGGAACGCTTTTGGGGTTCTTTTTGACCTTCGCCTTGTGAGCCTTGAGGAGGCCAGGCGCAGAGTCTCTGAGGTTCTCAGGGGGAAAGATGTTACGCTTTGGACTGCCAGAGCCATTGGAGGGGGAATTCGGGTGGTTGGAACATGAAGGAAGTGTACCTGGTACGCCATGGAGATACCGATGCCACGGAACGGGAGTACTTTGCCGGCTGGATGAACCTCCCCCTTACCCCCAGGGGGCGAAAGAGGGTTCTGAAGGTCCGGGAGTTTCTGGGAGAGCGGCAATTCGATGGGGTTTTCTCAAGTCCCCTTGCCCGAACGATTGAGACGGCGCTTCTTCTGGCTGGCCTTGATACCCCCCTCGAGGTCTGCGAAGACCTCAAGGAGCGGTCCTTTGGGCAATGGGAGGGGAAGAGGTGGCGATACCTCCGAGACGAGTTTCCCGAAGAGGTCGCCGAGTGGGAGAGGGACCCCCTTCGCTTCACGCCCCCGGGAGGCGAGAGCTTCGAGCGGGTCCTCAAGAGGGTTATCCACTTCTGGGAGCGGCTGAAAGGCTTCCCCGATGGACGGTACCTCGTCGTGACCCACGCAGGGGTTTTGCGGTGTTTTCTGGTGCACCTTCTTGGGGTGCGCTTTGAGCAGACCTTTGCGCTGCGCCTTGATCCGGGAGTGCTCATCGTGGTCAAAGACAACGAGGATTTCTCTCAGGTGACGCACCTTGTGAACTTCGAGGTGGAACCATGATCGGGCTTTTCCGGCTCCTCTTTGGGGTGGGTCTTGATCTTGCCTTCGGGGACCCGGAACTCCTCCACCCCGTTTCGGGGATTGGTCGCCTCATCGGGTTTCTGGAACGGCTTCTCTTTCCAAAGGAGCGGAACTTCAAGTGGGAGTTCCTCCTGGGTTTTGTGGTGCTTGGGGTGGTGGCCGGAGGGCTGGGGGTGGGGTATGGTTTTTTGCGGCGTTTCCTCTTCCAGGTATCCCCGGTGCTCTTTCTTGTGGTGGAGGTCTACCTCATTTTCTACTCCCTGGCACTCCACACCCTCCTCCGGCGGGGGAAAGAGGTGGAGGAGGCTCTCGAGGCAAAAGACCTTGTGGGGGCTCGGAAAGCCCTGCAACACCTCGTGGGGCGGGATACCGAGCACCTCTCGGAGTGGGAGATTGTGCGGGGGTGTGTGGAGTCCCTTGCCGAGAACTTCAACGACGCCTTTGTTGCTCCCCTCTTCTACACTGCGCTCTTTGGTGCTTTAGGGGGCCTGGTATACAGGGCCGTGAACACTCTGGATTCGATGCTCGGCTACAGGGACTTCCGGTACTACTTCTTCGGGTTTGCCTCGGCCAGAGCAGACGATGTGGTGAATTTCCTCCCCGCTCGCCTCAGCGCCCTCTTCATTGCGCTCTCTGCGCTTTTCTGTGGCCGCTTTTTTAGGGGGGCCCTGGTCTGTGCTTTTCGGGATGCACGCAAGCACCCGAGTCCCAACGCCGGCTGGCCGGAGAGCGCCATGGCGGGGGCTTTGGGGGTGCGGCTTGGGGGGGTCAATTACTACCAGGGGAAACGAGAGGAGCGTCCCTTCCTGGGGGACCCGGTTCTTGACCTTGTTCCCCTGCGCATTCGTGAGGCCCGTAGAATCGTCGCTGTAGGAGCGGGTATAGCGGTTTTCTGTTTCTCTCTTGTGGCCTTCTTCTTCTCCCTCTGAGGTGCGGGCTATGGAGGAGAAAAAATTCACCGTCACGCCGTACGAACCTTCACGGCTCAAGCGACAGATTGTCCTCGCCGTCTTCCTGAGTCTTGGGACCATTTTCCTTGTGTTCTCCCTGGGGTCTTTCCGCGGGGTTTCAGTAACCGAAATCGACGAGCTCCTCTTCCGCCCGGCCTTTTTGCTCCTTGCGCTTTCCTTTGTGGTGATGGGATGGTTTGTGGACGGGACGAGGATTTTCTTCACCACCCGGGCCTGGGGGAAGAAGATTCGATTTCGGGATGCCCTGGCGGCAGCGCTCTCCACGTACTTCATGTCGGCCATCACCCCTTTTCTTACGGGGGGAAGTCCTGCCCAGCTTTTTGTTCTCGCCCGTTCCGGGCTCTCCTGGGGAGAGGCGGGGAGCCTTGTGGTGGTGTGCGGCATCCTCTACCAGGTGGGGCTTCTGACCCTCATGGTGTCGTTCTTCACCCTCTTTGGGGCTGCGATGAACCTGCGGGGGATTCTCCTTGGACTTCTGTACTCCTTTGCCATCTTCTACAGCGCCGTCATGTTTCTCCTCTTTTTCTTCCTCTTCCGTCCCCAGGTCCTCTTCCGCCTTGTGGACTGGGGTATTCGCTTTGCCCGTCGCCATTTCCCTCGAGCGAAGTTCTCCGAAAGCGCAGTCCGTCAGTGGGTTGAGACCTTTTTTGCTGAATTCCGGGAGGGGTTCTCCATCCTCTTTTTGCGGAAACCCCAGTACCTCCTCTGGAACGTGGGGTGTTACGTAGTGTACTTCCTCTGCACTTTCTCCGTGGCCTATTCCATCCTTCGCGCCTTTGGTCTCTCGTACTCGTACCTCCAGGTGGTGGGTGCCCAGATCCCCCTCTTTTTCGTTTTTTCTTTCATTCCTTCCCCGGGGGCCAGTGGAGGTGTGGAGCTCTCCATTGCTTCGGTCTTCCGGGGGTTTGTGGGGACGTACCGTCTGGGGAGCTTTGTGCTCCTGTGGCGAACTGCGACCTATTATCTCCCCCTCCTTGTGGGGGGTGTGGTGTTTTTCCGGGTCCTGCGGGGGCTTTCGGCGAACGCCCGCCATGAACAGGCCAAACCTCTCAAGAACCATCCTCTCCCTCCTTCTTGAGGCTTTCCCTGGAAGCGTTTCTGGGGAAAAAATAGGGGCCACAGGCGGCGTCAGCCGGGTGGCGGTATGGAAAGAGGTTCAGAGGCTCCAGGGCCTTGGATTCCCCATCGTTGCCTCCCGCCGGGGGTATCGTCTGGTGTCCATTCCCGACCGCTTCGACCCCGACTTTCTCGAGCTATATCTTCAGAGGGATGCCCCCGGGGTTCGGGTCGTCTACCGGGAGGAGGTGGATTCCACAAGCACCCTCCTCAGGGTCCTTGCGGAAGAGGGTGCTCCTGAGGGGACGCTGTGCATTGCCGATCGCCAGACTCGGGGACGAGGGAGAAGAGGTCGAAGCTGGTTTTCCCTTCCTGGGAAGAGCCTCACCTTTTCGTTTCTCCTTCGCCCGCTCCTTTCTCCCTCTTTTTGCGCCTCCTGCACCCTCCTTGCCGGGATTGCCCTGGCCGAGGCCCTGGAAGGGCTTGGGTTTTCCCCGGTGCTCAAGTGGCCCAACGACGTGCTCCTTGGTGGGAAGAAGGTTGCCGGTATCCTCCTCGAGACCGCAACGGATCTTGACGAGGTTTCGTGGATGGTTCTCGGGATTGGGGTGAACGTGAACCTCGAAGAACGCGACCTCGCTTCTCTCCCCTTTCAGGCCACGTCGCTCCTTCTTGAGGGAGGCGTTTCTGTTCCTCGTGTTGAGGTTCTGCGGCGATTCCTTGCCCGCTTCCTGGCAGCCTACAGGCAGTGGAAGGAAGGAGGAGACTTCTCGCCCTGGGTTGCGGACTACAACCGCCGCCTCGCCTTCCTTGGTCGTTCGGTCACCATCGTTGGAGGGAAATCCCCGGTCTCCGGCACAGCCCTTGGGGTTGACGGAAGCGGGGCGCTCCGGGTGATGGAGGGGGAGAAGGAGCGGCGCATCACCTGGGGAGAGATTGCCTGAGAGACCTTTCTCGATGCGACTGTAACGGCTCATTTTTCCTTCCTCCCCCAAAGGAGCGTCATTCCTACCCCGCAGGGAACGTACCCTTCTGCCCACAGGGAACGAATACGCTCCGTGGCGAAGAAGCCCGTACAGTGAGCAGGAGCTACCTTTCCAACTCCTTCGGCCTTCATGACTTCAAGCGTTTTGTCGATGTCCTCTTCCTGGGTAAAGGCAAGGTGAAGTCCCCCAAGAAACCCCGAAATCCTCTTGCCCCAGGACCGGACCCGTTTTAGGAAAGCATCCACCCCGGGGTGACAGCATCCGCAAAGAAGCAGGACTCCCTCCTCCCCCTCGACGAGAAGTCCCTGTTCCCGCACAGATCCCTCCACTTCGCCGGTGGTTGCCACAGAGGACGTGAGGCGTTGGGGGGCCTGTACTTCGATGCATTTTGCCCCAGTTTCCCGGATGCGTGCTCTGGTTGCTCCGGAAAACGACGGGAGGATGTAGACCGTTACCCGGGGGTACGAGCAAAGGAAGTACCAGAGCCCCCCGATGTGGTCGTAGTGCTCGTGGGAGATGACCACAGAGGAAATGGTGCCGGGGTCAATGCCCAGAAGCTCCATGTTTTTGAAGAGCAGAGGACCACTTTCCCCGGTGTCGAAGAGGATGTTTTCCTCCCCCTCCACGAGACAGGAAAAACCGTGGGAGGCAAGGAGCGACGGGGTGAGTGCCGTGTTGTCATAGAGTACGGTGAGCTTCACCATGTTCTCCCTGGGGCCCACCTCAACCTCTATTCCCGTGGCAGTCGTGGCCGTTTTCGGTGTGGCAGGGAACGGCAAGTTCTCTAAGGCGTCCCTGAACGAATGCGGCAACGGCATCTTTGAGGGTCTCGTCGTCGGTCTCGAGGACGGAAATACCGGCGCTCCTCAGCCGCTCAAGGCCTCTTGGACCCATCCCCCGAACAAGGACGATCTCGGGAGAGAGCTTGAGGACCCAGTCATGGGTGAAACCACCACCACCGGAATGCCCACCTTCGTTGGGAGGGAACTCGATTCGGAGGATCTCTCCCCCTTCGCCAAGTTCAAGGAGGGCGAAATACGGGGTTCGCCCGAAGTGCTCGAAAATGCGGGACTCCATGCCCCTGGGTTCCTCAACGGGAGCAAGAATTCGCTTCTTCATCGTTGCTACCTCCTTTTTGGGGCCGGGGAATTCCCCGGCCCGTTTTGGGGTCAGTTCTGGGTTTCCTTTTTCCTGAGTTCTTCGAGCTCCTCAATCCGCTTCTCGAGGTAGGCCTTTTCTTCCCGGAGAGCCTCAAGCTCTGCCTCGAGGTCCTTCAGGACAGGACCTGCAAAGGGGGCTCTCCAGAGTGCAGAAGCGTGGAAGATTCTTCCTGCAGGATCCATGAAGAACGCGTGTGGTCCTCCTCCGCATCGGCATGGTCCGATGTACCGGTATCCTGCTGGAACACCAGGAACCCAGGCTCCTCGCCAGCTCCCTCTCCATCCGTACACGTGGCTTCACCTCCTGTGCATTCAGGTTCTCCAGGAACCTTGACCCCTCCATCCCCTCCGGCAACGACACCGGTGAGGTGGAAGAGGAAACTCTTCCTGGTATACCGGGCCCCCCTCGATTCGGAGGGGTTTCCCAAGAATCAATGCCTCGGCCACTTTTTTTCGCGCGCTCTCGAGGATTCGACCAAGGGTCGGGCGCGAGATCCCCATTCGCTGTGCTGCCTCTTCCTGGTAGAGACCCTCGAAGTCGGCAAGCCGAATAGCTTCAAGTTCATCAAGGGTCAGGATTATCTCCTGAGGATTTTCCAGAGTTTCGGGATAGAAGCACCATATCTTTGGAACCCAGCCGATTCTCCTCAGACAGCGTGGTCGTGGCATCGTCTGTCACCGCCCCCGCTGCGCTAATTATAAGCATATGTTCATAATTCGTCAAGGGTTGGGATGGCTCTATCGTTTCGGCCTGTACTCTTTTGGGAAGCCCCATTGCGTGATTTTGTTAACTCATGATATTATTTTGGTTAACAAAAACCCGAGAAAGGAGGATGCCTGTGCAACTCTCCCCGCGTACCATGGCCCGAATTGCCCTCTTTACGGCACTCTGTGTAGCTGCGGCGGTGTTCTTCCGTTTTGGGGGGAATCTCGTTCCCTTTAGCCTCGTTCCCTTTGTGGTGTTCCTCTCAGGGTTTCTCCTTCCGCCACGGGAGGCCTTCCTCAGCATGGCTCTTTACGTTCTCCTCGGCATTCTGGGGCTTCCCGTCTTTGCCACCCCGCCCTTTGGGGGTCCGGCATATGTCTTCCGGCCCACCTTTGGTTTCCTTTTGGGCTTTATTCTCGCCGCTCCCTGCGTGGCATTCTTCTCAAGGGGCAAGAAGAGTCCACTGAAGATTGCCACGGCCGTTGTCCTGGGCATGGTGGCCCTGTACTTTCCCGGGATACTCTACTTCTTCCTGGCCATGAATACTTTTCTGGGAAAGCCCATGGGGTTCTCCACTGTCCTCCGGGTTGCCCTTCTCCCCTTTATCGGTCCGGACTTCGTAAAAGCCTTCCTGGCGTTCCTTCTGGCTCAGGGGGTGGCACGACGGATGGAGGGACGGGGGTAGGCTTCGCCTTTTCCAGAGCTCGTCGCCGGGCAAGAAATCTATCAACTTTTTTGATATAAATGAAAAAACTCTGCGGAAACCTCGGGAAAAATTTTTCCACCTGTTGACAGGAAGAAGTGGCGCATGTTACACTTCTCAAAAAGAACAACGAATTTGTTTTGTATCATTTTTCTTGATACAAAAGGAATGAAAAAGCCATGATGCGGAAAGGCGGAAGTATCCTCGTCCTCAACACGGAGAAGGACTTCGAGGTACTGAAGGTCCTGGGCTCAGACCTCAGGATTCGCATCCTCGGGCTTTTGAACGGGAAGAAGCTCAACGTAAACGAGATCGCTAAAGCCCTCAACATCCCCCAGTCCACAGCCGCCGTGAACATCAAGGCCCTGGAGAAAGCCGGGCTTGTGAAGGTCGAGAACCGGAAGGGAAAGAAGGGTTCTCAAAAGCTCTGCAGCGCCCAGTACAGCGAGATCGTCATCGCCTTCCCTTCCAGGGCTCCTGAGGACAGGGAGGACGACGTGATCGAGGTGGAGATGCCTGTAGGTCTTTACACCAAGTTTGAGGTCAGTCCTCCCTGCGGGCTGTGTTCTCCGGAGAAAATCGTTGGCTTTCTCGATGCGCCCGATTCTTTCTGGAGCCCGGAGAGGGTGAAGGCAGGCCTCCTGTGGTTTGAGAAGGGCTTTGTGGAGTACAAGTTCCCGAATAACGCCCTGTATAAGCGCGAACCCCTCAAGCGCATCGAGGTCTCCATGGAGCTCTCCTCAGAGGTCCCGGGGACGAACAAGAACTGGCCCTCGGACATCACCCTCTGGATCAACGAAGTGGAAATCGGCACCTGGACCTCCCCGGGAGACTTTGGGGACAGGCGGGGCCGGTTTACTCCTCTTTGGTGGAAGCTCGAAGGGTCCCAGTACGGGCTTTTGAAGACTTGGATTGTGACGGATGAGGGCTCTTTTGTAGACGGGGAGCGGGTCTCTGACGTTACCCTGAAAGACCTCAAAATCTACGACCACTCGTCCATCAAGATACGGGTGGGGGTCAAGGAAGACGCACGGAACGTCGGCGGCATCAATATCTTCGGTCGTGGTTTTGGCAACTACGACCAGGATATCGTGCTGCGGCTGTGTTTCTGAGGGGTGCAGAGACCGGAGGAGGTGATGGGAGAAGGGGTGTACGGGAAAGGAAAGACGTGGAAACACATATGGTCGGTTCTTCTCTGGGGTTTCTCCAAAATCTTTACCTTTAAGGGAACGGGTTTTCGTGTGAGGAAGTGGTGAGAGATTGTAGCTATGGCGTATGAAGGGGGGATTAAGAAAATGCGTAGAATTGTTGTTGCTTTGATATTGTGTGGGTTGGTAGGGTTAATAGGTTTCAGCACAGCAAGCGCTAAAACAACGCTAACGTTTGTTTCCTACTTTGATGTTTCTCCCGAAGCCACATGGCCCGCAGCTGCAGCTCATTGGATGATGGCGGACAAGTTCATGAAGGCCAACCCGGATGTGGAAATCCAGTTTCTCTTTGTAACCTTTGGCGAGTTAGTGCCCCAGGTCGTACGTTGGACAATGACTGGGGAGTTGCCAGACATCGTTGCTCTGGATAATCCTGATGTACTACATGCTGCGGCTGCCGGGGTCTATTACGATCTTACGCCTTTAGTGCAACAGTGGGGACAGTGGGACGATTTTTACGCAGGGGTCAAGCACGCTCTCACCTATCAGGATCAAATTGTTGCGCTGCTCCCCGGTACTAACAACGTTGCGTTGTATTACCGAAAGGATATCTTCCGTCAGTATGGGTTGACACCCCCGCGAACGTGGAAGGAGCTGTTGGATGTTTGCGCTCTTCTGTCTGAAAAGCTTACGGGGACGGGGATGTATCCACTTGGGGTGGCCGCAACGAACACTGAGGAGCTTACATGGCAGTTTGAGCCATTTTTGTGGAGTAACGGAGGCTCACTTCTGGAGCTTGACAAGCCTGAAGCAATAGCGGCGCTGGAGCTCTGGGTAGAGTTGTTCCAGAAAGGCTATGTTCCTCAGGATGCGCTGACATGGGGCCAAGGGGCGGATCCTTTCATTGGTGGACAGGTTGCGATGATGATTAACGGTCCCTGGATCCTTCCGCTGGTGAGGGAAGCAGGTCTTGAGTATGGCATCGTACCCATTCCTGCTCCCAGTGAAGGCCGTAAGGTCGTTGTGCCGATGGGGGGAGAAACGCTCGGCATTAGTTCAACCATTCAAGCTGATAAGGTTGCCATTGCGTGGAAATATTTCACCTTCTTTGTCGAACCGGAAAATATGGCCGAATTTTGCACTAGGGCTGGTTATGTTCCGACTCGCAAGAGTGCGCTGCCTCTGGTTGTAGCCAAAGATCCCGAGCTCGAGCCCTTTGCAACACAAGCTGTGAGTAGTTTGCCCCGTCCACCTATGGGTGGTGATAAGCTTTACACCGAGGTTTCTGCTATCACTCGTAAATATATTCAGCTGGCTTTAACAGGAGAACTCACTGCTAAGGATGCTTTTGCTCACGCTGCATCGGAAATTCGCGCACTTTTCCCCACGGACCAGGCTTATCAGGATGCTGTAGCCAAAGCTCGCCAGCTGTTGGAGGAAGTGATGAGTGGTTCATAAGGTGATTGTGGGGGTTGGGGAAGCTTGGGTGGCGAGATTCTCGCCACCCAAGGCACTTCTTAGGATGGAAAGAGAGGAGGAAACAACAGGTTGAAGGGGGAAAGGTGGAATTACCTTTATCTTCTGCCAGCCATTCTCTGTTGCTTGTTCGTATTAATATACCCTTTGTTTTACAATCTGCAAATGAGCTTCCGCGAAGTTACATTTGTAACGCTTACACGAGGTGGTAGCCCCTGGGTTGGCTTAAGCAACTATCGGTCTACAGTTCATAATCCCGTGTTTTCGCGCGTTCTGTTTAACACCTTAGTTTTTTGGTTAGGTTCAGTAACAGTGCAATTTATACTGGGTTTTTTGCTGGCATTACTTTTTAGCAAAAGTTTCCCTCTGAACTATTTTTACCGGGCACTGGTTTTGCTTCCGTGGTTCATACCCTTGACGGTAAGTGGGACTGTTTTTAAGTGGTTTTTTTCGGGAGAGACAGGGCTAATTAACTCGCTTCTGCTGGGGATGGGCTTGATTAGTAAGCCCATTCCTTGGCTTACTAGCCCGCGGTTGGCGATTTATACGGCGACATTGGCTAATATTTGGCTTGGTATTCCATTTAACTTTATTATGCTATTTACTGGTTTGCAGGCGATACCGATCGAGCTTTATGAGAGCGCAAGGGTAGAAGGCGCGCGTGAGTGGCAACTTGTGCGATACATTACCGTTCCTCTTTTAAAGCCCACTATTTTCCTGACCCTGGTTCTAGGCTCCATATTTACTATTAAGGTTTTTGACATTGTTTGGGTACTTACCGGTGGTGGACCAGGGGATGCTTCGCATATTTTAACCACTTGGGCGTATTCACTGGCATGGCAACGTTTCCGGTTTGGTGAACACGCTAGCGTGATTGGTGTAACAATGCTCCTTATCAGCATCTTAGGCTGTTTGCTGCTTTTTGTAAGGCGGCACTGGAGGGTGGAGTAGGTGCGACGTGAGAAGCGCGCCAGGTTAATCAGATTCATTGTTGCGACGGTTTTTGTAGCGCTGATTTCAGTACCATTGTACTTTGCGATTATTGCTGGGATGATGGAATTAAGCGAAATTGCACGGCGTCCGCCATATTTGTTTCCTCCCAATCCGACGTTGACCTATTACAGGCAAATAACACCGCTAATGACCAGACCATTGTTAAACAGCTTTCTAATAGGGGTCTGCATAGCCTGTATCACAGTGTGCTTTGCACCACTTGTGGGATACGGATTAACAAAGTTGCGCCTTAGAGAAGAGGTGAAAGGCGTAGTACTTGGGTTGATATTTCTTCTCCAGCTTTTGCCAGGAGTTTCAATGGTAACACCCCTTTTCCTTGTATTCTACAAGCTCGGCTTAATAAATAACCTGTGGAGTGTAATCGTCGCGATAGCAGCTGGACAAGTTCCCTTTGTTAGCCTTATTTTGGCAACATACATAGCATCTGGGATACCGAATGAATTGATCGAGAGTGCCTATATTGACGGAGCATCAAGCTTGAGAGCCTTTCGAAGTATTGTTTTGCCGCTTGCGAGACCAGCACTGGCTACGGCGTGGTTACTTTCGTTCATGGCGGGCTGGGGAGACCTTCTTCTGTCAATGTGCTTTATTCAAAATAGAAACCTATACCCTGCCAGTGTCGCAATGATGGCCTATACCACATCGTATGGAACCCAGTGGAATCTACTGATGGCGGCTGCTACCATCTATGCTTTACCACCAGTGTTTGTAGCGCTTGTTGCTGGGAGACAGTTAGCTTCAGGCTTGCTGTCGGGAGCAATCAAATAATTGTGTGGGCGGTAGGTGAAGTTGTCGCTTTATCGCAGTTGGGTCTTATCGATTTGTGCTGCGGCTGTGTTTCTGAGGGGTCCCCTGGATGGAAATACGGGAGGGATAGGAAGTGGTATTACCCTGTCGGTGTGGGTTGAGGGATGCTGAATGGTGCTGGATTGAAGAGAGTTCGCAGGGGTGGCCATGAGCGATCTGCTGCTCGCGCTTAAGGGAATTACTAAAGTGTTTCAGGTGGGCACCCTCTTTTCAAAGGTAAAAATCTATGCTGTTCGGGATGTTACCCTGGAAATCGAAAGAAAGCCAATCGTGTTCACCCTGGTAGGTGAAAGCGGAAGTGGAAAGACAACCCTTGCCAACCTTCTTTTGAGTGTTATCAGGCCTACAGAGGGAAGCATCTTCTTCCTGGGAAAAAAGCTGGAGAGTTATAGGAAACTGGAGCTGACCAGGCTGATTCAGCCAGTCTTCCAGAACCCCTATGAGACCTTCAATCCTCTGAAAAAAGTGGAAACGTACTTCTGGTCAATGGTGAAGATAGCGACCAACGGCACCAGTGCCCCTGAAACGTTGATAGAGCGAGCTCTGAATTCGGTTGCCCTGACCTGGGAGGAAGTGCGAGGCAAGTATCCGCATGAGTTCTCTGGCGGGCAGCTCCAGAGGCTGTCCATTGCCCGGGCGCTGATGGCCAATCCTGTGCTTTTGATAGCCGACGAGCCCGTTTCGATGTTAGATGCTTCTCTTCGGATATTTGTTCTTAACCTCTTTCGGAAACTCAAGGAAGAGCGAGGAGTATCTGTTATCTACATTACTCATGACCTTGCTACGGCCTACTATATCAGTGACCGAATAGGCGTTATGCTGAGGGGTTCCTTCGTCGAGACGGGGCCTGCTGAAAAGGTTCTACTCAACCCCCTGCATCCTTACACGGTGCTTTTGCGAGAGTCTGTTCCAAATCCGTATGAAGCCGGAAAAGCGCCCCAGGTCAGGAAGAAGCAACCCCTGGAGGTCGAGGAGTATTCTGAGGTGGGTTGCAGATTTGCTCTCAGGTGTCCTCAGGTGAAGGATATTTGCAAGAAAGAGGTCCCCCCAGATGTTCCTGTTGGTGACGTTGTGGTGAAATGCTGGCTTTATAAGTGAGCACAAGAAAGGAGGTGTTGCCATCTAACGGTAGAGACACCAAGTCCTTGGTCGCCGGTTCTTCAACGTGTGAAGGATAAGGGTTCACTGGTAATCCCAAAGAAGGAGGGAGGTTCCATGAGGCGTTGGTGGTTAGGAGGGTTAGTAGTTGTTGCGGTACTGGTGTTAGGGGCGGTTGCTTTTGCCCAGGAGGAAATCCTTCCCGGGGTGCCACGGAATGAAGTCATCATCATCGAGGATCCGTCAGGCCGCTCCCTCAACCCTGGAAGATTTAATCTCTGGGGAGGCGGTGTAACGAGCTGGTCTACAGGTCTCCAGCAGCTTTGCCTGGGTGCGCTGTGGTATATCGACCCCGACGAGGGCATAGAGGGAGAACCATGGATCAACCTGTTAGCGGCCGAGCCCCCCATTTACAACGAAGACTACACCGAAATGACCGTGAAGGTAAGGCAGGGGATTTACTGGAGCGATGGTGTTCCGTTCACCATAGACGACGTGATTTACACTGTGGAACTCCTGAAGGCACATCCCGAGATGACCTGGGGTGCCTATATGCAGGTGAACGTGGCAGAAGTCCAGAAGGTAGACGATTACACCGCAATATTTAAACTGACCAAGCCCAACGGCAGATTCCACACTGTTTTCACTGTAAGATGGTCGGCCTGTTACATCATGCCAAAGCACATCTTTGAGAAAGTGGAAGACCCCGTTGCCTTTGACTTCAACCCACCTGTTGGGACAGGGCCATACGTCTTAGAGTCCTACGATCCTAATGGGTACTGGTTCTTGTGGAGGTTGAGAGAGGACTGGGATAGGTCTGACCTTGGAGTAGCGTACGGGAAAAAACCGGGCCCCAAGTACGTCCTCTATAAGGGAGAAGCATCGCCCGAGAAGAAGGTTATGGAGCAGCTGGCCCATAGACTCGATATCATCCACGACCTGCCTCCTGAGGGAGCCATAACGCTGTACCGGGAGAATCCCAAGTGCGTTACCTGGTTTGATGGCTGGCCATGGGCACATCCTGACCCAACACTGCCCTCTCTGATTATGAACCACGAGCACTTCCCCTACAACCTCAAAGAGGTCAGGTGGGCGCTTACGCTGGCAATTGATATCGTTCAGGTTGCCCTGCAGGCTTACAACGGTTGTGCCACCATATCCCCCATTCACGTTCCTCCAACAGGTCTCTACCCCGAGTGGTATTTTGACAAGATAGAGCCATGGCTTAAGGAATTCACCCTCAAGGTGGGTCAGGAAGAGTTCAAGCCTTATGACTCTGAAATTCCGATGAAGATAGCGGATGCCGTAAGGTACGCATTTGGCTACGAGGTGCCGGACGATCCCCAGCAGATTAGAAAAATGGTTGGATACGGGTGGTGGAAGTACAGTCCCGAGTTTGCAGCAAAGCTCTTAGAAAGCGTAGGATTCAAGCGGGATAAGGATGGAAAGTGGCTGTTGCCCGATGGAAAACCCTGGAAGATCAGCATCCTTTGCGAGGCGGCTACAAGGTCTGTCATGACGCGGGCTGCCGTGGCAGTGGCTGAGCAGTGGCGTAAATTCGGTATCGATGCTCAAATAGAAGCCGTGGAACCCGCTATGCTCTGGACCAGGATGAACTACGGAGAAGATCCAAACACGATTTACTGGGCATGGTGCATCGAGACATGGGGAGGGCATCCAGACCTCTTCTGGTTCCTCGAGTCCTGGCATTCCGAGTACTACAGACCTACCGGGCAAACTGTCGTAGCGAAGAATCCGATGAGGTATAAGAGTGAGCGCATCGACAAGGTTATCGAAGAATTGAGGCGGACAGACTTCTTCAAAGAGACGGACAAGATTATCGAGCTTGGCCTTGAATACGTGAAGATATGCGTTGAGGACATGCCCATAATCCCGGTATTCTCTTACAACGTTTTCACCGTTTGCGATGGAACTTACTGGACCGGCTACCCCACCTCGGAGAATCCGTACACTAACCCCGTGCCGAACTGGGGCAATACGCGGTTCATGTTCATCAACATTCAGCCGGCGCCGAAGGAGTGAGGTGGGTTCCCGGGAAAGGACGATCCTGCAGCAATCCCCTGCCCCCCTGGGGGGCAGGGGATTGCTGAGAGGCTGGCGCTGGTAAGGCTCATATTGAGGAGGAGAAATGGGTGGGTAGCTTTGTAAAGTCATTCATAAAGTACTTTGTAGGAAGATTTGTTGTTTGTCTGCTGGTCATTTTTGTGGGGGTAACCATCACCTTTTTGATTCCAAGGCTCATCCCAGGGTCGAACCCGGCTGAGATTGCCGTCAGGAGAATCCAGATGGTTGGGGCTTATTTGCCTCCTGAAAGCGTGGAGAAGATGAAGGACGCACTCTTGAAGCTTTACGGCCTGGAAGGATCGATGATTCAGCAGTATTTTTCCTACTGGAGGGGATTGCTTAAGGGTGATTTGGGTCCCTCGTTTGCATCCTTTCCGACACCCGTTACTTCCCTGATTTCGAGGTCGCTTCCCTGGACAGCAGGGTTACTTGCTTTAACGGCCACGATATCCTGGTGTGTGGGAACCCTGCTTGGGGGTATAGCCAGTTACAGGGGTAAGGGTTTATGGGTGAGAATTTTTGAAATAGTTTCTAACGCCGTGAGGCCTATTCCCTACTACATCCTTGCCCTTGTCCTTCTTGTGATTTTTGCCTATGTTTTACGGTATTTTCCCACCGGAGGCGCCTTCCAGATAGGACTTGCTCCTTCCATGAGCTGGGCCTTTTTCAAAAGCGTTATCAAGCATGGGTTTTTGCCGGCTCTTTCGTTAATCATCGTGGGTGTAGGTGCCTGGTTCATCAACATGAGGAATCTCGTTTCCAACGTCATCCACGAGGATTTTGTGGTATTTGCGAAGCAGATGAAGCTGAAGGAATCGATACTTTTGAGAAGTTACGTAATGAAGGCCGCCATGCCTGCTCAGTTAACGGGACTTGCTCTGCAGCTTGGGACGGTTTTCAGTGGGACCATCATTACGGAAATCGTCTTTTCGTACCCGGGTCTGGGAACTCTGGCTTTCACGGCCATAATGCAGAATGACTATAACCTGGTCATGGGTATCACCCTGTATTCAATAGTGGCGATAGCTTTTGCGACGCTACTCGTGGATCTCCTGTTGCCCCTTGTTGACCCCCGTATTCAGTACACGGGTGGTGCTGCTTAATCAGGCTGGAGGTGCGACGGAATGCCTGTTGTTGCAATGTCGAAAGCAGTGGTTCGATTGCTTGAACGGGATGTGCGATTCAAAATTTCTTTGCCCGTTCTCATTGCGCTGGTAGTTTTTGCAGTGTTGTCGACCTTTTCTCCCTATGACCCTCGTGCATCCTATTACGTTCCGATTAACCGCCCGCCTTCGTGGAGTCACCCTTTCGGGACGAATGGAAGGGGGCAGGATCTTTTCTGGATTATGACCTTTGCGCTCAAGAATTCGCTTATCTTTGGCCTGGGGGTGGCTGCGCTCTCTCGCCTCATAGCGATGATGGTTGGCATTATCGCGGGGTATAAAGGAGGGGCAATAGACCAGGCGCTCATCCTTTTTTGCGACTCTCTGATTGTCTTGCCCATTTTTCCGATACTGATATTCTTAAAGCTTCTGGCAAAGGAAATGAGTTTTCCGATGCTTGCCATGGTGCTGGCCTTTTTTGGGTGGCCCTGGGATGCAAGGCTGATAAGGTCCCAGGTTCTAAGTTTGAGAGAGCGGAGGTTTACGGTTACTGCCTTGTTCTCGGGGAGAAGCACTTTGGGGCTGGTCTTCCAGGAGTACCTGCCCCATGTTCTTCCCATTGTATTTGCAACGACCATTAATAACATGCTCTGGTCGCTTGGTCTTGAAGTGACCTTATCAGTCCTTGGTCTTACCCCCTTAGATGTCCCAACCATGGGAACCATAACGTACTGGGCAATACAGCAACAGGCCCTGGTGATGGGTGCCTGGTGGTGGATTCTTTTCCCGGTGTTATTCGTAATTCTCCTTTTCACGTCGCTTTACCTTCTCTTCGTCAGCATGACCGATTTCATCAGTCCGCAAGCGAGGGTAGTGACCCAATGAGCGTTGACCAAAAAGTCATTCAGAAAACCGGAAGGCGAGAAACCGTTCTCTTAGAGGTGGAGAACCTGAGGGCGTACTATATGACCGAGCAGTTCGGGGTTACCAAGGAAGTTAAGGCTGTTGAGGGTGTATCGCTGAGCATAGAGGGGAGCAACTTCCTGGCAATTGTAGGAGAATCCGGTTGTGGCAAGACTACCCTGGCAAGGGTCCTGTACGGAGCGGTGGGGTCATTCCTTTTGGTTAAGGAGGGAAGGGTTTGCTATCGCTTTGGCGACCAGGAGTACGAGCTGTCTCCCACGAAGAATACCCTGAAGGATGCCTGGTGGAAGAAGATTTCCTGTGTTCCCCAAGGTTCGTTGAGTGCGCTCAATCCTGTCAGGAGACTAAGGGACATTTTTTACGATTTGACAACGTCTCATAATGTGGTATTCGACGAAGAGAAGATCAAGAACCATTTGGAAATGGTGGACCTTCCTCCCTATGTTTTGCGGGTTTACCCGTTTGAGCTTTCGGGAGGCATGAGGCAGAGAGTGGTCATAGCGCTGGCTACCTTCCTGAATCCGGCTGTGATTATTGCAGACGAGCCGACGTCTGCCCTTGATGTTGTTACCCAGAAGAACATTCTGCAGCTTTTAAGTGACATCCAGGCTGCCCTTGGGAGCATGATTGTTTTCATCACTCACGACATCTCGCTGATTCCCGGTTTGGCAAACATGATGGCAGTCATGTATGGTGGATGTATCGTAGAATATGGCCTGACGGAGTCTATTTTCACTAATCCACTTCATCCCTATACCCGGTTTTTGCTTTCATCGATGCCTGTTATAGGCGACAGAACGGAAAAAAGACCCATACCGGGCAGTCCAGTCAATCTTATCGATCCGCCCGAAGGCTGTAGGTTTTCTCCAAGGTGTTCATGTGGTAGGGATGTATGTGCCAGATTTAGGCCGGAACTGATTGAGGTTGATTCTAAGCGACATTGGGTAGCATGCTATTTATACCAATGAGGGTCCGGGAAGGGTTTAAATCGACAGCGATGGGGTGAAAACCTCTTAGTATTCTGGCACGAAGAAGGCAGGGCGAAAAGTTGCCCAACGCGAGTCTTTCAAGGTATCCCTGCGTGTTTACGGATGATGTGAATCTTTCCTGTCTCTTGGGCGAAAGAAGAGGGATTATCTTTCTTGCGCTGTTCTTTTTTGCTTTGTCCTCCTTCTCCCCCACTCCGGCCTCGGAATGCAGCCTCGTTATCGACACCTTCAGAACCCCTGTTGACCTTTCGCCATTCCAGGAGGCCATTGAAAAGTTTCGCAGGCTCCCGGTACGCATTGAGGTTGTGGACGAAAATGGGCAGAAGCTCGAGAACGTAGAAGTTTTTTGTGAGCAGGTATCCCATGAGTTCCTCTTTGGCAACGCTCCGGAGTACCTCATTTTCGCCTTTGCTCCCAGAGCCTATTCCCGTGGCGGACGATTTGGGGTGCAACCTCTGCCCCCGGAAAAGATTGCAGAGTACCAGCGCCTGTACCTTGAACTCTTCAACTTTGCCACGCTTCCTGCCTTTTACTGGAAAGACTACGAACCTGGGCCCGGTCGGTTCCCTCTGAAAGAGGCGGCATACCGTATCGCCAGGTGGCTGCAGGACCACGGGGTTCCTGTGAAGGGGCATACCCTGGTGTGGGGAAATCCTCCGGGTGTTGGGGTTCCTTCCTGGGTGTGGATGAAGGGACGTGCCGGTCGCTGGGAAGAAGTAAGGGAAGCGCTTTTTGGGCGCATACGCCGGGAGGTTCAGGATTTTAAAGGCCCTGTGCACCTGTGGGATGTGGTGAACGAGCCTGTTGTCCAGCCCTGGTTTGAGGGTCTGGGTCCTGAGTACGTTGCTGAGGCCTTCAGGGCGGTAAAGGAAATAGACCCCCAGGCCATCCTTGTGCTTAATGAATTCGGGATGTTGCTTGATGGGAACATACGAAAGCGGTTTATGGAAAAGGCCCGAAAGCTCCTTGAAGCCAGTGTCCCTGTGGACGTCATCGGCGTTGAGGCACACCTTTTCACCGCTGAGGACATCAAAAGACACCTGGAGTCGCTTGAGGACATTCGCTCTGCTCTGGATGAACTTGCCACTCTGGGGAAGCCCATTCACATTACAGAATTCCAGATTCCTCTGCCCGCGGTGGTGGGTGCTTTCGGGGTTTCGCCGGGGGAAGCCGAGTTGCTCCAGGCGGAACTTCTGAAAGTCTTCTACACGGTCTTTTTCAGTCATCCTGCGGTTTCAGCCATAACCTACTGGAATTTCTATCGAGCCTGGCAGCCGGGGAGCGGCTTCCTGAGAGACGATTTCACGGTAAAGCCCATGTATTTCGTCCTGAAGGACCTCATTCACCGGGAGTGGAAGACAAGGGTCCGCCTTTGTACCGGTGCGGACGGAACGGTAGCATTTCGCGGATTTCCCGGGAATTACCGGGTCCTAACTACGGCTCCCTCGGGAGAGCAAGAAGAACACTTCTTTTTTGTGAGAAGCGGCGCTTCGAATGCCTTTGTGCTTCAAGTGGGAGGGAAGAAAAAGTGAAGAAACGCCTTTTCCTGGCCGTCGTGCTCTTTGTTCTTTTTATCCCCTCCCTCGCTCTTGCCTCGGAGTACCACCTTGTTATCGACGCCTCGAAGAAGGGTCCCGAGATTCCCCGAACGCTCTATGGTATCTTCTTTGAGGACATCAACCATGCTGCCGATGGGGGGATATACGCAGAGCTTGTGCGAAATCGCTCCTTCGAGCACCGGAACCCTTCCGAGGGCTGGATATTCTCTGGAGATGAGGGTGTGCGCTTTGGCATTGAAGACGATACTCCCCTGTTACTGCAGAACCCCCACTATCTCCGGGTTGTGTTTCCTCCCTCCGGAGGCAGGGGCAGGGTGGTCAACGAGGGGTACGATGGGATCCCGATTGAAGTGGGGAAGACGTACCGTTTTTCCCTTTTTGCCCGGATGGAAGGACAATCTCCGGGGATCGTGCGGGTGAGCCTTGAAGATATGGCAGGGAAAACGTACGCCGAGGAGGAAATTCCCGTTCTTGATCCGGAGTGGAGGGAATACACCCTCAGGCTCTCTCCCCAGGAGAGCTGTCCCTCGGCTCGTCTTGTTCTGCATGTGGAAGGCCAGGGATCCGTGACCCTCGACATGGTCTCCCTCTTCCCCGAAGATACCTGGAAAGGCAGGGCCAATGGCTGGCGCCGGGACCTTGTGGAGATGCTTGCGGCACTTCGACCTGGGTTCCTCCGCTTTCCCGGGGGGTGCATCGTGGAGGGGCATCGCCTCGAGAACGCCTACCGCTGGAAGAAGACTGTTGGTCCTGTGGTGGAGCGACCGACCCAGTGGAATCTCTGGGGGTACCATCAGTCTTTTGGTCTGGGGTTTTTCGAGTACTTTCTCCTTGCCGAGGACCTCGGGGCAGAACCTGTGCCGATTCTCAACGCAGGGATTTCGTGCCAGGTTCGGGGAGCGGAGTTCGTCCCCCTTGAGGAGATGGATGAATGGGTCCAGGATGCCCTGGACCTCATCGAGTACGCAAACGAACCGGCAACGAGTCCCTGGGGAAAAGCGCGGGCAGAAAGTGGCCATCCGGAACCCTTTGGGTTGAAGTATCTGGGTATCGGCAACAAGAACTGGGGAGAGGAGTATTTTGCGCGCTTTGCCCTCTTCCAGCAAGCCATAAAAGAGCGATTCCCAGAGATTCAGCTCATTCTTGCCAGTGGAACCTCTCCCGCCGGTCCGATTTTTGAAAAAGCCTGGGAGTGGGCAAAGGCCCACGGGGTTGACATCGTCGATGAGCACATGTACATGCCTCCCCAGTGGTTTCTGGCCAATGCCAGTCGGTACGATGCCTACGACCGCGGGGGCCCGAAAGTCATGGTGGGAGAGTACGCGGCCCACACCCTGGGACGGAGGAATACCCTCGAAGCGGCTTTAGCCGAGGCGGCGTTCATGACCGGGATTGAACGTAACGCCGACGTCGTCGTTATGGCTTCCTATGCTCCCCTCTTCAACCGGGTGGGGTGGTCGCAGTGGGTTCCAGACCTCATCTGGTTCGATAACCTTCGGGTCTTCGGAACCCCGAGTTACTACGTCCAGTACCTTTTCAGCACGAACCTCGGGGACTTTGTCCTCCCTTCCGCTCTTGAGTGTCCCAGGGAAAAGGATTTTCCACCCATCCGGGGCCTTATGGGTCTGGGGAGCTGGGGAACCCAGGTGGCCTTTGACTTCGTGCGGGTTCTGGATCCCCAGGGGAATGTGCTTTTCGAAGAGGGCTTTGAGGAAGGACGGAGGTGGAGGTGGTATCGGGGCGTCTGGGAAGCACGGGGTGGGCTTTTGCGACAGCGAAGTTTTGGTGAAGACTGCCGGGTTTATCTCGGGGAGAAGCCTTGGGGCGACTGCGTCGTTAAGGTTTTGGCAAAGAAAATCGGTGGCAGCGAGGGATTCCTCGTTTTCTTTGGGGTTCAGAATGACTTCAACTACTATCTCTGGAACGTTGGGGGCTTCGGCAACACGGTTTCCGTAGTCGAGAAGGCCATTGCAGGACAAAAAATCGCCCTCAGCAAAAGCGTTCCCCTGACGGTTGAAAACGATCGCTTCTACCATCTGCGAATCGAGGTTTCAGGGCGAAGGATCCGCTGCTTTCTTGATGGCACCCTCATTCACGAGGTTGAGGATACAACGGGTCTCAGGCCCCTGTACCATGTGGCGAGTTTCGACAGAGGTTCGGGAGACATCATCGTCAAGGTGGTCAATCCTTTTCCTGAGGAGAAACACACCGTGGTTACCATCTCCGGTGAAGTGGAGCTGACCGGAAGAGGGAAGGCCCTGGTGCTTGCGGGGGATCCTGAAGACGAAAATAGCTTCCTGGAACCTTTCAACATCGTTCCTCGCGAGATACCCCTTTTCGGCCTTTCCCGCTCGTTTTCCCATGTTTTCCCACCCTTTTCGGTCACTATCCTGAGGATTGAAACCCTTGAAGGGAGGAAGGACGATGAACGCTCACGTGAAAGTCTGGGGAGTAAAAACCGGAACCATTAGTCCACTCATCTACGGGCATTTCATCGAGCACCTCGGCCGGTGTATCTACGGTGGGGTGTTCGACGAAGACTCACCTCTTGCAGACTCTTCGGGGTTCCGCAAAGATGTTCTTGAGGCAGTGCGGCGCATCAAGTGTCCTGTCCTCCGCTGGCCCGGGGGGAATTTTGCTTCGGCCTACCACTGGGAAGACGGTATCGGCCCCAGGGAAAGACGACCAAAGCTCATCAACTACGTCTGGGGAGGGATTGAGACCAATCGCTTCGGGACGGATGAATTCATAGAGTACTGTCGAAGGATTGGAGCCGAACCGTACCTTGCGGTGAGCCTTGGGACCGGGACTCTGGATGAGGCCCTGCACTGGCTGGAGTACTGTAACCTCGATACCCCCACAAAGTACGCCGAAATGCGCAAAACGTTTGGTCATCCCGAGCCGTACCGGGTGAAGTACTGGGGCGTGGGCAACGAGGTCTACGGACCGTGGCAGGTGGGGCACTGCAGTGCCCGGGAGTATGCGGAGAAACTCCGCCAGTTTGCCATGTTCATGAAGGCCCTGGACCCCTCAATCCAGATTATCGCCGTTGGGGCCGATGACCCGGAATGGGACCTCACCGTTCTCAAGCACGCCGGGAAGGTCATCGACTTCATCTCCATCCATCAGTACCACGGGTCTGAGGACTACTATGAAACCGTTGCGGCAGCCTATTATGTGGAAGAGCGCCTGAAGCTCCTTGCCGGCCTCATCAAAAGCACCCGCATGGACCACGTGAAGATTGCCTTTGACGAGTGGAATGTCTGGTACCAGGTGGACCCGGAGGAGGAGGCCCAGGAAAAGGGCATCGTCTACCTTGAGGAGCCCTACACCCTGAAGGACGCCCTCTTTGCCGCAGGGATTTTCCTTGTTCTACACCGCTTAAGCGACGTCGTGGGTATGGCAAATCTCGCCCAGATGGTGAACGCCCTGGGGATGATCAAGACCCGGAAAGACGCCATGGTCCTCACCCCTATCTACCACGTCTTTGACCTCTTCGTGAACCACACGGGAACTGTGCGGCTTGGGTGCGAGGTCCTGGCGGACTCCTATGCCATCCGGGCAAAGAGCTTCCTCAAGGGTCGGAGCTCCTTTGCTCTGGAGCGGGTCCCCTACTTCGATGCCTCGGCAACGTATGATCCCTCCCGGAATGTCCTCTCGCTGGCCATAGTGAATTTCCACAGAGACGAACCCTGCGAGGTTGTGGTGGACCTCTCCGATATTCCCGCAGGGAAGGAGGGGCGGCTTTTTGAGCTGACCGCTCCGGATGTTCTTGCCGGGAACGATTTTGCCTCTCCAGACCGGGTGGTTTCGGTATCCCGCACCGTTGCCCTCTCGGAAAGCCCGTACTCCCTTCCTCCCCACACCCTGTGGGTGCTTGAGATTCCTCTTGAGAAGGCTCTGCCGGAAGCTGTCTGAAGACCTCTGAGTGCCCTGTGCCGGCTCCAGGAGCCGGCACAGGTGTTTCCCAGGAAACCTACCGGAAATGGCAGGCGATGCAGCGTTTTTTCTTCAACACATCTGGTATGAATTGTACTGGTAATAGAAAGTTTTTCGTAACAGGTATACAATATGCAATGAGGACAGAAGACCAGGTGGGATGGAGGCAGAAAATGGGCCGAAGGAAGGGATTACGACCGCTCCATGTGGCGCTCCAGGAGACCATTAAGGCTGTCATTCGGGACGAGGGTATACAACCTGGGGGGAGGATTCCTTCAGAGCGGGAACTCAGCGAGAGATGCCAGGCCAGCCGGAGCAGCATCAGAAAGGCCATCCTTGCCCTGATGCATGAGGGCATTCTCGTCCGGGTACCCGGAAAGGGGACTTTTGTAGCCGGAGCCGATAGTTCCCGTGCGACCTCCCTGCACCGCACCGGGAACATTGGTTTTGTGGTCTTTCTCTCTGCCCTTGACCGCTCTCGCCCAGATATCCAGGCGCACGTTACCGAGAACGGAAGGGTGTCCTGGATGCCTTTTTACTCAGAGGTCTTTGAAGGGGCCAGCCATGAGCTACAGAGGAACGATTTCCACCTGCTCTTCTTTGCTGTGTACCAGGACACACCGACTGAGAAGTCGAAATTCAGGGAGTTTTTGAATAAGGTCGACGGGCTTATCGTCTGCGAACTGGCTTCCTCTGCCTTTGCCCAGCTCCTTGAGGCCTCTCCGGTGCCGGTGGTCCTTGTGAATCCTTCAATTATACCTCGCTCCCTCAAGACGGATATGCTTCTTATAGATAACTTTGGTGGGGCCTATCAGGCGGTCAGCTATCTCATCCGCCTTGGGCACCGGGCCATAGGTCTGATCAATCACCCCACACGATACAACCGCTCTGCCCAGGAACGTTTCCAGGGTTACCGGGCTGCGCTGCGTCGGGCCGGGATTGGGTATGATGAAAAGCTTGTGGAGTACGGTGACTGGAGCATGGAGAGCGGATACCTCGCCATGGAACGCCTCCTTAAGCGCGGTGTGTCAATGACAGCCGTTTTTGCCACCAATGACGAAATGGCTATCGGTGCCATGAAGGCGGCGAGGGAACAGGGCCTACGGATTCCAGAGGACCTGAGCATTGTGGGCTTTGATGATGCTCCGATATCCTCAAATGCCTTTGTTTCGCTCACAACTGTACGGGTCTACAAGCGGGAGATGGGGAGGTACGCTACCCAGAGAATCCTGCACCGCATCAGAGAACCTCAGCTTGTGCCGGTACAGACGATCTTTCCTACGGAGCTTGTGGAGCGGAATTCCTGCCGTCAGATTGAGTAAGGCCACCTTTTCCTGAACACTGAACCACGGGAGAGGTTTCAGAGACAATCATACCGGTATGAATGAGCGCCACCGGAGATCCTCGTGTCCTTTCTCCTCCCGTTTTTGGGGCTCTCTCTGCGCTTGAGCCTCTCCAGAGTGTTCTGGTTCAGAAAATCCCGAAGCACTTGCATGCCGGGATCTCCGATTCGGGTGCAGGAGGTAGGAGTTCTCCGAGTTTCCGAGAAATTCACCGTGCTGGATGCCAGCTTCCCTTCTGGTTATTGACAATGGAACGCAACACCCTTATTATAGAACCGGTTGCAAAATTTATCACCAATTGCATACTGGTATGAAAAATGTGGTGCACATTTTGCCCGCAGGTTTCAGAAAAGCTGACTGGGGGAGGTGAGAGGTTCCCAGAAATGGCGGCCTTTGACAAAGCGTGTTCAGGTGGTCAAAAACTCCGAAAGCTTCAGGGGGTGGGGAAAGCATGAAGAAAGCGGTGGTTTTGGGGCTGGTGTTGCTGGTGTCCGTGTTTTCGGGTGTTTCCGTTTTTGCGGAAACGGTAATCAAGTATGCCCACTGGAATGCCTTGCCATCTGACCCCTACAATTACGTTAAGGCCTTTGAGGAGAAAAATCCTGACATCAGGGTGGAATTCATGCAGATTCCAGAGGCTGAGTACTCCCAGAAACTGAGATCTATGGCCATGACCGGGACTGCTCCGGATGTCCTTTGCCTCTGGGAGGCCGACCTTGCCGACTTCGTCAGGGCTGGATGGGTGCTGAGCCTTGACGACTACATCAAGCAGAGCAAGGAGCTCAGTCTCGACGATTTTATCCCGGCGGTTACGCAGCTCATGCAGCTCCAGGGAAGCCTTTACGGCCTTCCCTGGTGCTTCGCCACGGAAATTATGTACTACAACAAGGACCTATTTGACAAAGCAGGAGTAGCGTATCCCGGTATGGACTGGACCTGGGAAGATTTCGAGAACGCGGCCAAGAAGCTCACCGTTGAGAGCGACGGCAAGGTCGTTCAGTGGGGCTGTGACGCCCTGGGCTTTCAGGGGTTATGGTATTCCCTGGCGGGGGCGTTCGGTGATAAGATCGTTGACGAGCAGGGTCGTTTCTCCATGGGGTCCGGGACCAGGGAGTTCCTGCAGCGTTGGTTTGACCTAACCAATAAAGATAGGGTTGTAGCCTCTCCTCAGGTCACGACCTCCGGTGTGGTCTCTGCGGACCTTTTCATGGCTGGGAAGGCGGCTATGGCATTCAACGGGAGCTGGATGACCTCAGTCTATAAGGACATCAAGGATTTCGCCTGGGACATCGCTCCTATCCCCAAAAAGGCACGACACTACTCCACCCTTCACACCGGGTTCTTTGCGATCAATGCGCGAAGCGGGTCTAAAGATGCGGTCTGGAGGTTCATCGAGTTCTGCATGAGCGAAGAAGGCCAGAAACTCATCAACGAAGCCTACAGTAACCCCTCGGCGCGCCTTTCCATTCTCAAGAAGGGCTACTACAGGGTGGAAGGTCCTAAGGGACCAAGGAACTGGGATGCCATCGAGCAGACAGCTCAGTTCGCCGAGTGGGGCTATGTATTGCTGCCACCGGGTCTGACCTTTGATATTGTGAAGGATTTTAACGCAGCCATTCTCGGGCAGCTGAGTGTTGACGATGTCGTTGAGCAGGCCAGGAACAAAGCGGTGGACATCCTGGGAGAGGAGAAGGTCGCACAGTAAGTGAGTGTGCGGGGGGCTTCTGCCCCCCTTTTCTTTTTTCTGCTACAGGTGGGGAGTCCTGTGACACGACCCGGGGAAAGCGGAAAGGCATATCTCTTCGTTCTCCCATGGATTCTGGGGTTTGTGCTGTTCACGGGTGGGCCAATCCTGGCCACTGTTGTTTTGAGTTTCACGAAGTGGGACCTTATCGGGTTCCCTAACTGGATAGGGCTTGGCAATTACGCAAGGCTCTTTCGCCAGGGGTCAGAATTCTGGATTGTTCTGAAGTTCACGGCGTTTTACACCGTGTTCTCCGTCGCTATCTCGGTGGGCTGGGCACTGTTTGAGGCAGTGTTGCTCAACGCCAGGAACATTCGCGGCACAAGCCTCTTTGGCTTCTTCTACTTTATTCCCGCCGTTGTGCCCATGGTGGCCCTGACCTTTGCCTTCCAGCTGATTCTGCACAAGGAGCTCGGGATTCTCAACTATGTCCTGTCGCTTCTTGGGTTCAGGGAAACCCCGAACTGGCTTGTGGACCCCAAACTCGTGGTCTGGGTTGTGGTGGCGCTCAACATTTACACCTTCTATGCGGGTCAGATGATGCTCATATTCGACAGCGCTTTGAAGGAAGTCCCCAGGGAGCTCTACGAGGCTGCAGAGATTGACGGAGCCGGCCGCTTCACACAGTTTCTGAAGATCACGCTTCCGGCAATATCGCCGATTCTGCTCTTTAACCTGGTCACCGCGACCATAAGCTCGTTGAACACCTCCTTTACCCTGCTCTATCCCCTGACGGCTGGAGGGCCCGGAAAGGTCACCCAGGCGATAAGCCTTGATATCTACCACAATGCTTTCAAGACCTTCCGGGTGGGCTATGCCTGTGCCGAGTCCATTATCCTCTTTGGCATCGCCGCTTTGGCTTCTTTTCTGATGTTTGTTCTGTCAAAGCGGTGGGTGTACTACGAAGTTTAGGGGCTGGGGGGTTCTGGAGTGCAGGGTCGCAGACGCAAAAGATACACCAGCATGCACCAGTACCTGCTCATGGTAGTGGTGGCTCTGGTGATGTTCTTCCCTATCCTCTGGATCATCCTGTCCTCTTTCAAGCCTATGATTGAATTTAGCGTGTTCCCGCCCAGAATTTTGCCCTCGCGCCTTTACTGGCAGAACTACGCGGAGGTTTTTGCCAACAGCAAGCTCCTTGTGTATTTGAGGAACACCCTGATTCTGATTGTCGGGAATACTGTCGGGACCCTCCTGTCAAGCTCCATGGTTGCCTATCCCCTGGCGAGGATGCGTTTCAAGGGAAGGGAGGTCATTTTTAGTCTGATCCTCATGACGATGATGGTTCCCGGTTACGTGACCATCATTCCCCAGTATGTCCTTTTCAAACAGCTGGGATGGCTGGATACCTTTTTGCCTATCATCGTTCCGGCCTTTTTCGCGTATCCCTACAACGTGTTCCTGTTCAGGCAGTTCTATCGGACCATCCCCCGGGAACTCGATGAAGCGGCGAAAATAGATGGTTGCAGCGAATGGGGGGTTTTCCTGAGAATCATTGCCCCGATTTCCCGACCCATCTTCATCACCATTGGTACCCTCTCGTCCATCTTCTGGTGGAACGAGTTTTTCATCCCTATGGTGTTCCTCAACTCTGAGGACCTGAAGCCCCTCAGTGTCGGCATCTACAGCTTTTCCCGGACTACCTTTGTTGTCCGATGGGACCTCATCATGGCCATGGCGACCATCATGCTGCTTCTGCCTATGGCCTTGTTCCTTTTAGCCCGTCAGTACATTACCGAAGGAATCAAAACCACAGGATTCAAGTGATGCCTCCTGATGTTTTCAAGCATCCTGTGGATGCAGGGAAAATGGCCTGGCGCGGAGGGTGAGGAACATGGAGAAAAAAACACTGGAACACCTTGATCTTGGTGCGGTCAAGGTTGCGGCAGCGGGTTTCTGGGGGAAGAGAATCCTTCAGGTGAAAGAAACGGTCATTCCCTACCAGTGGGAGGCCTTAAACGACAGAGTGCCGGGGGCTCCGAAGAGCCATGCAGTGGAGAATTTCCGCATTGCTGCAGGGCTGGCTTCGGGGGAGTTCTACGGGTGGGTCTTTCAGGATAGCGACGTGGCAAAGTGGCTTGAGGCGGCAAGCTACTGCCTCTGGAACTTTCCGGACCCGGAGCTTGAGCAAAAGGTCGACGAGGTCATCGACCTTGTGGCTCAAGCGCAGAGGCCCGATGGGTACCTCAACACCTACTTCACCATTAAGGACCCGGAGAGTCGCTGGAAAAACCTCCGCGACAATCATGAGCTCTACTGTGCCGGGCATTTCATCGAGGCCGGGGTTGCCCACTACAGGGCAACAGGGAAAGGGAAGCTCCTCGAGGTGGTTTCCCGCCTTGCTGACCACATTGCCGACCGCTTCGGCGATGGACCAGGGAAGCTGCGGGGATATCCCGGGCATCCTGAGATTGAGCTTGCCCTGGTGAAGCTGTACCGGGTCACAGGAGAACGACGGTACCTCGACCTTGCTGCGTTTTTTGTCAACGAGCGGGGGAAGAAACCCCTGTACTTTGAACTCGAGGCAAGAGCACGGGGAGAAAAGGAACTCCCCTGGCCGTTTTGGACTCCTGCCTACTGCCAGGCACACCTTCCGGTGCGGGAACAGCAAGAGGCCGTGGGCCACGCCGTTCGGGCGATGTACCTCTATAGTGCCATGGCCGATCTTGCTCTGGAGCTCCATGATACCACCCTTTTTGCAGCCTGCAGGACGCTCTGGGAAAATGTCACAGAGCGCCGGATGTACGTCACCGGGGGCCTTGGGTCTTCGGCTCAGGGTGAGGCATTCACCTTCGATTACGATTTGCCCCCTGACCGGGCTTACGCCGAGACCTGCGCTAGCATCGGTCTAGTCTTTTGGGCCCACCGGATGCTTCGTCTTGAAGTGGACCGGACCTATGCCGACGTTATGGAACGGGCCCTGTACAACGGGGTGTTGAGCGGTATGTCTCTGGACGGTACCGCCTACTTCTATGTGAACCCTCTTGAAGTTGTGCCTGAGGCGGTGCAAAAGAGGTATGACCTGCAGCACGTGGTGCTGTCTCGCCAGAAATGGTTCTCCTGTGCCTGTTGCCCACCGAACCTTGCCAGACTTCTTGCTTCTTTACCTTCCTATCTCTATTCAGAGGATGGGGAAACCCTCTACGTTCACCTCTTCGCCGAAAGTGAGGTAACCGTAGACCTCGAGAAAGGGCGGGTTGTCCTCTTGCAGAAGACCGGTTACCCCTGGGAGGGAGACATCCGCTTTGAGGTGTTCCCCGCAGCACCTCAGGAGTTCACTCTGGCGGTGCGAATTCCCGGATGGTGTCGGGAAGCGAAAATCCGGGTGAACGGTGAGGAAACGGACGTTTCTCCCCTTGTCGAGCGGGGGTATGCAAGGATTCGGCGGCTCTGGCAAAAGGGAGACCAGGTGGAGCTTTCCCTTGCTATGCCCGTTGAGCGGGTACGGGCGCATCCTGGAGTGCGTGATGCTTCGGGAAAAGTAGCCCTGCAGCGGGGCCCTGTGGTGTTTTGCCTTGAGGAAGTAGACAACGGTCCGGGTCTTTCGCAGATTGTTTTGCCTGGAGATGCCGAGCTCTGTGCGGCGTTTTGCCCGGAGCTTCTTGGGGGCGTTGTGGTGCTTTCTGGAGAAGCAGAAAGGGAGGTTGCCGCTTCAAGCCACCTCTACACCTTCCATCGGTCTCAAAGACGCAGAGTCCCCATCACCGCCATCCCCTACTACGCCTGGGGGAACCGGGGGATGGGGGAGATGACGGTGTGGATTCGGGAGGGGTGATCCCGGCGGCAGAAAGGACCTTATCGCTTTTTCTCCCGAAGAGCTTTAAGGTCGCTCTCAAAGAGCTTCCAGTTGAGCGCTGCATGGCTCATCCCCAGGGCAAGAAGGAGGAACCCTCCCACAGGATGCGCCCTGGTAGCGAAGTTCCAAAGCGGCAGAGGCATCACGCCTCCGCTCTGGGCAACAAGGAGGATGCTCCCTGTGGTGACCATGAAAAGGAGCAGAATGAGCATCGAAAGCGCCACAACCCCGCGGATGCGGATGGTGGTTTTCGTCACGGTGCTCGCCTCCTTTGGGACGGAAATTCCAGGTAGAGTCCAGGGCCTGGACTCTACCTGGTTTGCTTTTACCGAGACCTCACAAAAGCAGGCGCCCGTTTTTCAGGTCGTCGATGAGCCGGCTGATGTTGCTCTTTGTGAGGACGCCCCTTTCGACGAACCAGGCAAAGAGAAGATCGTAGAATTCGGCGCTTCCGGTGCTCTGGTTAGCGACAAGGTTTGTGAAGTGACGGAGCTGGTTGTCGGTGGGAGGGTCAGGGGGAGGCAGGGATTCCGGAGAAAGGTACTTTTTCAGGCGAAGGTAGAGCCTTGCGGTGGCGATGGCATCCTGGGCGTTGTAACGGGCGATGTCGAAGTACCGCCCTTCGAGGAAGGCGTCGTGGACCTTTGCCCCGTCCATTCTGCCCTTGTTGAGGGGAATACCGAATCTCCGGCACACGAATTCCAGGGTGTACCGGTACCCAGAGATCGAACAGGAGAGGAACTGGGCAAGATCCAGGTGGCCATCGGAAAGACGAGGAGAATGCGGTGCAGCAATAGACGGCGGAAGGTCAAGGCCGTGGATCATACTCCGGAGGCGGAGGACCGGGAGGTCGAAGCTTTGACCGTTGTAGGTCACAAGGAGTTCTGCGCCCTCAAGGTCCTGCCAGAGCTCCTCAAGGAGGAGCTCTTCGGATTCGAAGAGGTTTTCCTCAGGACTTGGGCAGAGAACAGGCGTATAGCGAATGGGGAAGGGATGGGTTTCCCGGACTTCCTCACCGCTACTTGAGATGTAGTGCACAGAGACTCCGGTAATTTTCCCTTCCTCCACGCAGGCTGCGGCGGCAGAAATCACCTGGAGGACATAGGGGTTCAGGGCAAGCTCCTGCTCAAGCTCTTCATCAGAACGGTCCTTCTCCCCTCGCGTTCGGAGGTAGTGGTACTCGGGAAACCCAAGGTCTTCGATTGAAGCAAAGGTCTCAATGTCAACGGCCACGACTCGCAAATCTCTCACCAGGAGTATACTACCGGAACCTCTCTTGCCGGACAAGAGAGGTTGAGTTCGTTTTCCTTTGGAGTTCCTTCGTGATGCTTCCCCTCTTGCAGGGAAAAGGCCTTTCTTTCATCCTTGTCCCTGGAGTTCTCAGGGAAGGACAATCCTCCCCCGGTGAGTTTCTGGTAATATCCCGGTGACGAGGGGATGGCCCAAGGTCCCGCCATATGACAGCCATTCCTCTGAGCGGGTGAGGTTGAGGAGGTAAAATCCCCTCAGGGAGTTTGGGATGGAGAGGGCTGGAAAAGCCCCAAGAGTTGGTACTATCGATAGAAGTATACGAAAATACGGGCACCCCTTATCCTTAACTCTGTTATAATACTTCCGGGGGAGGTGAGAGAAAAGAAGAGGCCCGTTTTTCCTGTACCAGCGAGGTTGGTCATTTCCTTTGAAGGGAGGAAGGAGCATGAGGCGTCTGGTCGTTCTTGCGGTCGTTGGTGTGGTGCTTCTGGGTCTTTTGGGTGGGGGGCAAGCTTTTGCTGCGGGGAAGTACCGTTTCATCTTCATTTCCCATGCCGGCGAAGAGAATCCCTTCTGGGCTGCAGTGTACAAGGGGGCGCAGGATGCGGCAAGCCTCCTCGGGGTAGATTTCACCTTTGTCCGTCCCAAAGAGGAAGGCGATCTGGCGGCACAGCTTGCAAACTTCAAGGCTGCTCTGGCTCAGAAACCCGATGGCATCATTACCACCATCCCGCACCCGGACATGTTCGACGAAGTGATCAAAGAAGCTATCGACGCCGGTATACCTGTTATCTGCTCCAATACTGATGACCCTGAAGGTGCAAAGGGGAACGCCCGCTTGGCCTATATTGGGCAGGACCTGGAGCAGGCTGGGTATTTCCTTACTTCAAAGCTCACCGAGGGGCTCCCGGCAGGGGAGAAGTACCATTTCCTCATCAGCGTTGGTGGTCCTGGTCTTGTATGGGCGGAGCAACGTGCGAAAGGCATCATCCGGCGCCTTGAAGAGCTTGGGTACACCTACGAGCGGCTTGATACGACCATGAAGATGGACGTAGCACAGTCCCGGATTCAGGCGTACCTCCAGGCTCATCCGGAAACCAAGGGGGTCATCGCGGTTGAGTACAACCATGCTTCTGCGGCAAAGGCGGCGAAGAACCTGGGGTATAAGCCCGGAGAATTGCTCATCGGTGGCTTTGACCTCGTGCCAGAGGTCCTTGCCGAGATTAAATCCGGGTACATTAAACTCACCATTGACCAGCAACCGTACCTCCAGGGGTACCTCCCCATCGTTCAGCTCTACCTGATGAAAGAGTATGGTCTTAGCGCCTGGGATGTGAATACGGGCAATGCGGTTGTTGACGCTTCGAACGTCGACCGGGTCATAGAACTCTCTCAGAAGCGGGTACGGTAGAAGTTCCGGGGAGCCCCAAGAGGGCTCCCCGTTCCAAAGGAGGAGAAAACGTGCGACACACACTCCTTTTTACCCTCCGGCGAGCATTACTCCTTCGTGAAATCAGCAGCCTCATCATGCTCCTTGTGGTGATTCTCGTGTTCTTCGCCCTCTCGCCTCTTTTCCTGAGCCGGGAAAACGTGGGCGTCGTCCTCGAGATCATCCCGGAACTCGGGATTGTCGCTTTAGGAGTGACGATGCTCATGATTGCCGGCGAGTTCGACCTCTCGGTGGGGTCCCTTTTTGCTTTCTGCCCCATCATGATCTCCCTTTTCGTGAGCGAGGGTATCCACCCCGTACTCTCCATCGTGCTTGCTCTCCTACTCTCGCTACTTCTTGGAGGCCTCAACGGGTTTGTAACGCTCTATTTCGGGATTCCTTCGTTTATCACCACTCTTGGCACCATGCTGATCTGGAGGGGGGCGGTGCTCCTCATCTCGGGTGGATGGCCCCCGCCGTTTTCATCGGCCCTGCCCACGGCTTTCCTTGTGGGGAGGATGGGGATTTTCAGGGCTTCTCTCCTCTGGTTCGTGGGGATTACCGTTCTCCTCTGGTTCATCCTGGAACGCACCGATTTCGGGAACTGGATGTTCGCCACCGGCGGCAACCAGGTTGCCGCACGGGCCATGGGCATCGACACAGGAAAGGTGAAGCTCGCCAATTTCATGCTCTGTTCGCTCCTTGCAGGTTTTGCCGGGGTTATTCAGTCGTTTCGGCTCGAGACGACCCTCCCCTCGATGGGCGGTAGTCTCGAGATGGAGGCCATTGCTGCTACAGTTATCGGAGGCACGGCGCTTTCAGGAGGTGTCGGGACTGTCATCGGGACCGTCATTGGGTCCTTCCTCATCCGTATCATCGACAACGGCCTAGTCATGGCTCGGGCACCAAGCTACTGGTTCCGCGTTTTCATCGGTATCGCAACGATTCTTGCCGTCATTCTCAATACCTTCGTTCGGGAACGAGCCCGAAAGATGAGGTGTTAGCGGTGGAACGAAAAAACCTCGTTGAGATGGTGAACATCCACAAGTGGTTCTCCGGAGTATGCGCCCTTCGGGGAGTGGACTTCTCCGTGGGGTATGGCGAGGTTGTCGGTCTCGTCGGGGACAACGGCGCTGGAAAGTCCACGCTCATCAAGATTCTCTCTGGAGTGTACCCACCTGACGAGGGGAAGATTTACTTTGAAGGAAAAGAGTGCCACTTCTCCTCCCCTCGTGAAGCCAGGATGCTGGGCATTGAGACCATTTACCAGGAAGCAGCCATGGTGCCGAAGATGAGCGTCATGCGGAACATCTTCATGGGGAGGGAGCTGGCAAGATTCCGCGTCGGTCCCCTGGCGTACCTCGACATCCCCCGGATGGAGGAAGAGTCCATGAAAGCTCTCGAGAGAGTGGACCTTCGGCTCCGTTCGCCTCATGCTCCGGTGGATGAACTCTCGGGGGGTCAGAGGCAGGGTGTGGCCATTGCCCGGGCGATGTATTTCAAATCAAAGCTCGTCATTCTCGACGAACCGACCAACAACCTCTCGGTGAAGGAGTCTGAACGGGTCCTTGAATTCATTAGAGAACTTAAGAAACAGGGCATTTCGAGCATTTTCATCTCCCACAACCTGTACCATGTATACCCCGTGGCTGACCGGATTGTGGTCTTGAGCCACGGCGAAAAGATTGGGGACTTCCGTAAAGAGGAAACGTCGGTTGAGGAGATCACCAAGCTCATGGTTTTGCCGTAAGTCCATGGTGCTTAGGACACAGGGCCCGGAAGAAAAACTTCCAGGCCCTGTTTTTCCGTACTTCAGGAGGATGGAGGCGGAATAACGGGCTCAGGAAGCGGAAGCTTCAGCCATTCCTCGATTTCCTCTTCGCTGGCGTCCCAGCGGTACGCAACGTTCAGGTTTTCCTTCGAGATGAGTTGCGTTGGTGCCCAGTAGAAGTGCCCCGGTTCGATTTCTCCCTTGATAACCCCGAGCAAGATGCGCAGGGCCATGACCGAGGCAATGGACGGCGGGTTGGCATTGGTGAGCTGGAGCTTCCCCTCCCGAATGAGGTCAAGTCCATAGGGAGCCCCATTTTGTGAAACGATTTTCACCTGTTCGAGCTTCCCGAGCCGTTCCAGAGCATTGACAACACCCACAGCCATATCCTCGTTCTGGACGAACATCCCCACGATGTCCGGGTGAGCAGTAATGATGTTCGTAGCTGCCTCATAGGCCTTTTGCCTGTTCCACTCTGCAGAGACCTTGGCCACAACCTGCAGGTTTGGATTCTTCGCAAGCCCTTCAAGGAAACCCTCAGTGTACGCTTCTGCATCGCCCCTTCCCAGGGTTCCTTCAATAATCGCGATTTTCCCGCTTGGAATGTTTTCCGCCATCCACTCTCCAAGGGGTCGTGCAAACCCTTTGAGGTCTATCTGCATGAACCCCGCGGATTTTGGCAAGAGGTCCGGATGGTATCCGTACTGGAAGAATATGGGAACCCCAGCCTTGCTCGCTGCATCGACGGCTGCCCTTTCGGAAGAGAGCGATACGGCGTAGATGAGTATTCCGTCAACGCCACGGGAGATAGCGTCCTGGACGTTTGCCAGTTCCTGAGCCGGGTCAAGATTTGAAGTATAGATAATCATCTTGACCCCAAGCTTCTTTGCCGCTATTTCCGCAGCCTGTGAGCCATACTGGTAGTACGGCTCTCCCGTTGCCCGGATGAAAGCAATTTCCAGCTGGTCTTCTGCGAAAACGCTTCCAAAGAGTAGGACCACCGCGCAAAGCACCATAACACCCATAACCCACGCATTCCCTCTCCTCATGGCAATACCTCCTTTACGCCCGGCTTGAACTCTCCCTCACTTTGAACCCTGGAACATGACCGCCATCACCATAATTGCCCCAAGGACCACGTTTTGCAGGTTGGCGCTCACCCCCATCAGGTTGAGACTATTTGACACAAGCCCGAGTAACAGCACCCCAAGAAGCGTCCTCCAGACGCTTCCCCTTCCCCCAAAGAGAGGAGTTCCCCCTATAACCGTTGCTGCTACAGCCCGAAGTTCGTATCCGCTTCCCATTGTTGGGAGTGCTGAATCCAGAATGGCGCTAAGGACTATGGCGGCAATGCCTACACACACTCCATTGAGTGCGTAGAGGATGACCTTTACCCTTCCCACGCGAATTCCAGAGAGCCGTGAGGCTTCCTGGTTGCCTCCGATGGCGTAAGCGTATCTTCCCAAGGGAAAGTAACGCAGGAAGATATCTGCGACGACCAGAACGGTGAGGAACACGAAAACTGGCAGCGGGATACGCAGGAAGTCTCGAATGCCGATGAGCTCGTAAAGTCCCCCCATGCCGTTAATGGGACTTCCCCGGCTAATGGCGATAGCGATGCCCTGAAGGAAGGTCATCATGCCAAGGGTAATGATGAAGGGATGGGCTCGCTCGGTTGCAGCCAAAAGACCATTAAAGGCCCCAAATCCTACAGAGGTGCAGAATGCGAGGAGAATGGCGAGGGGGAGCGACTGGAACCGAAGGATGACCAGACCAGCTATGTAGGCGCTGAGCGATAGCAGGCTTCCTACGGAGAGGTCCAGCCCTCCCGAAACAAGAAGAATAGTTGCGCCGATACTGACAATACCAAGAACCGAGACTTGAAGCATGATGTTGAGTGCGTTCTGGAGGGTCAGGAACCTGGGGTTCACTATACCTGTGATAAGGGCGAGGACAAGAAGGACGAGAACCAGCACATTTCTTCCGCCAAAGATGGCCAGAAAGACTTTGCCCATTTTTCCTACCCTCCTAAGGTCATGGACAGGAGTTCCTGTGCGGTTACCATTGCGGGGTTGTCCACTTCTTTGACGAGTGTTCCCTTGTACATGACCATGATACGGTCAGAGAGGGTGAGGAGTTCCTCGAGGTCGGAGGAGAAAAGCAGAATGCTTCTCCCGCTGTTTCTCGCTTCTATGATCAGACGGTGGATTTCTTGGCGGGTTTCTACGTCCACTCCCTGGGTGGGGTCCTCAAGGAGCCAGATCCTGGCGTCGGTAAAGAGGGCCTTGGCAAGGAGGACTTTTCGCTGATTCCCTCCACTGAGTACACGAGTCTCGGCCCATAAAGACGGGGCAACTATACGGAGTGAGGCTATGTAAGGTTGCACTGCCTGGATTTCCTTAGCAGGGACAATGATACCCCGGGACGTCACTTTCTGGAGTTTGGCAAGGGTGATGTTTCTCGGAAAGGGAAGAGGCAGAACGAGGCCCTCTTTCCGCATGTCCTCAGGCATGAAGAGAACTCCCTGCTGAATGGCATCAACAGTTCCCCGGGGACGGAAGGGTTTTCCAAAGAGTTGTATCTGTCCCTTGCGAGGAGGGAGCAAGCCGGCAATGCTTCGGAGAATTTCCCGACACCCAGATCCCGCAGAACCCGAGAGTCCGAGTATTTCTCGTTCTCTAAGGAGAAAACTCACGTTTTCGACCCTACCGTCAACGGCAAGGTGCTGTACCTCGAGGGCAACCCCACCTGATGGTGCTCGAGGAAAACTCGGCCCTCTTTCGATGCGTCTTCCTACCATTTTCTCGATGAGCATTTCCTTCGTGACGTCTTGGGTGAGGAAGGTCCCGACGTTCTTTCCGTTCCGTAAAACGGTGATTCTCTGCGCAATGGAAAGGATTTCATCGATGTGGTGAGAAATGTAGAGAATGCCAATGCCTTGCTTTCGGAGCTGCTCAATGAGGTGGAACATAAAGGTTACCTGTGGACCGGTAAGTGCTGCCGTGGGTTCATCAAGAAGGAGGACCCTTGCCTGTTCCTTCAGGGCCTTGAGAATCGCCACCTCCTGCCGCTGAGCAAGAGGGAGCTCCCCCACGGTGTCGCTCGGTTGAATGCTGAATCCATAGGCCTGAATGAGTTCTCCGGTTTCTGCCAGCATTCGCCGGTAATCAACACGCCCAAGAGCCGTTTTGGGCTCTTTTCCCAGGAAGACGTTTTCGGCAACGGTGAGATCCGGAACAAGCTGCTGTTCCTGGTACACGGCGGCTATCCCTACCTTCCGCGCAAGAAGGGGCGTAAGGGCCCGGAAAGTCTTCCCACCGATTGTGATGCTCCCGCGATCCGGCTGCAGGGCACCCGCGATGATTTTCACCAGTGTAGACTTGCCAGCCCCGTTGGCTCCTATAAGCGCGTGGACCTCACCGGCATGAAGCACGAGGGAGACCGAGTCCAGAGCGAGAATGCCAGGGAAACTTTTGGAGATTTCGTTCACCAAAAGGAGAACTTCCCGTTCTGGCACCAAGAATTCACACCCCTAAGCCGAGTTTCTGGCGGAGGTTTTTCAAGTATTCCAGGCTCTTCTGGGCCTGTTCTTCGGTGCCACATTCAACGCTCAATACACCTTTGTAACCGGCCTCTTTCAGTATGAACATGACCTTTTCCCAGTCAATGACCCCCTCTCCACAGGCAACCCCAACGGGCGTACCGTAAACCTTGCCTTTTTCATCGAGCAGCGTCCCTCCGATGTCTTTTGCGTGGACGTGGACGACCTTGTGAGCAACTGCTTTCAGAGCTTCATACGGGTCATGGCCGCTGAGATAAGAGTTTCCGGTATCAAAGTTCACCCGCAGGAAAGGTGAATCCACAAGCTCGAGAATTCTCTCCATGGTTTCGGGATTCGTGGTGAATTCGTTGTGCGGCTCAATACCGATGTAGATTCCGTAGCGTTCGGCTGTCTGGAGGACTACGGTGAGGCTGTACTTCATGATCTGAAAAGCTTCTCCTTCGCTCATCCACTTCGGCCGGATACCTTCGTCGGTGTTCACCACCGGAGCACCAAGCTGGTACGCAAACCGAATCGCCCGGCGGAGGAAGGGAACGCCGACATCGGGTCGCATGAGCGGAGCATGAGCCGAAACCCCCGAAATCCGCAGCCCTCGTGACTCAATGAAGTCCTTGTAGTACAGGGCATCTTCATCCATGCTGATCCCATGGTAGTACCCCGCTTCTGAGAAGAGGTCTCTCCCGTCAATCAGTACCGGTTCGTAAGCTTCGTAACCCATCCTTGCCGCAGCTTCAACGGCGTACTCGAAGGATTTGTCACTGTGCCGAACGAACTCTCCGTTAATGCCGATGAGCATATACTCCCCTCCCAATGTGGAGTATCCTGTTTGAGAGTAGCGTAATTCCCAAAGCCTATGCAACAGCATTTCGCTGGTTGAGTTGTCAAAAAGGAAAGCCTCGTTGTAGAATAAGAAGGGGTTTTCACATGTCCTGTACCTTGTCTCAACCAGTTTATGAATACGCAGTTATTCTTGAACCACCGTATCCTCCCGGCTGGTCGATTTCACCGCATCGCCACACGCAACACGAGATTGGCCTCGTGCGAATGGGCGAATGCGCAATCCAGGTTGGGGAGCGGTCGCTTCGATTCCGCTCTGGCGATGTCTTTTTCTTCCCCAGGGGCGTACCTCACGGTTTTACCGCAGACGCTTCGTCAGGAGTTGCCTTTGTTGTTGTCCAGTTCCTGGAGCTTGAGCGGGATCTCCTCCGACAGCTGAGGAATACCCCTCCTATTGGTCGCTTTTCGCTCTTTGAGCTTGAGGTGAGCCTTTTCCTGGATATCTGCCATAAGCTCCAGAGAGAGATTGCAGGGGGTTTGCCTTTTGCAGGTATCCAGTGCAAAGCCCTCTTGTCGGAGCTTCTGGTCCTTCTTCTGCGGAGCGCCTCGCGAAGTATTGGGCCTTATGTGAGCCCTCACCAGGGGAGGATGGTGGAAAGAGCACTGCAGATCATCCACAGCCGGTATCAGGACGACATTCGTATCCAGGACCTTGCCCATGAGTTGGGTCTTTCGCCACAGCATTTTCGGGAACTCTTTAAGCGATACGTTGGGGTAAGCCCGAAAAAGTACCTTGTGACGCTACGCCTTCAGAGGAGCAAATGCATGCTCTTACATAGTGAATACAGCGTGACGGATGTTGCGTTGCGGCTTGGGTTTGGAAGCGTCCAGCAGTTTTCCAAAGCGTTCCGCAAACTCACGGGGCTTAGCCCCATTGAATGGCGTAAGGCCCATGCGTTTGGAGAAAGTGGCTCCGTTCTGTCTTCGGGTGTCTGAGGAAGTTTTTTCTATCTCCTGCCGGTCTCTTCAGGACGAGGACCTGTGGTACAATGAAAATGCATTATACAACCCTTGAGAGGAGGGGAAACATATGCTCTCTAAAAGGCTCCTTGTGGCTTTAATGGTCTTCTCCCTCGTGGTGCCTTTCTCCCTTTCGGTGGCGGCCCAGGAGAAGAAGCCCTTTGAAGGTGTTGTGCTGAATGCTTACTTCATCGGTGGTGGGGCTTATGAGAAACTCTACACGAAAATCCCTGAGTTCGAGGAACAAACCGGGGCCAAGGTGAACATCGCCGCGAAGCTAAGCCACTTTGAGCTCAACAAGAGGGTGGCTCAGGAATTCGCAAGTGGAGGGGACATCGACGTTATCAGCACCCATACCACCTTTGCACCGGGACAGAAGGACTTCCTGTTGCCCCTGAACGAATACCTGACCCCTGAGGACCTCAAGGACTTCACCCCATCGACCATAGAGGCGAGCACCGTCGACGGGAAGCTCATTATGCTCCCAAGACATACCGATGTGCGCATTATGTACTACCGGACTGACCTTTTCGAAGATCCCAAAGAGCAGGAAGCCTTTAAGGCAAAGTACGGGTATGATCTCCGTCCACCCACAAACTGGCAGGAACTCCTCGATGTTGCGGAGTTCTTCACCCGGCCACCTAACCTTTACGGTTTTGTTTTCACGGGTGGGGAAGAACCCCTTGTGGGGACCTTCTACGAGCTCCTGCTCTCGGCAGGTGGCAACTTCTTTGACGAGGAAGGCAATGTCATCTTCAACCAGGAGCCAGGGCAGAGAGCGCTTCAGCTCCTCGTTGACCTGTACTACCATAAAAAGGCCACGCCCGAAGGGGTTCCCAACTACCGCTGGGACGAAGTGGCCAAGGCTTTCCGCGACGGGCTCATTGCCTTCTACTTCGACTGGCCAGGATGGTACACCATGATGAAAGACCCCAAGGAGTCCAAGGTTGCGGGGAAATTCGGCCTTGCACCGTATCCTGTGGGTCCGGCTGGGTATGCGAAGATCTGGGGAGGAAGCCATGGGTTTGCCGTTGCGAAGTCTACGAAGAACCCCGAAGCCGCTGTGGCGCTTGTGAAGTTCCTGACCTCTGGCGATAACCTGTACTTTGAGGCGAAAGAAGGAGGGTTCTTGCCGGCCAGTATCTCTGCGTACCAGAGGCTGAAAGAAGACGTGACCAAAACCGGTGATCCCCTTGACCTGAAGCGCCTTGAGCTTTTGGAGCAAGAGCTCGCAGGCTTTGTCCCTCCGCCTAAAATCCCTGAGTACCAGGAGATTGTGAGCGCCATATGGCCTGAGCTGCAGAAGTCCCTTGTGGAAGGGCGGGACGTCAAGGTTACCCTTGACATTGCGGCGGAGAAGGTCAGAAAGATCCTCGGGAGGTAGAAAAAAGGCCCGCCTCGAGGCGGGCCTTTTTCAGGAACCATGCGTCCACACAGCGAGCGGTACTTCCCCTACATGCTCATCCTGCCAAGTGTCATCGGGACGTTCCTCCTCATCGTCTTCCCCCTGGTGTACTCCTTCTTCCTAAGCCTTACCTCTTTCCACCTCTTGAAAGCCCAGAGCCTCCGTTTTGTGGGTTTCCAAAACTTTTGGGAAGTGCTCCACGACCCTGCCTTCTGGGTGGCCTTGAAGAACTCTCTGCTTTTCATGGTCGTCGTGGTTAATGCTGAACTCGTCCTCGGTCTCCTTGTGGCCCTTCTTTTGAACCGGGCTTCAGGCGGCCAGGGGATCCTGAGGACGCTTTTCATGATTCCCATGATGTTCCCCCCTATCCTTGTGGGGCTTCAGTTTCGCTGGTTTTTCAATGACCAGTTTGGCCTCCTCAACAACGTTCTCCTTTCCCTTGGCGTTATCGATCGCCCCATTGGGTGGCTTGTGAGAACGAAAACGGCGATGCCTGCAGTGATGTTCGCCGATATCTGGCAGAATACGCCCTTTACGGCGATTATCTTCCTCGCCGGTCTCCTCTCGCTCCCCGTTGAGCCGCTTGAGGCGGCCCTCGTCGATGGGGCAAGCCCGTGGCAGCGTTTCCGGTATGTTATCCTCCCGATGCTCCGCCCCCTCATTTTCATCGCCATGACTATCCGCTCGCTCGACGCAGGGCGAAAAGCCTTTGACCTCATCATGCTCATGACCGGTGGTGGACCAGCGTATGCCACAGAAATTCTGGGAACGTACACCTTTCGCAGGGCGATTGTCGACTACCAGTTTGCCTATGGAGCGGCGATTTCCTTCATCGATATGGTGTTAACCGTTGGTTTTGCGGTGTACCTCTACCGTCAGCTTCTTAAAGGGAGGACGTAAGAGGTGACATCTCGCAGGAAAAGGGAGAGGGTTGTGACGGCACTATGCACTGTTTTTGCCGTGGTCATCCTTGTCCTCCTCCTCTTCCCGACCTACTGGATGGTGCAGACTTCCTTTCGGGTCGGGCGAGAGATTAACGCCTTCCCCCCTGTGTGGTTCCCCCGGGAGGTCACCCTCTCCTCGTACATCAAGCTCTTCGGTAGCCCCCATGAGGAGGCTTCCCTCCCTTTCCGGGAGTACTTCCGCAATTCTTTTCTGGTTGCGCTGTCGAGCGGTTTCTTTTCCATCGTGCTGGGGACACTTGCTGGATACGCTTTCTCGAGATTCGAGTTCCGTGGCAAAAGGAACCTCTTCCTCAGCGTCATTCTCATGCGAGCCATACCGGGACTGGCGCTCGGGCTTCCTCTGCTTGTGCTCTTCAAAAAGGTCCAGCTTGTGAACACCCTCTCTGGCCTTATCTTGACCTACACAATGCTGAATACACCCTTTGTCATCTGGCTCATGGAGGGATTCTTTGCCGATATCCCGGCGGAGCTCTCAGAGGCTGCTCGCATCGATGGATGCTCACGCTGGCAGGCCCTGTGGAAAGTGGACATCCCTCTTGCAGCTCCCGGGATTTCCGCCAGCGCCATTTTTTCGTTCCTCCTGAGCTGGAATGAGTTCGCCATTGCCCTGATTCTGACCCGCACGCCTGCTTCCCGTACGCTTCCGGTGGGCCTCTTTGATTTCGTCGGAGAGTTTTTCATCGACTGGGGTGGCATGTGCGCCGCCGGGACCATTATTCTGATCCCGGTCGTTGTGCTGACCTTCTTCATCCAGAGATGGATGGTGAGGGGTCTGACGTTCGGAGCGATAAAGTAGCTCCGCTCACTCCCTGAGAACTGCTCCCCGTTCTTCCCTGATGGCCTCAACCAGTGCCACCACATTCTCAATGGGGACATCCCGCATGATTTCCTGGGCCGGAGAGATGATGAGCCCTCCACCCTTCCCCAGGATGCGTATGGTTTCCCTGGCCATGGTCTTCACCTCATCAGGCGTACCATAGGGCAAAAGTTCCTGGGTATCGATACCTCCGTAGAAGGTGATGTGTCTCCCGAATTCCCTCTTGAGGTAGGCAAGGTCCATGACCGGCTGCACCGGTTCAAGGACGTCAAGGCCGATGTCGATCATATCTCCGATGATTTCGGTGATGTTGCCGCAGGAATGGTGAATTACCGGAAGACCAGCATCCTTGTACACCCGCCACACCTTGGCCCAGCGGGGCTTAAAGTACTTCCTCCAGGTGTCCCGTGAGATGAGGAGTCCCCGCTGGGTGCCGAAGTCATCCCCGGTGTGACCGCACTTGAACCCTGCCTGGACGACTTGTCGGGCGACTTCGACCTTGTACTCGGTGATGGCGTCGAGGAGCCGCTCAATATCCTTTGTCCCCAGGGCAAGATCGAGCATGAAGGCTTCGAATCCCCGGAGCCCCCAGGCTTTCTCGAGGATGCCGTGGTACCCGGTGCAGACAACGAGGTAGTCTCCAGAGTACCGCTTCAGGTCCTCGGTGGCCACAGCAAGGAGGCCGGGTCTTGTCGGGTCTGGGGGTTCGAACTTTTTAAGGGCATCCTCGTCCTGGAGGGGGAAGTGGCGGATGCAGAACCCATCGGAGTACATGTCAAAGCCAATGCCCCAGCGGTCGTAGACGATGCCCTTTTCCCAGTCCACTCGGGCAAAGCCCATCTCTTCGGCTCTCTTCAGGAGTTCGTGGTCCTCCCGGTAGCGGAAGACGTCGTCCATGGTGAACGTCAGGTAGAGGTGGTTGTCGAGGTATGCCTCAAGGTCTTGAGGAGAGGAGAACCCCAGCACGCTTTGCAGTTTCTCTTTGGTGGTCTGAGAGGCAAAGTATATCTGGCTTGGGAGGTAATCGATCTCCTGACGGGAGATGGTCCGAAGCACTCGTTCTTCACGGGTCATTTTCCCCACCTTCTTTCCGGGAATCTTCCCTCTGAGTATAGTATGCCTTGTGGACTTAGGGTGTCAAACACATGGGTTCATATCGACCCACCCCCAAGGCTTCCTTCCGCCAGCAATTCGGGAACTTTCAGGATGAATCGAGCAGGCCTCTGTGAGCTTCTTCAGAGAGGTTGAGTCCGTTTCCCCAGGGTTTTGGACCTTTCTCTATAGAGGGTATAATGGAGCCAGGGATAGAGAGGGGTGAAACCTGGTGAGGACCATTCTGAATACGGTGGGGACTTCCCTTGTGAGGAATGCGTCGCCTTCCGGCTCCCCGGACGTGGCAGAACTCATCCGGTTCCTCGCCCTCACGGACCTGCGAAAAGCCTCGGCGGAGACAAACGCGCTGTACCATCTGCTCCGGGAGGATGACGCACTGGTATTCCTCCACTCCGAAACCTCTGAAAGTCACCTCTGTGCTTGGGCGCTTGCCGAGTTCTTCGAAAACCGGGGGCACGAGACGAGGATGGTGTGCGTCAAGGACCTCTCGTACCGGGAGGCGGACTTCCGCCTGGGCCTGCGTGCCCTTGTGGGGACTCTGGTGGCCTGCATTAGAGAGGAAAGGTTCAAGGGCCGGGAGGTGCTCATCAACGCCACGGGAGGATTCAAGGCAGAAGGAGCCTACGCAACTTTGGTGGGGTTGCTCTTCAACGTCCCCGTGTACTACATCTATGAGGCCTTTCAGAGGGTTGTGCAGATGCCTCCTCTCCCCATAGACTGGGATTACTCGGTCATCGCCGAACACGAGGACCTGCTCCGTTCTTTTGCTCAGGAAGGTCGCTCGAGGTTTGACCTTGTCCGGTCCACACTGCCGAAAGAAATTTCCTCGCTCCTTGAGGAACGGGAGAACCGAATTTTCCTCTCCCCTGCCGGAGTGGCGGTTTTTGAGGCATACCTTGAGAAGGTGCAGCGCGCTCCGAAAATTCCGGTGTACTTTGGGAAACGGGCCTTAGAGTGGTACCTGCAGGCCGATGCGACGACCCGGGAACGCATCCGGAGAATTCTCCGCCGGCTCTGTCTTCCGGAGGTCCGGCGAAGTGGGGCGAAGAAGCTGAAGAACTCCCGGTGTTTCGTCTACCCCCAGGGCCACCAGAACGAACGGGTGCTCTTCTGCGAGAAGGACGAAGGCCTCATCGTCTGCGCTCTGGCCCAGCACAGTGACAGAAGCTACGACCGGCTCTTTGACGAGGGTCTGTCCTGCGAAAAAAGAGGCAAGCTGGTGCCTTTTGAAGAGGACTTTGAAGCGCGGGTCTTTGAAGGGCAGAACAATGGTTGAGGGAGCGTGAGCGAAATGTGTGGCATCATCGGATACGTTGGGGAAAGGGAAGCCCTTCATGTCCTCCTTGGAGGGTTGAGGCGTCTTGAGTACCGGGGCTATGACTCAGCGGGGGTGGCCCTCCAGGAAAAAGGGCGGATCGTGGTGGTGCGAAAGGTGGGGAAAATCGGGGTACTGGAGCAGGAGCTTGCGGGGAAAACCTTCGCTTCCCGGTGTGGTATCGGCCACACCCGCTGGGCAACCCACGGAGTCCCTGCCGACCACAACGCCCATCCCCACACCGACTGCCGGAAAACCCTTGCCCTCGTCCACAACGGCATCATCGAGAATTACCGGGTACTCCGGGAAAGGCTTCTTGCTGGGGGGCATCGCTTTCTCTCGGAGACGGACAGCGAAGTGGTAGCCCATCTCCTCGAGGGAGACGGCTCGCCCCTGGAACGGATTCTTAAGGTTCTCCCCCTCCTTGAGGGGTCCTATGCCCTGTGCATCCTCTTTGCCGAGGAACCCGGGGTACTCTATGGCGTTCGGCAGTTCAGTCCTCTGATTCTGGGGATTGGGGATGGCGAGTACTTCCTGGCTTCTGACGTTCCGGCATTTTTAGAGTACACCCGCAAAGCGGTGTTCCTCGAAGACGGGGAAATTGTCCGGGTGAGTAGAGACGGGTGGGAGGTCTTCCACAAGACAGGGGAGAAATGCTCGAAGACGGTTTTTACCGTTCCCTGGGACCCGGTGAGCGCCGAGCGCGGGGGCTTCAAGCATTTCATGCTTAAAGAGATTCACGAGCAGCCCCGGGTGTTTGAGGACACCATTGCCGGAAGGGTGAGCCTGGCGCGGGGGGAAGTGGAGTTTGAGGAACTCGAGGATTTCCCCCTCGATTTCTCGCGGGTGGTGGCCGTTGCCTGCGGGACGGCCTGCCATGCAGGAATGCTTGGGAAACTCTATCTTGAAGATTTCGTTCGCCTACCGGTCGATGTGGAGTATGCCTCGGAGTTCCGCTACCGGGACCCTCTGCTCGATGAGAAGACGCTGGTTCTGGCCATTTCCCAGTCGGGAGAGACGGCGGATACCCTGCGGGCGGTGGAACTCGCAAAGCAGAAAGGCGCCAGGGTCCTTGCGGTGTGCAACGTTTTGGGGAGTTCCCTGACTCGCCTTGCCGACTGGACCGTGTACACCCGGGCCGGAATCGAGATTGGTGTGGCCTCGACGAAAGCCTTTCTCGCCCAGATGACGGTGCTTTTGCTCTTCGGCCTTTTCTGGGGGAAGAAAAAGAAGACGCTTCCCTCCAAGACGATGGAGTCGCTCCTTGAGGAAATCCCCACGCTCCCCCGGAAAATGCGCACACTTCTTTCCCGGGAAGAGGAAATCCACGCTCTGGCAAGAGAATTCTACCTCTTCAAGGATTTCCTCTACCTCGGTCGGGGACTGTACTATCCCCTCGCCCTGGAAGGGGCCCTGAAGCTCAAAGAGATTTCCTACATCCACGCTGAGGGATTGGCGGCAGGAGAAATGAAGCACGGTCCCATTGCCCTTATTGAGCCTGATGTAGCGAGCTTTGTCCTGGTGGGCCAGGGAGAGCGAAGGCTCAAGGTTCTCGGGAACATCGAGGAAATCAAAGCCCGGCGGGGGAAGGTTATCGCCCTGTGCGACGAGGGTGACGGGGAGGTCCGGGAGAAAGCGGATTACGTTGTGGAAATCCCAAAAACCTTAGAGGTTTTCTCACCGCTTCTGGCCATTGTCCCCCTCCAGCTTTTCGCCTACTACGTAGCGCTTGAGAAGGGGTGTGACGTGGACCAGCCGAGGAACCTCGCAAAGAGCGTGACGGTGGAGTGAGGGGGATTCCCCTCTTGTTTTCTTTGTTGATTTGTTGTACACTTGTACAACAAGTAAACAGGGATGACACGGGGTGAGGGTGATGGCAAAGACGTGGTACCCCGTCATCGACGACGAGAAGTGCACAGGTTGTATGACCTGTGTGAACTTCTGCCCCCATGGAGTGTACAGGGAGAACGGAGGAAAACCCGAGGTAGTCAACCCTCTGGAGTGTGTAGAGTTCTGCCGGGGATGCCAAAAGCTCTGTCTGGCTGAGGCAAGAAGGTACTTTGGAGATACCAGGTAGAGGAGGTGTGCACCACGGCCAAGAAGGGTGTTATTCCCTGTGTCTGTCAGGGAACCTGCCCGTCGTTCCATCAGATGAACGTCTTCGAGGTGCTCAACGCCCTGCGGCGGGAAAAGCTCGTCGATTTCGTCGGTATCCATCCGCAGCTCTGCGCCTCCGATGGAGATGTTTTCTGGGAGGTCTTCCTGAAGGGAGCAGATGATGTGGGGAAGCTTGTTGTCGCCGGGTGTCACGCGGACATGCAGAGGAAGATGTTCCGGGACGCCTTTGAAAAAACCGGCTTTGCGAAAGAGAAGCACGTCGGCGTTGACATCAGGAATGTGACTCTAGGTCAGGCGGTGGAAGCCATAAAGTCGGTTCTGTAAGCCTGTCGGGGGCGCAAAACCCCAGGCAGTGGAGGTGAAACCCCGTTCCTCTCTCCTCGTATAGAAGGTTAGAGCGTTATGCGGGTCGAAGAGCTTTTCAAGGTTCTCTCCTGCCGGTGGCGTATAGCCATCGTCAAGATAATTGCGGAACAACCGCTCTGCCAGTGTGAGATAGAGCGCATGTTGCCTATCGACAAAACGAACCTCTCGCGCCATGTGAAGTTGCTCCGAATGGCGGGGATTATTGAGGAGGAGATTCAGGGTCCAGCAAAGCGCATCTCCCTCAAGGACCCCCGAGTCCTCGAACTCCTCGCCCTTGCCGAGGCCATTGCGGGGGATGCCGTTACGGTATCCAGGGAGGAAACGCCATGACCAAACCCGTGCTCTTGCTCATGCTTATCCTTGCGGTAGGTGCAGGATGTGTGGTTTTCGCCTTCTTTGCCGGATGCCAGCTCCTTTCGGGAACGCCTGTGGATATGCGGGTGAAGGATTTCACCTTGCCGCTCCTTTCGGGAGGAACGGTGCGGCTCTCCTCGTACCTCGGGCAACCGGTACTCCTTGTCTTCTTCACGCCCTCCTGCGGCCACTGCCACAGTGAGGCTCCCCGCCTTGAGGCGGCGTACGAGAAGTACAGAGACCGGGGGCTTGTGGTCCTTGGGGTGGGTTACATCGGAGGGAGCACGGAAGAAGCGCTCCGGAGCTTTGTAGCGGAGCATAACCTCGCCTACCCTGTGGCCATCGATACTCCGGAGACGAAGGTAGTGCAGCGCTACAACGTTTCCTGGGTCCCCCACAACGTCTTCTTCAACCGCCGGGGAAGAATCGTCCGGGAGGAGCGGCGCGAGCTCTCCCCAGAGGAGCTTGAGGAATACCTCCGGGAAATCCTCTGAGTTACTCGATGGTCACGTACCAGTTCCCCTGTTTCTCCCAGGCGGAGAGGAACTGCCCGATAGGGTAGCTGTTGTAAGCACCATTTGGTTTTCCAGGGTCGTGGACGTAGATGGAGAAGCTGTCCATTCCTACAGCCACCATGGCATGTCTTGAGCTCTGCGGGTTCATATCGGCAAAGACGGCAACAAGAACCGGTTTTCCCGCCTGGAGAAGCCCTCGAAGTACCTCCAGGTTCCCCATGCCGATTCGGGTCGACACTCCCCGGCTTTCGAGATACGCCCGAATCTGGAAAACGTTGGTGTAGTCACCGTTATAGCCATTGATGGGGAGACCAAAGCGAGCATTGAGCCAGTCGTTTGCTTCTTTGATGTCTTCAGGAGATGGTGTGGTACCGAGGTAATAGGCGGCAATCATTGCTGCCGAGGCCACACCGCAGTTTCGGGTGTTTCCCCAGTCTCCCGGGGGAACCTGGGGCAGGAAAGGAACGTCCAAAAGGATTCGCTCTGACGAGTACTCGACGAATTTCCCCCCAGTCTGTGCGGGGAACGACGAAGGGAGTTTCCCCTCAAAGGAGACGGTGGAACACCCGGCAGTAAAAAGCGCAAGGAGAAGGATTCCAGAAAGCAGGAGAAACGCTGTGTTCTTCCGCACGTCCTCGCACCCCCTGTGCTCCTCTCCGAGGGAGGAAGACGCGCCAGGGACTTGGCAGCCCAGCCGCCATAACGCTTTCGCGCCGTAGGCCTGTGGCTTTGCGCCCTCCCCTTTCGGAGAGTTTGCCCTTTCATTCCCTCATCCCTTTATATCGGTAAGGGTCAGGGGAACTTTAGGGGGTGGCGAAAATTTTTGGCCTTTTTGTCTGAGAGCGCCGTGTCCCTGGAAAGAAAGGTTTTACCCTCTTCTTTTCCTTGCTTTCCAGAGCACTCTCTATGTCCCCGGAAATACTCCGGACGGAAGTAGAAGCGCCGTGCTCGAGCTTACAGGCACTCGGAATTCCATAGCTTTTTGCGTAGGAACGCCTGCTGATGCTGTTCCTGGCATCCGTTGAGAAAGGAGTGTTTAGTACTGCAAAGCGGGTAAGTTTGCGGAACTCAGCAAAAAGACGGGGTAAATCCCCCTTTGCAGGCCTAATAAAACGAAGGCTCCGGAGTCACGTTCCGGAGCCTTCGTGCAATTTGTAACCGTTTAAGGACGACCATTCCCCTTATTTCGACCTCTCAAGGCAGGTCACAAGCAGGTGGTCTTTCAGGGAACCGGCTCCCTTTATTTCCATCCCTCATAGGTAGGCTACAAACCTGTGGTTCATGAAGTCACTGAAGAGAAACGTCTCCGGTTTCCATCCCTCATAGGTAGGCTACAAACCGGTGAAGAACGGCCCCTCGTAGCCAGCCAGCCTCAGAATTTCCATCCCTCATAGGTAGGCTACAAACCTCATTGCGACGCGAACGAGAGATGCGCATCGCTCGCCATTTCCATCCCTCATAGGTAGGCTACAAACCCGTTTTGTGGGCTTTAAATAAGGATTCCTGAGAAGACCACGTTCACCTGTCAAGGTGCGCTTTATGTAAATGAAATCACAACTTTTTCCCTCTGTCAAGAGGGTTAGAGGGGTTTTTTGAAGTGTCGTCGATCTCCAGGGGTTTTTGCACTACCGGAGGTCGACGACACTTTCCTGAAAAGCCAGCATTCCACTTTGCGCCTGTCGTTTCCCGCTACCCATTCGACCTCACGGGTCCCGCATGCCGGCAGGTTTTCCCGATGCAGCCCTTCAGGAACTCGAGCGCGTTCCTCCCTTTGTGGCACATTTTCCTTTCGACCTATTGCTGCTCTATGTTTCCTTGAAATCCAGCAGCCGGAAGGCCTCAGGAACGTAGTCCAGAAGCCGGTCGCTTCGGCGCCGAAGACACGGACACTGGAGACGAGCATGGTTCATCGCGAGAGCTCGAGCATCCGCTCGATGGCTCTTCGTGCCTTTTCGATGACCTCTTGAGGGAGGGTGACCTCGTGAATCTCCTCTTCAAGCGAGACGAGAACCTTCTCGAGCGTGGTTCTCTTCATGTTCTCGCAGATGGCACCTGAAAAGGCGGGGAAGAATCGTTTTCCAGGGTTTTCTTTTTCCATGCGGGGGATGATGCCAACCTCTGTGGCGACAACGAATGCCCGATGGGGTGAGGTTTTAACGTACCGGCACATACCCTCTGTGGAGAGGACCTGGTCGGCATGGCGCAGGACTTCTGGACGGCACTCAGGATGGGCGAGGACCAGAGCCTCGGGGTGCTGCGCTTTGGCCTCAAGGATGTGGTTTTCGGTGATGGCCACGTGCACCGGGCAATAGCCGGGGAAGAGAATGAACGTTCTCTGGAGTTTTGAGGCCACGTACTGTGCCAGGTACTGGTCGGGAACGAAAATGACGTCCTCGCCGGGGGCAAACCCCCGCTCCACCACCTGTGGGGCATTCGCCGAGGTGCACACAAGGTCGCACTCGGCTTTCACTGCGGCGTGGGTGTTGACGTAGCAGAGGACCCTGGCCTGAGGGTACCTGGCCCTGAGTTTCCGGAGTTCCTCAAGGGGTAGCATGTCGGCCATGGGGCATCCTGCCTCAGGGTCAGGGATGAGCACCTTCTTGTGGGGCGAAAGGATTTTGGCCGTTTCTGCCATGAAGTAGACCCCGCAGAAGACGATAATGTCGGCAGGAGTTTTCTGGGCCGCAATGCTCAAACCCAGAGAGTCACCCACAAAGTCTGCCACTTCCTGAACTTCAGGAAGCTGGTAGTTGTGAGCGAGAATAACGGCATTCTTCTTCTCTTTCAGTTCCCCGATGCGTTCCTGAATGCTTTTCATGCCAGACCTCCTCAATAGGACCTCCGCCAAGGAGGATGTCTCCGTCATAGAGGACGGCAATCTGTCCCGGTGTCACCATCTCCAGAGGTTGCTCAAAGGTGATAGTCACGGCGTACTGTTCGCGCATTTTCACGAAACACGGCTGGGGCCTTTGCTGGTAGCGGACCTGGACCAGGGCCTTCTCTGGAGGTTCGTCGACAAGCCAGTTGAAAGGTTGGGCCACAAGCCCAGAGCTCAAAAGTTCCTCCCTGCGACCCACCACAATCTCGTTTCGCTCCGGATGGATGGCGATGACGTAGAGGGGATAGGGGGCACGAATCCCAAGGCCCCTTCGTTGCCCGATGGTGTAATGAAAGATTCCCCGGTGCTGGCCGAGAACCTTTCCCTCTCTTGTAACGATATTCCCTGGACGTTCTTCCCCCAAGTGGCGCAGAAGGAACTCCCGGTAATTCCCCCCGGGAATGAAACAGAGGTCCTGGCTCTGGGGTTTCTCGGCGACGGGGAGGGTCGCTTTCCGGGCAATCTCTCGGACTTCTTCTTTCGTGTAGTGCCCGAGGGGGAAAAGGAGGAAAGGGAGTGCCTCTTTGGGGATGGCAGAGAGAAAATACGTCTGGTCCTTTTTGCGGTCTTTGGGCCGGCGGATGACGTACCTCCCGTTCTTCTTCTCAAGGAGGGCGTAATGACCGGTAGCGAGGAAATCGCACCCTAAGACCCTGGCATGCTCAAGGAGCCTGCCGAATTTCAGGTGGCGGTTGCAGAGGACACAGGGATTGGGGGTACGGCCCCGGCGGTACTCGGCGACGAAGTTCGCAATGACGATGTCCTCCATTTCACGGGAGAAGTCCAGGACAAAATGCGGCACGCCGAGCATGTGGCACACGGCTCTTGCGTCCTCTACAGCCCGGGCACCACAGCAGCGAGTTTCTCCTCCCTCTTCTCCAAGGCACATCGTGACCCCAATGACCTCAAAACCCGCCTCTTTCAAGAGCAAGCAGGCCACGGAAGAGTCCACTCCTCCGCTCATCGCCACAAGCACACGCTGCTTCATCCCCCATCCATACTCCCTTTCTGGTATCCGGCAAGGTCAAGAGTCGCAAAGCGATACCCTGCCTTTTTACAGAGCGCAAGGATTGCCTTTCGTATTCCGGGGTTAAGGACCCTGGGGAAATCCTGTTCCTCGAATTCCAGACGGACGATGTCGCCGTGGTGGCGGACCCGGAATCCCGAGAACCCGAGCTCCTCAAGAGACCTCTCGAGTTCCCCGATGCGCTCAAGGAGCTCCGGCACAAGACGCATCCCCTGCGGAATGCGTGTGGCCAGGCACGAGTACGACGGTTTCCAGGCCGTAGGGAGGTTGAAGGCCGCAGAGAGCTCGTGAATCTCCCTTTTTGTGAGCCCTGCCTCATAAAGGGGTGAGCGAACGCCGAGTTCCTCTTTGGCGAGAAGCCCCGGGCGGAATTCCTGCGTTTCGTCAGCATTGGTCCCATCGCACACCGGAGTCTTCCCGGCGACGCTTTTGAGCCTTGAGAAGAGGAATTTCTTGCAGAAGTAACAGCGTCTTTGACCGTTGGCGAGGATATCCTCTTCCTGCCAGATATCTACGGAGAGCACCTCCACAGGAAGCCCCAGGGTACGGGAGGTTTTCAGCGCCTCCTCTTTTTTGTAGGGAGGGACAAGAGGCGTGTCGATGAGGACTCCCCGCGCTTTCGGGCCAAGAACCTGGGAACTCACCCACAGGAGGAACGTCGAGTCCACACCCCCTGAATAGGCTATGACGACCTCCTGCAGGGAGGCCAGAATGTCCTTCAGCCTCTCGAACTTTGTGAAGGCAGCCGTCTTCACCATATCGAGAGATACCGTTCTCCGGTGTCCGGGAGAACCACAACGATGAGTTTGCCTCTGTTCTCGGGTCTTTTCGCCACCTCAAGTGCTGCCCAGGCGGCGGCTCCTGAGGAGATTCCGGCGAGAATGCCCTCCTCCTTTGCCAGGCGTTCGGCGGTGGCGAAGGCAGCGTCGTCCCCAACCCGGATGATTTCGTCCACAAGCTCAAGGCGCAGAACATCGGGGATGAATCCTGCTCCAATCCCCTGGATTTTGTGCTGTCCGGGCTGACCCCCAGAAAGGACGGGTGAGCGGGCCGGTTCGACGGCGACCACCCGGAGGGATGGTTTGCGAGGTTTGAGCACCTCCGCCACCCCGGTGATGGTTCCTCCGGTCCCCACTCCGGCAACGAAGATGTCTACGGCACCATCGGTATCCCGCCAGATTTCCTCTGCCGTGGTTTCCCGGTGGATTTTGGGGTTTGCAGGGTTTTTGAACTGCTGGGGCATGAAGGAGTTCGGGATCTGGGCAAGAAGTTCTTCCGCCTTCCGCACCGCACCCCTCATGCCCTCTTCTTGAGGGGTCAGGACCACTTCAGCGCCGAACCGGGCGAGAATCTTTCGTCGTTCCACGGAGACGCTTTCGGGCATCGTGAGGATGAGGCGATACCCCCGCTGGGCGCAGACGAAAGCAAGGCCAATGCCGGTATTGCCGCTTGTAGGCTCGATGACGGTGGAGTCCGGGCCGAGAAGCCCCTGCCGTTCGGCCTCCTCGATCATCGAGACGGCAATCCGGTCTTTGACGCTTCCGCAGGGGTTGAAGAATTCGAGCTTTGCCGCAACCTTTCCCGGAAGTCCCTGGGCGAGTTTACTCAGGTACACAAGGGGAGTGTTGCCGATGAGTTCGGTGATGTTCTGGGCAATGCGCACGGGTCCTCCCCCCTTTCATCATTCAAAGAGGCAACGAACACTTCACCACAAAAAGGACAGAGCAGAAGAAAGTCCCCTTTGTCCCAGGAGATTGCGCCACACCGTGGACACTGCACGAGGTTCCCATTCCCACCATGTTCTCACTCCCTTGGGATGCGTAGTGACTCAAGGACGTTTTCCTGGCACTTTGGAACCTCGAGGACCTTGGAGGTTCCAGAGAAGTCCCGGACGATAACCGCCGTTTTCTCCGCACCGTTTTTCGTGTAGAAGGCGATGACCTGGGCAGAGCGTTCGATATCTTCGGGGCCTGCCGTTCCTCTTCCAAGGCCCAGGGGCCCTTTCCCGCCCTGGGGGAAGAAAAGGAGGTCTCCCTCCCGGGCAAGGCGAAGCAGCGCCCGGTTCTCACCCTCGTCTCTCCCCACGACGAGTTTGTACCAGGGGGTAAACCGGAAATGCCTCCCGAGCTTCAGAAGCTCGACGTTTTCAAGGGTGAATGCATCGTGGTCCAGCAGGTCTTTCAGGCGCTTCGAGAAGATAGGGTCGGTGAGCAGGCACCCCCCGGCAGGACTCGTGTACTCCTCAATCCCGAAGCGCTCTGCCAGTTCGAATTGCGCCTTTCGTCCCCTTCCGGCGATGCCGAAAAGCTCTTCTCGCCTGACCCACCCCTCGAGTTCCGGGATGGTCGGAGGAAGGAGCTTTGCCGAAAGCGGCCGGAGCAAAAACCCCGAAAGCCCGCTTTCTTTCTCGATGAGCCGGAGGGTATTCCGCATCTGGGATTTTGGGCGCTGTCCGACGACCTCACCGGTGAAAACGAACGTTGCCCCCTCTTCCTCCATGATGGCCTTTGCCTTCCGGAGCATGAAGATTTTGCAGTCGATGCAGGGGTTGAGGTTTTTCCCGTAGCCAAAGCGCGGATTTCGGACAATCTCAAGGTACTCCTCACCTACTGCGACTTCCCGGAACTCTGCGCCCAGCTGCTTCATGACTCCTTCAAGGAAAGCCTTTCTGCCGAAGAAAGGACTTGTGAAGTGGAGCGCCACGACCTCAATCCCCTGGGATCGGATGAGGGCTACTGCGATGGAGCTATCGAGTCCTCCAGAAACAAGACCAATGGCCTTCATGGTACCTCCTGTCATATGGAATAATCGGAGAGTTGCGACTTCTCCCGGGCAATGCGCACGACTTCGGCAAGGGTTATCCCCCCAAGAGCCCTGACGATGGCCTCCTGGAGCTTCTTCCACACTTCCCGGGCGGCACAGGACGAGGCCCTCTGGCAGAGGGCCTCGTCTCGCAGGCAATCCACGATGATGACCTTCCCCTCCAGGGCCTCCACGATCTCGAGGACCGTGATGGTTTCCGGAGGTCGGGCAAGCTGGTATCCTCCCTCTGCCCCTCGCTTGGAAGAGATGAGGCCTGCAGAGCGCAGGGGAATGATGAGTTGCCCCAGGTATTTCTCGGAGATTTCCTCTCTTTTTGCAATATCCCGGAGGAACACAAACCCTCTCTCATCGTAAGAGAGAGCGAGTTCTACCATAAGCCGGAGTCCATACCGGGAACGGGTTGAAAGCCGGATCGTTTATCCCCCCAAAATCTATAAATATTATCGCTTTAGTAGCATTATAGGGGAAAGCTCTCCCGGTGTCAAGGGCCGTAGAGCTCCGGATTGAACGTTGTGGGATGGGTCCAGGGCCCACCCGGGGAGAGGTGTTCTCAGTGAGCGGGCACCCAACCTTCTCTGCGCAGGGTCAGGAAGCTACTTTATGGAACCCTGGAGTATTCCCCTGATGATGTGCCTTTGCATGAAAAGGTAGAAGATGATGACCGGGGTGATGCTCAGAATAAGTGATGCAAGGAGGAGTCCGTAGTCTGAGGTATAGGTCCCGTAGAAGTAGTACGTGGAGAGGGGGAGGGTTCTGTTTCTGGGGGAAATGAGGACGAGAGACGGCAGGAGGAAGTCATTCCAGATCCACAAAACGTCGAGAATGGCCACCGTTGTGGTTGTAGGTTTCAGAAGGGGGAAGACGATTCTAAAAAATGCCTGGAACCTCGAGCATCCGTCGATCATGGCTGCCTCCTCTAACTCAAGGGGGATACTCTTGATGGCGCCGTGGTACAGAAAAACCGCGAAGGAGCATCCAAAGCCAAGGTACATGTACATGAGGGTCCAGCGGTTGTTGAGGAGTCCAAGGGATCCGTATACCTTGACTAAGGGAATCATGATGGCCTGGAAGGGGATGAGCATGGAGGCAACCATGAGGAAGAACATGAACCTGTTGAATTTCCAGGGAAGCCTCGCAAAGAGATAGGCAGTCATGGAGGAGAAAAAGACGATAAGGGCGGTGCTCAAGACGGTGATGACCAGAGAGTTCCAGAAGGCATAGGGGTAGTTCATCTTTCTGAAGGCTTCGATGAAGTTGGCCAGGTGGAAAGCTGAAGGGAGGCGGAACGGACTGGCGATGATCTGGTTGCGGTCCTTGAAGGCATTGATGAAGACGAGGAAGAAGGGGATGAGGTAGAGCGCAAGGAGAAAGTACAGGGAAGAAAGCCTGAGCGCCTCAAGAATCCCTTCCTGGTACCTTTGCCGTTGCGCCATCACTGTTCGACCTCTAATCGCTTCCCAAGGTACACCTGGGCAAGAGTGACGCCGACGATCATCGCAAAGAGGAAGAACGCCTCAGACTGACCAATTTCGTATTGCTGTGCTAAGAACGCCTTTTCATAGACGTGCATGGCCACGAGTTCTGTGCTCTTGTAGGGGCCTCCCTCGGTCAGGGCCTTGTTCAGGTCGTAGACGATGAAGCCTCTCTGGAGGGAGAGGAAGATGCAGACGGTGGTGAAGGGGGTTAAAAGGGGGAGGATGACGTACCGCAGCCTCTGGAGGCCTGTGGCTCCCTCAATGGTGGCTGCTTCGATGAGGTCTTTTGGGATGCCCATGAGTCCGGCAATATAGATGACCATCATGTACCCGGAGGATTGCCACACGCTGACGATGACAAGCGCCCAAAATGCCTTGTCTGGATGGGCAAGCCAGGAACGGAGGAAGAGCTCCCATCCGAACCTTTTTCCAACGTAGACCAGGACGTTGGAGAAGACGAAACGCCATATGAGGCCCAGAACAATGCCTCCTATGAGATTCGGGACGAAAAAGCCGGCCCGTAGGAAATTCTGTCCTCGAATCCCGCTGGTCAGAAGGTACGCGAGGGTGAAGGCGATGACGTTCGTGAGGACGACGGTGTACGCCACGTACCTGAGGGTGAGGCCAAAAGATGTCCAGAACGCCCTGTCCTCAAAGACCATCCGGTAGTTCTTGAGGCCCACAAAGACGTACGTTGCTGACAGACCGTTCCAGTTCGTCAGGGTGAGGTAGACGCCAAAGAGGAATGGAAGGATGACCACGGTGAAGAACGCAAAGGTGGTGGGTCCAGCAAACAGAAGATACGTTCCAACCTTCCCAAAGGGAGTTTTCTCTGAAACCATTTTCTTGGCACACTTCGAGGCACCCGGAAGGAAGGCTTCCTTCCGGGTGCTCTACCAAGGTGCTATTTCACATTTTTCCAGTAGTTTTCAATCTCGTCAAGGAGTTCATCCCGGCTTATGGCATTGCCCAGGTACTTTTGCATGAAAGCGCCCACCATACGCCAGTGGTCCGCCGGGAGGTCAAGAACGAACTGGAGCGTTTTCCCTGCTCTGACGTACTGCAGGATTGACTTAGCCAGAGGGTCCTTTGGCTCGAGGGTAATGTTCTTGAAAGCCGGGATGATGCTGAGTTTGTTGACTAGCATGTCCTGGCCCTTTGCGTCATACACCAGCCAGTTCAGGAAGTCCTTGGCTGCCTGTTGTTCTGCTTCAGAACTCTGTTCTCTGTCAAGAATCAGGAATTTGGTGGCACCCACAGGGATTTGAGAGTTCCCGTAATCGTCGGGATTGTCACTGATAGGAACGGGCAGGAAGCCATATTCGCCTTCGGGATCGAGTTCGCCAAGCTGTGGCCAGGCCCAGTTGCCCATGAACCACATGGCGACCTCTCCAGTGCCCAGAAGATACGAACCTCGGTCATACGTTCCGGAGAGCGGGTCGTCTTTGTCGATGTTGTACGCTCTCATGACGTCGAAGGTATCAAGGAGACCATTCACGACGCTGTTCTGCTGGAGGTCCACCTTTCCAGCCCGCAAGTCCTTGAGGAATGCATCGACCTGTTTGGGATCCGGCGACTGGGCGGCATAGGCTATCGTGAAGAAATGCGCTCCCAGGGACCAGTCAAGGGGGGATATGACAAGTGGTGCAACACCGGCGTTCTTGAGCTCTTCAAAGAGTGCCTGGAGGTCTTTCCTTGTGCGTATTGAAGAAGGATCGAAGCTCTTCCCCAGCGCTTTGTCCAGGACCTTTTTGTTGTAGATGAGCCCGTATCCTTCAACGGCAAAGGGGAAGCCGACGACGGTTCCATCTTCAAGGGTCGCCATGTCCAGGCTTCCGGGAATGGCGTCCTGCACCCATCGTTCACCGGTGAGGTTCAGGGCTTTGTCCTGGAATTTCTTGACGTCACCGGCATCCACCATGGCGATGGTCGGTGCGTTTCCTGAAGCGTACATAGAGACGACCTTCTCAAAGGGCGACTGGCCAACCGGGCAGGGAATCACTTCGACCGTCACGTCTTTGGCGATTTCACTGTAGAGAGCGGCGATTTCCTCAAGCTGTGCCTGAATCTCTCCTTTGGAGTTCAGGAATGTGATGTTCACCTTGGCGCTGGCAATAGCTGACATTGCTGCGGAGAGCACCAGTGCAGCAAGCAGGGAGAACACAAGTTTCCTCACCTTTCTCCTCCTCCTTTATAGAAGGGTTTTCCTGGTGGTATTATAGTTTTCTCTTCCCTTTATGTCAACCGTTTGACATACAGGAGCGCTTTTAAAATAACTTCCCTTTTGTTCCCCTTGAGGGGTCGCTATAGGTGACTGTGAAGTTAAACGTTTGCGCATTCGCCTCCAGTGTAGCTTCGTACTCACCCTTTTTCCACCGAAGGACCAGGAGATGTTCGTCGTTTGTTTCCTGGATGGCGAAGTCCCCCGAAAACGCCGGGTAGGTGTTGCGGAATCGCATGAGTTGAAGGAGCTTCTGGACCACGGGCCGGCGCAGATTTTCCTCAACCTCTTCCACGGTGTAGTAGTGGCGGTTGATGTCCCTTCCCTGCTTCGTCCTCTCCACGAGTTCGATGTCGTTTTCTCCCGCGAGTAACCCCACGTAGTACACCTGGGGAATACCGGGGGCGAAGAACTGTATAGCTCGTGCCAGAAGGTATGCGTCGTCGTTGTTGCCGAGTGCCGAGTAGTAAGTGCAGTTGATCTGGTAAATGTCCAGGTTGTTGTACGCCGTCGTGCTGTAGATGCTCTTGACGTTTGCCCCCCGGGAGTACAGGTACTCTTTGGTCCTCTCGATTTCCTCATCGGTTAAGAGGTCCTTCACATCAACTACTCCAATCCCGTCGTGGGTATCGAGGGTGGTGAACTGTTTCCTGGGGCATATCCGCAGCCAGTGGATGAGTCGCGTCGTTGAGCCGCTGTAGAGGGTATGGAGGACAAGCATCGGCAGGGCAAAGTCATACACCCAGTATCCCCGTTCCGCGAGCTTGAGCTGGAACGAGTAATGTTCGTGGACTTCCGGGAGGATTTCTACACCGTAAGGTGCAAGCACCTCCCGGCAGAACTCAAGGAGTTCCCATATCTCCGGTTCGACGAAGAAACAGTTTGTTCCCCGCTTTTTGATGGTGTAGGCAACCGCGTCAAGCCTTATAAGGGAAGCACCTTTCTCCGCAAGGTGCTCAAGGGTGTTTTTGATGAAGGTTCGGGTAACCTCAGAGGTGACGTTGAGGTCAATCTGTTCATCGCTGAAGGTGCACCAGATTTTCTCCGTGGTGCCGTCGGCGAACTCCACGGTGACATAAGGCGGTCGGGGTTTCCTCTTGTAAATCATGTCGAGTTCCTGCTTTGTGGGCTCCCCGCAGGGCCAGATGTCTCTATACCGGATGAACATCGTGGCGTAAGGGGATTCGTCCTTCCGGGCCAGGAAATCCTGGAAGAAGATGGACTGACGGGAGATATGGTTGACCATGAAGTCGAACATCAGGTAGAAGTCCTTCTTCAACGCCTGGATATCGTCCCATGTCCCGAAGGCTTCGTCAACCTTCTCATAGGTGATTGGGGCAAACCCCCGGTCTGCTGAGGAAGGAAAGAACGGCAGGATGTGAAGCCCCCCGATGGCATCGCTAAAGTGCTTTTCCAGAAGGTATTTCAGCTCTTTGAGATTCCTACCCATGCTGTCTGCGTACGTGATGAGCATGATTTTATTGGGAACCGGCATGGCTAACGCTCACCCTTGCCTCTCTATTTCAGATTTCAGAAATCGAAATCCGGAAGTTCCGTGAGTCCAAGTTCTACCGCAAGGTCCATGAGGTCTTTGTCGTGGTGGTATCGTACCTCCCAGAGGGTGTCGATGACCATCGTGGCACCCTCGCTAGGGGTGAAGGGCGGCCACTTTGGAATCCACTCATGAGTGGGGTCTCCGGTGTACGCAAAGTGAATCCACGCCAGACTCACCATGTGTGCCACGACTTTTGCCGCTATCCCTCCACCGGTTGCGGTGGGAACGAGGTCGGTGTTGTCGAAAACATAGGGGAGTTCTGCACAGTGCCAGGCCATGCCCACACCGTCCATGACCGGAGCTTCGTAAGCAAAGACGTAGGTGTACACGGGGGCGCCTTTTTGTGCAGCCTTTTTCCGTGCTGCCTCTAAGGTTGCAGGACGAAATGCGGTGTCCACGAAGTACGCATCGGCAGGTTTCTTATTTGGGTAGGCCTTCATGAACGCATGGAGGGCGTCCTGGGCCCTGGAGCCGTATTTTTCGGTGAGTTTTGCCAGAACCTTTTCCATGCTCCAGGTGTCTTTGTTGTCGCAGAGAAGGTCAACGGCCTCACTGGTGATGATAGTGGTGAATTCGTTGAGTACCGTCCCCATGATCATGGGGATGTCCCGGGCCTGAGGGGCGAATTCCTCGGCTACCGGGTGCGTAGGGATGTACGTTCCATCGAGAACTGGCCCCCACATATAGCGTATATTCAGTTCCTGTGAAACTTGCCTTTTGGCGCTGTTAGCTGCCTCAAGGAGCACGTGGTACGGCACTTCCTGGAGCTTATCGACGTCCTTTGGAGAGAGATTGAGGTTTTTGAGGGTCAGGGCTGCCACCCGTTCGGCGGCTTCTTTCTCGTTGAGGGTCATCCCAAAACCAAAGGCGATGCCGCTTTGAATAACGGCCTTGTGGAACAATCCCCGTGCTGCGGGGGTTGCCGCCAAGGCGAGGATTTTTGCCCCACCACCGGAATTCCCAAAGAGCGTGACGTTCTCGGGATCGCCCCCGAATTGCTCGATGTTCTCCCGTATCCACTCCAGGGCGGCCACGATGTCGGCAATGCCCACGTTTGCCGAGTGCCTGTATGCCTCACCACAAAGAGAGAGGTCAAGAAAGCCCAGGACATTCAGGCGGTGGTTAAGGGAGACGACCACAACATCCCCTTTTTCGCTGAGATTTCGGCCGTCGGTGAGGGGAGAAAGGGACGACCCGGCGCTGAAAGCGCCACCGTGGAGGTAGACCATAACAGGGCGCTTTTTCCCGTCCGCAAGCCCCGGTGTCCAGATGTTCAGGAACTGGCAGTGTTCACTTTGCTCAAGGTATACGTGGGGATTGAAGAACTCGTCTCGTGCGACCCTGTTCCGTACCGGGCTCTGGTAGCATATCTCACCGTACCTTGTGGCGTCACGGATGCCGCTCCAGGGATTGACCCTCTGGGGCATCATGAAGCGCCTGGCCTGGGCATACGGTATCCCACGGAAGGTGTAGATACCCCGGTCGATGAACCCTAAAAGTTTCCCTTCCGAGACCTCCACCACCGCTTTCGAAAGCGACGAAACAACTGAGTTCCCCCGTGCGCGTCCGGGGACAGAAGCCCCCTGAGGACTCCAGTGTGGCATCAATGTACATCCTGCCCTCCTTTCAGGATGCCCCCATCGGTAAGGTAGAGGAAGGGCTCTTCTGCACTGATGAAGGTCACCGAGATATCTCCGACGAGGGGCTGAAGCCATGCCACCATGTGTTTCATACCCCATTCTTCGGTCCGTTCGTGCCCGAGGACGATGATTCCTCTATTCAGCCCCAGCATGGTGGCATCGTTGACGTAGGCAGGAAGCGTCCATTCATAGATTTCCCCACACACCACGGCGTCCAGGTTGTGTTGCTGCATAACCTGCATGGGCATTTCTTCCCTCCCAAGACCGAGGCTGCCTCCACCGACGAGGATGCCGACCCTTGAGACTTTCATGTCGGGATTCCCCACAATGCGCACAACACCCACAGAGAGCTTCTCTTTGAAGAATCTCGCCAGGTCGGCCAGGGTGGTTTGCGGGATTTCGTAAATCCAGGGGTTGTCTGTACTCACCAGGTACTGGTCCCAACCGATTTCTTTCCAGAGCCCCGCATAGATGCCGTCGGGCTGTGCCATGTGCATGTAATCGTGATACCTCCAGATGGCCATTCCGTGGGACTCTATGAGTTTCTTCTTCTCGAGGTACACCGGGTCGTTCTCGAGCCAGTCTGTGGCATCTCCTCCCGTGTAGAACGTTGGCTCATGGGTGATGATGAGGTTTGCTCCAAGCTCTGCAGCTTTCCGGATGACGTCGACGGTGGCCATGAAGGTGACAACGATTCCTGTCACCTCAGTGTCGTAACTTCCCGCGATGAGTCTGTCATTCACGGGGAGTTCTCTGTCACCGACGGAGTACCGAATGATGGCGTTGACGACATCTCGTACGGTCATCCGGTGCCCGGTTTCCGCTCCTGCGGTTCCCGGGAACACCATGCCGAGCACAAGCCAGCCAAGGAGCACCGGAAGTACCAGCTTTTTCACGGTCTCGCCCCCCTTGATCGTGTTCTAGCGCAAACATAGCACAAGGGAATTCTTTATGTCAAGCGTTTGACATAAAGCAGGGGAGATCTCCGCGCAGGATAAAGAACCACTCTAGAGCAAGAAGGGTGAACATTCCGGAAGGTTCTACTAACCGTTTGACACAAAAGTTACGTCGTCTCCCGCTCCACCAGCGTCACCGGGAGGACGTTCTCAACCGTCACCGCTTCTTTGTTGATCTGTTTGTGGATGAGCTCCACCGCCAGTCTCCCCATGTCCTCAATGGGTTGCCGGATGGTCGTGAGCTGAGGCGTGAGGAAGGACGCAATGCTCACGTCGTCGTATCCGACGACCTTGATGTCTTCAGGTATTCTCTTTTTCCGCTGGTGGCAGATTTTAATGACGCTGGCGGCGATGACATCGCTTCCGGCGAAGATACCCTCCACGTCGGGATGTTCTTCAAAAAGCCTGAGAACCAGTGTATCGTACTGGCGCATGTCAAAGACGTTAAGGTCCGTTTCCACGGTCACGTATTCCACCTTTCTGGCCTGCGCGGTGGCGACAAACGCCTTGTTCCTCTGGTTTGCCAGCATATTGAGGCGGAGATTGCCGCAGATGTGGGCGATTTTCCTGCACCCCCTGTCGATGAGGAGGTTGGTGGCTAAAGTCCCCCCCAAGTAGTTGTCAGAGGACACGAAGGGGATGTCCGGTGCAATCTGCCGGTCAAAGGTGACCAGGGGGAGTCTGAGACTCAGGTACTCGTCCACTTCTAAGGTGTGGCTGGCCATGATAATACCGTCGACCTGGTTTGCGCGGAGCATCTCAACGTATTCTTTTTCCTTTTTCTGGTCGAGCTGTGAATTGCAGAGCATGACCTTGTACCCGTACTCGTACGCGTAGTACTCAATGAAGAAGGCCAGTTCACTGAAGAAAGGATGGACGACCGTGGGGAGGATGATGCCCAGGATGTTGGTTCGTCTCCGCAGGAGGGACCGGGCGATTTCGTTCGGCTGGTAATTGAGCTCCTTCATCGCCCGGTATACCTTTTCCCGGGTGGCTTCACTGATGTATCCTCTGTTGTTCAGTACCCGGGAGACGGTGGTCACGGTTACCCCTGCTCTCTTCGCCACGTCCTTAATCGTCACCGCTGCCATCTCCATTCATCCTCTCGCCCTGTTTCTCTGGAGGTATAGTTTACAGGAAAAACGTCATTCATGCATCAGGGGTTTCCCCCTCGCCTTCCAGAGGCTGGCAGCGGGGGCAGAAGTACGTGCTCCGGGAGGCGATGACCTTCCGCACGATTGGGGTCCCGCAGCGGGGACAGTGGCTCTTTCCGTAGACCGCAAGGAGATGCTGGAAGTTCCCCTCTTCCCCTAAGGTGCGCCGGAAGTCCCGGATGGTGGTTCCTCGCTCTTCAATCGCCTCCTCAAGGACCTCCCGGATGGCGACGAAGAGTCTGGCTTTTTCTGCTTCAGAGAGCGACGAAAGAGTGCGCTCAGGATGCAACTGGGCCCGGAAGAGAATTTCGCTTGCGTAGATATTGCCGATGCCGCAGATGCCTCTCTGGTCTAAGAGGAAGTCCTTAAGACGCCTCTTCCCCTCAAGGAGAGCCCGGACATTCTCCAAGGTGTACGCCGGGGACAGAGGGTCAAGGCCGAGTTTTTCGGAGAGTTCCTTTTCCTCCCGGAGAAAGGCAATTTTCCCGAGCCGCCGGGTGTCGCAGAAGAGGAGGTGCTCTCCAGAGGACAAAAGGATATCCACTCGCTCGTGCCTTTGCGGAGTGTTCGCTTTTGCGAGAAGCAGTTTCCCGGTCATCCCAAGGTGCAGCGCCAGGCACCCTCCTTCGGCAAGGCCAAAAAGGAGGTACTTCCCCAGGCGCCTGACCCCAATGATGGTCTTTCCTTCCGCTGCTTCTTTCGGGAAGCCGAGGCGAGGATCCCGAATCTCCACCAGAACGATGCGCTTTCCCCGAAGGAACGGCTCAAGTTCTCTCCGTAAGACCTCAACCTCTGGGAGTTCCGGCATACTCCTATTCTACCAGAACTCCCTATGCTGCGGTGACCGTAACGGTGGTAAGACCAAAAGAACAGTTCCCGGACCTATCGCACACCTTCACCATGATGGTGTAGGTTCCTGCCTCCGTAAAGGTGTAGGCGAAGGTGGGGGTGCCCCCTGCGCATCCCTGGGGTCGGCCGTTCACGAACCACTGATAGGAGACGATTGTGGACTCGTCCTTTGCCCGGGCAAGGAAGGTGAGTGTGGTTCCGGCGGGGACGCTTGGGTTACTCGGCTCAATCGCAACCTCGGTGGGGGGCCAGAAGTCCTCCCCAAGCTGGAGCACTGGGAAGTTCGCCACGATGGTCTTCATCATGGTGTGGCCGGCATCATCCCGTAGCGAGGCTCTGAGGGTAAGGAAGAGGTTTTTCATCCCGTAGTTCTTCCAGAGGTAGTCGATGGTGTCTTGGAAAAAGAGCGGGAGGTTCGTGAGGACATAGGGGCTGGCCTCCCCAGGTTGAGGAATGGTGGGCTCAGGGGAGACATTGGGAGGAACGTAGTAGGAAAGCACCAGGTCCTTGGCGAGCTCGGCGACCTCGCCTTTTTCTGTGGTATAGGTGTAGGTCAGGCGCTCAATGGTGAACCCTACTCCATTCAGGGGGTACACGACAAGGTCGAAGGTCAGTCCCTGGAGGAGCTCGAACTTTTCCGGTCCTCCGATGTCTGGGGGTGTGTTAAAGACATAGTACATCCGCACCTCAGCCTCAGGGTTGATGACGTTCAAAAGCCCCTTACCGAACCAGTTACACCCTGAAAGGACCAGCACCACCAGGAAACAGCAAAACGGTATCAGGTACCCTCGCATGTTTTCCCCTCCTCAGAAAGTTATCCGCAACCCCACAAAAAACCCTTCAAAACGCAGGTCATCGAGGGGTGTTTTCTCTCCAGCCAGAAGACCGCTGTAGCCGACAACCAGCGAGGTGTTTTTGCCCACCCGCAATCTTCCCTCAAGGTCAAGCCAGAGGTTTGTGGCGGAGGCCATCTGGCAGGTGAGTGTTCCCTCAAGGGAGAAATTCCCCCGTCTGTGCGCTCCACCCAGGGCCACGAAGCCCACGGTGTCCTCTCCCACCCATCCTGTCCCGAGGCGGAAAAAGCACGTGGTGTCGTTCCGGTCCTGTTTCCGGCTCTCGAAAAACACCGACCACCCCTGGTTTTCCGGTGTTCCTTCCCAGCGGATGCCGAGGGATTCTCCTGCAACACGGTACACAAGTTCGAGACTTCCCCAGAGTGGCTTTCCGGAGAAGCTGGTCAGGAGGTTCCCGCGAATTTCCACCGTCTCCTCCCACGTGGTTTCAAAACCCACGTTCAGGAAAGGTCCGGGAGAGCGGTACTCCAAAAATGCCCGGGTACCCCGGAGGTCTCTTGCTGGCGAGGTGGCCTGGAACTCCAGTGGTGGTCCCTCAAGGTGAACGAGGGATGGAACGCCCCGGGGATTTTGCCTTTTCGCCTCCACAAGGAGCACGAGCTTCTCGCTCTGTGTTTCCCTCTCCGGGCGTCTTTTTGCGGACCGGCTTTCGAAGAGCTTCCGGGCTTTGCTCTGGATTTCCTCGTACGCTTCAAGAACGAGGGGGGTGACCACGCCTTCCTCAAGGATTGCCGAGGTTTTGAAGGTCCTCCGCACCACGGTGAGGGGGTTTTCCCCTGCGGTATCCGTCACCTCGACTTCCAGGTTCACCACAATGCGTCTGTCCTCGCGACACAGGGGTTGTGCCCGGAGGCCCGTGCCGAGTTCCACGACCTCTAAGGCCCCCAGGCCCCCCTCCTCTACCCTGTAGTACACCCTCTCCCCTACCCGGCTTTCTCCCCACTCCCCTTCAAGGACGAGGAGTTCCTGCTCCAGGCGCCGGATTGCCTTTTCTTCTTCCTCCCTGAGGGTTAGCTGTCCCTGAAGTCTTTCTCTATGGTCGAGGCGGGGAAAGGTGAAAAGCTTCTGGGTGTCAGGAAAGGAAAATGCCGAATCCTCGAGGGATTTTTCCCCACCCTCAAAAACGGCAGCCCTGAGGAGGATGTGCTCCCGGGGACGGTCAAGTGCGACAACGGTGTCCTTTATCGCCTCCCTTACCCTCTTTGGGCCGACGACGAGAAAGTGAAACGGCGAGGTGGGGAGGAGATTCCCCACAAACTCCGGATGGAGCGCGAGGATTTCCCGGGACGTTCTGAAGCGGGTGGTGCAGGTTTCGACATCGCTTATTTTGAGGTACTCGGGTGTGCCCTCCTCTGGTGTGCCAATGTAGTACACCCCGTTCTTCTCGTGCCACACGATTCCGGTTCCCTGGAGGATGAGGTCCAGCGCGTCCTCGAAGGCTATGGATTCCCGGCGTACGTTCACCCTTCCGGGGACGTCCTCAAAAAAGACCACTTCCACCCCTGCCTGGAAGGCCACGGTGAGGATGGCCTCTTTTCGGGGGATGTCGGGGCAAAACAGCGTGACGGTCTTTGCCTCGCTTTTCGGAGGAACGCAAAGCATGCTGAGGACAGAAAGCGCAAAAAACAAAAGGCATTTCTCACAGGATGCTCGGGGTGATGAGGATGACCACATCTTTGTCCTCGCTCGTTGTCTTCTTATGGCGGAAAAGGGCCCCGATAATGGGGATGTCTCCAAGGAGGGGGACCTTCCCTTCGGTGGTGACTTCGATGAGCTGGCGTAACCCTCCAAGAACCAGGGTCTCTCCTGTTTTCACCCGGACTGTTGTCGACACGATGCGGCGGCTCACCACCGGGAGGTCCTGAAGCCCTGCCCCCACGACGTTACTCACCTCAGGACTCAGGGTGAGGATGATTTCCTCTCCATCCACCACATAGGGCCGGACCTTTAGGATGACCCCGGCACTTATGGTTTCAAGGCTCGTTGTGGGGAAGGTGGCGGTTCCGGTGACGATGGCGTAGTATTCCTCCCGGGTAACCCGGATTTCTCCTTCCTCCCCGTCAAGGACCACCAGGCGGGGATTCGAGCGGATGCGGGCCTTTCCTTCCTTTTCGAGAAGATGAATGGTGGCGACCACCCGCTCGAGGCGCTGGAAGAGCCCCCCGATGCTCGCAAGCTCTCCAAACTGAAGTCCATAGGGTCCCGTGGTTGCACCGCCCCACTCAATCCCCAGGTTCCTGGCTGCTTCTCCTGAAACCTCTGTTACCACGGCATCGATGACAACCTGCTTTCTTGGGACGTCTGCAAGTGCGAGAATCCGTCGAATTTCGTCGATGATGGGTTGAGGAGCGGTCACAGTGATGAAGCGCTTCCCGGGAATGGCTTTGGCGTACTGGGCGTAGAAGTCCGGAAGCAGTGCCAGGGCTTCCTCGGCGTTGAGGTCCTTGAGGTTGATGCGTTCGCTTTTTGCAATATTCCGGAACGCGGGGCTCTCGGGGGATCCGGAACTTACGAGGTAGTACCCGTCCATTTTGACGGCCACACAGCCAAAAGGCGTGAGCATCATTTCCAGAGCCCTGCTTAAGGGGACTTCAGAGAGCTCCAGGGTTACGTATCCTGAGACGGTCTCATCGGCGAGGATGGGGATTCCCGCCTGGCTCGCCACGTCCTGCAGGGCTTCCCGAATATCGGTGTCCACGAAGACATTGGTGATCAGCGGTTCTTCCGCTTCTTCGCCGTGGGCGAGGGCAACACACGCGAGGATCAGACAGCATAACGTAAAAAACAGCCGCAGAAAAGGCGACTTCATTGAACCCCTCCTTTTGACCTGAAGGAACAGGCCATAGCAATTTCTCCCCTGTACTGACCAGGGGGATCCTCCACCCTGGTCTCCACAAAAAGCAGGAGATTCGCAAGAGTCACCGTTTCTCCTGCCCGGGCGGTACGGACGACCACCGGATTTTGGAAAGAGACCAGGGATTTCCCGAGTTTGACAAACACCCGCTCGGGAGGGATGTGCCCTCCCTGTTCTCCCGTAAGACCCCGGGTGGAGAGAAGAAGCGTCCATGGGGTGACGTTGGCCCGGGCAGACAGTGACAGGGCTGGGGTAAGGGAATAGAGTCCAGGGGGGCCAGAAACCTCGAGGGCGATGTCCTTTTGGGCTTCCTGCATTTCAACTTGGAAGGCCGGTGGAACAGCAAGGACAAGGGTAAGGGATTGCGGTAAAGGCATGGGTTGTCCTCCCGTTCTTTGGTAGAAAAAGACGAGATTCGCCGTGTACTCCCCAGCCTCCATTGCCCAGGAGGGTGCAAAAGTGAGCGTGAAGCCACCCACGGTGACCCCATGGGGCGCTGGCTGGGTTCCCTGGAGGATGAGGATAGGCGTCGGAGAGAGGGGAAGGGGGTTCTTCTCTCCTGGTGCCCTGAGGAGGAGCACCCCTTGGGGGATGGTTTCCTGACTCTTGAGGGCGACGAAAAGCGCCCAGGATGTGTCGCCGGTTTGGAGGGCGAGGGAGAACTCCGTGGTCCTTTCTTCTCCCGGTTTCACCCCAGAAAAGACGAGTTTCTGGGGGAAAGGAACGAAGGCAGGGATTTCCTGAGCCCCCATCCGGGTTCCCCGGGTATCCCCAAAGAAAACACCCAGGATCACCAGGATGGCCAGGGCTTTTGCCATCCTCCATCCCGCAATCAAAGTCTGTCCCTCCTCCCGTTTTCAGAGGCGGCGTAGAGCGTGGAAAGGAGTTCCTCGATAGGGCCTCCCTTGACGAGGTAGGCGAAGGCCCCGCTTTTTTTCGCCTCTTCCTGGAAGTCCTGGTTGTCATAGAGGGAGAGGATGACGACCCGGATGTGTTTCCATCGCCTGCGAATTTCCTGAACAAGGTGCGCGCCGTTTGCGTCAGGGAGAACGAAATCCATGACGACCACATCCGGAGAGGTCTTCTCAATGGAACGCAGGACGTTTCGCGCCTTTGTGGCCACACCCACGACTTTGATGTCCTCCCGTTTCTCTAAAAGGAACACGAGCCCCTCGAGGAAGAGGCGATTGTTGTCAAGGAGAAAGACCCGGATGACGGTGCATACCTCCTTCCTTCCCATAGCTAACCAGAGGGGTTGTGCTCCGGCATCCTCTTGCGGTCCCCTTTTGTTCGACCGAAAGTCCTAACCTTTTATCTTTTTTCATAGGCCGAAAGTCCCTTCCGGGGAGTAAACTTGCGGTATAGTATACTAAGGGGTGAAGTATTTTGAGACTCTAAAAAGTGAACAAAAACACAACTTTACTCTAAGGGGGGAAGGAGGGGAAAAGGTGGAATGCCTCTTGGAGGAAGAGGCCTGGTGTGCCGATTTCCCACAGAGCCGAACGGCGCTCTTTGTGCTTCGGGAAATCCTTCGGAAATCCTGTGCTTCTTCGGGTACCCTTGCCGTTTTTGACCCCTTTCGGAAGAAACTCCGAGTTGTTGCCGCCTTTGGTCTTTACCCCAAGCGTCTGCGACATTCTCCGTATCTTCCTTCTTGGGGGGTGGCGGCGCACGTACTCCAGGAGGGACAGGGGGTCATCATCGATGCCTTGCACAGCCCTCCCCTATCCCTGCCGTACAGGAGATGCAGGGATACCTCCTCGGTGTGCGTTCCTCTTCGGGGAGGGGACGGCAAAACGGTTCTGGGTGTCCTCTCCCTCAACAGGCGCGAGGGATGTTTTTCTCCGGAGATTCTGCTTTTCCTTGAGGATCTCCTGCAAGAGTTTTCGGGATTTTTGAAAGAACTGAGAGGAGGCCTTGAGGAGGAGCATCTCGTGCGGATGGTGCAGAAGGCTTCAAGGGTGCTCAGTGGTTGTGACTGGACTACGGGATTTCAGGGATTGGTCCGCACTATTCTGCGGGCCTTTCAGGTGATGGTGCCGACAAAGTACGCGGCGCTCTTTGCCCTCCTCCCCACGGGAAAGTACACCATCGTGGTGCCCCGGGAACTTGCGAGGGTCCTTTCTTCCGAGGCTCGGGAAGAACTTGGTCGAATTTTCCTCCCCCTTTTCCGGAAGAAGCATCCTGTGGTGTGCAGTGCCCGGAGCGTCCTGCGGCTTCTTTCTCTCTCCGGGCAAGCCTCTTGGAAGGTGCTGGTTTCTCCCCTGTATTGGCGGGGGTGTTTCATGGGAGCTTTCGTGGCCCTTGTGGATGCTCCCTTTTCAAGACTCCTTGGAACATTCCTTGCCATATTGAGCGGTGTTGCTGCGGGGATGCTCCAGGGCTTTGCATTGTGCGAGAGGGCCCGGATGGGCATTGTGGAGCAGGAGAGGCTCCGTATTGCCCGGAGCCTCCACGATGGAGTTGCCCAGAGTCTTGCGGGGGCCGAGATGTGCTGCAGAGCCCTCAGGGAGATGCTCCGGGGGGAGGAGGCTTCCGTGCTGCTTCACTTAGAGCGTTTCTTGTCCTCTTCCTGTCGGGAAGCGCGGGAGATATTGCGGGAACTCCGGGGAGAAGGTCAGGAGGATAGAAGCTTTGCCCTCCGGGAGGCGCTCCTCGAGAGGCTCGACTACCTCTTTGGCCTTCAAGGGGTGCACTACGATCTTCGGATAAGCATCCCCGAGGAGTACCTGCCTTTCCCGGTACGGAAAGAGGTTTTCGCTATTCTCGAGGAGTGCCTCATGAACGTCTGGAAACACGCCGGAGCAACAGCGCTTCGGGTGACCATCGGCCGCTTCCGGAATGCCGTGTACCTCGTGGTGTGGGACAACGGGAAGGGGTTCTGTCCGGAACAAGCCTTCCTGCAGGAGCGTACTTTTGGTCTTCGGGGGATTCGGGAGCGGGTAGCTGCCCTCGGAGGTATGGTGCGCGTTCGTTCTCGGTCCTCTCGGGGAACAAGGATTGGGGTGGTTTTCCCTGTTCACTGGTGACTACCCCTTTGAGTTCACAACCCTTCCAGTTCTGGCTATCGTGGACGATCACCTGCTTTTCGCCGAGGGCCTGAAAGGGCTTCTGGAAGCCCAGGGGAATGTCAAACGGTGCCTGGTGTACCGGAATGGTTATGAAGCTCTGCAGAAGATTCCTCTTGAGCGGCCGGATCTCGCCCTTGTCGATGTTCACCTTCCGGATATGGATGGTGTGGATCTCGTGCGCAGGCTCCAGGGGAAGGCACCACAGCTTAAGGCAGTTATGCTCACCGTGGATGACACCTTAGAGACAGCGCTTCGGGCCATCACGGCCGGCGCCATGGGGTATCTCGTGAAAAGCGCTCCTTTCCCGAGGATTCTCCAGGGTATCTGGGCTGCTCTTCAGGGTGACATCGTCATCGCGTCGGAGGTTGCACCTCTCGTCGTCGGTGAGCTCAAAAAAATTTACGTCCGCCGGGGGAGGAAGCCTTCTTCTCTCTTCCAGGTCCTGACGCCCAGGGAACGGGAAATCCTTCGGGCCATCGTGGAGGGGAAGAACAACGCTGCGATTGCTGAGGAACTCTGCATCGCCGAAAAAACTGTAAAGAACCACCTCACCAACATCCTCACCAAGCTCAACATCGAGAATCGGGTCAAGCTCATCGTCTTCGCCCTCAAAGAGGGATTCCTCGAAGAATAGGGTCCTGGAGGCTTTTGGGACTTTTCGTCCTGCGAATAGGTCTTCTGCCCGATGCAGGGGTACCACTTGTTCTTCTACCCTTTCTGCAGAGCTCCTGGAAAGGGCGGTGATTGTGTGCGGCGTTTTGGAATTCTCCTCGTTCCTGTTCTTCTCCTTTTCCCTCTCCCGGTCTTTGGGGAGACAGTCTGGGAGGTTCTTCAGGGACCGACCATCCGGGTCGAAGCCACCATCCATCCCTATGTGAACGTTACGGTGAACCTTGCCGATGGAAAAGGACAGGCCCTTCCCGGCCGTGAACCGGCGGTCGTCTTTGACTGTGACCGCGGTCCGGGTACATACCGGGCAAATAACCCCCTTGTGCTTTCGGTGGTGACGAATACCCCCCTGCAAGTCTTTGCCGAGGCCAAACCCCTCCAGGGGAAGGAAAAAGCCACGGTAATTCCCCCTGAGCGCCTTGCTATTGCCATCGCCGAACAGGGGAAGGAAGCCGGGAATTTCGTGCGGTTCCTCAACGGGAAGAAGCTCCTCCTCTTTGAGACCTCAGCGGGGGGAATAGCATACACCGCAAGGTGTGACCTGCAGCTTGAGATCACCCATGAAGACAGGGCCGGGGAATATGTCGGGACCATCGTTGTGGAAGTGTTTTATCGTCCTTGAGGTTACGTTTTTTCTGCTTTTGCCAGGGTATGCTCTGGGAAGCATCGCCCTCGGGGTTTCGCCACCTTTCCTTGAGGTACAGATGGGCAGCGGGGTCAACCGCCGCGTTGCCATAGAAGTCAAAAACGCTGCCGGGGTAGCGGTTGCTGTTCGGTGCTTTCTTGCCGACCTCGCCCTCTCTCCCCAAGGGGAGATTCTCCTGCTCCCTGAGGGAAGCAGCCCCCTTTCTCTTTCTTCCTGTGTCGTCCTGCAGGATGCGCGGGTGTTCACGCTGGGGCCAGGGGAAAGGAGAAAAGTCTTTCTCCGGCTGAAGATTCCCCCGGACGTTCGTGAGGGGCGGTACGGGGCGGTAGTCTTCGAAACGGTCCCGGAGGGAAACGGGGGGGTCGCTGTGAGCATTCGCACGGGGACGCTCCTTTTCCTTCTTCCCCGCATCCGAAAGACCGAGAGGATTTCTGTGGTGGTGGAGGGGGGAGACAGAGAGCGCCTGCGACTCTCCCTTGAGAACGCTGGGAATGTCCACGTGCGCGTGTGGGGTGAGGTGCTCGTGAGAACCAGGGAGGGGGAACTCCTCCACCGCGCCGTGTTTCCCCAAAACGAGAAAAACCTCCTCATCCTTCCTGGAGGAGTGCGGAAGATTACGGTGGAGTGGGAGAAACAGCCTTTTCCTTTGGGGGAGTACGAGGTTGAAGTTCGGGTCTTTGGTGAGGACCGCCGGCGACCCCGTCCCCTTGGCGCTTTAAAGGTTTTCCTGGCCCTACCGTAGCGTTTCCTGGGACTTTCGTCTTACGAGTGTTTTTCTTTTTTTGAGACTATCCGGTGGTCTTTCGGGACTTTCAGTCGATTTCTTCCCTTCCTTTCCCCCCGATAATACCCCCAGAGGGAGGTGAGAGGCAGGGAGGGAACGAGGGCAAGAATCAGTCTGAAAGTGGTAACCAGGATTCCACCTGAAAGGAGGAGAGGAGCATGAAGTGGTTTGTGATTTTGGGTGTTGTGGTGTGTTTACTTTTTGTGGGCGCAGTGGCCTGGGCAGAGGAGGAAATCCCGAATGAACTCACCTCCGAGGAACAGGCAGAGCTTGCCCGAATCCTCGGCATAGGCCCGGATGACTCCACCAATACTGTCAACGTTGATATCCCCGGGGCTCAGTGCATCTACCCGAAAGGCGCCTGGGCGGTCATTACCAAGCCCTATTTCTTCTCCTGCAACCTGGATCCCTGCGCAAAGGTGAAGGTTGAAGCCTCCGTCGCCCAGTGGGTCACCCTGAGCCTTTCTGCCACGGAGATCAAATGGTATGTGCTGAAGCCCGGTTGCTACGACACCCAATGGCTTTTCGGGTGCCTCACAAGCAATGGCGACGTGGATCTCGTGTTTTCCGGGTTTGAGGACCTGAAGAAGACGGACGCAAACGAGACCATTCCCACCTACTACAAGTACTGGCAGTGGGGTGGCCCATGGCCTCAGTGGGTTCGGGCGTCGGACTTCAACGGAACCAGGTCCATCACAGAGCCGATTTTAGGCTATGTCTTCAGGATTTACAACAAGATCGAGGTTTCTCACCTCACTCCTGCCTGTGAGTACGCGGACCCCAATGGTGCGACAATCTGCGTTACGCTGAAAGAGCAAAAACCATGGGTGAAGCCAAGCTGAGTTTCTCCCTCTCTGGTGCCCCCGGGGGCACCAGAGAGGTCCTGCTTTTCGGGTTTTGCCTTTTGCTTTTTGCCTTCCTCCTTTTGCCTTCCTGTTCCTGGGGTGTGGGGCTCACCATGAGTCCCCTCTCGTTTAACCTTGAGCTTCTTCCCGGAAGCAAAGAAGAGCTCGTCTGCACGCTTTTCAACGAAAGCGCTCAGGAAATCCGCCTCCAGGCCTTTGTGGCCGGGACTGTGGAGGAACGGGACGGTACGTACCGTCCCGCAGGCCCTGAGGATACCCTGGACCCTCAGCATTCCTGTGTTGCCTGGGTTCGCCTGGAAGAGGCAACCCTGATGTTGCCTCCCTTTGGAGGGAAAGAGATCCGGGCCACCCTCACTGTTCCCCCCAGCGCTAAACCTGGTCTGTACACTGCTATGATCGTCTTTCAAGCTACAGCCGAAGAGGAGAAAACCGCCCTCCAGGAGCAGGCAGCGGTATTGAAAACCAGGGTTGACGTCCTTTTGGGTAACGTCCTCTTTGTCCGGGTACGACGGCGAGGCGTTGCCCAGCGCTGGAGTGGGAAATTCGGGGTTATCGAGGCCTTCGAGGTGAAAAGAACCGAAGAAGGGCTGAGGTTTTCCGCCACCCTCGCAAACCGTGGCAGGGATATCATCGAAGGGAAAGGGAAACTCATCGTGACCAATGCCCTTGGGAAAAGGGTGATTGAGTCTCCCCTGGGGAGTGGACGGGGCCGGGTCCTCCCCGGGTTTTCTCTTGATTTCGTCACCCTTTATACGGGGAACCTCCCGCCCGGGGACTATGCGGCTTTAGCAGTCATCGACTATGGAGGAGTCCACAGAGCAGAAGCAAAAACGATTTTCCACGTCGAGGGGAAAGAGGTGGCGGAAAGAAAAAGAGAAATCCAGGATGTGGGCATTGCTGCGGTGAATCCAGTGTTTCTCAGTGTCAGCAAGGAGATCCTCGAGGGGAAGATTTCTCCGGGAGCCAATCGTTCTTTCACGGTGGTGCTCTACAACGACTCTTCTCACACGGTCGTCGCCCGGGGTGTTGTCATTGACCCGGTGGAAGCCGAAAGCGCCCGCTTCAGTTCCTTCGTCGAAGTCGCCCCGGAGCAGGTGGAAATTGCCCCTTATAAAACGAAGACCGTGCGAATTACCGTGAAGAGTCCTGACAGTGTCTCCGAAGGCGACAAATACGTCCGGGTTGATTTTCTCCCCGAAAGTGTCGACGGAAAACCCGTTCCCGAAGAACTCCGAAGGGCCTTTGGGGCATCCACCCTCCTTGTGCTTGAAAACGTGAAGGGGGTGAAAATGCTTCAGGCAGACCTTACGGGGATTGAGTTCGTCCTTGAGGGACCTCCCCAGAAGGCCACGTTCCGTCCCCGGGCCGTGGTGCGCTTCCGGAACACGGGGAACACACACCTCCAGCCTTCCTGTGTCATCACCCTTGTGCGGATTCAGGAGGAGATATCTACAGAGGGGGCTATTGCGGTGAAACCGGGCTCAAGCCTCACCCTGGTCTTAAGAGAGAGTCCGGATCTCGTTCTTCCCGGTGAGGAAGGGGTGCTCGTCCTTGAGTCGCAGAATACCCTGGAGCCCGGAAAGTACGCCCTTACACTTGTCATGGCGCACCAGGGGAAAGAAATCCTCCGCAAAGAAGAAACCCTTAAGCTCCATCCGGGAGGGTAAAAGATTCAGATTCCTCCCCCGATCTTCTTTCCCCCAAAAGCCCCAGAGCAATCTGGGGCTTTTCGCTACTTGAACTCCTTCTCCATTGACCGGGGCTTCACCTTGCAATATAATGATACCACAGTACATGCGGGAAAGGAGAAGCAGAATCCATGAAGAGGACGTATCAGCCACATCGCCTGCGTGCCAAGAGAAAACACGGATTCCGCGCTCGTATGAAGACCAAAGGAGGGCAGGAAGTCCTCCGCCGAAGACGGAGAAAGGGCCGGAAGCGCCTCACTGTATGATGGAAACGCTCACGAGGAAAAAGGACTTTGCCCGGATCTTTGAGGAAGGAAAAAGGATCGGTAGTGGTCCTTTGCGTCTTTTTTTCTACCGGCGGGAAGCGGGACCTGTCCGGGTGTGTTTTGTGGGGCGGAGCAAGAAGGCGGTGTGCCGGAACCGTATCCGGAGAAGACTGAGAGAGGCCTTTCGTGTCCATTACTACCCCATCTGGAAGGACCAGCCCTTTGACTTTGTCTTCGTGGGGGACGAAAGCATCGCTTCGGTGGAGTTTCCCCTTCTTGTCCGGTGGATGGGAGAACTCCTGGGAAGGGTGGAACAAGACGGGTGAGACCTGAACGAGCCCTCGTGCAGGGCCTTGACCGGGTGCTTGAGTGGTACCAGAAATACCTCTCCCCTCTTCTTCCTGCCAGTTGTCGGTTCGAGCCCACCTGTTCTGAGTACGCGCGGGAGGCGTTGCGAAAGTACGGGCTCTGGAAAGGCCTTCTTCTGAGTCTCTGGCGAGTGCTCCGCTGCCATCCGTATGCTCGCGGTGGGTACGATCCGGTGAAATGACGGGAAAGGTGATGGAACGTGTTTGCACAGATCTGGGATGGTCTGGCCAAACTCATGGAGTTCGTTCTCCGGTTTTTCTATCAGCTTACGGGAAACTACGGGATTTCCATCGTCCTCCTCACGGTGGTGATTCGGCTGGCGCTGTACCCTGTCATTCACAAGCAGAACCTTTCAGCCAGGGCCATGCAGGAGCTGCAGCCGGAAATCAAGAAGCTCCAGGAAAAGTACGGGAAAGACCCGCAGAAGCTCAACCAGGAAATCATGAAGCTCTACCGGGAAAAGGGAGTGAGCCCCCTGGGGGGGTGTCTGCCCCTCCTTATCCAGCTCCCTTTCCTCTTTGTCCTCTACCGGGTGCTTGTGACGTACGATTACGGCCAGGCAGGGTTTCTGTGGCTCCCCAGCCTCTCCCGACCTGACCCCTACTACATTCTCCCCCTGGCCATGGGGGCGACGACGTTCTGGCAGCAGAAAATCAGCACTCCTCCTTCAGGTGGTGAGGTAGCGCAGCAGAATCTCCTCCTCATGGTGGTTATGCCGGTGTTTCTCGTGTTCATCAGCTGGGGGTTGCCTTCAGGGGTACTGCTGTACTGGTTTGTCTCCAACCTCTTTTACATCTTCCAGCAGTACATGCTGGAAATACAGCTGCGGAGAACGAGGTCCTCTTCGGCCTTACCTGTTTCGTCCTCACCGGGAGGGCAGGTGGGGAATTCGCAGGGTGGAAAGGGGGGAAAGCGCCGTGAAAAGAAGCGTTGAGGTTTCAGGAAAGAGCCTCGAGGAAGTCCTCGAGCGGGCCGCGCGGTATTTTGACGTTCCCCCGGAACAGCTGGGATACGAGGTGCTCTCGGAGACCAAAGGGTTTCTGAGCGTTTTCGTCCCCCGGATGGTGAAGGTCCGGGTGTGGGTGAAGGATGAGGAAGAGGTTGCCCCGGAGACTGCGCCACCTGAAGCCCAGAAGGCTCCAGCCCGGGATTCCTCAGAGGTTCAGGAGTCCCTCGACCGTTTCCTGGGGGAGCTTGTAGAAAAGATGGGCCTTGAGGTCACAGTGAACGTGACCCAGGAAGATGGGGTTTTGCGCTGCGCTCTTGATGGGAAAGACGCGGGAGTGCTCATCGGGCGAAAGGGGGAAACCCTCGAGGCCCTCGAGGTTCTCGTGAGGACTTTCCTTGCCCGCCGGGGTCATGGGGAACTCCCCCTTGAAGTAGATGTTTCCGGATACCGGAAGCGCCGGGAAGAAGCCCTTCGGAAGCTCGCCGAGCGGATGGCTCGAAAAGTCTTGCGGGAAAAGAAGAAAGTTCGTCTGGCTCCCATGAACGCCCGGGAGCGGCGCATCATTCACACTGCCCTCAAAGACCACCCGCAGGTTGTTACCTATAGCGTCGGCGAAGAGCCCCACCGAAGGGTAGTCATTGACCTCAAGACCCAGAAGAGGAGTGGGGGGAAGCAAAAGCCTGCGAAGAAGCACGCTCGTTCCCGGGGGAACGAGGGAAGTTCGTCTCTCCCTGAAGAAGGTCATGAGGGATGATACCATTGTGGCTGTTGCCACGCCTCTTGGGGTGGGGGCTATTGGCATTGTGCGCCTGAGCGGCCGGGATGCAGTACGTATTGCGTCCCGGCTTTTTCGTGCCCGCTCCGGGAAACGGGTTGAAGAGTTTCGGAGTTTCCGGATGTACCTTGGCGAGGTCTGCGATCCAAAGACCGGAAGGCCCTTTGATGAAGCCCTCTGTGTGGTGATGCGGGCACCGAAGAGCTACACCCGGGAGGACGTTGTAGAGTTCCATCTCCACGGGGGACCCCTGCTTGTGCGAAAGGTGCTCGATCTCTGTCTTGAAGAAGGGGCTCGCCTGGCTCGTCCTGGGGAGTTCACCGAACGGGCTTTCCTGAACGGGCGCATCGACCTTCTCCAGGCAGAGGCGGTGGTTACCCTGGTTCGGGCCCGCTCCGAAAAAGTTCTCGAGCTCTCGTTGCGGCATCTTTCCGGGGCCTTTGGCGAAAAGGTCCGCAGGTGGAAAGAATGCCTGGTCCTTGTGGGAGCGTACCTTGTGGCGTCCTGTGACTTCCCCGATGTTCCCCTTGACGACGTGGTAGGGTTTGTTCGTCAGAACCTTCGGTCGCTTTCTGAGGAAATCCGCAGAGAACTCGTCCAGAGTAGCCGTTTAAAGCCCCTGGAAGAAGGGACGCTCGTGGTCATCGTGGGGAAGCCGAACGTTGGGAAGTCGAGCCTTCTGAACCTCCTTGTGGGGAGAGACCGGGCCATCGTCACGCCTTTCCCCGGAACGACACGGGATGCCATCGAAGAACTTGTGCTCCTTGAGGGGTTCCCCTTCCGTTTTGTGGATACCGCGGGGATTCGGGAAAGTGAGGACCCTGTAGAGAGGATTGGAGTAGAACGGGCGAGAGCGTACCTCAAGCGAGCAGATTTCGTCATTGCCGTTTTCGACCGGAGCCAGCCCCTGGAAGCTGAGGATTGGGAACTTGCCCGCTCCGTCCGGGGTCGACCTCACCTTGTGGTCCTCAACAAGAGTGACCTTCCCCCAAGGCTCTCTCGGGAGGAACTTGAAAGGCTCTATCCGGGGGAGACCATTCTTGAGGTTTCGGCGCTGACTGGAGAGGGGAAAGAAGCGCTGCTTCAAGTGCTTGTGGAGTACGTGCAGCATTCTGTGGGGCCTGAGGAGGATCTTGCGCTCCTTACCGCTCGCCAGAGAGAGGAATTGACGGGGATTCTTGAGTCTCTTGAGGAGGCGCTGAGGGCTCTCGAGGGCGAGACATCCCTTGACGTGGTGGGGATTCTTGTTGATGAGGCGCTTTTGGGGATGAAACGTCTCACGGGAGAAGCAGTGGACGAGGAGGTGTTACAGGCGCTCTTTTCCCAGTTCTGCATCGGGAAATGAATGTTCCACGTGGAACGTTCATTTCCCAAAGTTCTTCCTTTCCGCTACCTGGTCGAAGTTGACGATTTCCACAATGTCTCCCCTGACCACCATGGCGTACAGCCCCTTTCTGGTCAAAAGGCGGACGGTTTCTTCACGCATGCTGAGCGCGGCGTAAATACCCACAACGGTGTATGCTGCAAGTTCAGGGAGAAAAACAGGGATTTCCTCGAGTTTCTTCAGGAAAAGGTCGATGTAGTCGGTTCTGTCGGGATCGGCTTTCACCTCAACGACGAAGGCCCTTCGTTCCTCGGGGTAGAGGGCGAGGATATCGAGCTCCAGGCTTTTCCCGTTCTTGCGTACGAGTTTTTTCACGTCCACGATAGAGGGACGGCGTCCGAAGTACTTCTCTAAGGCCATATCGATGGAGGGAGCAAAAATGTCCTCTACAAGGGTGCCGAGCTTGTTCGCCAGGTGTCCCCACTGCCGATTGAGGTTCTCGATGTTCTTCTTTGACCATTCCTTGAAATCCAGCATCTCGTCTTTGAAGGCCTTCATTTCGTCCTTAAAAACCCTCATCTCGTCTTTAAAATCCAGCATCTCATCCTTAAAGGCCTTCATCTCATCCTTAAAGACCTTCATCTCATCTTTGAAGACCTTCATTTCATCCTTGAAAACCTTCATCTCGTCTTTGAAGGCCTTCATCTCGTCTTTAAAGGCCAGCATCTCGTCTTTGAAAACCTTCATCTCATCCTTAAAGGCCTTCATCTCGTCCTTGAATATCCTCATTTCTTCTTTAAATGCCTTCATTTCATCCTTGAGGTTCTGGATTTCGATTTCCGTCTTCTGCTGGACGTACACAAGGCGCATAAGGGCTTCTTCAAGTCTATCAACCCGTTCTTTCAGCACGGCCACGGGTATCACCTCAGCGGTATTGTACCCGATTTTCCCTCGGGGGTCCACAGTCTGCTCACAGAGGGCGTTTCTTGGGTATCCCCGGCCGGCGGGGGTAAGAAGGGGGTGTGGGGGCTTTCTTTTCGACGAGGACGAGGGTGGTCTTACGGGACCTGAAGGGGATGGCCACTTCCTGCAGAGTTCTGACGCTACAGTGGAGCACTTCCAGGGCTTTTCGAGCTTCTTCAACCTCTTTTTCAGCTTCCCTGCCTTTGTAGTAAAAGGCCAGACCCCCGCAGCGGAGGAAAGGGGTGGTGAGCTCCAGGACTTCCCGAAGACTCCCCAGGGCCCGGGCGGTGACAAGGTCGAACCGTTCACGGAGGGATGGATGATGCGCCAGGGTTTCGGCTCGTTCGCACAGGACGTCCACGTCTTCAAGACCGAGTGCGCGGAGAGTTGTTTCGAGGAAACGGCATTTTTTCGCCGTGGCCTCAACCATAGTGAGCTTGAGAGAAGGACGGGCGATTTTCAGGGGAATCCCTGGAATGCCACCTCCCGTCCCCACATCGAGAAGACTCTCCCCCACAAAGACCAGGTCCTCTAAAGCAAGGGCCGTGAGGCTATCGAGAATCCCTTCAACGAGGATATCCTCCTCGGTTTTGAAACCGGTGAGGTTGAGGGAACGATTGGCTTCGTTGAGGAGACGGACGAAAAGGAGTATTCGTTCCTCCTGTTCCTCAGAAAGCGAAACGCCAAGGAATGCTCTTCCTTCGCGGAGGACGTTTTTCAGGTTGTCCACAGGTTATCCACAACTCCATTCGCTCATTTTTCTAAAACGTCGCTCGAACATTTTCGCTGTATACGTTTGGGAAACGTACATTTCCATTGCTTTTCCTTGTGGATAAAGTGGTGATCGAGCGTTTTTTCAGAAAAGAGTATACTCCAAAGAGCGGAGAAATCCACAGGTTATCCACAGAAAGAACACACGGCGCATGGTTTATAATAGATGCCACAAGAAGGAGGCAAAGTATGCCCATTTGCGAAGGCGATCGTGTCTATATCCTCCTTGAGGATGGTCGGGATTACCTCGTGCGGGTGGAGCAGGGGAAATCCCTGGGAACCCACCTTGGGAATATCGACCTTGGGGAGCTCTCCGGGCGAGAGTTTGGGGAGTACATCCTCACAACGGGTGGAAAGAAGGCCTTTCTCCTCCAGCCCGGAGTGGTGGAGAACATTTTCCACATGCGCCGGAAGACCCAGATTGTGTACCCTAAGGACCTCGGGTACATCCTCCTCATGCTCGACGTAAAAGAAAGGGATCGGGTGATTGATGTAGGGCTTGGCAGTGGCGCCATGTGCGGGGCACTGGCGAGACTTGTGGGGGAGGAAGGAAAGGTCTATGCGTACGAGCGGCGGGAAGAGTTCATCGTGGTGGCTAAGCGAAACCTTGAGGAGTGGGGGCTTCTGGACCGCGTGGTGATTCGCCTCCGGGATATTGAGGAGGGCTTTGAAGAGCGCGAGGTGGACGCCCTTTTCCTTGACGTTCCTGAGCCCTGGAAGTACCTCAGGCAATGCTGGGAAGTCCTGCGAGGCGGGGGGAGGATCGCCATTGTTTCTCCCACGGCCTCGCAGGTGATGGAGGTACTGCGGGGATTGCACTCGCTTCCTTTCGTTGCCATCAGCGTGTGGGAAAGCCTCTTCCGGGAGTATAAGCCCAATCCCCTGACCTTTCGACCCTTTGACCGGATGGTGGCTCACACCACCTACATGATGTTCGCCCGAAAAGTATTCCCCTAACCCCTAAGAGTCGAGCTCTTCAAGGTAGTAACGAAGGGCAACTTCTTCTTTCCTTTGCGCCGATTCTACCGCGGCACAGGTCAGGGCAAAGGTCTTGATGTTGTCGCTCAAGGAGGTGGAAGGTTCCCCCCCTTCGAGAACGGCTTTCACGAACTCCCGGAGCACAAAAACCCGCCCATCGGTCTCGTAGCGGGGGAAGACGATTTCTTCGCGCTTGCCATCTTTTCCGGTCACAAAGAGCCGGTCGTCTTCAAGGGACAGGGTTCCGTGTTCCCCGAAAAGACGGATGGTCCCGTTCCAGCTCGTTCTGTGGCCCCGGCTCACCCAGCTTCCGAAGTACTGCACGAGCACCTCCTGGGCAAAGCGTAGCTCCCCTGAGGCTACCGCGCCGCCTTTAAAGGGGCTCCAGGAGGGGTTCAAGCTCACCATGTGGACGGCAAGGGCCTCTTTCCCCAGAACGAAGCGGAGGATGTCGAAGTGGTGAATGCTCATATCTTCAAGAAGGGGATAGTCCATGGAGGTTCTCCATCCTCCAAGCCGCCATTCTTCGTGGAATTCATACGTTCCGTATTCGATAGCTCCGCACGCCCCCTCGGCAACGGCCTTCTTCAGCGCCTGAATCTCGGGACGGAAGCGGTAGTTCTGGCTCACTGCATATATGAGCCTCTTCGACCGTTTCCAGGCGTTGTAAATTCCCAGGGCGTTTTTCCAAGTGTCAGCCAGAGGTTTTTCCGAAAGGACGTGCAGTCCTGCTCCTAAGGCCTCCTCGGCGATCTCCCGGTGCGCTCTGTTGGGTGCCACGATGAGCACTGCCTGGGCCTGGACGTTTTTCAGGGCTTCCGAAAGGGCGGGGAAACAGGGAATCCCCCGATCTCCGAAGCGTTTTGCAAAGCGTTCCCGGGCCTCTTCTGAGGGATCAACGATGGCTCGAAGCTCCACGCCTTCGCTTCGGAGGAGCAGATCCGCCCATCCTTCTCCAAAAAGCCCAAATCCGGCCTGGATGAACCCAAGACGTTCCATAAGCTCTCCTCCTTTCTCCTTCCTCAGGATAATACCACAGGAAGCAATGTTCCACGTGGAACATTTCTGATATAATCCCCCAGAAAGGAGGAAGAGCCATGCTCTGCGACCTTCTCAAAGAGCGGATTCTCGTGTTTGACGGTGCCATGGGCACAAGACTCCAGCAGCTTGGGCTTCCCCCGGGACATCCTCCCGAGGAGTGGAATCTGTCACACCCTGAGGCGGTTTTAGCGGTGCACAGAAGCTACGTGGACAGTGGGTCCGATGTCATTCAGACCAATACCTTCGGGGGGAATCGTTTTCGCCTTGGGCGTCATGGTCTTGCAGAACACCTTGGAGAAATTCTCGAGAGCGCCGTGACCATTGCCCGGCAGGCGTGTCACTCCGGAACCCTTCTTGCTGCCTCCGTTGGCCCTCTGGGAGAATTCCTCGAGCCCTTCGGTGACCTCAAAGAGGAAGACGCCCTTGAGGCCTTCCGGGAGGTGGTGCGGGTTTTTGCCGGAATTGGGGTACGCCTTTTCCACCTGGAGACCTTCAGCTCCCTTCGCGAGGCGCTACTCGCCCTTGAGGCAGTGGAGGAGGTGGGTGGCGAGGCCATCGTGAGCTTTACCTTTGAGCCCCGGGGAGAAGACATGGTAACCCTTATGGGGGAAACTCCTACTAAAGTGGCGCAGGGTTTCCGGGGAAAACCCCACGTCATCCTGGGGGCAAACTGCGGCACCGGTATTCGGGAAGCGCTGAAGGTCTTCGAGGCGTACGCCAGAGAGCATCCCGGTCCTTTTTCCGCTAAGCCCAACGCCGGCATTCCCCGGGTGGACCAGGGGACTGTTGTGTACGACGAGACCCCTGAGGATTTCTTCACCCTTGCTCCCCGGTTCTTCGAGCTCAACGTGCGGCTCATTGGGGGGTGCTGTGGCACTCACGAGGGGCACATTGCTGCTCTTCGGAGCGCTCGTGACCTGTGGCGTGCGGGGAAGTCCTCGTCTCCTGGAGCGGAGGAATGACCTCTCCCCCAAGGAAACGAGCAATGGCTTCGAGACGTTCCCGTGACGGGGCCTGAACCCAGGCGCATGCCGGTCGCCGGTCGAGGGTGTTGAGGTGAATCCGGTCCGGGCGAAGGCGGGCAAGGTGTGTCCTGAGGGCCAAAAGCTCTTCGGGGGTGTCGTTGAGGCCCTCAACGATGAACACCTCAAGCCAGATGTCTTTCGCAAAATGTTGCCGCAGAAGCATCAGGCTTTCCAGGTGTTCGGCAAAGCTCAGGGTGGGATGTGGGCGATTGATACGCTGGAAGACCGCTTCGGTTCCGGCGTCAAGGGACGGGATGATAAGGTCGAACACCTGGATTTCCTCAAGGAGCTCCCGAAAGCGGGCAAAAAGCGTCCCGTTCGTGATGAGGACCAGGCGTTCTTTTGGGAAAATCCGCCGTGCCGCTTCGGCGATACGGCCGAACTGGGCGTGGAGCGTTGGCTCTCCCCACCCGGCAAAGGTCACACAGAATGGGGGATACCCTCGAAGCCGTAGGGCTGCTTCCTGAAGTGCGTCGATCACCGCCACAGTGGGGAGGTACTCTCTCCGTTCTATAGAGAGGTTGAGCGTAGCTCCACACTCGCAGTACACGCAGTCGAGGTTACAGGTTTTGTAGGGGACGAGGTTCACCCCAAGAGAGCTCCCGAGCCTTCGGGAGAGAATCGGCCCAAAAACGCACTGTTTTCGCAAGGTTCCCCCTTCTCTCTACAAGTGTTCAAGGAACACTTTGAACCCAATGAGGATGAGTACTATTCCCCCGAAAACCTCAGGTCGAGAGAATATGGCCTTTTCCTGCACTCTGTATCCGAAAGACACCCCAAGGTACGTCATAGAGAAGGCAAAAATGCCGATGACCAGGGCCTCAAAGAGCACCCCTTTCTGGAGCAGGGCAAAGGAAAACCCTACGGCCAAGGCATCGATGCTTGTGGCTAAAGAGGCGAAAAGAAGTGGCCAGCCCCGGCTCAGGTCAGGGAAGGGCTTAGTGTCGTCCCTCCTGAGGCCTTCCAGGAGCATTTTCACCCCCACGAAGGAGAGGATTCCAAGGACAACGAAGTGGTCGAAAGAGGCGATGACGTTCGCTACCCTTGCCCCTGCCAGGAATCCCAGAAGGGGCATGAGGAACTGGAAGGCACCGAAGGAGAGCGAAAGCCTTAGCCTCGCCCCCACAGGACATGTTTTCTGGCACATCCCGAAGGCCACGGCGACGGAGAACGCATCAAGCCCAAGTCCGAAGGCGAGAAGTATGAGTTCAACGCTCTTCATAGTCCCTGCGATTATACCACAGGTTCTACAAATACTGGATTCCCGCTTTGAGGAGGGGAATCACCAGAGCACTCAGCGCAGTGGTTGCGGCGATCATCCCAGTGGCGTACTCGTAGTCGGCGCTGTACACCCGGGCAAGGAGCGAGGACTGCATCATCACCGGCATGGCCGACATGACGATGAAGACTTCTTTCATAAGTTCGGGGAGAGGAAAGAGAGCAGCAACGGCAAGGACAAGGAGGGGAGAGATGAGGAATCGGCCAAGGAGCACAAGCACGAGATCCCTTGTGAACCGCAGGTGTTTCGTGTCGATAGTGGTTCCCACGCAAAGCAGCGAAAGGGGTGTGGTGAGGTTTCCTAAGAGCTTTGCCGTTTCGGCAAGAAGCGGGGGAAGGGAGAGCCCAAAGAGCACCAGCACCACCCCGAGGAAGAAGGCCAGAAAAGGCGGGTTGAGGAGTCGCCGGAGAGTTTCGGCGAAAGAAAACCCCTGCCCCAGGTTTCCCGAGGACGCGATGCCGAGGGCTCCCAGAGTCCAAAAGAGCGTAGTGTTCACCATGTAATAGAGGAGGACAAAGGGTGTGGCGCGCTCGCCAAAGAGGGCCTGGCACACAGGAAGCCCGACGAAGATGGTGTTTGAGAGCGAAAAGGCCACGACGAAGATTCCCCGACGCTTCGCGGGAAGGCGAAGCAGATGTCCTAAAAGGACGGCACAGAGATACGAGGAAAGCATGGAAAAGAACGGTACGGGAAGGCCTTTCCCAAGGTTAAGGAGGCTTGCCCTGGTGAAGCTTGTGGTAATGTTCACGACCATGTAGGGTGGGAGGGTGATGTAAACCACAAAGCGGGCCAGGAATTCTGATTCCCCTTTTCTGACCCACTGGAAGCGGGCCAGAGCATACCCCACACCGAGAAGAATGAGGATGGTGAGGATGCCCCGTGTGGTCTGGAGGAACTCCTGCATCGTCTCTTCTCCCTTTCCGTTTTCCTCCTATTATACTTTTCGGGGACTACTCTTCGTAGAGCCTGCGAATGTCCTCTGCCCGCCTGAGGAAGGCTGAGAGTACCCGGGGGTGGAAGTGTTCCGGCTTTACCCGTCCATCCCCTTTCGTGATAATGCGCAGCGCCTCCTCGTGAGAAAAGGCCCTCCGGTATGGACGCTCATCCCGCAGGGCATCGTAGACGTCAGCAATTTTGAGGATCTGCGCTTCAAAAGGAATCTCTTCTCCCCTGAGGCCTTCGGGGTATCCGGTACCGTCGAAGTTCTCGTGGTGGTACAGGGCGATGTTCCGGGCCACGGCAAGACGGGGATGGTCGAGGAGTTCCCCGGCAAGGAGAGTATGGAGCTTCACCACTTCCCACTCTGTGTCGGTGAGCGGTCCTTCTTTGTCAAGGATTTCCCGGGGGATGAAGAGTTTGCCAATATCGTGGAGTCCAGCGTAACGGACGATATCGGGATTGTGGAGGCCGAGTTCCTTGACGAGGATTCTGGTAATCTCCGCCACCCGCTGCATGTGTCGTGCGGTCTGGGGGTCATGCCCTTCGGCGATGAAGGCGAGTTTGCTGGAAAAGGTGGCGAAGGCTTCTTCTGTTTCCTTCCGAAACGTCCTGAGGGCTGAGGCAATGGCCTGGGTTTCGGAAAACTGCAGAGCGGGGAAGCTTTCTTCCCCTTCCTCCTCAAGGTAGAGCATTGTGGTCTTTAGGTCTTCTGCGAGTGCAGCAAAGCACCGGTGGTGCTGCTTGACGTATGCGAGAAAGCCCACACCTCCAAGGGAAAGCAAGCCAAGGAAAAGGACCAGGTGAAGGAAGTTGAAGGTAACGGTGACAAGGAGTGCTGTGCTGGCCCCGCTCAGAAGCGGCACAGCAAGGCGACGGACTGTGGTTCTTCTGAAAAGGCCAAAGGCCCACTTTTGCGGTGCGGCGGCGATGCGGTTTTTGAGGCGCTCGGGAAGAGCGGGAAAGGCGGAGGCTACGGGGTGGAAATGGGGAGAGTACAGCCCCACGGATTCCACAAAAGGTAGCCGTTGAAAGGCCAGAAGACCTGTAACGAAGGGTTCGAGGATTTCGGGACGAAGCGTGAAGCCAAGTTCCAGAATATCCCCTTCCGGGAGACGGGTGTAGAGGTACATCCGGATGCGTCCTGTGCGGGTCTCTAAGGCAAAAGGGTGAAGGGCAACGCCCTTTTTCGCAAGTTCCTCGTTGAGGGCGTTCCAGAATTCTGGGAAAGCCCCGAGGTTGAGGCCCAGATCCCCCGGGTAGTTTGTGCGGTAGATGGTGCCTTTGGGGCTCACAAAGTAGTAGTGTACGGCCTCAATTTCGGGAAGCGTGGAGAGTGCCGCGATTTTCCCCTCGAGGTTTGCGGGGTTGTTTCTCAGGGAGAGTATAAACTCCCGGAAGGCCTGGGCGTATTTGTGGAAGACCCTCTCAACTGCTTCCCGGACGTTCTTGGCATTCTCGGTGACGATGCTGGTTACCGCTTCCGTGGTGGAGAAGGAGAAGAGGAAGAGGAAGAGGAAGAGGAGGGAGACACCCAGGGCCACAGAGAACGCCAGGGCCACCGCAAGTGCGCCCCTCCTTTCCGCCCACCGGGCGTAGGCCTGAAACGACCGGGGTTCAGATTTTGAACTGGGCAAGGTCTTCCTCGAGTTTCCGGGCAAGCTTTGCCGTTTCGGTGATGGTGGAATCCATCTCCTGGAGAGCCGCATTCTGCTCCTCAGAGGAAGCGGCAACCTCCTCCGCGGCAGCGGCATTCTCCTCGGAGATAGAGGCCACGTGGCTTAAGCTCTCGTGGACCTCTTCGGCCATGCGGATGACCTTTCTCGTCCGCTCCTCGTTCTCCCGGGAGATGACTGTGACCTCCTCGGAGAGCTGGGCAATGCTCCGGGCAGCCTCCTCCACCTTCTGGAAAGAACTTGTGATGCGCTTTGCCTCTTCCGTCACCACCTCGTTGGCCCTGTGGATCTCCGCAAAGGCCATCCGGGCTCTCTCCACGGCCTTGTTGCCCTCCTCCACCTGCCCCCTGCTCTCCCCCATGGAGCGCACGGCCTGCTCGGCCTCTCTCTGCACTTCCGCGATGAGGGCGGCGATCTTCTGGGCAGCCTGAGCCGATTCCTCGGCGAGCTTGCGCACCTCTTCGGCCACCACGGCAAAGCCTCGTCCGGCTTCTCCTGCTCGAGCGGCTTCAATCGCCGCGTTCAAAGCCAGGAGGTTCGTTTCTTCGGCGATCCCGGTGATGAGGTCGGTGATGCTCCCGATTTCCCTGGAGCTTGCCCCGAGCTTCTCCACCACTTTCCCCACCGAGAGCACCGAGGCCTCGATGTGCCCAATGGCCTGCACCACCTCGGCGAGGGTCCGCTCTCCGTTCTCGGTGGCTAAGAAGGCCCGGGAAGCTGCGCTCTCCACCTCCCTGAGGTTCTCCCCCACCTCTTGAATCTGGGCCTCAATCCGTTCCACCTCTTCTAAGGTCTTGGCTGCTCTCTCCACCTGGAGGACGAGCTTCTCCCCCATCACCCGCATCTCCGCCAAAAGCCCCTCCATCCTCTGGGAGACCGTGATGAGGTTCTGGCTCTGCTCCTCTGAGCCCTTGGCCACCTGGGCGATGGTCTGGGCAATCTGGTCACCGGTTTCGGCGATCTCCCGGGAGGTCTGCTTCAGGCTCTCCATGGCTTTGAGGATTTCCCGGGAGGAGGAGGCCACTTCACTCAGGAAGTGGCACAGTGAAGTTGAAGCCTGGGTAAGGGAGGCAAGGAGTTCTCCGATTTCGTCACGGCGGCTCGTGTCCATCCGCTGGGTGAGGTCACCGCACTCTAAGACTTTGGCGAAGGCCACGCTCTGGCGAATAGGAACTGTGATGCTCCGGGAGAGGGTGAGGCTCAAGACAATTGCCACCGCGACCACCAAGACTACGATGAGGTAGAGGAGCCTGGTGAGGGTCTTCTGGGTGCGGGTTACAAGCTCAAGCCCCTGGGTGAAGTGGTTGCGAACTTCCTCGTTGATGGCCTCCATGGCGCCTTTGAGGTTCTCCTCAATCCCACGCATCTCCTCAATGGCGCGGCTGATCTGCCCCTCAAGGAGGGCGAGGTTTGCATCAAGCTGCACCACTTCCTGCCAGAGGGCGCGGAGGGGTTTGAAACGATCGTTCACGATGGTCTGGGCGGCAACAGCGGCGTAGATATTGAGGAAATCGCCCTCGAAGAACTTGGCGAGAATCTCGAAGTTCTTGTCCACCGCTTCCCGGGCTTTCTCCTTGGCCTCTCCTGAAAGGAGCAGGTAGTTTTTCCGGTCCTGGTTGAGGGTGTAGAGGCGGTCCACCCATTTGTCTAAGCGCAGGGCATTCAGGCTGCTTTGTAGAGACCGGTAGGCCCGATAGAATTCCATGAACTCCTCATCGGTTCGGGTTGCCTGGGGAGTGTACATGGAGTTCAGGAGAACCTCGGTTTTTTCCCTAAGGGTGTTCAGGCGCTCAAGGAGGGTTTTCTTGGTTTCCTCTGAGAACTCGGCTTGCTCCAGGTCTTTGCGAAAGCTGTCAAAATACGAGCCAATGTTTGCCCGGGCACGACTCTCCTCTTCGCCCCCGTAGAAGGAGCGGAAGAGCCAGAAGTAAATCTCGTTGAGCGGATCCCCCTGTTTGGCAACGATATCTCCGACGATGCGGACGAAGTTCACGATGGTATTTGCCGGCTCATCCATGGCTACAGCCTTTTCGTTCCGGGTGTTGATGACCGTTATCCGTTCCTGCCAGGACTTCCGGAGGGCTGAGACCTTCATGGCATAGGTGGCCTGGAGGGTGCGGAGTTCCTGGAGTTTCGCACTGAGGCTGCTCCCCTCAGGGAGAGGGGTAAGGGTGTAGGGGAAGCCTTCAGCCTGCCACAACTCTCCATAGCGGGAGGTGAAATCCCCGGAGGCACTCCCCAGCCTCAGGGCCTCAAGGTACATGGTGAAGCGGGTGTTGAGGTTGTCGAAGGAAGCCTCGTAGGCTTTGAGCTTTTCAAGGTCATTTTCAGCGAGGTACGAGGAGACCAGGGCGTTGGAGCTTGCGAGGATGTCCTTGAGCCTTGAGGTAGCCAAGAGGAGAGGGAAGGCCTCCTCCACGTCTTGAAAGGACAGGTTCACCTGTCTGAAGGCGTAGAGGGCCATCACTCCAGTGACACCAGCCAGAACCGCAAGGACGAGGAACCCCAGGGAAATTTTTGTGCGAATCCGCAAGGCCGAAACCTCCTCTCTTTTTCTCTTCCAAGAATATCGGCAGAGAGCCTCAGAGCTTTACGGGGGAAGGGGAAATTTTTTCTGGAGTTTTGTTGGTGGGGCATGCGCACAGAGGGGCCGTTCACTTTGGGTTTTAGGGAAACGGCAAACGAGTGCCTTCCGGCCCTCAGCCCGGAGCGGCTCACTCATCCTGGCACAACGTCACCGCTCTGAATACCCCAAACCCCTGGGCATTCTTTCCCCAAATCTTAGCATCGTAGGCGAGGGCCAGGAGGGTGACAGCTCCCTGGAGGAAGAGCCTTCCCTCATTCCCTTTCCTCACCTCCGTTGAAGCCACGAGAGGGGAGTGTCTCGCAGAGGACTTTCCTGGAGAACTCCAGAGGCGACTCAACCTTGATTCTTAGAACAGGGAGTACGGTATCCCCAAGGAGCACGCTGTCTTTTTTCTAGGAGGGCCGAGGTCAGGGTTTCAAGGAAAAGGGGAAGGGGTAAGGTTATCCGGATGGTGCAGGGTAGCTTACACCAGGATACTTCTCTTGTGGCCCAGACTTTTTGGGAATCTCTGTAAAAGAAGCCGTGGAGCGGGTGAGGGTACTTTTCTTCCGAGGGCGATCCGAAGCTGCATACCCGCTTTCCTTCTTCGGGACTCGGCATGGATCGGGGTCTTTCGGCGCCCCTTCAGTCCACCTCACAGGCACCCAATCCTCCCGGCGCTCGGGTATAGCTGCGGGGGTGGAGGTAGGCTCCAGAAAAACGTGTGCGTGAGGTATTCCACGCGAGGACCTTGAGTTTCCATCCCTCATAGGTAGGCTACAAACCGAGTTCAAGGTTTATCGCACGCTTTCTCAGTCTAACGTTTCCATCCCTCATAGGTAGGCTACAAACGCTTGGTAGGGAAGGTAGGCCTAAAGTTTCCGCCATGGTTTCCATCCCTCATAGGTAGGCTACAAACTGACTGAGAGACCAGTTCCGGTAATGAAATGGAAGGGTTTCCATCCCTCATAGGTAGGCTACAAACTTCTCGGTTGAGTTTGTGCGTGAGCCTTTAGTAAGGTTTCCATCCCTCATAGGTAGGCTACAAACCCGTTTTGTGGGCTTTAAATAAGGATTCCTGAGAAGACCATGTTCACCTGTCAAGGTGCGCTTTATGTAAATGAAATCACAACTTTTTCCCTCTGTCAAGAGGGTTAGAGGGGTTTTTTGAAGTGTCGTCGATCCCCAGGGGTTTTTGCACTACCGGAGGTCGACGACACTTTCCTCCGAGGGAGTTCACGCTACCCCTTGGTCGGAAACTATGCCTTTGAATCCCAGGGTACCCTCCGGATAGCCCTTCCTGCCAGGATTTGAGCTAAGGTCTGTTTCCGTCGTTTGCCCGCAGGGTTTTGGCCCGAAAAGCGACCCTACTTTCTGGAGGACAGGAGAACACAACCTGGGGCCAGATATCGCACCCTTTCCCCTGAAAACCACGGGAAAGTCCAGGGGGATTTCAACCAGCACCTGCTGATGCGAGCATGGCCCGTAAAACGCTGGCCCGGGGTGCGTCCTGGATTCCTGCGGTATGAGGTGATTCTATCCTCTGGATGGGTGGGGTTGGATAGTCAAGAGATTTAACAAGACCTGTATCCTAACTCCAGCGTCAAAGCCCAGAGGAAAAAGAGGTCCTGCACCCACACGAAGGAGCACAAAGGGGCGTAAGGACTTTCTGGCATACTCTTGAGAATCCTCTACCCTATGAGTTCTTCTATGGAAGCTTTGCTGCCAATCTCACCAGGGTGTTCCTTGAGGAAACTCCTCACAAAGCGTTCCTTTCTCCTTCCCTCCAAGGTCTCCCATGTTCCTGTAAGGATAAGGTGGGCCGTGACACCATGAGGCCCCAAGAGAAGACCATACTGGAGCATGCGGAAGAGGAGCCCTGGGAGGAGTCAAGAAAATAGACTTTCCGAGTGTTCCACGCAATATGAACCCCCACACACCATTGACAGTGTGGGCATTTGTGCTACAATTAAAAATGCGTCGGGGCGTGGCGCAGCCTGGCAAGCGCACTCGTTTGGGGTGCGAGTGGTCGGCCGTTCAAATCGGCTCGCCCCGACCATTTTGCGATTTAAGGGGGAGATGTGGTGTCTGTCCTCGACCTCTTTCGCCTCGATGGAGAAGTCGCCATTGTCACCGGTGGAGCGCAGGGTCTTGGGGAACAGATGTGCATTGGCCTTGCCGAAGCCGGAGCCTCCGTGGTGGTTGCCGACCTCAACCTGGAAAAAGCCCAGAAAGTTGCCGAACACCTTCGTACCCTTGGCGTTTCCGCTCTGGCCTTGAAGGTAGACGTGACGAAAAAGGCCGAAGTGGAGGCAACGGTGCAGAAGACTGTGGAGCATTTCGGGAAGGTGGACATCCTCGTGGCCTGTGCTGGAGTCGGGCAGTGGATGAAGGCCGAGGACATGCCCGAAGAGGACTGGAAGAGGGTTCTCGACATCAACCTCAATGGGGTGTTCTTTGCCTGCCAGGCAGCAGGAAGAGAAATGATCAAACGCCGCAAGGGGAGCATCATCACCATCTCCTCCATGTCGGGAATCATCGTGAATACCCCTCAGGCTCAGGCGCATTACAACGCCTCGAAAGCCGCGGTCATCATGCTCACGAAATCCTTAGCCGCAGAGTGGGCCCCGTACAACGTCCGGGTGAACACCATTGCTCCCGGGTACATGGAGACCCAGCTTGTGGCCGACCTCTTAAAGGAGCGTCCTGAGTATGGGGAGCTCTGGAAAAAGCTCACGCCCATGGGGCGTCTGGGTCGTCCCGAGGAAATCAAAGGTCCCTGTGTCTTTCTGGCTTCTCCCGCTTCCTCGTACCTTACGGGGAGCGTGCTTGTTATGGACGGTGGATACACGATATGGTGAGGAGGTGAGAGGAGAGCAAAAGTTCCTATCTTTGCCGATTCCCATCGATTTTCTGACACGTGAAACCAGAACATGGGGGGATGTGTTCTATGAAGAAGCTCGTTGGTCTTTTAGTTGTGGTGCTCCTCGTCCTTGGGAGTGCCGTGGTGTTCGCGGAAGTAGCGAATCCTGAGTGGTGGCAGAAGGCTGCCGAACCCTACAAAGGTGTGGTCATCAAGGGCATTTCCGAGAGCACACCGCCTTCAAAGGCCATGGTCGAGGTGGCGGCTCCGGAGTTTGAGAAGCTCACCGGCATCAAGGTGCAGTTTGAGGTAACCTCCTGGGACGAGATGTACAACAAGTCCATCCAGGACCTCCAGACCGGTGCAGGCATCTACGATTTCATCTACGTCGAGCAGGACATTATCTACGCCTACCTTGCCCAGAACTGGCTGACCAACCTTACTCCTTTCATCCAGAATTCCGCCATCACTGAGCCGAACTTCGACGTCGATGACTTCACAAGCTTCATCAACTACTTCAAGGACGAAAAAGGCAACATCTACGCTATTCCCTTTGAAGCCTTCCTGAAGTCGTACATTTACCGGAAGGACCTCTTTGAGGATCCCGAAATCCAGGCAGCCTTCAAGGCAAAGTACGGATATGACCTTGCAGTGCCCACTACCTGGGAACAGTACACGGATATTGCCAAGTTCTTCACCGAGTACGGGAAGGAAAAGGGCATCGAGCTCTACGGCCACATCGCTCAGGCCAAGACCCACCCCTGTGTAGCCTATGAGATGTGCGAGAGCATCTGGCCGGCCTGGGGTATCTACAACTGGGGTATTAACCTCGAGAAGATGAGAGCAAGCGTTGAGAACGGTGGTACCCTCAACAGCGACCAGGCGAAGAAGGCTCTCCGCTGGTACGTGGACATGCTCCAGTACGCACCTCCGGGAGTTCGTACCTACACCTGGGATGAAACCGCAGCAGTGTTTGGTGCCGGAAAGGTTGCCCAGGGTCTCATCTACCTTGAGAACCTCGGCTGGCTGGCCCAGGACGAAACCCGCTCGGCCGTCATCGGGAAGATCGGTGTCGCCCTGCCGCCGACGGCTCCTGGGGTTATGGACGATGCAAAGGCCGGAAAAGGGTACATCGGCTACTACGATGGTGGTGCCCTGGGTATTCCTCATAGCTCCAAGAACAAAGAGGCAGCCTGGCTCTTCATCCAGTGGTGTGCCCGGAAAGAGTGGCAGCCTGAATTTGCCCGCCTTGCTACAAGAGTCGTTCGCAAGTCCACCTTTGAAGACCCGCTCATCAAGGAACTCGATGCCAAGATGGGTGGCTACTTCACTCTCCTCAAGGATTCTGGCTACCTCTTTGCCGGTGCTCCTGCTCTGCCCATGCACCGTCCGCTGAACGAGCTCTACCTCAAGTGGATCTCGAAGGCCGTTGCCGGAGAGGTTTCGCCTGAGGAGGCGCTCGACAATCTGGCCAAGGAAGTCGACGAACTCATGCAGGAACTCGGGTATTGATGGAGGTTAAGCGGTGAGGGAGAGAAAAGCACAGGTGTGGGGGCTTTTGGCCCCCACACTCTTTTTAATGTTCGCCATAGGTGTCGTTCCGGTCGTCTACATCCTGTACTTGAGTGCCTTCAAGTACAACGTGTTCTCCCGTGTGGGGATGGTGTATACCGGGTTTAACAATTTCCGGAAGCTCGTTTTCGACACGGATTTCCTGAAGTCCCTTCGCCTGGGGTTGACCTTTGTCGTCCTCTGCTGTGGGATTGAGTTACCCCTTGGGCTTCTTATTGCGAATCTCCTTACGCTTGAGTTCCGGGGGAAGGGGCTTTTCCGGACCATCATGACCTTGCCTTTGGCTATGGCTCCCATCACCATCGGGAGCATGTGGGTGCTCCTCATGAACCCCGATATTGGCCCCATCCCCTTTTACCTTCGTAAGCTCGGCATCGAGTACAACATTGGGGTGAATCCTACCCAGGCCTTTTTCACCACTGTCCTTGTGGATATCTGGCACTGGACGCCCTTTGTGGTGTTGACCTTTATGGCCGGTCTCTCAGCCCTACCCAAGCAACCCTACGAAGCAGCCCTTGTCGATGGGGCAAACCGCTGGCAGGTCTTCCGGTACATTACTGTTCCGCTCCTCAAACCCGTCATCCTCACGACGCTTTTCATCCGTATCATGGACACCTTCCGGGTGTTTGACGAGGTCTGGATGCTGACAAGCGGTGGCCCCGGAACGGCGACACGTTACGTGAGCATCCACCTGGTGCGGCTTGTCCTGCAGTCCATGGAGTATGGCTATAGCTCTGCCATGTCCCTCTTTCTCCTCTACCTCACCATCGTCATGTGCTGGCTTTTGATGACCTTTATCTCGTCTTCCCAGGAGGCGACGTAGGATGCAGCGGAAGACCCTGCGCCTGGCCCTGGTGTACCTTGTGTGTATCCTCATCGCTGCATTCACGCTCTTTCCCATCTACTGGATGTTCGTGGTCTCGGCCCGGACGAAACTCGAGGTGTTCTCCGGACCAAAGCTTGTGCAGACGAGCTTCTACGCCTTCAACTACTACCGTCCGTTCTTTCGGGATATCTACGGACGGTACCTCGTGAACTCCCTCGTCATTGCTTCCGGAAACACCCTTCTCGTGATTTCCCTTGCCATCCTTGCCACCTATGCCTTCTCTCGTTTCAGAGTTCCGGGCTCAAGTAACCTCTTTTTCTGGACCATCACAAACCGTATGGCCCCTCCGGCGGTATTCATCGTGCCGTTCTTCCTCATCTTCACCCGTTTAGGTCTTCGGGACACCCGAATCGGCATCATTCTCCTCTACTGCATCTTCAACCTACCCTTTGCCATATGGCTTTTGAAGGGGATGATCGATTCGATTCCAAAAGAACTCGATGAAGCTGCCTACATCGATGGATGTTCCCTCTTTGGGGTGCTCTGGAACGTCATCCTGCCCCTTGCCAAACCTGGCATCATGACCACCGCCATCCTCACCTGGATTTTTGCCTGGAACGAATACCTTTTTGCCGCCATTCTCACAAGCGTCAACGCTCGGACCATTACCACTGGCCTTGCCGAATTCGTGACGGTCATCGGCACCAACTGGGGGGAGATGGCTGCCGTATCGGTGGTGTGCCTCATTCCGGCGGTGGTCTTCATCGGCATTGCCCAGCGGCACATCATCGCCGGACTGACCTTTGGTGCGGTGAAGGATTAGGAGGGATTCCAGTGCGGATACTCCCGTTTCGGAGCAATCTCTGGGACCGGATTTTCATCGGTGTGGTCATCATGTTTGCGGTGCATCTTCTCTGGGTACGATTTGTGGAGAAATTCCTCCCCCTTACGGTGGCAACCGTCGGCACTCTCTTCTTTCTGGTGCTCCTTGTGATCACGGGATAGAAAAACCCGGGCGCACGCCCGGGTTTTTCTATCTTGAGCCTCTCACTCCCCGTTGTGCCAATAGGTGTCGAATCCGAGGTACTTGTCGAAGGCCTCGACGAGGATTTCTCCCACGTGGGCGAGGTTGATGGCCACGTGGTGCTCAAAGCCGTTCTCGCAGAGGAAGGCGAGAAGCTCCTGCAGGCCTTCAACCTTCACGACACCAATGCCACCAAAGGTTTTCGCCTCGTCCTGAGTAATCTCTCCCTCGGCGACGTAGGCGACGATGCTTCCTGCGGTATCGTCGGTGGCAAGGCGCGAGAGCGTCACGGGCCCTTCGGGAATGGTACCGTAACAGGTTCCATAGGTCTGCTCTTTGGGGAGGGTGGAGGAGATGATGTCACCGTACCCCATGCGGATGCCCCGAAGGAGCGACTTCGGGAAGTTGCTGCAGTGGAAGAGGATAGCCTTATCCGGGTCGTCGTCGAAGTTGTTGTTCCAGTCCACAAGGGCAGAAGGTTTCCCGGAGGCAAGCTGCAGTGCGTACATGCCTAAGGCTCCCGTGAGGTCAACCTCGCACGCTGCGGGGATGAGCCGTTCGCTTAGCATGCTCATCGCCGTACAGGGCATGACCCCAAAGTTCTCTTCGATAGATGTCCAGCACTGGATGGCCACAAGACGAACTCCAGTTTGCTGGATCCATTCATCAAGGACCACGGCGAGTTTGGCGATTTTCACCAGAGCCTGTTCCGGGACTCCGGAGGTATCCAGGTACCCCTGGATTTCGGCGAGTTTCTCCTGAACCTTCCGGTCACCATCCTGGAGACGTTCGCAGGCACCGATGATTTCCGAAAGGTCGGCAACCTCAACGGAGATGCCGTGGCGCTCGAGGATTTTCTCCGAGAACCGCACGGTGTTGAAAGCGTTCGGACGGGCGCCAATTGCCCCAGCTTTGAGGTTCTTGAACCCCTGAACCACCCGACAGACCCCGGCAAACCACTCGATGTCCTTACGGAAGACCTCAGAGTCCGGGTCTTCCGTGTGGTACGTCGTCAGGGAAAAGGGAATGCCGAATTGCTTCAGATTGTTGCACACTGAGAGTTTACCGCAGAAACTGTCTCGCCGGTGTTTCACATCAAGCAGGTCGGTTCTGTCGGGAAAGGCATGGACGAGCACCGGAACGTTGAGCCCCGAAAGACGAATGGCATAGGCCACACCCTTTTCATCGCCAAAGTTCGGGAGGGTCACGATGATACCGCTTATGTCTTTTCGATACTGGTCAAAGAGACGGGCACATTTTTCTGCGTCTTCGAAAGTCTCCACCGTGCCGAATTTTGTGTCCTCAGGGCTTAAGGTGACAACGTCAAACCCCATGTCTTCAAGGACAGCGAGCACCTTTTCCCGACCTTCTCTGGCAAGCTCATCCGGGAAGAATCCCCGATTGCCGACGATGACTCCCAGAGTCTGGGCCATGGTTTTTCCTCCTTTCAGCGTAAGTGAATCAATGTTTCCCGCTGCTTTTCCGCGTAAGACTATATTACCACAGGGAATCTTCCTCTACCACCTTTTCGGAAGCGCTCTCGCTGCGGTGGGGTTCTGGCAGCGATTCCCTTCTCTACCTCAAAAGAGTATAATGGGCACCGACCTTTCTCGTTCCCGGGAGGTGTGTAGCGATGCAGTACCGGAGGTTTGGGTCTTTAGATTTTCAGGTATCGATTCTCGGTCTTGGCGCCATGCGCCTTCCCCTTCGGGACCCTCACGATGAGGGAAGCATCGACGAAGCTCAGGCTATACGGATGATCCACTACGCCATCGACCACGGGGTGAACTACATCGACACCGCCTATCCCTACCATAAGGGGATGAGCGAGGTCGTGGTCGGGAAGGCCCTCCAGGGAACGTACCGCGAACGGGCGAAGGTTGCCACGAAACTCCCCACCTGGCTTTTAGAAGCCTGCGAACACCCAGAGAAGTACCTCCGGGAACAGCTGAAGCGCCTCAGACGGGACCACGTGGACTTCTACCTCCTCCATGCCCTTGACCGGAACCGGTGGGAGACGGTGCTGCAGTGCCGGGTGCTTGAGTGGGCAGAGCGGGCAAAGGCGCAGGGAGACATCGGGTATCTGGGTTTTTCCTTCCACGATGACCTGACAACCTTCAAACGCATCATCGACACTTACCCCTTCACCTTCTGTCAGATTCAGTACAACTACCTCGATGTAGACTTCCAGGCAGGACAGGAAGGCCTTCGCTACGCCGCTTCAAAGGGCCTTGCCGTCGTTGTCATGGAACCCCTTAAAGGGGGACAACTCGTCCGGTTGCCTGAAGAAGTCCGGAGGCGTCTTGCCGCCACTGGACGGAACTGGACTCCCGCGGCTTGGGGACTTCTGTGGCTCTGGAATCAGAAAGAGGTGACGACAATACTCAGCGGCGCAAGCACGATAAGGGAACTCGAAGAGAACATCGAGACGGCTTCTTTTGCGCACGAAGGCATCTTGCGCCCCGAGGACCTTGCGGCTCTTGAGGAAGCACGGCGAATCCTCCGGAATATTGCCCCTATCCCCTGCACCACTTGCCATTACTGCCTCCCCTGTCCCCAGGGCGTGAACATTCCCTTCGTCTTCGGCCTCTACAACCAGGTCTTCCAGTTCCGGGATCTTGAGGGGGCAAGGAGAACGTACTTCCACTTTCTGCAACCTGAGGAGCGTCCGGAAAATTGCATCGAGTGCGGTGTATGCGAGGAACGCTGTCCCCAGGAAATCCCCATTCGGGGAGAACTCAAAAAGGTCCGGGACTTCTTTCAGCGTTCCTCCCAGGAGGCAACGTAAACGTAGTAGTTGGGGATACCCAGGAAGTACTCCCGCCGGTACACGAGATAGAGCTTCAGCCGGTACCGTGAGGACGGCGCAAAGACCGAGAAGTCTCTTCCCCGGATTCCGGCTACGTGGTAAAAAGGACCCGAGCGGGTCATGCCCACCACCTCAAGGAGGTCCCCAATTCTCTGGGGTGGGGATACCACGTCGACCTCGCGGATTTCCGGTGGGAGGAGCACTCCAAAGTTTGTCGGAAGCGTCTTTTGGGGTTGTTCTTCAGAGGGCAGGGGGTAGTCCTCAGGAGACATATGCTGCAGGCGCGCAAGTATTTCCCTTAAAGCAGAGATTTTCGCATCTTTGTCAGGGTGGTCGCTCTCCTGGTATCGCTGGATTTCCGCCTTCACGGCCCAGATGGCAGCATCTCGCAAGTCCTCACGTAGCATCAGGTCTTCCTCCCGAGGTGTTTCTTCGAGGAACCCATCTTTCGCAGGAGAGCACACCACGGGATTGGTCACCAGAAGTACACAGGGGAGCTCAAGGTGCAGGTCATCCTCGAGGTCGTACACAAGGGACTCTTCCCGCAGCTCCCCCTTACAGGTATCGGGGGTTTCCCGAAGAAACGTGAGCTCGTAGTAAGGTGTGCGGTTATTTCCCAATGCCCTCTCCACTACCTGAGCGACTACGTCCTCTTTGGTGGTGCAGCCTCTCGTTGCAACAGTAAGGTAGACAGTTCCCCCTTCAATCCGGAGTCCTCGGAGCACGAGAACGCCCGTCTCCTCCGGGGTACGGGCGTATTGCCCGAGATTTCCGGTTTCTCCGCTCAAAGCCACCCCAAAAAGCATCCCGAGGATCACGAGACCTGTACCGAGCCATTTCATTGCCCTCTCTCCTTCTCAAAAGATTCTGGTATACCCTGGTGGGCGCTGGTCGGTGAGTTTGCCGTGGGCAATGGCCAGTTTCTTCACCACCGGAAGGCCATAGGGGCAACGCTCTTCGCATACACCGCACTGTGTGCAGGCTGAGGCATTCGGGAAAAGTTGCGCGTACCCTCTCTGGGCGTAGTCCTGGTTTCCAAACCAGAAACGCAGTCGGTCCCGGAGGGCGTATTCGGCGGGATCCCGGACGAGGTCGTCTTTCATCTGCCGGTCGTACTGGCCCTCAAGGAGGAAAATCCGGGGGATATCAATACCCTCAGGACAGGGAAGGCACTCCCCGCACTGGCGACAGACGTACCGGCCGAGTTCTGGAGCTTTCGTGAACCACTCCTCCTTTTCGCTTTCGCTCATCGGGGTGAGACGCTCAAGGAGGGCGAAGTCCTTCCGGAGGTACTCTTCGGTGTTGGCCCCAAGGACGAGACAGGACACCGGCAAGGAGAGAGTGTACCGCAGGGCTTCCTCGGGATGACGCCAGAGGAAGCCGTCGGCGAAGACCTTCATGGCCAAAATCCCCACGTCTCTGGCTCTGGCAAGGGGGAGCACCTCTGTTTCCCAGCCCGGGAAGTTGAAGCGGTCGAAGTAATTGAGGGGGATCATGAGGGCGTCAAAGGGGTAGACCTCAAGGGCTTTCACCGCCACCTCGGGGGTCACATGACTCGAAAAGGCCACGTAACGCACCTTTCCTTCCCGCTTTGCTCTCTCGAGGCCTTCCAGAGCTCCGCCTGGAGCGGTGATGGCTTCAAGGGTCTCAAAACGGTTGAGTTCGTGGATGAAGAAGAGGTCCACGTGGTCGGTGTTGAGCCTTCTTAGGCTTCCCTCAAGGGACTGGAGGATTTCGGTTTCCGTTCTTTTCTGGGATTTCGTGGCCACAAAGCACTCGTTGCGACGGGTTTTGAGAACCTCACCGATTTTCGCCTCCGAGTCCCCGTGACCGTAGCTTTCGGCAGTTTCGAGGTAGTTCCCCCCAAGATCGAGGTAAAGGTGCACAAGCCGGACCGCATCGTCTCTGAAGAGTTCCACAAGGTGGAACCCCCCAAGGCCAAAAAGCGAGAGCAGGAGGTCCGTTTTCCCGAGTCTGCGCCGCTCCATGTTCCCTCCCCCTTTCCACTCCCTATTATACCTTTTTCACCGAACTTTCACCCTTTTTACCCGTCCTTTATACTCCCTGAACGTTGCCGTTCTATGCTCCCAATGAGAACTTACGAAAGGAGGTTGCAGCGGTGAGGCGGTATGTAGGCATGGTCCTTGTGCTTTTGGTGGTGCTCCTTGGGAGTGTGGTTTTAGCCCAGGAGAGCGTGGTGCGTGGTGTGGTCTTTGAGGACGCAAACGGCAACCGCGTTCTGGACCCTGGTGAACAAGGCGTTCCCGGTGTTCCCGTCTCAAACGGCCTTGAGGTTGTGGTCACCGACGCTGCAGGACGGTATGAGCTCCCTGTTCGGGAGAACATGATTGTTTTCGTTACCAAGCCCTCTGGATACGCTTTCCCCCTCAGCGAGTACAACACCCCGCTGTTCTACTACCTCCATCGTCCCGGTGGGTCTCCTGAGGCCATTAAGGAGTACCCCGGTATTGCTCCCACGGGATCCCTACCCCAGGAGGTGAACTTCCCTCTCTATCGCGTTGAGGAGAGCGAGAACTTCTCGGTCGTCGTTCTTGGGGACACCCAGGTGACGAATCACCAGGAAATCCAGTACCTCAGGGACAGCATCGTTGCCGAGGTTCTCCAGAAGCATTCTGGTGCCCGCTGTGCCATTGTTCTTGGGGACAACGTCAACGACGTTTTGCACCTTTACCCCCGGTACCTCCAGGTCATGGCAGGAATGGGGATCCCGACCTGGTACGTTTTTGGCAACCACGATATGAACTTCGATGCCCCTGACAATGCCACGAAGCACGAAACGTTCTCCCGCTACCTCGGGCCCACCTATTACTCCTTCAACATCGGGAAGGTCCACTTCGTGGTCCTCGACTCCGTCATGTGGGATGGGAAGGAGTACCACGGTGAGATCTCGGAAGACGAGCTCCTCTGGCTTGAGAAGGATCTCGCCCTTGTGCCTCAGGATGCCCTCATCGTCTTTGCCATGCACATCCCCCTTGTTTCCTACATTGACCGGGCGGCTGAAAAGCACCAGGTGAAGAACCGAGAGAAGCTCTTTGCCCTCCTTGAGGGGCGAAAGGCAATCTTCCTTGCCGGTCACACCCACACCATCGAGCGGTTCTTCCCCGGCGATTCTTTCGGTGACTGGAGCCCCAATCTCCCCTTCCCCCAGATCATCGCCGGAGCAGCCTGTGGTTCGTGGTGGAGTGGGCCCAAAGACGATTTGGGTATCCCCCTTTCCTACACCCGCGATGGCGTCCCCAAAGGGTACTTCGTCTTTGAATTCAGCGGGAACGCCTGGAAGGACACGTTTTACCCCTTTGGAATTTCCCGCCAGATGAACGTCTCCTTCTTCTCTCCCCGGCCGTCTCCAACGAGGGGTCTTGCGGGATTCCCTGGAGGAGTCTTCACCAAAGAGGAGCTCGGTGGGATTTTCGTCCTCGCCAACGTCTTCAACGCCGATAGCCGCTCGAAAGTCCTCTGCGCTATTGATGACCTTCCACCGCAGCCCATGGAGTACCGGTCCCTTGTTGACCCCTTTGCCGCAAGGTTGCACGAAGGGCTTCCCGACTGGATGCAGATGAAGGGGTCCACCCACACGTACATCGCTCCCCTTCCGGAGAACTTGGAACGGGGTCTCCACAGAGTCACCGTTACCTTTGAGGACGCGTACGGTCGGGTGTTCGGGGAGACCAGGTTCTTCGAGGTGCTGTAAGTGTCACTGCGGGTGGGGAGGGTATACCCTCCCCACCTCCTTTCGCGGGGAAGGGTTTTTGGGTTCTTCGAGCATGCTGAGGAACAGGGCGACGAGGTCTGGGTCAAACTGGGTTCCGGCGTTCTCGCGGATGTACTCCAGGGCCTCCTTTACGGTCAGGGCTTTCCGGTGAGGTCGATCGCTGGTCATCGTATCGAAAGCGTCAACAATGGCGATGATGCGGGCGAGGAGGGGGATTTCTTCTCCCTTGAGTCCCTGGGGATATCCGGTGCCGTCGAAACGTTCGTGGTGGGTGAGGATACCCTCGGCCACTGGAGCAAGCTCCGGGAACACCTGAGCCATGCGGTAGCCGATTTCAGGGTGCCGTCGGATCTCCTCCCATTCGGCGTCGGTGAGGGGTCTGGGTTTGGCAAGAAGATCGCGAGAGATACCGAGCTTTCCCAGGTCGTGGAGGCGAGCCAGAAGGTCCAGGGCCTCAAGGTCTTTTTGGGAAAGACCCAGAGCCACGCCCATCTTTCGAGCCAGAACCCGCAGGCGTTGACAGTGGGTTTCCATTTCTCCGGGGATTTCTCGAAGAGATTGCTCAAGCGAAAGCAGCGTGAGATGCCGAACAATCCGGGCATCGGCGAATTTGTCCCGGTACATCTGTACCTCCGCCTCGTTAATCACCTGAAGGAGGTCTTCGTCCTTTTCTTTGGTGGCGCATCCCAAGGCAACGCTTATCCGAACGTGCCTTTCGCCTTTTTGGGACTCCTCGGCGCATCGTTTTCGGGTTCGCTCCATGATTTCCTGTACAACGGCAGCGGGGGTTCTGGGAAGGAGCACAAGGAATTCGTCCCCTCCCCAGCGGACCACGAGGTCTTCCGTTCGACGGGATGAGGAGAGAATCCTGGCTACCTTCTGCAGGAGCTCGTCACCCTTTCTGTGGCCGAAGGCGTCGTTGACAAGCTTCAGGTTGTTCACGTCGGCCATGGTGATGCTCAGGGGGAGTTGCCTTGGGGTGTCGAGGCGCTTCAGTTCTTCCTGGAAGAAGCGCCGGTTGTAACAGCCGGTAAGGGGATCGTGGAAGGTGAGGTACTGGATCCGCTCGAGAGCCCGCTTTTCCTCCGTAACGTTCCTTGAAATTTCTACTACTCGAGCCACCCGTCCTGCTTCGTCGAAGATGGGATAGGCTTTCTGGAGCCAGATGATGCCGTTTCGGGAAACCACTTCTCCCGTTTCTGGCTTCTGGCTTTCGAAGGTTTTCGCTACAGCGCAGCCCGGACAGGGACCATCCCGCCCCTCAATCACCTCAAAGCACCGTTTTCCGATGAAGTATTCGGGAGGTCGACCGAAGTTGTGCAGCACGGCCGCGTTCACCCAGACAATCCGGAAGTCCCGGTCAAGGTAGGTCACCTGTTCCCCTAAAGCATTCAGGATGAGGGATTTCTCGTGCTCCGATTCCTACAGTGCTTCCTCTGCGAGCTTCTGTTCTGTGATGTCCCGGTCCACGCCAACGAGGCCAATGACCTCTCCTTGGTCGTTTCGGAGAAGGATTGTGATGGTAGCAACCCAGGCTTTTCCGGTCAGGTCGTCGATCTCCCGCTCTCTCTTCAGGATTTCCCGTCCAGCGCACAGAAACTCCTCTTCTTCGTTCCAGTGCTGTTGCGCAAGTTCTCGGGGTTTGAGGTCGAAATCGGTTTTTCCGAGCAATTCCTCTCTGGTGGAAAGACCCAGGTACCTCGCGGTGGCCCTGTTGGCAAACAGGAAGCGATGGCCTTTATCCTTCGCGTAGACGCAATCGGGAATGGCATCGAGAATGGCTGCGGGAAGATTCCATTCTCTGTGCGAAACGCTACGACTTTCCCGAAGGAGTATTGCCCTTCCAAAGGGCTGCCCTCCTCTGGCGAGGGGGATGACCAGCGCCTCAAGGGCGGAGGAACCATAGCCTATGGAGCAGGGTATCCAGCTTCCCGCGCTTCCTGAGAGTGCCTCACGGAGTGTCCGGAACACCTTCTGGTCTTCCTGCTTGATGCCGAGAAGGCGCAGCGCTTCGTCGTTTGCAAAGACAATTTCTCCCCGAGCGTTCTCAAGGATAACCCCAATCATCGCGCTCTCCATCCATTCTGGTGTTCCCACAGGTACCTTTGCTTGTCCTGGGAAGTGTCCGAAGAACCCTTTTTCAGGGTGGGTCTTCTCTATCCATTTTTGGCCCCAGAGGGGTGCCGGTGAAGGCGGAAATAGCGCTGTCATGCCGTTCCACAAAGAGCATCCGGTCAGGACAAAAGCTGGGGGTCACAGCAATCACGATCACCTCTTAGCCCCCTCCTTTCTCATGCTTTCCACAAGGAGTGGAACGAAGAAGGTGGCGCAGCAATTCGCCAAAAAATACCGTCCAAAAAGCCAAAGGGTGCTGTTGAGCGGGACCATTTTCCCTCCCAGGTACACCGCAAGAACCATCCCCGCTCCCCAGAGGTATTCTCTCAGCGCAAATGGTCTTTCTTTAAGTCCAAGGAGCGTCGCAAAGAAATATCCAGAAAGTGCCCCGCTTAAGGACCCTGCGACTTTCACGGCAGGAGGGGTCGGAGCGAGAAGAAAGCCCGCAAGGCTTCCCAGGACAAGCAGTATTCCCGCTGCCCGGGGATGCAGGGTGGGGAGGGAGACTCTGGTGAAGAACCAGGCAAAGAGCACGCCCAAAGAGGCGCCAGAGACCACGTCCCCAGGATAATGAACCCCAAGGTACATTCGGGAGAGGGCGACGCACGAAGTCAAGATTCCCGAAAGCCAGAAGTAGAGGGGTCTCCGGAGAGAAAAGGCCAGGAAAAACCAGAAAGAGGCAACCGACTGGGCATGGCCACTCGGGAAGGAGAAGTCCTCGGGGATTTCGAGGATGCGCAAGCCCGCTCCTGCAGGGCGGGGAAGGGCGAAGAGGGCTTTCAGGAGGAAATTCGTATAAAGCGAAACGAGGACCACAAAGGCCAGACGTATGGCAAAGGCTCTCTGTGTCCTCCAGTAGAGGAAGACGAGAACGCCGAAGTAGAAGAACTCACTTCCCAGAAAGGATATCCCCCGCATGAAAAGGTCAAGGAAAGGCGAAGAAATCCGCTGAATGGCAAGGAGTAGCTCAATGCTCTGGAAGAAGTCCACGGCGGTGCGCTATCCACGAAAGCACAAGCTGTACAGCCTTTTCCAGATTGTCTCTTGCGAGGTTCTCCACGGTGTCGGTGTGCCAGTGCCAGTTCACCGGCAACCCCTGTTCTCCCAGGGCGATGATGGTTACGGCAGGAAATCCCCGGGCAAGGAGGGGAGTGGCATCGGTAGAAAGCCCAAGGTAAGGCCGAAAGGCCAGAAAAGGCAGGGAGAGTTTCTGGAACTCGGTGACGAGGCTTGGTGTGGCTTCATAAATCCTCCACATGCCCTCGTGAGTGGCCAGCGTGAGCGTCCCGCTCCCCAGGTTGTCAAGGTTAACGATGGGCTTTCCCCGCAGTTTTGGCCCGTGTTTTGCGATGAGGTGCAGAGCTCCCCAGTTGCCCGATTCTTCAGCTCCTGTGATCACGGCCCAGAAGGGGATGCCCCGCTCCTTGAGGATTCGCGAAAGCTCCAAAACCACGGCCACGCCGCTTCCGTTGTCGTTTGCCCCGGGGGAGGGGGGCATGGCCACTTCCCGGTGGAAGTGCCCGAAGGCGAGGAAGAGGAGATAAAGGGCAAAAGGCAGGGCAATCCAGAACCAGAGTTCCAGGGGGAAGAATACGGCGAGCACGCTTACTCCCGTAATGGCAAGGGATGCGGTGATGAGAAGGAGCAGGGATATCCGAGGGCTGGTGACAAAGCGGGGATGGAAGAAGATCGAGGTGGTGGCGGAGTCGGCATGGGCTATAAAGACAACCTCCGGGTCTTCGCCGTTTTTCCCCAAGACGTTGCCTGAAGTGTGGAAGCAGAAAAGCCGGCTCACGAGAGGAAAGGTTGAGAGCTCAAAGTACTCAAGGACCAAGAGCACAAGGCTTGAGATGGCCGAAAGAAGCGGAACGCGAGGGAGGACAAGGCCTGCCTGGGCAAGCCCAAGCCAGAACACAAGGTGTGCCCAGGTGTAGGTGGCCGGCGCTCGGAAGCTCTCCCGCGCCGTTTGAAGGCCAAGGCGATTGAGGGTTTCCTGGACGAAAAGGAGGAATTCCCGCTCCCTGTGAGAAGCCGAGGGGCGGGGTCCAAAGCTCTGGACCCTTGCCAGCACATGGTCTAAAAGACTTTCTCGGCTCATCTTCTTCGCCTTTTTTCCATTGTATCCTGCGAGCAAAAGGGTGTAAAGGCCTGGATTCTCAAGAAGAGACGCGACAGAGAATGTGGTACAATTCCTCAAAGGAGAGCTTCCTTCAAGGACCTTTGGAGGTGAGGGAGGGTATGGAGTACTTTCTGGGAATTGATGTGGGAACGACAGGGTGCAAGGTTGTCCTTATCGACGAGAGGGGGGAGCTCCGGGGGAAGAGCGTGGCCGAGTACCCTCTGTACACCCCTCGCCCGAACTGGGCCGAGCAGAATCCTGAAGACTGGTGGCAGGGGACGGTGCAGGCGCTCAAAAAGGTTTTAGAGATTTCGGGGATTGACCCCAGGGATGTCTCCGGTATCGGCCTCACAGGCCAGATGCACGGCTCAGTCTTTCTGAACGACAGGGGAGAGGTCCTTCGCCCAGCGATTCTCTGGTGCGACCAGCGGACGGCTCGGGAATGCCAGGAAATCACAGAAAAAGTCGGTCTTGAGCGCATCATGAGCATTAACTGTAACCCTGTTCTTCCCGGCTTCACCGCCCCGAAAATCCTCTGGGTGAAGAACAACGAACCGGAGGTCTACCGGAAGATTGCCAAGGTGCTCCTCCCCAAGGATTACGTTCGTTTCCGGCTTTCAGGAGAGTTTGCCACCGATGTCTCCGATGCTTCGGGAACCTCCCTCTTTGATGTTCCCAAGAGACAGTGGTCGGAAGAGCTCATTAGGGCTTTGGATTTCTCTCCCTCCTGGTTCCCACCCTCCTTTGAGTCGCCTGAGGTGACGGGGCGTATAAAGCGGGAGGTCGCAGAGCTTCTGGGGATGCGGGAGGACGTCCTTGTGGTTGCCGGTGGCGGGGATAATGCGGCGGGGGCCATCGGTACGGGTATTGTGAGGTCCGGACTGGTCTCGGCAAGCATCGGTACCTCGGGAGTGGTGTTCGCCTTTAGCGACGAGGTTCGGGTGGATCCAAAAGGTCGGGTGCACACCTTCTGCCATGCGGTTCCCGGGAAATGGCACGTCATGGGCGTGATGCTTTCGGCGGGGGGTTCTCTCCGGTGGTTCCGGGACGTTTTAGGGCTTGAAGAGAAGAACGTGGCTATGATCCTTGAAAAGGACGCGTATGAACTTCTGAGCGAAGAGGCGGAAAAATCGGTTCCCGGAGCCGAAGGGCTGCTCTTTCTTCCTTATCTCACCGGGGAACGAACGCCTCATGCGGACCCCTTTGCCCGGGGAGTCTTCTTTGGCCTCACCCTGAAGCACCGCAAGAACGACCTTGTCCGGGCGGTGATGGAGGGGGTGACCTTCGGGATGCGGGACTCCTTCGAAATCATCCGGGAGATGGGCATCCCCATTGAGGAAGTCCGGGCTATCGGTGGTGGAGCAAGGAGCCCGCTCTGGCGGAAAATCCAGGCTGCGGTGTACCAGGTGCCCCTCTTTGGCGTGAAAGTGGACGAGGGTCCGGCGTTTGGCGCTGCCCTCCTTGCCGCTGTGGGGCGAGGGGTCTTCTGGAGCGTCGAGGAAGCTTGTGCCCGGGCTGTGGCGGTGACTGAAAAGGTCCTCCCCGATGAACACCTTGTGGCAAGGTACGAGCACCTCTACCGTATCTGGCGGGACCTCTATCCGGCACTGGCTCCGTTCTACCGGAGAATTGCGGAGTGAGGTGATGGACTTTGGTGTCTCTCGACAAAAAGGCACTGTGCCTTGGGGAACTCCTCATCGATTTCGTTTCCACCGCAAGCGGTGTGACTCTAAAGGATGCCCCAGGATTCGAGAAGGCTCCCGGGGGGGCTCCGGCCAACGTCGCGGTGGGGCTGGCCAAACTCGGGATTGAGGCCTACTTCATCGGGAAGGTGGGGAAGGACGCCTTTGGAGAGTTTTTACGGGAGACCCTGGCCCGAAACGGCGTTAACACCCGCTTCCTCACCATGACAGAAAAGGCCAAAACCACCCTGGCCTTCGTTTCCCTCACGAAGGAAGGCGAACGGGATTTCGTCTTCTACCGGGACCCAGGAGCAGACACCCTTCTTGACCAAAGCGACATCACCGAGGAATGCTTTCAGGGGAGCGGGGTCTTCCATTTTGGTTCCATCACCATGACCCATGAACCCGCCTGCAGCGCAACCCTGAAAGCCCTGGGGCTTGCCGAAAAGTACGGGTACCTCATATCCTTTGACCCCAACCTCAGGTTGCAGCTCTGGAAGGACCCTGAGGAAGCCCGGTTCCGCATGCGCCAGGGACTTGAGAAAACCCATGTCCTCAAGGTGAACGAGGAAGAAGCGAGATTCATTGCTGCAAGCGAAAGCCTTGAGGGGGCCCTGGCATTCTTGCAGGAGCGGTACCGTCTTGCTCTCATTGCGGTGACGCTGGGGAAGAAGGGGTGCCTTGTGGTCAGTGGAAAAAGTCGGCTCGAGGTCCCCGGGTTTTCCGTGGCTACGGTAGACACTACAGGAGCAGGGGATGGATTCGTCGCCGGACTCCTGAGCTCTCTGTACATGTTCTGGAAGGATCTCCGGGATGGGAAGGACATCCCCGAAGACGCACTGTACCACGCAGCACGGCGGGCTAACGCTGTTGGTGCGCTCACCACAACCAGAAAGGGTGCCATCCCGGCCCTGCCGACCCAGGAAGAAGTGGAGATTTTCTTGGAGGAGCATCCCCTGTGATTGTCGTTCTCTGCGCTAATCCGGCGCTCGATCGCCTCCTTGTCCTTGATGAGGTCGTCCTTAACGAGGTCCACCGGGCAAGGGACGTCACCGTGACTCCCGGGGGAAAGGGGGTAAACGTGGCCCGGGCAATTCACCGGGCCGGTGGGAAGGCGAAGCTCCTCCTTTTCCTTGGAGGGAGAGTGGGGGAGATGATGGTCGAGGGTCTACGAGAGGAAAACCTTGACTTTTCCTTCTGGCCGCTTCAGGGGGAGACGCGAATCACCACCGTCCTTCATGAAGAGAAAACCGGGCGGCACACGGTCGTGAACGAACCCGGACCTGTGGTACCTCTTGCTCAGGCGGTGCAATGCCTCCGCTTTTTTGAGGAGCACCTTGGGGAGGGAGATTACCTCATTCTTTCGGGGTCACTCCCCCGGGGATTGCGGGTCGATTTCTACGCAGAGTGTGCAAGAAGGGCCTCAAGAAAAGGCGTGCGGGTAGTCGTGGACACCTCGGGGGAACCGCTGAGGAGGGCTTTGCAAAATCCGCTATTTATGGTAAAACCGAATGTGAGAGAAGCTGAAGAGGTTCTCGGTTTTCCCATCCGTTCCTTCGAAGATAAGCTCAGGGCTGTGGCCCTCTTTGAGGAAAAGGGAGTGGCATGCGTGGTGCTCTCTGACGGTCCCCGGGGAATTGTGGCTTCCTGGAAGGGGAAGCGGTGGTCTGTAGGGCTCAAGGAGGCCGTCCATGGGGAGTATTTCATCGGTTCAGGGGATACCCTCGTCGGGGTGCTCGTTCTTCGTCTTTCCCAGGGGACACCTTTTGCGGAGGCCCTTCGCTTTGCTACGGCCTGTGGTCTTGCCAACACCTTCTCAAGGGGCGCCGGAGTTTTTGACCCTGCTATGGTTCCACGGTGCCTGGAAGCCGTTACAGTAGAGCCAATTCCATAAGATGGGGAGGTTGAAGCGGTGGAAATCGTGGTGCGAGGGAAAAACGTTGAAATCACGGACTTTATCCGGGACCATGTGACGAAGAAACTCGCAAAGCTCGAGCGTTTCTTCAAGCGCATTTTGGATGCAACGGTGCACTTCTACTCAGAACGTGGACGAATGAGGGTTGAGGTCACCATGACCGCAAGTGGGGTGGTGCTCCGGGGAGAAGGGGACGGGCCCGACTGGAGAACGGCCTTTGATGAAGTTCTGGAGAAGCTCGAGCGCCAGGTGAAGCGCCACAAGGAGAAACTCGAGCGTAAAGGCCTCTTGAGGAAAGAGGAACTCGTGGCACTTGAAGAGATCCCCGGTGAGACCGAGGAGGAAATGAAAGTCTCTGACCGGGTGGTCAAGGTAAAAGAATTCGTCCTTCGCCCCATGAGCCTTGAGGACGCGATTCTCCAGATGGAACTCCTGGGGCACACCTTTTTCGTTTTCAAGGACCTTGATAAAGAGAAGGTCCAGGTGGTATATAAGAGGAAAGACGGGAATTATGGTCTCATCGACCTTGTCTACTGAGCCATGGCAAAGGGCATCGATACCCGGGCTTTAGAGAGAGCCATTGAGTGCCTTGAAGGTGTCCTCAATGCCAGGGTTGTGGGGGAGACGGCCATCGAGGAAATCCACGTCCTGGCCCGGCCCACGAAATCTCCCAAGCTCCTTGTCCGGGATATCGAGACCTTGCTTAAAGCCCGCTTTGGCCTTGATGTGGACCACAAGAAAGTGAGTGTCGTTACCTTTGATCTTGAAGGGGAAACCCGGTGGTTTGTTCCCCGCCTGGTTCTCTGGGGCCTGGGGTGGAAGAAGACCCCTGACACCGTCCAGGTCGAGGTTGAGGTGAAGCTTGGGGAGCGAACCTACAAGGGGGTGGCTTCAGAGAGCGCCTCCCGGGTTCGAAGCCATGCTTTTCTGGTTGCCAGGGCGACGCTCAACTGCCTCAATCAGATCGTGGGGGATACCCTTTTTGTGCTCCATAACGTCTCCACGCACCAGCTTGGAGACATCGAGGTCGTCCTGACTTTTGTGGACTACGCCCGGCCCGGGGCAAGAAGAGAAGAGGACCTCCTTGTGGGGACGGCCCTGGTGCGGGAGGATATCTACGAGGCTGTTGCCCGGGCAACCCTTGATGCCGTCAACCGGAAACTCGTGTTCCACATAGAGCGTTTTGAGGAGGAAGAGGGTGGGCCAACAGCGTCTTCACCATGAGCGGAGCGGTGGCCATCCCCGAAAAGCGGAAGGGGATGAGAAACACATGAAGGAGGGTCCACAATGGCGAAGGTCCTGAGCGTGCTCCTTGGCCTGCTGGCCATCATCCTCGCCAGCGGGGCTGGTTTGACCTGGAGATAAACCTTTGACCTTCCCTGTTGGCCCACCCTGAAGGGTGGCGTTGATGAAGCGTTTGGTATTTTTTTTCTATCTGTGTTGTGTCATTGGGGTGGGCCTTGGAATTCTGGGATTTTCTGTTCTTCGCCTTTCCTGGTCGCCTCACCTTTTCTCGCTCTTTGTAACTTTCACCATCTTGACTCTTGTAGCGGAACTCCTCCCGGTGTACCTGCGGCCTGAGGCGGCCATCTCAGTGAGCTTTGCTCCTCTTTACGCTGTAATCCTTCTTTCCTCACCCTTTTTGGCTACTCTCATCGCCTTTGTGGCGGCATTTTTTGGAACTTTGAAGTCCCGATGGTACAAAAGCCTTTTCAACGGTGCCCAGTACGCCATTTCGGCTTTCCTCTCTGGTCTTGTCTTCGAGCGCCTGGGGGGGTACGGTTTCCACTGGAATGAACCCCTCTTTTACCTTGCGGTTGGGACTTCCATAGGTGTCTTCTTCTTCTCCAATTTCCTTCTGGTCCTTGGGGCGGTATCCTTCGCAAGCAGGACTCCTCTTTTCCTCCTCTGGAAGCGGGATATCAGCGGTATTCTGTTCCAGTACTTTGCTCTCTTCCCTTTTTCCCTTCTCCTGTACTTTGTCTATAGCTACGTAGGCTATGTGGGTATCGCCCTCTTCTTCCTGCCCCTTCTTGTGGCCCGGTACTCCTTCAAGCTCTTCGTGGACACAAAGAGAATGCACCTTGAGCTTCTGCGGGCCCTTACCGCGGCAGTGGACGCCAAGGACCCCTACACCCGGGGACACTCTGCCCGGGTGGCCCAGCTCGCCCTTTGTATTGCCGACCGCCTGAACCTTTCGGGGAGGGAGAAAGAGGTCATCGAGTACGCCGCCATTCTCCACGACGTGGGGAAAATCGGCATCACCGATGCCATTTTGAGTAAACCCGGGAAGCTGAGCCCCGAGGAGTACCGGGTCATCCGGGAACACCCTCTCATCGGGTACCGGATTGTGAAGGATGTGGATTTCTTGCGGCGGGTAGCGGAAATCATCCTCACGCACCATGAGCGCTGCAACGGCCATGGGTACCCGGAGGGTCGAAAAATGGAGGAGATTCCCCTTGAGGCCCGGATTGTGGCCGTTGCCGATGTCTTCGACGCCTTAACCTCGGAACGCCCCTACCGGAGGGCATACACGGTAGATGAGGCGCTGGAAATCATGGAGAACGAAGAAGAGGGGCACTTCGACCCTAAAATCCTTGCAGTTCTCAAAGACCTCGTCCTTTCGGGAGCATGGCACCGTGATTCTCCTTGACTTTTTCCTCGCTGGACTCCTCCTTGGGTTGCTTTCTGGTGGGAAGCTCACGCGACTTTCCCGGGTGCCGTTACCGTTTTTCTGGGTGGTGGTGGCAGGATTCGGCGTTCGCTTTGCCGCCTTTGGCCTTCGGGCGAGCTTCGTTCCTCTTTTGCAGACCTTCGGCATGGCCCTCGTTTTTGCAGGGACGATTCTTGGGATTCGGCTTTTCGGGATGCCTCTCGTGAGCCTGGGAGCCTTCCTGAATTTCCTTGTGGTCCTTGCCAACGGGGGACGAATGCCTGCCTCGGCTGAAGTCGCCGAGCGTCTTGGCCTTGTGACCATCGCCGGGCACCTCAGGGCAGGTCGTTACCCGGAGTATGTCCTCATGAGTCCCTCGACCCGCCTGAACTTCCTCGGGGATGTTATCCCGTATTGCTCTTTCGTTTTTCGTCGGGCCTTCGTGGCGAGTATCGGAGATTACCTCCTGGGGGTCGGGATTTTCCTGGTGCTCTTCCATTACCTCCGGAAGGGGGGAGAGGATGGAACGAAAGATTAGCAAAGCGGTGCTTCCGGTGGCGGGGCTTGGAGTGCGGCTTTTGCCGGCGACCAAAACCCAGCCCAAGGAAATGCTCCCCATTGTGGATCGGCCGGCAGTCCAGTACGTGGTGGAGGAGGCTGTGGCGTCGGGTATTGAGAACCTGCTTTTTGTGACCGGGCGGGGGAAACGGGCGATTGAGGACTACTTTGACTTTGCGGTGGAGCTTGAGCAGGAGCTCAAAAACCGGGGCAAGGAACACCTCCTTGAGGAAATCCGCGGGGTGGGGAACTCCGCTCACATCTTCTACGTCCGGCAGAAATCCCCTCGGGGTCTTGGCGATGCCGTGTGGCAGGCGAAAGCCTTCGTGGGAGAAGAGCCCTTTGCCGTCCTTCTTCCTGATGACATCATCGTGAGTGAAACCCCCTGTCTTGCCCAGATGCTTCGCCTTTTCTCGGACCGTCCCGGGGTCTACGTAGCCCTCATCGAGGTTCCAAGAGAGGAGGTAGCCCAGTGGGGGATTGTGAAGGGGAGGGAGATTGCCCCCCGACTGTATGCCATTGAGGATCTTGTGGAAAAGCCGGAACCCGAGGAAGCGCCCTCAACCCTTGCGGTGGTGGGGCGGTACATCCTGTCCCCCTCGATTTTCGACGCCCTGGCACAGACCCCTCCTGGGAAAGGCGGAGAGGTTCAACTCACCGATGCCATCCGGAGGCTTCTTGAGAAAGAACCGGTATACGGGTATCGCTTTGCGGGGGAGTACTTCGGAGTGGGGAGTAAAATCGGCTACCTCAAGGCCAACGTGGCCTTTGCCCTGCGCCGGGAAGACCTGGCACCGGAGTTTCGGGCTTTCCTTCGAGACCTTGTGGAGAGGGGGCTTGTGTAGTGGAAATCACTTTCTTTGGCGCCACCCGTGAAGTGACCGGCTCTTGTTCCCTTGTTCGGGGGAAAGACGTCACCTTCCTCGTTGACTGTGGCATGTTCCAAGGAGGGGAAAGAAACCGGAATGCGCCACCCTTCCCCTTTGTTCCCCGGGACATCGACTTTGTCCTCCTCACCCATGCCCACCTGGACCACTCGGGGAGAATTCCTCTCCTTGTCCGGGAAGGTTTCCGGGGGAAAATCTACGCCACCCTTCCCACCATAGAGCTCTGTCGGATTCTCTTCTACGACACCGTAAAGCTCATGAGAGAGGAAGTGGAACGGGAGAACCGTCGCCGGAGGCGCTCGGGAAAGCCGGAGATTGCTCCGCTTTTCGGGGAAGAGGAAGTGGAAAGAGCCCTGGGACTCTTCGAGCCAGTGGGATACGACGAAATTGCCGAGGAAAAAGGCGTGACGTTCGTCTTCCGGGATGCCGCCCATATCCTCGGGGCTGCGGTGCTTGAGGTCTGGGGTGAAGGGACAAAGGTGGTTTTTTCGGGGGACATCGGGCAGTTCGGAAACGTCATGGAGGGCTCTCCCCCGATTGTTGAGGAAGCCGACTTTGTGGTTATAGAGTCGACTTACGGGAATCGCCGCCACAAAACCCTTGAGGAAACCCGGAGAGAGTTCGCCCAGGTCATGCAGGACGCCATGGGGACCTGCGGCAAGGTCCTCATCCCCACCTTTGTGGTGGACCGGGCCCAGCGGGTCCTTTACGAGATTCGCCTGCTCCGGGACTCTATAGGGTTGCATTGCCCGGTGTACTTTGACAGCCCTCTGGGGAAGCAAACAACCGACATCTACCTCAAGTACCGGCACCTCCTCTCAGGGGAGCTGGAGAGACTCCATCTTCAGGAAGACAATCCCTTTGGGTTTCCGGGTTTGACCTACGTCACCACCCCTGAGGAGTCGAAGGCCTTGAACGACCTTGACCACGCCATTATCCTCGCAGGAAGCGGCATGTGCACGGGTGGGCGCATTCTCCATCACCTGAAGCACAACCTCTTTAAAGCAACGACCACCGTGGTCTTTGTGGGCTTCCAGTCCCGGGGGACGCTGGGACGGGCACTGGTTGATGGGGCAAAGCTCGTCCACATCTTCGATGAGGACATTGCCGTTCGGGCCCGTATCGCCACCATCAACGGCTTTTCCGCCCATGGAGACCAGGAGGACCTCCTCCGGTGGGTGGGGTATTTCAAGAGCCGTCCCGTTTTTCTCGTCACCCATGGAGAAGAGGAGATTGCGGAGGCCTTTGCCCAGGCTCTGCGCAAGAAAGGTTTTGAGGCTATAGTCCCTGCCTTTGGGGACACCGTGGACCTCCCCCGGAGGACCGTTGTGGCCGTTCCCCAGATGCCCGAAAAGGAAGACATCATCAAGAGGCTTGAGAGGGAGATTCAGAAACTCCGCGAAAGAACCCTCGCCCGGGAAAGCGAAGTCCTCCTGCAGTCGGCTCTGATCCTTCTTGAGGAGGCCGGACGACGGAGCACCTCAGCCGATGAACTCCCGAAGGATGGAGTTTGAGGGGACAAAGGACGGGTTGAGGAGCATGAAGTGATTGAGGAAGGAATACAGGCGGTAGGCCTCGAGGTAACTCGGACTCTCAGGGGTGATGGCCCGCAGGAGTGCCTCGGCGTACTGGCGGAGGATACAAAACTCGTAAATGAGCGAAGAATTGAACATAACGTCGGCCTCTTCCTGGTAGGGGAAAATGTACCTTTCCTCACCGGCCCGAACCTTCGGCCAGGTGGCAAAGACCTCCTCGGCCTTACTTCCACGGAACTGGCTGTCCCGCACGATCCGGCGGATGAGCCGGCAGTCGGTAGTGGGGATACGGTTGTGGTCGTCGATGTTGAGGGTGGTGAGGGCGCTGACGTAGATTTTGAACTTCTCCTCTTCCGGGATGTCCTGGGAGAGCCGGGGGTTCAGAGCGTGGAGCCCCTCAACGAGGATGATGCCGTCTTTTTCGAGGCGGCTGCGAATCCCCCGGGGTTCCCGTGTTCCGGTGATGAAGTTGTAGCGGGGGATTTCGACTTCCTTTCCTGCGACAAGGAGCAGCAGCTGTTCCTTGAAGAGTTCAAGATCCAGCGCTTCGGGGCTCTCGTAGTCCTGGACGGAGCCCTGGAGTTCGTGGCGGGAGAGGAAGTAGTCGTCAAGGGAGATGGTGATGGGCCTCCAACCGTTAACCCGAAGCTGCGTATAGAGCCTCCGGGTGAAAGTTGTTTTCCCCGAGGACGAAGGGCCAGCAATGAGCACGAGCTTCAGGCTTCCCTTGCGCTGGGTGATGAGGTCCGCAATCTGGGCAATCTTTTTTTCATGGAGCGCCTCGGCGATGGCGATGATTTCCTTCCCCTCTCCCCGGGCGATGGCCTCGTTCAGCTCTCCCACGTTCTCGATGTTCATGATTTTCCCCCACTGCGCCGCCTCTTTGAAGGCGCTAAAGAGCTTTGGGCGAAAGACGAACGGTGGGAGCTTTCCTGTGTCGTCTTTGGGGAACTGGACGATGAACCCCGGAGGGACAACGACAAAACCGAAGGAGGTGAGGTACCCTGTTCGGGGGCAGAGGGGACCGTAGTAATGGTCGTAGAAGTCGCCAAGGCGGTACAGGGTCACGGCCGGGGTTCTCAGGTAACGGAAAAGCCGCACCACGTCTTCCCGTCCTCTGCGGGTGTAAATGTGGATGGCTTTTTCCCAGTTGACCACTTCCCGCTCAATAGGGAGGTCCTGGGCGATGGTTTCCCGCATGACCTTCTCGACGGTCTCGAGGAGTTCCGAGAGGTTGTGCTCGGCACCCTCAACTTCACAGAAGAGCCCATCGCTCATGGAGTGGAGGACGCGGAGCCTCTTCCCAGGAAGGACCAGGGATACGGCGTAGCTTAAAAGGAAAAGCAGGCTCCGGATGTAGGTTCGCCGTCCTTCAGGGTGCCCGAAAGGGAAGAAGACCACCGCGTGGTCCTGTTCCACCCGGCTACCGAGGTCAACGATTTCTCCGTCGAGTTGTGCCGCAAGGAAGGAACGGTACTTTTCCGGGTACACTCGCCTGATGACGTCTTCAAGCGTTTCCCCGGGTGCTGCAAGAGTGGTCGTTCCGTCTCCGAGCGTGATCCGGCATTCCATGGCCTCTTCTCCTTTTTTGTATTTTATCCGAAAATAGAGAGGAGGTGAAGGCGATGTACCGGGCATACCATCTGGCACTTACTGCAAAAGATGTGGAGGACGTGCACCTTGCGCTCCTTCCCGGGGCTCCGGAGCGGGTTGAGGTTCTGGCCCGGGCCTTTGGAGAGGTGAGGATTCTTGCCGTTCACCGGGAGTTCAAAAGCGCTCTATCCGTGGGGGAGGAAGGGAAAATCCTTGTGGTCTCAACGGGTATTGGGGGACCTTCTCTGAGTATTGCCGTTGAGGAGCTGGCCCGTCTGGGGATTCGGTGGTTTATCCGGGTGGGGACCTGTGGGGCGATTCAGCCGGATATTGCGGTGGGGGACCTTGTCGTGAGCGAAGGCGCGGTTCGCCTTGATGGAGCCTCCCTCCATTACGCCCCGGTGGAGTACCCCGCGGTTTCAGACTGGAGGACGGTGGTGTTCCTTCAGGAGGCCTGTGAGGAAGCGGGGGTTCCGTACCACCTGGGCATCACCTGTTCTTCGGCGACGTTCTACCCGGGACAGGAACGGTACGATACGTTCTCCCGGTATGTTCCCCGGAGTCTCCAGGGAAGCCTCAGGGAGTGGCAGGCACTCAGAGTGCTGAACTACGAGATGGAGGTGGCAACGCTTTTTGTGCTCGCCAGGGTGTTTGGACTGAGGGCCGGAGCCGTATGTGGGGTTTTAGTGAACCGGACGAAGGAAGAGCGGGTGGCGGAGGAAGTTGTGGCAGATGTGGAGGCGCGTCTTGCCCGGGTTTCGGCACTGGCGGCGCGACGGATTCTCCGCTTTTTGGAGTCATAAAGGAGGCATACCCATGCACGAAGACTACGTTGTTCGGGTGGTAGTGGAGGGGACACAGGTCCTCGGGTACGTGGCGAGCTCCACTCGCCTTGTGGAACGGGCAAGAAGGCTCCACCGGACCACTCCTGTGGCCACGGCTGCCCTGGGGCGGGCCCTGACGCTTGTCGGGATTCTCGGCCTCACCATGAAGGAGAACCAGCGGATTTCCCTCCAGATTGAATGTCGGGGGCCTTTAGAAGGGATTCTCGTGCAAGGGAATGCGAAGGGTGAGGTTCGGGGGTATGTGTCGCAGCCCTGGGTGATTCTCCCCTCGAAAGAACAGGGAAAACTCAACGTGGAGGATGCCGTGGGAGCGGGGTCGAAGCTCCTCGTCGTGAAGGACCTGGGGTTTGGGGAACCGTATGTGGGGAGCATCACCATGCCCCGGGGTGGTATTGCCTATGACCTGGCGTACTACTTCGCCTCTTCGGAGCAATTGCCCTCAGCCTGCAGTGCCGGGGTCTACGTGGGGAAGCGAGGGAAGGTACTCTCGGCAGGAGGGTTCATCATCCACACGCCTTCGGGTACCCCGCTTGACGTCATCGACACTTTGGAAGAGAATATTTCCCGTCTCGGGCCGGTGAGCCACGAGCTTTTCCAGGGGAAAACCCCTGAGGACATTACGGCGTTCATCTTTTCCGGTCTTCCGTACCGGATTGTGGGGAAGGACCCCCTCCGGTATCGCTGCCGGTGTTCCCGCCGGAGGGCGAAAAACGTTCTCCTTCTCCTTGGCGAAAAAGAGCGACAGGAGCTTTTCGAAACCCAGGGGAAGGCAGAGGTGCACTGCGCGTTCTGCAACCGGACCTATCTCTTTTTCCCTGAAGACTTCGCCCAGGGAAGGCAGTGAGAGGAGAGTGCCCGTGCGACTTTCGAATTTCCGGGTGGATTACGAGCGGGAGCTCAACGAGGAGCAGAAACAGGTGGTCTTTGCCGGAGAAGGCCCCATGCTCGTCATTGCCGGGGCGGGAAGCGGCAAAACCCGCACCGTTACCTACCGGGTAGCCTACCTCATCGAACAGGGGGTACCTCCGGAGTCCATCCTCCTTGCCACCTTCACGAACAAGGCAGCCCGGGAGATGCTCCACCGGGTGGAGTGCCTCCTTGGGGTGGACATGTCCCGTCTTTTTGGGGGAACGTTCCATCACATCGGGAACCTTATCCTGCGCCGGGAAGCGAAGAAAATCGGGTACGAGCCCAACTACACCATCCTCGACCGGGAGGACCAGAAGGACCTCCTTGCGGTTTGCGTGGAGGAACTCGGTATTGATCTTACCCGGCGCCGTTTCCCTCAACCCGAGGTTTTGCTCAACGTCATCTCTTTAAGCCGGAATACCCTCAAATCCCTTGAGGACATTCTTGACAGGTACTACCCGCAGTTTCTGGAATGGTCAAGCCACGTCGCCCATCTTTTCGTCCTCTACCAGGAACGAAAAAAGCGTCTCAACGTGATGGACTACGACGACCTCCTGGTGTACTTTTTTGAGCTCCTGCGAAGTGACGAGAGGACGCGGAGGAAGTATGGCGAGCTTTTCCGGTACATTCTCGTTGACGAGTACCAGGACACCAACCTCCTCCAGGCAGCAATTGTGGACCTCCTTGCCGGGGTACACCGCAATCTCCTCGTGGTGGGGGATGACGCCCAGAGTATTTACGCCTTCCGGGGGGCGCACTTTGCCAATATCCTCGACTTCCCGAAGAGGTACCCGGACTGCAAAATCTACAAGCTCGAGACGAACTACCGGAGTACTCCAGAAATTCTGCGGTTAGCGAACGAGGTCATCACCTTCAACACCCGTCAGTTCCACAAAGTGCTGCGTCCGGTGCGGACTTCGGGGGAGAAACCTCGGGTTGTTGCTCTTCGGGACGTTTTAGAGCAGGCGGACTTTGTGGCCACGAAGATCCTGGAACTCCGGGAACGGGGGTATGCCTTAAACGACATGGCGGTGCTCTACCGGGCCCATTACCAAAGCATGGAAGTCCAGCTGGAGCTCACCCATCGGGGCATCCCCTTTGAGATTCGCTCGGGGCTCCGGTTTTTCGAGCGTGCGCACATCAAGGACGTCCTTGCGCACCTTCGCATTGTTGTGAACCCATATGATGAGATTTCCTGGAAACGGGTGCTGCGGCTTTACCCCGGCATTGGGCAAAAAACCGCAGAAATCGTCTGGCAGGTGGTTCGGGAGGCAGAGGACCCAATCTTTGCCTTGGAGCGTCCCGATGTGCTCCTTGCTCTGCCCGCTTCGGGTCGGGGAAGCGTGGAGGGTGTTCGCCGGCTCCTCGTACGCCTTGAGGACCTTGAGAAGGACCCGGCTCTGGCCATTGAGACCGTTCTTGATGGTGGGTACCGGGAATACCTCATAAGCCGGTATCCTGACGCCAGGGAACGCCTTGAGGACCTTGAAGAGCTCGCCCGCTTTGCTTCAAGGTACGCTTCCTTAGAATCGTTCCTGAGCGAGCTCGCCCTCCTTGGGGAAATGGAGGCCGAGACAGTGGTGGCGGGGGCACCTCAGGATGAGCGGGTGATCCTCTCTACCATTCACCAGGCCAAGGGACTCGAGTGGGCTTGCGTATTTGTGGTATGGCTCTGTGAGGGGGCCTTCCCCTCACCTCAATCCCTCAATGAGGAAGAGGGCCTCGAGGAAGAGCGGCGGCTCTTCTACGTTGCCTGCACCAGGGCAAAGGACCACCTCTTCCTCTGCTACCCTATCATGGCGGAGCGAGGGCGGGGGAAGACAATACTGCGCAAGCCCTCCCGTTTCCTTGAAGAACTCTCTCCTTCACTCTATGACCGATACCGGCTTCTGGGGCGGGGGTACTGATGCTTTCGCGGCGGGACTATATCTTCAACTTCTTCGTGGATTCCCTGGACTATGCCTTTTTTTCTCTGGCCCTCTCCTTTGGGTCGGTGACGACGTTCCTTCCCCTTTTTGCCAAACATCTCGGGGCCAGCAACATCGAAATCGGGCTCATCCCGGCTCTGGCGTATCTTGGGTGGTCCCTTCCTGCCCTTCCCGGAGCAAAGGTTTCCCGAAGGCTCCGGCGGAAGCTCCCTTTCCTGCTCCGGGTGACGCTTTTAGAACGTCTGCCCTTTTTCGGTGTTGCTCTGGTGGCGACGTTTCTTGCCGTTCCCTTCCCCCGCCTGGCGCTCTTTCTGGTCCTTTTGTTCCTCGGGGTGGCGTGTTCGGCCATGGGGTTTCTCGGCCCCATCTGGACGGAGATGATTGGGAAGGTCATCCATCCCTCCCGTTTCGGGCTGTATTTCGCCTGTGGGAACGGGATTGGTGCGCTCATGGGTATCTGGGGGTCGAGGTTAGCCGAGCGCTTCATCGCCACGTACCCCTTTGCCTGGAATTTCGCTCTGTGCTTCTTTCTGGCCTCTTTCGCCATGGGGGTATCGTACGTCTTCCTCTCCCTTACCCGGGAAGAGGATGGGGAGGTTGTGGATGAGAAGGGGAGTTACCTCCACTCCTTCTCCCGCATCGTCCGGGAAGATCCCAATTTCCTGCACTTCCTCATCGCCAGAGTCTTCCTGGCCCTGGGGGTTATGGGGGCGGCGTTCTATACGGTTTCGGTTCTGCAGCGCTTCGCCATTCCCGATACCTTCATCGCCCAGTACAACGCCACCCTTCTTGTGTCCCAAGCCCTCTCGAACTTCTTCTGGGGACCCCTGGGGGATAAAAAGGGGCACAAGCTTGTGGTCCTTTGCGGAGCCCTCACCATCCTCTTGAGCAATCTCTGGGCACTTTTTGCTCCTTCTCCCTGGTACTTCTTCCTCGCCTTCGGATTCCTGGGACTGAACTACAGCGCCATCTCGGTGGGTGGGATGGCGATCCTCCTCGATTTTGCTCCCAGGGACCGACGGTGGCTGTACCTGGGATGGGGGAATTTCTTCTCCGGGTTTCCAGCGTTCTTTGCTCCGATTCTCGGGGGGAAACTCGCCGATCTCTTTGGGTACGGAATGGTGTTCTGGATTTCCCTTGTGCTGAATGCTTTAGGATTTTTCTGGCTCCTTTTTGGCGTCAGAGAACCCCGGGCCTTTGAGAACTTTGCGGAGTGAAGGAAAATGCCTCACCTTCTCATGGTTCAGGGCACGGCCTCGGGAGTGGGGAAGAGCCTCCTTGTGGCAGGGCTTTTGCGGTATTTCACCCGCAAGGGCCTGCGGTGTGCCCCCTTCAAGGCTCAGAACATGTCGTTGCATTCCGGAGTGACCCCGAAAGGAGAAGAAATCGCCCGCGCGCAGATACTCCAGGCCCAGGCGGCGGGCATCCTCCCAGATGCCCGCATGAACCCGGTGCTCCTCAAACCGGAAGGAGGGGCAATCCAGGTCGTCCTTCTGGGGAAAGTCTGGGGGAGGGCCACGCCCTTTGCCCCTTTTCCCAAAGACGTATTCTGGGACGCCATAGTGGAGAGCCTTTCCTCTCTCCTTGCCGAGTACGATCTCGTCTGCGTTGAGGGTATGGGGAGTCCCGCAGAGCTCAATCTCAAGGGACGGGATTTTGCCAACATGAGCCTTGCCCGCCATTTCCACATCCCCGTGATCCTTGTGGGGGACATTGAGCGGGGTGGGGTGTTCGCCGCTTTGTATGGAACCTGGGCACTTACTCAGGAAGACCGGAGGTACTTCCGGGGGTTTGTGATCAACAAGTTCCGGGGAAGCCGAGAGATTCTTGAGCCAGGGATTCGGGAACTCGAGCGTCTTACGGGGGTTCCGGTCCTTGGGGTTGTGCCTTACACGCTCCTGAGGCTTGATGACGAAGACGGCCTGAATTTTACCTTCAGAACCAGGCCATACCGGCCGGGAATGCTCCGGATTGGCGTGGTGCAGCTTCCTCACGCTGCGAATCTCACGGATTTCAGGCCTTTAGAGCTTGAGGATGACGTGCACATTCGCTTTGTCTCCCCCCACGAAGACCTTGGAACTTTCGACCTTCTCATTCTTCCGGGGACGAAGAACACCTGTTACGATCTCCGCCTGCTCCAGGAAGCTTCTTTCGGGGAAAGGCTTACGGGTTTTCTGGCACAGGGGGGTGTGGTGCTCGGGGTGTGCGGGGGGTTCCAGATGCTTGGCAAGGTCGTTCGGGATCCCCACGGGGTGGAGGAAAAAGGGGAAGTTCGAGGCCTTGGGCTTCTCCCCCTTGAGACCGTTCTTGAGCGGGAGAAGACCCTGAGCTGGGCTTTTGGGTGTGCTCCTTGCTTTGGGGTGGAAGTTACAGGGTATGAAATCCACCACGGACGGAGTTCCCTCACCTCTTCCCAAGAACCGTTCTTCCTCCTCTGGCGGGAGGGCATGGTGTTCCCCGAGGGTGTCGTGCAGGAGGGCCGGGTCTTTGGCACCTATCTCCACGGGCTTTTCGACGAAGGAGCATTCCGGCGGGCTTTCCTCAACCATGTTCGGAAACTCCGGGGCCTTCCACCCGGAAAGGCACAGAGTCCTTCCTGGAGGGATGTTCTGGAGGCAGAGCTCGATCGCCTTGCGGATTGCTGCGCCGCGCACCTCAACATGCCGCTTGTTGAAAGGATTCTCGGTCTTTCCGAACGATAGCCTTACTCTCCCACCTGCCGCTTGCGTAGTACAGGTAGGCGATGAGGTATCCCGCCACAGGTCCGGCGACAAAGCTCACCCAGATGCCCCGCTCGGCAAGGGTGGTTAGGGATAGAAGCTTTGCCACGGGAATCCGCACAAGCCAGAGCGTGAGCAGAGTGTTCACCATGGTCTGGAAGGTATCGCCTGCACCCCGGAGGAAACCGTTGTAGGCAAACATCAGGGCGAAGGGGACGTAGGAGAAACTCACAATCCGCAAGTACTCCACGCCGATGCGAATGACCTCAGGGTCAGTGGTGAAAATCCGGATGAGCTGAGAGGCAAAGAGGAAGACGAGGAAGGAAACGGGGAGGGCGAATGAAGCGGCCACAATGGCTCCCCAGCGAGCGACCTCCCGTGCCCTTGTGAAGTTCTGGGCTCCCACGTTCTGCCCAGCAAGCGACGATATGGCAAGGCTGAAGCTCAGGGCGGGGAGAAAAGAGAACTGGTCCACTCTTGTAGCGGCGCCAAAAGCGGCCACAACGGTCTTGCCGAAGCCATTCACGATGGACATCATGGCAAGATGCCCCAGCGAAACAATGGTTTGCTGTGCTCCGGCTGGGAGCCCGAGCCGGAAGATTGTCCGCACGAATGAAGAACAGGGAATAAGGTAAGACCGCCTGAAGACGAAAAATCCCCCCCGCTGCAGAATCACCGTTCCCAGGATTGCTGAAAACCCCTGGCTTACGGTGGTGGCGATGGCTGCTCCGGCCACGCCAAGGCGTGGGAAGGGAGGAATCCCAAGGATGAGGAGGGGGTCAAGGACGATGTTGAGCGCTGTAGCGTACACGAGGAGTAGCAGCGGTGTTTTCGAATCCCCGACACCCCTAAGGACGCTCCCAATGTTGTTGTAGAGGAACATGAAGGGGAGTCCAAGGAGGAAGAAGAAAAGGTATGACGCCGCAAGCTCCGTAATGCCTGACGGTGTGCGGATGAGGGCAAGCAATGCCCGGTGTAGTACGAGTCCAGCCACCATGGCACCGGTACCAAGAACAGTAAGGAGGACTGTGGAGGCTGTGGCGGTTTGTCGCACCGCTTCTTCTTCCCTGGCGCCGAAGTACTGGGCAACCATGACGCTTGCCGCCATGCTCAGACCCGTGGTGAAGGCCACAAGGAGGAAGACAATGGGGAAGCTCACCGAGACCGCTGCCAGGGCTTCAGGCCCGAGGAACCTCCCGACCCAGATGCTGTCCACGGTGTTGTAGAAGGTCTGCAGGAGATTCCCAAGGAGCATAGGGATGGAGAAAACAATGAGATGGCGAGGGATGCTCCCCTGGGTGAAATCCGTAAGACGTCCAGCTTTCATGGTTCGTGCTCTCCTCCTCCGGTGCGTTGCTACCATTGTAGTCGACCAACCAGTCGGAATCAACCCTTTTTCTCCGTCCTGCTTCAGGTCCGAAAAGTCTCCAAGACGCGTTCTCTTTTCCCTCCCCTTTTGCTACAATAAAGATGGAGGTGAGACTCTATGAAGCGAGCGGTACTGGTCGGTGTGGTGTTCCTGCTCTCTGTGTTGCTCTTTTCGGTGGCCTGGGCGCAGAAGCCCTATGAGATTGCGGTGGTCGTCAAGATCGCCGGTATCCCCTGGTTCAACCGTATGGCCGAGGGTGTGGAGCAGGCGGCCAAGGAACTCGGGGTGAACGCGTACCTTGTGGGGCCTGCCACTGCTGATCCTGCCCCCCAGGTCCAGATGGTGGAGGACCTTGTAACCCGTGGCGTGAACGCCGTCTGTGTTGTCCCCAACGATGCCAAGGCTCTGGCTCCGGTCTTCCAGAAGGCACGGGAGAAAGGTATTGTGGTGATTACGCATGAGTCGCCTTTTGAGACCGAGGCCATCGATTGGGACGTGGAGACCATTGACAGTGTCCAGTACGGGAAGAACCCCATCGATGTCATCGTGGAGAAGCTCAAGGAGGCCGGGGAACTCGAAAAATACACCCCTGAGAATCCTGCAGGCTTCGTGATGCTTGTGGGAAGCCTCACCGTTCCGCTCCACAACTTCTGGGCAGACACAGCCCTCGCCTACGCCAAGGAGAAATATCCTTTCCTGAAGGAACTCACCTCGCGTCTCCCCACCGCCGAGTCCGTTGAGGATTCGCGAGCAGCAGTCCTTGACCTCATCACCACCTATGGCGACCAGCTTAAGGCCGTCATCGGGTGGGGAAGCCTTGGGCCGATTGGTGCTGCGCAGGCTGTGGCGGAGAAGGGCATGGAGGACAAGATTATCGTTGTGGGGAGCGCCATTCCTTCCACCGTTGCACCCTACCTCAAGACCGGGGCTGTGGACTGGGCGCAGCTTTGGGACCCGAAGGATGCCGGGTATGCTATGGTCTACATCGCCAAGCAAATCCTTGACGGTGTGGAGATCAAGGAAGGTATGGAAATCCCAGGTCTTGGCCCCATCAAGGTTGAGGGTAAGGTCATCAGCGTGAACCAGATCAAACTCATGCCCAACGCCGAGGCCGCAGAGGCTCTGGGATTCTGAGAAAAAGCGCCGGGGTAAAACCCCGGCGCTTTCTTTTGGAGTAAAGATATGCCTGAGAAGCTTCCCGTGCTCCGGCTTGCCCATATCACCAAGCGCTACGGTGGCGTTGTGGCGCTTCGGGACGTAGAGTTCTCTGTTCTTCCGGGAGAGGTCCACGGCCTTGTGGGGGAAAACGGTTCGGGGAAGAGCACCCTCGTGAAGATTGCCACAGGGGTAGTGCAGCCTGAAGAGGGTGAGATTTTCATCGAAGGACAGAAGATTTCCCGCCTCACGCCGTACCTTGCCTTCAAGCGCGGGATTCACGTAGTGCATCAGGATCTCTCGCTTTTCCCGAACCTCTCGGTGGCAGAGAACATTTTCGCCCATGAGTACATCGAGCGGCACCGGTCGTTCGTGACCTGGAAGGACATGGAGCGACGGGCTCTGGAAGTCCTTGGACGCCTCGGCGTGGAGCTTGATCCCCAGGAGATTGTAGGTCGTCTTTCCTTTGCCGACCAGCAGCTTGTGGCCATCTGCCGGGCAATTGCCAGCAGCGCCAAGCTCATCATTCTCGATGAGCCCACTTCCTCTTTGACTTTTCGGGAAGTTCAGCGGCTTTTTGGCTTCATTCGAGAGCTCAGAGCTCAGGGCATCGCCTTTGTCTTCATTAGCCATCGTCTTGATGAGGTTCTGGAAATTAGCGACGTGGTGACGGTGCTCCGGGACGGTGTAAAAGTCGGAACCTTCCCCAAAGAGGAGCTCAACAGGGTGAAGCTCTCTTTCCTCATGACGGGGAAGGAAATCACCGCAGAATCCCTGGTGACTCCCCTCCCTGAGACTCAGGAAATCCTCCGGGTGGAGCGCCTGACCCGGAGGGGGGAGTACGCTGATGTGAGCTTTACCCTGCACCAAGGGGAAATCCTCGGCCTCATCGGTCCCCGGGGGTCGGGACGGACCGAGGTGGCTCTGACCATCTTCGGCCTTCGTCCTCCGGATTCCGGGAAAATCTTCCTCGAGGGGAAGGAGGTTGTCTTCCGCTCCAACCGGGATGCCATTCGCCACGGTATTGGCTATGTTCCTGAGAATCGCCTCCTCCAAGGGCTGGTGCTCGATCAGCCTGTCGCCGATAACATTGCGGTGACGATTCTTCATGAGCTTGTGAGCCGCTCTGGTTTTCTCCATCCCTCAAGGAAAATCGCCGTTGCGGAGCGAGCTATTCGGGACTTTGGCATCAAGGCCCCGGCAGCGGACGCGCCGGTCCGGTCGCTGTCAGGGGGAAACCAGCAGAAGGTCGTCCTTTCTCGCTGGATTCTCACCGCTCCCAAGATTCTCATCCTCGATACACCGACCCACGGGGTGGATGTGGCGGCAAAGGAGAGCATCTACGAGATGGCCCTTGGCCTTGCCCGGGACCGTGGTATCGGCATTCTCTTCATCTCCGATGAGGAGCACGAGGTTCTCAAGGTTTGCCACCGGATTCTCGTCATGCGGGAGGGAAGAATTGTTCGGGAATACCGGCCCTCTGAGGTTACGGAAGAAGCCCTCCGGCGGGAAATCGTAGGATAGGAGCGATGGCCTTGCTTGGGCGAGTTGTGCGAAGCACTGAGGTGTACCTCGTCGGCGTTCTTCTTGTCCTTTCGGTTGTGCTCTTTCTCCTCAACCCGAAGTTTGCGACTCTTGAGAACATCTTCGACGTGCTGCGGAACAACTCCTTTCTGGGCATTGTGGCGCTGGGTGAACTCGTCGTTTTGATTTCCGGAGGTATTGACGTTTCTTTCACCGCCATTGCCACGGTAGCCCAGTACATCATGGGGGTACTCATCACCCGGTACGCTGTAGAGAGCGTGTTCCTGGCCTTCCTCATTCCCATTCCCATCGGCATTGCCCTGGGGGCCTTCAACGCTTTTCTGGTGAACCGGACACGGGTACACCCGGTCATCATCACCATCTCGAACCTCAACGTTTTCTACGGCCTCTTGATGGTGATCAGCAAAGGGAAGTGGATTTACGGTTTTCCTGCACCTTTCCGGGATTTCGCCCGCCTGAAGGTGTTGACGCTTGTCTCGGAGAAAGGCGTGGATTACGGGCTTTCGATTTTCACAGTAGTGTGGTTCCTCATTGCCGTTGTCACCTGGCTTATACTGCGGTACCTCCCCATTGGCCGCAAGGTCTACGCCCTGGGAGGGAACAGCGAAGCCGCCCGGAGAGCCGGTTTTGACATCTTCCGTATCCAGCTTTTCGTGTACTGCTACATCGGCTTTCTCGCCGGGCTTGCCGGTTTTGTCCATGCCGAGCTCAACCAGATGATTCAACCCAATGCCATCGTGGGGAGGGAGCTTGATGTTTTGGCAGCGGCAATCCTTGGTGGTGCCAGCGTCTTTGGAGGTGCCGGGTCACCCCTTGGGGTGGTCCTTGGAGTGCTCTTCATCGCCTTCGTCAAAAACGGCCTCATCCTCATGAAGGCTTCGGCCTACTGGCACCAGGTCATCATGGGGTTCATCATCGTCCTTGCGGCGACGCTCAGTGCTTACCGGCAGAATCTTGAGCAGAAGCGGAGAAGAGGCGTATGAAACGTCCACGAGGAAAACGGGAAACGCAGTCCTTGGTGCTCTCTGTGGTGGTGGTGTTCCTTCTTGTCCTTCTTGGGGTGCTCACGAAAGGGAGGCTCCTTGCTCCCGATAGCCTCCAATCCATTGCCTTCCAGCTTCCCCTTCTTGGTATCCTCACCCTTGCGCAGATGACGCCCATGCTCACGGGGGGCATTGACCTTTCCATCATCGCCACGGCAAACCTCTGTGGGGTTGTGGCGGCAATCGCCATGACCCGGGGGAACGTTCCCCCTCTGGGAGCCATGGCTTTTGGTTTAGCCATGGCGCTTGCTTTTGGGGTTTTCAAGGGTCTCCTCATTGCCTGGGTTTCCGTCCCGGCCATCATCGCCACCCTGGGTTTCATGATTTTCATCCGGGGGGTTTCCCTGGTCCTCACAAAGGGCTATGTTATCGCCGGGTTTCCCGGGGGCTTCCTCTTCCTTGGGAACGGAACACTTCTTGGGATTCCCATGCCCTTTGTGGTCTTTTTCCTCTGCGCAGTGTTCCTCTTTGTGCTCTTGGCTCGAACCCGTTTTGGGACCTATGTGTACCTCCTTGGGTCAAACCCTGTGGCCACGCTCTTTGCCGGGGTGAACAACGGTCTGGTCCTTTTCGCCACTTATCTCCTTTCGAGTTTTCTCGCCGGTGTGGCAGGGCTTGTGATGATTGCCCGCTTCAACGCCGCCCAGGCCGATTACGGCGAGTACTATCTCCTCCTCACCGTTTTAGCCTGTGTTCTCGGTGGCGTGGACCCTGCAGGAGGCTTTGGCCGTATCCCCGGGGTTGCGGTGTCCGTTGCTGTCCTCCAGGTTGTGGCCACCGGTTTCAACCTCCTGGGCCTCAGCTCACACCTTGCCAGTGCCCTGTGGGGACTGATTCTCCTTGGGGTTATTGCCATCAACCGGATGATCGGGGGCGTGGCAACGTAGCTGCGGGAAGTGTCTCGCAAGTCCCCGCGCGATGAGCACCACAAGGAGAAAGGCGACCACAACCTCCGGCAGCCCGTGCGTTACGGCAATCCCCAGGGCAACTTTCGGGGGGAGGTATCCCCGCAAGACGGCAAGACCGAGAACCCCTCCGGTGTTGGTGAGTGTTCCGACAATAGCGGCAGCGCCGCTACTTCTTGTCACTTTGAAGGCAAAAGCAGCGCATACCCCGATGAGGATTCTTGGGACGATGGCGATGAGGGGATCGCGGAGAAAGGGGACAGCCGTGGTGAAGAAGCTGTAGAGCCCGAAAATACCCCCCACGAACGCCCCCACAAGGGGCCCCTCGAGAACCCCAGCAAGGATGGCGGGGATGTGCATGATGGTGGCCCGACCAGCAGGAGTGGGGACAGGAACAAAACCCAGTCCCGTGGCGCCAAGGACAATGGCAACGGCGGCAAGAAGGGCGGAAACGACGATGTCCTTTGTCTTCAACATTCTCACCTCCGTTCCAGTTCCCTTTTGGGATACCAGACGAAGCACAGAAGAGAAAAACCCAAAGGTCCGGAAACCTTCCGGCCTCTTTTCATTATCCATTATAACCGAAATACCCGGGGTTGTGGTAGAATAGGACGTAACCTCAAAGGGGGTATCCAGTGGCCGTCCTTCTTGTTGAGGACCTCCACAAATCCTATGGTCCGGTTCAGGCGGTTCGAGGCGTGAGTTTCGCCGTTGCGGCGGGAGAGGTTTTCGGCCTTCTTGGTCCTAATGGTGCAGGGAAGACCACGACGGTTGAGACGGTTATCGGGCTTTTGCGGCGTGACCGGGGAAAGGTTTTGCTCTTTGGTCTTGATCCCGAAAAAGACCCGTTATCCATCAAATCCCGCATTGGTGTTCAGCTCCAGACCGTTCATCTCTTCCCTCGCCTGACGGTTCTTGAAACCCTCAGGCTCTTTGGCTCCTTTTACCCGAAAAGCAGGTCCCCTGAAGAGCTCCTTGCGCTTTCGGGGTTGACTGATAAGGCCCGATCCCCGGTGGAGAAACTCAGCGGTGGGCAGCTCAAGCGCCTGAGCGTTGCCCTGGCCCTCGTAGGGGATGGGGAGGCGCTCTTCCTTGATGAACCGACATCGGGACTTGACCCCCAGTCCCGGCGTGGGCTCTGGGAGGTCATCGAGCGGCTGCGAGAGGAGGGGAAGACCGTTTTTCTCACCACGCACTATCTCGATGAGGCGGAGCGCCTCTGTGACCGGGTGGCCATTATGGACGAGGGGCGGATTATCGCCCTTGGGAAGCCGAAGGACCTCATCGCCGAGCACTTCCGGGAGAAAGCCCTGGAAATCCCCCTTGCCGGGCTGGATGACGTTGCGTTTCTGGAGGATCTCCCCGGGGTGACGCGGATACAGAGGGATGAAGACGTGGTGACCCTCTACACCCAGGACCTTGCGCAGACCTTTCTGGCCCTCAGCCGGCTCTCAGAGTCCCGGGGGATTTCCCTGCGGAACATGGTCGTTCGGGAGGCCACGCTTGAGGACGTCTTTCTGCGCCTTACGGGGAGGAGGATTCGGGATTGAAGGTGTTCTGGTTTTTCCTCGTGGCACACAGCAAGAATACGTTCCGTGACCGGATGACGCTCTTCTGGTTTTTCGGTTTCCCGGTCCTTTTTGTGTTTCTTTTTGGTCTGATTTTCGGCAATGCCGGGGGTTCCTGGGATGTGCGACTCGGCGTGGTGGAGGACGCCCGTCTGTCCTTTGTGCTCTCGGTTTTTGGGAATGTGAAAGGGGTGGAGCTCATCCGGGGTTCCCAGGAGGAGGAACTCGAGGCCTTAAGAAAGGGCCAGCGTGACGTCGTTGTTGTGTTCGAGGAAGGAAGTATCGTCTTTCTGGCCCTGCCACAGAACATCGAGAAAGCCCAATTCCTCTCAGGAGTGCTGCGGGGTGTGCTCCTTGAAGAGGAGCTGAAACGCCATGGCCTGTTTCCTCTTGCCGATGTTACGGTACGAACGCTGGCTTTTCCACGGTTTCGCCAGATCGAGTACTTCCTCCCGGGAGTTCTGGCTATGGCTCTGATGCAGCTTGGGCTTTTTGGGTCTTTAGACTTTGTGGAGCTCCGGGAGAAAAAAGTCACGAGGTATCTTTTTGCCTTACCGGTTCAAAGGAGTGTACTCCTTTTGAGCGAGGTTACCATGCGGGTGGGGATTGCCCTGCTCCAGACGGTGGTGATTCTTGCCGCAGGATGGGCATTTTTCCAGGTTCGCTATGTGGGAGCGCTCCTGCCCCTGCTTTCCTGGGTGCTCTTTGGCTCGGCAACATTTGTGAGCCTGGGGTATCTCCTCACCTCTTTTGCGAGAACAGTGGAGAGCGCCTCAGGCCTTGTGCAGATGGTGCAATTCCCCATGATGTTCCTCTCGGGCATTTTCTTCCCCCCGGAGATGATGCCCCAGTCGCTGCGCTTTGTGGTCCGCCTTTTCCCCCTGAGCTACTTTGGCGATGCCCTGCGGTACGTCACCGTTGGTGTTCCCACCCAGTTTGGCCTCAGGGTGGACTTCCTCGTTCTCTTTGCCTGGCTTCTTGGGTCGTTCCTCCTTGCCGTCCGCTTCTTCCGGTGGGAGTGAGAGGGGAGCACCGTTCCCTTACCCGGCACACCGCACAGATCTCCCTGCTTGTTGGCTCTCCGCAGATTCGGCACTCTTGGAAGGTGTCGTTGGCCTCTCCTTTTTCGGGTTGCCTTGCAAGAGTTCGGGCAACGGCCAGGGCGAAATCTCTGCGCACTTCCTCAATCCGGTGGAGCATTTCCGTCCAGGAGTCCTTCCGGAGGAAAAAAGAGCACATGGTGCAGCCGGCAACGACAATCCCCCTGAACTTCGTGTAGGCGTAGTTCTCCTGTTCTAAAGAGAAAAAAAGCGGGTGAATGCGTGCCACAACCCTGGGGTGCAGCGAAGGCGTGAGGGGCTTGAGTTTCTCAAGCCAGAGGAAACTTTCCTTGCTTCCCGAAACCCAGGCTTTCAGGAAATACCGGGCAACGTCATCCGCACAGTGGCCGGTAGCAAGCTTCATGAACCCATTTTCCCGGGCGAAGCGATTGAAAACGTATCGCTTGAGCATCCCGCAGGTTGCACATCGGGGGCGACGGGCCTTGCGGAAGAGCTCGTCCATGTCCACTCCCAGGTACTCGGAAAAGGACAGGAAATAGGAGGGGATGTCCCGTTCTTCACAGAAGCGTTCCACAACGTTTCTCGTTCGAGGGTTCGTGCACGCCGCAACTCCCACGTCCACATGGAGCACAGCGATGGAATACCCCAGGGTGTGGAGGACCTGGGCGCAGCTTAAGCTGTCCTTTCCCCCTGAAACGGCTACGAGAACCCGGTCCTGGGGAGCGATGAGCTTTTCCCTTTGTATGAGACGCCGGATCCGGGATGCATAGTCTTTGAGGAAACACTCCCTGCAGAAGGGCCTTGTGATGTTCACCTCTTGAGCCTTCCCACACAGGGCACACTGCATGGTATCCTCCCTTAGTCAATTATTTCTATCGCTATAGTAGTTTATGGGACCTTTTGCGAGGCAGTCAACGGTCGTAGTGTCCTCAGGTTCCCCGAAGGGGGAACTGCGGTATAATGGAGTTTCGAAGAGGTGTCCTGAGGAAAGTCGGCGCATGGCAAGTAGGCTACGGGAAACCGTTTCCGCCTTTTTGGCCCTGAGACACAGAAATCCGGGGATGTTCTCGCTTGTCGTCATCCTGGGGGAGGCGCTCCTCTGGTTTCTGGCCTTTCCGGTACTGCCTCCTGTTCGGTGGGACCCTGTGTACGTCGTCGTGACCCTTGGGCTTTTCATCCCCGTCTTTTTCTCCTTCCCCCTGGTTTCACTCCTCAAACACTGGCCTGGGGAGCTGGGGTGGTGGCTCCTTGTGTCAGGAGTGACAACAGAGTCCTTTGACCAGTTCACGGAGGAACCGGTCTTTTTCGGCGCTGTTCTTCCCGCCGTGTGCGCCATCTCAGGGTGGTCGCTTCTTGCCTGGGCGATTCACCGGAGCTTTCGTCTTGCCAGGGAGCAGTCGTTTCGGGATCCTCTGACCGGTCTCTACAACCGGGCATATTTTGAGAGGGAAGTTCCTCGCCTCCTTGAGCGGGTGTACCGGGAGGGTATACCCTTTGCCCTTGCTCTCCTTGATTGCGACGGGCTAAAGGCAATCAACGATTGCTATTCCCACGGCTTTGGGGATCTGGCGCTCTGTCTTCTTGGGGAATCGCTTCGTGAAGGGTCCCGGAAAAGCGACGTCCTCATCCGCTACGGAGGTGACGAGTTTTGCCTTTTGCTCCCCGGGGCAAGTTGTGAGGAGGCCGAAAAGGTCATAGCCCGGATCCAGGAGATTCTCAACGAAAAGACGAAGTTTCTCCCCTGTCCTTTCGGTTTCAGCGCCGGGGTGGTTTCATGGACGCCCGGGGAGGAACCTCTCGACCTTGCGGCCCTTTTCGCGCAGGCCGATGCCGCAATGTACGCAGCCAAGCGCGAGAGGAAACTCTTGCTGGAGTAGGACTCCCTTCGCCAGTCTGGTCATTCCCTTCAGGCTATCGGTTCCCGCAGAACCTCTTCTGAGAGTTTCACTTTTGGAGCAACCTCCTGCCCTGTGTGAGGGACGGAAGATTCGAGGAATTCGAAAGCAACCTTGACAAAGGCTGAACATTGATATACTCTTTAGGTGGTTCGATAAATTCCATGTTATTTTCAACACTTTCAGGAGGTTCTCCCATGAGCCAGGAACCACTCACCCCAAGGCCAGAACTCCTTGAAGGGCTCAAAGAACGCAACCCCAACCTGGAACTGTGGTGGGATGCCCATCCAGGGTACTACCAGGTTTTCCTCAAAAGCCTCAAGGAACGGGGCGTCGACGACGCCGCGCTCTCGGTCCTCCACCACTTCATGTCCCACAACGAGGGAGGGGTGTTCTTCTTCGATGGGGTGACCACCAACCCTCCCCTGGTGCTCCGGCTCCTTGAGTCCCGGCCTCAGGTGGTTGCCCGGGTGCAGGAGTTCGGCCGGGTCTTCTCCTCCGACACGCATCCTGGGTGGTTCGACCTCTACCTGATGGTGGGGAAGCTCGGCGCCGACAAGTTCCTCTCCAATTTCTACCGCAGAGGCCGCCAGTACGGCTTTGTCTGTCTCCAGGTTGACCCACGGAAGAGTACCGACGAAGCAACGATGGTCCTCCAGGCCCTGGAGATTTCCCGGACAAGCCCCAACCTCATGGTGAAGATCCCTGCCACGAGAGCTGGCCTTGCGGTCATGGAGGAAGTCATAAGCTTTGGCGTTCCGGTGAACGCCACCTCCTGCTTCTGCGTCCCCCAGGTTGTCCAGGTCGCCCAGGCCATGAAGCGGGGGTACGAGAAGGGGAAAGCCCGGGGCATCGACTACAGCGCCTGGCGGGCGGTCATCACCATGATGCTCGGTCGCTGGGAGGCCTCAACGGAGCTCATCGAGGAGGCCAAAGCCAGAGGGATTACCCTTGAAGAGGCAGACCTCCGCTTCTTCGGTATCCTCATGGCCAAGAAAGCCGTTGATGCGGTTAAGGCCCTTGGGGCTCCGGCCAAAGTCCTCGTCTGCTCCACCCGGAAAGGCCCAGGCAATGCCTACCTCCACCTTGAGGAGCTTGCCAAACTCCCCCTTGTCATCACCATGAACCCCGAGGCTATCGAGTGGGGCATGACCCTCCTTCGAGAAGAGCGGGCCAGAGCTCCCTTTGCGGTCCCCAGGGCTACGGAGGAGAAGCTCTGCAAACTCGACTTTGCCCGGAGGAGCCTTGAGGTTGATGGTTTCACCATGGAGGACATTGCCGCCTCAAGTGCGCAGACCCACAACCTCAGGGAATTCTCCCAGGCAATGGAGAAGGTTGAAAGTATCCTCTCGAGGGAATGAGAGGATATACGGAGTGGAGAAAGGAGGTGTTCATAAGAAGCACAAGCTTCGTCGCCGAGAACTTTTAGAAAAAACAGGCATTGTGAAGCTGAAACCTTGAAGGGAGGAGGTAACATGCGGCATCGGGGTATCGTTGTTGGAGGCCTTCTGGTGGTCCTGGTTCTGGTGTGTTCTTTTGCGGTCCTGGCGCAAGAGAAGTTTGGGCTTAAGGATATTCCTGAGATTAAGAACAAAAAACCCATCAACATGATTGTCGAGACTGGCGCAGCGTGGGACAAGGTGATTGAGTACATCAAGCAGTTCGAGACCGTAACAGGAGTCAAGGTGAACATCGAGCGTGTAGCCTCTCCAGTGGTTTACTCCAAAGAGAACGTTGAACTCATGGCCGGAACAGGGTACTACGATGTGGTCTACGTCGAGACCTCGTGGACCTGTGAATGGTCGGATTACCTCTTTGACCTTGAGGAGCTTGCCGCAAAGTACGACCCCAAGGGTGTTGAAGGGTTCCGGGAGGATATTCAGAACATTTCTCCCGTCCTTTTGCGGTGTGGCCAGGCCTACGGGAAACAGATGGTCCTGCCTTTCTACACCTACCATATGGGGATGTTCCTCCGCCAGGATGTGTACGATGACCCCACGGAGCAAGCGGCCTTCAAGGCCAAGTATGGATACGACCTGAAACCTCCAACAACCTACAAGGAGCTCTACGACCAGGCGGAATTCTTCACCCGCAAGAAGGGTGATACGCTCAAGGGAAAGACCCTGGACCACGACCTCTACGGTGTGGCCATGATGGCAGGTGCCTATCAGATCAACGACGAAATCAGCTGCTGGATCTGGGGTATGGGTGGCGACTATGCAACAGTCGTGAAGAACCCTGACGGAACCATTAAAGAGTTCGTCATCACCAAGAAGGACAAGGACGTCCTGAAGCAGGCGTTGACGCAGTACAAAGACCTTCTAAAGTTTGCTCCTGCCGGATGCCTTACGGCAAACTTCGACTTTGCCTGCGCCCAGCAGGGAGAAGGTTTCGCCATCATTCAGCCACACCAGTTCGCCAGTCTCTTCACCTGGACAGCAGATTTGCTGAAGGAAAAGGTTCCCGATGGGCGTCTTGGTATTTACCCAACAGTTGGCGGGCAGCCCTACACCGGTGCTTGGTCTTTAGGCGTGGCGAAGGCGAGCAAGAACCCCGAAGCAGCGTACTGGCTTGTGCGGTACATTGCCTCCTACGACTGTCAGAAGGTTCTCATGAAGGAAGGCGGTCAGTTCTCAGCCCGTATGGACCTTCTGCTTGATCCCGAGTTCCATTCCCCTGAAACCGAATACCCGCTTGGCCTTGTGTGCAGTTACCTTGTGGACATCTGGAAGCAGCAGGCACCCTACGTGGACAACTACTGGTACTTCAACACAAGAGCCGGTGGAAAGGTCTACGAGATGCAGATGAACGTGCTCCACAAGCCCATGGCGGAAGAGGTTACCATCGATGAATGCGTCCAGGAACTCGTGGCCAAGACCATCGAGCTCACCTCGAAGTTCGATACCGTGCCTATTCGGGAGGAGTGAATGAAATTCAGGCCCCAGGGCACGTGCCCTGGGGCTTTGCGGAGGGAGACGGATGAGGACAGAGGCTTTTTCTGAAGTCCAGGCAGGATATGCGGTGGCGAGGAAACCAACAATCTGGGAAGTGCTCACCAGTGAAAAGTACTTCAAGTGGACCCTGCTCATTCCCCTCCTTGTGGTGCTAGCCATCTTTATGCTCTATCCCCTGCTCTACTGTGCGTACTACTCGTTTCACCAGTGGGGGATGCGGGGGGAAGCGATTTACGTTGGTGCCCAGAATTACCGGCAGCTCCTGAATGACAAAGCATTTCTCGAGGCCCTATACAGAACCCTGAAGGTCCTCGTGATCTGTGTATCGTGCGAACTCCTCATTGGTCTTGGTCTTGCCCTTTTGTGGAGCCGGGAATTCCCTGGTGAAAATATTGTCCGTGGTCTTGCCCTTCTGCCGCTTCTTGTTGCCCCGCTGATTCTTTCGCTCCTCTGGAACTTTATGTTTGAGTACGATTTTGGGGCCGTGAACCTCGTCCTGCAGGCCCTCGGGTTGAACAAGGTCTACTGGTGGTCTCCACAACGGGCCTTATACACGATCTGTTTTATCACCATCTGGCAGTGGTTCCCCTTTTCGACTTTCGTCCTCGTTGCCGGGTTGCGCAGCCTTCCCAGAGATGTTTTCGAGGCAGCAAAAGTGGATGGAGCTTCACCCTGGTACACTTTCCGTCGCCTGACCCTGCCGATGCTGAGCCCCCTGATTATGATTATCGTTGTTCTGCGAACCATGTGGCTGATTCGGCTTTTTGACCCTCTCTATGGGACGACCCGGGGAGGAGTACAGACGGAACTCCTTGACTGGATTGTGTACCGGACGGCTTTCGTGTACTTCGATATCGGGTATGGTTCAACAATGGCCATCTTTTCGCTTGTGCTCACCATTGCGGTGTGCGCCATCATGTTCAAGATGCTTATGAAAGCCCTTGGGGGCACACGCTGAAAGAAGGTGGAGTGTCAAATGGGTACGCTTGGAAAAGTGGTGTTCTGGCTGGTTACGGCTTTCGTCCTCTTTGTCATCGTGGCACCCCTTGCCTGGATATACCTTACGGCTTTTAAGTCGCCAAACGACATCTTCACCACTGAGGCGAGGAAGCTCGTTTTCTTCAAGCCCACCATGGAGAATTTCAACCGACTCTTCCGGGAATTCCCCTTCTGGGACAATTTCCTGAACACGGTCATCATCAGTGTCTCAAGCACTGTGGTGGTGATGGTCATTTCTTCTCTGGCGGCTTACAGTTTTGCCCGCTGGAACACGGGGAAGGGCCACCTCCTCTTCACCACCATTTCCACGAGAATGTTCCCCGGGGTGGTGGCGGCCATTCCTTTCTTCGTCATGTACCGGAATCTTGGGCTGCTTGATACCCGTTTTGGTCTGGCTCTACTCCACATTTACTTCAACACCTCCTTCGCCACCTTCCTCCTCTACGGGTTCTTTAAGGAGATTCCCGAAGAGCTTGAGCAGGCGGCCATGGTTGATGGGTACAGTCGCGTTGATATTTTCCGGAAGATTGTCCTTCCCCTTGTGCGTCCTGGGCTTGCTGTGACCGCGGTCTTTTGCCTTGTATGGTCCTGGAACGAGTTCCTTTTCAGTTTCCTCTTCACCCGTGTAGCGGCGCGGCCGGTAACGGTGCTCATTTCCTCATTCTGGGGTTCTATTGAGGTGCAATATGGTCCCATGGCTGCAGGAGCGGCTATTGTGATCCTCCCAACCCTTGTTGCCGCGTGGTTCATGCAGCGGTACATCATCCGTGGCCTGACCTTTGGTGCGGTGAAGGGTTGAGGCAGTGCTCTTTACGAGAGGCTGGGTGAGAATGATGCTTCCCCAAATGACAACTGGAGACTGGATTTTCTGGTCCATCCTGTCCTGGATTTTCGTGAACCTCTTGTGGATCAAGTTCGTGGAAAGGTTTGTACCCCTCTGGGTGGGAACGATTGTCGCCACAGTCTTTGCCCTCGTCCTCCTCAAGTACGGTCCACGTCCCAGGGAAGAGGAGGAAGAGGAAGGAGAGGAATGACCCATGGCGGAGGTCCGGCTGGAAAACGTTGTGAAGACGTACGGGAAGAAGATGGCCGTTCGGGGGGTGAGTTTCACCTGTCGGGAGGGAGAGTTCTTCTCGATTCTGGGTCCCACTGGCGCAGGGAAAACCACCATCCTCAAAATGATTGCCGGGATAGAATCGGTGACTTCGGGGAAAATTTACTTCAACGGCCAGGTGGTCAACGACCTTCCCCCACAGGAGCGTAACGTCTCCATGGCTTTTGAAACCTATAACCTCTACCCTCACATGACGGTTTATGAGAATATCGCCTTTCCCCTGAGAGCTCCAAGGTGGCGGCTGAAACTCACCCCCGAGGAAGAAAGAAAACGGGTGGAAGAAATCGCTGCGTTCCTTGGGATTGACAGGCTCCTTGACCGTCTCCCTCAGAACCTGAGCGGAGGACAGAAGCAACGGGTGTCCCTGGCAAGAGCTCTGGTGCGGAAAGCCGAAGTGTACCTCCTTGACGAACCCATTGCGCACCTTGACGCCAAGCTCAAGTTCTCGACGCAGACCCTCCTCAAAGAATTTGCCCAGCGGTACGGGAGCACCATTATCTACGTCACCCACGATTTCCGGGAAGCCCTGGCGCTCTCTGACCGGATGGTGATTTTGCGTCGGGGTCTTGTGGAGCAGGAGGGGACCCCTGAGGAAATCTACTATTATCCCAGGACGGACTTTGTGGGGAGGCTTGTGGGAGACCCTCCTATGAACCTCATCGATGGGGAGATTGTCGCAGAAAGCGGGATGCTCTTTTTCCGCAAGGGAGAAGATTTCACCCTGCGGCTTGAGGGACGTCTTGCGGAGCAGGCTCAGAATGCATCCTGGAACGAGAATGGCAGAAAGGTCGTGCGTCTTGGCATCCGACCGGAGCACGTTCGCCTCGGAGGAGAGAAATCCTCGGAAAACGCCTTTCGACTTCCGGTGTATGCTGTCATCCACGAAAGCGAAAGCAGTGTCGTGACCTTCAGACTCAGGGATAACACCTTCCTGTACGTTCGGACCGTAGGGTTCTGCAAGTACGGGAGAGGAGAAGAGGTCTGGCTCGACTTTGACCCTCAGTGGGTGTTCTTCTACGGGAAGACGGTGGAAGTCGCAAAGGAAGGGAGCTCGGAGCAATGAGCAGGATTGATGTCCACCATGTGTGGAAAATATACCCTCGAGGGAATGTCATCGCAGTGCAGGATCTCACGTTTACCTGCAATGATAAGGAATTCTTGGCCATTCTTGGTCCCTCAGGTGGTGGGAAGAGCTCAACCCTCAGGATGCTTGCAGGACTTGAAGACATCACCAGGGGAGAGATTCTCTTCGACGGAAAAGTGGTCAACCACCTTGGACCAGCCGAGCGAAACGTTGCGCTGGCTTTTGAGTCTTATGCCCTGTACTACCGTTTAAATGTCTACGAGAACATCGCTTTTCCATTGAGAGCAAGAGGCATGAAGGGGTCTGAGGTGGATAAGCGGGTGAAGTTCATCGCCGAACTCCTCGAGCTCACCCCGTACCTCAAAAAGTACCCCGGATCTCTGGCCGGCGGTATTCAGCAGCGGGTGTCCCTGGCGAGAGCCCTGGTGCGGAAACCTAACGTGACGCTTCTTGATGAGCCTCTCTCGCACATGGACCAGCGAGTTCGTCATGAGATTCGGGCCCGGATTCGTCATCTCCACGACGAGCTTGGGTTGACCACCATCTACGTTACTCACGACCAGGCGGAAGCCATTGCGCTATGCGATCGTCTCCTCATTATCAACGAAGGGAAGTTGCAGCAGATAGGAACGGTGGAGGAAGTCTGGAACCGTCCTGCAAACAAATTCGTGGCGTACTTCATCGGGGAACCCACCATGAACTTCATCCCGGCGATGGTGGAGGGTGAACGCACTGTGGCCATCTTGACCGACGAAGGAAAGAGGGTTTTTACCCTTGAGGGCAATCTGGACCCAAAATACGTCGGAGTGGAAGTGACGCTTGGAGTTCGACCTCAGCACGTTGCAGTCTTCCGCGAACGGCAAAGGGAGAACACCGTTGCCGGAGTGGTCAAGGTCATTGAGTTCCAGGGAGATAAGACGGTGCTTACGGTTCGCCTTGAGGACAGTATGCAAACCGACGCTAAGGCAGTGGTTCCTGCCAGAGAGCGGTACGCTGAGGGGGATACCGTATGGCTCTATTTTGCCCCTGCGGTCATTCGGGTTTTTGAGGAAGAGAATCTGATTCTCTGAGAACTTGGGAGGTGACGTTCCACATGGCCTACATCGTCAACATCAACGAAGTAGCCCCGGACACCTGTGAACGGTCGTTCCGGTACTTTGCGAAGGCCAAGAAAGGCGAAACGCTTCGGGATACCTACTGGCTCATCGATCCGGAAACCTCGCCTTCGAAGGTCCTGAAGCTCGGGTACACCATTGTGTACCCTGATGGCAAAACCACGGGACACGCCCACCCGGACGAGGAGGAGGTGTACTTTGTCCTCAGCGGTCGAGGGGAGATGGTCATTGGGGACGAGCGGTTCCCCATTCAAGAAGGGGACGCCTTCTACGTGGAGCCCGGGAAGTACCACGTGACGTACAATACCGGTATTCTTCCTCTTGTCATTCTCTGGGTTACCGGAAAGGTCAAGCAGGGGGGAGCGTGAAGTGATGGAAGTTCAGGGGATGATTATCGGCGGGAAGTTCGTGACCGAAAGCGGTACGGGGAAGTACATTGACGTCATCAACCCGGCAACAGAAGAAGTCATCGCCCGGGTTCCGGCGGCTTCAGAGGAGCAGGTCGATGAAGCAGTCCAGGCGGCCTGGAAGGCTTTCGAACAATGGTCGCAATGCAGCCCCTTTGAACGAGCTCGTTTCCTCCATAAAGCTGCTCAGCTTGTCGAGGAACGGGCAGAGGAGATCGGTCGTATCCTCACTGCTGAAGAGGGAAAGCCCCTGAAGGAGGCGGTCAGCGAGGTTAAAGGCTCTGCTGAAGTTCTGCGGTACTTTGCCGAAGCAGGAAAGCGGGTTTTTGGGGAAATCATTCCTCTTGATAAGGCGAACCTCCAGAGCATCGTCATTCGCCAACCCATTGGCGTTGTGGCCGCCATTACCCCCTGGAATTACCCGGTACAGCTCCTTGCCTGGAAGGTTGCCGCAGCGCTGGCGGCAGGATGTACGGTGGTGGCTAAACCCCCCTCAGAAGCCCCGCTCTCACCACTCAAATTTCTGGCCTGTTTCCTTGATGCCGGTCTTCCTGAGGGTGCGGTGAATGGTGTCACCGGAGCAGGGTCGGTCGTTGGCAAAAGCCTCATCCTCCACCCCCTTGTCCGGAAGGTGAGTTTTACCGGGTCCACTGAAGCGGGAAAGAAGGTCATGGAGTACTGCGCTTTTGGAGTCAAACGGGTGTCTCTCGAGCTTGGGGGACAGTCGCCGCTTATTGTCTGCGCCGATGCCGACCTTGAGAAGGCTGTGAAAGGCGGGGTACGACGGTCCTTCCGGAATATGGGGCAGGTCTGCAACTCTGTGAACCGCATTTACGTGGAGAAACCAATCTATGAGACCTTCGTGGAGAAGTTCGTTGCCGAAACCCGGAAGCTCCGTATTGGCAACGGCCTCACGGATCCTGATGTGGACCTTGGCCCGATGGTGAGCCTTGAGGCTCTGGAGAAGGTCAAGGAGCACATTGAGGACGCGGTTCGGAAGGGCGCAAGGGTCCTCTGCGGCGGAAAGAAACCGGAAGGAGAGCAGTACGCAAAGGGATACTTCTTCGAACCCACGGTGGTCGTCGATGTTACCCACGATATGCTCATCATGACAGAGGAGACCTTCGGCCCGGCGGTGGGCATTATGCCCTTCGAGAGCCTTGAGGAGGCCATCGCCTGGTCGAATGCGACCCGCTATGGCCTTGCCGCATACGTGTACACTTCAAGCCTTGAGAGAGCACGCCGTATCTGCCTTGGCCTTGAGTGCGGGAACATTGGCCTCAACAACGTCGATGTTGCCACCATTTACGCTCCGTACACCGGGTGGAAAGAAAGTGGCTTTGGCACCGATCTCGGTCCGGAGGGTATCCTTTCATACCTTGAAATGAAGCACATCAAGGTGGAGTTTGCCGGCTGAAGGGAGGAATGAGCTTGGCAGAGAAAAAGCCCTGCGTGGTGGGGATCGACATCGGAACGTCAAGCTGCAAGACCCTTGCGGTTGACGAAGAGGGACGGGTACTCTCGAGGGCCACTCGGGAGTACCCGGTGTACAACCCCTTCCCAGGCTGGTCAGAGCAGGATCCTTCGGACTGGTGGGGAGCGGCAAAAGCGACGCTTTTGGAAGTCTCCCGGGATGTTGAAGAAAAGGGCTACACCGTTGAAGGTATAGGCCTTACCGGGCAGATGCATGGGCTTGTGCTCCTTGATGGAGCGGGGAATGTCCTCCGTCCCTGCATCATGTGGAACGACCAGAGGAGTGCCCCATATTGTGCAAAAATCCACGAAATGGTGGGTGGGGAACGGGAGTTCATCAAAATCACGAATAACCCCATGCTCCCGGGATACACGGGAGGGAAAATCCTCTGGGTTCGGGAAAACGAGCCCGAAGTCTTTAAAAAGGCGGAGAAATTCCTCTGCCCCAAAGACTACATCCGCTTGAGGCTTACGGGAAAGTACGCAACAGATGTGAGCGATGCCTCTGGAACCGGACTCTTCTCTGTGCGAGAGCGGACCTGGGCGAAAGACCTCATCAGGGAACTTGGGGTCGCTTTTGGCCTTTTCCCTGAAGTCTTCGAATCCCCGGAAATTACAGGCTCAGTGCTTCCTGCGGTGGCTCAGGAAGTGGGTGTGCGTCCGGGAGTTCCCGTTGTGGGTGGAGGAGGAGATGCCGTTGTTCAGACAGTGGGAGTTGGTGCCGTTCGTCCTGGAACCATCAGCATCACCTTGGGGACAGCAGGTATTGTGGGCATGTCTCTGGATCGGTTCTACGAGAACCCGGGGAACACTCTGCAGTTTTTCTGCAACGCCATTCCTGGAGGCTGGATTGTCTATGGAACAACGCTTGCTGCAGGAGGGTCCCTGAGCTGGTTCAGGAACACCTTTGGAGGGCTGGAGCGGGAGCTTGCCCGCCTCATCGGCGAGTCCTCCTATGACCTCCTGAGCCGGGAGGCTGAGCTCAGTGCTCCTCTGGCAAGGGGCATCCTCTTTCTGCCCTACCTCATCGGGGAACGTTGCCCCCATGCGGATCCCTTTGCCCGGGGCGTCCTCATTGGCTTTGGTCTCCACCATACCCGGAATGACATTGTCCGCAGCGTCTTTGAAGGGATTGTTTTCAGCCTCCGGGATGTCTTCGCCCTTATGGAGGACCTGGGGCTTTCGGTCTCCCAGGTACGAATCTCAGGGGGTGGAGCAAAGAGCAGGCTCTTCCAGAAGCTCCACGCCGATATCTTCAACTCCGAGGTTATTACCGTTGCCTACGGAGAGGAAGGAGGGAGCTACGGTGCAGCCCTCCTTGCGGGAGTCGGGATTGGCCTCTGGTCTTCGATGGAAGAGGCGGTAGGGAAGCTCGAGGTTACGGAACGAACCTTCCCCAACCCGGAACAGGCCAGGCTCTATGGAGAGTTCTTCAGGGTTTACCAGCACCTCTACGGGGTGCTCAGGGAGACCTTTAGAACCATTAGCAGCTTCCAGACGTAAGCGGAGGGTGTGCCATGCCTCAATGGACGATTCTTCTTCCTCAGCCGATTGCGGAGAAAGCCCTGGAACTCCTTCGAGGACAGAAGGACTTTGAGGTGCTCGTGTTCTCTCCCGAGGAGAAAGAAAGGGTGTGGGAATACCTTCCTCAAGCCCACGCGCTCCTTGTGCGGAGTAGCTTCAGGGTAACAAGAGAAGTCATCGACCGGGCTTCGAATCTCCGCGTCATCTGCCGGGTAGGAGTGGGACTGGATAATATCGACGTGGAGTATGCAAAGCAAAGAAACATTGCGGTGTTCAATACTCCGGGAGGGAACACCACTTCTGTTGCCGAGCACACCCTGGCGCTCCTTCTGGCCCTGGCCAAGGACCTCTTCTTCTACGACCGGAAGGTCAGGGAGGGCGAGTGGCGTTCCCGGTATACGTACCGGGCCCTGGAGCTTTCAGGAAAAACCCTTGGTCTTGTGGGCTTTGGGGCAATTGGCCAGGAGGTGGCCCGCCTGAGTCTGGGATTCGGGATGAAGGTGCTGTTCTTTGACCCCTTTGTTCCGGAGGGCGTTCTCCAGGGGGCACAGAAGGTTCCCACCCTTTCTGAGCTCCTTTCCCGAAGCGACTTCGTGAGCCTCCATGTCCCCCTCACCGAGGGCACCAGACACCTCATCGGGCGGGAGGAACTCCGGCTCATGAAGCCCACGGCCTTCCTCATCAACGTGGCCCGGGGAGCCGTAGTGGATGAGGAGGCCCTCCTTGAAGCCCTGAGGGAAGGGTGGATTCGCGGAGCAGCCCTCGATGTTTTCGAGAAAGAACCTCCTTCCGGGGATCACCCGCTTTGCTCTCTCCCCAACGTCATTCTCACGCCTCACGTTGCGGGGCTCACACGGGAGAGCACGGAGCGGGTGGCGGTGCAGGCTGCAGAGCAAATCATCGCGTTTTTCACCAGGGAAGGTGAGTCCCATGGAACCTGAAAACACAAGACAAAAGCTCACCGGGGTCTTTGCCCCCATCGTGACCCCCTTTAGAGGAGATGGCGCCATCGACTTTGAGGCGTTGAAACGGAATGTTGAGAAGCTCTCGAAGACCCGGCTTCGGGGGTACTTCGCCCTGGGGACAAATGGAGAGTTCCGGAGCCTCACGTATGAAGAGAAGCTCAGAGTCATCGAAGCGGTCCTTGAGGTGAAAGGCGACAAGGTCCTCATTGGCGGAGCAAGCTGCGAATCCACCTTTGAATCGAAGAAACTCGCCCAGGACCTTGATCGTCTTGGGGTGGACTTCGTGAGCCTCATGCCCCCCTCCTTCTTCGCAAGAAGAATGACCGATGACGCCCTCTACGAGTACTTCACCGAGGTCGCTGAAGCAGTAGGAAAACCAGTCCTCCTCTACAACAATCCGGCGGTGGCCAACAACCTCTGCCTCTCTCCCACCCTCATCGCCCGGGTGAGCGAGCACCCCAAGATCCTCGGCCTCAAGGACACCTCAAAGGGGAACTACGACGCCTACATCGCTGCCTCAGAGGGGAAGGAGTTCTTCGTCCTCGCCGGGTCTGCCGACTTCGTCTTCCCAGCCCTCCTTGTGGGGGCTGTCGGAGGAGTGCTGTCTCTGGCCAACGTCTTCCCTGACCTCTGCTGCGACCTCGTGGAGCTTGGGCTTCAAAAAGACCTCGAGCGTGGCCTTCCCCTCCACCGCTTCGTCGCTCGGCTCAACAGCCTCGTCTCCGGAAGGTACGGCGTAAGCGGTGTGAAGGCGGCCATGGACCTCTTTGGCTTTGAGGGTGGCTTTCCCAGGAAACCCCTGAAGCCTCTTAGTGAGAGGGAGAAAGAGGCTCTCGGGAAGGACATTCAGGAGCTCCTTGCGCTCCGGCCGAAGCTGTAGTGCTCCCCGGCCCAGGGGGATTCCCCCTGGGCTTTCCTCAGCGGATGCTTCGCCTTCTTATAACCTCCCGGTAGAAGAAGAAACTCCTTTTAGGGATGCGCTGCTGGGTGGTGTAATCAACGTACACAAGGCCAAAGCGCTTGGAGAACCCAAAGGCCCACTCGAAGTTATCCATGATGCTCCACACGAAGTACCCCTTGACCGGATACCCCGCCTCAAGGGCTTGGTAGAGCCAGAGGAGATGGTCCCGGAGGTAGGCTACCCGTCGCTCATCGTTGACGGTGCCGTCTTGCGGGGTATCAGGGAAGGCGAAGCCGTTCTCGGTGATGTAGATGGCCTGAGGCTGGTATTCTCGCGTCACCCGCTCCACAATCTCGTATATCCCCCGGGGGTACACCTCCCAGCCCATGTCGCTCCGCTCAACGTAGGGGTTCTGGTGTTCTCCGGTCTCAAGAACGGGTTCCTCTCCCTTTCTCACGACGTGGCGGGAGTAGTAGTTGATGCCCAGAAAATCCAGGGGCTGGGCCACAAGGGCACGCTCTTCCTCCGTGAAAGGTTCAAGGGCAAAGCCCTTTTTCCGGTAGAAGGTGAGCATGTCCTCGGGGAACTGTCCCCGAAAGAGGGGGTCTAAGAAGAAGCGGTTGAGGTAACCATCGAAGCGCCGGGCAGCCTCTCTGTCCTCCTGCTCTTCCGTGAGAGGATGGACAGGGGAGAGGTTCAGGGTGATACCGATGGCTCCTTTCGGGTTCACCTCCCGGAAGACCCGAACCGCGAGTCCGTGGGCAAGGAGGAGATTCCGGGCCACACGAAGAGCCGCCTGGAAATCGCGTTTCCCCGGGGCATGCCTTCCCTCGTAGTTCCCGATAAAGGCCACCACCCAGGGTTCGTTGTGGGTAATCCAAAGGTGCACCTCGTCCTTGAAGGTCGCAAAGAGCAACCGGGCATACTCTGCAAAGGCCTCAACGGTCTCCTCGCTCTCCCATCCTCCCCGGTCCTGGAGGGCCTGGGGGAGGTCCCAGTGGTAGAGGGTGACAACGGGCTTAATTCCCGCCTCCTTGAGCTTCTCGATGAGCCTGCGGTAGAAGGCGAGGCCCTTCTCGTTCACCGCTCCTTTGCCCGAGGGCAAAACCCTGGGCCAGGAGATGGAGAAGCGGTAGGCACGAACACCGAGTTCCCGCATGAGGGCTACATCCTCTGCAAAGCGGTGGTAGTGGTCACAGGCCACGTCCCCTGTGGTGCCATCGAGGATGTTCCCCGGGGTGTGGGCGAAACGGTCCCAGATGCTCTCCCCCTTCCCGTCCTCATTCCAGGCCCCCTCAATCTGGTACGAAGCCGTGGCCACGCCGAAAAGGAAGTCTTCCGGGAAGTAACCGAGATACCCCATGTCCTTTCCTCCTTTCTGTCCTACCTGTGTCGCCATTTTTCTTTAAAGGATGGAGACAAAAAACAGGAGGTGAACCAAAGTGCCACCGGTTGTGGTGACCGAACAGCCCAATCGTCTTCGGGTGCGTCTCCAGGTCGGGGAAAACCCTGACAACGGGCGGCCTCTCACGAGGACGCTCTCTTTCCGGGTGAAGGAGAACGCTACCTACCAGGACCTCTACGACGTCGCCCTGGCGCTGAGTGGACTCCTCGCCTATCCCGTGTTCGACATCACCCTGACGGAGAACAAAGTCCTCGCCGAGTAAGGAGGTGTAAGGGATGAGCAAGATTCTCGTGATGACCTTTCGGAACGAAGAGGGTAGAGCCTTCCGGATACGGCTCCGGTATCCCCGTGAAGACCTCTCACCCCAGGATGTCAACGCGGTCATGGACCTCATCCTTGCCCGGAATATCTTCGCTACCTCAGGCGGAGACCTGGTAGAGAAGGTCGGAGCGCAGATTGTCGAGACCAGCACGACCTCGCTCTGACCGAGAACGAGGGGAGGGGCGGAGGCCCCTCCCCTCAACCCGTGACTTCCTCGAACTCCAGGGCGGTTTTCTCGTGCATCTCCTTGAGGATTCGGTCGTTCTCTTCGCCGCGGTCAGGAAGGGCTACGAAGTACGACTCCTCTCCCTTCACCCTGTAGAGGCGAACCTTTTCGGCAAGATCTCGGGCCTTCTCGGAAGCTTCCCCCGCTGACCCGCACACGAGCACCCTGCCCCCTGCCCTGGCGGCAAGGTCCTTCAGGTCCTTCATCTGCCACCCCTTCATGTCCCCACCTCCTCCTCTTTATTGTACCCCTTTTAGCGGAGTGTGGCGACAACCTCCTCAGGGAGGACCTGCCGGACGATTGCCGTAAGGTCAATGTGGCCGTTGGAGGCGCAGAGAGAACGGCTCACGTAGCTCCACGGTCTTCCAGAGAGTTCCCGTATCACTCCTTTAGCTTCTTCCACAAGGCACACCCCGGCGGCAACATCGTAAAAGGACACCCCAAGCTGGAGGTACCCTTCACACCTTCCACAGGCGACATACGCCAGGCCCAGCGCAGCGCTTCCAAAGGACCGAAGCGCCTGGCATTCTCCGAGGATGTACCCGTAAATGGGTGCGAGGACCTCAAAGCGCCTTCTGGTGTGGGGAAATCCAGTGATAACAATGGCCTCATGGAGCAGGGTGGTCCGGGAGACGGTGATGCGCTTGCCGTTGAGAAAGGCCCCCTCTCCCCGGAGGGCCCAGAAGAGCTCTTGAAGAGCCGGGGCGTAGAGCACCCCAAGAACCGGGGTTCCCTCAAGGAAATACGCAATGGAGACGGCGTAAAAGGGGAGGCCGTGGATGTAGTTACTCGTCCCATCAATGGGGTCGATGACCCAGGTATGGGAGAAATCCTCAAGGGGTTCCTGGCTCTCTTCTCCCCAGACGGTATCCTCAGGAAAAGATCGGCGGAGTTCCTCGACAATTCGGGTCTGCGCCTCCTTATCTACCTCGGTCACCACGTCAATCGGGCTTGATTTGGCCTCAATATGCTGTACAGAGTGGACGTACTCTAAGACAAAGGCACCGACTTCCCGGGCAATGGATATGGCCTTTTCCAGGCGTTCAGTAAGCACTGCACCACACGCTCCTTCATGCTCCAAGGTATGTTCCCATGGAACGGGCAATATCAAGGAGCGGAGAGTCAAGAGGAACGGTCTTTAAACAGGCGATAGCCTCTTCGATTCGGGCCGGGACGATGTCTTGCCCCCGCACGGCCGGGAAATACCCGAATTGTCCCTGCGCCACAAGGTCAACGGCCCAGGCTCCGAGTCGTGTGGCTAAGACCCTGTCGAAGGCGGTGGGTGAGCCGCCCCGCTGCAGGTGACCCAGAATCACCACGCGGGTTTCAAGGCCCGTCTTCTCCTCAATAGCCCGCCCCACGATGTGGCTCACTCCTCCAAGGCGGATCTGGTCGTGGCTTTCCCGCACGATTCGCTGAACCACAAGGTCCCCGCCCCGGGGGCGGGCTCCCTCGGCCACGACGACGATGCTGAAGCGCTTGCCTCTCTTGCGACGCTCGAGGATGAATTCGCACACACCCTCGATGTCGAAGGGAATCTCCGGGATGAGGATGACGTCACCCCCTCCGGCGATGCCCCCGTGGAGGGCAATCCACCCCGCGTACCGCCCCATCACCTCAATGACCATGACCCGGTGGTGGGACTGGGCGGTGGTGTGGAGGCGGTCTATGGCTTCAGTCACCACATGAACGGCCGAGTCAAACCCGAAGGTGATGTCGGTGGCGTTAAGGTCGTTGTCGATGGTTTTGGGGACACCAACCACCGGAATCCCAAGTCGCGAAAGCTCTGCGGCAATATGGAACGTTCCATCGCCCCCGATGGTGATAAGGGCAGAAAGGCCGAGTTCCGTGAAGTGTCGCAGGACATCCCGGGAGCGGTCCTCAAAGGTGACCTCGTCTTTTTGCCGTACCGGGTACCGGAAGGGATTCGCCCGGTTGGAAGTCCCAAGGATTGTCCCCCCAAGGGGGAGAATGCCGGAGACGTCGTTGTAGCGGAGTTCCCGAAAGCGTCCTTCCACCAGTCCTTCGAACCCGTCAAGGATTCCGATGACCTCATAGTCGTACTTGAGGATGGCCCGCTTCACCACCGCATGGATCACGGCGTTGATGCCCGGGCAATCCCCACCCCCACTCAGAACGCCAATGCGCTGCCGCATACGTCACCTCCTCACTAAAGCCACGGCCCGGGTAAGGCTTGAGTCAATCCCCCGGGCTTTATAGGGGAAGGCGATGAGGAAAAAGGGGTTTTCCTGCACCGCTTTGAGGTTGGCCAGTCCTTCAAGGAGGAGAATATCGGCAGAGAGGAGAATCTCGTGGAGCTTCCGGGTAGCGGCAACATCCTTTCCCAGGCGCACGAGATGGTCAATCCCGAGCATCTTCAGGCCTCTGTCTCGAAGCCAGAGGGCGGCCTCAGGCGTGAAGCAGGGGAGGAGACTCCTGTCCTTCGTGACATTGAAACGCGACACGGCTTCTTCGTCGAGGTTCCTCGCGATGAGGATATCCCCCGGGGCAACCTTCCCTTCAAGGCGATGGGCAAGGAAAGCTTCCGTAAGCAGTCGGTCTTCCGGAACCCTCTCGATATCGAGGAACCAGGCTCTGCCCCAGAAGGCCGAAAGGGGGAAGTCGGCGAGGTCTTTCCCCGCCTCAAAAAAGTGCAGCGGTCCCTCAAGGTGCGTTCCCACGTGGGTGTGGGTGGAGATGAGGTACTTGGTGGTGGCGTCATGAAGCAGTGACCTCGTGGTGACGAAGGGCCGCTCTTCGGTCCCCGGTGGCACGACTTCCATCGAGAGATCCACGAGGAGGTACTCGTCACAGAGTGCCATAACCTGCACTTCCTTTCTCTCCGGTCCTTGGAAAAAACCTCCCCCGTATTTTACAATATTGCCTGAGACGATGCATACTGCGGGGGGCGTCATGCTTTCCTCGACGTTCTGTCACATTCCTCAGGTGGGGGAAAGGACCGAGTGGCGCATCTGGGAGGCAGGGATATGGACCTGGGAAGATGCGCTGGTGAACTCGCTTCCTGACACCCTTGTTCCGAGGTCTCTGGCCCTTCGCCTCCGGTCGTTTCTTGAGAAGTCCATGCTGCACCTTGAAGAGGAGGACATCGCCTTTTTCGGGGAGCACCTCCCCGGGAGGGAACTCTGGCGCCTTTTCCCCGAGTTTCGCCACCAGGCGGTTTTCCTCGATATCGAAACCACGGGGCTCAACCCTCCCGAAGACCACGTCACCGCCATCACCCTCTTTGACGGGTACCGCATAAAGACCTTCATCCACGGCATGAACCTTCGGGATTTCCTCGAGGAGGTCATGGCGTACCGGTTCATCATCACCTTCAACGGGAAGTGTTTCGACCTGCCGTTTCTTGAACGAAGCCTCGGGGTGCGTCTTCCCCAGGTGCACCTTGACCTTCGCTACGTCATGAAAAGCCTTGGTTTCAGCGGGGGCCTGAAGGCCTGTGAACGGGCGATTGGCATCGACCGGGGGCTGTTGCGGGGAGTCGATGGGTACACGGCGGTGCTCCTCTGGCGGAAGTACCGGGATGGGTGTCCGGAGGCTCTGGAGACCCTTCTTGCCTACAACGTCGCCGATACCGTGAATCTCGAGCGCCTCATGGTCTTCGCCTACAATGAGAAGGTCCGCCGTCTCCCCCTTTCCCGTCCGCTGCTTCCCGAACCCCGCAAGAGAATCCTCATTCCCTACCGGGTCCATGAAGAAATCCTCGACGAGGTGTTCTTCGAACGCCTGCGGATGCTCTCGAGGAAGGGGGAGGTATGGTGAGGGACATCTGTGAGGCGCTTGTGCGGGGTGACCTCTCTGACCCCTCTTTTTTCCTGGGAATGCACCGGGAAAGCGAAACCGTGGTCGTTCGGGTTTTCCGGCCCTTTGCCGAAAGCGTCACCGTGCTTTCCCGGGATGGAAGAAAACGCTACCCTGCCGAGCGAGTCCACCCCGGAGGGGTTTTCGTGGCGAGGACCGGGGAGCGGGAGGCTTTTCCGTACCTTCTCGAAATCGTGGAGGAAGGTCGGGTCTTTGTTACCCCCGACCCTTACGCCTTCCCCCCGCTTCTGACCGACTTCGACCTCCACCTTTTCAACGAGGGGACCCATGCCCGGGTTTACGAGAAGCTCGGCGCCCATGTGGTGGTGCTTGAGGGGTTTCCAGGAGTGCACTTTGCCGTCTGGGCGCCCAATGCCCTTCGGGTGAGTGTGGTGGGGGATTTCAACCGCTGGGATGGGCGGGTGCACCTCCTCCGACCCCGGGGAAGCTCGGGGGTCTGGGAAATCTTCGTCCCGGGGATTGGGGAGGGGGAGCGATACAAGTTTGAGATCAAAACCAAAGAAGGACACCTCCTTCTGAAGGCCGACCCTTACGCCTTCTTCTCTGAAGTCCGCCCGAAAACCGCTTCCGTCATCTTTGACCTCTCTGGCTTCCCCTGGCAGGATGCGGAGTGGATGGAACGGCGGAAGACCGTGGACCTCCTCTCTTCCCCCATGAACATCTACGAAGTGCACCTCGGCTCCTGGAAGCGAAAGCCCGACGGGTCGTTCCTTTCCTACCGGGAGGTTGCCGAAGAGCTCATTCCCTATGCAAAGGAGATGGGGTACACCCATATTGAGCTTTTGCCTTTAGCCGAGCACCCCTTCGATGGTTCTTGGGGGTACCACGTCACCGGGTACTTTGCCCCCACAAGCCGCTTCGGGACACCCAAGGACTTCATGGCCTTTGTGGATTTGTGCCACCGGGAGGGCATTGGGGTCATCCTCGACTGGGTTATTGCCCACTTCCCCAAAGACGCCCATGGTCTTGGACGGTTTGATGGAACAGGGCTTTATGAGCACCTTGACCCCAGGAAAGGTGAGCACCCCCACTGGGGGAGCTACATCTTCAACTACGGGCGCTGTGAAGTGCGGAGCTTTCTCCTCTCCAACGCCTTTTTCTGGTTTGAGCAATTCCACATCGACGCCCTGCGGGTTGATGCCGTGGCCTCAATGCTCTACCTTGACTACGGGCGGAAGGAAGGAGAGTGGGTTCCGAACCGCTTCGGGGGAAAGGAGAACCTCGAAGCCATCGATTTTTTACGCTTCCTCCATGAGCGGGTGTACACCGCTTTCCCCGGTATTGCCACCATCGCTGAAGAGTCCACCGCCTGGCCTGGGGTGACCCTGCCACCTTACGCAGGGGGGCTGGGGTTTCTCTTCAAGTGGAACATGGGCTGGATGAACGACATCCTCCTCTACATGAGCAAGGACCCCATCTACCGGAAGTACCACCACACGAACCTCACCTTCCCCATCTGGTACGCCTTTTCCGAGAACTTCATTCTCCCTCTTTCGCACGATGAGGTGGTGCACGGAAAACGGAGCCTTCTTGAGAAGATGCCCGGTGACGACTGGCAGAAGTTCGCCAACCTCCGGCTCCTTTTCGGCCTCATGTTCGGGTACCCCGGGAAGAAGCTCCTCTTTATGGGTGGGGAGTTCGGGCAGCGTCGGGAGTGGAACCACGACAGAGAGTTAGACTGGTTCCTTCTCGATGACGAACCGCACCGGAAACTCCACCGCTACGTTCGAGACCTCAATCACCTGTACCTGCGGGAGCGGGCACTGTGGGAGTGCGACACAAAACCCGAGGGTTTCGAGTGGATCGACTGTCACGATGCCGAGAACTCCGTGATCGCCTTTCTCCGAAAAAGCAAAGACCCCAATGACCTCCTCGTTTTTGTCCTGAACTTTACGCCCGTTCCGCGCTTTGCCTACCGTGTTGGGATTCCCCGGCCAGGATTCTACGAGGAAATCCTGAACAGCGACTCGGCGTTCTACTACGGCAGCAACCTCGGTAACCTCGGAGGTGTGTGGGCCGAAGAGGTCCCCGCCCACGGAAGACCGTACTCCCTTTCTCTGACCCTCCCCCCTCTTTCATGTTGCATCTTCAAGTGGCGGGGCGTATAAAGGTGCGTACTGGGCGGCAATCCGACAGGCTTCATACATGCTCTCAAAACGCGCTACGCCCTTTCCAGCGATGTCGAAGGCCGTTCCATGGTCTGGAGAGGTCCGCAGAAAAGGAAGCCCCAGGGTGACACTCACGGTCCGGAAGAAATCGAGGCATTTCGTGGCGATGTGCCCCTGGTCGTGGTAGAGGGAAATGACGGCGTCGAATTTCCCCTGGAAGGCAAAGAAAAAGACCGAATCCGCAGGGTAAGGACCGGAAATCTCGTAGCCTTCCTGTCGGAGTAAAGACACAGCCGGGGCAATTTCTTCCTGCTCCTCTTTCCCCAAAAGTCCTCCTTCTCCGGCATGAGGGTTGAGCGCAGCAAAGGCCACCCGGGGGGTTTCTATACCCAGGGCTCGGAGGTACAGGAAGACGAGTCGGGCAAAGTGGGCAAGGGCTTCCCGCTTCACCCGCTCTATGGCCTCCCGGAGGGGGAGGTGTCTTGTGAAGAAGAAGACCCGCAGATTGCCCACCTGGAACATGGTAAGGGCTTCTTTTGCTTGGGTGAGCGCCTCGAGCATCTCGGTGTGGCCGATGTAGGGGACGGAGGCCCTGTGGAGCGCTTCCTTACTGATGGGGGCAGTGACTAAAGCATCGACAAAACCTGATAGGGCAAGCTCCACTGCTTTCCGGACGTATTCGAAGCTCGCCTGCCCGCAGAGTGGGGAAATCTCCCCAAAGGAGAAGGTTCCCGGGTCGGCGTTGGCAAGGTCAAGGAGGAAGGGTCCGTTGCCTTCGAGGGGGAAGCGGGCCTCCTTCCAGGGAATGGAAACACCAAGGATGCGTTCGGCTTCTGCGAGCACCCTTCGGTCTCCCACCACACAGGCCTCGGCCTCAAGGCCCCAGCAAGCCAGAGTCCCTACCACGATTTCCGGCCCCACTCCGGCAGGGTCTCCCATGGTGAGGGCAAGAACCGGAACCTTCATCGCCTCTCCCTCCTGAAGGCTACGAGTCTCCGGATACCCTCTTCCACGTCTTCCCTTTTCCGGCAGATGGAGATTCGCACGAATCCCTCACCGCTCTCGCCAAAAGTGTCCCCAGGAGCCAGGGCGACGGATTTCTCCCGGAGGAAGGCCTTGCAGAAGTCCAGAGAGGTCATGCCGAACTCCCGCACATCGACCCAGATGTAGTAACCCCCCTGGGGTTCGAAGAAGCGAAACCCCCCATCTCTGAGGAGATCCGAAGCCACACGGACGTTGCCCCTGTAGTACTCCACCATTTTCTGGACTTCTTCTTCGGGAAGGTCAAGGGCAACTTCTGCCGCCTTCTGGGAGAGGTGAGAAGTGCAGGCAATGAGGTATTCGGCAACCTTGGCAAGATGGGGCACAAGGTCCTTTGGTGCCACCATGTACCCCACCCGCCACCCGGTGAGGGCATAGGTTTTGGAGAAGGAGAAGATGCTCACCAGGCGCTCCGGAGCAACGAACCGGAAAAGCCCCAGGTGTGCTCCCTGGTAGACGTACTTCTCGTAGGCCTCATCGGAGATGACGAGGAGGTCGTACTTTTCGGCAAGGCGAGCTAAGGTTTCGAGGACTTCGCGGGGGAAAACCACCCCGAGGGGGTTTGAAGGCGAGTTCACGAGGATAGCCCTGGTTTTTGGGGTGATGCACCGCTCGATTTCGGCAACATCGGGGAGATAGGAGTTCTCGGGGCGGAGGTGGTAGTGAACGGCCCGACCACCGCAGAGGCCCACCTGGAAGAGGTGGTTGGTGAATCCGGGGTCCGGCACGAGCACCTCATCCTGAGGCCCAAGAATCGTACGGAAGACCGTCACCGTCCCGAAGAGCGACCCGGGAAGCACGATGACCTCATCGGGAGTAACCTCCCAGCCTTTTTCTCGCTTGAGCTTTTCGGCGATTTTTGCCCGGAGGCTCGGAATGCCCACTGTGGGGGTGTAGCGGATTTCCCCCTGGAAGAAGAAGTCCCTGAGTCCCTCGAGAATCGGCCGGGGTGTGGGGAAATGGGGTTCACCCATTTCAAGGCGAATGGCCCCGGGGAGCGAGAGCGCCATGCCCATGAGTTCCCGGATACCGGAGCGGGGGAGGTTCAGGATGTCTTCGGGGATGTGGACCATGGTTGTCCTCCTCCGTTTTTGGCCGTATTATACCGCAGGGTACAGGATGGGGAAGGGGAGGTTACCTGAAGTTGCGCGCTCTTTTTGCGGGTTTCTGGCGTTTTGGCCGTTTTTCGGGTATATTGAAGACACCTCGTTGTGACCCAGGAGGATAAAAACGATGCTCCTTCTTGCGGCTATTCGGGAGTTCCTGCTTGGTGTAGGGGAACTCGCTCTTGTGTTTTTTGGGATTGCCTTCGCCCTGGAGTGGGTGCTCCTCTTTTTTCCGGAGGAACGTATCGAGGGCATTCTGACCCGGAAAAGGCCTGCAGTGCTTTCGAGCCTTCTTGGGGGAGCCTTTGGTGCTCTGACGCCTCTGTGTTCGTATTCCACCGTTCCCCTGGCGATTTCTTTCCTCCGCTTCGGAGTGCCCTTTGAGGCGGTGGCTTCGTTCCTCTTTGTTTCGCCGCTTCTCAACCCTATTCTCGCTTCGTTTCTTGCCACCCTTTTTGGGTGGCAGCGGGCGGTCCTGTATACCGTCCTTGTCTTCTCCCAGACCGTGCTTTTGGGGTACCTCTTTGCCCTGGTGCCGGTGGCTTTCTGGGTGCGGGACGACTGTCCCCGCCCGGGGAATTTCCCCCTCTCTTGGGAGAGGAGCGTTCCACGCGGCGAGTTCCGACGGGTGCTCCGTGGCGTGTGGGACCTTGCGAAGAGCATTCTCCCTTTCCTTTTTCTTGGGAGTGCCCTTGGGGTTTTGGTGGAGTTTTTCCTTCCGCAGGACCTCATCTTCCGGATCATTGCCCCCCGGGATCCCGGGGCGATTCTCTGGGTCTCGCTCCTTGGGATTCCCCTGTACCTGCGGGCGGAACTCGTATTGCCCCTGGGGAAGGCCTTCCTGGAAAAGGGGGTGAGCCCCGGAGTCATTGTGGCTTTCCTGGTGAGCGGGGCAGGAGGAGTGAGCATTCCTGAGCTTGCGCTGCTTTTTTCCGCCTTCCGTCCCCGTTTTGTCCTCCTTTTTGCCCTTCTCATTTTCTTCCTTGCCGTGGAGATGGGCTTTGTCTTTTTCGTCCTCGGGTAGTTTTCGGCCTTGAACCTCTATCGTGTCGCCGTACACCTCGTTTTTCGCCCTTTCTCTCTGTTGCTGCGAGGTCGTCGTTTCCGAAGCAGTCTCAGGGATTCCTCGCCGCTTCGCGGCTCGGAAAGACTGATGAGGAGTATCACTGCGAGCTCTCGTCTTGCCCTTTTCCTGTGTCACTGCGAGCTCGTAATTTCGTCTGCGAAGCAGTCTCCTCTCTCATCCTGTGGAGATACGAAGCTGCTTCGCCTTGCTCGCAACGACGGAGAAAACGTCCGTCGGATTGCTTCGGGGATTCGCCCCTCGCAGTGACCCCGCTGTGTCACTGTGAGGTCGTCGTGTCGTCTCCGAAGCAGTCTCTTTGGGTTGCGCTTTGCTCGCAACGGTGGAGAAATGTCCGCCGGATTGCTCTGTCACTGCGTTCCCCGAAACAACGCACAAAAAGGTCGTTACAAGCTTATGGCCTTGTCTACGCAGGAACCTCACATTTCGGTTCTTGGGTTGTCCGGGGAAATTGTCCTTCCGGTGGCAAAGAGTACCCCGGGAGAACATTGCGACCTTGACCGCTCCCTACTCGGTGGTAGAATGGGAAGCAGAATCCTGGAGGTTTTCCATGAGAACCATTGACTTTGTCCTCTGGAAAGAGGGCCAGTACTATGTCGCCCAGTGCCTGAATGTGGATGTCTCGTCTTTTGGGGAGACCATTGCAGAGGCCATAGCCAACCTCAAGGAGGCTGTGGAGCTCTACCTTGAAGGGGAAGAAGTTACCCTTCAAGAAATCGACGAAATCATGATTGGTAGAGAGAAAATACGTGTCTGAGCTCTATTCCTCAAAAGAAGTCGGGACGGTCCTGAGAGGGTTCGATTTTTCGTTTCCCAGAAGGGTTGGCTCACGGGAAATTCAGGCACCCCTCGGGAAAGGTGGTCATTCTCCCTATGGGGAGGCGGGAAATCCCGATGGGGACCACAAGGAGCATCCTCCGCCAGATGGGAATCTCGGAAGAAGAATTTCGGAGGGTCCTTCGGGAGTAATTTCTGGGAAAATCGTCCTCTGCCGGAATCCTTCACCGCCTGAAAGGTTTTTGTCCCTCGGGGAGTCATTGCAGGCTCATTTTTCGCCCTCCCCTTTTGTCACCGCGAGGTCGTAGGTACCGTCCTTTTTCCCTGTCACTGCAAGCCTCGTTTTTTTGCCCAGCGAAGCAGTCTCGACTGCCAGATTGCTTCGGGCCTTCGGCCCTCGCAATGACTGGCGGAGGGTGTCACTGCGAGGTCGCATTTTCGCTTCCGAAGCAGTCCCGTACCTGGATTATTGCATCGCTTTTCCCTGGAACGGCAGGGAGAAAGGCCCCCACCACAGCGAGGAACCCTTCACCCTGTGGTTCTGAAAAAGGAGAGGAGAGGGGTTCTTGCGATACCCTGGAGCACCTTTTCGAGTTTCAGCGCCTGTTTTTCCAGGCTGAACTCAAGAGCAGTTGCTCTTCCTCTCTCTTCGAGAACCTTCCGGGCTTCTTCGTTTTGCAGGAGAAAGACGAGTGCATAGGCAAGCGAATCCACGTCGCCCGGTTCGGCAAGGAGAGCGTTGTAGCCCTCCTGAGCGTAGGTTCTGATACCGCCGCAGTCTGTGGCAACCACTGCCGTGCCCGAAGCCATGGCCTCAAGAGGGGGAAGGCCAAAGCCCTCGTACCAGGAGGTAAAAAGGAAAACCGTGGCTTCCCGGTAGTATCTGGCGAGTTCCTCCTGAGGGGGGTTGAGGACGATTTTGAGGGGAAAGGAGATGCCGTACACCCTTGGGCTGACCTGACACACCCAGTGGACTTCAAAGTTGGGGTAGATGCGCCAGGCCTTTTCAAGGACCTGCAGAGCGATGTCGAATCCTTTAAAGCGGAGTTGAGGGTTTCCCACAAGGAGTACGGTGTTCTTGCTCTTCTCTTTACCTGGGTGGTAGAAGTTTGTATCAACACCATTCGGCACGACCGTAGTTTTCCGGCCATACCGGATCCTGAGAATAGCGTCAAGGAGAGGAGAGACGGTGATGATGGGCCAGGGGGTGGTGTAATTCCTCCGAAGGAGCTGGCGCACCGGAGAATCAGGGCGGAGGTCCTGGTAGTCTCCAAAGAGGAATTCGCTTCCCTGTTCGAAGAGCACCACAGGGACAGGCGATTCGGCGAGTTCTTCCATTTGTTGAAACCATAAAGCGATAACCACGTCGCACTCTTTGACAAAGGGCAGTATCGGTTCATGGTGAGATATGAGGATTTCCTGTACCTCGCTTCGGCTGAGGCGGCTCCACTCAGGGATAGCGCTTTCGTTCCTTTCTCCTCGCCAGAAGAGTACAATGTTATGCCCTCATCTTTTGAGAATCCGAAGGTATTCAAAGAACATTTTCATTCCTCCGGTGAGGTGCTTGTGAGGAATGTAGGCACCGATGGTGAGGGGGCCGCTAAGCTCTTTTTTCTGCGCCTCCGGTATAAAGGCGGCATCATCCTGCTTCCGAGAGGCAGATTGTGTGGGGAAAAGGTGGAAGACCTCCGCACCGTTGTTCCCGATGGGGATGTGGAGGTAACTGCAATCAAAGTCCACAAAGTCAAGGATGTGCCACCTGCTTTTGTGGGCCTCAAAGGCATTCCCAAGATACGCACCCTGAGGAGCAGGAAATCGCGGCGTTGAGAGAAGGAGGGATTTTCGGGCGTGCAGCAAGAGATCCTGGAGGAGCTTTCTCCCTTCCTCTTTTTCAAAGTGTTCGAGAACGTCTATGAGGAGAATGACGTCGTACTGGCCTAAAGAAGGGAGGACGTCTTCAATCCTTCCGTAAAAGACACGGTTGTACGCAAATTCGTGTATGGGATTCCGGTACCCCTCAAAAGCCTCAACACCGTCGATTGTCACCTTCCACTGGCTTCTCGCATACCTCTCATAAGGGAGCTCCAGCACTTCCCGGAGGAGCACTCCATACTTTCCGAAACCTATTCCCACGTCGAGAATGGAATTGGGCCTGAGATGGACAACCTGTTCGATAATGACCGGTATGGCCTGAACAAAGCTCAAAGGCATGGAGTGCCATTCCCTTCCCTTGGCTTCCTTTCTGAAGCCCAGAGATGAAGTTTTATGCCAGAATATCTGGCACAGTTTTTTCTCTAAGCTTAGAAATAGGGGTTAAGCTTTTTGCGTTCCTGTCGATAAATCTCTGAGGGGTGGTGCAGATGCTCCAGATGGTGGCAGAAGGAACGCCCTCTTTTGAGGAACTCCTCGAAAAGGGGGATGCACTCCTTAAGGAGGGGCGTTTCGCCGAGGCGGAAGAGTGCTTCCGGAAAGCTCAGAATACCGGGAAAGAACACTTCATCCTGGCCAATGGCCTTGGGGTTCTGGCCTATCACCAGGGGAAGTACAGGGAAGCGGAGAAACTCCTCAGGAAGGCAGTGCGGCTCAATCCAGAGTACGCTGAGGGATGGAATAACCTCGGGGCGGTATACGTGGCGCAGGGAAAGCTTTCTGATGCCAGGGCTTCCTTTGCCCATGCCTTGAGGCTTTTCCCTGACCTCCGGGATGCCCAGGAGAATTACCTCTTTCTGTGCGAGAAAATGGGGGTTCGCTTCCCTTCTCTGAGCCTCTGCATGATTGCGAAAGACGAAGAGGCCAACCTCCCCCGGGTTCTGTCCTCCGTTTGTGGCCTTGTGGACGAAGTCATCCTTGTCGATACCGGGTCTTCAGACCGAACCCGGGAGGTTGCCCGCTCTTTCGGAGCCCGGGTGTACGATTTCCCCTGGTGCGACGACTTTGCCGCGGCAAGGAACGAGGCCCTTCGCCATGCCACCGGGGAGTGGATTCTCGTGCTCGATGCGGATGACGAGGTGGATCAAACGGAGTTCCTCCGGCTTAAGGCACTCCTTGGGGTGACGGATTGCACAGGGTTCATGCTCCCCATCCGGAGCCCCCTGGACTGCGAAGGCCGCAACGTCATGACCAACTACCTCGTCCGGGTGTTCCGCAATGACCCCCGTATCCGTTTCCGGAGGAGGGTCCACGAGACGGTTGAGGGCACCATCCTCTCCATGGGCGGGAAGATTTTCCGCCTGACCACGGTTGCCATCCTCCACCACGGCTACAGAGAAGCGAAGAAGGTTACGGAGAAAGTCAATCAACGGAACTTCCGTCTTCTGCTCCTTGCCCTCAAGGAGAACCCGAAAGACCCCGATATCCTCGCCTACCTCGGGCGTTCGTACCTCTTCCGGGGAGAGCAAAAGAAGGCCCGGGCACTCTTTGAGAAGGTGCTCCGCCTCTCGAAGGGCTTTGGATTTTCGACGCTTTCTGTACACCTTGATCTTGCCTTCATGGAGGGCATGGAGGGGAATACGGAGAAAGCCCTGGAGTACCTGGCCCGGGTCGAGGAACACGACCCGTATCTTCCGGACCTCTGGTACGTGTACGGCAAGGTGTACGAGAGGGCCGAGGAGTGGGAGAAAGCCCTGGAGTCCTTCGAGAAGGTCCTCACGGTCGATGCCACAAAGAGTACATCCCTCATGGTCTTTTTCCGGGTGGACTTTGCAGACCTCCACGTGGCCCTCGCCCAGTGTGCGGCAATGACGGGAGACGAGGAGAAAGCCGAGCGCTATGCCCGGAGAGCTTTCGAGCACTGTCCTGAAGACCCTGGGGTGCTCAACAACCTCGCAGTAGCCCTGATTCGGCGGGGCCGTGCTGAAGAAGCCGAAGAGTACCTCGAGCGGGCCCTGCGCCTTGACCCCAGAAATGGCACGATTCTCGGCAACCTCCTCCAGCTCCTTGTGGAGGAGGGGAAAATCGACAAGGCGAAGTCGTACCTTGTGTGGCTTCGGGAAAATCTCGGGTAAAAATTTTTGTCTTTCCCCCTAAAGTTCTGGAAAACCCCGTCGATATATTAGGGTGGAAGCGGGAAAAGGAGGTGAACGGGAGGAGAAAGGAGAGAAGGGAAGAGTAGGAGAACTCAGTTGGGCTGGTTTGCGTGTTTTGGTGTGAGGCAGGGATGCCTTGAGAATACCTCAGGAGGAGGTTGAGTTCAATGGGTCTTCGGATTAACCAGAATATCACGGCGCTCAATGCCCACCGCAATCTGGTGGCGACAGACAGCGCCCTCTCGAAGTCTTTAGAGCGGCTCTCTTCGGGTCTCCGGATCAACCGGGCGGCGGATGATGCTGCAGGATTAGCGATTTCGGAGAAGATGCGGGGGCAAATTAAGGGGCTTGCCCAGGCCATCCGGAACGCGCAGGATGCTATATCGCTCATCCAGACGGCTGAAGGGGCCCTGAACGAAACGCACTCCATTCTCCAGAGGATGCGGCAGCTTGCCGTCCAGGCGGCGAACGACACCCTTACCCCGGATGACCGGGAGCAGATTCAGAAAGAAATCAACCAGCTCATTGAGGAACTCGACCGCATCGGTAACACCACCGAGTTCAACACCAAAAAGCTCCTGAACGGCCAGGCCGGGTATGCAGTAACAGAGCAGAATGGTTTGGCAAGTGGCGGAGCGGTAACGGTGAACGGAGTTGCCTATAATGCGGGTAGCGCTATAGCCGCGGGAGACCTTGATGCCCTTGTCACCCGCATGACCCCAGGGACGAACACCAAGGCCGGAGTGTACACCGTCGTCATCACCCAGAACGCTACCAGGGCCCAAATCGGAGGAGTGGACGCGACAGATGATACGGTTAACTATAATGGTACCATTGTCCTCAACGGTGTCGCCATCAACGTGGTATCAGGTGAAAACCTGGACAACGTGGTCCTGAAGATCAACAACGTCAAAAACCTCACTGGTGTCGAAGCAGCAGTCAGCGGCAATAGCATCGTCCTCACTTCTATCAACTACGGTAGCAGTGCCACCATCAATGTTTCTGGAGACAATAATCTTCTGAAAGACCTTGGTCTGACCGATGGTGACGAAACCGTCCTCTCCGATGCTGGAACGGACATTGTGGGCACCATCAATGGGCAGGCAGCCATAGGGAAGGGTGGAACGCTGACCCTTGTAGCTCCCGGGAATGACGCCGACGGGCTCTCCATCACCATTGACCCCTCAAAGCTTGAGCTTGAAGCCGGTGCCGAGTTACAGTTCTCAGCGGTGGTTGATGCAAGTGGTGCGGTGACGCTCCATATCGGTGCCAACAAAGACCAGACGATGACCGTGAGTATCCGGGACATGCGGGCCAAAGCGCTGGGTGTTGACCGGATTAGCGTTCTGAGCCAGACTGAGGCTGAGGAATCCATCGCCAAGATTGACCTTGCCATCAACGACGTCTCCACAGAACGGTCCAAGCTCGGTGCCTATCAGAATCGTCTTGAGCACACCATTGCCAACCTCGGGGTGGCGAAGGAGAACCTCGCTGCCGCTGAGTCCCGTATCCGCGATGTCGATATGGCCGAAGAAATGATGGAGTTCACGAGGTCGCAGATTCTCCTCCAGGCCGGTGTGGCCATGCTCGCCCAGGCCAACACCCTGCCGCAGGCGGTGCTCCAGCTGCTCCGGTAAATAGAAAGGCAAAGAGGGAAGGGCACGTGCCCTTCCCTCTTTCTTTGTTTGAAGGGTAGGGGTGGCAGCGATGAGGGTTGAAGGACAGAAAATGGAGAACCGGCTTCTCCTCTCTTCCCCTGCGCTTCAGCGGGAGGAAGAGGCGGCAAAGCCTCAGGAAGGGGGAAAGGAAGCGGCACTGCGAGCGTCGGCGCCTCTTGACCCCGAGAAAGTTGAGGAGTTTGGGAAGGTTTTGAAAAGCCTCTTTGAGGTCTTCAGTCTCGAGCTCCATTTCACCGTCCACCGGCCCACCGGGGAGCTTATCGCCCGTATCGTGAACCGGGAAACGGGCGAGGTCATTCGGGAGATTCCTCCGGAGAAGTTCCTCGATATGATTGCCAAGCTCCAGGAGCTTGCGGGAATCCTTGTGGATGAGGTCGTCTGAGGAGGGAGAACATGGCCGGAACGCTGAGTATCGACGGGCTCATTTCGGGGCTCAAGACATCAGAAATCATCGAGAAGCTCGCTGAAGCTGAGCGAGCTCCCATCACCCGGCTTGAGGAGAAAAAACAAACCTATACCACCAGGCTCACCCTCTGGCAGACGGCAAACACCAAGCTCCTGGCGCTACAAAGTAGCGCTCTGAGCCTTTCCCTTTCTTCTACCTTCCTAGCCAAAAAAGCCACGACCACAGGTGATGCCCTCTCGGTGGCCCTAAGAAGCGGTGCTCAGGAAGGGACCTATGTCCTCACCGTTGAACAGGTGGCCACCGCCCACCAGCTGGCCACCTCCCTGGCCTATACCGATACCGACACCACCCGCTTTGGGGAGGGAACCATCGCCATTACGGTGGGAGGGAAAGTCACGGAAATCGCTATCGATGCCTCCAACAACACCCTCTCGGGGATCCGGGACGCCATCAACCGGGCGAAAGCCGGGGTCCGGGCCACCATCGTGAAGACGCAGGAGGGTTTCCGGCTTTTTTTGGTGAGTGAGAAAACAGGGCTTGAGAACGCCATGACTATCAGCGTGGCCCTCTCGGGAGGGGAGGCAGAAATCCCGGGCTGGACCGAGGTTCAGGCAGCCCAGAATGCCCGGGTGCTTCTTGGCGGGACAAACCCCGTAGTGTACGAGGGGCCCTCAAATATTATCACCGACTTCATTCCCGGGATAACCCTTACCATTCAAAAGGCCGGAAACGTCACCGTGACCGTTTCCCGGGACCTTGAAGCGGTGAAAAAGGCCATTCTGGACTTCACCGGCGCCCTCAAGGACTTCCTGCAGTTTGTGAGGGACAACACCTCTTACGACTCTGAGACGAAGACCGCCGGGGCCCTCCTTGGGGAAACGACCCTTACCCGAGTGGCGGCAGAACTTGTGCGCCGCCTCACCGGACGGGTTGCTTCAGGGGTCTACCAGAGCGTCATGGACCTGGGCATGACTCTGGACCGTTATGGCAACCTCCTTGTTGATGAGGGGAAACTCGCACAGGCCCTTGAGAGCAACCTCGAGGCGGTGCGGGAGCTCTTTGCAGGAGAGGGGGGTGTGGCGGCATCGCTCAAGGAGTACCTCCGCTTTGTGACCGACCCTTACGGAGGGGTTATGCGGAGCACTGAGAAGTTTTATGAGCGGGTCATCAAAGACCTCGATGAACGCATTGCTCTCATGGAGGAGCGCCTTGAGGCGCAGAAGGAACGGTGGCTGAAACAGTTTGCGGCTCTGGAGAGTTTCCTTGGCGCTATGCAGACGCAAAGTAACTGGCTCACCCAGCAGATTGCCAACCTCAATAAACTCGCGGGGAGGAGCTGAGGACAATGGGTACTTACAACGCGACCATGGCCCGGAGGTTTTACGAAGAGAACACCGTGAACACTGCTTCACCGGTGAGGCTTGTGGTTCTCCTGTACGATGGAGCGATCAGGTTCCTGAAGCTTGCCGAACGGGCTTTCGCCGAAGGGGACCGGGTTTTAGCCCGGATGCACATCGGGAAAGCAGAGAAAATCGTCCTTGAGCTTCTCGGCAGCCTCAACTTCGAAGACGGAGGAGAAATTGCGGAGAACCTCTTCGCCCTGTACCGGTTCGTCCTTCGGGAATGCGCCCGGATGAACGGGGAAAACTACGATGAGGTGCTCCCCGGGGTCATCCGCATTCTCTCCGGACTGCGCGACGCCTGGAAGGAACTTGAGGCCTATGGGCAGAGAACCTCTTGAGCTCCTCGAGGAGCTCCTCAAGGTCACCCTGGCAATGCATGGCGAGGTTCTTGCGGGGAGTCTCGACCATCTTCCGGAATATCTCACCGCTCGCCAGCACCTCATCGATGCCCTCGGTCCACTACTCCAGGAGCTCGGAGATACTGACCGTTCCCAGGCTCTTGCCCTGCTTCAGGAAATTGTGAAAAAGGACGAAGAAGTCCGCCACTGGGTTGAGGAACTCCTGAAAAGGGAACTCGCCTCTCTCAAAGAGGGACAGAAAACCGTCCAGGCCATGAGGGCTTTCCGCGAAAGCCTGGGAGGCCCGGCATCTTCCCGGTTTATAGAGCGAGAAGGGTAACAGTCTCCTTGCGGTTTTACCCTGGCCGCGCGATGGAGCAACCCGTCTCTCCCAGGCCGCGAAGCGGCAGAGAATCTCGCTTTGGCACATCGGGGACTTTCGAAATCCTACGGATTTCGCCCTCAGGAAGCTTCCGGCGAACTTTGGTCAAAGCTCTATCCCTGCTCTCAGAACTCCTTCGATGAAGGGATTCTTCAAGGCCTTCATGGCCTTGAACTCTTCGGGAGTATAGACCAGGGGCTCTACCGGGAGGTTCGTGAGCTCGAGGATACGCCCAATGCGTTCGAAGAACCGCTCCCGAAAGTCGCCGACGGTAACGATGTCGCTTCCTTCGTGGATTTCCCCCTGGGCAAAGGAGCCATAGAGGGAGATCTTCGCTATGGGGAGGAGGGACCTGAGCTGTGCCGCAAAGGCCTTTATAAGCTTTTCACAGTCTGCAGGATCGACTCGACAGAGCTTAGGCACTTCCTCGCATCCTCCTCCTCATAGAATTCGCTTGGGGCGAGTTCCCCAGAAAGGCCATTTGGATACCTTGTGGGAATATAGAACGTATCGAGGCGCTTTGCGTCCCGGGCGATAGCCTGGAATGCCTCGTTGAACTTCAGACACTCTCGAACGAGCCCTTTGCGAGGTGCGTCATTACGGAGGTGTACCCCTTTTCGTAAAGGTAGGCTTTAAGTGCCTTCTTTTCGCTTTGCTGCGCCTGAAAGTAGCTCCACCCATAGTGCCGGGCCCTGTAGCTATCCCAGGCTGCCCGGAGGTCAGCTTCAGCCTGTTTGAGCCACTTGAGGGTAATCCTCCTCATGGCTTTATTGTACCAGATTCCCGTTGACCCCCTATCTTGCAAGGCGATTTTTCCCCTCAAGGACAGGGAAGTGCTTCGGCCCTCGCGATGAATCCCGTTCTGTCGCTGCGAGCCTGTCGTTTCGCTTTCCGGAGCCATCCCGGACTCCTTCTGGAGCACCTCGCTGCCCCCTGGCTCAGAGTAGCAAAAAAGACGGTGGTCGAAAACGGCCTTCTTTCTCTGGAGTTCCGCAGTGGGTCAGCATGACAGAAGGAAGGAGGAAGTGGCATAATAGGAAGAAAGGGAGGGGGGGAAATGGGCGAAGACCTTCAGAGTCTTTCAAGGCGCATGAAGAGACTGGAAGAGGAGAACTTTCGGCTTCGGGTTGTCCTTCTTTTCATGTTCCTTGGCGTGTTTGCCCTGGGTTTCCTTGGATTTGTGCGGTGGAACAGGGAAATCGTGGCGGAGAGGTTTGTCCTGGTTGATTCCCTGGGGAATGCCCGGGTAACCCTGTCGTCGGCTCCCGAGGGTCCGGTCTTTGCGTTCCTTGGTCCTGATGGGAGCATGCGTATGGCCATGGTCCTGACAAAAGACGTGGCCGGCATTGCCCTCTGCGACACTCACGGAGTTCCCAGAATGGGCATCGCCCTGGTGGAGGACATTGCCGGTATTGCCTTTGGGGACCCTGGAGGCTCCCTGCGCATGGGGATGGCCCTGGCCGAAGGAGAACCAGTCATCGGTTTCTACGATGCCCAGGGCAACCTCATTCGCCAGCTCCCGTAAGCATCTCAGAAGGTCTGCCAGCGCATAGCCTCTGCGAGGTCTTTCTTCGGTGCCGGCGGGATTGCTTCCGGATACCCCACGGCAAGGATGACTGCAGGCCCGAGGTACTCCAAGCAGTGAACCAGCAGTTCCACCGCCTTTGAGTGCGCCTTTTGGTACGAGTTGACCCAGAGATCCCAGGGCCATAGGCTAAAGTGGCGGTGATGGTGTTTTTTCGCTTCCCACAGGCACCCTCTCAAGCCGTTTTTGCTTCTTCTTCACAGAAAACGGCATGGCTACTCCTGCCTCCTGTAGGAATCTCCCCCACTGGCAGAGTTCGGCAAGTTACTGTTTGAGTTCTTTTTCGTTGACCACCACAAAAACCCAGGGTTGCCTGTTGTACCCTAAGGGAGCCAGCCTTCCACAGTCCACAGGGTCCTCGAGGATTTCCCGGGGAGCCTCCTGGTCCCTGTGCTTCCTGATACTCCTTCGGGATTTGATGAGCTTGATGACGTCCTGCATGGTGAGGCCTCCCTGAGAACTCTATTTGTGGGTAGTGTACCTCACCAGAAGCTTGGAATGGCGGGTTTTTATCTTTAATTGGCCCAGATTGCTCGGGCCCTCGGTCCTCACAAAGGCAAAGTTTTTTACTACCCTGTGAACTTGGGAGTGTCGGGGAGAGACTGTCCTACTACCTTACCCTTTGTGGTAGCTGTGAAGAATGACCCTTGCAGTAGGAAGCGGTGCAAAGAGCCCCACAGCCCTTTGGGCAATGCCAAACAAGATTGATAGGCTTGACTTTCCGTTGCTGTCCCAACACGCTTTTGAGGGGTGAACGGGTGGTCAAAAGCCTTGAAACATCTAGTGGGCGAAAGAGGATTCGAGCCTCTGACTCCTTGCTTGTAAGGCGGGGAACCCTAAAGACACAACTTACTCCCCACGCCCTGGCTTCTCCAGCTTCTTCACAAGCGTCTCGATCTTCCGTTTAAGGTCGGGGAGGTCCTTTTCTACCGTTTTCCAGACCTCCTCCAGGTCCACCCCAAAGTATCTGTGGACGAGCAAGTTTCGCATAGCGACAATCTGTGGCCAGGGTACCTCGGGGTAGGCTTCGTGAAAGGCTTTGCCGAGTTGTGCGGCTGCCTCTCCGATGAGTTGGATGTGATACAGAACCCAGACCTGAACCAGTTCGTTCTGCTCAAACGTCTCTTGCCCGCAAGCTGCGTAGCGCTCGATTCTGGCAATGGCATCCAGAATGTCCTGCAGGAGCTCCCTTGCGCTCCTCACAGGGGAACGGCCTCCTGCAACACTCGCTTGCGGATGCGGGCCTTGAGGCCACGGCTACTCACCACGTCCACCCTAACTCCCAGAAGCTCCTGGAGTTCCAGCCACAGCCCGGCGTGGTCGAGGAGGCTCCGACCTGGTTCGAAATCAACAATGAGGTCGATGTCGCTTTCTTCGGTAGCCTCACCGCGAGCCACCGAGCCGAAAACGCGCACGTTATGAGCACCGTATCTCGCGCATACACGGAGGATCTCCTCGCGTTTTGCCTTCAGTAACTCCTCAAGCGTCATGCTCAGGCCTCCCGGGAGTTTCTCTGGATTGCTCCACCAGTCTAGGGCCTTTTCTGGAAACCGGGGAAAGACAACCCTCCCAGGAGAGAGTATACCAGAATCCCGGCCCAGAGGATAAAAAACCCGGGGATTGTGTTCTTCGGTCGCAGGACACCGGAAGAAGAAATCTTCGAGGTAGAGGCTGAAGAGGGTTTCCTTTCTGGCTTTCACCTTGTTCGCTTGACTTGCTAAAAACCAGGGAAAGTGAGCAAATGTTCCAGAAGCGGGAACGAGCTTCTTCCGGAGCTTTACCTATCTGGTGGGCGAAAGAGGATTCGAACCTCTGACCCCTTGCTTGTAAGGCAAGTGCTCTCCCCCTGAGCTATTCGCCCACCGTTTCTCATTATACCACACTCAAACGCTACCAAAGCCAGTGTGGTACTCAAACCTAAAGCCGTGCCTTTCTGCGATATCTGCGAAAGCCTTTCGGATTGCCCCATAGTCAAATCGGTACTCATACTTTGCCCCGAAGAGATTCGATTGCTCCTCAATGGTACCGCTTCTTGGGCCGGGAGTGACCCGTGTGACCTCCTTTGTGACGCCAAAGCCCTGGACGTCCTTGCCGGAGGCAATTCCTGAACCCCGTTCTTTCAGCATTTCGGAGAAGTGGAGCACTTTGGCACTGTCATCGATGCGGAAGCAGGCAACGTACTCAAGACGGTCTTTCCGCAAAAACCCCTTCCGTTCGGTAACGGTGACGGTGAGGGTGAGAATGCCTCGCTTTCCCTCGAGTTTCCCCGAGAGGTCCTGAGCAAGTTTTTCGATGTCCTCGCAAAGCATCGCATTGCCTTCTTTCTGAGTGTAGTGCCCATTGTACCACAGAGTGTGGTATACTTATAGTGGTTCGTTTCAGGTGGACGTGGTCCTCAATAGGGAAGCCGGTGGGAATCCGGCGCGGTCCCGCCACTGTGACCGGGGAGCAGGGTGCATGTGCCACTGGGGAGACCTGGGAAGGCGCACTTCAAGCGATGATCCGGAAGCCAGGAGACCTGCCTGAAGCGTATCCCAACCGCTCTTCGCGGAAAGAGGAGGTGGGGAAGTGTCCTGGACTCCGCCCCAGGCGTGGAGCATTGCCCTCCCTCTCCCCCTCCTCCTTCGCGAACTCTCAAGGAGGCATGGGCGATGAGGCGAAGAATTTTGCCGTTTTCTGTTCTCTGCTTTTTCCTTCTACTTCCTTCGGCCTTTGGGCTTGAGGTCACCGACGATACCGGGAGAACGGTCACTCTGTCTTGCCCTGCATCGCGCGTCGTCTCCCTCACTCCGGCAAATACTGAAATCGTCTTTGCCCTGGGGGCAGAGGGAAGCCTTGTGGGGGTCACGACGTACTGTGATTACCCTGAGGAGGCGAAAAAAAAGGAAAAGGTTGGAAGCATTACCGAAGTCGACCTTGAGGCGATCGTTCGCCTTGAACCGGACCTTGTACTTGCCGGGTCCCTGACGCCTCCTGAGGTCGTCGATCGTTTGACCAAACTCGGGTACCCGGTGTTTGTCCTTGACCCAAAGTCTATTTCCCAGGTCATCGAAGGCATCCGGAAGGTTGCCCTCCTCCTTGGGAAGGAAAAGGAAGGAGAGGCTCTGGCTCAAGCCATGGAGGAGAACGTCCAGGAAATTCAGGCCAGGGTTTCCGGTCTTCCGGAGGAAGAAAAACCCCGGGTGTTCCACGTCATCTGGCACGACCCTCTCTGGACGGCGGGGAAGGACACCTTCATCCATGAGTTCATTACCCTCGCTGGAGGGGAAAACGTCGTGGAGGACCTCTCAGGGTACGTGACCCTCGACCTTGAAGAGCTCCTCCGCCGGAATCCCGATATCATCACCGTGGTGAGCACCCACGGAGAAAACCTCCCTTACAACTTCATCGTCTCCGATACGCGGCTCAGAGTCCTCCAGGCGGTACGGCAAGGCCGGGTGTTTGTGGTCGACAGCGACATCGTCTCCCGTCCTGGTCCGCGGGTGACTGAAGCCCTGCGCATCTTTGCCTCCATTATCCATCCGGAGATTTTTGGACCGTACCAGTCTTCGAAGGAGTGATTTCGTCTTCCTCAAGGAGCTGCCATTCGGCGTACCCTTCCTTACGCAAGGGAAGCCGCACTCCGGTGAGGACCACCCGCTGCTTCGTCGGGTGCGTTGTGACGGTTATGTAGGCCCGGACGAGGTTTGCGACGGTGGCTTCCTGGAAGATCAAGGTGGTGCCATCCTGGAGGACGATGGTGGTGCGGAGGTGTTTGTGGCCTTCGGGAATCTCTAAGACAATGGCCTGGATGTCCTCGTTCCGGAAAACCAAGGATTGCCCGCTGGGCATGCTCTTCTCCTCCCTTCCCTTTCGGGAGTATAATCTGAGCCATGGAGCGGCGGAAGAGGTTTCGAAAGTCCTTTCTCCTTTCAGGCTTTATTGCCCTCTGCGGGGTGAGTCTGTTTTTCGCCCAGGGGGTGGGTCAGGGACGGTATGCGCTCTCCGATTCCCTGGCTTTCTTCCACTTTGGGGGGCTTTCCCCAAGTGAACGAACTATCCTCTTTGCCATCCGCCTCCCCCGGGTGGTCCTTGCCCTTCTTGTGGGGGGAGGACTGGCTCTTTCCGGGACCGTACTCCAGGGGCTTTTCCAGAATCCCCTCGTTGACCCCTACATCCTCGGAGTAAGTTCAGGGGCAGCCTTTGGGGCAGTGGTGGCGATGCTGACCGGGGTGTACTTTGGGCTTTTCACCGTTCCGCTTTTTGCCTTCCTGAGCGCCCTGGGAACGGCGATTCTCGTCTTCCGCCTTGCCCGGGTGGGACGGAGGATTCCCCTGGAGACACTTCTCCTTGCAGGGCTTGCGGTGGGCTTTTTCTTCTCCGCCCTCATCACCCTCGGGATGTTCCTTTCAGGAGAAAACCTCCACCAGGTGGTCTTCTGGACCGTGGGGGGGTTCTGGAACCGGGGATGGGGGGAGGTCAGGATGGTGCTCCCCTTTTTCGCCTTTGCCGTCCCCTTTCTCCTGTCTTTTGGGCGGGAACTCAACGCCTTTCTTTTGGGCGAGAAAGCCGCCGAGAGCCTGGGGGTCGATGTGGAGCGCTTCAAGCGCTGGGTTCTTGCTGTGGTGTCGCTGCTTGTGGCAAGCTGTGTGGCCACAAGCGGCGTCATCGGGTTTGTGGGGCTTGTGGTGCCGCATATCCTGCGGCTTCTTGGGTTTCAGGACCACCGGTTGCTTCTGCCGCTGTCTCTGTGCACCGGGGGCGCAGTGCTCCTTCTTGCCGATACCCTGGCCCGGAGCATCATCCATCCTGTGGAGCTCCCTGTGGGCGTGGTGACCAGTCTCCTTGGGGCTCCCTTTTTCGTGTACCTCCTCCGCCAGAGGAAAAGAGGCTTATGAGGCCTTATCTTGAGGCCGTGAACGTTTCCTTTGCCTACCACGAGGGTGAGAGCGTCCTGAGTGGCGTGACCTTCGCCCTGGAGCGTGGGGATTTCGTGGGCGTTCTGGGGCCAAACGGTTCGGGGAAGACGACGCTTGTCCATCTTCTGGCAAGGCTTTTGCCAGTGAAGGAGGGCACTATTTTCCTCGAGGGGCGGGATATCGCTACCTTCCCCCGCCGCCTCTTTGCCCGCAAGGTCGCGGTGGTGTTCCAGGAAATCCCTGGGCGTCTGGACCTCCCCTGTTTCGATGTGGTCATGATGGGGAGAATCCCCTACCTTTCTCGTTTTCGGAGGGAAACAAAAGCCGATGAAGAAGCCGTGCTCTGGGCCATGGACGTGACCTCGACGCTCCCTTTTGCCGAGGAGCCCTTCAGCGAGCTCTCTGGTGGAGAGAAACAGCGGGTGCTCATCGCCCGGGCCCTGGCCCAGAAACCCGAGCTCCTTCTCCTTGATGAGCCCACGAGCCACCTTGATGTGGCTCATGAACTTGAAATCCTGAACATCCTTCAGGGTCTTGTCCGCCTGGGGATCACCGTCGTTGCCGTGTTCCACGACGTGAACCTGGTGGCCCGATTCTGCGAAAAGGCGCTGCTTCTCAAAAAGGGTCTGCTTTGCTCTTTTGGAAGAGTCGAGGACGTTCTGCACGAGGCCACCTTAGAGGAGCTCTTCGGCGTGCCCTTCACGAAAGTTCTCCACCCCCTGTCCGCCCGCCCGCTCTTTATCCCCCTGGGGGAAAGGGTCCTGAAAAAACAGCGAGGATGGGTCCACCTGATCTGCGGTGGAGGGAGTGGCATCCCCATTATGCGCCTCCTCTCTGAGGAGGGGTTTTCGGTGAGCGTGGGGGTGGTCAACCGGTTTGATTCCGACGAGGAGATGGCTGAGCGTCTCGGATTCACGGTGGTACGGGAAAAACCCTTTTCCCCCGTTGGGGAGGAGGCGCTGAGAGAGGCCCTGGAGCTTGCCCGGCGGGCTGACGCAGTGGTTGTTGCTCCCACCTTCTGGGGGTGGGGCAACGTCGCCAACCTCGACCTCGCTCTGCAGCTTAGGGAGGAGGGAAAGCCGGTATTTGTGTTTGCGGAGACCCTGCGGAAGGAGCGGGACTACACCGGTGGTGAGGCCCAGGGGAAGCTCCATGAGCTCTGCGCCCGGGGGGCCGAGGTTGTGCACCAATTGCGGGAACTCCTCCAGGTCTTGGAGCGTCGCTTGTGGTATAATGCTTGAAAAGGTGAAGGAGGAGACAACAATGCAGCGGAGGGGTTTGGTGGTTCTTGCGGTTGTGCTTTTGGTGGGGAGCATGGTGGGCCTTGCCCGTGCAGAGGTTCTCCTTCGTTTCACCCTCCATCCTCAAGTGTACATCTCCATCCCCCGTTCGGCGGACGTCTCCGTCTCTGTGGATCGGGGAGAGGGTGCGACCTATGACATCGGTGACCCCATCACCATTCGTTTTCGGGCAACCCGGGATGGCTACGTGAACCTCATCGATTACCTCCCGGGCGGCGACGTGCAGGTCCTCGTGCGGAACCGGTTTGTTCGCGCCGGTATCGGTGAAACGTACTCGAAAAGCGTTACGGGTCCAGGAGGGACCGAGCGGCTCGTGGTGCTCCTCACCCGGGACCCCGTCTCGGACGGGGACCTTGAGCGCTTCATCCAGGCCCCGCATCAGGCAGGGCGTATCTTCCACGCCCAGTACGCGACCGACCGGACGCATTTCCAGGTGGTGGCCCGGATGGAGGGAACGGTGCTTACCCTGGAACCTCAAACGGTTCAGGTTGGTCCCTCCAGCGCCCTCGTGTTCACCGCCTCGCTTTCGACTGCCTCAGGTCAGCCCCTTGAGGGGCGGGAACTCGTCTGGTCGGCAAGTGGCGGTTCCCTGGCTGCAACCCGCACCGTGACCGATGCTCGTGGGATGTCCCGGAACACCTTCTACGTACCTTCCTTTTCGGGAACGGTGACCGTGGAGGTGCGTTTCCCGGGTGACGTTCGCCTTGCCCCCTCTTCGGCGGCAGCCACGGTTGAGGTGGGTGAGAGAATCGTTGAGACCTACCTCAGCATTGAACCGGCAAAGACCGTCCTGGCCTCAGGGGAACGGATACGAATTGTGGCCTACCTCCGGGACCGGGAGGGACGGGCTCTGGCCGGTCGCACGATTGAGTGGGAGGTCCCTCAGGGAACCCTGAGTGCGCCTTCCAGCGTCACCGACACCTCCGGTCGGGCCTGGGTGTTCTATACTGCTCCCAGAGTGGCGACCACAGGAGATTTCGACCTTGTGGCCCGCTTTCCGGGAAGCGCCCAGTACGCTCCTTCTGAAGCCTTCGTTACCCTCACGGTGGAGCGGGTTCGCCCGGTGCTCTCGGAAGCCCTCTTTTTCGTGGATTTCTCAAGCGGTTCTCCAAAGCACAACGGGAGCCGCCTGAGCTACCAGGGGAGGGTGGTGTCCGGGTTTTCGGTGAACGACGTTTCCCTCCTCGAGATGCGCCGTGGAGAGGTGCTCGAGTTCCGTTTCTCCCCCGGAGGCGTGCCTGAAGAGGGTGCCGTGTACCTCTGGGTTCAGGGAGACCCCAACACCCGGGTGCGGGTGACGCTCAACGGGAAAGACCTCGGCACCATTCCGGCGGTGAGCGGTTTACTTACTCCGGGCACCGAACAGCGGCTCCTGGCCGTAGCGGGGGATTTCGTCGAGGGGACCAATATCCTGAGGATTACTGCAGAGGGCCCGGCAAGAGGCGTTGTTCGCCTCCAGCGGGTTGTGGTGGTCTTCTGAGGGAGAACGGTGGGCGGCAAGAAGTCGCAATCCGGGATTCTTCGGGAACTTACCCGACTTTTCCCGCTTCCAGAGGGTGAGGAGGGTCTCTTCAGGATTTTCGATTTCGCCCTGAAGGTCCTTGGAGCGTCGGGTCTTCTCTACGTCAGGGGAGAGCGGCGCTTCGTGCGGGGTGCCGGTTTTCCCCAGGGCGTGGAGAACCTTGTAGGATCCTGCACCCTTCGGCGTGGAACGGTCAATTCGCTCCGCTTCCGGCGGTTTGTTATCGCCCGGGAGGCAGAGCTTTTCGTCTTCTGGGAGGAAAACGGGAGGCGGACTTTCCCTCTTCCGGTCCTCTCCCTGGTTGTGCGTCTCCTGGAGCTTTTTGAGCGTCTGGACCATGCGAGGAAGCGCTGGCTCTGGCTCTTTGACGGCAATCCCGACCTCCTCTTTTTCCTCGATGAGCAGGGGCGCATTCTTGAGGTCAATGCCCGGGGAGAGCGGATCCTGGGGCGGAGAAAGGAAGACCTTGTGGGGAGAGCCATTGCCGAGTACATCGGCGAGGAGACCTGGTGGCTCCTTAAGGAAGAAGCCCAGGGGGGTCGAGGACCAGCGAGAATTGAGCTCACCCTTTCTCGTCCTGGAACTCACCTTGCACACTTTGAGGCCCTGCTTTTCGCCTTTGAGGGTGGACGGGTTTTCTGGCTGGTGCTTAGGGATATCGGCGAGCGAAAGCGGTACGAATCGGTGCTTCTGCGTTTTGCCCTCTACGACCAGCTCACCGAGGTGTACAATCGCCGGTTTCTTGAGGAGTACCTCCGCAAGGAACTCGAGCGTGCTCGCCGGGAGGGTTACCCCCTGGCCCTGGTGATGCTTGACATTGACGCCTTCAAGGCCATCAACGACCGGTACGGGCACGTCTTCGGGGACGAGGTCCTGCGGATGGTGGCACGACTCCTCCAGGAGAGTCTGCGTTCAAGCGATGTGGTGGCTCGCTACGGTGGGGACGAATTCGTCCTCGTTCTCCCCAAGGTAAAGGAGGTAGACGTCCACAAAATCATGGAGCGAGTGAGCCGCAATCTCCGGGGAGCCCAGGTGATGGGTGAGCCTTTTCCGGTCCGGATTTCCTACGGGGTGTGTCTCTGGGACGGCCAGAAGAACGTTTCGGAGCTCTTCCAGGAGATTGACCGGAAGATGTACGAGATGAAAAAACAGAGGAGTGGCGTTTCGTGACCTTTCTTCAGGGCGTGGTGAACCTTCCTGCGGACACGCCGTTCAACGAAGCGGGGTTCTGGGAGTACACCGCATCAAGCGAAGAGGAGGCCCCGAGTATCCCACTTTCGGGGGCAAGGGTCCTTGTGGTTCTTGCCGAAAGCGGGGTACCGGTCACCCAGGCTGTCACCAACGACGATGGGGTGTTTGTCGCCCGGGTTCCCTCTGGAGAGCGGTATTTCCTTGAAGTTTACGTTGAGCATGACCTCGTGGCGTTGGCCTTTGTCGAGGTGGGTGAGGAGAAGCACCACGATGTGGGTGTGGTCGGCGATGCAAGCACGCTCCTTGCGATAGGCAAGAGGCGGGCTCTTGCTGTGCCTGGAGCTGAAGAACATCTGAGCGAAGAGGTGCTCAAGGCCTGGAGGGAGGATCTCCTCAAGCACTGGCGAAAGGGGAAAAGCCTTGTGCACTTCCCGCCCCTTAAAGAGGTGGCGAAAAAGCACGCGGTCCTGTCCCTGGATCCTCTGCGTCTTTTCACAAAGGTCGAGCACTTCTTTGGCGAGGATGGACATTACCTCGTGGTTCTCTGGGAGGCTCAGGAAGAGGTGGAAACCACGCTGTACCTTCGCCCTTTTCGCCTTCCGGTCTTCCAGAAGGAGGGTCCTCTTGAAGGGAAAACGGGGCGCTTTGTCATGCCTGTTGAGGAGTTTGAAGGGTACCTCTTTTTCCTTGAGGCCAAAAACAAAGCCCACCTTCTTGGTCGTACCCCTACCTATGCCGTCCGGGCTCCCTTCACCCCGCAGATCCGGGACGCGACGCTTTTTGGGTACCAGGAGGGGCCGGTGACGGTCCTGCGGCGGGAGACACGGGGAAGGAGAATCATCCACTTCCACTCTGACCGTGATGGGATCATCGTCCTGACCCTGCGGGGGGCCCAGGAGCGGGGTTTTGCAATCGAAATGGAGTTCGATCTCACCCGGAAGCGGATTTTCCCCAAATGTTTCATGCAGGAGGGCTTCAAGCACCTGACGCTCGCCATGTACTTCTCGGAGGACCGTTCCTTCTTCTGGGGTCCGGTGGGACGGGGTGTGAAGGTCCGGGACGAGGAATGGGAGGAGCTTCTACGGCTGTGGCGGGGGGAGACTCCTGAGGTTTCCCTCAAGGACCACTTCGTGGAGGTGGGGTTTGGTTTCCCTTTTGTGGAGGTCATCGGCTTTTTCAGGGACCAGGAGTTCCGTCTTTTCGCCAACCGTTACCCTGAGGATGGGGTGCTGCTCCTTTCCTGCCGCCGCCTGAACTCCCTTGAGGTGGAGTCCACGGTGTACTACCGGGGTCGGGTGAGGCTGTGGGGGGAAGGGGTATTTGAGGGGTGTTTCCTTGATGTGGACTTTGAAGGGAAGTTCGTCGAGGAGACAGAAAAAGAGGACGAGGACGCCTCCTCCTTCCAGAGCTCGGTGAAGGGACCGGTGGTGCTCCAGGCGAAGTTCTGGGTTGGGCAGATCAGAGGGTTTTCTCCGGATACGCGCAAAGGTCAGTGATGGGGCAGGCGTGGCAGCTTGGTCTTTTGGCCTGGCAGATGAATCGTCCCAGAAACCCCAGAAGGTGTGACGCCCGGATCCACTGATTCTGGGGGATAAGCGTTCTGAGGTCCTCTTCAATGCGGTCGGGGTTCTGGGCCCTGGTGAGGCCGATGCGCTGCGCGACTCTCCCCACGTGGGTGTCCACGGGAATGGCGGGGATGCCGAAGGCATTGGCGAGGACAACATTTGCCGTTTTCTGCCCCACTCCCGGAAGCTGCACGAGTTCCTCCAAAGACGCAGGAACCTCCCCACCGAAGCGCGCGACGAGCTCCTGGCTCACCTTCTTGATGAAGGCGGCTTTTTTCCGCGCATAGTTGAGCGGTTGCACGAACTTTGCCACCTCTTCCTCAGGCGCTTCGGCAAGGTCTTGGGGTGTGGGAAAAGCAGAAAAGAGTTTCCGGGTCACCTCGTTGACCTTCTCGTCCCTTGCCTGGGCAGCAAGGATTGTGGCGATGAGGAGTTCAAAGGGGTTACGGAACTCAAGGAGTAGGCGTGCGTCGGGAAACCGTTCCTCTAAGCGGTGAAGGATTGCCTCAATCCTCTCCTCCATTGTGCTCCCTCCTTCCTCTGATATAATAGAGGAAGCTCTGGCGGCGAGGAAGGGATAGGCATGAAAAAAGTCCTGCTTTGTCTTCTGGTGCTCTTTCTTGCTTCGGTGTGGGCCTTCGGCGAGGAGGAATCGCCTGAAACAAAAGAGGTCATCCTGGAAAACGCCGAAAAAATCACCTACGACTCGAAGAACGAGGTGTTCAACGCCTCAGGGAACGTGGTCGTCATCCAGGGGGAGAACCGCATCGAGTGTGGGGAGCTTTCTTTTAGCCTCAGGGAGAACCGGGGGGCGTTCCGGGGAGGGGTACGGGTCACCCGGGGGAAGACGGAAATCCGCGCCCTCACCATGGAGGGGGACTTCGACCGTGAGTTCTACACCTTCCAGGGGGGTGTGGAGCTTCGGAAAGAACGGGAAAGCGAGGGGGAGACCTCGGTGATTCTCTGGAAAGCCGAAACCCTCTCCTACAACGGGAAGAATGAGGAGGCCTGGAGCGAAGGAGGGGTGGAGATTGCCTGGAAGGAGGTGCTCCTTCGGGCGGACCGGGCACACTACTTCCCCAGGGACGAAGCGAGGGGCGAGGAAGAACGGATGGTCCTTGAGGGGAATGTCGTCATTGCCGAGAAAGAGCGGGAAATCCAGGTGGCTCAGGCGGTGTACTTTCTGGATACTGAGAAGCTCGAGGCTTCGGGCATCACCCGGGCAAAGTTCGTTATCAGGGAGAAGGAATGAGCCTCACCAGGTGGCTTGGCGTTGCCGTTACCGTCCTGGGGATTCTTGCGCTGTGCCGCTTTGCCTCTTCAAGCGAAAAGGCCATAGAGCTTGAGGGTGAGCGCCTCGTGTACTTTCTAAGGGACGAAGAGGTCCTGGTCATTTCGGGAAAGCTCACCTACGAGGACATCACCCTCACGGCCTCCGAAATCCGGGTGTTTTTGAGAGACGAGCGGCTTGAAGCCCGGGGGAATGTTCGGGTGACGCGAAAGGACGAGGGGTTCACCGCCGAAGAGGTGGTCTACAGCTGGAAGGAGAACTGGTGGCGCTCGAAAAAGGTCTCTTCGGAAATCACCGGAAAGGGCATTGAGGGCAAGCTCTTCTTCCGGGGAGAGGTGGTCGAAGAAAAGGATGGTACCATGACCATTGAGGGGGCGAGGCTCACAAGCTGCGATCTTCCCGAACCTCACTACTTCATCGAGGCCAGGCGCATCGTGATTTACCCGAACAAAAAGGTAGTCCTCTACCGTCTCTCCTATTTTGACTTCGGCCGAAGGCTCTTTTCTCTCCCGTCCTACGCCTTCTTCCTCAACCAGAAAGAACAGCTCCCCCTCCTCCCCATGGTGGGGTATTCCCGCGCAACCGGGTACTACCTGACCTACTACCACAACTACTTTCCGAATGACACCTCCTTTGGCACGGTGGAGCTGAGCTTCTGGGAGAAAATCGGGTGGAAGCTGAGCATCACGCACTACATTGACCATGAGAAGGAGAACGAGAAGGGGAAAATCAGCGTCGAGTACCTGGACCGAAAAGGCGCCCCCCCGAAGGTCACGGCAAAGGGCGAGTACTCCCGGAAGTTCGGCAAGACCCTGGACCTCTCTTCGAACTTCTCGTACGCCCAGACGGTGGGGGAGAATGACGCAACCCTTTCGGCTCAGGCGCTTCTCACCTATACGGAGAAGAAGCTCCAGAGTAAACTCACCGCAAACTACACCGGAAGCTCTCCTCAGGAAAGCAGCGCCCTTTCAGCCACCTGGGTGACGTCTTATGACCTTGGGGGGATGGTGGCGAAGACTCAGCTCGTTTTCCGAGAGGATACCCGCTTTGGAGCGTACACCGATAGAGACCTCCAGTACGAGGTGGCCCTGCAGAGAACCCTCGGAGCGTACACCTACACCCTTCGCTACACAGGCCATGACGATCCTGAAGGCGATGCCTATACGGGGGATTTCGTGCGCTTTGTGCGGAAAATCCCGGAACTTGAGGTGGTCCGCAAAAAAGAGCGTCTGGGGAAATCGGACTTCACCTGGCAGGCAGGGGTCCTTCTTGGGCACTACGCCGAGGAGGACACTGGGGTGGTGGACGAGCGCCTGCAGCTTTTCCTCGACCTTGAGGGGAAAAGCACTCTCGCAGAAGATGTAGCACTTGCCTCGAAATTTCGTTTTGAGCAGAATTTCTACGGGAACGGGTTTGCCCGTTACGTGTTCTCGGGGTCACTTGCCCTGGAGAAGCGGCTTTCCGACGTCCTCAGCCTCTCCCTCTCCTACAACCGGGCGGGGTATGCCGGAGCGACGCCCTTTCGTTTTGACTACACCACTCCGAAAACGGAGTTTCTGGGGCTTGGAGTGGTGTACGACAGAGGTCCCTGGAGTGTCCGGTTTGAGTCAGGGTACGATACCCTGAGCGGGGTATTCTCGGAAGGGGTCCTTAAGGTGAGCTATGAAGAAAGCGCGGCCAAAAGCTTTGAGGTTCGGGGAAGCTACGATTTCAACGAGGGAACCTTCACGGGAGTGGTGGTGGAGCTCTCCTGGCCCCTCTCCCGGGAATGGCATATCGGCCTGAGCGGGGGATGGAACCCGGGAAGCGGAGAGCTTGAGGCCCTCCGGGTCCGGCTCACCCGGGACCTCCACTGCCGGGAAATCAGCCTCTTCTACGACCGCTCCCAGGATACCTTCTGGGTAGAGTACGGTATCAAGGCCTTTCCGGAGCAGACGGTGAGGATTGGGGGTGAGTGAGGATGCACCGGATGGTGTCTCTAATGCTTTTGGGGCTTCTGTGCGCAGGGTGCGCCTTTGGGGAACAACCCCAGTGGGGTGAGGCGGGAAAGACCGTCACTTTTCGGATTACCTGTAAGGAGCATCTCGACCCGAACCTCGTGTACCGGGTAGCTATTGATACCGACGGGAACGCCCTTACCGGTCCCTCGGACGATCCCAGAGAATGGACCGGGGTGTACGTTCTTGAGTGGCGAGAAGGCACCCTCTGGCTTGTGCGCCCTGATGGGACAAGGACCTATATCCCCACGGGGGGTTTCTCTGGTGAAACCGCCGAGGCCACGGTGAATCTCGAGGATCTCGGAAATCCCGGGCAACTCGAGGTGATGGTGGCCGTTGAGGATAGCGGGGGGAATGTCGTTGACGCCTTACGGACATTCTTCACCGTTCGCCTTAGGTACCAGCGGTTTGTTGAGCGGGGTGATGAGGAAGGTGATGCGAAAGACCCCTCGGGGGACCTCCTCCGGGTGAGTGTTGAAGTGAGCTTCTGAAAGGGGGAGAACTGTGCGGTACGGGTGTGTGTTGCTTTTGGGGGTAGCGCTTGTGTTGCTCCTTTTTTTTCCTGGGTGCCACCTTCCTTCGGGAGGTTCTTTTCCGGAAAGCGGAAGACGGTGGACGTTTATGGTCTACATGGCTGCCGACAACGACCTTACGGGAGAAGCCTGGAAGGATATCGATTCCATGGAGCTTGTGGGATCAAGCGACGACGTGGCCATTGTGGTCCAGGTCGATACTCCCTCGGGGGCCTGGCGGTACCTTGTCACAGAAGACGCAACCCCTGGCGCCATTGCCTCTTTGCCCCTTGGGAGTCTTGGAAGGGTGGATTCAGGAAGCAGTGAAACCCTCCTTGACTTCATCCGCTTTGCCCGAAGCACTTACCCCGCAGCGCACTACGCCCTGGTTCTCTGGAACCACGGTTCAGGAGTGAAGGCCGCCACAAAGGACATTGCCTTTGATTTCACGACTCAGAGGGCCATCGCTCTGCCGGAGCTCCGATCTGCTCTGGCCCGCTCGGGGGTGTTCTTCGACCTTCTTGGGATGGATGCCTGCCTCATGCAGATGGTGGAGGTAGCCTATGAGGTGCGGCACAACGCCCGGGTTCTTGTGTCTTCCCAAGAAAACGTCCCTGGGGAAGGATGGGACTATGAGACAGTGCTTCGGGAACTCACTCGGAATCCCTCCATGGATGCGACGACCCTTGCCCGAATCGTCGTAGAGAGCTATGCCGCATACTACGGACGAAGCGGTATTCCGGGAAGGTACACCCTCTCGGCGGTGGACCTTTCAAGGGTTTCGGAGCTCGCCTCGGCTATTGACGCCCTGGCGCTTGCCATCCTCAACGACTTCCGCACTCCTCCCTGGGTGTACGTCGCTTTGGGGGACTCGGCGCTCTATTTTGGCGACCCGGACTTTGTGGACCTTGGGGATTTCATGGGACTTCTTCTTGCCTATCCCGGGATCAATCCCGGGGTGCGGGAGAGGGCGCAGGTTGTCCTTGAGGAGCTCAGAAGGTGCGTGCTGTACGTCCAGAGCGTGAGCGTGGGAAGTGGTATAATAGAAACATCCGGGCTGAGCGTGTATTTCCCCTATACCGAGTACGTGCGGAAGTACGAAAGCTTGGCGTTCGCTTCCGCCACATCCTGGGATGAACTTGTACGGTATCTCATACCATGGCGGTACAGGACGGAGAGGAGGTGGGAGTATGCATCGCTACGAGGTTCAGATTCTTCGATCGCTCAAAGAGGGTCCAAAGAGCTTCTGGAAGCTCCTTGACGAACAGGATGAGCACATTAAGGGATTCGTGGAGCGCCTGAAAGCGCTTCTTGAGGCGGGAGTCGTCACGTACAGCGATGGGAAATTCTTCCTAACCCCTCTGGGGGAAGAAAGGGCTGCTTCCCTTCTCCCCCGAAAAGACGTTCGTTGCCCCCACTGTCAGGGAGGCTACACGTTCTCGGTTTTCTCCGAAGCCTTTGCGTTCTACCACAGGCTCGTTGAGGGTCGTCCCCTTCCTAACCTCGACTACGACCAGGGGTTCATGACAGAAAGCGACGTGTTTTCCCGGGTGGCGTTCCTCTATGAACGGGGGGACCTTGAGGGACAGGATATTCTGATTCTTGGGGACGACGACCTTTTGAGCCTGGCTCTGGCGAGCACCGGCCTTCCCCGGTCCATCACCGTCCTTGAGGTCGACCGGCGCATTGTAGAGTTCATCACAAGAAGATCGAAAGAACACGGTCTTGGCATCACCGCCCTGGAGTACAACGCTGCTTCCCCATACCCCTTGAAAGACCACGCCTTTTCCGTTTTCATCACCGACCCTGTGGAGAGCGAGAAGGGCCTCAAAATCACCCTCTCCCGGGGAGCCCAGGCACTTGAGCGGGGCGGAGCACTCTACTTCGGTCTCACCACCATCGAGTCTTCCTGGCACAAGTGGTACAACGTGGAGCGGATGCTCCTTGAGATGGGGTTTGTGGTGACCGATATCCTGCGCCGCTTCAGCGCCTATCCTGACTCGGACAACCACTTTGACGAAGAGTTCTACGACCGGACCATGATGCGCCGGCTCATGGATGTGGCGTTCCCTCTTCCTGCCGATGCGGACTGGTTCCGCTCGAGTTTCATTCGCTGCGAGGCGGTGGAAGAACCACGGCCCCTCGTCGTGGGCGAGGTGGTCTTTGATACCGACTTTTACCTTGATGAAGAGACCATGGCTACCCCGAAATTCATGTGAAATTTTGGGAAAATCCTGGAAGGGGTGTAGCCAAATAGACGTTTTTGGCGTATATTATAGGTGAAGGATAGGTGGCTATCCTGTCCCGAACTCCTGGGTGGAGAGAAAGGAGGTGAAACGGAAAAACTTGGTGGCCCGGGAGGAGGGATATGCGGTGGCGGCCGGAAGTCCGGAAGGAGGAAGGGGAGGAAACAGGGAAACTCTCTGACCCCTCCTTGGGAGGACGGAAGGCTGAAAAAACCAGAACGACCAAGGAGGTTTGTGTATGAAGAAGCTCATTTTAGCCGTTGCTCTGGTGCTTGCCCTGGCGCTTCCTGCCCTGGCAGCAAATCCTTTCGTGGATGTGCCCCTGAACCACTGGGCCTATGATGCTGTCCAGAGCCTGGCGGCCAAGGGCATCATCGTTGGGTACCCTGACGGGACCTTCGGTGGCAACCGTGCACTCACCCGGTACGAGTTCGCCATGGCCATTGCCCGTGCCGTAGGATACCTCGAGCAGAAGATTGGGGAAGCTGGCTACGCAACCCAGGAAGACATCGCCACCTTAGAGAAGCTCGTCCAGGAGTTCGCCGATGAACTCAAGCAGCTTGGCGTCACCGTTGACGACCTCAAGAAGGCTCTGGGTGAGCAGAGTGCCGCCATCAAGGCCCTTGAGGACCGGGTTGCAGCACTGGAGAAGTACGCCGAGCCCGTGAAAGTCACCGGAGAGTTTGACGTTACCTACACCGCCTATGCGCCCACCGCTTCTGGGAAGACTGATGCCAAACTGAGCGATGAAACCACCCTCAACATTGTCGCCACCATCAACGATTACACCACCGCCGGCGTTGAGCTCAAGATCACCGACACGCTCAACACACCTTCTGTCTCGGCCGATAACTTCTTCATCGACTACAAGAAGGACGAGTGGTACATCCGGGTTGGCGACATTGATCAGCCCAAAGTGGACCTTGGCCTTGTCCTTGGTGAGTACCAGCCAGACGATGACGACGACGACTTAAGCTACGAGGGTATCTACGTCGTCTACGCTCCGGAGGATAGCGACATCACCTGGAAGATGTACGGCGATGTCAACGAGTTCTACTCGCTGCGCCTTGAGTGGGAGAAGGTTGCCCTTGGCGTCACCTGGATGCCCGAAGGCGCTTCACTCTACAACGCAAACTCTGACCTCATCGTCAGCGCCAGTGGCTGGACCGATTTCGACGAATCGGACGTCACCCTGAAGCTCGAAGGTGCCTATGGGGTCCTCTCCGGAAACTACGGCGTTGCCGGCGAGGTTAACATCAAAGCGAGCGAGGATATTACCTTGACCCTTGACGGACACTACATCACCGCTGGATTCACTCCGGCCACCTCTTCGGCATCTCCGAGTGCTTTCAACGCCGACGAGTTGGGCTTTGGCGTCGCTGCAACCTTCGACCTCTCTGCAGAGGACAGCGCTGAGAAGTGGACGCTTGACCTTGAGTACGACTATGCCCAGGCAATCTCAAGCGGTGCTCGGACCAAGAACCAGGTCAGCGGCAAGGTCACCTATATCCCCGAGGATGCAGCAAAGGATGTTCCTGAGATCACCTACGAAGGCACTGAGGAGAAAGGCGTCGTGAAGGTCACCTACGACCTCCTCACGAGCGGCATCACCCTCTACGGTGCGTACCTCAACTACCCGCTTGACCTCGACAGCGAAGAGAACGCTGCCTACCTCTCGGTCGGTGCCGAGTACAACATGGCCACTCAGGGCATTACCGCTGTCGGCCAGTTCAAGTACCAGTGGCTGGACAAAGGCACCACGGCAACTCTTGAAGCCCGTTACGATAGCGTCACACCCTCCGGCGTTCCACCCTACAGCGTCCTGGCTCAGCTTGATTGGGACATGGCGGCAAACACCACCCTCACTTTGAGCTACGAACTCAACACCTTTGATGCAGGCGACGACTTCGGTCAGGGGAACATCACCGACGCAGCCGGTACCGTCACTGCAGAGCTTACGGTCAGCTTCTGAGCACTGGTTCTGCGCCCCCCGGGTTTCCGGGGGGCTTTTTTTATGCCCCTCTTTCCGGTATAATGCCCCCAGGATGTCCGTTCTTGCAACCCTGGTTCAGTGGAAGAACACCCTTTTGGGGAAGCTCTGGCGGAAGTTCGACCCCGTCTTCGCCCGGTACCCTGTGGACGTCTTCTTCCCGCAGGGAGTCTTTTTCGACGGAGAAGTGGAGAGCGCATCGCTCGTCCGGGTTGAGGGAGAAGTCAAGGGGAGCATCCGCTGCCCTGTGGTGGTCTTTGCAGCAACTTCTAAAGCCACGGTGGAGGTTGCATCCCGCTGCCTCTACATCGAGGGGTATTGTCGGGGAGTGTTCCGGAGTGACATGCTCTACCTTGCGCCCTCAGGACATGTAGAGGGAGAAATCCATACGGAGACCCTGTACATCGAAGACGGAGCACGGATGCGGGGGAGAATCTGTGTGGGAGGACACAGTAAAACCCATGCAACTTGGGAAGCTCTCACCTCATGAGCTTAAGAGGCTTGTGTTCCCCTTCCAGGGCAGAAAACGCGAAGAGGTCCTCTTTGGGGCTCATCTTGGCCGGGATTGTGGGGTGCTTCATTTCTCAGGGCTTTTGCTCTCCCTTACCTGCGATCCGGTGACGGGGACGGCACAACACGCAGGAGCTCTGGCCCCGCACCTTGTGGCCAATGACCTCATTGCCTCCGGGGCAGAACCGGTGGCGCTCCTTGTGAGCCTCCTCTTTCCTCCGGCAACCGACGCCTCAGCAATTGAGGACACTATGAGAGAACTCGATGCCACCGCTTCTTCCCTTGGTTTTGCCATTCTTGGAGGACACACTGAAGTCACCGATGCCGTTTTGCGCCCGGTCATCCACTGCACCGGGGTTGGGGAAATCACCTCCTCCAGCCCTCCTGATGTGACCAGGGTTTCTCCAGGGGACTTCATCGTGATGACCAAAGGAGCAGGGATCGAGGGAACGGGAATTCTCGCCCTGGAAAGGGCGGAAGAACTCCGTGGGGTATTCTCGGAAGAGGAGCTCAGAAAGGCTCAGGATTTCCTCAAGGAGGTCAGTGTCCTCCCTGAAGGACGGATTGCCCTGGCCTTTTCTCCTCACTGTCTGCACGATGCCACTGAAGGTGGGGTTCTGGGGGCCGTCTGGGAAGTCTGCGCTGCGCGGGATCTTGGGTTCGTCATCGACGAATCGAGGGTTTTCGTGTTTCCCGAAACCGAGCGGCTTGCCCGCCATTTCGGTCTTGACCCCCTTCGCCTCATCTCAAGCGGGACGTTACTCATTTTCACCCCGGAACCTCAACCCCTCCTTGCTGCACTGCGCGAGGCGGGTATTCCTGCGGGAGTCATCGGACAGGTAACCGGAAATAGCCGTGTGCTCCTTCGCCGAAACGGTGAACAAGAGGAGATCCTCGAGTGTCCTCAGGACGAGCTCTGGCGCATCCTCGAAAGGGAAACATAGGGAAGGCGCTTTTCCCCCACCGGGGGACTATCTGGGGGGTGATAGGGGTGGTAGTCTTCCTCTTCGCCCGCCCTCAAGCGTCGCTTTTTTGGCCTGGTGTGTTCTGCATCCTCGGGGGGGAATTCCTGCGCCTCTGGGCTTCAGGGTACATCAAGACCTACCGTGGTCCTATGGAAGAGGTTGGGGAACTCGTCACTTCTGGCCCCTATGCGTACCTGCGAAACCCTCTCTACCTTGCCAACGGTATCATCGGATGTGGAGTGGTGCTCCTTTCTGGAGTTCTTTGGGCTTTGCCGCTATTCCTTGGAAGTTTCGCGTTCCTTTACGGGTCCATTATTAAGGCTGAAGAAGCGTTCCTTGAGGAGAAGTTCGGTGCAGCGTACCGGGAGTACGCCGCTTCGGTCCCTCGTTTTGTTCCCCGTCTCTTGCCCTATCCGAAACGGAAGGGAACCTTTGCTTTCGAAGTCCTGTGGAAGAAGGAGTCCACAACCCTCGTAACTCTTGGCCTTACCGTGTTCCTCTTTTACCTGCGGGGTTTTGGCGTCCTCCGGGTGTTAGACCGTCTCCTGGGCCTTTAGGTCCACAAGAAGCCGCACGTTCTTGAGGACGATCCCAGTCTGGCGCTCAATCCGTTCCCGGACCTTGGTCTGCACGAGGTTTGAAAGCTCAGGAATAGAGGCATCGGTCCGCACCACAAGATGCAAAACCATACAGGCTTCTTTCCCCACCTTTTCCACTCGGGGGGTCGCGGAGACGATTTCCTGGAAACCCCGGAGGGCCTCCCGGGCGAGGGCCTCCAGGGAGTCGAAAGAAACCCGAATTTCTCCCTCTTCGGTCCGATAGGTGAGGAATCTCCCGCCCCGGGGAATGAGCAGGCGCAGAAGCGCCACAGCTCCTGCCACAAGGAGCACAATCCCCACAACACTCAGGGCTTTTGTGAGGAAGTTCAGGTGGAGAAGGGCGTAGAAGTTCACCATCCACTCCTGGAGGGCAAGGAGGGGCACGACGGCGAAGAAGAATACCCCCACGCCCACGGCAAAGAGCAAAAGCAGAATGCCCACGACTCCCAGAACAATCTTCCCCCAAAGGTGCATGGTCATCCCCCTTTATTTCCTCGTAGTCTCCTCGCGGAGTTTGTCAATGAGCCTTGAGGCTTCTTCTGCCGAAAGGCGAGCGAGGAGGGCCTCGTCCACCGGTTTCCCCTGGCTCTTGAGAAGGTCCCGGATGAAGTGCTTCTGTCGTTCGGTGGCAGGACGAAAGGCTTCGACCTCCTGTTCCTCCTCACCCTCGTAGAGGTACAGCCCCACACCAAGGAGAGTGGCGCACTTTTTTAAGGCGTCGGAGGCCGCAGCCTTCAGGTCATCCCCAAGGTCCACGAAGGACCCATCGGGGTTGTAGGCGATGGCCTTGGAGCCGAACTGCTCCTTCACCACGCCCCCACAGCTCAGCCTCCCCAGAACCCACACGTATCCATTCTCCAGGTCAATGTGCTTCTCCTTGACTTCGAAGGACCAGTCTCCGTCAAAGGCCTCGTTGAGGCGGCGAATGACCGAGGCCGTCTCTACGTAGAGGATGGTTCTTCCACCCGGTCCCGGCCGGCTCTTCACCTCTTTGCGAGAGAACTTCTTTTCGAGAATTTCCCGGTTTTTCATGGGCATCACCAACTTCCTACAACCAGAAAGTCCCCGTTTTCTTCCGCTCTCACGGGGATGAAACCTTCTTCAGCCACGATGTACTGCCCTTCCTCACTCAGCGCAAAGGCAATGAAATCCCCGATGATCCCCTCGGGGGGCCGGGCAAGGTAGAGGTACAGAGGACGGGCAAGGGGGTATTGCCCCAGGCGAACGCACTCTTTCGTGGGGAGGACACCCTCAAGGGCCACGACCTTCACCTTCTCCCGGACATACCCAAGGCCCACATACCCGATGCACCCTGGGGAGGAGGAAACTTCCTGGAGAATGGCGAGATTCGAGGGAAGCATCAGCGCCGAGGGAGTGAGTTCTTCTCCCCGGAGGACGACCCTGTTGAAGACCTCAAAGGTGCCCGAGGCGAACTCCCGGGAAATGGGGACAACAGGCACCGGAGGCCCCCCAAGCTCCTTCCAGCTTTTGATACCTCCGGTGTAGATTCGCCGTAAGCTCTCAAGGGAGAGCGTATCGATGGGGTTCTCCGGGTGGACGATAACGGCGATGGCGTCGTAGGCGATGACCACCGGAATGAGGTCCTTGCCCCGGGCGCGGGCTTCCGCGACCTCCTTTTCCTTGGCCTCTCGAGAAGACATGGCGATGTCCGTTATGCCATCAAGGAGGGCTGTGATGCCCACACCTGAGCCGCCACCGCTTACGCTGATGTCCACCTCAGGGTGCTTTTCCATGTACTTTTCCGCCAGAATCTGGACAAGAGGCAAGACGGTGGTGGAACCCTGGATGACGATGCGCTCCCCAGTCCAGGCAGAAGAAAACACGCAGAGGCTCAGGATGATTCCGATACAGAGAGCATTTTTTGGTAAAAGCATACGTCTATCCACCTGCCGAACTTGAACCCCGCCTCTTTCAAAACGCCCCGGAGCACAAAGCCGAGTTTCTCGTGGAGCCGGATGCTCGGGATGTTTTCGCTGGCGATGATGGCCACGACGGAGTGGTAGGAGAGGCGCCTGGCTTCTTCAACAAGGTAGCTCAGAAGCTCGTACCCGATGTGCTGCCGGCGGAACTCCCGGCGCACGTATATGGAGTCGGTCACCGTGTACTGGTAACCTTCCCGGTCAGAGTATGGGCTCAGGCATGCCCAGGCAACCACAAGCCCCCCTTCTTCGGCGACAAGGAGCGGGTACCGTTCGTTGTGGCTTTCAAACCATCGGACCTGTTCCTCGAGAGACCGAGGGTAGAGATGGAACGTGGAAATGGTGGTGAGCACCGCCTCATTGTAAATCTCCGTTATGGCAGGGAGATCCTCCTGTTGGGCCCGCCGGATAACCAGAGTTTTCTCCTTCATGGCGTTCATATTGTAGCAGAGCTGGTGGTATAATGAAAGAAAAGCGAAGGGGGGAAGAAGCGATGAAGCGAATCTTTTTTGTTGTGTTCGCCCTCAGCCTCTTTTTTGTGGCCTTGGCCTTTGCCCAGGACGAAGCGAAACTCCTTGAAGAGGCTGCTTCGCTCATCGAGGCGGGGAAAATTGACGAGGCCCAGAGGATTCTTGAGGACGTGCGGCTTGCCCTCTGGAACAGGGCCCCTATGGCCTGCCCGGTGTACTGTTTCGTAGAGAAGGAGCCTGAAAGCTTTGGCGTGTACCACAGGCGCATTTCCAGTACTTTCGTTGCCGGCGAGACCATGTATGTCTACGCCGAGCCCAAAAACTACACCATACTCAAAGAAGGCAATATCTACCACGTTTTCCTCACCGTGAGCTATGCGGTGTACGATAAGGACGGCAATTACCTCGGAGGCGAGGACCCCTGGGAAAACTTCCGGTACCTCGTCCAGAGCCCCATGTTTGAATTCTTCATGTCGCTCTCCTTCGACTTTACCATTGACCCCGGGGAGTACGTTCTTGAAATAAAGGTAAAGGACCGGCTCTCCGATAAAGAGACGAGCTTCCGGCTTCCTTTTAAAAGAATCTAAGGTTCTTTTGGCCGAAGAGGGACGCTGTCGGTCTTTTCGCCCATTGTCCTTCTGTCACCCGGAGAGAGTTGGGGGCCGTGACTTTTGCAAAGCATGGAGACGGAAGGGGTGCCTGTGAGGTACCGGGAGAGGGCAGGTCCCTGTTGGGGTGAAGAGTCACAATTCCACAGGAAGAGGCTGGGTAAGCCGGATTTTCCGAGAACGCAGAACAGGAATGGTCAGAACTCCACCCTCACCCCTTGCTGTGCTTCCTCCCCGGCCTCAAAGTACTCCCGCTTTGTGAAGCCGAAGGCGCGGGCAAAAAGGAGCGCAGGGAACTTCTCGATGGTGGTGTTGTACCGGTACACGGTTTCGTTGTAGAACTGGCGGGCGTAGGCGATTTTGTTTTCCGTTTCGGCAAGTTCCCCCTGGAGGCCTTGGAAGTTCTCGCTGGCCCGGAGTACCGGGTAAGCCTCGGCCACGGCGAAGAGCTGCCGCAGGGCCTGGGTGAGGGTGTTCTCGGCTCTCCCCTTTTCCTGTGGTCCCTGGGCGGTGATGGCCGCCTGACGGGCCCGGGCAACGGCCTCGAAAACCTCCCGCTCATGGGCGGCGTATCCCTTCACGGTTTCGACGAGATTCGGGATGAGGTCGTACCGTCGCTTGAGCTGCACCTCAACCTGGGCCCAGGCGTTGTCCACACGGTTGCGGAAGGTGATGAGGCGGTTGTAGAGGGCGACGAGGTACACCAGGACGATGACGATGATACCGAAAACAACGGCCCAAACCATACAGAAGCCCTCCCTGATTCCCCGAAGGGGTTTCTCCTCGCTTACCATACCAGGTCCTGGAGTATCGCACAAGTCCTTTCGGGGAAAAGTTCCCGTCCTTTGGGCTTCGGGTGACTTTCTGTCCCTGTGTGGGGTGCTTCGTTTTTTCCTTTGCGGGAGTTCTCGGCAGAGATTGCTTTCTCCATGAAGTGAGGGACTGCTTCAGAAGTGATACCGTAACCTCACGGTGACACCTTCCTTTGGTTCCCCCGAGCCCTTTTCCGCACTGCGTTCTTTTTGCCACTGCACTCTTTTTTGTCACCGTATATTGATTCCTGGTAAACCATGTATTCGATGTGTTATGAAGAAGGAAGAAGAGAAGGTGGAATAAGGACGCTTAACTGTCTTGGTCTATGGAAAAGACCGCTCAGCTTGCTGTCCCCCGCCTTCCCCTCTCCCAAGGCTTGGGAGATGGAAGATCCTGCATGGGGCACGGTGAGCGCCTGAGAGAGGAAAGGAGAAGAGGAGACCTTCCTGAAGAGGGTTACTCCCCATCTCCCAGGATGCTGCGGAGGTTCTCTTCGTCATAGAGGCTACAGGGGCCTACTCCCTGAAGCTGGCGCCGTTTCTGTGAAGGAGGGACACCATGTGGGTGTAGGGAGTCCCTTTGGGGTGAGGAAGTGTGCGGAGATGCGCCTGCCCAGTTCGGCTTCTTCGCTTCCCCCTCCCCTTCCATCCCCGGGATGCGAAAGCCCACCACCTGCGACAGGTCCTCAAAGCCATCGAGGACTCCCAGAAAGGGAGGACCAGAGAGCAAGGAACTCGCAAGCTTCCTGGGTCTTACCCCCAGATAATTCGGGAAGGGGAAGGAACGGGCCTAGATGGAGAAAGGGGAATCCCTTTTTGCGGGCGCTCCTTTTCCTTTCCGCCCTCAGTGCCTCCCGGTTCGATGAGCAGGACAAGATACTCCATGAACGCCTACTTGCCCGGGGAAAACCCAAGAAGGTGGCCCTGAGAGCTTCGGCCAACAAACTCCTCCGGCAGATCTCCGCCATCCTGAGGAGTGGGCTTCCCTATGACCCCCATTACTCAGAACGGAAAAGGGGCTTTGCCCTCCAGGGGACTTGACTTTGAACACAGAACATTGCAAGGAGTCGCAGAGTCCTCAGGGTAGCCCACACTCCGGGGATACTTCACAAAGGCTGAACTTTCGGTTGACGCTTCTTACCCGGCGAGGGTTCTCCGGATTTGACTTCTTGCGCCTTTCCCCGTACAATCCTAAGAAAACACCACAAGGAGTGACGGCCCCTTGGAGAAGCAATCTCTCCCCCGGAGGGTCATGTTAGGCAACGAAGCCTTCGCCCGGGGAGCCTATGAGGGTGGTGTTGAGGTTGCCGCAGGGTACCCCGGAACCCCAAGCACGGAGATTCTCGAGTTTCTGAGCCACTACCGTGAAGTCCACTCCCGCTGGTGCCCCAACGAGAAAGTGGCCTTTGAGGTGGCCGCCGGAGCAGCCATAGGGGGGAAGAGAGCCCTCGCCACCATGAAGCACGTGGGCCTCAACGTGGCAAGCGATGCCCTGATGACCCTGGCCTACACCGGGGTGAACGCCGGCTTTGTGGCCATTGTCGCTGATGATCCGGGAATGCACTCTTCCCAGAACGAGCAGGACACGAGAAACTACGCCTTCTTCGCCAAAGTTCCCTGCCTTGAGCCGGCAAATCCTGCCGAAGCCCGGGAATTTGTGCGTCTTGCCTTCGCCATCTCCGAAGAATTCGACACCCCGGTGCTCGTCCGCTCCACTACTCGGGTGTCCCACACCCGCGGCGTGGTTGAAGAGGGAGAGCGGGAGAGCATCCCCACAAGGAGGTACGACAAGCGGGCGGAGAAATTCGTCATGATTCCCGCTTTTGCCCGGGAACGACGAAGAGTTCTTGAGGAGCGCCTGAAGGCCCTGGAGCAATGGGTGGAGGAGACGCCCCTCAACCGGGTAGAACTCCGGGACCGGAGAATGGGCGTCATCACTGGGGGTGTGCTCTACGAGTACCTCCGGGAGGTTGCCCCCGAGGTCTCGGTCCTGAAGCTTGGGGTGAGCTTCCCCCTCCCCAGGAGGAAAATCCGGGAATTCGCCTCCGAGGTTACGGAACTCTTCGTCCTTGAGGAGCTTGACCCTGTCTGGGAGCGGGAAATCAGGGCCATGGGGATACCGGTGAAAGGCCGGGAGGTCTTCCCCGGGATTGGGGAGATTACTCCCGATGTCCTCATCGGGTGCCTTTTCCCTGAGAAAAAGCGCGATTTTGTCGACCTGAGCCACCTCCTCATCCTCCGTCCACCAACGCTCTGCGCCGGCTGTCCTCACCGGGGGGTCTTCAAAGTCCTGCGTGACATGAAAGCCGTGGTGTGCGGGGATATCGGGTGTTACACCCTCTCGACGCTCCCACCGCTTTCTGCCATGGACACCTGCCTCTGCATGGGGGCTTCCATTTCCATCGCTGAAGGGATAAAGCTCGCCCATCCCGAGCTCTTTGTGGTCGCCGCGCTTGGCGATTCCACCTTCGTCCACGCCGGCATCCCACCCCTCATCGACGTCGTGTACAATAAAACCCCTATCGTGGTCCTTGTCCTTGACAACGGTACAACGGCGATGACCGGGGGACAGGACCATCCGGCAACGGGGAGAACCCTCATGGGGGAAGAAACGCACCGCCTGGACCTTGCGCAACTTGCCCGGGCAGTGGGTGTTCCCTTTGTGGAGACCATCAGTGCCTACGAACCCAAGAAAATCCGGGAAGCCCTTGAAAAGGCGCGGAAGCTCTCTGAGCCAGCGTTTTTCCTCATCCAGGGTCCGTGCCAGCTCAAAAAACCCAGGGGCGCCGTGCGCCGTTTCCGTGTTCGGGAAGACCGCTGTCGGGGATGCTTCATCTGCCTGAGCGCCGGATGCCCTGCCCTGGCGAAGAACGAAAAAACGGTGGTCATCGTCCCCGAGCGCTGCAATGCCTGTGGACTGTGTCGAGAACTCTGTCCCTTTGCGGCGATTGAGGAGGAGGACGTATGAAAGGGAGCATGGTCCTTTGCGGCGTTGGAGGCATGGGCATTCTCAAGGCCAGTGAAGTCATCGCCCATCTCGTCGTTCAGGAAGGGCTCTCCGTGCGCCAGTCGGAAGTCCACGGCATGGCCCAGCGGGGAGGGAGCGTGGTGACCCACCTGCGGTATGGGGAAGAGGCGTTCTCACCCCTTCTTTTCCGAGGCGAAGCGGACTTCATGGTCGCCTTTGAGGAGCTCGAGGCCTTGCGGTACCTCCCGTACCTCAGGCGGGGTGGCATCGTCATCCTGAACCACCTCACCATGTGCCCTCCAGGGTTTGACCCATCCCGGTACCCAAAGGGCGTCCCCGAAACCCTTGGAAGCGCAGGGTTCACGGTCCTTGCCGTCCCCGCAACGGACATCGCCCTCGAGCTTGGGGACATCCGGGTGACGAACTCCGTCCTCCTTGGGGTGTTGAGCCGGGTGTTCCCGGTGGGCACGGAGCGCTCCTGGGAAAAGGCTCTGCAAAAGGCCTTTCGGGGGAAGGCGCTTGACCTCAACCTCGAAGCGTTCCGGAGGGGGCGGGGATGAGGCGCATCGGGTACATCGTCCTGGGTATGCTTTTGCTTCTTTGTCTTGGGACTGTGTACTCTTACAGTGTTTTCCGAAAGCCCTTTGAAGCAACCTTTGGGGGTGGGGCGACCCTGAGCGGCCTTCCGTACATGCTTGCGCTCTTCTTCTACGCGCTTTTCATGCCCGTTGGGGGGAAGCTCCTCAGGAAGTACTCCCCGAGGTTTGTTGCCCTTCTTGGAAGCACAATGACGAGTCTTGGCTGGATTGGCGCCGGATGCTCTCGCTCGTACCTTGGGCTTTTAGCCTTTTACGGTGTTCTCTGTGGCATCGGGGTGGGCATTGCCTACGGAGTGCCCTTAGCGGTCTCGGTGAGCTGGTTTCCCGAAACCCCCGGTGTCGCCTTGGGGGCTACCGTCATCGGCTTTGGCCTTTCTCCCCTTGTCACTGCCCCCATAGCCCGGCGGCTTGTGGAAGCCGCTGGGCCTCTTTCTGCCCTGCGGTCTCTCGGGGTTGCGTTTCTCTTTGTGACCATTCCGATTGCTCTGCTCCTCCGCTTTGCTGGAAGCCGGGAAACATCCACCCAGAACGCTCCTCCACCCCGCACCAACCTCATCCGGCAGGGGAAGTTCTGGGCCCTGTGGGTGTGCTTTTTCCTTGGGACCTTTGTGGGCCTTTCGGCAATCGGCATCACAGGGCCGGTAGCACAGGAGGTCGTGGGACTTTCGTATGAGAAAGCCGCGCTGAACGTCTCCCTCTTTGCCGTCTTCAACGGTGCGGGACGCCCCCTTTTCGGGTACCTTGTGGACCGGAAAGGGTTCAAAACGGGGGCGCTCCTCTCGTATCTCTCCATCATCGTTGCATCACTGCTTTTCTTCGCCTCTCCCCATGCGGTGACCTATGCTTTCGCCTTTGCGGTCCTCTGGATGAACCTCGGTGCATGGCTTGCCATGGCACCAGCAACGACGTACGCTCTTTTCGGGAGGGCAACATACGCCCAGAACTACGGGATGGTGTTCACCGCATACGGTGCAGGGGCCATCGTGGGGACCTTTGTCTCGGGGATACTGCGGGATCTTGCGGGGAGTTACCTTGCCGCCTTCCCCCTCAATGCCCTTCTTGCGGGGGGAGGAATTGGCGTAGTGTTCCTTCTTGAGCGCTTTGCCAAGAAGGAGGGGTGCGCATGATGCAACGCGCCTGGGCGGTTGTTTTCGCCGGACTCGGCGTCAACCTCACCCTGGGGTTTCTCTACGCCTGGGGCGTTATCGCTGCAACGCTTGCCAAGGATTTCGGCTGGAGCGCAACACAGACGCAGATTCCCTACATGCTCGCCTCCCTTATCTTTGCCCTTGCCATGGTCCCTGCCGGACGGCTCCAGGATACAAAGGGGCCCCGCATGGCCCTGTGGCTTTCGGCGCTCCTTGCAGGAGTGGGGTTCCTTGGGGCTGCCACTACCCTTACGGTGCCTGGCCTTGCGCTCTTTTTCGGCGTCTTCTTCGGCCTTGCCATGGGCTTTGGGTACGCTGCACCAACACCGGCAGCCATCAAGTGGTTCCATTCGCAGCATCGGGGATTCATCTCGGGAATCGTGGTCAGCGGCTACGGCATTGCCCCGGTGTACATTGCGCCTCTTGCCCACGCCGTCATCGCACGTTACGGGCTTTCCCACGCCTTCCTCGTTTTCGGCTGCCTCTTCGCCGGAGTGATTTTCACCCTGTCCTTTCTCATCGCCAATCCCCCGGCATCCTGGACCCCTGTGGTGTTGCCTTTTGGGAAAAAGCACGTGACTCCGAAGGCTGCGCGGGACTTCACCCCGAAAGACATGGTGAGAACCGGGGCTTTCGTGCTCCTCTGGGTGCTCTTCCTCCTTGGGACTTTTGCCGGGCTTCTTGTCATCGGGCAGATGCCGCGTATCGCCGAAGAAATTGCCGGGCTCGAATACGGCTTTGTCCCCGTCGCCCTCTATGCGGTGGCGAACTTCCTTGGCCGCATGAGCTGGGGGACGATCTCAGACCGCCTGGGACGGGGGAGAGCGCTGAGCCTTGCCTTTTTGATTCAGACCGTCGTCTTCTTTGTTTTTGAGCAGCTCACCCATCCCGCGCTCCTTCTTGTGGGGAAAAGCCTCGTGGGGTTTACCTTTGGGGGGATGCTCGCCATCTTCCCTGCGGTCTGTGCGGATTTCTTTGGTCTCAAAAACCTCGGGGTGAACTACGGCATCCTCTTCACCGCCTGGGGGGTGGGTGGCATCGTCGGTCCCCTCCTTGGGGGCCTGAGCCGGGATATCACAGGGGGGCACACGGTGAGCTTCCTTGTGTCAGGATGCGCAAGTCTCCTTGGGGTACTCTTGAGTCTTGTCCTTCTGAAGCGAGGGAAAGACGATGTCCCGGGAAGCGCTTGAAGAGTACCTTGCGTTGTTTCTTTCGGGAAAAGTTCGGGATTTCAAGCTCATTGACCCTCGTGAGGTCGTCACCGGAGAATGGGTCCGCCTGAAATGCCAGTACGGATGCGACGGGTATGGGATGTGCCTCACCTGCCCACCCTATAGCCCTGAACCCCAGAGAACTCGGAGAATCCTCGACTCCTACACCCGGGCGGTTCTCCTCTGGCAGCCCGAAAGCTGGCAGAATCTCCGCAGAATCTGCGCTGACCTTGAGCGGGAGCTTTTCCTCTCTGGATACTACAGGGCTTTTGCTATGCCCTCCGGACCATGCGAGCTCTGCGACCCATGCCCCCGGGAGTACCCCTGCCGCCACCCGGAACTCGCCCGCCCCTCCATGGAGGCCTGCGGCATCGACGTGTACGCCACGGTGCGGAAATTCGGCTTTCCGATTGAGGTTGTCCGCGCAAGATCCTGCCAGGCCAACTACTACGGCCTGGTGCTTGTGGAATAGGCTCTCCTGGGGCCGGTTCTCTGCTGCGGGGGCTGGAGTGTCATTGCAGGCCTTGCTTTTCGTTCCCAGGCGGTCGCTGCGACGTCTCTTCTCACCCTTTCCTCTGTCCCTGTGAGCTTGTCGTTTCGTCTGCAAAGCAGTTTCTTTCCAGGTTGCTCCGCTTGCGGGGACAGAAAGGGGTCACTGCGAGGTCGTCGTGTCGCTTCCGAAGCAGTCTCGCTTTTTCCGGTCCTGCAGGAGGTGTTCCACAAACTCCACCACCTCTCTGGCCATGGCCACTGCCTGCTCGGCAGCCTCTTTCGTGTACACCCGGGCGGGGATGTTTTCGGCGAGTCCGTTAGGGTAGCGGGTGGGGATGTAGTGGCTATCGAGGATTACCCATCGCCGGCCTTTTTCAAGGAAGAGCGGTTCAAAGCTTCCCGCCGTTTCACAGAGCCGCCCTATGGAATGCCCGAGCACAATTTCCTCTCCCCGGGCGTATAGGTAAGCCTTGATGGCTTTTTCGGCCACCTGCTGGGCAAGGAAACAGGCCAGGTAGTACCCACCCCGCTTGGCAAGGTCTTCGGCCCATTTCAGGTCTTCTTTAGCCTGTTCAAGCCATCGCCGTCCCTCTGCTTCAGGAGTCCCTCTCATAGAGTACTTTCCCCTCCTCAAGGATCCTGCGAAAGAAGGGTCGGTCCTTCAGCCGCTCGAACTCTTCCGGGGTGTAGACGAGGATGTCGCAGTCCACCGGGAGGAAGAGCTTTTCGTAAAGCAGCGCACTCCGGGCAGGAAAGTCAAGAGGCGTTTCCATAACCACCAGGATGTCAAGATCCGTCAAAAGGTCTCTCCGTCCCCGGGCGTAGGAACCAAAGAGGATAACCCGCTTGACTTCAGGGAAAGCGGCAAGAACCTCGACGGTTTTTTCAAGCGAGGTTTCGAGCTTCTTACAGTATTCCTCCCGTTTCTGCGCGAGGTCCAAGAAACCACCCCCAGGGTCTCTCCTATTATAGTCTTTCCCGGGCTCACAGAGTCAACCTTCCAAACTTTTGACGGGGAACTCCTCGGAAGAACCGGGCTTGCCGTTTTTGGTTCCTGTGCTTGAGGTGAGGGTGCTGACGCAAGCGACATCGTGATGCTGAAAATGGAAGGGGAAATGGCCCGGTTATTACCAGGGCTAAACGGTACCTGAGTGGGAAGCTGGGAAGGGACATCGACATTGGGCTCTACGACTCGTTAAGGCCGTTTATCAGAAGAAGGATTGAGAAAGAGCTGATTCATGTCTAAGAGGCTCTGGGAGCTCTTTCTGTTCGATATCCTGGTGGCTATCCTGAAAATCAGGGAAGTAGCCAAAAATTTTCGAAATGCAGAGGAGTTGAAGCGTGATTTTGTGGCCTGGGATAGTGTTTTCACCCCAGAGACGTCACTGCGAGGTCGTCGTTTCGTCTCCGAAGCAGTCTCCTTCTCAAGAGCTGAGGTTGCTTTGAAATCCCGGTCCCTCACAGGGGTCGGAAGTGGCCTCAATCCTAAGGTCCATCCTTTGCCGCTTCACGACCTGAGGTGTGAGGGGCACCGTTTCCCCGTTTTGCTTCAAGCCAAAGCTACAAAGCATGATGGCAGATGGTAAAAGCCCATGCGCTCCTTTGGGGTTTAGGCGTGTCTGCGGATATCCTCGTGTGGCCCGTGGAGCTTTTTCACCGTCAGGCTCATCTTCGGGCCTCTTTCCCGGCAACAGTGCTCCGTGAGGGGAAGTTGCTCTATGCCCGGTAATCCGGAACGAGTTGCCGAGACAAAATCCTGGCTGGTCAAGGCCCTGGCAGATTTGCGTGCTGCGGAGTGCCTCCTTGCTCTTCAGCCCCCACTCACAGGACTTGCCCTTTTCACGCGCAGCAGGCTGGAGGAAAAGCTCTAAAGGCTTTCCTGAGCTGGCATGACGTCCCTTTCCGCAAAACCCACGACCTTTCCGTACTTGGCCAGCAGTGTCTTGCCATCGACAGGACCCTGGAGGACCTGTGCTGGAGAGCCGCCCAGCTGACGGTCTTTGCCTGGCTCTTCCGGTACCCTGGGGAAGTGGAGGAGCCCCCTCTTGGAGAAGCCCGTGGGGACCTGGCCTTGGCCCGAGAAGTCTACGAAGCGGTGCTGGCTCGCTTGCCCGAAGAGGCCCGACCCTGAAACGCCGTGTTTTGTGTCTCTTTGTTTCCGAAATAGCCTCTGAGACTGTTTCGCTTCATTTGCAGTGACTCCCATTATGTCACCGGAAGGTCGTCATTTCGCCTTTTCCCCCGTCCCTGCGAGGTCGTATTTTTGCCCTTTTCCTCTGTCACCGTATATTAAATTTGCAGTAAACCATAAAAAGAGAAGGTGGAATAAGGACGTGCGTTGTCTTGGTCTATGGAAAAGACCGCTCAGCTTGCTGTCCCCCCACCTTCCCCTCTCCCAAGGCTTGGGAGATGGAAGATCCTGCATGGGGCACGGTGAGCGCCTGAGAGAGGAAAGGAGAAGAGGAGACCTTCCTGAAGAGGGTTACTCCCCATCTCCCAGGATGCTGCGGAGGTTCTCTTCGTCATGGAGGCTACAGGGGCCTACTCCCTGAAGCTGGCGCCGTTTCTGTGAAGGAGGGACACCATGTGAGTGTGGGGAATCCCCTTGGGGTGAAGAATAGTCTCGTGTCTCCCTCAAAACTCCGGCATTCACAGAAAGCCCCGGCTGAATCTACGGTGACCACAGGAGACACCGCAGAAAACAGGTGGTACAATAAGAACCAGACCATGAAAGGACACACTCTCACTCTTGAGGAGATAACCGAAAAACTCAGAACCCTCAAACCCCTCCTCCAGGAAGAATACGGTGTGAGGGCCATTGGGGTTTTCGGTTCCTTCGTGCGGAGAGAAGAAACCCCAGAGAGCGACCTTGATATCCTCGTGGAGTTTGAAAGGCCCATAGGACTTATAGAATTCGTGGACCTGAAGCTCAGGCTCTCTGAAGCCCTGGGAGTAGAAGTCGACCTGGTGATGAAGAGCGCCCTGAAGCCGAGGATAGGAAAAAGGATTCTCCAGGATGTTCTCATGGTGTGAGGGGCAATTCTTACCCATAAGGGTTATGGGGTTTTCGGCAGACGTTGGGAATTTCCGGCGAGGTGCTCCGAAAACTAACAGAATTTGACCGATGTCAAGGTCATCAAAAAGTCTTTCGAACCATCCGATTTTTGGACTTTTTCGGTATAATTGGTACCGAGGGCCCATGGAGAGATTGGCAAGCCTTAAAGTGGCTATTGTTGGTGCTGGATATGTTGGTCTTACCACAGCTCTTGCTTTGGCTTATATCGGTCACAGGGTTACCTGTGTCGAAAAAAATGCGGAGAAGCTCCTGCTTTTGAAATCCGGGAAATCCCCGATTTATGAGTCAGGACTGGAGAAACTTCTCCGGCTTGTGGAAGGGCGTGTTTCGTTTACCGGAGATATTCAAGAAGCGGTTCCTGAGGCTGAAGTCATCATCGTTGCCGTTGGAACCCCCAATCGAACCGATGGCAATGCCGATACAGGTTTCGTGGAAAAAGCCGCCTGTGAAGTGAGCCAGGTGATGCTTGATGGTCACACCTACACGGTGGTAATAAAGTCCACCGTTCCTATCGGTACCAGTCGACGTGTCGCCCATGTCATCGATCGCGTCCTTCAGGAGCGTGGGGTCTCCCCCAGGGTCTTCTTTGTCTCCAATCCTGAGTTCCTCCGGGAAGGTCAGGCCCTTTACGATTTCTTCTATCCTGACCGTATTGTCGTTGGTGCCGAACATCCTGAAGCCGTGGAAGTGCTACGCCGTCTTTACCGGCCGATTCTCGAACAGACCTTTGAACCTCCGGATTTTCTTCCCCGGCCCCGTGGTTTCCCCCTCCCTCCCCTGATTACCACAGACCCTGTCAGTGCGGAGATGATGAAATACGCGGCAAACGCATTTTTGGCCCTGAAAATCAGTTTTATCAACGAAATTGCCGGGTTGTGTGAAAAGGTTGGTGCAGACGTCACGGAGGTCGCAAGAGGCATGGGTCTTGATCCCCGAATCGGTCCCCTTTTCCTCCAGGCCGGTCTTGGGTGGGGTGGGAGCTGTCTCCCCAAAGACACCGCGGCGCTTTTAGCCATGGGGCAAGAACACGGATACGACATGCGTATTGTCCAGGCTGCCCGAGAAGTCAACTTTCGTCAACGTCTTCGTGCTGTGGAAAAGCTCCAGGAAGCCCTGAAGGGTGTGCGCGGCCGGGTAATCGGAATTCTGGGACTGGCCTTTAAGCCGGGGACCGACGATGTTCGAGAATCTCCGGCTTTAGACGTCATCCGTATTCTCTGTGAGCGCGGTGCTCATGTGCGGGCTCACGATCCGGTGGCGTTAGAAAACGCCCGTCGGGCCCTCAGCGGTTTGGAGGTAGAATTTTTCTCCGACCCTTATCTCCTTGCCGAAGGTGCCGAGGCGTTGCTTCTGGCAACCGACTGGCCTGAGTACCGGCGCCTTGACCTTTGTCGCCTGGCCTCTGTCATGCGCACGTCGGTGCTTCTTGATGGTCGTAACCTCTATGACCCTGGCGAGGCACAGAAGGCGGGTTTTCTGTACCTGGGGGTAGGCAGATGAAACATGCCCTGGTTACTGGAGGAGCGGGCTTTATCGGAAGCCACCTGGTGGATCTGCTTTTGGACGAAGGCTGGCAAGTCACCGTCGTGGACAGTTTCGACCCCTTTTATGACCCACGAATCAAACGGCAAAATGTTGCTCCTCATCTTTCTCATCCGAACTACACGCTGGTTGAGGCCGACATTAGGAATACAGAAGCCCTTCGTAAGCGTCTTTCTGGAGAATACGATGCGATCGTGCATCTTGCTGCCAGAGCTGGTGTTCGACCCTCGGTTTTGGACCCAGCTTCTTACTACGAGGTCAATGTTCGGGGTACTTTAAATCTTCTTGAGCTTGCTAAGGAGTGGGGTGTACAGCAGTTCGTGTTTGCTTCCTCTTCGAGTGTTTATGGGGCCAATCCGAACCTTCCCTGGCGGGAGGATGATAGCCTTCTTTTGCCGGTGAGCCCTTACGGGGCAACGAAGCTTGCAGGAGAAGCTCTGGGACGGGTTTACAGCCACCTCTACGGCATTCGTTTTATTGCCCTGCGGATTTTTACGGCTTATGGCCCGCGGCAGCGCCCGGATTTGGCCATTCACAAATTTGCCCGGCTCATGCTTGAGGGGAAACCCATACCAGTTTACGGCGATGGCAGCGCTCGTCGGGACTACACATATATAGGCGACTTGGTCCGGGGCATCCGTGCGGCCATGGACTATGAGGGGGCACCATTTGAGGTCTTTAATCTCGGAAGTGGTCGACCCATTACGGTGTTGGAAGTCGTACGAGCCGTGGAAGAAGTGTTAGGGAAAAAAGCACGCATAGAGCACTTTCCTGTGCCTGCTGGAGATGTGCCTCACACCTGGGCTGATGTGGAAAAAGCAGAACAGCTTTTGGGCTATATTCCTAAAACGTCGTTTAGTGAAGGACTTTTTCGTTTCGTTGAATCTTTAAACCATGCTAGTGCGCCATAGTCTTTTTTACTTTTTAGTCCGAGTTGTCTCTGGGATCATCAATTTTTTAGCGATTCTAATTTACACTCGTTTGATTTCACCGGTTGACTACGGTCAATACGCTCTCGTGGTTGCAGGGGTAGGGCTATTCAACACCGTGTGTTTTCAATGGTTGCGTCTTTCCCTTCTCCGCTTCTTCCCCCAATATCTTGAGAACCCTCAGAAACTACTTTCTACAACTTTTTCTGGTTTTTTGGGGCTTTGTTTTGTCACGGGCGTAGTGGGTGCAATTCTGGCGTTTACCAGATCTGATCCTCTTTGGCGCAATTTAATTCTTACCGGCATTGTATTGCTTTTGGCAGAAGCCTGGTTAGAACTAAATTTGGAGCTGCAGCGTGTGAAACTTCAGCCTCTTCGATATGGTTTGATGCTCGGTATCAAGTCTGCAACGGCTCTCGGTTTGGGAACTGCGTTGGTTATCCACGGTCTTGGCCCCTATGGACCTTTATCTGGACTTATTGTGGGGTGTATTCTTGCCACGTTGTTCGTGGGGCGAGGCGAGTGGCATACAATTAAACTCGCTGTTGACAGAAATCTTTTAAAAGAGTTGTTAAAGTATGGCCTTCCTCTAACCGCAACATTTGCTCTCAATTTTATTGTAAGCTCTTCCGACCGGTTCATAATCGCTTGGCTTTTAGGGGAAAGTGCTGCAGGACAATACGCTGCTATTTATGACTTAGCACAACAACCCTTGGGGTTACTTATGGTGACCGTAAATTTGGCAAGTTACCCTTTAGCTATAAGAGCACTGGAAAACAAAGGAAAGGAAGAGGCAGATAAAATTCTGGTACGCAATGCCATTTTTTTGATGGGAATTGGTCTACCTGCTTCCTTGGGCATGGTCATTCTTGCCCCAAATATTTCAGAAACGTTACTCGGCGTAAAATTTCGCACGGGTGCTGCACCGGTGTTAGCTTGGGTAGCGGGGAGCATCTTTCTCAGTGGGCTGCGAGCTTATCATTTTGACCTTGCCTTCCAGCTTGGCCGGCGCACGGTCGAACAAATATGGGTAGTTGGGTCAGCTGCGGTTTTGAACCTTATCTTAAACTTGTGGTGGATTTCAATTTGGGGTATTATTGGTGCAGCCTATGCAACGTTTGCTGCATATTTCTTGGCTCTCATTTTAAGCATTCTTTTGGGACGCCGAGTTTTCCAGATCCCGGTTCCCCGGCTGGACTGGCTAAAGATTACCCTCGCTTGCATTCCCATGGCGTTAGTGCTCGGAATGGTTAGAGAATTTCAAGGACTTAGGTCTTTAGTGATTCAAGTAATCTGTGGTCTGGTTATTTATTCTTTTACAGTAATGCTCATGAACATTGGTAATATACGAGTTAAGATTTTACGAGGGAGGTAAATATGAGAGGTAAACCAACCTTTACAGTCTTTACCCCCACCTTTAACCGGGCACACCTTCTTGACAGAGCTTTTCAAAGCTTAAAAAATCAGACTTTTAGGGATTTTGAATGGGTTATTGTAGATGACGGTTCCACTGATGAAACTCAAGATATAGTAACCCATTGGATAAAGGAAGCAGATTTCCCCATACCTACATTTGGCAACCAAACAGTGGAAAGCATGTAGCAATCAACCGTGGGGTTGAAATGGCAAAAGGTGAGTTATTCGTGATCCTTGACAGCGATGATTGGCTTGCTTCAAAGGCATTAGAACGATTGCTTTACTGGTGGAAAACTATCCCTCTTGAAGCTCGTGAAAATTATACTGGTGTTGCAGGTCTCTATGCCTATCCTTCAGGCAAAATCGTAGGATCACCATTTCCGGCACCGGTAATTGACTCTAACGCTGTAGAAATTAGGACGAAATACCGCGTTAAGGGCGACAAATTCGGAATGAATCGCACAGAAGTGCTGAGGGAGTTCCCCTTCCCTGAAGATTTGGGTAGATTTGTCACCGAGTCACTGGTTTGGAGCCGGATCGCCAGGAAATATCAGATCCGCTTTGTTAACGAGGTTTTCGCGTACAAGGAATATCAACCTGAAGGACTTACGGCTCGATCAATCGAAATCCGTGTCCAATCAAATATTGCAGCACGGACCTACTATCGAGAGTTTGTGGAATTGGAGGGCTTTTACGTACCATTCTTTGACCGTTTGCGAGCCTGTGCCAATTATGTTCGATTTTCCCTTCATGGGAAAGTATCTTTACGAAACCAATATGCAGAAATCACCAAAAAGGGACTTTATCTTTTTAGCCTCCCTATTGGCTTAATGGTTTACCTCCGTGATAAGAAATTTTTGTCTCAAAGAGCTTCTACTAAAGAACTTATCCAGGGTGAGAAAAAATGAAATTGGCTCTTTTTCTCCCTTCCCTCCGAGGTGGCGGGGCTGAGAGAGTGATGGTGAATCTGGCCCGGGGATTTGTAGAGCGGGGCCTTCAGGTCGACCTTGTGCTTGCTAAGGCTGAAGGACCGTATCTTTCCCAGGTGCCTAAAGAGGTGCCGGTGGTGGACTTAGGGGCCAGGCGAGTGCTTTGTAGCCTTCCTGGGCTTATACGCTATCTTCGTCGGGAACAACCACAGGCGATGCTTTCTGCTTTGAACCATGCCAACATCGTGGCCATTTGGGCAAAATTTTTGGCGAGGGTTAAAACACGCCTTGTGGTTTCAGAGCACAGCACTTTAAGTTTTTCTACGGAAAATGCTCCTTCTGTTCGAGCTAAGTTTATGCCCTTTTTAATCAGGGTCTTTTACCCTTATGCTGATGCGGTAGTTGCTGTGTCCCGTGGAGTGGCTGAGGATTTGATTGCTCGAACAGGCCTGCCTGCAGAGAAGATAAAAGTCATCTACAACCCTGTGGTGACGCCAGAACTCTTTACCAAAGCCGAAGAGCCACTGGACCACCCTTGGTTTCGTCAGGGTGAACCTCCTGTGGTTCTGGGAGTGGGAAGATTAACTAAACCAAAGGATTTTCCGACCCTCATTCGGGCTTTTGCCCTGGTGCGGAAAGAGCGCCCCGCGAGGCTTATGATTCTTGGGGAAGGTGAGGAGCGGCCAAATCTTGAGATTTTGGTGCGCAAGCTGGGACTGGAGGGAGAAGTTGCATTGCCCGGGTTTGTGGAAAATCCTTACAAGTACATGAAACGGGCAGCGGTGTTTGTGCTTTCGTCGAGGTGGGAAGGGTTTGGAAATGTCCTCGTAGAAGCCATGGCTTTAGGAACTCCGGTTGTGGCTACGGACTGCCCAAGTGGTCCAGCAGAAATCCTGGAAGATGGGAAATGGGGTCGACTGGTGCCGATGGGTAATCACGAGGCCTTGGCCGAGGCTATACTTCAAGTCCTGAGGGGAGAAAAAGTTCATGCATCAGCACGAGCCTTGATGTTTTCGGTAGAAAGGATATTAAGAGAATATGTAAATGTCCTTGAAGTCAAGATTTGAGCTTATGAAGCCAAAGGTTAGTCTTGCTGGGCTGGGCTTGATTGTAATCTTAGTCGGTACGGCTTTGCTGAGTTTGCAAAACCCTGCTCGAGAGAACTTAGTTCCTTATGCTCCTTACTTCCAGCTTGGGTTGCAAATTGGCGTTTTTTTGCTTTTGTTCCCCCTTCTGCGGATCAGAATGATGTTCAGAACCATTGTCTTCTTTATGCTGTTCTACATTCTTTTTTTAGTGGCCCTCACTTCTGCTTTGTGGAGTGGCCATTCAGAACTCGTTTTTCGGAGAACATTAATGGTAATGATAACCTCTGGCTGTGTTGCTCTGCTTGCTTTAAGTGACTCCCGGCCTTTGGCAACATTTGGTTGCTTAGCAAAGGCTTTGGCATTATTTGGTGCGGGAATTAGCCTGGTGGGGCTTCTTGTTTACTTTTTGGGCGAGTTAAGAACGGTCAATTATGGAACTATTCAAGTCCTTAGTATTGGTTCCTTTCATCTTGCACAAAGGGTTTATGGTCCTGTTCCTTACCTTCGCCTTTCGTCGCTGTTTGGCAACCCGAATACCCTTGCAAGTTGGTTACTTGTGACAATAACTTTAACTATGTTCCTCATCTTTACAGATCGTCGGAAGTCGTGGTGGATTCTTTTTGTGCTCCAGCTAACTACTTTAATTCTTACCTTTTCTCGTGCAGGAATTTTTGCGGCCGTGTTGAGCTTGCTCCTATTTTTGTGGTTTTCTGGAAGCCGTAGGGGCTTAGCCTGGTCAATATTGTGTTTGTTGGCGATTATAGGCATAATGTTTTTGATCAAGCCCTCTTTGCTGGAATTCCGGCGATTTTCCTTTGACCTTAATCTCCGTCAACTCGCTTGGCAGCCCTTATGGGAATATATTCACAACAACCCCTTTAGTGGAGTTGGCTTTGGCGCGAGTTACGAGGCCCTGCTCGAACCAGAAGGGGTTGGAATTACTGCTCATAATGCATTTCTTGCCATATGGAGTGAGGTTGGGATTTTAGGATTTATTCTATGGCTTTGTTTGTGGCTGTTTCCCGTCTATTTTGCAAAAAGATTCCTACCATTAGCAAAGAATGAAGCCAGGTCAGTCCTTTCAACCACCTTGGCTTTGACACTTTCTTTGTTGGTTCACCAGTTTTTCGAGGCTTCCATTCTCCGATATGGCTTTCATACCTTGTTGTGGGTTTACCTCCTTACTTTAATGGTTCATCTTAAAAGGGGGAAGGAATATATTTATGCCACGTAAAAGTTCGCTCTTATTCCTCACCACAGGCCTTGCCTATGGCGGGGCGGAAACACAGCTTGTGCGCCTGGCTACCCGGCTTAAGTCTCGAGACTGGGAGGTGAGCGTAGTTTCTCTTATACCGCCTAAGGCTTATGTTGAGGACCTTGAGGCGGTGGGTATCCCTGTTTTTTCTCTGAACATTCAGCGGAAATTGCCAGATCCATGCCCTGTTTTGCGATTTGCTCGGATCATTCGGAAATGGCGACCAGATATTGTCCATAGCCACATGGTGCACGCTAACCTTCTGGCGCGAATTGTGCGCCCTCTTGCGCCCTTTCCTGTTTTGATATGCAGTGCCCGCAACATCGATGAAGGCGGTCGTCTCCGCGAGTTCCTTTACCGGTTGACCGATCCTCTCTGTGACCTTACTACGCAAGTAAGTCAGGCTGGCTTGGAGCGCTATGTGCGTGTAGGTGCTGTGCCTCGCCACAAGATACGCTATATCCCAAACGGTGTAGATATCGAGCGCTTCAAGCCTAATCCCGAAGGTCGCCTTAAACTTCGAAGGGAGCTGGGAGTTAATGGTTTTGTATGGCTTGCTGTAGGGCGGTTTGATCCTCAGAAAGATTACCCCAATATGCTCCAGGCCTTTGCTCGTGTAGTCCACAATAACCCGAATGCCATGCTTTTAATTGCTGGCGATGGGCCTCTGCGGAAAGACATGGAAATTATGGCCCAGGAGTTTGACATAAAGGAACGCGTTAAATTCTTGGGCATCCGTCGCGATATCCCTCAGCTTATGAACGCAGCTGATGCCTACGTTATGTCTTCTTCCTGGGAGGGAATGCCCAATGTACTTCTTGAAGCCTCGGCTACAGGGCTTCCCATTGTGGCTACCGATGTTGGTGGAAATAGAGAAATAGTATTGGAGGGTGAAACTGGTTTTCTGGTTCCCCCCAGGAATCCAGAGGCTCTGGCTGTGGCGATGGCTCGTCTTATGGATCTTCCCGAAGGAAAACGCCTGGAAATGGGGAGAAAAGCACGAGAACACGTTACAGAGCATTTTTCCCTTGAAAAAGTGGTGGACCTGTGGGAAGCTCTTTATGAAGAGCTTCTACAGAGGAAGGGAATTCAACGTAGTTTGTAAATTGCATGGGTGAGAATCTAACCTCGGCCCCTTGTACCGGGAACGATATGGGTTTCTCATGACCCTTGTGGCCCTGGGGATTGGTGGAGGATGGCGATTTTGTGATTTCCAGAAAGCCTGAGTTCCCTAAAACGCGTCGTATCCTCTTCCTCGCCACCGTCGATAGCCACATTTTTCACTTCCACCTCCCCTTTATGAAGCTTCTGCGCTCTCTGGGGTACGAGGTGGAGGTGGCAGCAGGAGAGGCGGGGTTTCGGGAAAAGATTGAGCGCGAGGGATTCCGGGTGCATCCCCTTCCCTTTTCCCGCCGCCCTCTGAGTTTTTCGAATGTTCTGAGCTTCTGGAGGCTTTTGCGGCTTTTGCGAAAAAGGCGCTATGTTCTCGTGCACACCCACACCCCCGTAGCAAGTTTCATAGGGAGAATTGCGGCAAAATTGGCCCGGGTGCCCCTGGTGCTCTATACTGCTCACGGATTCCACTTCTTCCGGGGGGCTTCGTGGAAAGCCTGGCTTTTCTGGTATACCGCCGAGAAGATCGCCGCTCCTTTCACCGATGCGCTCATCGTTTTGAACGAAGAGGACGTTGAACACGGGAAAAAACTTGGGTTCACCCCCGGGGAAAATCTCTTCCTCGTCCCTGGGGTGGGGGTGGAGTTAGAGCGCTTCCGCAACGTCAATGCTTCCTTGCGCGAGGAGTTCGGGATAGGGGATGGCGAAGTGGTCGTGACCTGCGTGGCGGAGTTCACGCCTACTAAAAACCATGCCTTTCTCCTTGCGGCCTGGAAGGAGGTGGCAAAAAAGTTCGGACATGCCCACTTGCTTTTCGTGGGCGATGGGGAGCTCCTGGAAAAGACCAGGGCATGGGTGGAGCGGGAGTCCCTTCCCCGGGTGCATTTCCTGGGGAGAAGAGAGGACGTTCCGGCTGTTCTTGCTGCCTCTGACGTCGTGGTACTCGTCTCAAAGCGCGAAGGACTCCCCCGAGCGCTCCTTGAGGGGATGGCGGCGGGAAAGCCCCTTGTGGCCACCGATGTGCGGGGAAACCGAGACCTCGTGGAGGATGGGGTAAACGGATTCCTCGTTCCCCTGGGGGATGTTGCTGCGCTTACCGAGGCCCTGGGGCAGCCCATTAGGTCCAGGGAGTTGCGGGAAAAAATGGGTAGAGAAAGCCTCAGGAAGGTCGAGGCCTATTCGCTTGAGCGGGTGCTGCAGGAGATGGAGGGGGTGTACCGGAAGTTTTTGGAGAGATACGTTTGAAAAGTTGGGGTTGCTGGGTGGCTGTTCCTTGGTTTTATAGGGCGCAAGACCCTTCGGAAACGAACATACGGCTTCACGGAGACATCCCCCTTACTCGTCATTCCGAACCACGAAGTGGTGAGGAATCTCGCTTTTGTGGTGGGGAGGTTGTTTTGCTCAACGAACATAAGAGGCTCGCGGTGGTGAGAGCCCTGGGGTAAAAACAGGAATCGCTTTGGCACCGGTGCGATCTTAGGTGAGGCGCTACCTCCTGAGCTTCAGGAAGAAGTGGAAGATTTTGCCCGGTTTTTGTTGGAAAAAAGAGGGTGGAAAACCACAAGGAAACCCCTTTTTTCCTGGACGGGAGCACCCAGGGAGTTACGCGACCAGTATACTTCGGTGACTTTACAGCATGCTATAGCACACTGGAGAGTAGGAGACGGTGAGGTTTCTCGTTAATACCAGCGTGTTTCTCGAAATCCTCTTGGAACAGGAACGCGCTGGAGAAGCGAAGAACTTTCTTTCGCGCATGGATGAGCATGGGTTGTTCCTCTCTGATGACTCCCTCCACCCCATCGGCATCCTGCTTTTCCAAAAAATAGGCACCAGGCATTTCGAGATTTCCTTGACAATGTGATGTTGAACGCTGGCATGCGGCTTTTGCATCTTTTACCGGAGGATATGAGGATGGTTATCGATGCTGCTTCTTGCTTGAAACTCGACTTCGGTGACGCATACCAGTATGGAGTGGCGACAAAATATACCTTACAGCTTGTGAGCTTTGACGCCAACTTCGATCGTACCGAACGGGGGAGAAAATCCCCTGGAGAGCTGGTGAGGGGGAGCGATGCAACGTTCCGGTGTTCTTCTTTTCTGAATCAGCCCGGTTACGGGAGACCGGCGCATTTCTTCTGAATTTACCGCATGGTTAATTTCCCTTCTATCACTGCAATCTCCTCCTGTCGCCGCGAGCCCTTTTCTGCCACCGCGAGGATTTCCTTCTTTGTCACCGTGGGGAGCGAAGCGACGCAGTCTCAGGACGCAGAGGGCACACGGCAGGAGAAGCACTATAAGTCCAGGAGTCCGGTGTGGGCTGATCGAGGACCGGTCTTTGACCCTAAGGGCTACTGCAGGGTGTATGGAAAACGCAAAAACCTAGATTCAGCGGACTACTTCAAGGGGCGCCATAATGTGGATTTCTCCAAGCGAAGTGAGCTTCGAGGCGTCGAGTATTTCTATTTCCAGGGGAAGACCCCGTTCGTCAAGGTGGAGAATAACCCCTTCCTTCAGGTCTATGGAGTCCGCTGGATGGCCCTCTCTGAGCTCTATCAGGAGCACATCAGCCTCTCTCGAGTATTTTATCTTCAAAGACCTCACCTCCCTGAAAGTACCGCTTGGCGTAGGGGAAGTACACGGTGACGAGCACCGGTGTGTTGCCGTCGTATTCGTAAATAGCCCGGACAAAGTAGGAACCTTCGTACCTCCTGTGGGCGATAGACCTTTTGCCGTGCCCGGTGACAACTTCTTCAGGGAAAAGGAACGTTTCCAGGACCTGCTCTTCTGACAGGGGCCACTTCTTCGTCCTCTCTAAAGCATGATGGAGGAAGAGGATGCTGATCCTTTCCCCCCGGGCGTTTATGCTGTACAGCCTTCCCCTCGCACACGACCTGACTTCCGCAATGCTTGAACCCGACAGCCTCCATCGCGCCTACTATACCATGTAGGCTCTTCAGCAGGGGTTTTAGGGGTTCGTTTTCCGCTCGTGCCCTTTTCCGGTTGTTTCAGGCCACTCCCTTTTCTGTCCTTCTAAAGCCGCAAAGCGGTGGGGAATCTCTGAGAGACCGCTTTGCCAAGCGACACGACGACCTCGCAGTGACCCTCCTTTGTCCTTGCGAGGGCCGAAGGCCCGAAGCAATCCGGCTTTGAGATTGCTTTGCCAGGGCGGGGAACAGAGACCTACCTTGAAGAACTCGGGCGCTACAGGATAGAATACTGAGAAAATCCTGCTTTTAACTATATCGTCTGTTCAAGGAGGAAGGCGCTTTATGGAAGACCGGACGGACTGGGAAGAAGAAATTTCCCTCTTTGACCTCGTCACCATCCTTCTTAGGCGCAAGTGGTTGATTGCCGGTGTTACCCTCGCCACCTTTATCCTTGCCCTTCTGGCCTGGCGGTTTGTCCCGCAAACTTTCAAAGCGGAGTTTCAGGTGACCTTTGCAGAGAGCTCCTTTCCAGGGGAATTCAAGGGACAGATTTCAGTAAGGTACTACGGCTCTCAAGAGCCCTTGAACATTCCTTACTCCTTCTCAGCTCCACTCAGGGAAGAGGATTCTCCGGATTTGCTTCTTGCAAGCTTTGCGAAAGCAGGAAAAATCCTGGAAATTTCGCGCACGAACGATTTTGAGGCCCTTGTGGAGAGGTACGGCCTTTCTGTGAATAGGACTCTACAAGAGGGAGGGGGAGTTCTCTTCACCGTTGCTTCCCGGAGCCAAGAACTGTGTAGGAAAATGGCGGAAGTCCTGGCTTTGCAGGTTCAGCGGGACCTTCTCAGCGCCTTGCAAGAGCGCCATAATGCAAAAATTGCTTTTTTCCAGGACCTTGTGAGGGTTTCTGCGGAGAGGTATGAAGAAGCGAAAGAAAAGCTCTTTGCCTTTCTGGAACGCAACGACCTCTTTGCTCTTGATGCGAGAGTAAAAGAGGTAGAAGAATCGCTTGCGGTCCTTAAGGAGAGGAGAAAAATCCTTCAGCAGCAACAGGATGCCCCGGTCCTCTCGTTGCCGCTTTCTCCTGAGGTTTTGCGTGAGCTGAGCTTCGTTTCCCTGGAGAAAGCTCTGAGCGTTGGAGAAGGGCTGAGAGAAAGATATGAAAAGGCGATTCAAGAGATTGATGAGGAAATCCGTGCCCTCCAGAAAGAGAAGGAGGCCCTGGAGATGCAGAAGCTTCGCCAGAGCCCCCTTGTGGATGAGTACAACCTCCTTTTGCGGGACTACACGTTCTGGAGGGAGTTGCAGCGCATCCTTTCTTTGTCTTTGCCCCCTTATGAGGCCGTTGGTGCTCGTGCTTTTGATGGCAAGGTAATGGTGGGGGATATTAAGTATTCTGGGAACAAGCGGAGCTTGAAGCTGAACCTCGCCGTGGGAGTTGTGGCCGGGCTCTTTGTGGGGGTTTTTGCAGCCTTTTTCGTGGAATTCTGGGAGAGAGCAAAGGCCCAAACTCAAAAAGGAACGGGGAACCCCTGAGTCTTTGCTCCAGGGGCGAAACTTTCCTTTGTCCCCTTCGTAGTATATAATTGAGCTGTGCCTTGTGGCGTTCTTCTCTTGCCCTGAGGTCGAGAGGGTCAAGGGTAGGGCAAAACTCTCCGGCCCTATCTCAAGGGGATGGATAGCCGCACCCTGTGGGCGAAACAGCGGAAAGCCCGCACGGGAGGCACAGGAAGAAACCCAAGGTAAAGGAGGTTGTGTTGCATGAAGAAGTACGCGTGGTTGCTCATCGCCGCAGCCTTTGCCGTTGCCGTCCTTGCCATGGTCGGCTGTAAGCCGACGACAACCCCAACTCCAAGTCCAACTCCTACGGCAACTCCTCCCACTCCCACTCCTGACACTCGCTGCCCTCAGCCTGTGAGCACGGTAGTGCGGAATCTGTACAATCCATACACCGGTGATGGAGAAGGTGAAATCGAAATCGTCATCACCTTTGACGAACCCATTGCTGGGGACGAGGATTGTATTACGAACCCAGATTACTGGGAATTCACGGTAGTGAACCCGACAAGATACGATGCAGATACTACTGATGACGTTGCCCCGGCCGATGATGTAGAGATTGAGGTTACTGAGGCTGAACTCAGCAGCGATGGGAAGAAGATTACTATTACGGCAACAGTAACAGAAGGTGACCTGGGAGGAAACTTCGGTTACGGTCTCATTTGCGACGAGGACTCTGCCGATGCTTACAGGGCGGTTCTGGAGGATCAGGGAGTAGATAGGGTTAATAAATATGCTACTACTGCTGATCAGGTAAAGTGGAAGCTGAGCAGATGGTGCGCTGTTTACGATGAACTTGGGAACCGTTGCTGCGAGGATATCGAAGGTCAGGCTTGTTGTACGGCAATTTGCGAGCCAGGACCAACTCCGCCATCTGGCTGCCCGCTGTGATTAGGCAGTTTGAGAGATCTGGTGAACCCCAGGGGTTTTCCCCTGGGGTTTTCTTATATCTTGATGGTGGGGAGCTTTTCAGGAAGTGGCAGGGGTGGAGCAGATGCCTAAGAAGGTCACATTTTGGATGGGATTGGTGTTCCTGTTTTTGGCGGTGTTTGTAGTAAGTGGTTGTCTGGAGAATATTCCCTCGCTGCCTTCTGAAGAAGAAGGGGACCTTGAGGGTACCGAAGAGGCTTTTGAAGGGGATGTTAAGGCCTCGGGGTCTGCGGCGTGGACCGTTATAGTGTACATGGCAGCAGATAACAATCTCTATCCCTATGCTCTCCGGGATCTTCAAGAAATGAGAGATTCGGGGATAGGGGCAAAGGATAGAGTCAACGTAGTTGTGCTCTTTGATGGAGGAGGGTCCACCAAGTATTACTCTCTGCAGGAAGGAAAGGTTTTGGATATCTGGAGTGGCGCAGGCAACTTGAATACTGGAGATGGAGAAACTCTGGCGGAATTTATCCAGTTTGTGCGGAACCAATATCCTGCACGGAGGTATGCGCTCATTCTCTGGAATCACGGAGCAGGATGGAGGAATCCCGTAAAGGGTATTTGCTGGGATGATTCGGCGGGTGGGGATTACCTCACTTTGCCTGAGCTTGCTTTTGCCCTTCGGGCGGGAGGTGTTCGGTTCAACCTTATCGGAATGGATGCTTGCCTTATGGCCATGGTGGAGGTAGCCTATGAAATCAGGAACTATGGGGACATTCTCGTGGCCTCCCAGGCAGAAGAACCAGGAGATGGATGGAACTACGGGCGCCTTTTCCGCCGGCTTGCCAAAAGCCCCACCATGAGCCCTACAGCCTTAGCTCAGGAGATTGTGAAGAGCTACTTTGCTTACTATGGGGGAGGAAGCCTTACGCTTTCGGTCATACGTCTTTCCCGCGTTGGCGCCCTGGCCGAGGCCATCAGTGGGCTGGCAGGCGTTCTCCTTCGTTCAGGTAAAGACATCCCGGCCCTGAACGATCGAGCTGTTTCTCCAGATTCACCCTATGTTGATGAAGAATCTGGTTACGTGGATATCGAGAATTTCGTTCGACTGCTCAAGAAATGGAATGACCGTGAGCGGAAAGACCGTGAGCTCAAGTCTGCTCTGACAAAGGTTCAGACGAAGCTGAAAAGTACGGTAATCTACAACCGAGCTTCAGGATATTACCTTGGGGCCAAGGGGCTCTCGATACATCTACCATACCTACCATACTACGCCAATTCGTGTCCAAGTTTCGGTGCTTCCGACTACGGTAATCTCGCCTTTGCGCGGGATACCCAGTGGGACGAGTTTCTTGATTTGTGGTGTAGTTGAGCATTGACCACAGGCTAGGGGGTTCCTAGCCTGTGGTCTTCTTTCTCAGAGGATTCCCGTAAGATAGCTTTCCAGAGTGGATGAGGACAGGGCTCCGGTAACGGTCCTCACGATGTTCCCCTCACGGTTGAAGAAGACGTTGTGGGGGACGTAGTTCACTCCGTATGCCTCAAGGATAGTCCGGTCGGTGAAAGAGACCACAGGGTACCGCACCCGGTTTTGCTCGACGAAATACTCGATGCTTGCCTCTGAGCCGTATCCGGCGCCAAGGACCACAAGGTCATGGGTGTCCTTGTACTTGTTGTACACGGCGTTGAGGGCTGGGACCTCTTCCCTGCAGTGGGGGCAGTTTGGAGAGAAGAAGACGAGGAGCACCGGTTTCCCTTTCAGGGAGGAAAGGGTCAGAGTACCGCCTCCCACGAGAGGTAAAGTGAAGTCCTTCCTGTCCATATCGGTGTTCGTGGGAAGGGGTGATGGTGAGGGAGACGGCGAGGGAGAGGGGGAAAGGCCTTCGAACCACCAGCATCCAGAGAGCGCAAAAAGGACCGCAAGTCCCAGGATAAGGACGAGGAAAAAAGTCCCTCGGTGCATAGACATTCCTCCTTCTTGAGCGAGTTTCCTCTATTGTACCACAGAGGGAAGGAGCGCTGCGGCAGTTACTCCGCTTTTGCGGTGGGCGAGCACCAAAGCCCTTTTACTCTCCTTTGAGGGTTTTCATCTCTTTGGTGAGTTGCCTGACCTCCCCGGTATCCCACTGCAACGGTTTTAAAGAGCTCGCCTCAGCCCGTCTGAGGAGTTCCTCTACCGCAATGCCTTCTCTGAGGAAGAAGACGGCTTTTTCTCTTTCGCCCTTTTCCAGGAAGTACTTCCCAGCATAGCGGCAGACCCGGGCGAGGTTCAGGTAGTGGCTGAGCTCGAAAGGATTGGATGCTACGGCTTTTTTGAGGAGGGGAAGTGCCCGGTCGAAGTCTCCCCGCTCGGCGTAGAGAATGCCCACGTGCTCGAGAATGGCAGCATTTTTCGGGGCAAGGCGCAGGGCCTTCTCTCCTTCTTCAATGGCTTGCTTGCGGAGAGCCTCTTTGCGCTCAAGGAGGAACTTCTGCCGCAGGGCCTGGCTCAGAGCATAGTGGATTTCCGGGTTCCAGGGCTCAAAGCGGGAGGCCCGTTCAAGGAAGTAGACGGCCTCGTCCCATTTTCCTTCCCGGGCGAGAGAGTCGCCCAGCGTTTTGAGGCGCTCTGAAGGTATAAGGAGGAAGCTCAAGACAAGAAAGAGCAGACACGCTGTGCCTGGAAGGAGAGGAGAGGAGGTAACCTTCCTTTTCTTTCCCTCTAAGAAGCTCTGCACCAGGCACCCTGCCAGGAACCACACCCCAAGCTGGTACGCACCGAGGTTAAAATCTACATCCACAAATCCGTGCAGAAAGCTAAAAACGAGAATCCCAAAGAGCATCCCCACCCAGGGTGTGGGGTTCTGGCGGAAAGCGCCGCTACCTGCCCGGAAGAGGAAAAAGAGGAGAAGCACAAGAAGGGTCATCCCCACAAGTCCTCCTTCAGTGAGGACCTGGAGGTAGAAGTTATGGGTGCTCCTTGTGAAATAGGGGAAAGAGCGAACCGAAAGGTACAGGGCCTCCCATCCTCCCCCGCCCCAGCCGCTTACAGGACGCAGGGCGAAAATCCTGAGGCCGTCGCGGTAGAAGATGAGCCGCTCCCAGACATTACGGGTGCGGAGGCTCACATCAAGAAGCCTTGTGGCCCCACCCCCCACGAGTCCAAGATGGACGGCAAGGACAAAGAGGAAGGCTACGGCGGCAAAAAGGACACCGATAACGGCGAGGAACCTCTTTGCCGGCCAGCTCTTGAACTTTCGCTCTAAAGGCTCAAGGAGGCCCCGAAAGGATGCCGAGGCGAAAGCCCCCAGAAAGAGCATACCCCAGAAGGGGAGGGGCTGAAGCGCCCGGAGGAAACGCTCAAGGAAGGGGAGGAGGACGAAAAAGGGAAGGGCAGTGGCGAGGATTCCAGAGAAAAGCCCTGCACGGATTTTCTGCGGGAAGGAGAAGAGGAGGGCGAGCAAAACTAAGGCGAGGATGAGGAGCCCTCCCCGGGAATAGGTGAAGAAGGTCCCCGCCAGGGCAAGGAAAGCAAGAAAAGACGCCAGGAAGCTCAACCCTTCGGTTTTCTGTTCTCCAAGGGTGATCCCAAGGAGGGCCAGGTACCCCGCACCGAGGTACGCTGAGGCGGTGTTGGGGTACTGGAAGGTAGCATGGAGTCTCCCTCCCTCGAACATCCCCTGGAGGGGCATGCCAAGGACGTACGCATAGGGGGGAATCCACCCGAAGGCCTGGAAGAGCCCAAGAAGAGTCAGGAGGACTGTGTTCCCCCCAAAGGGCAAAAAGACGGCCTGGGGTAGGGGAGTCTTCAGGGAGGCGACGAGGAAGAAGAGGAGAGCGTACACGCCCCAGTTGACGAACTCTTGGTAAGAGAGGCCTCGGTCGGCGGCAAAGAAGACGTTCACCCCGTAGAGGAGGACAAAAAGGGCAAAGACAAGGGTGAGGCCCTTTGGGAGGACGAAAGGGGTGCGGAAGTACAGGCGAACGAAGCTCAGGAAGAGCCCCGCACCGCAGATGAAGAGGAAGAAGGGATAGCGCTCAAAGCGAAAGTAAAGCCCCCGGTAGTAAGGGGCAAGGAGGACCAGGGTGAAGAGGAACCAGAAGACGACGTTCTCAGTGAAAAGAAGCCAGGAAGGAACGTGCTGTACTCTCTTCGTTTTCCCCGGGGAACCCCCGGATTTCTTCGGTTTTGCCGGCACGTTTTCACCCCCTGAGGGTATCATACCACAGTTCCCGTGCCAAAGAGGTGGTTCAGGGCTTTGTGCGTGAACGCTTTGACAGGGAGATTGCTCAGGAGGCTCTCCATGCTTCACGAGCGATTCTTGAACTCTGTGAAGGTTACATCCGTTGATGCTGCGAAACTCCGTGGGGCCCTTTCTGAAGCTGTGGAGCGCCTGAAAGAACTGCAAAGGGAGAGAAGGGGTCACTGCAAGCGAAGCAGCCTCACAGGGTTACGTTACCTGACGGAATCCCCGTGGTCTATAGTGCCGCGCGGGGATTGGTTTCACAGGGCTCCATAGGGGAGAGTGCATCTTTCAAAGAAGAACGCAGGTGGTATAATCTCCCCAGGGGGGATGGGTATTCCTGAGTACGTCCTTTCTGAAGAAGAGCAGAAGGTTCTTGACCATATTCTCGATTTAGCCCTGGAGGTGGCCCGGGCAGAGAGCGGCTCTCTGATTCTTCAGGACAAAAAAGGCGAACTCTACCTTGCTGCCGGACGGGGTGTTCGCGAGGAGTACCTGGGGAAGCGGGTGGGGAACGAGGAGGGGAGCGTCTCTGCGCTCGTCTTTGAGCGGCGGGAACCCATCGTGATCGACGCTGGCTCCCCGTATCCTGACCGCCGCCAGATGAGGAAACACGCTTCGGCGTCCCTTCCGGTTTTCGACAGCGCTCGGAACGTCATCGGGGTGCTCAACCTCAACACCCTCCTTCCCTCCTTCCCCCGCGAAGAGCTCCCCCGGCTTTCGGCACTGGCAGAAAGCATTGGCCTTCTCCTTGTGGAGAACCTCCTGCGGCGCCAGCACGAGCGGAGGATCCTTGCCCTCTCTGAGATTATCTCCCTTTTTGCCCGTCGGGTGCCCTGCGCTTCCTCAGAGAACGAGGCTTTTGCGAAGCTCTCTGATGCGGTGCGGGTCCTCACCGGGGCCTCCCAAGTGGCGATTTTCCGCTTTTCGCCCCGGAGGTCGTGGCGGGTCTTTACCCTGGGCTGGCCGAAGGAGCTCACCTGGAGAGTTTTGTCTCCCCTCCAGGAAAAGGTGGCGTTCCTCTTTGAGGAAAAGGCACCCCGCTTTCTGGAATTCCAGGGTCGGTCCCTCCTTGCTTTGCCCTTTGTGGTTGAGAAAACCAGGCACTACGTGCTCTTTGCCTTCTGTGACGATACCCTTGACGTCCTTGATTTCCTCCTCCTTTCTGTGGTTTCGGCCCTTGCGGAGTCCTGCCTTGAGAACCTGCGCCTCCTTGAGGAGACCAAGAAACTCACCCGGGAGGCAGAGCGGAACCGCCTGGCCCGGGAGCTGCACGACGGCTTGGCGCAGATTCTTGCCTCAGAGCAGATTTACCTCCACTTTCTGAGCCGGGAGGTGGGAGAGAACGAGCAGCCTGCCTGGGGACTCCTCGAGAGAGTCCGGAACCTCAACACCATTGCCATTGAGGAATCCCGCTTCATCCTCTCGGAGCTCAAGGGGAAGCCGGTGTCCCCTCTTGAGCTCCAGCGGAAAGTGGAGGAGGTGGTCGAGAGCTTTCTGCCCCCGGGAATTGCGGTGGAGAAAAGGCTTGCCCTTCCTTCGGGTCCTCTGGCCTTCCGGGTGTACAGGACGGTGGTGGCGGTGCTCCAGGAGGCCCTCTCGAATGTGGCCAAACACGCCCGGGCAAAGAGAGTGCGGGTGGCGCTTGAGGTGCTGCAAGGGGCAAAACTCCGCCTCCTTGTGGAGGACGACGGGGTGGGCTTTACCCCGAAAGACGTCGGTGAGGGGCATTTCGGCCTTATGAACCTGCGCCTGCGGCTTCGGGCTGTCCGGGGACGGTTGCGGGTGAGCTCCTCCCCTGGGAAGGGGACAAAAGTTGAGGCCCTCATGCCCCTCAAAGAGGTGGGGCAGGGATGACGAGGTGGCGGGTGGCGCTGGTCGATGACCACCCCATTTTCGTGGCCGGCCTCAGGAAGCTCCTTGAGGCTGAGGGGGACTTTGAGGTCGTGGCGGTGGCCCATAGCTTCGAGGAGGCGGTGGCGAAAATTCTCCCTATTGAAGTGGACCTGGTGCTCCTTGACGTCACCATCCCTGGAGGCAACGGGCTTGAGCTTCTCCGGAAGCTCCGCGAGGTCAAAAAGGGGACGGTGTTCCTCATGCTCACGGTGGAGGAGGATGAGAGGGTCATCGTCCAGGCGATTCTTGAGGGAGCTCGGGGGTACGTCCTCAAGCAGGATTCGCCGGAGCGGCTTCTACGCAGCATCCGTGCCTGCCTCTCGGGCGAGGTCCTTTTGAGCGACCTCGTCTACTCCAGGATTCACCACCTGGTGAGGAAAGCGGTTCCCCAGGAGAGGTCGACCATCTGGGAGAAGCTCTCCCCCCGGGAACAGGAAGTGGTGCGACTCCTTGCCCAGGGGAAGAGCAACCGGGAGATTGGGGAGATGCTCTTCATCAGCGAGAAAACCGTCAAGAACCACGTGAGCAACATCCTCCAGAAACTCGGCCTCTCCGACCGCCGGGAAATCATCTTTTTGGCCCTCCGTGAGGGATTCCCGGAAGAGGCAAAATAGGACGGGGAGGTGCCGCAATTAGGTCTTCCTGCCTATGGCAGGGGAAGGGGAGAAGGGGTATGCTGTGTGAAGCAAAGGAGGTATTGCTGTGGGACACAGAGAAATTCGGGTCTTTTTGATTGACGATAACCGTTTCCTCCTTGAGAGCCTGGAGTTCCTCATCAACAGCCAGCCGGATTTGCGGGTCGTGGGGAAGAGCACAGGGAGCCGGGGGGTGCTTTCCCGCCTCAAAAAGCTCAACCCCGATGTGGTGGTCCTTGACGTCCGCCTGAATAACGAAGACGGGCTTGAACTTTTAGAAAAGCTCAAAAAAGAGCTCCCCATCCCGGTGGTGATGCTCAGTATGTACGAAGAGTACGAGGAGGAAGCCCTGCGCCGTGGTGCCTACGCCTACCTCGTCAAGGGCCGGGACGTTCAGGAGTTCTACCGAATTCTCCGGGAGGCTTCCGGCCAGGTTCCAGGACTTGTGTCGTAGGTTGCACTGAGAGGTTTTGCCCGCAGTACATCCCCGTTGCGCCCTCTTTTTGCCTACTCAACCGCAGGGCCTATGAGCCCCTGCCGGTACCCGGGAGAAAATAGTCCCTTCCTTCCTGGAAAATAGGAAAACCGGCCTATTCTCTCCCAGTTGTTCCTGAAGTAGTCTGGAGAGGAAAGGCTTAAAAGGGAGGTTTTTAGATGAGGAGAGCCGTGCTCTTTTACCTTGGTGCTTTAACCCTTGTGTTTCTTGTACTTCTTGTGGGTTGCTTCCCGGGAGCCCAGTTCGGTGCCCCTGGAGTGACCGGAATCCGTGGTAAAGTGGCGATGCCGGGGAGTAGTTGCTACACCCTTTCCTGCGCCAACCCCCAGGTCTCTGAGGGTAATATCCCCGCCCCGCAGGCGAAAGTCCGTCTTGAGGGGGAGGGAGGACAGGTCCTCGAGACGCAGACTGACGATTGCGGCAACTACGAGGTCAGCGGCGCCAGCGATTCCTGCTACGTCCTTTACGCCGATGTTCCCGGAGGAACTGCTCGGGTGAAGAAGGGCATCATCGTGGAAAGCGGAAAGACCAACGACGCCGGTGAGGCCAACTACTACACCACGGCGCAGGTGATTATTTACGAGGCCGTCAAGAAGGAATATCCAGATGCTATAGAGTGCAGCGATATCCCGCAGATTACCCCTCCAGGGAACTTTCTGGAGGCCGTGCGAAAGGCGCTTTCCGAGTGTCGAGATGCCCAGAATGACCCGACAGTGCAGGAACTGGCTGCCCAAATTGTTTCGAGTTGTTTCGGCGCTCCGGCATGTGCAACATTTACTGTCTCGTACACGCCTCGCCCCTGCCGTCCTGGAGACGAGCCAAAAGCAAGTTTCGAGATCGAGAAGATTGAACCCACTGATGGTGGCTGGAAGGTCACCTTTAAGAATACATCCACCGGTCGGGGCAACAGGTATACCTGGAACTTTGGGGATGGAACACCTCTGTCGACAGAGAAAAACCCGGTCCATATCTATGCGAGTGCAGGACAGTATACCGTCACGCTGACAGCAAAGAACAGGTGTGGAGAGGACTCTATGTCTCTGTCACTCAGCCTGGCTGAGGCCCCTACTCCTACCCCAACCCCTACCCCAACCCCAACCCCTATTGAGACCCCTACCCCAACCCCAACTCCAACTCCAACTCCTACTGAGACCCCTACCCCAACTCCTACTGAGACCCCTACCCCAACTCCTACTGAGACCCCTACCCCAACTCCTACTGAGACCCCTACCCCAACTCCTACTGAGACCCCTACCCCAACTCCTACTGAGACCCCAACCCCAACTCCTACTGAGACCCCAACTCCTACTCCTACTGAGACCCCAACCCCAACTCCTACTGAGACCCCAACCCCAACTCCAACCCCTACCCCAACTCCAACTCCTACTGAGACCCCAGGGTGTTGGTGGAAGTCCGAGACTGCTTGGTCAGCTGGGTTCAGGTATCCTCTTTGCAATCAGTGGGCTACTTATACCAAGTATGAGTATGAGAATGGACAGGTCTCCCTTAACGGCCAACAACAATCCTCGGTCACTCTGGTTGCCGGACAAACCATGGATGCTGGTACGGTTACATTCTCTGCCCCATTCGGGAGTGGGTCTTCGAAGCAAATTACTATCACCATCACCCTCAACTCAGGCTGGCGGTTTAAGAATGTGGCTGAAAACGTCAAAATCAAACCATATTATGTGCCACCACAAGGATGCCCAATCCCTGGACACTTTACTTACAAGCAGAAGGCAACAGGGAGCTCAATCACAATTACAGTCCCTGTCTATGGGCAAGATCCTAAATACTACGGTTACTACGGGGTCCATGTGGATGTAGAGCGTAAGGTATGTCGGTGAGCTTGAAGAGGTTGGCTTTTAGAGGGATTTAAACCCCCTAAGTAACCTCCACAGGCCTTAGGGACGAAGCCCAAGCTTCGTCCCTGGTTTATTCTTTTCTTCTACAAATTCGGACCTTGAAGTATTGTCCTTCGCTATCGTGATGCGATAGAAACGGGACCCTTCAGGGGTGGGGTTGCCTGGAGTTCCAGGCTGAACTCCTGGAAGAAGGCGGATTCTTTCTCTGCCATGTGGTACTCCTGGAGGACGGGTCGTATCTCTTTGTGGTATCTGTCAGGCCGCTCTTACCGCACCGTTCAGGATTCCTCACGAAAGACAGGAGCATTGTTTCGACACAGGCAGTGGAGATGGGAAAAGGGGCTCTGAACCTGGTTCGTGACGGTCACTCCGTTTGAGGTGACAGCCTGGAACTGCCACACGAAGATTCCTTCGTGGTCGTCGCGTTGGTACTCCTTTTTCTGACCCCGTGGGGATGCTCTTCTTCCTTGTAAGGGCTCTCCTTCCCACCGCCTTGGGGAGTGGGGCCTTCAAGACGACCCTGGTCCTGAGGTTATCTCACCCCTTTTTCTGCCGTTGAAAGCTCCTCGGGTGGGATTTCTGGATAGAGAGAACACCTAAGAAGGATTTCAAGTTTTCCTTAGCACCTGGCCCCGGGTTGCAGGGCGGTAGCTATTGGGGGATACTTGGTGTATTCCACACGAGGAGGACGCACAGGTGGACGTCAGGAGATGGGGAAGTAGCCCTGGGATTCGCATCCCTGAGGTTTTTGCCGAACGTCTCGGCTTTACTAAGGGGACCGAGGTTGATTTCGAGCTCCGGGAGGGAAAACTTCTCGTAAAAGAAGTCTCCGCTCTGGAGATGTTCCTTGCCAAAGTCACCCCTGAAAACCTCCATCAGGGAGTTGACACCGGAGAGCCCAGAAAAGAGAGACGTGGTAAGGGTCATTCTCTCTGATCGGATTAGAAGCCTCAACTGGCAGGTACAGGAGGCAGAGTACATCGCTTCGTTGCCGAAGGAGGTCATTGCAGGGATCCTGCAGGACGTCCGGTTGCTCCTTACAGACTGGTACGCCGTACCATGAGCCTTCTGTTGCCTGGACCCTCTGGGGCTTTCTTCGTCCCTAAGAGGCGAAAGTCCTCAAAGCAAATCCGCTTTATGCGGCTTCCCCCCTTTATTTTCCAGACCACAAAGCGGCGAGGAATCCCTGAGCATGCTTTGCAGACGGAACGACGAGCTCGCAACGGAACGCCGAAGCCCTTGTAAGGGTTCCTCTTATCTGCCACTGCGAGATCCCCTTTTGCCACTTGAGGGATTTCCTTATTCGTCACCATAGGGAGCGACGAAGCAGTCCCACGATCGCCAAGAAACGAGATTGTTTCACCAGGCAATAATACGAGGCTTGCGGTGTTCTGTGTTCAACGTTAAGTCCCCTGGAGGGCAAAGCCCCTTTTCCGTTCTGAGTAATGGGGGTCATAGGGAAGCCCACTCCTCAGGATGGCGGAGATCTGCCGGAGGAGTTTGTTGGCCGAAGCTCTCAGGGCCACCTTCTTGGGTTTCCCCCGGGCAAGTAGGCGTTCATGGAGCACCCTGTACTGCTCATCGAACCGGGAGGCACTGAGGGCGGAAAGGAAAAGGAGCGCCCCCAAAAAGGGATTCCCCTTTCTCCATCCAGGCCCGTTCCTTCCCCTTCCCGGATTATCTGGGGGTAAGACCGGGGAGGCTTGGGATTGCTCATCTCCGAAACCCTTCAACCACTTTTATCCTTAAAGGGATTGAAGGGTCTTCATAGCTGTTACACCGTCGTTGGGAAAGTCTTTGGGTGCATTTCCCAGGATACCAACGGGAATGGAAACCTAAAAGGCCCTGACTGGTACAGGAGCATCTTTCTTTCGATTCTGGCAGGATTACGGTATAAATAAGCAAGGTTTATTCCCTGTACTTTACCGGTATCACCGCCATTCCGTCCTTCGGCACTCCGGGAGCTTTGGTGAGGGTGTACCCCACAGGGAGGCTGTAGAGCGCCGAGAGCGTTTCCCGCACCGTTGTGGTGATGGTGGTGCTGCGCGGGACAGGATCCATCACACCACCATCGTTTGTGTGTCCCCCAAAACCCACCACATGCCCCAGCTCGTGGAGGTAGAGCTCTGGTTCGGGGCAGAGGCTCATCCCCCCGTAATAGGTGCCGCAGGGGAGGATGGCCACCTCGGCTTTAACGATTTCGTAGTTCGACCACCAGACGAAGGTGACCCCCCAGGTCCCGGGGCCGAAAGCGGTGACTTTCTGGGCGTCGTAGTAAATTTTCACCGGACTCTGGGGATGAGAACTCAGGCGGAAGGTCGTTACTCCCCCGATGACGTCGTTCCAGGCGTTGAGAAGGCTTGCCACGTCCACTGTACCGTTACCCCCGGTGGCATCGTAGACGTAGACCGTGCCATTCTTCCAGCGGACCACGTTGTTCTTCCCCCAGCCATATGTCACAAGGAGGTCTACAGGGACCGTGGCTTGTGGGGAGGGAGCAGGCTGTGAGAGGGAAGTGTTCCCGGGGTTTTCCGGGGAAAGGATAAAGTTCACCGTGGTGGTCGTGTTCTTCCGCACTGTTACAGTTTTCTGCTGCGGTGCGTGGCCTTCGAGGGAGGCCGTTACTGTAACTTTCCCAGCGGGGACTCTGGTGAGCCGGTATTTCCCGAGAATGTTTGTGGTGGCGGAGAGGCCTGTACCCTCAACCACCACGGTGACATTCTTTAGCCGTTTCCCTGCCGCGTCTCTCACGGTTCCCGAAAGGGTACCCGTGCCCGTTCTGGCTACTGCAAGGGAGCTTTCCTCTGGAAGAGTGGGGGTGGGAAGTTCAGTGGTCGCGCAGCCTGCAGCAAGGAGTACCAGGAGAAGCAGAAAGGTAAGACACAGGAACTTCTTGGCCATGCCTCTTCCCCCCTCTGGGGTAGTTTGGAAAGGGAAGAAAGAGGTGGAAAGAGAAAAACGGGACTTGGCAGCCCGGCCACCATAGCGCTTCCTGCGCCTTAGGTCCGTGGCTTTGCGCCCCCTCCTTTCGGAGGGTTTGCCCTTTCATTCCCTTTCCACACTTTTCAATCGGATGGCAATCGAAAAACTTTAGAGGTAGAACCAAGAATTTTACCGGCGTTTTGGAGACCTTCCTGAGCGCTCGGTTCTGGAGATGAAGCGCCATCACTGCGGGGTTAAGTCCTGGTTGTGTGGGAAGGGGTCCTCATGTACTGTCATCGGGGATTGGCTTTCTTTCCGTGGTCAACCTGTGTCTTTTTGCTCTCCGGGGAATGCTGGTATCTGGGTTTTTGTCCCTACTCTGGACGAGTCTTTCAGAGAGGGTGAAGAGCGTCTTTACGGTCTCTGTGCTCAAGGGGAGATTCCCACTCAAAAGGAGGCGATATCCGGGCACGAGCTCTCGACCAGGTTTGGGATGAGAGCTTGGAACCCTCATGGAGACCTTGTTATTGCAGGATGAGTTTTTGCCTGGTCACCGTGAAGGGACCTCTTCAACTCTGTGTTTTTTATTCCAAACCCCCTTTGCCAGTCTTTCTCGAATCCTTCTTCTCCCGCTTGTCCGGACTTCCTTGTTCCGGCGTCCGAGTTTCCTTTTCGGTCTTTCCAAGCTGCAAAGTGGCAGGAAAGCCTTTCCAAGTTACGAAGCAGCGAAATTCCCTCTCTGTCTTTACGAACCATACAGGATCAAGGCACTTCGAAGCCGAGAACGCTTCGGAAACAAGACCATGACCTCACGGTAACCCTCTCCCTGTCACCACAAGGAACGAAAGCGGCGAAGCAATCCCAGGGCTACAGGAAACGGGCTTGCTTCGCAAGCGATACACGAGCTCGCGGTGACAGAGAAAAAGGACGAAACAGCAAACTCGCAAGGACACGGTGAAGGTCGTTGCGAACGGGTCACGGGAAATTGCCTGGGCCCTCTCCCATCCCAAAATAGTCCCTTTTTCCTATGGAAAACTCCCTTTGTCCTGGGTAATCTTTCTGGTATGAGGGTCGCGATGCTTGTTCTTCTCCTTGTGCCTTTCCTTGGCGGGTGTCTCCAGGGTCCGTCCTTTGGGACTCCGGGGAGATGCGGGGTGAAGGGGAGGGTGGTACTCCCTTCCTGCGAGGTGGCCTCTCCTGAGGTGGGAGTGGTTCTTGCGTACAACGAAAGAGGAGAGGTCTTCCAGGGTTTTCTCGACGAGAACGGAGCGTTCTCCATCCTGTCCTTTTCCGGATCTTCCTGCCTTGTCTACGTCAGGTGGAAAGGCCTGCAGCTTGCGGGAGGATTCCATCCTCTCCAGAAGGATGCCCTCAACGACCTTGGGGCAATCACGGCCTACACCACCGCACAGGTCCTCATCTACGAGGCGGCCCACAGGCTCTATCCTCAGGCGGTCTACATCCGGGATATCCCTCATTTCCTCCCTCCGGAGTCCTTTGTGCGCCTTGTGGAGAGGGTCATTCGCTCCTGCCAGGATCCCTTTTCCTCCCCCGAGGTCACAAGAGAAGCCCAAAGGCTCGTTGAGGTGTCATTTTGACTGCGCGTCCTTTTTCCTGGTTTTTTCAGGGGCTCACCTGTATCATCCCTTTGAGGTATAATGGACAAAGGTGAGGTTTTGCCTTGGGGGGTTGTTCATGACGGCTGGGCAGAGGTACCTCCCCCTTCTCGATTATCTTGCCGGGCTTTGTTCGCTTTATGGAGCCTTCTGGCTCCATTCCCTCTTCAGAGGAGACGTAGCTGTCCTTCGGGCTTTCGCTCTGTCCTTTCGGTGGCTCTTCGTTGCTCCCCTTCTCCAGGTCTTCCTCCATGCTCTTCTTGGGATGTACTCACGGCGTTCTCGATCGGCCCTTTTTGGTTTTTCCCGCCTTGTGACTTCGGGTGTGCTCACCTTTTTTGTTTTCACCGCAGCCCTCTTCTACCTTCGGGTATTCTTCTTCCCTCGCCTGGTGATTCTCCTCTGGATACTCGTGAGTTTCTTTGCTTTCCTTGCCCTCCGTCTTCCCCTTTTCAGGAAGTGGCAAGAGGAGAGGTTTTTTGTCCTCTACCGGGGTGAGAGGGGGAGAAGGCTCTTTGAGGACCTCCGCCGAAAGAGCGCTCCCTTTGGGGTGGTGGTTGGAGGGACCGATGTTGACGCCTTGGGAGAGGACGAACTTCGGAGATACCTCCGGCGCATCGTCCAGGATCTTGATATTGACCGGGTGCTCCTACTCCTTGAACCTGAAGAGCGGGAAAAAGCGGCGGTCTTGCTTCGTGAGGAGGGTATTGATTGTGGGGTACAGGAAGCCTTGGCTTTCTTTGAGGAACATAAGGGTCAGATCAAGCTCACCCTGGCGGATCTTCTTAACTACGAGCAGATGGTCAAGAACAACCCCTACTTGACGCTCAAGTACGCCCTGGACCGGGTGGTGGCCGGGGTCCTTCTTGGCCTCCTTTCTCCCCTCCTTGGCCTTCTCGCGCTCCTTGTTTACCTCGATTCCCCGGGCCCAGTCTTTTACTGGCAGAAGCGGGTGGGAAAGGATGGCCGGGTCTTTCGCCTGTGCAAGTTCCGCACCATGATCCCTGATGCAGAGAGAACAACCGGAGCGGTTCTCGCTCAGAGCAACGACCCTCGTGTTACCCGGGTGGGGAGGATTCTTCGCCGAACTCGTCTCGACGAGCTCCCGCAGCTTCTGAACGTCCTTCGGGGAGAAATGAGCCTCGTAGGCCCACGGCCGGAACGTCCGGAGTTCGTCGAGCGGTGGAAGAAGCTCATCCCTTACTACGAAATACGCCTCCTTGTGAAGCCGGGAATTACTGGATGGGCTCAGGTGCGGGGGCGATATGACGAGGGGCCGGAGACGGTCTGGGAGAAACTCGAATACGACCTGTACTACCTGCGCAACCTCTCGCCGAGTCTCGATTTTGAGATCCTTGGTCGAACCCTCCTTGTTATGCTCCTTGGCAAGGGTGCCCGTTGAATCTCTCTGTACGCGCTGTCCTCTCTTGCCGTTGTCGAGTCAAGAGGTTCTCCTTTTCTCGTGCCATCCTGTGAGCTTTCGATCTCACTCACTTTTGGGTCTTGCAGCCCTACAACGGTGAGAGAGCCGTTGTGAGTCCTTCTGGTAAAGCAATCTCACCCCCGATTCCTCACCGCTTCGTGGTGGAAGAACGGTGGGGAAAGGTCACTGCGAGATTCCTTTGTTTGTCGCTACAAGGAGGGAGCAGAACATCTGGCAGTGTTTCCTCTGCCGTTGTTTCCCGTCCTTTCGGGCTGCTTCTTTTTTTGGTCCTTCCAAGCTACTTCTTTTCCCGTTAATTCCGGGCCGCAAAGCGTCAAGGAATCTCTAAAAGACTGCTTCGCGAAAGAAACCACGAGCTCGCAGTGACGTGCCGGTGGTCACTGCAAGGGATTTCTTGATCTGTCACTGTGAGATTCCTTCTTTCTATCGCTGCGAGGAGCTTTTTCTTTGTCACTGCGAGGAGCGAAGCGACGGAGCAGTTTCGGGACCTGGAAAACGAGATTGCTTCGCCAGGCGAAAAAGCGAGGCTCGCGGTGACAGAGGAAAAGGGCGAAAACACGTGCTCTTGGTTCGGGAGCGCCGGGAGCCGAAAGCTCAAAAGGTTCCTCGCGGAGTACCCCTTTTCGGTTTAGGCGGGCGATGGAGAGAGAGGAGTGGGGGACTTGACCGGATCTCCCGAGAGAATTCTCCCATACCCCCGTGACAGGATAGACCTGAAACCGTGTGATGCTGCAGAAAGAGCACCCTACTGGAGCCTTAGCAGAAGCTCAAAGACGCCGGTTTCTCGAGTGCCCCATAGGTGTGCACCGTTCTCGCGTGTTGCACAGTGGAAGCATCAGGAATATAATTCTCTCCGGGGAGGGGTGTCCGAACTGGCTAAGGAGCCGGTCTTGAAAACCGGTACGCCCTCGACGGGCAATGTGGGTTCGAGTCCCACCCCCTCCGCCAGGGTTTTTTGGGCCCTTGTCCTGGCAATCCCTCCCTGTGGGATTGCCCCAAAAGGCCTGACGCGGTTCTTGCTTCTTCGTAATCTGGTTTTTCTCTTGCCATCAGGAAGGTACCCGATGTTTCGTCGCCGAATTTGCCTCTCCTTCTGGCCCTCCGTATGGCCCCAAGAAGGTATAATAGTGCGCGAAGGAGGTGGGAGGGTGCTGCTTTCGACTTTAGAGTCGATTCCTGGAAAAGACATCCAGGAAGTGCTCGGTGTGGTCTGCGGGAGCACCATCCGTGCCCGATGGCTTGGGAAGGACATCATGGCCGCTTTGCGGACCCTGGTGGGGGGAGAGATCAAAGAGTACACCGAGATGCTTTCGGCGGCGCGGAGGATTGCCCTTGAGCGGATGGTTGAAGAAGCGAGGAAGCTCGGGGCCGATGCCGTTTTGGGGGTGCGTCTTGCGACAAGCATGGTCATGAGCGGGGCAGCGGAAATCATCGCCTATGGGACGGCGGTGAGGCTCAGGAATCCTTAGAGAGCTCCTCAACCCGTGCGATGTACCGCTCCACGCTGAACTTCCGGGCGCACTGTTCAAGGGTCATGGAGCGAATTTTGCCGAAGATTCTCCGCTCCGGGAAGGGCCGATCGTGCACGCCCCCTATGGCCCAGGCAATCCCAGTGTACCCGTTGGGATCCCGTCCGTCGAGGGCGTACCGGTCATTGAGGTCGATGGCCCGCCGGAGTGCCTCTTCCTCGTTTTCCGACCACTCGAGGATTTTCTTTGCCCAGTACATCCGCACGTAGTTGTGGATTCTCCCCGCCAGAAGGAGCTCCCTCTGGGCGGCGTTCCAGAGGGGGTCGTGGGTTTTGGCGTGCTCAAGCTCTTCGAGGGTATAGAGGTACGGTCGGTGGTCGTTCCTGTGGGCCTTGAGGGTCTCCTGAGCCCAGCGGGGGAACCCCGAAGGAGTGTCGTAGTGCTCCTCGTAAGTACAGAAGTTCTCCGCGAGCTCCCGGCGCACGATGAGCTGCTCGAGGAAGGCGTCCACGCTCTCGGGGTATTTCTCTCGAAACTTCAGCGCTTCCAGCGCCACCTTTTGGGCCGAAATCTGGCCGAAGTGGAGGTAGGGGGAGAGGAGGGAAGTGGCAAGGACCGTCGGGTCGTTCCGTTGTTTGGCATAGTGGGGGAGGCGTTCTTCAAGGAACTCTCGTAGCGCGCGCATCCCCGCAGCGTACCCCGGAGTGCAGGGGAGTTTTGGGTGTTCGGGGAAAAGCTCAGCGAAGAGTTTTTCCCAGTCGCAGGTTCGATGGGTGCGTCCCAGGTAGGGTTGCTTCCCAAGCTTTGGGAATTCTCCGAGGCATTCCGGGAGATGGCGGTGGATTTTCCGACGGATGGTGAAGGCCCCGTACTCCTTCTTTGAAGAGGTCACCCAGACGGGGACGATGTTCCTCGCATCGACCTCGAACACGGTGGCCGTGAGGCGTTGCAGGACCTCCTTTTTCCAGGCTCGCACGATGTTCAGGGGATTGAAGTCGGTAACGACCACCGAAGCCTCGAGGTCACGGGCAAGGTCTGGGATGGTGTCTTTCGGCTGGCCCCGAAGGAGCACAAAGGGGATGTGGAGCTCGGCGAGTTCCCCCTCGACCTCCCGCAGGCCCTCGAGCATAAATAGGTACGCTCGGGGCAGAGCCCCGAGGAAATCGGGCACAAGGTTGAAGCAAACGTAAAGCGGAACGTCGCTTTCTCTTGCGAGCACAGAGGCGAAGTACAGCGCCCAGTTCTCCCGGACCCTCTGCTCTCGCTGCATCCAGTAGAGGACGGGCCCTCTGCCTCGTTTTCCCTCTTTGACTGGCCGTACCCTTCTTCTCTCCATGGGGCACCACTACCTATGGCTCAGCATCTCAACGACAAGGAGAGCCCCCAGAAAAGCGGCGGCAGCAAACCCGAGGATGCCGAGAATTCCCAAGACCCGTGAATAGGGGTAGTTGGTGTAGATGAGGGAGGACCCCACAAGGAGCGACCCCAGAATCACGCTCAGGGAAAGGCGGGTGCTCATGCGCTCAAGGCGCCGGTTCATCTCCTCAAAGTCCTGGCTTTCTGCCTGGAGGCGGATTCTCCCCGAGAGCGCGTGGGTGAGGAGCTGGTCCAGTCGGTGGGGGAGGTTTTCGAGGAGCTCCTTCCAGTCGAGGACGTACTCCTCAAGGCGCCTCAGGACCTCTTCCGGGCGCATGGCCTCAAGGAGGAAGCGCCGAAGAGCCCCCTCAAGTTGAGGGAAGACGTTGAAAGCGGGATCAAGGAGAAGCCCTGTCCCCTCTGCCACCACCAGGGCACGCAGGAGGATGGCAAGGTGCGAGGGGAAGCGGAGACGGTGTTTCCTCGCCAGGTAGAAGAACTCGTGCACCACGCTCTCTAAGCGAATCTCCTTGAGGTTTAGAGCAATGTACCGCTCAAGGACCTCGCTCAAGTCCAGGCGCAGGGCAAGGGGGGAAGCGAGAGGGGCAAGGAGGAATTCCTCCTCAAGGAGTTCCACCACCCGTTCGGTGTCCTTCTCAAGGAGGGCGAAAAGCAGCCGTGCCATGGTTTCCCTTGTCTTCCGGTCCACCACCCCCACGGTCCCAAAGTCCAGGAACACGAGGTCCTGCTCAGGCAGGCGAAGGAGGATGTTCCCTGGATGGGGATCCGCGTGGAAGAACCCGTCCTCGAAAACCATCTTGAGGATGGCCTCCACCCCCCGTTCGGCTAAAGCTTTGCGCTCCTCTTCCCGCACGATTGCAGCGTCCAGGTGCGTGAGGGGAACGCCCTCGATGAGTTCGCTCACGAGGACTCTCCTCGTGCAGTAGGATGGGAAGACCTGGGGGATGACCACACCGGGGAAGTGGGCGAAGTTCTCCCGGAACCGGCGCATGTTCTGGGCTTCGGCGAGAAAATCAATCTCCCGCAGGAGGTGTTTGCGGAACTCCAGGAAGAGTTCTTCAACCGGAATGCCTTCCTCAAGGAAGTGCATGCGGTCGGCAAGGTGGAGGAGGCTCTCGAGGATTTCAAGGTCCTCAAGGATAGTTTGCTCTGTTTCCGGTTTTTGCACCTTCACCGCCACCCGGGTCCCATCAGGGAGCTCTGCCCGGTGGACCTGGGCAATGGAGGCCGAAGCTAAAGGCTCAGGGTCGAAGGAGCGGAAGACCTTTTCTAAAGGGGCCCGGAACTCTTCCTCAAGCACCCTGCGAATGGCGGGGAACTCCACAGGAGGCGCCTGGTCCTGGAGTTTGCGGAGTTCCCGGCAGTACTCCTCAGGGAGGAGATCGAATCGGGTGCTCAGGATCTGGCCGATTTTGATGAAGGTGGGCCCAAGTTCCTCAAAAATCCGGCGAAGGTTCTCTTGAGGCGGATGCCTGAGGGCTTCCCGGGAGGCAAGAAACCCCAGGCGCTCCAGGAAGGGAAACCGTTTCGCGAGGAGCGGAAAACCGTAACGGGAAAAAGTGGTGAGGATTCGGCGGAGGCGGCGGGTGTGGCGGAAGGGCAGGCGATAGAGCATCAGGAGTACACCCGGCTTAAGAACTCCTGGACGAACTGGCGCAGGGGATGCACAAGGAGTGCCGCCCCCTGGGTTCGGCAGAGGCTTGCGAACTTCTCCACCTCAAGGCCTTCTCCTACGAATGTCCCTTCCGCCACAAGGTGGATGGCAAAACCCTGCGGTCCTTCCCCGAAGAAGTTCATGGTCAGAGTGAGATGGCCCTCGTTTTGCCCTTGGACGTTTTTCGTCACCCGGATTTCCGGGTACACGTCAAACCCTCCCTTGCCCTGCCCCTCAAGGGCGTGAAAGGTGAACTCCACAATGCGCCAGGCGACAAGCCGCACGCCCGGGGCAACGTCCCGGGGAAGGGAGAGGTTCACTGGGGCACCCCTCCCGGAAAAAGCCCGGTGGCGAGGGTGTTCCTTGTTGCCAGGGTGTCCCGCTTGGGGGATGTGGAGATGTTGAAGGCCGCCACGGTGGTCGCGCAGCGCAGGGCAAGGGGGAGAGGGTAACCCTCAAGGAGCCCAAAGATGAAACCAGCGTTGAAGTAGTCCCCCGCACCCACGGTATCGGTCACAGACACCTGGAGGGTAGCCGCAGAGAACACCCCCTCCCGGGTGTGGGCGGTGCACCCTCGCTCACCCTGCTTGACGATGGTCCCCTTGCGGGGGAGAAGCGCGATGGCGCTCCCTCCGGCACCCTCGAGTTCCTTCTCGTTGGGGAGGAAGTAGTCAAAAAGGGGTAGGAGAGTCCGGATTTCCTCCCGCACGTCTTCGGTCCAGCCCTCGGTGGGCCAGCCCGTATCAAAGAGCATCGTGATGCCCCGCTGCCCGAAATCTGAGAGGATGCCCCTTGCCTTCGGGGTCCTGAGCCCCGGTGAGAGGAAGTACCCGCAAAGAAGCAGAAAGTCCCCCTCCTCAAGGAGGGGAGACACCGCCTCCAGGTGTTCCCATGACAAACACTCCTGGGCCCCAAGGTCCGTGAGGAAACTCCGCTCTTTGGTTCGGGCGTTCGTCACTCCCACGGAGATGGCGGTTTGCCTTGTGGGACAAAGGGAAAGGAAATCCACCCGAATTCCCGCTTTCGCGAAGTGGTTTCGGATCTCTTCTCCAAGGGAATCTTGCCCCACCGTGGCGACGATGAAGGTTGGAACCCCTAAGGCTGCGAGCGCAAGGGAAGCATTGCTCGCTGCTCCCCCGGGGCGCATGACGTACCCGGGGATGAGCACCTCCGTCCCCCAGTCGGGGTAGTCGGGAATGCCCCCAAGGACAAGGTCAAGGCTCACGTTCCCCACCACGAAGACCTTCGGCATGGCTACTCCCTCAGGGTCGTTTTCTGGATGAGGAAGGCCTTCCCCGGTTCTATCCCCTTTTCTTCAGCCATGGTGTAGGCGAGAAGCATAACGGGGATGACCGAGAGTGCGGGGGCAAAGTACTCGTTCGGGAAGTGCAACGGAAGGACCTTGAGGTTGTACCGCTCGTCAAGCGTTGCGCCCACGAGGAGTACTCCCACACCCCGCTCGGCGAGCTCCTGTGTTAGACGCACTACAAGCTCCTGGGTCTTTCCGGGAAGGGCAAGCACGATGGCGAACATGGTCTTGACGGCGAGCTCCAGGGGGCCGTGGCGGAACTGCCCCCCGGAAAAACCGAGAAACGTCTCCTTGGCGCACTCGTACATGAGCAGGCACCCATGCCAGGCTGAGCTCAGCGCAGGCCCCCGGGCGATGAGGACCTTGGTTTCTGCTCCCTGGGCAAACTCGAGGCTTTTGAGCGTTTTCTTGGTCCACTCAGGGGAAGTCCTGATGAGGCGTTCGGCCTCTTCTGCAAGGAGCTCAAGGTCCAAAGAAGCGTGGAGGAAAGCCTTCTTATCTTTTGCTTGGGCCATGGCCCAGAGGTTCAGGGTAACGAGTGTTGCGGTGTGGGTTTTCGTGGCGGTGACGGCGTATTCTGTGCCGCTTAAAATGTCGATGGCTTTCGTGACCCTTCGGGCAAGGGTACTCTTCGGTGAAGCGGTGAAGGCCAGGGTTTTTGGACGGGAGGGCAGGCGGTTGAGGATCTCGAGGACTTCATAGGACTCTCCCGACTGGGACAGAAGCACCAGAGTGTCGACGTCTCGTATCCCCTGAAGGCCGTAGTGGAGGAGTTCTGAAGCGTCGATGTACACCACCGGGAACCCCCGGGAGAGGAGGTAGAGGTAGGCGGGATAGGCGGCAAAGAGGGAACTCCCCATCCCCGTGAGGTAGATGGTTCCCGGGTGGTCCTCGTACCAGGACGCGAGGGTTGCCTCATTCACGTAGGTTGTGGCGATACGGCGGAAGACCTCGGGCTGCTCGGCGATTTCCCGGTAGAGCTGGTTCACGGCGTTTCCCTCATTTCCTGGCAAGCTGGATTTCCTTTGTCCCTTTGGCAAGAACCCCTCGCAGGGCGTACCCGTATTTGGCGATATCCTGCTTGATGTCCTCGGGTTGCCCCTCAGAAGAAGTGTACTTCGCCTCGTACACGTAGACCACGACGTTTTTCCCCTCGGCGAATTCGGGGATTTCCTCGTTGAGGTTCTCGAGGAGGTTCACCCGGCGGAAGTCCCCCTTGGTGAAACGGAGAACGAAGAAGGGTTGAGGCGAGGAAACCTCAAGGGTCACGGGTTCGGTGACGTAGGTGTACTTGTCGTAGTCGGTTGAGGCCTGAACGAAGATGGTACCGCTACCCTGAACCTCGAGTTCCACCCGAACTTCGGGGACGTTCTGAACTTTCAGGACGTCAATTTTTCTGACCTTCACCTTTTCCACCGCAGCGAAAGCGACGCTTCCGGAAATGAGCACAGCAACAAGGCAGAGGACGATGAACTTCCGCATTCCCTTTCGCCTCCTTCGCAAGTATCTTCCTTCTCAATATCTCCACAGCGTAGCGCCTGTTCCCCTCAGGGGAGGTGGGGCCAGGGGTTGACGACCTTGCCGTAACGACGAACCTCGTAGTGGAGATGCGGGCCGGTGCTCCGGCCGGTGCTCCCAACTTCTCCGATCTTCTGCGCCTTTTTCACCCGGTCACCGACGTTCACAAGGATCCTTGAGAGGTGCCCGTAGACCGTTTCAAACCCAAAGTCGTGGCGGATGATGATGCACTTGCCGTAGTTCCCGTTCCACCCCGTGAAGACCACCCGACCCTCGGCGGCAGCCACGACACTTCGTCCCGGCGGAGCGGCGATGTCCACCCCGGTGTGCCAGGCCCGGCGACCGGTGAAGGGGTCCCGTCGCCAGCCATAGTTTGAAGAGACCCTTCCCCAGGTGGGCCAGCGGGAGGGGACGACTTCGAGAATCCGGTCCTTTTTCTGGGCAAGGTCGAGGATTTCCTCAAAAGCCCTTCGCCGCAGGAGGATCTCTCCCCGAAGCCAGATGAGGGTATCTTCGAGCGCCCGGGTAGCGAGGTCCTGAGGGGTGACCGGTGGGAGGAGAACCTGCGGGGGAAGGGGGAGGAAGGCGGCGAGTTCCGGTCCTCCTGCACCTTCCTGGGGAGCGAGGAAAAGCCCCCCAAGGAAACGGTGCAGGGGAATGCAGGTCTGCACCTCACTCGTTGAAAGCGACAGGGTCACCCCAAGCCGTTTGAGCTGGGACTGGAGGCTCTTCTCCATGAGTTCCCGCACCCTCTGTTCGAGTTCCCGGAGGGTATTGAGCTCGTTGAGGACGTTTTCCGCTTCCTTTGTGAGGTGCTCGAGTCTCGCTTCCTGTTCCTTTTTCTGGGCCTCAAGCACAAGGAGGTTTTTCCGCATCTCCTCGATTCTCGCCATGGTGGTGAAGAGTTCCCGCTTCATCCGGGACTGGTACCAGAGGACGCCCCCGATGCCAAGGCCAATGCCCACGCAGAGGATGACGAATCCAAGAAGGAGCGTCTGCCACCGCAGGTGCAGACGCCGCATCTGCCCCCGCAGGGGGCTAATCCAGAATACCGTGAGGTGACGCTTCACCCTTACCCCTCCTTATTCTGCCCGCGCAATGAGCGCGTAGAGCCTTTTGAGGTCGTCAAGGTCACGGTACGCAATGGTGATTCTTCCTTTCCCCACCCGAACCCGGGTGCCGAGGTAGTGGGTGAGGAGGTTTTCGATGTGCCTTTCTTCACTCTGGGGGGGTTCTGCAGGTATCGTTTCTTGCGCTTTCCTCTGGCGGGTGAGTTGCTCGGTGTCCCGCACAGAGAGCGACCGGCTGAGGATTTCCTCAAGAAGGGCTCGCTGCTCTTTTTCAGGAAGCCCAAGGAGAGCTTTGGCGTGCCCTAAAGAAAGGGTACCCCTTTCTACGAGCTTCTGGATATCCTCGGGGAGCTCAAGGAGCCGGAGGATGTTGGCTACCGTAGGACGCTTTTTCCCCAGGCGTTCGGCGACCTCTTCCTGGGTGAGCCCGAAACGCTCGATGAGCCTTTTGATTCCCCGGGCGAGTTCCATGGGGTTTAGGTCTTCCCGCTGGAGGTTCTCGACAAGGGCGAGCTCGAGCTTTTTCTCCTCATCAACCTCTTCGACGATCACCGGGACGGTCCTGAGCCCTGCTTTCTTGGCCGCTCTCCAGCGCCGTTCCCCGGCGATGATCTCAAAGCCCTCGGGGGTTTGACGCACGAGAATCGGCTGGAGGATCCCGTGCCGGCGGATGGACTCGGCGAGTTCCTCAAGTCGCTCCTCATCCATATGGGTGCGGGGCTGGAGGTCGCTTCCACGGAGCTTTTCGATGTCGACCTCCTGGATGGTGCGGCTTCCAAAAAGCCCGGCTCCCGGGATGAGTGCCTCAAGCCCTTTACCGAGACCACGCTTTGTCATGGACCCTCTCCAGAACCTCCTCGGCAAGTTCCCGGTACGCCTGGGCACCCCTTGAGGTGCCCTCGTAGAGCGTAATGGGTTTCCCGTAACTCGGGGCCTCGCTCAGACGGACGCTTCGGGGGATGATGGTACGGAAGACCTTTTCCTGGAAGACCCTCTGCACCTCCCTCACCACTTCCTGGGAGAGGTTGGTGCGGGGGTCGAACATCGTGAGGAGCACCCCCAGAAGCTCGAGGCGGGGGTTTAAGGCGCTCCGGACCATGGTGATGGTGGTCATGAGCTGACCCAGCCCCTCAAGGGCGTAGTACTCGCACTGGATGGGGACGAGAACGGCATGGGCAAAAGTCAGGGCGTTGATGGTGAGCAATCCCAAAGAAGGGGGACAGTCCACGAGAACCCAGTCAAAGCTCGGCACGAGGTGCTTGAGTCCTTCCCTGAGACGGGTCTCCCGGTTTGGCAGGGTGGCGAGTTCCACCTCGCCTCCCGCCAGACGGATCGTTGCAGGCAGAAGCCAGAGGCCCTGGACTTCGGTCTCCTTGAGGAGTTCTCCTGCTTCCACGCCGTTGATGAGGAGGTCGTACACGCACTGGGTGAGGGTTCTCCGTTCAATGCCCAGGCCGCTTGTGGCGTTCCCCTGGGGGTCGATGTCCACGATGAGCACCTGTTCTCCCCGCTCGGCAAGACACGCCCCCAGGTTCACGCAGGTTGTCGTCTTCCCCACGCCGCCTTTCTGATTGGCCACTGCAACTGCTGTCCCCATAGGCGTTCCTATTGTAACACAAAGTTTTTTCCGTCCTCAACACGGGAAGAATTTGAAGAGAACAAGCACCCAGCCGAGAACGTTCCCTGCGAGGATCCAGAACAGGGTTCCCTTTCTGGGTTCCGGATCAAGGGCAAGGAGGAACGCAAGGGGGAGGGAAGCAAAGGGAACCGTAAGGTGAGGCGCAGGGAGGGAGAGGACGAAAATGCCCCAGAAGATCAGAGCACGGAGGGGTCCGGAGAACAAGGCGGCGAGAAGAAAGGGTAGCGCAAGGACGAAGTTCTGGGTGCATGGAGTCGTGCTTTCGCCCCTGAGGAAGGCTTCAAGGGAAAACCCCGGGTCCTGAAAGGAAATCCATGCGTACCCTTCATAGACCCACCCGAAAAAGGGTGGTACACTCTGGAAGACGAGGAATGGGAAAAGGGCAAGCGCTGCAAGTGTTCCCCGGCGATACATTGGTACCCGGAGAGAACAGGCCTCGCAGGACGCAAAAACGGGCGAAAGCCAAAGCCCCAGAGGGTGGAGGCAGGCGCCAAAACCAAAGGCGAGGTTTCCCAGAAGAAGCCCTTCGAAGTTCTCCTCTGCGACGCTCTGGAGCATCGCAGAGAATCCCAAGGCAGCAAAGAGGGAGAAGAGTGTCAGGGCAGGTCGCATCAGGGTCCCGAAGAGGAAGACCGGAGAGAGGAGGACAAGGAGGGCAGAGTGGAGGTTCCCCCGCTTTACCCCGACAAGAAGGAGTGCCCAGGCAGTACCCCACCCGGTGACAAGGGGGAAGTATTCCCGGAAGGCCAGAGCAAGGAGCAGGGGAAACGGAGGAGACGTGGTGAGTATTCCCCTGGCGGGGTCGGGGAGGCTCCGGATTGAAAGAAGGCGGAGGAGGAAGAAGCGAACCTCCGGATTTGCGGGGGTTCCCCGGGTACTGATGATGCCCAGAAGGGCTGCAACGCACAGTGCGCCGTACAGCGCGCCTTTCTGTCTCATCGTTGCTTCCCCCTGTGGAGCCCGTGAACGGTTTTTTCCCAGAAGAAGGGCCGAGAGAAGAGCTGCCCAATGCCTTTCCAGGCAGCTACACCTGCGAGCATCCAGTACAAGGGGTTGAGAAGGGCAACGGGCAGGAGCTGGTCGAGGTTTCTCCGGAGGACGGCAAACATCGAGAAGTAGACACCGAGGAGGTTTCCCACAAAGAGGTTCACCGCACCGATGCACAGGAGCGCTCCGGAAAAGTAGGCGTTGAGGAAGCTCCCGCGAGTTGCAAGCCACGTGAAGAACACCCCCCAGAGCATGAGGGAGGCAGCGTATCCGAGAGGTGTTCCACCAATGAAAAGCCAGAGGGTCAGGAGTCCTCGAACGCCTGAGGCCCGAAGGGCGTAAAGAGGTCGCCTGGTGTGGACGAGGAACGTCTGGAGATACCCCTTGAGCCACCGGGATCGCTGGCGAATCCAGTTGCTGATTCGACTGTTGGCTTCTTCGTAGGTTGTGGACGGGAGAATACCGACCCGAAAGCCCCGGTAATGTGCCCGCATGCCGAGATCTGCGTCTTCGGTCACGTTGAAGGGGTCCCATCCACCAAGATCCCGCAGGGCCTCAGTCCGGAAGTGGTTTGACGTTCCCCCAAGGGGGATGGGGAGGCGAAGGCGAAAGAGTCCGGGGAGGAGGTAATCGAACCAGAAAGAGTACTCCAGGGTGAACAGGCGGGTGAGGAGATTCTGGGTGGGGTTGTAGAAGTTCAAAGCTGCCTGGAGGCAGATGTACTCTCTGGGGAGCTTTGAGAAGGCGACAACGGCTTTTTTGAGCTGGTCTTTTTCGGGGATGTCTTCCGCATCGTATATGGTGAGGAATTCTCCCCTTGCAAAGGCAAGACCGAAGTTACAGGCCCGGGGCTTTGTTTTTGGGTTTCCCCGGGGGATAAGGATGAAGCGGACGTTGTAGGGGGGGTGAGCTTCCTTACAGGCCTGGAGCGTTTCTGCGTCGTCTTCCTCGATGAGGAAGAGCACGTCGAGCTTTTCCTGGGGGTAATCGAGGGAACGGATGGATGCCACGAGTTGCTCTATGACCTCTTTTGGTTCCCGGTGGAGGGGCAGAAGGATGGTGTACACGGGGAGTGTGCGGGGATCGAGGGAAGCCAGATCCTCTTCGGTGATTTCGATAGGCTCTATTTTCCCTGTTCCCCGTATTCCCACGATGGTTTTGAAGAGGACGTGGGAGAGGAAGAGGAAGTTCGTGGCCGCAAAGAGTATCCGGATTGTAGCCTGCGGCGCAAAGAATGCTCCGAAAAGAAGAGTAAAGAGCACCGCAGTGAGGGTTCCCCATTGCCAGGGAACGAGGGGAGAAGCGGCTGACTCTTCCGGGGCTCGGAAGAAGAGCCCGGTAGTGGCTTCGGCGAGGAAACGCTCTTTGAAGAAAAAGTGGAGGAGCCAGTCGAGTTCGTAGGGGGTGATGAGGATCTTGGTTACGGGGACTTGGGGGAAGGTCTCCTCAAGCCAGATGTCCTGGGCCCTGTTGTCGGGAAAGGGGGTGAGGACTTCAAGCACGCCGTTCTCAATGCGGCGGGGGAACAGGGCAAGGCCGAGGAGGTCTTGGGGGTCAAAACGAAGGACAAGGCCCGGGTCGATACTCTCAAGGAGCTTCTCGAGGTCCCTTCCCGCGTAGAGGTACTTGCCCTGCTCGGCCAGGGCTTCATAGAGCGTTACCGGGTGCACGAGGCCCCGGGAGACGAGAATTTCCCCAAGAAGCCTCCCGCTTTCTTCCTGAAGGCGCAGGGCTTCTTCGAGTTCTTCTTTCGTGATGTACCCCCGGGATACAAGGATGTCGCCGAGGAGTTTCCGGCTCATAGCGGTCTTGTACGGACGAGCTTCCGGTACAGGGTAAGGCACCATACGAAAAGGGCGGCACAGACACCGGCAAAGATCAGGAGCCGCCACCGCAGGAAGGCTTCTTCGAGGGGAAAAGCGGTGCGTACGGCCACAAGCGTTTCTCCCCAGCCCTTCGGGGTGAAGAGCGCCACATTCCCCTTCATGGTGCGCAGCGTTCCTGCGCCCGTGAAGTGCGTGAGGAAGGCGCTGTAAGCAACGTCTCTACGCCCGATGGGGGTGAAGATGAGCGCCGGTTTCCCCAGGAGTTTTCGTGCTACGAGAACCCCAAGTGGCGTATCAGGGGCGAGGACGGAGGCTTCAAGGTATGGCAGGGGAGCGAGTACCAGGGCTTCGTCCCTGCGGGAGACGGGGACCTGTGAGAGCAACTTCCCGTCTCTATCGCAAATGAGGAGGTATTCCCGGAGCGCAGGTGGTGGGGTGAGGAGGAATCGGAAATCCCGTTCCTTGAGCGCCTTGAGAAAGGCAGGGAGAGAGAAGGACAGGGGTTTCCGCCGTGCCCCGGGAACGGTGTGCACCACCTCAAGGGCAAGGGGGGTTGCGTCGATTTCCCGGAGGGCACTGTAGAGTCGTGCCATCGCTTCGACTTCTTCGAGGGAGGGCTTTTCAGGAAGGACAACCCAGGCCTTTCCGGAGAACACCGTGGGGGCGTCGGCAAAGGTGATGGTATCCGGAACTCTCCTGAAGGTGCCAGAGAAATACGACTGCTCAAAGATTGTGGCTTCAAAAGGTATGGTTCCCCGCCGGCATTCCCCAACTTCCGGAAAGTACGAGAAGACAATGTCAAGAGCGTTTTCCCGCCCGAGAAGCCCCGGAGGGAGGAAAACGGTGTCTTTCTGGATACCTCTCCGTGCTGCTCTTGGAATCTTCCGGGTGAAAACGAGATTGCCGTTGAGGAAGACCTTGAGCAGCGCTTCCCCCTTCGGGGTCTCTGGAAGGGGTGTGCTTGAGAAGAGAAGGGTCAAGTGGAGGGCGGCAGGGATCCCCCCGAGATCCGCAAGGGTAAAGTACACCGTTTGCCGGAGTTCTCCAATGCCCCGGAGGGTCGTACTCCGCATGCCGAAGTCCCGGAGGGTACGTTTTCTCTCAAAAAAGGGAGGAAGGCTCCAGACCTTGAAGGAACGGTCCACAAGGAGCGAGGCTTCAGCGAGAACGCCCTGTACCCCTTGCGGGGTGAGATACAGCGTCGACCCGGAAAGCTCGATGTCCCGAAGGCCCCTGTCTCGAAGAACGATGGAGAGTTCTCTGGTATCCCCTTTTTCGGGGAGCCTTGGGGGCAACGTTGCGGTGGTGACTTCCCGCCGGGAACGGCGGAGGAACGCAAAGAGCTTCAGGTATGCGCCGAGGAGTTCTTTCGAGGACAGGTCTTCGGGGAGGAAGATGCGAATACGCGAGGCAGGGAAACGGAGGAAGTCCCGGACGGTCCAGCTCACGTCATCGAGATCCGCAAAGAGGCGACTTACTTGACGGATGCGGACGAAGAGGTCCCGGGAGAGAAGGTCCTCACAGAGGTTCTCGCTCCGCCAGAAGTTTCCCCGGATGTCAACCGGAAGCGTGTCTTTGAGCGCCAACCCCTCAAGGGGGGTGAAGGGGATCTGAACACGGTGTTCCCCGGGGCGAACTTCCCAGGAGGCAAGGAGGACCCCCTCGGCGTATACTGAAAGCGTTGCGCCACGGGGGAGGGTCGGAGAGGCAACGTACTCTAGAGAAAGCACCGTTTCCTTCGGGCGCATCCCGGGGACGACTGGGAGGTAGAGGGAAACAGAGGGTTCCGGACCCTCGAGGGTGATATCTCCGGGGATGCCGGTCATTTCCCGGAGCGTCCAGGAAAACGGTATTGCCACTCCCTCCCTGCACAGGAAGAACACGAGGCAGAACAGTACTGCACAGGTAAAGGCACTGCGCTTCATCGCTTCTCCCCTCCATCAAAGGTACACTCGAGTTTCCTGAAAAACCGCTTGAAGTGTGTGATGGCTGGAATACGGCCGGGGTCCTCAGCGTGTATGCGGGCAAGATGCATGCTCAGCCAGTCTCCGAAGGCCACAAGGGATAGAGCACGACACACACGTGTTGTTCCCTGGGCCCATACTTCAGAGGTTTTGCAGTCGCTCTTTGCCACATGCCTCAGGTATGCTCGGGCCATGGTGGTGCAGAACCTCGGTTCCTCTGGGTCGTGGAGGAAGACAAATGACAGGGGCAACGTCTCGGGGTGCGCAAACCCCACGATTTCGTTGTGCATGGCTTCAGGAAGTACGCTTGCGAAGGCCACGTGCTTGGCGTTCTCGTTGCACTGAGTCTTGAATCGCCAGGCGGCAACGTCTGTGAAGTGTTCGATGCCCACGAAGACCGGAATGGTGCCCGCTATGTCCCTCGCTATGCGGTACGGGGAACCTGCAGGTGAAGCATACGTGGGAATGATTTCCTCGAGGTACTTCCCCGTCTCCTCAAGGTCCCGGGCGAAAGAGAGCCCGGGGAAGAGTCCCTCAAAAGCCCCAAGGAGCCCCCCGACCATGTACCCCAGGGCAAATCGGGGTTGCAGGCCCCCGGGAAGGAGCACAAAGACGTCCTCCTCGTGTTTTTCCCTTTCAAGCGTACCTCCCTGGGAAAGGAGAAGAAGCAGCGCCTTTCTTTCCCGAGCTTCCCGGGTAAGGGCCAGGGTCTCTTCGGTGTTCCCCGAGTACGTGGAGGCTATACACAGGGTGTTTTCGTCGACCCAGGAGGGTAGGGGAGGAGAGGAGATGGTATGGAAAGGAAGCGAAAGAGAAGGCCTGAGGACATGGGCAAGAATCCTTCCACTGATTCCCGAACCGCCGATGCCGCAGAAGAGAATGCCCTTTGGCGGGCGGGCAAGGGGTTTTGTGGCGGATGCTTTCCCCCTTCGATACCCCTCGGAAATGTGCTTCGGGAAATCGCAAAGGAACGATTCCACCATCTCCCCCCTTCCTCGTGGGTACTGCTCTCCCCATGTATACCAGAAAAACAGGGTTGAGGAAAGGGGGGAGGTGGTGCTATTCGCGGATTGGGAGCCTTGCCCCATCCCGTAAGAAAACGGGGATACGTTCTATCGGGGCGTCGGCCTCAATCCACTGGCCTCCCTCGTAGGTGACTTCCGTGTAGGGGTCGGTGAAGCGGGCACCTCTTGGCAGGTACACGCGGCGTTTCCTCGCCCCTTCTTCCACTACCGGAGCGACGAGGAGGTCCGGCCCAAAGAAGTACGCATCCTCCACGGTGTAGCAGGTGGGGTCTTCGGGGAATTCGAGGAAGAGCGGCCGCATGAAGGGGATACCCTCTTCATGGGCTTTCCTCATCCCTTCGAGGATGTAGGGCTTCAGGCGTTCCCGAAGGAAGAGGAGCTCTTTGAGGATGGCGTATGCTTCTTCCCCGAAAGACCACACCTCATTCGGTCCCCCGGTGAGTTCATACGCTGGACAAGAGTTGGGGTCTTCAGGGTAGGGGAGGCGGAATCCGTGGAGGCGGAAGATGGGGCAGAACACCCCAAACTGGAACCAGCGAACGATGAGTTCTCGGAAACTCGGACTCTCCGGGTCTCCACCGTAGAACCCCCCGATGTCTGTCGTCCACCAGGGGATGCCGCAGACGGCCATGTTGAGGCCAGCCTTGATTTGTTTCCGGAGGGATTCGAAGGTTGAGGGGATGTCTCCGGACCACACCACGACGCCAAACCGCTGGCTTCCAAGCCAGGCGCAGCGAATGAGGTTGACGATTTCGGTTTCACCGGCCTCTTTCATCCCCTCAAAGAAGGCCTGGGCGTAGAAGAAGGGGTAGATGTTGCTCACCTCAAGGCCGTTCCCGAGGAAGTACCGGAGGTTGTCGTAGTCGTAGGGGAGGACGTTGTCGTACCCGAACCCGGGCATCCCGAGTTCCGGCTCAGCCTCGTCAAGCCAGAACATCTTGATGCCGTAGCGGTAGTAGTTCTCCCGCACCTTCTCCCAGATGAATTTCCTGGCCTCAGGATTCGTGGCGTCGAAAATGGTGGTGATGCCCCGGAAGGTGAAAAGGACCGGAATGCCCCGCTCCGTCCGGATGAGGAACCCCCGCTCGGCCATCTCCCGGTAGTTCTCGCTCTGAATGTCCACCGTGGGCCAGATGGAGACCATGACCTTCACGCCGAGTTCCTGGAGTTCCTGGACCATTCTCTGGGGGTCCGGCCAGTACCGGGGATCGAACCTCCAGTCCCCCTGGTGGGGCCAGTGGAAGAAGTCGATGACGATGACTGAGAGGGGCAGGCCCCGTCTTTTGTACTCCCGGGCGACCTCGAGGAGCTCTTCCTGCGTCCGGTAACGGAGCTTGCACTGCCAGAACCCCAGGGCCCACTCGGGAATCATGGGCGGTTTCCCGGTGATTTCGGCGTAGCGGCGGAGGATGTCCTTTGGAGTATCCCCGGCAATGACAATGTAGTCGATTTGCCGTGCTCCCTCAGCAACGAAGAGGGTGTGGTTGCGCACAAGCTCTGCCCTCCCTATGGAGGGGTTGTTCCAGATGAATCCGTATCCCCGGGAGGACAGAAGGAAGGGAATGCTCACCTGGGTGTTGCGCTGGGCAAGCTCCAGGACGCACCCTTTGAGGTCAAGGCAGTCGTTGGCGTACTGTCCCATACCGAAGAAGTGCTCATTGGGATGGGCCTTGAAGTACAGGGCGATGTGGAAGAGTTCAGAACTCCGAGCCTTGTAGTTCCTGGCCTTCAGGAGGTCGGCGTTCAGCACCCTCCCGTCAATCCAGAGTTCCTCAAGGAGCACCTGCCCGTTTCGGCCTTTGTAGCGGACACTCCCCCGGGCATCGATTTCGGCGGTGATGTCCCCGTTCCGGATGGTCGCCTTTTCAGGGGTTATGGTGATTTCCGGCTCTACCTCTTCTTGCGGGAGAAGGGTCCAGTCAAGAGGCTCAATGCGTCCCCGCAAAGAAGATCGGAAACGGAGGCAATCCCGTCCGAAGGGTTCAATCCAGATGAGCTCACCACCTCCCTCTGCCACAAGCCTTGTTCCTTCACGATGGAAACGCACAGCGCACCACCTCCAGGTTTACTCTTTGAACGCTCCTGCCGTGAGTCCCGCAACGATGGCCTTCCCCGCAAGGAGGGCCACTATGAGGGGGAAGACGGCGAAGATCATGCTCCCCGCCAGGAGTTTGTTCCACTGGACACCGTACTGTCCGATGAAGTTGTAGAGCCCGATGCTCATGGGCTGGAGTGTCCGCTCTTTGAGAAAAGAAAGGGCGAAGATGAAATCCCCCCAGGCAAGGATGAGGGTGAGGATGCTTGCCGTGGCGATGGCAGGGCTTGCCAAAGGCAGGATGATACTCAGGAATATCCGTAGAAACCCTGCACCGTCAATGAGCGCCGCCTCCATGAGCCCGGTAGGAATGGCCTGAATGTAAGCGTTGAGGACAATGGTGGCAAAGGGGATGGTGAAGACAGAAATCCCAAAAATCACCCCCAGGTAGTTGTTGATGAGGCCGATGCGGTTGAAGATGAGGAAAAGCGGGATAATGACCGCAGTGGCCGGGAGCACCTGGGTGAAGGCAAGGATCAGCGATGCAGGCCTTTTCAGGGTGAAATGGAACTTGGCAAGGGCGAAAGCCGAAGGGAGGGCCACAAGGAGGGTGACGCAAAGGACTCCCAGGGCAATGATGACGCTGTTTTTCAGGTACAGGGAAAGCGTGAGGAAGGCATCCCGGTAGTAGGCGAGGGTGGGATTGGGAGGGAAAAGGTGGGGAGGTTTGTGGAAGATTTCGGCCACACTCTGGAACCCGGCGATGGCGATGAAGTAGAGGGGGAGAATAACAATCACCGTGGGGATGAGGGCGTACACCGTCCACTTCCATCGGTGGTGTTTCCGCTCCATGTCAGACCTCCCTCTGGAAGAGATTGAGCAGCGCCGTGAGCAGGGCTACAACAAGGACCATGACGATGAGGACGGCGGAAGCCTTTCCGAAGTGGAGCTTGTTGAAGGCCAAAGAGTACGACAGGGTGCTGAAGAGGTGTGAGACGTCTCCTGGTCCTCCCTGGGTGATGATCCAGACAAGGTCAAAGACCTTCACCGTGAAGATGCACCCCAGAGTCAGGGTGGCAAGGATCACCGGGCGCAGAAGGGGTGTGATGATGAAAAGCACTTTCTGCCACCCTGTAGCCCCGTCGATTTCGGCACTTTCGAGGAGCTCTTCGGGAATCCCCTGAAGGCCGGTGTAGAGGAGGACGAAGTTGAAGGGGATGCCGAGCCAGATGTTCGCCATGGTCACGGAGAAAATGGGGAGATGGCCACTTGTGATCCAGGGAATGGGGCGTTCGATGAGCCGGAAGGCAAGGAGGAACCCGTTGAGCATTCCGTTGTCGCTGAAGAACCAGCGGAAAAAGGAGCCGCTCACGATGATGGGCAGGACCCAGGGGACCATAATGAGGCTCTGGAACACCCCCTTGAGGGGGAAGGAACGGTTGAAGAGGAGGGCAAGGAGGAACCCGATGGTGAACTGGAAGAGAATCGAAAGACCGGTGAAAAGGAGGGTGTTCGAGAAGGTCCGCTGGAAAATGGGGTTGGCGAAGAGCTCTCTGTAGTTGCCGAGGCCCACGAAGCGGGCGGTTCCCTGGATGTAGGTGATGAAGGTAACGTCCCGGAGGCTCAGAGAGACATTGTACAGAAGGGGATAAAGCCCAAAGAGAAGGACGTAAAGCAACGCCGGGAGGAGGAAAAAGTACGCAACCTTTGTTCCTTTCATGACGCTCATCCTTCCGGGGAGGGGAGAACCCCTCCCCGCTTTGTCACTGTGCTGCAGCGGCGATGAGTTCCCGGGCCTGCTTCCGGTACGCCTCGTACTCCTCTGGAGAGAAGAGCCCCCGGATGGCCTCAGCGGCCTCTTTCAGGGCCTCCTCAGGCGTCTTCATACCGGTGAGTGCCCGCTGGATCGCCGTCCAGACGGTTGAGGACACATCGGGATACTTCTCAAGACCACCCACAAGGGGTCTTGGCAGGGCGTATCTTGCCTGCTCCAGGAAGGGCGCGAGGATGGGTTTCTGAGCGGCAATCTTTTCCGCTGCCGAGGCCCGGGTGGGGAGTCCCCCGTGCTCGAGGTTTGCCGCAAGCATCCCGTCAGTGGAGGCGATGAAGCTTAAGAATTCCCAGGCAACGGCGAGTTTCTTCGGGTCTTTCGTGCTTGCGCCGATACCGTAGCATTCTCCACCGAAAGGCACGATGGGCTTTGCGCCTTCCTTTGGAACAGGCAGAGCGGCAACGCCGACGTCACCGAGCTTTTCGAGGACATCCGGAGTGAGGTGCCAGCCGAATTCCCAGTTCCCATTCTCCATCATGGCCACTTCACCGTTGATGAACCACTGGGTGACGTCACCCTGGCCAGAGACGTTGACGACATCCCGGGGAGTGTACCCTTGCTCCACCATGTCCACGAGGAAGCTCAGGGCTTCGACGGCTTCTTTCTGGTCAAGTTCCAGGAGGCTTCCGCCGTTACTCCACAGGAAGGGCTCAAACTGCCAGGTGCCCTCTTCGCTTGCGGTAGCGCAGAAGCCGAACCCGTAAATGCCGAGGGCTTCCTTGATTTTCGCGCTGACCTCTTTGAGCTCTGCCCAGGTCTTCGGAGGTTCGGCAATTCCTGCCTTCTCGAGGAGGCTCTTCCGGTAAAAGAGGGCGAGGTTGTTGGTGGTAACCTGGAAGGCGTAGATTTTCCCGTCGGCGCTCGTGAGGTCCCGGTGGCCCTTGAAGAAGTCCTCCCAGTTCTCCCAGCCCCACTCCTTCACTTTGTCGGTGATGTCAAGGTACACGCCGGCTTTGATGAGGTTGGGCACCCAGGGGTTGTCGGCCATGACAACTTCCGGGAGCGTTCCTGTGAGGGCCTGCTGGAGGATGGTGGGGAGGAGCTGGGCAAAGGGAATGAACACGTGCTTGACCTCAACGTCGGGGTTCTTTTTCATGTACTCCTCGGCCCACCGATCAACGAATTTTGCCATCCCTCCTGCAGGGTCGAAGTAATCCTGGATGGTCACCGTCACCTTCTGGGCATACGCCCCACCGAAAGCCGCAAGGAAAAGACCCAAAACCACCACAACGCCAAGGAGCCGATACCACCGCATGTTGCTTTCCTCCTTTCTCAGGATTTTTCCAAAGCACTCCGGACTGGGTCAAACACCGGCAAACCCTTCTGGTTCTCACCCCCTCTCACCACGTGGCCCAATGGAACATCCTTCCACAAAATCCGCCTCGAGGTACTTCCCCACTGGTCCCTGCACTTTCCCCTCAATGAGGTCGATGAGGAGCCTTGCAGTCTCATACCCCAGGTCTTCCGTCCGCACACGGATGCCCGAAAGCTGGGGGACGTAAAAGCGGTAGTTGTCGGTTTCGATGTTCCCAAGAATCGATACATCCTGGGGGACGCGGAAACCCAGATCCTGCAGGGCCCGCAGGGCACTTAAAGCTAAGGACTCGGCGATGACGAAAAGCGCCGAAAAGGCTATACCCTGTTCCTTGAGTTTTCCGAGTTTTCCGGCCACCTCATCCTTCTCGATTTCCTCGGTGAGGATGAGCTCCTCCCGGAGGGGGATGCCACGCTCTTTCAAGGCTTTACTGTACCCGGCAAGTCGCTGCATGGTGTAGACCCGCCCCCGGGAAAGGCCGAGGAACACGATGTCTCTGTGGCCCAGCTCAAGGAGCCGCTGCACCGCTTTGTAGGAGACCTCCTCCTGGTTGTGGTCCACCCAGCTCATCCAGGAGATGTCCTCGCCTTCAGGTTTACCGATGCTCACAAAGGGTATCCGGAACTCCCGAAGAACAACAAAGCGGGGATCGTTCACGAAGATTTCGCTCACGATGAATCCGTCGACACTCCGGCTTCGAACCAGCGCCTCGTAGTGGAATTCGGTATCGCAGGATTTCGCGCTTGTGGTGATGAGCAGCTGGTAACTCGCCTCCTCACAGGCCCGGGCAACACCGCTCAAAAACCCTGGGAAGAAGAAGGTGTTGGCGATGAGGTTGGCAGGAAGGTGCGGGAAAAGGAGCGCAATGGTCCGGGTACGGTTGGATTTGAGGCTTCGGGCAGCCCTTTTGGGGACGTACCCGTACTCTTTGATGATGCGCTCAATGCGAGCCCGGGTTTTGGGACTCACCTGGTCCACCCGTCCGTTGAGGACGTTGGAGACCGTGGCTTTTGAGACTCCGGCCAAACGGGCGATTTCGGCGATGGTCATCATGGGCGTATCTGAACCGGTTTACTGAACCGGTTAAGCCAAGTATAGGAAAGGGGAAGAGGGTTTGTCAAGGCGGGCACTCCAGAACTTCCAGGAAGCGCCCTTCGGCCTCCTTGTAAAGACCGACAAAATGGCGAAGGCCTTGCTTCGGACTCAGCTCATCGAACGGGTCAAAAAGAACGAAGCCACCAGCCCTCCGCCAATGCCTATAAAGAGGAAGGCAGGGAGGAGAAGCCAGGGAGTAACCCGTCCGACAAGTTGAGTCAGGAGAAATCCCGCTCCCATTCCCGCAAGGACGAGACCTCCCTTCAGGAGGTCCTGTGGTGATGGGGGTGGCTTGAGGTCTTTGGGGTTTAACCCTCGCGCGATCATGGCCATCTTCTCCCGGTGCTCGGCAAGGATAGCCACAATCGCCACGAGCATCCCTACAATCGGAACAAGGACGAATATCCACTCCACGTGTTCTCCCTCCTTCAGGGTAAGGGAAGTCCGTCGTTCCTTTCGTCCCGGGCCTTCTTTTGTGACTCACAATCCCCAAAGTTCACTACCAGCGGTGGTGCACATCGGGGAGAATGTACTCTTTGTAAATCTCCCGGATCCTCTCCATAACGTCCTCCTGCAGGGGAGGCAAATCGGAGGCTTTGGCGTTTTCCTCTGCCTGGCGGGGGTTCTTGGCCCCCGGAATGACCGTGCTCACTTCAGGAAACATGAGAATCCACTTGAGGGCAAACTGGGCCATGGTGAAGCCCGGGGAAACGAGAGTCCTGAGCTCTTCGACCGCCTCCAGGCCTTTTTCAAAATCCACCCCGGCGAAGGTCTCTCCCCGGTCGAAGGCCTGGCCGTAGCGGTTGAAGTTACGGTGGTCGTCGGGCGGGAAAACGGTGTCTTTTGTCACCTTCCCGGTGAGAAGGCCACTGGCAAGGGGCACCCGGGCGATGATGGCTACCCGCTTTTCCCGGCAGCGGGCAAAGAAGAGCTCTGCGGGTCTTTGCCGGAAGATGTTGAAGATCACCTGCACGCTGCGCACCCCGGGATACTCGATGGCTTTCAGCCCTTCTTCCACCTTCTCCACGCTGACGCCGTAGTAGCGGATTTTCCCCTGGGCAACCAGTTTGTCGAGGGCAGCGAACACTTCGGGGCGATAGTAGACCTCCGTGGGCGGGCAGTGGAGCTGCAGGAGGTCGATGGTCTCCACCTCGAGGTTTTTCAGGCTCCGCTCCACGAACTTTGTGAGGTTCTCTTCAGTGTAGCCGTCGGCCGTATGGGGCACAAGGCGCCTTCCTGCCTTTGTCGCCACAAAGACACGCTCTTTGCGGTCTTTCAGGACCCGGGCAATGAGACGCTCGCTTTTGCCGTCTCCGTAGACATCGGCCGTGTCGATGAAGTTCACCCCGCAGTCGATGGCCCGGTGCAGGGCTGCGATGGCATCTTCTTCGTCAACTTTCCCCCAGCCCCCTCCTATGGCCCAGGCCCCAAAACCCACCTCACTCACCGCCCAGCCACACCTGCCAAATACCCGGTAGTTCACGGTACCACCCCCTCAGGAAGCAACGCTTTCTCCAGATAGCCTTCCTCTTCAGTTGCTCCCTCCGGTAGCTAGAGGGAGCTCATCGCTCGAGTTCCTCGATCCTCTTTTTGACATGCTCGATGTACGGGGAAAGAACGGCAATAACCCTCTGGGCCAGTTCTTCCGCACTGCGGATAGAGGGGTCCTGAATGGCAAGATACGCACTGAACGCTATAAGCCCGGTGGCGTCCTCAGAAAAAGTGACGGACCTATTGAAGGTATCGACGTTCACGAGCCATCCTTCGGGAAAATCCACCACTCCGGTGATTAAGGGGTTGTCACCAAAAGTCTGACCGAGGTCGAGCTGCTTCCAGCGGACGGTAACCCGAGGCGAAGGAGGCGTCACCGTGATGCCCCCTGTTGCCCCTGTCCCCCAAAGCCCGGAAAAAGGCCACCCGGCACCAGCGGAGAAGGCGAGGCGCCCGGAGCCGTACTCCCCTGCCCTTCGGGAGCAAGAGGAGGAAGTCCACTCTGAGTGGATTCCTGCGCCAGCACAAAAGGAGCAACGAAGAGGAACACCAGAAGAAATATCCCAACCTTCATGGCTCTATCCCCTCCTTGCGTGATCTTCCCCATTATACCCTTTTCCGAGTCAATGTGGAACTCTGGTTTTTTGCGGGATAGCGTCAACCTATTCGTGCCTTGCGCCAGGGCTTTGGGGGTCGTGCCCTCGCTGCCGGGATGTTGCTGAGGATTTCCCGGAAGACCTCCCTCCTTATCCCCCGTTCCTTCTGGACAATTTCAGGGGAATGGGAGAGGGCTTCCGCCTTTTTGGGGTTTTCAGAAAGTCACGTAAAGACGGCGAGGTTTATCCTTTCAAGGCCTGGGTAAACTGGCCCCGGAACGTATCCGAGGCCAGCTTTTTTCAGGGGTTCTTCCGGGTGTTACAGGCACATCCTGAGGATGGCCAGGACGTCTTCTTTTTTGAGTTTTTTCACCGAACCCAAAGGACCCCGTCTGGTGGCCTTTTCCGCCATGGTTTCGAGGAGCTCCTCCCCAATGCCCACTTCCCGAAGCGTTGTGGGAGCACCAATCTCCCGGAACCATTCCCGGGTTCTTTCAATGCCGGCTCTCCCGAGGTCTTCGTCGCTTCGGTTCCCGCGGGGGATACCCCACACCCGCTCGGCGAACTGGGCGAATTTCCCCGGGATTTCATCAAGGACGTACGTCATCCACTGGGGGAAAACAATGGCCAGGCCCGCCCCGTGGGGAATGTCGTAGAAGGCGCTCAATTCGTGCTCGATGTCGTGGCTTGACCAGTCACCCTCAACACCCGCCTCAAGGAGATGATTGAGAGCCAGCGTCCCGCACCACATGATGGTGGCCCGGGCATCGTAGTCTTTGGGGTTTTCGAGGACTCTCGGGGTGTACTCGATGATGGTCTTCATGATGCTTTCTGCCAGGCGGTCCTGGAGGGGGGTTTCGGGGGTGTTGTGGAAGTACTGCTCGAACACATGGGCCATCATGTCCACGATGCCGTAGACGGTGTGGTCTTTCGGAACGGTGAAGGTGTTTTCAGGGTCGAGAATCGACACATCGGGGAAGAGTGCCGGATGCCCGAGTCCGAGTTTCTCTTTCGTCGCTTCGTTCGTGATGACTGCATTGTGGTTCATCTCTGAACCTGTGGCCGCCAGGGTCAGAACGGTCACAAGGGGAATCCTCCCGGGGACCTTGCTCTTGTCGATGAAGAAGTCCCAGGGGTCGCCTTCGTAGCGCGCCCCGGCGGCGATGATTTTGGCGCTGTCGAGGACGCTGCCGCCACCCACAGCCAGCACAACCTCGATGTTCTTCTCTTTGCAGAGCCTTACCCCTTCTCTGACTTTGCTGAGAGTAGGATTGGGCTTGATGCCTGGAAGCTCGAAGACCTCGAGGTTGTGCTGAGTGAGGCTCCGGTGGATCCGGTCGTAGAGCCCTGTCTTTTTGATGCTGCCGCCACCGTACACGAGAAGCACCCTTTTCCCGAACCCGGCGCAAACCTCGCCAGTACGGTCTGTGGTCCCTTTCCCGAAGAGTACCCTTGTGGGATTGTAGAATTCGAAGTTCTCCATCGTCTCAACCCCCTCTTCGGGTATTGTACCATGAGGTGGGTGCTTTTTGAGGACAAGGAGCGAAAGATACGAAACCCCCTCAAAAGAAGAGGGAGAGAACGTCAGGCGGTTCGTTCCTCCCAGGTCTTCCCCAAGGAGGCAGAGGGGGAACGCCGCTGCGAGATGCTCGAGGTGCTCTCTGTCCTTCAGCGCGGTGAGCTTGTAGAGCACCAGGGTATCGGAAAGCCCAGCGAGTGCCCTGAGCCTTTTTTCAGGGAGGGTTGCGGGGGCAAGGGTGAGGACTTCCTCTTTCTGGGTGAGGGGCAAAGCGGCATATGCTGCCGCCAGCTGAAAGGCGCTGATACCAGGGACGACCTCTAAGGTGAGGTCCGGAAGGAGTGTGCGGAGGGCAGAGAAGAGGCGGAAAAACGACGAGTAGAGGAGAGGGTCTCCGAGGACGAGGAACACCGCTTCTTTATGGTGTCCGGAGGCAATCGCCTCGACGACTTCCCGGGCAAGGGTAGCGAAATCCTCCTGGTCGTGGAAGGGGAGGAACACAACCTGGGTGTCTTGAGGGAGGAATTTTTCGACGGTCCGGTACGCCCGGCTCTCCCCGGATCGGGCAAGGGGGGCAAAGACGAGGCGGGCCTTCCTGAGGCACCTTACAGCCCGAAGGGTGAGGAGGTCCGGTTCCCCTGGGCCGGTCCCGATGAGGATGAGCTTCACCACCGGTACCCCCTCGGAACGATGAGGGTGTCGCCAGAGCTCTGAACCCCTTTTGGGGGGATGAGGAGGAGACACGACATATCGAGGTCCTCAGGGCGGAGGTCGCAGAGCCTGACCACGCGTTGTTGCCCTCCTTTCCGCGCAATCCCTACTGGGAGGTCCTGGCCCCGCGCTCTGGCGAAGATTTCCCTGAGGAAGGCGAGTTTCTCTTCTTTCCCCTGCCCGACGATGTTGTACACGGAAACGGTGAGGTCGGTTCCGGCAAGCCGCTCAAGGTTTCTCTGGATTTCTTCCCAGGGGGTGAGGTAATCGCTCAGACTCACCACAGCAAAGCCCTTCACAAGGGGAGACCCAAAGGAAGCCGCGGCAGGAAATACGGCGCTTACTCCGGGAACGACACGGAAGGGAATCCCCTCTTCCTGGGCCATTTCAAGCGCTGGTGAAACCGCTCCGAAAACCCCGACGTCCCCTCCAGAGACGAGGGCAACGATACTGCCGCATCGGGCAAGACGCAGGGCTTCTTGAGCCCGCTCCACCTCCTGCTTCATCTGGGAGAAACGGTGGAGGACCCTTCTTTGAAAGCGAGGGGGAAGGAGGTCGAGGTACGCCCTGTACCCCAGGATGACCTCCGCCTCCTCCAAGGCCTCCAGGGCTTCAAGGGTTATGGTGTTTACCCCGTCCCCTAAGCTGACGAGGAGCAGGCTCCCTCTTCGGGACCACGGTTTCCTCCCTAAAGCCAGCGCAACCTCGGGGTACACGGTTTTGGGGACAAGGAGCGTGTACCCCCGGGCAAGGAGCACCGGTTCAGCCACTCCCGGAAGGCCGAGGTGTTTCTCGGCACAGGGTGAGGGTGAGGGGGCAGGGATGTTTCGAAGGACGTCCTCGTCAACGAGAACGCTCCGCACCCCGAGTTTTTCGGCAAGGAGGGCAAGGTCTTTCGCTTTCCGGCTGATGCTCACGAGTTCTCCCAAAGAGGCGAGGGCAAAGCCCTGGCTTTCAAGGAAATCCCTGATGTGGGCGACCAGGCGTTCGGCGTCGTACGCCTTCCGAAAGCCAAGGCCCACGGCGAGGGTTTTTGGCCGGAGAAAGAGGGCGGACGTCTTTGGGAAAAGTCGCTCGCTCAGCACAAGACAGGTTTGGGGTAGCGGCCCGGTGAGGGGCCTTGTGTCGTAGCCGGGAAAGGGCAAAAGGGGAAAGGGGTCGTCGACGAAGAGGGGAACCCGATCTCCGCGGGCAAGAAGACCGAGGATTGCCTTCTCGTGCTCCCGGTCTCCCTCAAGGGCACACCCCAGGCGCTCAGCGAGTTCCCTGGGGGTGAAAACGCCAAAGGCTTCGGAAGCCGTGGTGAGAACCGCTCGGGCTTTCAGGAAGCGGGCAAGGCGAAGGGCAAGGGCATTCACCCCCTTTTCGTGTCCCCCGCAAAGGGGGATGACGAAGTCCCCGGAACCCGGAACGCAGAGGATTCCCGGGTCTTCCTTCTTGTCCTTGAGGAATGGCGCTATGAACCGGACAACAATGCCCAGGCTCCCGATGCACACGAAGAGGTCAGCACGCTCCCAGAACGTCTCGAAAGCCTCCCTTGGTGGACCGCTCCAGAGGAGGGCCTTCTCCCCGAAGAAGTCCAGTATGGCTTTCTCAAGGGAGGGAGAGGCAACGCAGGGGACGATGACAACCGTCATGGGGTTTTCCTCCGGTAAAGATGTGATCGCTCCCCCTGGGCTTTCAGGAACGCCCCCACGAGGATAATGGTGCTTTCCCGACGGTGCAGGGCTTCTGAGAGACGCTCGAGTTCTCCCAGGGTTCCGGTGAGAATCTGTTCGTCAGGCCAGGTGGCGTGGTACACCAAAGCAGCAGGGGTTTCGGGAGGGTACGCCTCAAGGAGAGCCCTCTGAACTTCCCCGGCAAGATGGGCGCTGAGGAGGATGGCCATGGAGGAGCGGTGTTCGGCAAGAAGCGACAGCCTTTCCCTTTCGGGGACGGGAGTGGTTCCGGCGCAGCGGGTGACGATGAGAGTCTGGCTCACTCCGGGAACGGTGTACTCCCGGCAAAGACACGCTGCGGCGGCTGAAACCGAGGAAACTCCAGGAACAACGGTCACCGCAATCCCTCGCCGGTTCAAAGCGGCGATTTGCTCGGTGAGGGCACCGAAAATCGAGGGGTCTCCGGAGTGGAGGCGCACCACCGTTTTCCCCTCCCGCACGAAGCGCTCGATGCAATCGACGATGTCCTCAAGGGAAAGGCGGGAGCTATCGATTTTCACCGCTTCTTCTCGGGCAAAGTCAAGGATTTTTGGGTTCACTAAAGACCCCGCGTACACGATACAGTCCGCCTCTTCAAGGAGCCTTTTCCCCCGGAGGGTGAGGAGTTCTGGGTCTCCCGGTCCGGCTCCGACGAAGTACACGGTCTTCATGGTTTTCTCCCCCAGACGATGAAGACGGTGTTCAGGGACTGGCCCTGCCGGCTTCCCCCCACAAAGCGGGTAATGCTCTGGGAGAGGACCCCAACATCCCTCCCACAGAGCGCATCGAGGGTTGCCACGGCCTCCTCAAGGGTCCCAAGCGTTGCGGCGCTGCAGACGATCCGGCCACCCGCCTCGAGGAGGGCGTAGCTCTTTTTGAGGATTTCCCGGAGATTCCCCCCGCTTCCCCCAACAAAAACCCGCTCGTAGGGTCTTTCGGGGATAGCAAAAGGCGCGACACCTTCGTGGATTTCGACGTTGGTGATGCAGAAACGCCTGAGGTTTTCCCTGAGGTATCCGAGGGCTTCGGGGTCCTTCTCTACGGCTACCACCTTCCCTCCGGGGATACGGCGGGCCATCTCTACGGTCATACCCCCGGCTCCCGCCCCCACTTCAAGGACGGTCATCTCTGGGGCGAGCTCCAGAATGCCCAGAAGGAGTATACGGGTTTCCCTTTTCGTCAGCGGAATGGTACCCCGGAGGAATTCGTGGTCCTCCAAGAAACGGAGACCCCGCCGCTTTCCGGGAGGAACAAAGAGGAGGAAAAGGCCATCCTCTTCGGGAAGGGCTTCCCCGAGGCTTTCGGGGGTTCCCCGCCCAATCCATTCCCCCGGAAGCGATAGGTCCTTTCCAGCGAAAACCTCCGTATGCTCTCGCAGAGCCCTGATGATTTCGAGAATCCTTAAGGTCTGGAGCCGTCGCCCCGCAAAGACCACCACACCATCTCCCTGCTCCAGGGCAAAGACAAGGCGCGAGAGGTCTTGGGTCGCGTGGCAGTTCACGATGGGACAGTTATCCCAGGGGATGCCCAGACGGGCGAGGAAGTACTGGAAGCTACTCACCCCGGGGACGATTTCTAAAGACCAGGAGGCAGGGAGGTGCTTGGCAAGGCTAAAGAGCATCGGGTCTCCTGAGAGGAGTACCGTCACTTCGGCGAAATCCTCAAGAACCTGGCCAATCAGTTCCCGCATGGTTTTTTCGTCTCCCCGAAGGGGAATGCCCACCTTGTGCGGGAAAAGGCTCAGAAGGTCCTCCCGCCCCATGATCACCTGGGCGCGTTCTATGGCCTCCTTCCCCCGGAGGGTGAGGAACTCCGGGTTCCCCGGCCCCACACCGACGAGCACCACCCGTGGCATCTCATCCCCTCCCCAGGACCCCATACCGGAGGGAAAAAACGATGCTCTCCACTTCGGCTTTCCCTCCCAGGCGGGTGCGCACCCTTTGAGAAATCTCCTGCGCGAGGTAGGTGAAGAACTCCCGGTGTCGTTCCCAGGCCATGAGGTGCTCAAGGGCCTCTTCGGTTGTTTTGGCTTCCCACACCGCTTTCCAGAACCTCTCCGGTAAACCAAAGCGGACAAGATGGGCAAAGAGGATTTCCCGCCGGGCATCGGCCACCTCGTGGTGGAGGTCGAAGATGCCTCCGGCCACTTTGACCATCTTCCCTACCTGGCCAAGGAGCACAACCTGAGAGATGCCCTCTTTTCTGCAGACCTCAAGCGCAAATCCGAGGAAGGTTCCCACCTCGACTGTGGCTGCTTCAGGGAAACCGAGTTTCCGGGCCCAGGTTCTCCCGTGGTTTCCGAAAACGAGGTAGACTCCTCCCCCAAGGAGGGCCCGCTGGCGAAGGTGCAGCCGGATGGTTTCCCGGAAGGCCTCACAGGAAATAGGGCGGACAAGGCCCGTGGTACCGAGGATGGAAATACCTCCCACAATGCCAAGAAGGGGGTTACAGGTTTTCCGGGCAATCTCCTCACCCCGGGGGATGGTGATCTCCACCCACCCACCAAGGCCTTCGGGGAGGACTTCTCGGAGGTTTTCGGTGATTTGCCGGCGAGGAGAGGGATTGATGGCCCACGCTCCCGGAGGGACGGGAAGTCCCGGCCGGGTGACCTTGCCCACTCCGGTGCCTCCGGTGATGGAGATATCCCCCTGGGGAAGTGGGGTGAAACGGACCCTTATGAGGGCTTTTGCGGTGACGTCATGGACTTCGCCGCAGGGTTTTTCGGTTTCGGCCCAGCATACCCTACCCTGCCGGGTGGTGACGACGGCCACCCTGGTTTTCCCTCCCTGGGGCAGGGTGACCTCCACCGCATCCGGGGATTCGCCGAGGAACCTCAGGGCGGCGGCCTTTGCGCAGGCGGCAGTGCAGGTTCCCGTGGTGGGGATGAGAACGCCCTGGTCAGGCATGGCTTTTCCTCCGCAGGAACTCCCGGAGTAAAGCGTTCAGAGCAGCTGCTGCAATGGGGCTTCCTCCCCGGGGGCCACGGAGCACCAGGGCGGGAACGGGAAGACGCAGGAGCGCTTCCTTCACCTCTGCAGCACCCACGAATCCCACGGGACAGGCGAGCACCCAGTCAACCCGGTACCCTCTTGCTATCCACTCAAGGAGCCGCCCAAGCCCTGTGGGGGAATTGCCAAAGACGAACCCCCGGATACCCTGCTCGCAGGCAAAATCCACTGAGGCCGCCGCCCGGGTGAGGCGGTGCTTTCTGGCTCTTTGGTCGCACGCTTTCGTGTGCACGAAGGTGGCAAGCTGCACCCCGGATTTCCTCAGGAGTTTCTCGTTCACACCGCTTTGCACCATCGCCACGTCGCAGAAAATGGTGTACCCCGGGGTCAGGCTCTCGAAGAAACGTTCGACGAACCCCTCTTTGAGCGCAAGAAGCGGAAGGAGCGAGAAGTCGGCCGTGGCATGGACAATCCGCTCAAAGAGGAAGGTGTACGCTTCAGGCAGGGCGTAGGATGGGAGGACGCTCCGGATCATCCTGAGGCTCAGCCGCTCAATGTCCTGTCCCCGCATGGGTGAGGAGTTCCTCCACTCTTTCCCAGAGCATCTTCACAAAGGTTTCCTCCTGAAGGAGCCCTCGGGAGAGAACCTCTACTGTGAACCCTTCCTCTCTGAGTCTTTCTCGTAAGGAACCACGGCCTTCGGCGATGTCCTTTTTGAAGTGGTGTCCGGTAAAGAACATGAGGGGCCAGAGAATAACCCTCTGTGTGCTCTTTCTGAGCCTTGGGAGGAGCTCTGCAAGGCTCGGGTTTCCTTCAAGCACCACCACACCGCTTTGGGGGCCGAAAGCCCGAGTTACGAGCCCATCGAGCTCCCTGTAGGCAGCTTCGCCCCTTTGACTTCCGTGTCCTACGAAAACAATGGCAGTACCCTGGTCTTTGAGGTACGGAGCCACGAGAGGGGTGAGGGCGGTGACCACCGCTCTTTGGTCTTCCGGTGTTCCAAGGAGTGCCCGCCCGAAGAGCATTTCCGCAAAGAGGGGATTCCCCCGGATGTCCCTGAGGGTTGTGAGAGCGGCGCAGAAGTTCAGAACCGCGGTGTACACTGCTCCGGGAACAACAGAAAGCGGCTGGACGACCACACGGGTGTACCCTGCATCGTGAATCCGCCCAAAGGTGGTGAGGAGACCCTCCATCCCGTGGTGTCTTTGCACCGTGGGGGAAACCAAAGACGAGAACACTCCGACTCCTCTCAGGACTTCCTGTGCCCGCTTCAGGAAGCCCTCGAAATCCTCCAGGGGCTCCGGTTGCGTTGTTCCAAAAGCCGCAAAGAGTACGGCGGTTGCCATCATCCTCAAAAAAGAAAAGCTCCGTCCTCTGTCCTCCGCAGAGAACGAGCACTGCTTCCCGGGCCGGTCTCCTGACTCGAAGGTCCAAGCCTACTCGGCCCGCCTTCCCGGACTTTCTCCGGTGGCATCGTGGGCCTTTCGTCCCTTCTCACAGTGGCGGGACCGTGCCGGATTCGCACCGGCTTCCCGAACACCCGGGAAGGACCCTTTTTCCGTATTATACCATGGGCGTGGTACAATAAACCACAAAGTAGCCAGAGGAGGGATAGCGCATGCTCCAGACGATAACGCTTGAGACCACGGCGAAAGAAGAGGTTATCGATATCACGGATGAGGTGGCCCGGATTGTGGCGGAGGCCCAGGTTGAGGAAGCCGGAGTATTCGTCTACGTCCCTCACGGCGATGCGGCAGTCAACATCCAGGCTGGGAAACCCAGGACGTCAAAGCCGCCGCTCAACGACCTCTTGAAGAAGGTCCTGGAGAGAGATGAGTTTGCAAAGCCGGAAACCGGTGCGGCCTTTGTGGCCCCCACAGAGGTTCTCATCGCCCACCGGGGCAGGCTCCTTCTTGGGGAGGACCAGCGGATCTACTTCTACGAGTTCAACGGTCCGAAGAGGCGTTCGGTGTACGTCCTCGTCATTCCCTCTTCCGCTCGCTGGGGGAACTGAGTCACCTCGTTCCCCCGCCTCACTGATCTTTGGAAGACCCCGGCGTGGGCTGCCCGGATGTCCTCCACCGAGAAGAAGGCCGAAGGACTGACGGTGTGAATGACGCTGAGGACTTTCCGGAGGTCCCTTCGCCGGACCGCGGTGAAAATGCGTTTCACCGGTCCCCGGGTGCCCCTGTCCGTCGAAAGCCGTGACGCCGAATCCTTCGCGCTTTAGGGCAGAAAAGAGCCGCTCTCCGTCCTGCTGTAGGATTACCCGCACGATGGCATACCCTATGGCAAACCACTCTTCGATGGAGATACCCAGGAAGTTCCCCAGAGCAAATCCTGCGGCGTACCTTAGAAAAGCGACGGGGGTCCTCGTGTGGGTGATGAGCCGGCTCACCACCACAATCCAGATGAGGACCTCGAAGAACCCAAGGAGCGGAGCAAGGCTTTTCCCCTACTGTACCACGACGTTTCTGGTTTCCCCTCAAGAAGGGTGCGAAAGATTGGGGCGAAGGCTCTCTCCCGGTCAAAATCGGGGTTGAGGACGAAGAGCGTTCCCCCGTGACCCACGTTCGGGACCACAAAGAGGAAAGCGGTGTTGCGCTTCTCAAGGAGCTTCGTAAAGAGCTTCTCCGATTGCTCCCTGGGGGTGATTTCGTCCCTCTCGCCGACGACAAGGACGTAGACAATGTGGGTGTGCTCCACTTGGAAAACCGGAGAGAGTTCCCTGAGGTTGCTCCTTCCCTCGAAGAGGTCGAAGAATACCTGGCGGATGAGGTTTTTGAAGGGGATATCGAGGGTTTCGTCATATGCGGGAAGGTCGTAGGGACCACTTAGGAGGAATACCTGGGTGATGCTCCTACATACATCCTCCGGGAGCACGCCATGCTGCACGGTGGCCAGGGCCACAAGGTGCGCTCCGGCGGAGTGACCACAGAGGACAAACCTCTTTTGCCCCCCGTATTCCTCGATGTGGGCAAAAAGCCAAAGCAGTGCCTGGCGGATATCCCCAAGGATTCCCGAGAAACGGACCTTCGGGTAAACCCGATAGTCCAGGCTCACGAAGAGGTACCCCGCTTTGAGGACTTCCCGGGCAAAGTGGCTGTAAAGGACCTCATCCTTTGAGCCTCCAATCCAGGTTCCTCCGTGGACGAAGACGAACACCGGGAGCTTTTCGCCGCTAAGGAGACGCAGAGGCACAAGGATATCGAGTGTCTGCCCCCTCTTTTTCCCGTAGGGGATGTCCTTGTAGACCAGAGCCTCGGCGTAGTCGGCAAGGATCAGGGGAGGCATGAAGAGGGGTTTCCCCGTCCCTGGCCTTTTCAGGCCAAAAAAGCGGGCGAATTCGTCCTTCATCCTTTCGTTTTCCCAAAAAGAAAAGGCGAACTGCTCTTGAAGCTTTCGGGAGAGGATTGAGGCAGCGTTCTCCAAGGAGATGTAGCTCAGGAGGAGGAAGAAGAGCACGAGGACCGTTGTACTCTGGAGTGCCGGGGTATGCCGTTTGCGAATCATGGCAGAGGAGCTCCAAAATCCCTTCGAGTTTTTGCGAAGGCCGTAGAACTCACCACAACCTCAGTGGTATCGCTCTGGCCACTCTTGTCAGAGGCAATGATGTGGTGCTCTCCCGGGGGAAGGGAGACGAAGAGGGTCCCCCCGGGCTGGCTCTGTCCGGCGTATGTCCCATCCACGAACCAGAAGATGGGTCCCTTTCCCCCTTCGGCGCGGAGAGGAAGACGGAGAGAAGACGCGCCGGGAAGGGTGAAGTACCGCCGGCCGGGGACCGGGGAGACGATGGCAAGGGGAATGGCGTCCGGTCTTCCCAGGGCGGCCTGGACTTCCCCGGACCAGGGGGAGGATGGATTTTCCAGGGAAGTGGCGTGGAGGTCGCAGACCTCAAGAGGAGAGACGCCCTTAAGGAAAGGTGCAGGGATTGTTCCCTCGCAGCAAGGTGAGGCGATTTTCCCCGAAACTGGACAGACTTCCCGCCACTCGATATCCTCGGGACACCCGTACCACACCCGTTCTCTCCCCATGAGGTACTCCATGATGCGCAGGGCACAGGGGGCGGCAAGGCGTATCCCCACGAGTTCCTCGTGGGGCAGGCCCCGGGGATCCCCAAACCACACGAGGACCGTGTAACGGGGGTTGTACGCCACAGTCCAGGCGTCCCGAAGGCCATAGGAGGTTCCGGTTTTGAAAGCACATAAGGGCGTGGGGAGTGTCCTTTTAGGGAGAGGGTTGAAGCGGAAACGGTCGGCGAGGATTTCGGCAACCATGTAGGCGCTTCCCGGAGAGAACACCCGCTTGTTCTGCGGGCCTTCATCCTCGCGGAAGAAACTCAGGGAGATTGCCTCCCCAAGGCGGGAGAGGGCGGTGTACGCCCTGGCGAGTTCCAGGGGCGTTACCTCGCATCCCCCAAGAACCAGGGCGTCCCCGTAGAAATCGGCACTCCTTTGCAGCTTGGAGAATCCCAGGGTTTGCAGAAGACCCAGAACGTCCTCAAGGCCAACCTTTCGGGCCACCCGCACGGCCGGGACGTTCAGGGACAGGGCCAGGGCCATTTCGCAGCTCACCGGTCCCCGGAAGCCTTCGTCGAAGTTGCGGGGGACATTCCCGCGAAGGCCAAAGGGGGTATCGGCGATGATGCTTGAAGGAACGAAAAGCCCCCGATCAAAGGCCCGGGCGTACACAAAAGGCTTCAGAGTGGAACCTGGAGAGCGGGGGGCCTGGAGGCAGTCCACAAAAGCCTGTTCGGGGTCTCTGCGGAAGCGGGCGTTCCCCACATAGGCGAGGATTGCGCCGGTACTGTTCTCCACCACCACCGCGCAGGCGGTGATTTCCCGGGGGAGAGTAACCAGAGCCTCGTCGAGGAGCCGCTCAAGCCACTCCTCGAGGGGAAAGGAAAGGGAGGAGAAGACCCGGGGTGAGGTCGTGGTTTGCCGCAGGAACCAGGCAGCGTGGTATGCCAGGCGGGGAAAGCCCCGGGGAATGGGAGGGGGAAAAGAGGCGTACAGGGCGTATGCTTCCTGAGCGATGATGCCTCTTCGGCAGAGGCGTTCAAGAAGGGCGTTCCGCCGCTTCAGGAAGCCTTCGGGGTTTTTATCGGGCCGGAACCGTTCCGGGGCAGGGAAAAGGCTCACCAGGGAAGCGGCCTCAAGGAGGGTGAGGTCTTTTGCGCTTTTGCCGAAGTAGTACCAGGAAGCGGCCTCAACCCCTTTGATGTTGCCCCCAAGGGGGATCCGGTTGAGGTACGACTCGAGGATGTCCTCCTTGTTCAGGACACGCTCAAGGCGCAGTGCCAGAAGGTATTCGCCGAGTTTCCCCTTCAGGGTCCTTTCCCGGGGTAGAACAAGCCGCACAAGCTGCGTGGTGATGGTGGAGGCTCCAGAGACCACCCTCCGGGCACACAGGTTCTGCCAGATTGCCCGGCCCAGGGCAAGGAAATCCACGCCAGGGTGGCTGAAGAATCTCCGGTCCTCGCTCTCCACTGCAAGGAGGGGAATCCACTTCCCCATCTCTTTGAGGGGTACTGGGATGAGCCATGCATCGTCCGGGGAGCGAAGAAGACAGAGCAGCCGTCCCTCCCGGTCGTAGAGCGCAAAGGAGGGAGTGTAGGTACAAAAAGGAGTCACCTCAAGGGGGAGGGAGAGAAGGTACATCCCTCCCCCAAGAAGCACCACACCTCCCAAGAGCACACCCCAGAGGATGCTGCGTCCTCTCTTCCGCATCATTCTACCCGGAGCGTTCCACCTCCGGAGAGACTCGATATCCCTGGATTGTACATGCACTCTGCCTGTACTGGAGCTACGGTGAACGTCCCGGAAGTAACGGCCGTGACACGGTAGCGGTACGATACCTTCCCCTCAAGATGCGAGAAGAAGAGCACCACCCGGTCGTCCCGGCGGTCCACAAAGGCTGGGAGCGTTGCTTCCCCGGTTTCCCCGGAGGTTTCAAGGTGGGTGAACTCCAGCCCTCCGGGGAGGAGGTCCACCACCACGACGTTGTCGAGGGGCCTTGGGGCTTCAAGCTCAAGAAGGACCAGAATGTCCTCGCCCCGAGGGATGACGAGGTCTTTCAGGGGATTTCCTGAGGCATCGAGGTACGTCCTCCGGACCGCCATGCCCCGGTCCCAGGGTGATGGAGGCGTTGCCGGCACACCCTCGGTATGGAGAAGGTAGAAGATTCTCCCCTGGCCTTCGTTCCGGATGGTCCACGGCGGGGAGGGGAGGAGGGCGAGGTCAAGACCTGCCCGGTCCTTGCCGCTAAAGGAAGCAAGGGTCTCGCCGGTTTTCCCAAGGATTCTCGCTTCGAAGGTTTCGGCTCGCCTTTCCTGGGCAAAGTACCGGGAAAGGGCAAGGAGGAGGAACGCCGCTTCCTGGGTGGAAAGATACGCCCGTTCCTTGAGAACCTCCTGGAGTTTCCCCGCAAGGTACGTTGCCCGGGTGTGGGTGGGGTCAAGCTCAAGCTCAAGGAGGAGGGCTAAAGCCCCCTCCCGCAGGGGCGATTCGTACACCCCACCGCTTTGGGGCTCTCCGGAGAGATCTGGCGTCCACTCCCCAACTAGGCTACGGGCAAGGTCCCTTTGGCCAAGGAGTGCATAGGTGAGGGCGAGGAAGAAGACTCCTGACCCCCTGAGGTACGTTCGTTTTTCCCGGAGTTCCTCAAGGGTGCTCAGGGGCCTTTCCCCAGAGAGTGCAAGGACATAGGCGGCGTAGGCTTTGGCGGTGTAGAAATCCCGGAGTTCTTCTTCCCAGCTGGTGTACGGTGGCGTGGTGAGCAAGCGCAGGAGGTAGCTTTTGGCTTCCTCAAGGGGTGAGGAAGGAATGTCCATACCCCGTTTGTGCGCCTCCAGGAGGAAGTGGTAAGCGTACGCCGAATCCCAGGGACGGCTCCCTCCTCCCGGCCAGGCGCTGAAACCACCATCAGGGGTCTGGAGGGAGAGGATTCGGCGAATCTTCCGCATGAGGTGTTTTTCGGCAAGTGCCCGAGGAGCAAGGAGGGGGTCAAGGTCCTGCAGGTATTCTGGAAGAAGCAGGGCCACCCAGCCACTTGAAGTCGTCTGCTCCAGGCACCCGTACGGGTACTCCCAGAGGATTGAGGCAAGACGCCTGAGGTCCACGTCGGGAGTGCCGGAGAGAAGCAGTTGCCCCCCAAAAGTCCGGACCACGAAGCTCTCTGGAATGTCCAGGGTTTCCTCCTCACCGGGGTTGATGCTTCCGGCAAAGGAGACGGTGATTCTTGGAGCGGCCGGACGTATGGGGAAGCGGAAAACCCTGTGCTTTGTTTTTTCTGCAAAGCACACCGAAAGGTTCATCTCCGCATCTCCGACAATCCCCAGGGTTTTTGCTGAAAAGTAGGCCACGTCTTTCCCCCGGGGTGGGAGGGTGAGGGTGACTGCTTTTGGGGTGACCTCGAGGAGGTCGTTGGTCGAAAGGGTGAGCGTCACCTGGGTTGGGGCATCGTTTTTCGAGAAAACCGTGACCGGGATGGTGCAGGTGTCTTCCGGGGCCAGGACTTTTGGATGGAGGACCTCGGCCACGATCTCCTCTTCAAGGAGGACCTCTATGGCGCTGCTTCCAAACTTGTCCTCCTTGAAGGCCAGGGCCACCAATCGTGCCGTTGTGGCTATATCGGGGAGGGAGAGTTCGAGCGTGACCTTTCCCTCTTTGTCGGTGACAAGACCGGGGACAAAGAGGGAGAGGACTTCAAAGAGTGCAGGACGGAGGAAGGAGAGCTGTGCCTTGAGGAAGGCCTCTTCCGGAGCACCTCCGGCCGGATGGAGCAGGGGCGTTGTTGAGGGTTCACCCAGGATGAGGTTGCTGTAAAGGTCAAAGGTTCCGACCCCGAGGCGGCGCTTGGCGGAGAAGAACCCCAGGGGATCGGGGACGGGCTCATCGGTGAGGGCGAGGATGCCAACGTCCACAAGGCTTAGGGTGACTTCGGCTCCGGGAACGGGATTTCCATGGGTATCCCGGACCGTCACCGTACAGGGGAGTTTCTCCCCGGGGCGGGTGCTCGTTTGGGTCGTGATGGTCACCACGAGGCGATGGTCTTCCTGGTCCACGAAGAGGGGCGTGACCCCCAGGGCCCGAAGCGGGCCTTCTTGTGGGGTACCTTCCTTAAGGAGCACAAGGGAACAGTAGGCGTTGGGGGCCATGGCCTCGGTGACCTCGAAGCGGATTTCGCCGCTTTCCTCAAGCGCAACAACCTGAGCGGACACGATGGTGTCCGTTTCCACGGTGAACAGGGCTTTTCCGGCGAATGGTGCCCGGTACCGCAGGGTGGCCTCTTCCCCCAGGCGGTATCGGGATTTGTCAAGGACAAGGTTGAGGCGGTCCGGCAGGGCCTCACCCTGGGGGGCAAGACCGTACCGCCCGAAGACGAAGAACCTGCGGGTAGTGGTGCTCAGAGACTGGGGCTCGCTCACCTCAAGGAGGTACTCTCCGTAGGTTCCAGGCGTAAAAGTGTAGGTTCCCTTCCCTTCGGCAAGGGAAAGGAAAGTCTCCACCTCAGGCACCCATTCCTCTTCCTCCCGGTACCGCAGGCTTTCTCCCTCTTCCGGGGCAGAAAGCACAAAATGGCGCAGGATGCGGAAGATCCGGAGATTCACTCCGGTTTCTTTCGGCTTTCCCTCTCTGTCAAGTGCCACAAGGGCAATGGTGAGGGGGACTCCCGGTTCAAACTCCCCTTCCGGGAGGGCTACTCCCAGGTACACGGGGTAGGGAGAAACCAGAATGCTCAGGCTCTCACTCACCGGGCGACCAGCAGGATCGCTCACGGTGACGGTGACTTTCCCGGTGAGGAGGGCAGGAGGACGGAGGTCCGAAGGGACCGTGAAAGAGAAGGACGCCCTTCCCTCTTCGTTGAGCATCCCCTCCCCAAGGGGAAGGGTGAAGGGGGAGAAGGTCGCTTCTTTGTTGCCGAAGGTATAGGTGGCAAAATCGGGGAAGGAGGGCAGAGTACTTTCAAAGACCACCTGGGCGGTGAAGGGGAGCCCCGATGCCTTCCGACCGAAGAGGTACTCACCGGCAACGTCCACACTCACGTCTTCTCCAGTTGCGGCCAGAAGAGAACTCGCCTGAAGGTTGACCCGGAGGCGAGGAGGAACGAACTCTTCGACGAGGAACTGCCTCTCCGCAAGGACCGTTTTCCCGTCTGGGAGGGTAAGGGAGAGGACGTACGCTCCTGTGAGGGCGTTCTCCGGGAGTAGAAGAGAGAAGGTTGCCCCACCCTGTGGGGAGAGTACGGTACTTTCTTCCGCGATTTCCCGGCCCAGAGGGTTTCTCAGTGCAAACCGGACGGGGAAAGCTGGCGGCGGAAGGAACTCTGGTCCCCGGACAATGGCCTGGGCCTTGAGTTCTTCACCTGGCCGGAAAACTCCCCGGGGGAGGTAGAGGAAAGCCTCGTAGCCTTTTCGCAGGTACTCCCGCCCGGTGGTGTCAAAGCCGCTTACGGCAAAGAGTTCTCCATCTAAAACCAGGAACGAGAGGTCATCCGGGGTCTGCACCGTGACGATGTAGGGTCTGGTCTTTTCGTCCCAGGGGATGTCCCGAGTCCCCAGGAAGAGTCCTTCCTCATTGCAGGTTCCTTCAAGGAGCAACTGATTGGTTCGGGAGAAGACCTTGACCCAGGCGTTGACAAGGGGTGTTCCATCCCGCAGGGAATTGGCCCAGACGAGGATACCCTGGGGGAAGACCTTGGCGACGATACCGATATCGGTGAAGGCCACAAGGTGCTCAGCAAAAGCCCAACCCTCATCGCTTGCGTCCTGGGCGATGAGAAGATACGTTCCCTTCCGGTTTCCCGTGAGGTGCACAAGGTCTAAGGCTTTCCGCACGGGGACATTGGGAGGACTGTCGTTGAAGAGTGTCTCTTCCCGAACGAGTTCCCCTAAAGCCTCGGCGGGAACCTGGGGGAGGTTTGCCAGGGCGATGGGGATGTTGTTGTCGTAAAGCCGCCACAGGAGCACCCGTACCTTGGGAACATTGAGGAGCATTACGGGGATTCGTGTCCCCAGCGCTTCAGTGATGTAAGTCCCGGTAACGGGGAAGGCAACGGAAGGAGAGAGGTCGGGAATGATGACCGCCTGGGTGAAGTCTTCAAGGAGTTTCGCTCCGTTCTTTGCCTGGGCCCCGCGCTTCACGGTGATGACCTTCCGTTCTCTGGGGAGAAAAGGTCCAACAATCGCAAACCCTCCGTAGCTTCGGCGGACTGTGAAAGGGGATGGGGGGTCCACGCGGACGAAGGGGGCGAGAGTCTCCGGATCGACAGGGGTGGACGTGGAAAAGTCGATGACGCAGGACTCAGGGCTCTCGAAGTACACCCAGTTCCCCAGAATCTCAAAGGCGTAGGTGACTTCAAGGGTCTTCCGGTAGGCATCCTCAAGGCCTAAAGGACCCCGCTCGCTCGTGAGTCCGGGGAGGATTTCCACGGAAAGTACCGGTTCCTGAAGGGGAACGGTTGTCAGGTAGAGCCTGGTGCTTGCCGGACCTAAGGGGAGCGCGTAGGGAATTTCGTTTCCCTGGGCATCCCGAAGCGTCAGAAACCCCCGGAGTTTCTGGGGAAGCACAGGAAGGGAGAAACTGCACTCCAGCACCGCCCCACCTTCCTCGGTGTAGTCCACCTGCTTGATGCCAAGGACCCTAAGGGGCTCGGTGGAGAAGGTGAAGTCGTGGCGCCCGGCAAGGAGCCTGCCCCGCACATCCCGGAAGTCATCCCGGAAACGGAAAACGTACCGGGTAGCTTCCCGAAGCGCTCCTTTGGGCTTCAGCACCAGGGTTTTCTCATCCTCCCAGAGGAACTGCCCCTGGAGGGGCGGGTTGATTGAGAGGGGAAGGAAGGAGAAATCCCTGAGAACCCCGGTATCTTCACGGGTGACGGCTTCTCGGGAGAAGACGATACGGATTTCGGTGAGCACCGGTGGAACCAGGGTGTCGGGGGGTGGCAGGATGGAGAGGATGGTGAACTCTTCCTCTTGGGCGAAAAGGAGGCCACAGAGCGCCAGGACCCCGACCACTACGAAAACAGCCCCACAGAAAAGGCGACCTTTCACGGGGAATACCCTCCTTTCCCCTCTATCATACCACTTCACAGGACTTTTTGAAGCCGAAGGTCAAGGTCCACGAGGTTGAACGCCCGGAAGTACTTATCAAGAGCGCGTTCAATGGCTGTGAGGACGATGTCCTCCGGGAAGTATCCGTTTCTTTTCAGGTTCTCGTAAAGCAGCGCTCTTTTCGCCACCACTTCCGGCTGGGCCCAGATGTACCGGCATCCTGTTTTCACCAGCCACATTTTCCGCTCTCTGGGGAGTTCCAGGAGGTCCTTTCCCATTTCTTCGGGGAGGAGCCATTTCTTCCAGCGCCCGCTTTTGCGGACTTCCTGAGTGAGGACCTCAAGGATTTCTGATTTTTCGACCACCAGCTTCCGGGCAAAGAGCTCCTCTTCTATGTGGGCGAGCTCAGCCAGAGCGTTGTACTCCTCTTCGGTGAACTCTGGGCCCACGTTGGCTGCCCCCATGCCCGATTTCGGATAGTCCTCGGGGTTCTCCACGTAGTCGGTGTAGTGTCCCTTGATAAAGGACCCATAAGGTCGGGCCTTTTCGGCAAGCACCTGGGCAACCTGGGGGTCGAAAAGCGTGGTGTGGAGGTCTGTTCCCACCTTCCCCACCACGAAAATCGGCCAGACTCCCTCAAGTCCCCGGGCCTTCAGGGCGTCTTTAAGCCCAGAGAGGAACCGCTCGAAAACCCCAAGGTCCGCAAGTCCCCCATGGACCTCCTCGGTTCCTACTTCATAAGAGACGGGAGGAAGTCCCCGCTTTTTCCGGTGGTTTTCCGCATGCTCGATGAGTTCCACCGTCCGCTCAATGACCGTCTCCACAGGGAGCGTCGTCCCATGAGGCAGGGTTCGGTCTACAGTAGGGTCAACGTGGAGGAGGTCGTACCCTGCGTCAAGCGCGGCTTCAAACGACCGCTTCACCCAGTCCATGCACGTTTTCAGGTCCCATCCCTCGATGGTGTGTCGGTCTTTCACCCATGGTCCCCCATGGTCCAGGGCGATGATGATGAGCCCCTCAAAGTGGATGGCCTCGGCCTCCTGTTTCACGAGTTCCACGAATTCCCTCTGGGTGAGCCCCGTGTATCCCCGGTCGATGTCCACCTGGTTCAGCGTGGCGGCGAACTTCACTGGGGCCCGGGCTCGTTTGGCTGCCCGCAGGGCTGCCCGGATGACCGTCCGGGAATTGGGGCACACGGCAAGGAGTGTCTGGGGTTTCCCCTCAAGCTCTGCCAGCTCCTGCATTTTCCGCATCAGGAAATCGCAAACCGGGACACCGGCCTTTTGGGCTTTCTCCCGGATGGGGCTTGCGTCAACCGTTTCGCGGGGGAACATCCTCTTCCTCCTTCCTTAGAAACGCTCCAGGAATGCTTCCACATCTTCCCAGGTTGGAGCTCCTTCCATGGGTCCCTTTCTGGTTACCGCCAGGGCTCCCACGGCGTTGGCAAACCTCCCTGCCTCTTCCACGCTCATCCCCCGGGAGAGGGCTGCCAGGAACCCGGCACAGTAACAGTCTCCTGCCCCTGTGGGATCGACTTCCTCCACGGGGAAGGCCGGAAGCGTGTACACCCCCTTCCTCGTCACCACGGTGGACCCCCGCTTTCCCTGTTTGATGGCCACAATCTCCGGGCCTTCCGAGAGCACTTTCTCTGCGGCCTTCAGGGGATCCTGTTCTCCAGTGAGGACGGAGAGTTCCTCTTCGGTGGGGAAGACGATGAAACTCTCCTTGAGAATAGGCAGGAAGAGCTCCCGGGCCCGGTCTTTCCCTAAAAGCTCAGGCCGGAAATTGGGGTCGAAGCTCACACGCTTTTTCGCTCCCCGGACGATGCGGATGGCCTTTTCATAAGAAGCCCGGCAGTTCTCGTTGATGAGCATGGTGGAGCCCATGACGTGCAGGAGGTCTACTTTTACGAAATCCTCCTCCCGTATGTCCTCGGGGAATATCTGTCCTGAAGCTGCCCGGGAGATGTGGTAGATGAACTTCCGGGAACCATCGCTGAAATAGGTCACAAAGGCCACTCCGGTGGTGAAGTCGTCGAGGATTTTGATGCCCGAGGTGTCCACTCCGTCGTTTTGCAGCCGCTCAAGCACGAGAAAACCGAAGTCGTCTCGCCCGATGGCGCCGACGAAAAAGACCTCCCCCTTCAGGCGAGCCAGACAATCGGCAAAAATTGCCGGGGCTCCGCTGGGGTACGGCCCGAGGAAAACCCCGGGAACACCCAGAGGAACGTCCACCTTATCCCGCATGATTTCTACAAGGAGTTCTCCCATGCATCCCACTCGCATAGCCCTTCCTCCTTTCTTCCAAATACCTTAGCGCAAGACCAAAAAAGCCTCAAGCGAAAAAACGGAAACGCTCCGTCCCTCATTGACAGGAGAAGAGCAATGTGTTATATACATGACAGAATCTGTGTAAATAATAACACCTCAGGAGGGAGTCAGCGCTCCCTCCCGAACGAATGGAAAGGAGTAGGGAACGATGGGCGAAGTCTACTCAGATGCTCTGGGCATGATTGAGACCCGTGGGTTTGCGGCGATGGTGGAGGCAGCTGACGCCATGGTCAAAGCGGCAAAGGTAGAACTCGTCGGATACGAAAAGATTGGCGGAGGGTACGTCACCGCTATCGTGCGAGGGGACGTGGCAGCGGTGCGGGCGGCTCTTGATGCCGGACAGGTTGCGGCAGCAAAGGTTGGAGAGGTTGTCTCTGTCCATATCATCCCGCGTCCTCATCCGAATGTGGACGAGGTTCTTCCTCTTGGTCGGGGTGGCAAGAAGAAGGACATCACCATCGGTGAAAAGGATTGAAAGGGAGAACATCGCTTTATGATTCTCGCCAGAGTGGTGGGGACGGTCGTTTCCACCCGCAAAGAGGAGAAAATCAAGGGCATCAAGTTTCTGCTCCTTGAGAAAATTGACCCCGTGACGCTCCAGGGGAAAGGGGATTACCTTGTGGCCATGGACTGTGTCGGGGCAGGAAAGGGAGAAATCGTTTTCTACGTTTCAGGGAGTAGCGCCCGGATGACTGCGATCACCGAGGGCAAACCAAGCGATGCCGCCATTGTGGCGATTGTGGATGCAATTGAGGTCGACGGGAAAGTAGTGTACCAGAAGGACGCCGTTGTGACCACGTAACCAGGGGAGAAAGGCATGATTCTGGCTAAGGTTGTTGGAACGGTGGTGGCAAGTCAGAAAAACGATGGTATTGCCGGGGGGAAGTACCTTCTGGTGCGGACCTGCGATACCCGGGGGAGAGAAAAGGGCGAGTACCTGGTGGCCCTTGACCTTGTGGGGAGTGGGAGAGGCGAAGTTGTCCTTATCTCCCAGGGGAGTTCGGCCCGCCAGACCGAGTTCACCTACCAGAAGGCCATAGACTGTGTCATTGTTGGCATCGTGGATCGCATAGAAGAGAACGGCCAGGTCGTCTTCCGGAAGGAAGAAGGGCGATGACAGTTCCCGAAGCCGTCAAAGCCATGGGAGTGGTTGGTGCAGGAGGAGGAGGCTTTCCTACCCATGTGAAGCTCTCTCGCTCCGTTGAGGTGGTCATTGCCAACGGTGCAGAGTGTGAGCCGCTTCTTGGGAACGACAAGCTTGTCATGGAAGAAGAAGCGGAAGCAGTGGTTACGGGTCTTTGCCTCGCCATGGAAGCGACCGGGGCCAGAAAGGGCGTCATTGCTCTGAAAGGCAGGGGTTCCCCCGCAGAGGAAGCCCTCCGGAAAGCCTCTCAGGGGAAGAAAGGTCTCAGCATTTTCTCTCTGGGCGATTACTATCCGGCGGGGGATGAGTTCCTGCTTGTGCGGGAGGTCACCGGGCGTATTGTTCCTGAAGGAGGGATCCCTCCTTCAGTTGGCGTGGTGGTGCTGAACGTTGAGACGCTCCGGAACGTTGCCCGGGCTGTGGAGGGGAAACCGGTGATCGAGCGCACCCTGACCTGTCAGGGGGAAGTTCGCCGGCCTTCGGTCCTCCGGGTGCGGGTGGGGACACCCTTTGAAAAGGTTCTGGAGCACTGCGGCGGCGCCACGGTGGACGATTTCGTCCTCCTTGTGGGAGGGCCAATGATGGGGTCGGTGACCACCGACCTGAAAGCCCCGGTAACGAAGACGACTTCGGGTCTTTTTGTCCTCCCCCGGGACCATGTTCTCGTGCAGAAGAAGACCCTGCCCCTTCCCTTCATTATCAGGCAGAGCAAGACCGCCTGCTGCCAGTGCACGTACTGTACGGAGTTCTGCCCCCGGTATCTTCTGGGGCATGACCTGGCTCCGCACAAGATCATGCGGCAGATTGCCCTTGGGCTTGATGTGCCCCCTGAAACCATCGAGCGTGCGGTGCTCTGCAGCGAGTGTGGCCTGTGTGAAATTGCCTGCCCGATGGAGCTCTCTCCGAGGCTGGTGAACCGGGCGATCAAAGAGCATTTCCTCAGGATGCAGTATCGACCGGTATTTCCCCAGAGGGCTCTGCAGACCCGTGTGGACTTTCCGTACCGGAAGGTCCCGGTCTTGCGGATCAAGGGGAGACTCCGGGTTGAAGAGTACGAGAAGCGCCCGCTTTTCCGGATGCGAGAGGTTCCGCTACCGGAGCGGGTTGAGCTTCTCCTGAAGCAGCACGTGGGGGCTCCGGCTCGAGCAGTGGTCAGGGTAGGGGACGTGGTGCAGGAAGGAGACCTTGTGGGAGAGGCGGGAGAGGAAGTCAGTGCCCGTGTGCATGCCAGCATCGGGGGGCGTGTCGTCTTTGTCGATGACGAGCGAGTGGTTATTGAAGCCCGGTAGCTGAGGTGGACGAATGGACATCGTCGTTCTGGGAGCACTGGAATTCAATTCCATCGCCATAGGCATCAAGGCCCTGGATGCCATGGTGAAGGCTGCACCGGTGAGGGTTGTTGATGCGAAGACCATCTGTCCGGGAAAATTCCTCATCGTGGTGAGTGGGGAGGTGGCCGAAGTTGACGCCTCGCTCACCGCGGGGAAGGAAGCCGGAGAAGGTTGCGTGGTGGATGAGCTCTTCATCCCCAATCTCCATCCCCAGGTTATCCCGGCCATTCTGGGAACGGTGGTCTGCGAGATGTGGGATGCCGTAGCGGTGGTCGAGGCTTTTTCGGCCATCGCCAGCATTGAGGCGGCCGATGTGGCGGCAAAGACGGCCGATGTCCTCATTACCGAGGTGCGCCTGGCGGTGGGCATGGGTGGAAAATCGTACGTGAAGATGATGGGGGATATCCACGAGGTGGAGGCAGCCGTCTCGGCAGCGAAAACGGTGATTGCCCATCGGGGGCTCCTCTGCAAGGAAGTCATCATTCCCAGTCCCCATCCCGATATCCGGCCGTACTTTCTCTTTTGAAGGTGGGGTTGACGTATGGAGGTTAAGGAAGCCGATATCCGCTCCATTGTGGAGCAGGTGATTGAGAGACTCGAAAAAAGCGGGGTGCTCCCGAGAGCTCCAGAAGTTCGGGAAGAACCCCCTCTGCGGGGTGCGGGGGTTTTCGAGAACATCGAGGATGCGGTAAGGGCGGCCCGGAAGGCTCACGAGAAGCTCATGGAGCTCCCCCTTGAAACCCGCCGCAACATTATCCGTGCCATCCGGAGGGTTTCTGTGCGGGAAGCGGAAACCCTTGCCCGGATGGCTCACGAGGAAACGGGAATGGGTCGCGTGGCGGATAAGGTCGAGAAGAACCGCCTCGCTGCCCTGAAAACGCCAGGAGTGGAGGACCTTGAGCCTATGGCCTTCACCGATGAACATGGGCTCACCCTTGTCGAGCGGGCACCCTACGGGGTGATTGCCTCCATCACTCCGTCCACCAACCCCACCTCCACCATCATCAATAACACCATCAGCATGGTGGCGGCAGGAAATGCCGTGGTTTTCCATCCCCATCCGGGGGCAAAGCGCTCATCCTGCGCTACCGTGACGCTCCTCAACGAAGCCATCGTCGAAGCCGGGGGTCCAGAGAACCTCGTCTGCGCCATCGGGAACCCCACCCTCGAGTCCGCTCAGGCACTCATGAAGCATCCCGTGGTTCGCCTTCTTGTGGTCACCGGCGGGGGAGGGGTGGTCCAGGCGGCTATGGCGAGCGGCAAGAAGGTTATTGCTGCCGGTCCCGGAAATCCTCCCTGTGTGGTGGACGAGACGGCCGATATTGCCAAGGCGGGTCGGGATATCGTCCTCGGTGCCGGTTTCGACAACAACATCGTCTGCGTCTGCGAGAAGGAAATCCTCGTGGTGAACGAGGTTGCCGAGGACCTCGAGAAGGCCATGGAGTTCAACGGGGGTTTTCGGCTCAATCGACACCAGATGGAGGAGGTCACACGTCTGGTCATCGATGAACCGGGAGGACCGGGAAAGCCCGGAAAGCCAAAGAGGGAATGGGTTGGAAAGGATGCGTCCTTTATTGCCCGGGAAATCGGCCTTCGGGTTCCCGAGAACACGAGGATTCTCTTTGGTGAAGTCGATCGGGATAACCCCCTGGTCTGGACGGAGCAATTGCTCCCTGTGATTCCTGTTGTGCGTTTCCATGACGTGGAAGAGGCTATGGAGTTTGCCGTGGAGTGTGAGCACCATTTCCGGCACACGGCGGTCATGCATTCCCGGAATATTGCCAATCTCTCGAAAATGGCGAAAATGATGGACTGTTCCATCTTTGTGAAGAACGGCCCGGCGTACAGTGGGCTCGGGAAGGGTGGCGCTGGTTTCACCAGTTTCACCATTGCTACCCCCACCGGAGAGGGTCTCACCCGCGCCCGGACCTTCACCCGGGAGCGGCGTTGTACTCTGGTGGACTACTTCCGCATCGTGTGAGGAGGAGGAAACATGAAGCTTGCTCGGGTTATTGGGACGGTGGTGGCCACGCAGAAAGTTCCTTCGTTCGAGGGCATCAAGCTCCTCCTCATTCAGCCTCTTGATGAGAACCTCAAAGAGGTCGGATCTCCGCTTGTCGCCTGTGATACGGTTCAGGCCGGTCCAGGAGACATTGTCTTTTTTGAGGGAGGGCGGGAGGCAGCACTGGCGCTCCCGAACTGGTTCAACCCCTCCGATTGCACGATTCTGGGTATTGTCGATGCGGTGAATATTGAGGGGGCTGCATCCCCATGATGCTCGGGAAAGTTGTGGGGAATGTGGTGTCAACGGCAAAACTCCCCATCCTCCAGGGTCTGAAAATCATGGTGGTGCAACCCCTTGACGGGGAAAGACGACCAAAGGGCCAGACGATTCTGGCGTTCGATATGGTCCAGGCAGGGGTTGGGGATACGGTGCTTGTGATTGATGAGGGGAATTCCTGCCGGACGATTCTTGGCGATCCCCAGGCACCAATCCGGATGCTCATCGTGGGAATCGTGGATGAGATTGAGCAGTAGGGGGAGAGACGATGCCAGAACGGAGCTTTTCCCGAGTCGTCCAGAACGTGGTGGGAGGGCTGCATGCCCTGGGGACTCCCCCAAAGACCGATCCTGATCCTGTGAACCAGAAAGACCATGTGGTACGGGTGGCCATTGGCTCGGACCACCGAGGTTTCGAGGCAAAGGAAATCCTCAAGCGGTACCTCACCTCTTTGGGGTACCGGGTGTACGATGTGGGGACATTCAGCGGAGACCAGAGTGTGGATTACCCGGACTTTGCCGTGAAGGTGGCGCAGAAAGTCGCCTCCGGGGAGTGCGAACGGGGAATCATGATTGACGGGATGGGCATCGGTTCCTGTATGGTGTGCAATAAGGTGCGGGGTATTCGGGCGGCGCTCTGTTATGACCGGGACAGCGTCATCAACAGCCGCGAGCACAACAACGCCAATGTCCTCACCCTTGGAGCCCGACACTCGCCGGAGGAACTGTGTGAGCTCGTGAAACTCTGGCTTGAGACGCGGTTTGCCGGGGGACGGCACTGGTCCCGGGTGAACAAAATCATGGCGGTGGAGAGGGGTCATTTCGGACCATGAATCGAGAAGAGCTTATCGAACGGGTAACAAAAGAGGTATTGGCCAGGCTTCAAGGTGTTTCCCGGAGTGAGGAGCAACGGGCGCGTGCTCCACAGAGCTCCTCAGAGTGTGCCTGTGACCTTGTTTTGACTCCTTCAGACATTGCCCGCTACATCGACCATACCCTCCTTCGACCTGATGCCACAAGGGCAATGATCGAGAAGCTCTGTGATGAAGCTGTGCAGTACCGTTTCTACGCTGTGTGTGTGAACCCCTGCTGGGTTGCCCTCTGTGCCAGAAGACTTCGTGGGACCGGGGTCAAGGTGGCCACGGTGGTTGGTTTTCCTCTCGGAGCAACCGATAGCCGCACCAAGGCCTTTGAGACCCGCAATGCCATCGAAAACGGGGCCGATGAAATCGACATGGTCATCAACATCGGAGCGTTGAAATCCCGGGACCTCAAGACCTTCGAAGAGGACCTCTGGGCGGTGAAGCGGGCCTGCCGTCCAACAACAGTCACCAAAGCCATTATCGAAACGTGTCTTCTCACCGATGAGGAAAAGGTCCTGGCTTCCGAAATCATCAAGAAGGTGGGGTATGACTTCGTTAAAACCTCCACGGGGTTCTCCACGGGAGGTGCCACCGCCCGGGATGTCGCGCTGATTCGGAGAACCGTTGGTCCCAAAATGGGGATTAAGGCTTCAGGGGGCATTCGGACCTTTGAGGACGCAAGGCTCATGATTCTCTCTGGGGCTACTCGTCTTGGGACGAGCGCCTCGGTGAAGATTGTCACGGGAGGCGAGTGAGGGAGAGCATGGAGCGCCTCGATGACCTTGTGGCGTACATTGCCGAAATCGTGGTCCAGGAACTCCAGGGTACCCCAGGGGCACCGGGGGGAGAATGTACCATTCCCGTTGAGGTTTCAAACCGCCACTGCCACCTCACAAGGGAGACCTTTGAGGTGCTCTACGGCAAGGGGAAGGAGCTGACTCTACTTCGGGAGCTCTCCCAGCGAGGGGAATTTGCTGCCCAGGAGACGGTGACGCTCGTTGGCCCCAACATGCGCTCCATTGAGGGTGTGCGGATTCTCGGCCCTTTTCGCAAGTTCGACCAGGTGGAATTATCTTTCACCGATGGGTTTTACCTGGGAATGGACCTTCCGGTTCGTCTGAGTGGGGATGTTGCAGGATCCGCCCCTATCACCATTGTGGGCCCTAAGGGCTCGGTGACGCTCAAAGAAGGGGCAATCCGGGCCATGCGCCACCTCCATGCAAGCCCGGAAGAGGCGAAGAGGCTTGGTTTACGAGATGGGGAGAAAATCGCCATAGAGGTACCCGGACCCATTGGGGTGGTTTTCCAGAATGTTACTGTCCGGGTTTCCCCAAACGGTCGGCTCGCTTTCCACATCGATACCGATGAGGCCAATGCCGCTGGGGTGAAGCGGAGAGGGCTTGGGCGGATTGTGAGGGGGTAAGACGGAAGTTCCCTGGCGAGAGCATAAAAAATGGGCGGGGAGCATGCTCCCCGCCCATTGCGTTTCTTGGTGTGTCACTTCTCCTTCCCTGTGGGAGTGAGTTCGAAGTCAATCATCTTCCAGCCAGTGAGGTCAATCTTCTCCGTCACCTGGGGAGCAAAGTTGAACCACCGGACCAGGTACTCGGCCTTCATGTGGTCCTCTTTCCAGACCTTGAAGTTGTACCAGTTCTCGTAGAACATGATCTTGCGGTAGTTCCTGGCCATGGTGTCCATGTCGAGGTTCACGTGCATGGTGTACTCAATGCACCCGGGCTCAGTGTGGGTGTAGGGGACAAGGGCGAGGAGTTCTTTCCAGGCCCGGTCCTCGCACCCTTCCTTGACGTCCACCAGGGCTAAGAGGGTGTACTTCTCCTTGGGATCGGGGTTCTCACCGCCACGGAAGACGGGGTTCGTGGGAAGGTCTACGGCTTCCCAGATGGAGAGGTCAATCCTCTCGCAGACCTCCTTGGACTTCTCAAACCAGGCCTTGAGGTAGGGCATTTCCATGTGCTTGTCCCAGTCGTCACGGCTCCGCCAGATCTCGTAGAACATGTAGAGCCTGGGGTTCTCCACCATGTAGTTGTCGTACTCTGTGCCCACGTTGATGTGCATCTGGTAGAAGATGCAGCCCGGTTCTTTGTTGGTGAGAGGGATGAGTTTCATGAGCTCTTCTCTGGCGACCTCTTCGTATCCTTCCTTCACATGAACGATGGCAAGAACGACAAAAGGTTTGTTATCCGCTGGCCGACCTGCCGCCAGGGCAACACAGCTCATCAACCCCACAAGGATCATCCCCGCAAGGAACACTACCCACGCTTTCTTCACATGCCTTCCCTCCTTTGGTTTTTTTTTCGGTGTTGTCTGGGTTACCAACCGGGTGAGAGATTTCCAGTGTTTTTCCTCGTCACATCACCCCCATTTCTTTGGGATATTAAACTCAAAATATGATATTTTTTTAACACAACTTTGCGCCTAAAAATATACCTCTTCCATCGGGTGATGTCAAGTATCTGCTGTCAAAATCCTGTGAGCAGGAGCAAATGGGAATACTCCGTCGTTTTTTATTTTTTAAAATCTCACATTCACTGCAACATCAATAACAGATTTGCGTTCAGACTGCCCACCGGCGGGCGCGTTCCACCGCCCTCTTCCAACCGGCGTAGAGCTCTTCCCGGCGGGAAGCATCCATTTGAGGCTCAAAGACCCGGTCGATTTTCCACTGCGCGGCGATTTCCTCTTTGTCTTTCCAGAATCCCACACCCAGCCCGGCAAGGTATGCCGCACCCATGGCGGCCATTTCGGTCACAACCGGCCTGATAACGGGGACACCGAGGATATCTGCCTGGAACTGCATGAGGAAGTTGTTCTTCACCGCTCCCCCGTCAACCCGAAGCGACTCGAGCACCTGCCCGGAATCGGCGATCATCGCTTCCAGAACGTCCCTTGTCTGGTAAGCCATGGACTCGAGCGTCGCCCGGACGATGTGCTCCCGGGTTGTCCCTCGGGTGATGCCGATGATAAGCCCCCGGGCGTACATGTCCCAGTACGGTGCACAGAGCCCGGTGAAGGCCGGGACCACGTAGACTCCGGCGGTATCGGGGACCGACTGAGCCATGGCCTCGGTCTGTGCGGCACTCTCGATGATTTTGAGCCCGTCGCGCAACCACTGGACTGCGGCGCCCCCGATGAAGACCACTCCTTCCAGGGCATATTCAATCTTCCCCCCGATTCCCCAGGCAAGATCCGTGGTCAGGCCATTCTGGGAAAGGAGGAACTTCTCGCCGATATTCATCATCAGGGCCAGGGCTGTGCCATAGGTGTTCTTGGCCATCCCGGGCCGGAAACAGGTCTGGCCGAAGAGCGCCGCATGCTGGTCTCCCGCTACCCCCGCGATGGGGATTTCGGCATGGCCAAAAATCTCCTCGTTTCTGGCCATGGCCATGACCCCACTTGACGGTCTGGGTGTGGGCAGGATTTCCCGAGGGATGTCCAGAGCGTCAAGGAGCTCCTGGTCCCATGCTAAGGTTCGAACGTTGAAGAGCATCGTCCTTGAGGCGTTCGAGTAGTCCGTGACATGGGCGCTACCCTTGCTGAGGTTCCATATGAGCCAGGAGTCGATGCATCCCATGAGGAGTTTCCCCTGCCGTGCGAGGTTGCTGGCTTCGGGGACGTTATCCAGAATCCACTTGATTTTGGTGGCCGAAAAGTACGCATCGATGGTCAGCCCGGTCTTCTCCCGCACTTTTTCCTCAAAGCCCCGTGCTTTTAACTCTTCACATATTGGGGCTGTTCGGCGACACTGCCAGACAATGGCGTTGTAGACCGGATGTCCCGTCTCCCTGTCCCAGAGAATGGTGGTTTCCCGCTGGTTGGTGATACCGATTCCTGCGATCTGGTCGGGCCGGGCCTTCGCTTTCTCCAGGGCTTCCCTCATGCAGGCAAGGGTGGTTTCCCAGTGTTCCAGGGGATTGTGCTCCACCCATCCGGGGTGAGGGTAGATCTGGCTGATTTCCCGGTATGAATTCGCCACGATATTCCCTTCCCGGTCGACGAGAATCACCCTCGTCCCTGTTGTCCCCTGGTCAATGGCCATGACGTACTTCTTTTCCACGGCGATCCCCCTCCGATTTCCGGAATGCTACGGCTTGATGATGACCTTCAAGGCCTCTCCTTTCTCCACCGCACGCACACCCTCCATGATCTGGGGAAGAGAATATATGTGCGTGATGTACCGGCGCGCAACGATTTTCCCTTCAGCCAGGATTTTCAGGGCCAGTCGATTCTGAGCCGCCGTTGAGGCATGGGCCCCGAAAACCCCTACCTCCTTGTAGTGGATGAGGTTGCTGTCAAGGTAACCCTTGGATTTTCCCTGGGGCAGGCCGCCGAAAAGACTCACCCGACCCCTTCTTGCCACCATCTGCAGGGCCTGGTTCTGTGCCTCTCCCACCGGGCAGGCCACGATGACCACATCCACCCCCTGTCCCCCGGTCCGGGAGAGAATCTCCTCGACGGGATCGGCCTCGTTACTGTTTATGGTCACGACGTTTTTCCCCAGGGTGGCAGCGTGTTCCAACCTCTCCGGCACTATGTCGGTGACGAAGACCCTGCTTGCCCCTTTGAGCATGGCGAGTTCGGTGTGGAATAGCCCGATAACCCCTGCACCGATGACGGCCACGGTCTGCCCCAGCCTTATGTCGAGGAAACTCTGTCCGTTGATGCAGCAGGCCAGGGGTTCCGCCAGTGCCGCTTCTTCAAAGCTCAACCCCTGAGGGATCCGGTTCACGTGGCCCTGCCGCACCGCTTTTGCCGGGACGGCCATGACCTCGGCAAAGCCACCGTCGAATTCAAAGCCAATCGTTTCCAGATTGGGGCACATATTGGTGATGCCATGGCGGCAGTACTCACATACTCCACAACCTATGGCCGGTGCTACGGTGACCGCTTCGCCCACGCTGTAGCCTGAAGTCTCCGGACCCACTGCCTTGATAATCCCTGCCACTTCATGGCCCAGAACTCTTGGGGGCGTGACGTGGGCACTCCCATGTCGCAGGGTTCTCACATCAGACCCGCATATAGCACAGGCTTTGACCTCTACGAGTATTCCTCCCGGTTCCACCTCCGGTTCGGGGATTTCTTCCACAACCATCTCGTTCACAGCCTTCATAACCGCCGCCTTCAAGGGAGGACCTCCTCTCGATTCACGGGATGAACAGCACCTTATTGAAGAACTCTTCTCTCTTCCAGAGGCGCTGGAAAACCTCAGGCGCCTCTTCCAAGCGAAACCGGTGACTGATAACAGGCTGGCACCTGATGAGACCTCGCGCCATGAAGTGCAAGGCAATTCGCCATTCATTTACCGGCAGAGGCGAGAAAACGGAGTTCCAGGCTCCAACGATGCGGATTTCCTTCCGGAGAATCCCGTCAAGCGTTGCGCTGGGAATGATAAGGTCATCGTAAGAAATGCCACAGAAGACCACCGTTCCTTCCTTCTTCGCCATACGAAGCCCCTGTTCCTGGGTGATTCTTGAGCCTGCTATCTCCACCACACACTCCACACCAGCGCCTCCGGTTCTTGCAAGGACGGAAGCGACGGGGTCTTCCTTTCTGGCATTGATCACATGGTCGGCCCCCAGATTTCTGGCGATTTCCAGTTTCTCGTCGAAGATGTCAACGGCAAATATTTCCTTTGCCCCCATTACCCGGGCCCACTGGACGGCAAAAAGACCGATGGGGCCGACGCCCAGAATGGCAACGGATTCCCCGGCTTTCAGGTTGCCCTGCCGCAGGGCATGGAAAGCAATGGCCACAGGGTCAGTACAGGCTCCCGACTCGAAATCAAGCCCTTCAGGGAGCTGCAGTACGTCGCATTCTTCCACGGCCACGTACTCCGCCATTGCGCCATCCACACGGGATCCATAGTAGCTGTAGTGGTCGCAGAGGTTGAATTTTCCGGTTTTGCAGTAGTCACAGTTCCCGCAGGGAATGAGAGGAGCAACAGTCACCCGATCCGCGGGCTTGCATGAGGTTACCCTGGCTCCCACCTTGACTACCTCACCTGCGAATTCGTGGCCGATGGTCATGGGGTAGGAATAGGTACCCTTTTTCATCACCCGTCCTGGGTCAGACCCGCAGACCCCAACGGCCCGGACGCGAACAAGCACCTGGTGGTCGTTGATTTCCGGTATTTCCACTTCCTCCACCCGAAGGTCTCCGGGAGCGTGCAGTCGCACTGCCTTCATCCTGGTGGCCACGTGGACACAACTCCTTTCTTTCTGGTCTTCAAGCAGGAATATGTTTTCTCTATTTCATTTTTTGATAAAAAAGTGTCACTTGGAGGTATTATACAACCCGGTCCCAATCCTTGTCAACGATGGGCTTTTCGCGTTTTCCTCCCCCTTTATTTACTGGAGATTTTGGTTACAATATTCGAAGAACAGGTGGGGACCGAACTCACTGTCTGGCTCAGGAAGCCCTGGTGCATGGATTGAGGTGATTTCAGATGAAGAAACGGGACCGGCTCAACTACATAGGAAAGCAGGTTGTACTGAACGGCATGGTGACCATCAAGGAGCTGGCGGAACAGCTCGGCGTGTCCACCATGACCATTCGACGGGACCTTCAGGATCTGGCGAAAGAGGGCGTGCTGACTCTGATTCCCGGGGGAGCGGTGTTAAAGCGGGAGCCGAGCACGATCAACGAGCAGGAGTATGCGATAACCAGAGCACAATCGCAGATGACCAAAGAGAAAATCAAAATCTGCCAGAAGGCCGCGTCGTTTGTCCAGGAAGGGGATACCATCGTTATCGATACGGGGTCAACAACGGAACACCTCCCCAAATTCATTCCCCAGGGGACGAAGCTCACGGTTATCTGTTACTGCCTTAATACCCTGCTCAGCGTTTATGCGCACAGCAAGAACGTTCAGATCATTTTCCCCGGAGGGTATTTCCACGAGAATACCCTGATGTTCGAGAGCCCCGAGGGTATTTCCCTCATCCGGAAGGTCAGGGCCAATAAGGCCTTCATATCGGCTGCCGGCGTGGAAGGGGAGCTTGGTGTGACCTGCGCGAACCTCTACGAGGTTGACACCAAGCGGGCGGTGATTGAATCATCGGATACGAGGTTCTTGCTCGTTGATTCTTCGAAGTTCGGTCGGGTCACCACGGCCTATTTCGCCGACCTCAAGGAGTTCGACGTGGTGATCACCGATTCGGGAATTCCAGAAAAATACCGGAAGCTCCTGGCCAAGCTGGGTGTGGAGTACTACATCGTTTAGCCTTGAGTTACTGCAGTAACTTTATATGTTAACTTATTGACGGAATTTTTTCTCCCGTTCCCTGTCCTTCCTCTCTGTTGGGGATTATCCTACTGAGCGATTTCGCCCGTTCAGTATTGACAAATCGGCGGTGAGGATTTATGCTTTTCTCGAAAAGTTTAAATCTTATCAAAAAATGATACAGGAGGAGCGTATGAGGCTGAAGGACAAAGTGGTCATCGTCACCGGTGGTGGTCAGGGGCTTGGTGAGGCTTTTGCCAAGGGCTGTGCTCGTGAGGGTGCAAAGGTGGTCATTGTTGACGTGAATGAGGAGACGGGGAAGAAGGTTGAGCAGGAAATCGGAGAAAACGCAGTGTTCATTCGGACCGATGTGTCCCAGCGTCCACAGGTTCAGGCCATGGTTGATGAAGTGATGAAGCGCTTTGGGAGAATCGACGTCCTCATTAACAACGCTGGAGTCCACGCCGGGGGCAAGTTCTGGGAAGAGACCGATGAGATATGGCGGCGGATGTTTGAGGTCAACGTCATGGGAGTGGTGTACTGCTCTCAGGCCGTGGTACCCATCATGATGAAGCAGGGCAAGGGGAAGATCATCAACGTCTCCTCAAAGGCCGCCATCGTGGGTGAACCGTATCACGCCGCCTATTCTGCCTCAAAAGGCGCGGTTCTCTCTCTCACGAGAGCCATGGCGGCAGAGCTGGCGCAGTACGGTATCCGGGTCAACGCCCTTTGCCCGGGAACCACGTTAACCCCCCTTGGGCAGTCTGCCCTTGCTGATCCTGAGCTGCGAAGGGCCCTTGAGAGTGGCATCCCTCTTGGGAGACTTGGCCAGCCCGAGGACCACGTTGGCTCTGTGCTCTTTCTGGCCTCTGATGAGTCTGACTGGATGACCGGTCAGATGATCGTGGTTGATGGTGGGCTGTCGATGATTTAGCCCTGAAGAAAGGAGGCGGCACCGGTGGGTGACAACAGAAACCTTGTGGTTCTCGCCGTAGTACGGGTGAAACCAGGGTATGAAGAGGTGACAAGGCAGGAACTCATAAAGCTCATTCCTCCCACCAACAGGGAGCCGGGATGTCTCCGCTACCAGATGCACATCAACGTGGGCACAGAGTACGACAACTACATGGTGGAGAACCCCAGGCTCTACATGTTCTACGAGATCTGGCGGAGCCGTGACGACTGGGACAAGCACATGGAAATGCCCTACCTCAAGGCCTGGTTTGAGAAGTCCAAGGAGGTCTGCGAGAGGATTGACCTCTCCATCTGGGAAGCCGTAGACCTTCCCACGAACCCCGTCTTCCGTGGCGGTGAGAACCCCGATCCCAAGGAGAAGTACACCCTCTTAGCCCTGGTGGACGTCAAGGAAGGGTGCGAGGACCGGGCCTGGAAAGAACTCCTCGCCCTTGTCCCCTACACCCACACTGAGCCCGGGTGCATTGAGTACACCATGCACGTGAACCTCGACATGGACACCATGGCCAGGAACTACCGCAAGATCATGTTCTACGAGAACTGGTACAACTTCAAGGTCTGGAAAGAGGACCACATGAAGGCCGAGTACCTGGTCCGGTGGTTCAACTTTGCTCCCCAGGTGACGGAGAAGATTGACCTCACTGGCTGGAAGATGATTGACTTCGAACTCACTCCCACAGGGAAGGAGAAGTGAAGGGCAGGCTCCTGGAGGAGAATTCCCTCCAGGAGCCTGTGTTTTTTGAAGAGATTTTCTGCGAGATTCTCCACGTTGTCCTTCCTGCCTTGTCTTCAAAGTTGTCATGTCGGAACGTCTTTGGTATAGACATCTTTACCAAAAGGTGGTACAGTACCTGTGTGACTTTGACAACAGGAATTGAAGGAGGGATGACATTGGTAACCCTTGGTCTTCTCACCTTCTCAGACCCTCGACCCACTGCTTACCAGGAAATGCTCCCTGTGAATCTTGAGTTTCAGAGTCGTCTCGTCAAGGCTCTGGAGCAAACCGGGCAGGTTCAGGTTCTTGTGGGGGAAAAGGTGATTCAGACTCCGCAAGAGGCGAAAGTCGAAGTCGAACGACTGGACCGGATGGGCGTTGATGGGGTCATTTTTCACTTTGCCGGGTGGAGTTTCCCCCATCTGGCTACCGTCGCGGCAAGGAACTCCCAAAGCCCTGTGCTCCTTGTGGCCAGTTTCAATCCGCGGTACCCGGGCCTTATCGGCATGATTGCCAGTGGGGCCTCTCTGGACCAGGTGGGAATCCGGCACGGTCGGATCTGGGGCGATCCGGAGGATCCGGAAATCGTCGCAGGAATCCTCCGCTTTGGACGAGCGGCCCGAGCGGTTCGCCGCCTCCGGGGACAGACCTGTGGCCTTCTTGGAGGGCGGAGCATGGGAATGTACGTGGGAACTGCAGATACAGCTCAGTGGCAATCCCTTTTTGGCGTTGACTTGGAGCACGTTGATCAGTTCGAAATCGTCCGAAGATCTCAGGAAATCCCCGAAGACCAGGTACAGAAAGCCTTAGACTGGTTCAAGGAGAAGGTGGGCCACATTCACTGGGACGGGAAATCCCTGACGGAGGAAAAGCTCAAGCTCCAGATACGTTCCTACTACGCCACGAAGGACGTCATGAAAGAGAAAGGCCTTGATTTCGTTGCTGTGAAATGTCAACCGGAACTCAGCGATGCCTTTGTTACCCAGTGTCTCTCCCAGGCTTTCCTCAACGACCCTTACGACATGGATGGACCGAAGGAACCCACGGTGTGCGCCTGCGAAGCGGATCTTGATGGGGCTTTGACCATGCAAATCCTCAAGCTCATGACTGAACAACCTGTGCTCTTTTACGACCTTCGTCATTACGATGCGAAGGACGATGTGTACGTTTTCAGTAACTGTGGTTCCATGGCGACGTTCTACGCCGCAAGGTCTTGCAATCCAGAGGAGAACCTGAAAAGGGTCTCTTTATACCCCCAGACGCCTTTCTACTACCCTGGAGGCGGTGCAGCGGTGCAGTATATGGCCGCTCCCGGGGAGGCCACGTTTGCCCGACTTGCCAGAAAAAGTGGGAAGTACTGGATGGTCATCTTTGCAGGAGAGTTTGTGGAACAACCTGTGGAAAAGCTTAAAGAAGCTTCTCCCGAATGGCCTCAGGCCTTTGTGCGCCTTCGTGTTTCTCCTCAAACTCTTATTGAGACCCTGGGCTCTAACCACCTTCATACCGTTGCAGGAAACCACGTGGATTGTCTTGTGGAGTTCTGTTCAATGGTGGGTATTGAGGCAAGGGTTTTGGGGTAAATGAGAGGGTAAAAGCTCTTGACGATGGGGGTGTTCAGGTGTTATGATGTTGCCCGAGAGTTTGTTAAAAAAGTATCATGTTTTGGTGTTACTTTCCCAAAAGGTCGGGAGGTGATGTTAGAAGAAGAGCATTCTTAGGGTTTTTCGGTGCTTTGAGAAGAATCGTCTTCAGAAACCTGACTGAACCGGTTGAAAGGAGGAAAGGGGAATGAGTCGGTGGCGGTTGTTGAGTGTGGTGTGTGTAGTGGTGCTTGCAGTTGTCGGGTGGGGAGTTGCCTTCTCCGAAGACGTGATTAAGGTCGGTGTTATGTTCAGTCTTACCGGAGTGGGTGCACCAACGGGGAAGGTACAGACTGAAGGGGCACTGCTGGCGATTGACGAAGTGAACGAAGCAGGAGGCATCAAAATAGGGGACAAGGTGTACAAAGTGGAGGCAGTTGTCCGGGATGACGAAACAAAGCCCGATGTTGCGGTTCGGAGAGTCCGGGAATTCATAGAGGAAGGCATACGGCTCATGGTCCTTGGCACCTTTGCCCATGTCACCACGGCAGTGAATGAACAGATTCTCGATGGCAGCGCCATGGTCATCGCTTCGAATTCCATCGAGGAAAAGGTTTTCCGCAAAGAGAACAAAGCTCCGTACTTCCTCACCTCCCAGGGTGCCGTTGATGCCATCGGTCGAATGACTGCCGAATACGTCATCAAAACCTTCAAGCCCAAGTACGTCATCGCCTGTCTCCCGGACTACGCCTATGGTCACGGAGTGGCCGTTGGGCTGAAGCAGGTTTATGAAAAGCACCCCGATATCAAGCTCGAATTCATCTGGACTCCTGTGGGTACACCGGATTTCACCTCCTACATCCTCAAAATCATCGAGTCGAAACCCGATGTTGTGCAGATGGGACAGTGGGGTACCGATGCCATTGAGATTTTGAAGCAATCCCATGAACTGGGGTTGAGCAAGCACACCAAGATATTCTTCAATGCCATAGTGGCGAGCCTCGCTGCCGGTATTCCTCCTGAAGCCCTCGACGGAGTCACTCTGGGGATGTGGCTCTACCACGATTTGAGCATCCTCAAGGACAAGGATCCGGCAACGTATGAAAACGCTGAGAGGATTCGTAAGGCTTGGATAGCGAAGTACAACAATATCCCCGACGTCATGGCGGCATACGCCTATATGGCGATGAAAGAACTCCTGCGAGGCATACAGCTTGCTCAGTCCACGGATCCGGCAAAGGTATACCAGGCTTTGATGGAGAATCCGGAGTTCATGGGCTTTAAAGGACCGGCCTGGTGGCGTCCGGATGGGAGACCTTTCTACAAGTACGCCTACTTCATTGGTATAGGAAAGGGAGCTGACAAGCGCGCGGATAAGTGGGACTACGCCGAAATCATCGAAGCTTTCGAAACCGAGGCACTGTGTCTGCCGCTTGAAGAGATGGGCTACAAGTGAACCCAAGGGCAACCGCTACTCTCAAAGAGTAGCGGTTGCCCCAATTTTTTCATGGGGAGGTTTCTTGAGAGTGAGTCTCCTAACAACGAGTGGATTGACCAAGAGGTTTGGAGGACTTGTTGCCGTCAACAGCGTGGATCTGCGGATCGAAGAGAACGAGACCCTGGGTGTTATAGGGCCGAACGGCTCGGGGAAAACGACGCTATTCAACCTCCTTTCCGGGTTCTTTCCGCCTACTGCGGGGCGAATTTTCTTCCAGGGTCGGGATGTGACGCATCTCTCTCCCGAAGAGAGGGTCAAGATGGGGATGGTCCGCACCTTTCAGCTTGTGTCCGTCTTTAACTCCCTCAAAGTGTGGGAGAACCTCGTTCCATGCGTTGCCTGGCATAGCGGAATGTACCAATCCCTGTGGAAGTTCATGACGACTCCCGCTGCCAGTACCTGGGCCGATTCGCTCGAAGCCCTGAAACTTGTAGGCCTTGAGAGCCAGGCCGGGTCGGTGACTGGTGAACTTTCCTATGGTGATCGGCGACTCCTTGAGATTGCCCTTGCGCTCTCTCTCAAACCGAAGCTCCTCCTCCTTGATGAGCCCTTCAGTGGCCTGAGCGATGTCGAGATTGCCAAGGTGCTTTCGCTCCTCAAATCCCTAAAGGGCAAAATCACCATCGGCATCATTGAGCACAAGATATCGACGATCGTCGACTTTGTGGACCGGCTTTGTGTGATGAACGAAGGGCGCATCATCTGTGAGGGGAATCCTTCCGAGGTTCTTACGAACCCCCTGGTCAACGAATGTTACTGGGGGAAACAGGAAACCCTCGAGCGCGCAGGGGTCTCAGGAGCGTGACGTTCTGGAGAAAGGGGTAGGGGTATGCTTCAGGTAGCAGGCATAGACGTTGCCTACGGTCATGCAAAGGTGCTCCATGATGTCTCGCTTGACCTTGAGGAAGGGAAAATGCTCTTTGTGGTGGGGAGAAATGGCGCGGGGAAAACGACGCTGCTCAGAACCATTATGGGACTCCTCCGCCCCTTAAAGGGCTCCATATACTTTGATGGCGGAGACATCACGGGCTTACCACCGGAACAGCTCTACCACCGGGGTATCCGCTACGTTACCCAGGATAAAAAGGTCTTCAGTTCCCTCACTGTTCGGGAAAACATCGAGATTGCCGCGTATTCCAGTGGTGAACCTCTTTCACAGGCACTGGATAAGGTGCTTGAGATTTACCCAAAGATGAAGGATTTTCTGAACTTGAAGGCCGGTCAGCTGAGTGGTGGGCAGCGGCAGATTCTCCTCGTTGGGCAGGCAATGATTGGCAATCCGAAGCTTCTTCTTGTTGATGAACCCACACAGGGTCTGGCTGCCATCGTCATCAACGAAATCGCAAGGATTCTGAAACACCTCAAGGGTAGACTTTCGGCGGTTGTTGTGGAGCAAAACCTTCCTCTGGTGAGCCAGCTGGCCGATCGGGTTGTGGTGCTCAAGGAAGGAAAGGTTACCCAGGTTTTGGACGACACTTCAGAAATCTGCAATACCAGCCTCCTAGAGAAGGCTCTATGAAAGGGGTTTGAAGGTCATGGGCAATGTGGTGAAGGAACGGGGCCTGGTTCTGGAGAAGACCTTCGTCGCAGTGGGGAAGCAGCTGACCCAGGCGGGGGTGGGACAAAAAGCCCTGGAGCTCATTCTCATCGGTGTCGTTTTCCTCATTCTGGTGCCGTTTCTTGGAGCACATCGGGCAACGGACTTTGCCATCTTCTGCATCATTGTGCTCTCTTTTGACCTCCTCTACGGGTATATGGGGAGGCTTTCCTTTGGGCATCTCCTCTACGTTGGGGTCGGTGCCTACACCGTGGGCCTTGCACTTCGGTACCTGACCACCAACCCTCTCCTGGCCATTGTGCTTGGGGTTGTGGCAGCGTGCCTTGCAGGGATGGCTGTTGGGGCTATTACCGTGAGGGTTGCCGGGGCCGCTTTTGCTTTGGCGAATCTGGCCTTTAACCGGGTAGGGTGGTTCCTCGTTATGTCCCCTCTCAAGGACATCACGGGGGGAGAGAATGGCCTCAGCATCCGCAATCTGAGTTTCTGGTACGTGAATTTCCGGAATCCCGCCTTTCGTTTCTGGTTCGTTCTGGCTTCTCTGCTTTTGGTCTTTCTCCTTCTTCGGATATTCACCTCTTCCTCCTATGGGGTGCTTCTGCGTTCCATCAAGGAAGACGAGAGACGTGTCAGATTTCTGGGGTACAACACCCAGTTTTACAAGTGGGTGACCTTCGTTGTGGCCGCCACCGTGGCCGGATTCGGTGGGACACTCACGGCCCTGAACTATGGCTATGTGAACCCCAATACGCTGGACGTTCACGCCAATGCTGGTATTGTTTTTGCCTGTCTTCTTGGGGGCTCAGGACGGCTCTATGGCGCCCTTCTTGGAGGCATCATTTACATGCTCATCACCAACCTCCTTCCGGTGTACTTCCAGCGCTGGGAGTTCTTCCTTGGGGTGGCGCTTCTTCTTATCGTCTTCAGGTTTCGGGGTGGCATCTGGGGTGGGCTTGAAGCCCTGTATTCAGGGCTTGCTGCTCGCGCAAAATCAGGCTCTTCGAAGGAAGGGATGTCCCGATGATCTACGCCATCATGTACGGGTTGACTGTTGGGGCGGTGTTGTACCTCATTTCCGTCGGTTTTTCCCTCACGTTTGGGACCATGAGGGTGATCAATTTCGCTCACACCATCACCTATACCCTCGGAGCGTATCTCCTGATAGCCTCAATCAGGAGTCTGGGTGTGCCGTTTTTCTGGGGCGGTGCGGTGGGAGTTGCTGTTGCTGCTTTAGCGGGATACGGTATTGAACGGTTTGTGATTCGCCGTCTCTATGGGGAATCGCTGGATTACACCTTCATCGCCACCTACGCAGTATTCCTCATCGGCGTGGACATCGTGAAATGGCTGTGGGGGGTTTTCCCGAAACCCGTCAGCGATCCCCTGGGGAAGACGGTGGACATCCTGGGTTTTGTTTTCCCCACGTACCGTATTCTGGTTGTGCTGCTGGCAATTGTGGTGTTCTTCGGGCTTGAACTCTTCATGAGGAAAACCATGGTGGGGAAGATTATCGTGGCCGCCTTAGACAACCGGGAAGGGGTGCGCTGTCTTGGGATTGGTGTGGAGAAGTACTTCTCCCTGGCTTTTGTTCTGGGCAGCGCTCTTGCGGCCCTTGGTGGAGTGCTCTACGCCCCCATTACTGCCGTGCATCCCTACATGGGCTCGCACATCCTCCTCCTCTGTTTTGCGGTGGTGCTCACTGGTGGTCTTGGGAATCTCCGGGGGACGTTTCTCGCTTCCTTTGCCCTTGGTATGCTTATCTCCATTACCGGTCGTTACTGGCCGGCGGGATCTGAGATTGTTGCCTTCATCGCCATGGCAGCCGTTCTCCTTGCACGGCCGATAGAAGCGTAGCTTGGGTTTGCGCTCCTGGGCCCTGAGAGAAAACCCACAAAGAGGGGTGATCCTTGTGCTTGTGAGAACAAGGATATATCTGGGCTTTTTCGTCCTTGCAGTCCTGGCCGGTGTGGTCGGGGTGATGGCGCTTTTTGCCTTCCAGAGGGTGCAGACGTCTTTTGGGGAGGTGGAGAAGTCTTTCCCTCTCCTTCTTGCCACGTCGCGTCTTAAGGGGATCGTCTCTCAGGAGAATGCCCTGCTTTCCTCGTATCTCCTTGAAGAGGATCCGGATCGCCTCGGGGCCATGGAAGCGGCTTTTACTGCCCTGAGTGAGCGCTCAAAAATGTACCTTGAAGCCTTCCGTCTGGGGAGTGCTTCGGAGGAATTCCTCTCCCGGTATGGGGAGCTCTGGGAAAAAGAGAACTTCTCCTATGCCCTTTCTCCTCTGCCTCAAGGAACCGTCCTTGCGGAGGAACTCGACAGACTCTGGAGCCTCCAGAACACTTATGACGAAAAGGCCCGAAACCTGCGGGATATGTGGCGGGAACGCCTGGTGAAGCTTCGTGCCCGAAATGACAAGGCAGTCGCCACGGATAAGCTTTCAACCTCGGTTTTTGACTTTGTGAAAAACGTGGGTGAAGAGCTCAAGGGATATGCTGTACCCCTTGGGGAGGTCTACCGTAACCTCTTTGAAGCCGCATTCTGCGGTGACCCCCACGGGCAAATTCGTAAAGGTGTGGGTGCTCGTCTTGAGGACCTGAAAAGAAGCATCGAGGAAGCCGAGTTCTCCGAGGAGGTAAAGAATCGTCTCCTTGCAAAACTCGGCGCTTTCCAGGAGAAATGCGAGGAATTCGTGCAGGCCCTGTTTACGCTTGAACCCGGGGAAAGAGGCGACGTATTCATGGAGTTCAACATGGCTTACCAGGAGCTCCAGAACGGTCTTGAAGAATTGCGCCTTGACAGATGGGTGGAACGGTTGAACCTCTTCGATCGTGAACGGAAGAACTTTCTCCTTCTGGGAGGAGAGGACAAGGAGAGGGCCAGAACGCTCACCGAGAGTGTGCTGGGGAGTGTCAAACGGTTCTTTGAGGGCGATTTCTTGAAACTCTACGCTTCTCAGGCTGCACAGTCTTTCCTTGAGGAGCATTTCCGCCCCCTTGAGACCTCGTGGCAGGAAGTCGTACAGATCGATGGAGAACTTTCCTCTCTTGAGGCCCAGGTTGCAACTGCTATGGAAGAGATACGGAGGGTAGAAGAGGACCTAACGCAGGCCATGGACGCGATGAATCAGGAGGTTCTTTCGCTGTTTGTACGAGGCGTGGCCGCTATGGAGCGAACGCAGAGGGTGTTTTCGCAGATTTTCCGCTTTGTCGCCGTGGCCATTGTGGTCATCGCGCTGGTGCTCAGTACCGTTCTTTCCCGGGGTATCGTGTTGCCACTTCGCCAGGGTGTTGCCTTTGCAAAAAGGCTCGAGCAGGGTGACCTGACCGGGGAGATCACGAACCTCCGGAGGGATGAGATAGGGGACCTGCTTTCTTCCCTCGGGCAGGCCTCTTCTGCTCTTCGCCGCTTTCTCCTTGAGGTTTCCTCTGTCGCCCGCGAGATGATTGCAGCAACCGAGAACCTGCATCGTGCCTCCCAGGAAATCCTCACCCTTGGAAGCCAGGTGGCTCAGGCCGTGGCTCAGGTGGCCCGTGGTTCAGAAGAGCAGAGCCAGAGTCTTGCCGGTGTTGCCCGGCGCATGGAAGAGCTCGTGGCGGAAGCGCAAGCCATCGATGGGGAAATTGCCGCCCAGGTGGAAAAGATTTCGGAGACTCTGCAGGAAGTGCGGAAGGTTGAGGAGCAGGTTGCCCTTGTGGGGGGGAACCTGGAAGAGGTCAGACGGGCTGTGGATTCCGCCTTTTCCGCTTCTGAGAGGGGACAGGCAATCCTCAAGGACGTGGTGCAGTCCATGCGGGCTATTGAGGAGTCCGTCTTTTCTGTGAGGGAAATCGCAGGCAGGCTCGGGGAGAGTTCCAGGGAAATCGGGAGCATCACGGATCTCATCACTGGCATTGCCGAGGAGACCAATCTCCTCGCCCTCAATGCGGCGATTGAGGCGGCTCGAGCAGGAGAAGCCGGACGAGGCTTTGCCGTGGTGGCCGAAGAAGTGCGCAAGCTCGCCGAAGAGTCGGCTCAGGCTGCTCAGAAAATTGCCACCCTGATTCAGGAGGTCCAGCGAGGTGTGGAGAAAGCGGTGTCCTCTGTGGAGGAGAGTCGCCGAAGGGTTGAGGAGGGCAACAGGGCTGTGGAGAGGGCGCAGCTGGCCTTCGAGGACATTTACAGAGCAAATGACATTGTGACCCATGAGACGGAGACCATTACTCAGTCCTTTGCCCTTGTGGAACACTCTTCTCGACGTATCACGGAACTGGTCCAGGAGGTCATGACCGTTTCGGAGAAGAACAAGCTCCGGACGGAGAACATCCGGAAAATGGTGGAAGAGATGTCGTTGGCGTTGAGCAATGTTGCCGCAATTTCTGAGGAAAACGCCGCTGCCTCTCAGGAAGTTGCCGCCTCTTCGGAGGAACAGCATGCGGCACTTCAGGAAATTGAGACCACCGTTGCGAACATGGCCCGTAAGGCGGAGATGCTTAAGGAGGGTCTGGGGCGGTTTACCGTTTGAGGAGGCTCACACAACATACGTCTTTATACCCAGCTCTTTCAGGAGCCTGGCGTATTTTTCGGGAATGCCGGTATCGGTGATGACGATGTCGAATTCCTTCAGGTCGGCGAAATACGCAGCAGTAACCTTTCCAAACTTCGTGGAATCGACGAGGAGGATTTTGACGTCCGATGATTCGATGATGGCTCTTTTTGTTTCCACCTCATAGAAATTGGCGCAGGTGACACCGAGCTTTTCGTCGACCCCGGCAGCCGATATGAAGGCCTTGTTGGCCCTCATCTTCCGGATGAGGGAAATACCCTCAGGGCTCTCGAACATCAGGGTGTTTTCGTGGAAGTACCCCCCGGGGAAGACGATGCGGGTGTGCCTGCTGTTCTTGTAAACGTTCAGGAAGATGTTCAGGCAGTAGCAGATGATGGTGAGGTTCAGATCCGGAGGGATAAAACCAGGAAGGTGTTCCGTTGTGGATCCGGTGTCGATAATGATGGTATCCCCGTCCTGGATGAGGAGGGCAGCTCTTTTGCAGATTTTAATCTTTTCCTTTGTCATGTGTAGCTGTGCTTTCGTGACCGTGTATTCCCTTTCCTCGAAGGGATTGGGTTCCCTTCTGAGCACAGCGCCTCCAGGGATGAGCTTCAGGATACCTTCTTCAGCGAGTCTCCGGAGGTCTCTGCGAATGGTCATACTGGAAACGCCCAGCTTTTCTGCGAGTTCTTTGATGCTCACCACGCCGTTTAAGGTCAACTGCCTTCCTATGTAGTCGAGTCGTTCTTTTCTTTTCATCACTGCTCCCGCAAAAACAAAAATAAAAGCCATCAATGTAACACTTTTGGTAAAGATTTTATCAAGTAGCCTCGCTTATGTCAACGAATCTCCGGCTAAATCTCTCTGGAAAAAAGAGGAAATCCTGCGCTTTTTGTGTTATTTAAGCAACACAAATATGCAAGAAAAATAACATTTCATTCTGCTGCCACCGGTGCTGTGTCCTCTCCGAACTGACTCAGGTAGAGGAAAGAGTAGAATCCCTTTTTCTCTAGGAGTTCCCTGTGGGTCCCTCTCTCCACAATTTCCCCATCCCGCACGACAAGGATGAGGTCGGCATTACGGATAGTGCTCAGGCGGTGGGCGATGATGAAGGTCGTCCGCCCTCGCATGAGGCGGAGCATTGCGTCCTGGATGAGGCGCTCGGTGTGGGTGTCGACGTTACTCGTGGCTTCATCAAGAACGAGGATTGCGGGGTTCGCGAGGAAGGCACGGGCGATGGCGAGGAGCTGGCGCTGTCCCTGGCTCAGGTTTTCTCCCCCGTCGGAGAGGACGGTATCGTACCCCTCGGGGAGGCTCAGGATGAAGTGCTCGGCGTTGGCAAGACGTGCTGCCTCCTCGACCTCACTGTCCTGAGCCCCCGGGCGTCCGTAGCGGATGTTCTCCCGGACGGTGGTAGCAAAGAGATACGTGTCCTGAAGGACGATGCCAAGGAGTGACCGCAGGCGTTCCCGTCGTATCCTCCGGATGTCCATGCCGTCGATGAGGATGGTACCGCTTTCCGGCTCATAGAAGCGGGCAAGGAGGCTGACGATGGTGGTCTTTCCTGCTCCGGTCGGCCCAACGAGCGCCACAACTTGTCCCGGCTCCACAGAGAAGCTCACGTTCTTGAGCACGGGAACGCCCTTCCGGTACGAGAACGTAACGTTTCGGAATTCCACGGCCCCGCGGATTTCCTGGGGTTCCAGGGCGTTCGATGCGTCGGGAGGTTCTGGAGTTTCCTCAAGGAGGGCGAAGACCCGCTCGTTGCTTGCCATGGCTGACTGGAGCGTGTTGAGTTGCATGGCGAGTTCGTTGACGGGTCGGATGAACTGCCGGGAGTAAGCGATGAAGCTCGCAATGGTTCCGATGCTCGCTGCGCCCCTGAGGACAAACCACCCTCCAAACCCCGCAAGGAACGCAAGGTTCAGATTACCGATGACGTTCATGAGCGGCCCCATGATGCCGGCGCAGATTTGCGCCCGGACCCCCACTGCGGCGAGGTTCTCGTTGACCGAAGAGAATCTGGCGAATTCCCGCTCTTCCCGCATGAAGGCTTTGAGGACCCTGAGCCCGGTGAGGTCTTCCTCGAGGATGCCGTTGAGCTGGCCCAGGATCGTCTGCTGGGCGAGAAAGGTTTCCCGTGTTTTCCTGGTCACAAAGCGTGTCGCGCAGAGGGTCAGAGGAATGGCAGAAAGCGCAACGAGAGCGAGCATCCGGTGGAGGGTGAACATGACCACCACCGTGCCCGCAAGGGTCACAAAGCTCGCAATGGTCTGGGTGGCCACCGTTGCCAGGGTGCTCCCGATGGTGTCGATGTCGTTTGTGAGACGGCTCATGATGTCACCGTGGTTGTGGGTATCGAAAAAGCGAAGAGGAAGGGCATGGAGGAAGGAGAAGGCTTCGTTGCGAAGCACAAGCGCCACGTCCTGGGAGAGAGCGACCGCCAGGCGTTCCTGGAAGAACGCAAGCAGAGACGCCCCAAGGTACAGCGCAACAAGGAACAGGGCGTACCTCAGGAGGGTAACGAGGTTCCGTGGAAGGATGGCCTCATCAATGGCTTTCCCGATGAGGTAAGGCCCAGAAAGCGTGCATATTGCCCCGGCGGCAACGCAGAGAACAATGAGGATGATCCTGAGTTTTTGGGTTCTCAGGTACTGCCAGAGCTTCCGGAGCGTTTTCCAGAAATCCTCCGGTCGCTCCAAGGGTTCGGGAACGTACCCCGGTCCTCGCCGCAGCACGGGAAAGGGTGGTTTAGACATGGGTGACCTCCTCCCTTCCTGCCTGGAGCTCGTACATTTCCCGGTAGAGTGGGGAAATTTCAAGGAGCTCCTCATGTTTTCCTGAGGCCACGAGTCGTCCTTGGTCAAGGACAAGGATGCGGTCGGCCTGAGTTACCGCTGGGATGCGCTGGGTAACGATGAATTTGGTGCACGGGAACCGCCACCGCATGAGTCCCTCGAAGATCCGTTTTTCGGTGGCTGCGTCCACGGCGCTCGTACAGTTGTCAAGGAGGAGGATTACCGGTTTTCTCAGGAGGGCCCGGGCGAGGGTCAGACGCTGTTTCTGCCCCCCTGAGAGGGTGACACCCCGCAAACCTACAGGCGTCCTGTACCCCTCGGGAAGGCTCAGGATGAAGTCGTGGATCTGGGCGATTTTGGCTACTTCGACCACTTCCTCAAACGATGCTCCCTCGTTCCCCAGGCGGATGTTGTCCTCTATGGTCCCCGAGAAGAGCAGCGGCTCCTGGAAGACTGCGCTTATGGCGCTTCGCAGGACCTTGAGGTCTTTTGTGCGGATGTCGATGCCGTCGATGAGAATCTCTCCGGAGAGGGGATCGTAAAAGCGCATGATGAGGAAAAGCAGTGTCGATTTCCCTGCACCTGTCGTGCCCACGATGGCCACGGTCTCCCCGGGATGAGCGATGAAGGAAATTCCGGAAAGCACCGGCTCGCTGTGGTACGAGAAGGAGACGTCCCGGAAGACCACTTCGCCCCGGGTGATCGGGGTGGTATCGGGTAGGAGGGGGTTGCGGATTGTGGCTTCCTGCTCGAGGATGGCAATGACCCGTTTCCCCGAAGCGCTTGCCCGGCTCACCGAGGTCAGGATGTGCCCGATCATCATGAGGGAAAAGAGGATCTGGAAAACGTAGTTGGTCAGCGCCATGATGGACCCGACCTCCATGTGACCTGCAATAACTGATTGCCCTCCGACCCAGAGGACGGCGACAATGCTCAGGTTCATGATGAGGAGGACAAGAGGCAGGAGGGTCACCATGGGGAGGAATGCCTGCACTGTGGCTTTGGTGAGGTCTCTCGAGGCCCTGAAGAAGCGCTCCTTTTCCCGTGCCTCCTGCGTGAAGGCACGAATGACCCTGATTCCTGCAAGGTTTTCCCGGATGATGGTGTTGAGCTGGTCAATCTTCTCCTGAACCCGGGCAAAGAGGGGGACGCCCTTTTTGAAGAGGATAGAGAAAACGGCGACCTCAAGGGCAATGGCGGTGAAGATGAAAGGCGCAAAGCGGGGAGCCATGACCACCGCCATTACCGTTCCCCCCAGGAAAAGGAGTGGCGCCCGAACGACGATGCGCAGGGCGGCAAGAACAGCATTCTGGAGCTGGGTCACGTCGCTCGTGAGGCGGGTGAGGAGTGTCCCGCAGGAAAAGCGGTCAAGATCAGCGCAGGAGAGAGTAAGGATCTTCCTGAAGAGGTCTCTCCGGAGGTCCCTGCCGAAGTTCTGGCTGGCGGAGCTTGCGAACACCGTACAGCCGATGCCCCCTCCCATGCCCAGAAGAGCGACGAGGACCATCAGGACACCGGTGTGGAGGACCAGCTGAGTATCCCCCCGGGCAATCCCCTGGTCCACGATCCGGGCAAGGAGGGCGGGTTGGGCAAGATCGCAGAGGACCTCAACCACCATGAGAAGAGGGGCAAGGAGTACTGCTTTCCAGTAGGGCCGAAGATAGGAGAGGAGTTTCTTCACCGGTCTCCCTCCTCTAAGTATGGTGCTTTCCCGTGGCTTTTTCCAGGTTCTCCCGAATACGGATGAGGAACTCGTGGAGGCGCCGTCGTTCTTTCTGGGTAAACCCGAAGAAGCATTCCTTTTCGAGGACACGGTGAATCCTTTCGACCTCCTTTTGCAGGTTTCTCCCGCGCTCGGTAAGGTACACTCGCACAGCTCTCAGGTCCTTTGGATCAGTTTCCCGCCGCACCAGCCCGTTTCTCTCCATGCGCCGGAGTATAACAGTGACCGTGGGAGGACGGAGGCCCAGGGCTTCGGCGATTTCTTTCTGTGTTCGTCCATCCTTTTCCCAGAGCATGCCAAGAACAGGTGGTTGCCCTCTGTAGAGCCCAATAGTTCCAAGAAGGTGGTGGTATCGAATGAAGTGGTACCGAATGACCTGGAGGAGAGCATCGTGAAGCGATGTTCCCTGGTTCTTCAACGGTTCTTCCTCCTTTTTATTTAGACGTCTAAAAAGATAATACCATCGGCCCTGCAGGGTGTCAATTTGTGCTCTTGGGTCTTTGGGTTTGCCGCATATCCTGAAGAGTGCCTGGGGAGGATTATGCTACAATATTTCCGGGGAACAGCAATGCGACCGCTCAAAGTACTCCATACTGCTGACTGGCACCTTGGACTTGTTTCCTGGAAGAGTCACCGGGAGATCGACCGCCTGGAGGAACAGCGGGAATGCCTTGAAAAGCTCATTCAGGTGGCAAAAGACGAACGGGTTGACCTTGTGCTCCATGCCGGGGACCTCTTCCACCAGTACTACCATCCCCCCAGGGAGGCCATTCAGCTTGCCGCCGAGGTCGTCGTGGAACTTGCGGAGGTCGCTCCTTTCGTGTGGCTCATCGGGAACCATGACTGGTACGCTGTGGAAGCCCTGCGGCGGATGTTCCCCAAAAGCATCACAGTCATCCGGGATATGGAGCCGCGGAGTTTTCCGGAGCTTGGGGTAACCATTTTCCCGATCCCCTATCTGCCGCTCTCGAGGTTCCTTGCTGACCACCCCGGGGAAACGGTTCAGGCCATGGTGAGGGACCGCCTTCGGCGCACCATGGAGGAGTGGAAGCACTCGTTCAATCCCCGCCATTTCCATGTTCTTCTCGGTCATCTGACGGTGGAGGAGCTAGCCTTCTACGCTGAGGCCAACGCTTCCCGGGAGGTCTTCCTCAAAAAGGCCGATTTCCCCCACGGTTTCTCCTACGGTGCCCTGGGGCATCTCCACGGGTACACGGTTCTCGAGACGCCCTTCCCCCTCTGTTACCCCTCGTCCCTCGTCCCGGAGAACTTCAAAAACCCCGACCAGAAAGGCGGCTTTGTACTGGTGGAGCTCGTTTTTGGGGAAAGACCCAGGATTCATCCGGTGTTCTTTGAAAGCTCTGCCCTTCTGAGCATAGACCTTGAAAGGCCCCTTGGGGTTTTGGAGGTTCGCCGCCTCATAGAGGAGCGGCTGCGCAACGGCCGGCGGAACTATGTGCGGCTCCGGATTCCAGGAGAGATGCTTTCTCCTGAGTGGTTCACGGAACTCGTTCGGCTCCGGGGAGAACGCTTCGAGGTGGTGGTGGTTGAGGCGGTCTGGGATGAGGAGGATCATCAAGAAAGCGAACAGGCCCCGTTCGATATAGCGGCGCTACCGGAGCTTTTCGCCCGGTTTGCTGAGGAGGAGGGGCTTTCGGAGGACGTGGTGCGGCTTTTTGAAGTGTACTACCACAGGGCTTTTGAGGAAGATCGAGAATGAGGCCACTGCGTCTTCGGGTTGAGCGTTTTCTGGGGCTTGAGCGCGCAGAGCTTGAGTTTGCCTCGGACCTCTTTGTCATTGTGGGTCCCAACGGAGCGGGAAAGTCATCGCTCCTTGAGGCGATGTACTTTGCCCTGTATGGTCGGGGGATTCGTTCTGAGCGAGGGAAAAAGGAGCTCATTTACCGGGGGAGTCCCGACAAAGCCTTACGGGTGCAGCTTGAGTTCCTCCTTGGAGAGAAGCGGTTCCGGGTTACCCGGGAGTACTCGGCAAAGCAGGGGGGCGTGGCCTACCTCGAGCAGTACGAGAGGGAACGGTGGAAGCCGGTGGCCTCTGGGGAGCAGGGGGTCAACCAGCGCATTGAGGAGCTCCTCGGCTGTGATGCCCTGACCTTCCGGTCCTCTGTGTTCCTTCCCCAGGGAGAAACCCTGGCCTTTGTTGAGGCGTCTTCGGCGGACCGCTTCAGGATCCTGAGTAGCCTCTTTGGCCTTGACATCCTCGACAGAATCCGCGAGCAGGTTCGGGGCAAGATGAAGACTCTCGAGGGGGAACTCGGGTCTCACCAGGAAAGGCTTCGCCTGCTTGAAGCCGAGGACCTTCCCGGAGAAGAGGTCCGACTCCGGGAAGAGGTAGGAAACATCGAGCAGGAACTCGAGAGTGCCAGGTCCCGGCGTCAGAACCTGCAAGAGTGCCTGGAGAAGATGAGGCAGCTTGGGGAAATCCTCCGAAAGCTCCGGGAAAACGAAGAGCAGCTTTCTGTCCTCCGCGAGCGCTGCGAGGAGGTGCGACCGAAAATTCAGGAGGACGATGATATTGAGCTGGCTCACCGCCTCTGCGAGGCCTTTGAGAGTCCCTGGAGGGCAAAGGCAGAGCTCCTTGAGCGGGTGAATCAGGAAGTGGCGAGGACTGGGGAAGACCTCAGGAAAACCGAAGAGGACCTTCTTTCGGCCAAAAAGTCCCTAGAAGAGCTCCTCAGGGAGGAGAAGCACTGGAGGGAGGAACAGGAGAGGCTTGAGCGTCTTGTCCAGGAGGTTGAAAAGCAGGGGCAGCCCCTTTTTGAGGATATCCGGAGGCGCAGAGAGGAGTGCGTATTCTGGGAGAGGGAAGGGCAGAAACTCAGGACAAGACTCCAGGAGCTTGGGAGGGAACACGAAGACCTTTTGAGAGAACGGGAGAGGAAAGTGGCAGCGCTCAAAGAACGGGAAGCCTGTCTTGCCAGGGTGGAGAGCGCCTGGGGAAAGATCGAGGAGGCAACTCGGATTCTCGACATCCTTGTCCCTGAAGCGCAGGAGAAACACCAGGAGCTGAAACAGGCTGAAGGGGAGCGACGGAGGATTGAGGGAGAGCTTGCCAGGCAAAAGGAGAAATTGCTTGGCCTTTTGAAGGAGCAAGAGACGCTCGAGGCTTCTTTGCGGGAACTTGAAGCCCAGAGAAAGGACCGTGAGGCGAAGTACCGCTTTGGGGTCAAGGCCTTTGTGGTTGGGGAACTTGAGGAGGAGTGGCGTCGCCACGGGGTATGCCCGGTGTGCGGGAGCGCGGTGCCGTTCCCGGAAGGGGAGAGGGTGCGGGTGGATATCCTTGCGCTTGAGGAGGAGTACCGGGAATTCCATGAGCGCCTCACCCGCCTTGCGTCGCAGAGGGAACACCTCCTCCGGAGCATTGCGGAGCTCCGAGAAGAGGAGGAAAGAGCCCTCAGGGACCTTGAGGAAGTGGGGAAGAGGGAGGAGATTCTCGGTCGAGAGCTGCAAAAGCTGCATCGGCGCATCAGAGAGAGTCTCGAGAGCTGCGGGTACCCCGAGCAGGATGTGCTGAACCTTTCCCGTTTCCGCGAGTGGGTGAGGTCCCAGGAGAAGGCCAGGGAAGCTCTGCGGAAGGAAGCAGAAGCGTTCCAGAAGGACCTGGTTGCCCTTGAGGGGCGGATTGCCTCGCTTGAAGAGCGGTTGCAAGAGGAGATGCAGCGTCTTGAGAGCATAACCGCCACCTTGGAAGCACTGCAAGCAGAGCTTAAGCGACAGCGAGCGCTCCTTGGGGAGTACTGTGCGTTATGGGGGGTTACTGAGAGTGGGGTGCCTGAGGAGGCCTTTTTCGCCTTTGCCGAGGACCTCAAAAGGAGGCTTCAGAAAGCCGGGCAGGAGGTTGTGCGCCTTGGAGCGGCAATCAGGGCCAAAAGAGAGCACATCGCGCTTCTTGAGGGCGATAGAAACCGGCTGAAGGAACGTCTTTTGCAGCTTCTGCAGGACCAGCACTCCCTGGGTCAGGAAGAGGAGCGCCTCCGGCAGGCCTTTCTTGGAGAGCTCAAGAAGCGAGGGTGGGATGAGACCACGTACTGCCGGTTGCGGGATAGAGAACGGGGGAACTGGCGGGAGGTGCTCCATCGCCTGGAGGGGGAGCTTGAAGGACTGGAAAAGCGAATAGCAGAGCAGCGGAAGGAGAAAGAAAAGCTTTTTGCTGGACTCGGCCTTGCTGAGAACGAATTTGAAGAGACATTTGCCCGGTGGCAGAAGGAAGCTCAGGACCTTGAGGAGCGGGTGTCTTTCCTCCACAAACGCCTCGGAGAGGTTCGGGAGAGGCTCCGGCAGAACGAAGAGAAGCAGAGAGAGTGGAAAGAACTCCGCGAGACGGTGGGCCAGAGACTGAGGGAGTACCGGGTTCATGTGGATTTGCAGCAGGCGCTTGAGGTGGGCGGGTTCAAGAACTACCTGCTCCGGCTCTTTTTCGCCCGCCTCGAAGAGGAGGGTTCCCGGATTCTCCGGAAACTCTCAGGGGAGCGATATGCACTGCGGATGCAGATGCGTAGAGGCATGGCGGACCTTGCGGTTCTTGACCGAAAGTTCGGCGGAGGAGAGCGCTTGCCGGAGGAGTGTTCAGGCGGGGAAAAGACCCTGATTGCTCTGGCTCTGGCTTTGGCACTTTCGAGTCTCAAGCTCGAGAAAAGTTACGCCCGCAGAACGGAGTGCCTCTTCATCGATGAGGGGTTCTCGTCCCTTGACCGGGAACACCTTGATCTCGTGGCTGATGCCATTTTCCGCTTAAGCCGGGAGGGGAAAATGGTGGGGGTGGTGACCCACGATCCGGATTTTGCCGGGTACTTCCCGGTGCAGCTTGAGGTCAGAGAGGGGGCGGTGCGGTGGAAGAAGACCGAAAGCATCGTGACATAGGGGCATTGCTTCGGAGTGGCTTTGCCCAGGTGGACCACTGGTACACGGAGGACGAGGCCTTTTTCCACCGCGAGGTGGGCGAAGACATCCCTCTTGCGCCCAGAGACCTTTGGGAGAGCGAAGAATGGCGGGAATTCCCTGAGGATCTTTCGTTTCCAGCTTTTGACCGGGTGTGCTTTGTGGATGGGAAGGCCCGCATCCATGTGCGGGTTCTCTATCGCACTGCGGTGTTGCTTCTGGCTGAGGTTGCTGCTTCCTGGGTACAGTGGGAAAGGGGTAGAGGGCTCTCCTTTGGGTTTTCCCCCTCCTCGCCTCCGTCTTTTGCGCGGGTTCTCGGAGCAGGAGAGGAGCTCGCCCTCCGGGTGCTGGTGGAACATCCGGAGATCGACCTGGGGATGGGGATGGTCTTCCGCCTTGAGGAGACACGGCGGGGAGCAAGAATTTTCGCCGATACCGAGGTTGCCCGGCAAGCCGTCCTCAACGTCATGCAGCGCCTGGAGCGCGAAGAGGTGTGCCGGCTCCTTGACCGGCGTGTCCCGGTCGTCAAAGACGGCACCATCCACTTCATCGATCCCCCCACCTTCATCCCCGGAGTCGGCCCCTGTGGTCTCGTGAAAGGGGTGGAAGAACTCCGCCTTCCCCGGGAATGGCTTGAGGCCCTTCTTCGTCTCCCCCGGGGCCGCAGAACCCCAGCTGTCGTGGGGTTTTTGCATCAGGACCGTACCGACGTCCTGCGGGTGTTCTCCTACGTCCGCCTGGTGGAGGATCCTGCTTTCCCCTGGAAGGGCCTGGTCCGCCTGGAGGTTGTGGTTCCCGGGGAGCAGTTCCCTGCCCTTCGTCCTGACATTACCCGCCTCTTTGACGGCCTGGCGCAGGTTTTGCCTGAGCTCACGGGGGATTACCCCTGGCGGAGGCTTCCGGAAAACCTCTTCCCAATCATCGCCCTTGAGGAACGTCTGGCCCAGCACTTTGCCCCCTCGGGGTTTGTGCGGGAACTCGTGCAGCGGGTACTCTGGGAGAAAAACCTCTCGCCGGTGCGGGAGCGCCTTGAGGAGTGAGGTGGAGACATTGGAAGAGCTTGGTACCGTCACAGGATTGCGGGAAGTCACTCCCTACACCTTCTGGGTGCGGATGCGTCCCGCTTTTGCTTCTGGGATTCGTCTTGAGGCGATTGTACGGGTGGACTTCTCCTGGGGGGAGGAAACCTTTCGGCTGTACGGAGTAGTGAACGAGGTGGTGGCCTCCTGGGACGGGACGGTCACCACAGGATACCAGGAGGAGGCCTGTGCCGAGGGACGGTACAGTGGGGTGACGATTTACCTTGGACAGGTGGTGGTGACGAGAACCCTGAAAAAGGAAGGAGAGAGCTTCGTAACCGTTCCCCCTCTTGTCCCTCCACCCGTGGGGGAGAGGGTTTTCCTCGTCCCCCCTGAGGAGACCGATGTGGCGCTGGGGTTTGACGAGGTGAAACGGGCAAAGCGGGCCCTTCCCTGTGGAGTGCTCTCGAATAACGAGGTGGCGTACCTCGATGTGCGGTACCTCCTTGGGGACAACGGGGCCCATGTGAACGTCAGCGGCCAGTCAGGTGTGGCGGCAAAAACCTCCTACGCCACCTTCCTCCTCTGGATGATGCTCAACTACCCTCGCGCCCCGGAGTGCTTTCTCTCAGGGGATGTGGCCACATTCTTGCGGGATAGCCGGGCTATCGTCTTCAACGTGAAGGGAGAAAGTCTCCTGTTTCTTGACCACTGGAATAGCGAATGGGAGGAGGCGAAGGGTTCAAGAGCAGCCCAGCTCTGGGAGGACATGTTCCGGCGCTTCGGTGTGGACGCCCGGCCCTTTGAGAGTGTCACTGTGGCTGTCCCTCCAAGGAAAGACGGCCGACCCGACATCCGTCACTCCCGTGACCGGGTGAGCGTCTACGGATGGGACATCCTCGACATTGCCGAGCTCCACCTCCTGCCGCTCTTCTTTGACCCAGAGGAGCTCGAGAGGAATCCGAATTTCGCCCTGGCGGTCTCGGTGATCGAGGAATTCCTCTATGACCAGTACACATGTCTTGTCAGGGAAGCCAGGGCAGAGCTCTTCTCGCAGGATACTCCGTACCTTGAGGAGAACATCCGCTTCTCCTGCGAAGGGCTCGATGACCGGACACTGGTGCGGCTGTACCTTGCGGTGTGCGGCCAGGACCCAAAGTGGATGCTTCAGAGATTCGGGCTTCCGAATTCTCTGAAGGACCTCATCGAGCTCCTCCATGGGTATACTGAGGAGGGAGAGAAGGGGGCCAGGGCGCTGGCGACGGCTCTTGGGAGCGAGAAGATTGAAGACAAAACGGTCCTTGCCATTTCCCGGAGGTTACGTCTGGCGGAGCGGAGCGGCCTTGACAGGCTGTGGCGGAGCATCCTTCCCTCCCGTACCGTCGTCTTCCACCATCCCCCTGTTCCCGAGTATATCCTACCCTGGAACCGTCCTGCAGGGGTGACGGTGGTGGACATCGCCAAGCTCTCTTCCCGGGGGCAGGCTTTTGTTGTAGGGGCGGTGCTTCGGGAAATTCTCTGGGCAAAAGAGCAGGATCTCCTGAAAGAACCGGTCTTCATTTACCTTGATGAACTCAACAAGTACGCTCCCCGGGAGGGTGGTGGGCCCCTCGGGCAGATTTTCCGGGACGTGGCTGAACGGGGTCGGTCCTTCCGGATTGTCCTCATCGGGGCAGAGCAGACTGCCTCTCAGGTGGATTACCGCGTGGTGACCCAGGCGGCAACGACGGTGGTGGGAAGACAAAAGTACGCCGAACTCAGCAAGGCAGAGTACGCACACCTTCAGGGCATCCTGCGGGAGAAGGCGGCGGCGCTGCTCCCCGGGGAGGTCATCGTGGACCAGCCCTTTTTCCGCCTTCCCCTCACCGTCCGCTTCCCCCTCACACCCTGGGCAACTTCTGAGGAGAAACGATTGTTGCGATATGGCGAAGGTGTCGTCTCCCTTTCCGAGGAAGAGTTCCGAAAGCTCTTCGAGTAGGGGGTGGAACCATGCGTGAGTTCACGGTAGCGACACGGAGGAAAGAGGAACTCGTGAACATCACCTCCTTTGTCCGCCAGGCGATTCAGGAATCGGGGAAAATGCGGGGAATCTGTGCGGTGTACATTCCCCACACGACCGCAGGAGTCACGATCAACGAGAGCGCCGACCCGGATGTGGTCCTTGACATCCTCCGGGGGCTCCGCCATGCCGTTCCCGAGAACCTCCCCTATGAGCACGGGGAAGGGAATTCCCCAGCCCACGTGAAGGCCTCCATTGTGGGGCCGTCGGTGAGCGTCCTCTTTGAAGATGGGAAGCTCCTTCTTGGGACCTGGCAGGGGATTTTCCTCTGCGAATTCGATGGGCCGAGGACACGTCGGGTCTGGGTCCAGGTTGTGGGGGAGTAAATGCGCGTCCTCGAGTGGATCGCTGAAGACCGTTTCACCCCGGATTTTGCCGAGTTTGTCGCCGTTCTGGCCCGGAAAAGGCCTCCCCGACGGGTCCACTTTGTCGAACTCCTCGTTGATCCAGAAGTCATTGCCGAGGTGACCCGCAGGATCTTTGGGGAAACCCCTGTGCCGCCTGCGCCCGAAACCATGCCCCTTTTCCTCCGCCAGTCTGTCCAGTTCTATAGACGCCTGGGGTACGATTACTGCATCTTCGTGGATGTGCCGGGGATGGGGCTTCGCTTTGTGGGGAAGACCCGTAAAGGAGAAGACACTGCGCTCTTCTCCCGGGGGGTGCGGGAGTGGGTTGAAGAGTCCTCGGGGGTGATTGGGTCATGGGATGATTTCGAGCGCTACCCCTGGCCTGATGTGGCAGGTTTCGATTACTCTCCCTATGAACTCCTGTCATCCCTTCTTCCTGAAGGTATGAAGCTTCTTTTGAACGCCTGTAGTGGAATCTTTGAGGTGGTGAGCGAAATCCTCCTTGGCTTTGAAGGCCTTGCCGTCCTCCTCCATGAAAACCGGCCTCTCGTTCAGGCGGTCTTTGACCGGGTGGGGGAGGTCACCCTTTCCTTCTACCGGCAGCTCGTTGACCTCGACATCGTGGGGGGCATCTTCCAGGGGGACGATTGGGGGTTTAGAAGCGCCACCTTCCTCTCTCCAAAAGACCTCGAGGATTTTGTCTTCCCCTGGCATGAAAAGCTCTGCACCCTTGCCCACGAGAAGGGGAAGTCCTACTTCCTCCACTCCTGCGGGAACATCTACGGGGTGTTCGATGCGTTCCTCAAGCGTGTCCCCATCGATGCCTTCCACTCCTTCCAGGACGAAATCCTCCCGGTAACGGAGTTTGTGAAACGGTACGGACAGAAAGTCGCTGCTCTTGGTGGGGTTGACCTGGACAAACTCATCCGTCTTCCTGAAGCAGACCTTCGCCGGTACGTTCGGAGTATTCTTGAAGCCTGTGCCTTGCAGGGTGGTTTTGCCCTGGGGTCGGGGAACTCCATTGCGAACTACGTCCCCCTTGAGCAGTACCTGGTGATGCTCGATGAGGGGTTGAGATTTTCTCTTGAAGCCTGGTGAGACCCTTGGGAAAAGAGGAAGGTGCGCGGAAGGGAGAACAGCTGTGGGTTTTTGTTTACTATGACGAGCGCCTTTTTGCGCAGTTTGTCCAAAAGAGCGAGGCTCGAGCAACCGATCCTTTTCAGGACCCCCTCACCCGCCTTTTCTCCCGGGCGTACTTTGAGCTGGAGCTCACGCGCCTTGATGTTCCACGACAGCTCCCTCTTTCCCTCATCATGGCCGATATGAACGCCTTTAAGCTCGTCAACGACCTCCTCGGGCACAGGTATGGCGATGTGCTCCTGCAGAAGGTAGCGGCAAAGCTCCGGGAGACGTATCGACGGGAGGATATTGTGGCACGGCTTGGGGGCGATGAGTTCGTGATCCTTCTCCCCAAAACGTCGTACGAAGAGGCGGTGCATCTTGCTCGCCGTTTCCCTCCTTTCCTTGAGTTCCCGAGCAAACTCGGACCTTTTCCCGTTTCCCTCGCTTTTGGTGTGGCTACGAAGACTGCACCGCATCAGGATGTTTGGGGTGTGCTTCAGGAAGCTGAGGAAGCAATGTACCGTGAGAAAATTGCAGGGCGGAGGGATCTGGAGCGGAGAATCGTTACTTTGCTACGGGAGTACCTCGAGAAGGAGGTATACCCCCTTGAACCCCGCATGGGAGCATTCGCAAAGTTCGCACTCGCCCTGAAGCTCGCGAGGGCGCTCTCCTTCTCGGAGGAGGAGAACGAGCGGTTTTTGCGTCTTCTGCTCTTCCACGATGTAGGGAAAGTGGCCCTTCCGGTGGAGCTCCTCAAGAAACCAGCAGCCGAGCTCCATCCTGCAGAGTGGACGGTAGTTCGAAGTCACAGCGAGGTGGGGTACCGGATTGCCTCACAGCTTGGTGAGCTCATGCCGGTGGCAGGCGAGATACTGAGTTTCAGGGAACGATGGGATGGCAAGGGATACCCTCGCGGGCTTCGGGGAAGGGACATTCCCTTCTTGAGTCGGGCCGGTGCCCTCCTCAGCGCTTATGAAGCCCTAACTCTAGGGAGGCCGTATCGTCCCCCTCTACCCCTTCCTCTTGCTCTCAGGGAAATCGAAAAGGAACTCGGGAAGAGATTCGACCCCGAGGTCGGTCGTGTATTTTTACAAATCGTGCAGTGATCACGGGGACGGAACAATGCGAGCCCTGACGTTCGTGAGCATCCCCTCATTGTGCCTCTCTCCAAAGTACGCAACGGTGACAGGAACATCTTCGACGCTTCCCCCGCCGTAAGCGAAGGTTCCGCTGAAGAGAACCCGGCTTGACCAAAAGAGCGTGGCTTCAACGAAGAAGCGATACGTTCCGGGAGGCACGGGGTTGCCGTTTTCGTCTTTTCCGTCCCAGGTATATACCTGGCGTCCGCTTTGTGGGGTGGCGCTCGTCGTGGCGTCAACAGTCTGGGGTGGTAACGACGCAGGGTTGGCTTTCTTCACCCAGGTGGGGAGGCAGTCTGGTCTGTGCCGGTATCCCCCACGGCCTGTGAATCTCGTGACGTAGAGGGTTTTGACGAGGTTCCCCTTCTCGTCCTCAATCCAAACGGCATACTGGTTGGAGGCGATGGTGCGCTGGCGCTCAAAGTCCAGGGTGATTTCCAGCACTCCTCTTTGCTCCATGGCCAATCCCTCCTCTTCGAGAATCCAGATGGTTGTTGGTTCGGGAAGGGTGTCTCCGCTAATATGGAGGACGCTGCCCTTTTCCTCCACCTTCCACTCCTGTGCCTGGGAGAGGAAATCCGCTAAAGGTGCGATGGGCCAGTCCCGGGTGACGTCCGTCCGGTAGTGCATGGGGATGACGACTCGAGGGGCAAGGTCCCGGATGAGTTCCACAACCTGGTCGAGGGGAAGGGTGTAGTTTCCTCCCACGGGCACGAAGAGGATATCGATACCTCTGAGCTTCTCTCTGACGCTGTCCTCAGGGGGTGCTCCAATGTCCCCAAGATGGGCAAGGCGTAAACCATCTCCTTCAAGGACGATGATCGCGTTTTTCCCCCGAAGGGTACCCTGTTCTCCGTCGTGGTACGAGGGAAGGGCGAAAACGTGGACGCCCTGGATGGTCTCGTCGAAGAGGTTCCAGTCGGCCCCTTGGTTTTTTGTGCCCACGAAAACCGGAACACGCTTTCCCAGGAAGTCCTCAAAGAAGTGGTCGAAGTGTTCATGGGAACTTATGAGGACATGAGCTTCAAGCTTTTCGGGAATACGATAGCCGACCTGAGGGGTGAAGGGGTCAAGGACGCACCGAAGGCCCCTCTCGAAGGCCAGAAAGAAGGCAGAGTGGCCGAGGTAGCGGATTTCCAACGCCTCTCCCTGCACCGCCCAGAGGGCAAAAAGCGCAAGACCAAGGAGCAATAGCTTTCGCATGGGTATCCCTCCTCTCGAGGATATCATACCACAGGGGTACAGTGGCAAGAAATTTTATCCACAGAATTTGCAATCTCTGAGGAGGTCGTACGATGAAGCACGCTGTGGTGCTTGTTCTCGTGCTCCTTTTCGTTCTCTCCGGCTGTGGGGTCCGCTGGCAGATGAAGGACACCTATATCTTCGTGTACGAGATTGAGCCAAATTCTCCTCAAGGGTACGTCCTCCCGGTGCCCCTTGCCCGGGTCACAGTGACGGGGAATGTTGCAGCGGTGCGGTACACCGATGCCCAGGGGAAGGCCCATTTCCAGCTCCCTCCGGGAACGTATACGGTTGCCATTGACAAAAGCGGTTACCTCCCCCTCACCGATACCATCACTCTCTACACCCTGGAGCTCACCCCGGGGCGGTACGTCTATTACCTTGCCCGCCAGGAGGGCTGAGGATGGGGCGAGTTGTGGTGTTTGCGGTACTTAGCCTTGGTCTTCTTGCAGGATGCTTTGGCAATCTCGCTCCCCTTCCCTCAGTGCATCCCCTGGTGACGGTCCTCGGGAAGGTCAGGGATGCGGTGACGGGAGAGGGCATCGAAGGAGCGCAGGTGCGCCTTCGGGATTTCCCAGAATGCTTTGACCTCACGGCCTCTGATGGGTCCTTCTTCCTGCCCCGGGTTCCTTCAGGACGGCAGGTCTTTGTGGTGCACTCTTTGGGGTATGCTCCAAAGAGTGAGGCGGTGGACATCCCCGGTAACGTTTCTTCGTTTTCCCTCACCATTGAACTTGCGCCCCTTTTGGGGAAACTGGTAGGATATGTCTGGGATGAGGAGGGGAACCCTGTTCCTGGAGCTCTGGTGACGTTCAACGGAACCTATACGACCACCACGGGGAAGGATGGAAGCTTCACCTTGAGTGGCCTTCCCGTGGGGAAGGGAGTGCTGGTGGTGGAAAAGGAAGGGTTTGTCCCCTCTACAGTGGAGGTTGCAATTACCGAAAACGCCGTCACGGTGGTGGAGGTTGTACTTACCCATCCTGCGCCTCAAAAGGCCTGTGGTACAATGAGTGGGGAGGGTGACAGAGTTGGCCGAGACCTTTGATATGGAACGGTATCTTGGTGTTTTTCTGGAAGAGGTTGAGGAGCACATTGAACGGCTGGAGGAAAATCTGGTGCAACTTGAGAAAAGCCCTGATGATGAGAGCCTGGTACAGGCCATTTTCCGCTCCTTCCATACCATCAAGGGGTCCTCAAGCTCCATGGGTTTCCAAAAGATGATGGAGCTTGCCCATCTCATGGAGAACCTCCTCGATGGCGTCCGGAAAAAGACCATTGCCGTGACTCCGGAGCTTGTGGATACCCTCCTTCGGGGTGTGGACATTTTGAAGTTCATGCGAAACGGCATCGCCTTGGAAGGGAAGGAGCCTGAGGTCGAGACGGGGGACATCGTGGGGATGCTGCAGGGCCTTCTTGGGAAGAAGGAAGCACCGAAAGAACATCCTCAAGAAGAGGTTCCCCAAAAAGACCATGAGACCCTGCAGGTTCCGGAGGCGGCAAAAGAGTACACCCTTACGGTGTACCTCACCCTCGACTGCTCCATGAAGGGTGTCCGGGCCTATCTTGTCATTAACCGCCTTCAGGAAAGCGGTATCGACGTGGTGAGCACGAACCCCTCCCTTTCGGACCTCGAGAGCGAGCGCTTTGGACAGAGCTTCGAGGTCCTTGTACGTACTGCCCTTCCTCCTGAGGCTGTGAAAAGCATCGTGGAGTCGGTTGCGGAAATCGAGAGGGTTGAGGTGACGGTCCACGAGTCTGTGGAGACTCCTGAGGAGAAGAGAGAAGAGGAAAAGGTCGAGAAAGCCCTCCCCCTTGAGGGGAAGAAGAAGGTCACCGGCGGGTTGAAGAAAACCGTTCGGGTGGATGTGGAACGGCTTGACGCCCTCATGAACCTTGTGGGGGAACTCGTCATCGACCGGGCACGCCTTGAGGACATCATCCAGCGCCTCCGGGAGAGCAAGGAGGTGGCGCACTTGCGGAACCTCCTTGTGGACACCACCACCCACATTGGCCGGGTGACGAACGAACTCCAGATGGAAATCATGAAGGCCCGGATGCTTCCTCTGGCGGAGGTGTTCAACCGCTTCCCGAGGATGGTGCGGGACCTTGCCCGGAACTTCGGGAAAGAGATTGATTTCATCATCGAGGGTGAGGACACGGAACTCGACCGTTCCCTCATTGAGGAAATCACGGACCCCCTCATTCACCTTCTCAGGAATGCCGTGGACCACGGTATTGAGCCGCCGGCAGAGCGGGTGGCTCTGGGGAAGCCCCCGCGGGGCCGCATTCTCCTCAAGGCATACCAGGAGGAGAACTCGGTGGTGATCCTCGTCCAGGACGATGGACGGGGCATCGATGTAGAGAAAATCCGACAAAAGGCCCTGGCTCTTGGCCTTGCCTCTCAGGAAGAGCTTGCCCGGATGAGCGACCGGGAGGCTATGGAATTCATCTTCTACTCGGGATTTTCTACCAACGATAAGGTCACAGACGTTTCCGGGCGTGGCGTGGGCATGGACATCGTCCGCCGGAATATCGAGCGGGTGAACGGCCAGGTCCACGTGGAGAGCGAAAAAGGGAAGGGAACGACCTTCTTCCTGCGCCTTCCGCTCACCCTGGCCATTATCAGGGCACTCCTTGTGCGGGTTGACGGGGCAATTTACTCCATACCCCTTGCCGATGTGGTGGAGATTGAGAAAATCGAGAAGAAGGATACCTACTGGGTGAATAGAACCCTGACCTCGCTCTTTCGGGGGAGAGCATTACCACTTTTGCGTCTCCAGGACCTCCTTGAGGGGAAAAAAGCCGAGTACGAGGAGGGCACGGAGATTCCCGAGGTTCTCTACACTGTGGTGGTGAACGCGGCCCGGGTTCTTGCGGGGCTTGTGGTCGATGCAATCATCGGTGAGCAGGAAATCGTCATCAAGTCCCTGGGGTCGTACATCGGGGACGTGCGGGGGCTTGGAGGGGCGACGATCCTTGGTGATGGGCGGGTATCGCTCATTGTGGACGTGGCCAGCCTCCTCTGGAAAATGGTTCAGGTGGGAGGGTAAAGGACATGCCTGGGCGAATCATGATCGTGGATGACGCTGCGTTTATGCGGATGATGCTTAAGGATATCCTCACAAAGAACGGGTACGAGGTGGTGGCGGAGGCCAGCAACGGCAAGGAAGCGGTGCTCAAGTATGAAGAAGTGAGGCCGGACCTCGTCACCATGGACATCACCATGCCCGAAATGGACGGCATCACCGCGGTGAAGGAAATCCGCAAACGTGACCCCAATGCTCGCATCATCATGTGCAGTGCCATGGGTCAGCAGGCCATGGTGGTCGATGCCATTCAGGCTGGGGCCCGGGATTTCATTGTCAAACCCTTCAAACCTGAACGGGTCATTGAGGCGGTGAAGAAGGTCCTGGGCAATTGAAACGATGGAGCGGGTTCTCCCCTGGGGTCTTTTGCTCAAAGGGATTCGGCGTCGCTTACAAGCCGCGTACGTGGCCTTTCGAACAAGAGACGGTACGCTCCTCTACAACGGACTCCACAGGTACCGAAAACCAGTGGAGGAGGCCTTAAAAAACCCTGCCTTCCTGCAGAGCGGACTCCACTTCTTCGTACAGGGAGAGGAGCTGTGCTTTTTCCGGGCGGAGACCCTTGGGGAGCACCTGTTGTGGGTGAGTGGAGGTCCGCTCCGGGACGGAGAACCTCCCCCTGTGTACACCCTGAACCCTACCGAACGGCGGATGCTCCTTTCGGTTCAGAGCATTGAAGAAAGGCTCCTGCGCCTTTTCTTTTTCCACTTCCCCCTGGGGGTGGTGTTCCTTTCTTTTGGGGAAGGACGGATTCTCTTCTGGAACAGCACCATGGAGGCCTTAACGGGGAAGAGGGAAAAGGAGGTCCTGGGCCGGAGGTGGGATGAGATCTTCCCGCAGGAAACGCTCGATGATATGTGGCAGAGTTTGCGCTTTGGTGAGGAGTACCTGGTACGGAACTTTCGCCTGCAGCGGAACTCTGCCCTCAATGGCGATCGCCTCCTGAACCTCCGGTTTTTCTCCTGGCAGGAAGGGGAGACCATGCGGGTAGTGGGGCTTGTGGAGGATGTGACGGAGCGCGCTCGCTGGGGGGAGAGCATCCGCCAGATGGAACGGCTCTCAAGCATTGGCCGGTTCATCTCCAGTATGGCCCACGAGATCAACAATCCCCTGGGGGTCATCTACGGGTACACCCAGATGCTCCTTGCCCAAATCGAGGGGAACAGCAACTGTTCCACCTGCCAGATGACCCGAAAAGTCCTGGAGAAAATCGAGCGGGAGGCCGCGCACTGCAGCGAAGTCATCCGGTACCTCGTGGATTTTTCCAGGCCTCTCGTGCTCCAGCGAGAGCCCACGGACGTCAATACGCTTTTGCGCGAAAGCCTTGCGCTGGTGGACTTTTTCTGCACGGAGAACGAGCGGGTAGAGTTCGCCCTTGAGGAGAACCTCCCCCTTGTTCCGGTTGACCGGACGAGGATGCGCCAGGTCTTCATGAACCTGGCGAAAAACGCCTTTGAGGCCATGCGAGAACGGGGTGGGGTCCTCCGGATTTCCACCGAGAGCGTGCTCCTTGAGAATGTCCCCCCCTGGGAGGGGAAGAAGAGGTTCTCAAGCTATGTGAAGGTTGTCTTTGCCGACACGGGGAAAGGTATTCCTGAGACCCTTCTTCCCCGGATTTTTGAGCCCTTCTTCACCACAAAAGAACGGGGAACGGGCCTTGGTCTCTCAATTTCCTACGGTATTGTCCGGGCCCATGGGGGGTGGATTGAGGTGACCTCAAAGGAAGGTGTGGGCACCAAAGTCCAGGTCTTTCTCCCTGTAGAACGGGGGTCTGAAGCATGAACTCGAGAAAGCCTCGCCTTGTTCTCGAGCCCCTGCAGAAACGTCAGATGGTTCCCAAGATGATGGTGGCGAGCACGCTCATGGCCCTGCCGCTTTTAGAACTCGAGGCTCATCTTGAGCGAGTGCTTGAAGAGAATCCCCTCCTTGAGGTCCGGGAGGGCACCGTGTGCTTTGGCTGTGGTGCTGAAATTCCAGGGTATCCGGATCGGTGCCCCCGCTGTGGGCGGTACCTTGGAAAGAGCGAAGAAGTCCCGGTGGAGGACGTTGCGTCTTTGGGTAGGGAACGGGGATGGAAGGAATTCTGCTTTGATGAGATCCTGAGCCTTGCCGGGCTTCGTGAGGACGAAAAGCGCATTGTCCGGGTGCTTTTCGCCCATCTCGATGCCGAGGGGTTCCTGCGGGAGAGCACAGAAACCCTGGCTTTTGAGCTTCGTGTGCCGCCTGAAAAGGTCGAGGAAGTCGTGGAGAAGGTGCGTCGTGCAGGATTCCCGGGTTTTGCAGCTCAGGACGCCGTGGAGTTCCTCCTGATGCAGCTTGCGGATCTTGGAGTTGGAGAAAGCCCACAGGTGCTGCGCCGGATGTTCCGGGAAGACCCCGACCGCTTTGCCGCCCTCATCCGCCCCTACAGGGATCGTCTCTTCTTCTCTCCCGCCCAGGCCTTCGAGAGCTCCCTTGGCCGGGAACGGGAGGACCTTGAGGAGGCAAGGTCCTCTGTGTATCCCGATGCCGAAATCGTGGAGGTTGCAGAAGGAGAGTTTGCCGTTGTCCTTGTCCCCTCCTTCTCCATGCAGGTGACTCTAAGCGAGACGGTCCTTGCTTTCTGGCGGAAAAACCATCGAGAGCTCCCAGAGCGGGAGCGCCACTTCTTTCGGGAGAAGCTCCGAGAAGCCCGGGAGGTGCTGTCGTGCCTCTCGTACCGGTACCGGACGCTCCTTCGGGTGCTCGAGTACATTGTGGAGCGGGAACAGGAGTTCTTCCGCCGTGGTCCTTCCTTTTTTGTCCCCCTCACCCAGGGGGAAATCGCCGGGGCTCTCGGAATAAGCGTGAGCGGTATCTGCCAGGTACTCAAGGGGAAGTTCGTCCGCCTTCCCGACGGAGTGGTGCGGAGCGTGAAGTTCTTCTTCGATGCTTCCTACCCGGTGAAGGAGGCCATGCGGGCGATTCTTTTGCAAGAAGACCCTCGTCATCCGTTTTCCGATCGGGAAATCGCCGAGAAACTCAAAGCCCAGGGCATCTGTATTGCCCGGAGGACTTGCACGCTCTATCGGGAGGAGATGGGGATTCCGCCGTCCCACCTGAGGCGGCGTATCCTCAAGCTTCAGAAGAAGGGAGTGTAGAGCCTGTGGATATTGGGAAATTCCTTGAGGAGTACCGGAAGGGGATTCGGGAACTTCGGGAACAGTCTCCCCGGAGTGTCAGTCCTTTTCTCACCTTCTACCACGAGGTTATGGCCGATGGGGCCCTGTCCCTGAAAACGAAAGAGCTCATCGCCCTGGCCATTGGTGTTGCCATCCACTGTGAACACTGTGTGGTCCTCCACGTTCAGGGGGCAAAGCGAGCAGGAGCTACTCCTGAGGAAATCCTCGAAGCCGCCCAGGTTGGGGTAGTTATGGGTGGAGGACCCGCCTTCACCTTTCTACCTCTTGTGGCCCAGGTTCTTGCGCACTCCTGAGGTACCGCAGGAAGTCTGAGGCCGGGGTGAGGATGAGGGTATCGCCCTCTTGCAGAGACTTCTCGTAGAGCTCCAGGGTTTTGAGGAAGACAAAAAACTCGGGGTTCTTCGCGTAAGCCCTGGCGTAGATTCGCAGGGCCTCGGCTTCACCCTCACCCCGCAGCATCTGCGCCTGTTTCTCTGCCTCGGCGAGGATGAGCGCCCGTTCTTTGTCGGCCTCAGCCCGGATTTTGGTGGCCTCCTCCTCACCTTCAGAGCGGTACTGCCTTGCCTGGCGCTCTCTTTCCGATTTCATCCGCTGGAAGACGGCTTCCTCGTTCTGCTTGGGAAGGTCCGCCCGCTTGATCCGAACGTCCACAATCTCCACGCCAAACTCCCGCGTTTTTTCGTTGGAGCGAACCGTAACCCGGTTCATGACCTCTCCTCGCACTCGGGACACAAGGTCAAAGAGGTCCACCCGGCCGATTTCGGTGCGGAGTTCGGAGTACACCACATCGTCAATCCGAACCACTGCGCCGCTTTCGCTCACCACAGTTCGCAAAAAGACAAGGGGGTCAGCGATGCGCCAGCGGACGTAACTATCGACCACGAGAGTCTTTTTATCGCGGGTGATGACCTCCTCAGGCGGGGAATCGTACTCTAAAAGCCGGCGCTCGAATTTCTGCACCACCTGGAAAGGGTAGGGGAGTTTAAGGTGGAGTCCGCTTTCCTGGACCACCCGGACTGGTTTCCCGAACTGGACGATGACACCCTGCTCCGTTTCGTCAAGAACGTACCAGGGCCTGAAAAGGGCAAGGAGAACGAGAATAAGGACGGCAAGCAGGAGGCGTTGCGCCAGGCTTTTCCTATTCACCGCTTTTCTCTCCTCCAGAAAGCGGAAGGAATTTCAGCGTTCCCTGGGAGGCGGCTTCCTCATCGAAGATGAACTTCCTGACCTTCGGGAGGATGCTCGTGAGGGTTTCCAGCCGGAGTCGTTCCCGGGCGGTTTCCGGATTGAGCTCGTATTCTCTGAGTACAGAAAGGAACCGGGCAACCTCTCCCTCAGCTTTTCTGATCGTAGTTTCTTTGTAGGCCTCGGCTTCTTTGAGGATGCGAGCAGCCTCTCCCCGGGCCTGGGGCAGAATCTGGTTCCGATAAGCCTCGGCCTCGTTGATGAAGCGGACCTTGTCCTCCCGGGCGCTGGCCACATCCTTGAACGCCGCCACCACTTCCTGCGGGGGCTGGACATCCTGGAGCTGAACGGCGATCACCCGGATTCCCGCCTCGTACCGGTTGAGGATGTCCTGAATGAGGTTTCTGGTTTCCTCCTGGACCTCGGCTCTTCCGGTCGTGAGCACCTCGTCAATCGTCTTTTTCCCCACAACCTCCCGGAGGGCGGCCTCCGCGGCGTTTTTCACCGCTTTCTCGGGGTCTTTGATGCGGAAGAGGTACTGATAGGGGTCGCTGATGCGGAACTGCACGATGAACTGGCAGCTCACGATATTCTCGTCCCCGGTGAGCATGAGGGATTCTTCGGGAACCAGGGCGTACTTCGGTGGGGGACCGGGAGCGATGGTTCGAAAGCCAATCTCTACCCGCCGGACCTCGGTGATTTTCGGGCGGACCACGCTTTCGAAAGGATAGGGAAGCCGGTAGTGGATTCCCGGTGGAACGGTACGGTGGTAGCTCCCGAGGCGCCGGACCACCCCCACCTCATCAGGCCCCACAACGTACACACCGCTTAAGGAGTAGAGGATGACGATAGCCAAGAGGACATAAAGCCCCAGGCGCCTGAAAAAGCGGATAATCCGCAGCGTGGAAATATCGATGACTTTCCCCTCAAACCCCTCGCCGTACATGTCTTTATCTTACCGGAAAAGGGCGGGGGATGCAAGGCGAAAAAGGCGGGGCAGAAGCCCCGCCTTCGTCACACCTTGAACCGCCCCACGAGCTTCTGCAGGTTCTGGGCCATCTGCGCCAGGGCCTGGATGGCCGAGTTGACCTCTTCAAGAGAGGCATTTTGCTCTTCGGTGGAGGCCGAGACTTCTTCGCTTGAGGCGGCGTTTTCCTCGGCCACAGCGGCAATGGAAGAGATGTTCTCGGTGATGTTCTGTACCCCCTGTGTGGTCTTGCTGATGAGCGTGGCGCTGTCTTTGGAGAAAGCGACGACCTCTTCGGCGCTCTGCAGGGTCTTTTCCTGGAGCAGGAAGGCTTCCTTTAAAGACCCAAAAAGGTTCTCGATGTCCCCCTCGAGCCGTTCGATGGCCAGGAGGATTTCGTTGAAGTTCGCAGCCACGTTCTCGCTCTCCTTGCTCCCGGCCTCGACTTCGCTCCGTGCCCGTTCCATGTTCTCAACGGCCTGTCGGGTATCTCTCTGGATCTCTGCGATGAGGGCACCAATCTGTTCTGCCGCTTTTGCGGATTCCTCGGCGAGTTTGCGCACTTCTTCAGCCACCACGGCAAAGCCCCGTCCGGCTTCTCCGGCTCTTGCCGCCTCAATCGCCGCATTGAGGGCAAGGAGATTGGTCTGCTCCGCAATGCCGGTGATGAGGTCCACGATTTTGCCAATTTCCTGGGAGCGTTCTTCAAGGACGTGGATGCTCTCGGCCACCTTTTCACTCACCCGGGCTATGGAGGAGACGTTCTCAATGAGCCGCTGCAGGGCCTGTTTCCCTTTCTGGGCTTCACCTCGAGTGGTTACGCTTTCCTTCTGGGTGCTTTCCATGGCCTGCTGGATCGCCTCGAGGGCCTCCCGGTTCTTGGCGAGATTCCCCTGCATGAGGGCGAGGAGCTCCAGGTTCCTCCGGGTGGCCTGGGCGATTTTCTCCGCCTGTTCCCCTATGCGCGCGGCCTCTTCACCGATTCTCTGGAGCTCCTCGCTCTGGCGGGTGGAGCCTTCTGCGACCTGGGAGATGGTCTTGGTAATTTCCTGGGTGGCTTTCGAGATTTCATCGATGGAGGAAGCGATTTCTTCGCTCGAGGAGGCTAAGGAAGAGGAAGTACCGAGGATCTCGGTCACGAGTTCTTTGAGGTTCCCAAGCATCTCCAGGAAGGACCGGGCCAGGACAGCCACTTCGTCGCTTCCTAAGGCAACGCCTTCGAGGGCCTTTGTGTCCACCCTGAGTTCACCCTGGGCTACCTGGTTGATGATGTCCTTGACCCTGGCAATACCTGAGGATATCGCACCGGAAACACCAAGCGACACCACGGCGACGACAACGGCCACGGCGACGATGATGAGGAGGATGACATTCCGGAGTGCAAAGACCTCACCGAAGAGCTCCTCTTCCGGGACGTTGCCCGCCAGCGTCCAGGGGGCAGCAGCAAGAGGAGTGAACGCCACGAAGAACCTCTGGTCTTTACTGATACTCTCGAGTTCTTTGGCGCTCAGAAGGGCCGTTCCGTACCCCTTTTCCCTCTGGAGCATGCGCCTGCCGATGGCGTTCGCACTCTCTGAGCCCATTTCCGTGACGTTCATCTTCATAATGACGCTCTCGTCAGGGTGGGCGATGACGTACCCTTTTGAGTCTACGAGGAACCCGTAGCCAGTCTTCCCGAGCCTCACCGAGGCCACAAGCTGCGACAGGGTCTTTGCCTCAGCCGTCATGGCAACGATGCCCCGGAATTGCCCGCCGGTTGCGATAGGGTAGGCGATGACGATGATTCTGTTCCCTGTAGCTTTTGAGACCACCATGTCTGAGACCTGGGGCTTTCCGGTCTCCCTGGCTTTCTTGAAGTACTCCCGGTCGCTGATATTTGCCTGGCTATCGAGCGTCGTCCAGGCCGTTCCGTCCTCGTGGGCGAAGAAGTACATTTCTGCCTGCGGGTCGGCAACATCGAGGGTTTTCAGGACGGGGAGCGTCCGTTCTGGAGAGAGCGCTCTCACGTCCTCCCACTCGCTCAGGGCCCGGAGGCGCTCAACCTTCTCGTTGAGCCACTGGTCAAGGGCAAGCGCAGTGGTTTCAAGGAGCGCCATGGACTCTCTTTTGGCGTTCTCTTCGAGCTTCCCCTGGAACACCTTTGTGCTGTAGTAGGTCACGGCCACGAGGGGAGCGATGGAGAGGAGGAGGAAGAAAGAGAGGAGTTTCGCTTTGAGGCTTCTGAACATAAGACCACCCCTTTTCAGGAATTTTTGCGTGGTGCATGCTTTGACCCTGTTTTCTCCCAGAGGTATCGGCACCTCTTTCGGGAACTTTAGGGGGAGTTTTTTTTCACCGCCACCCGTACCACAGAAGTCCGAGGATTCCTCCACAAAGGAGCAACGGGATTTCTTCGATTTTCCCGAAAAAGAGCAGTGCTCCTCCGGTGATGCTCAAGAGCAACCCGAACCAGTCGTGGATGCCATCCTGGATGACCGAGAGCGCAACCCGAAGGAGCAGGGCAAGAAGTGCCGGGCGCAGCCCCCGGAGGAACCCTGCAACGTACGGGTTTTCCCGAAAGCGGGAGAGGAAGGTCACCACAAGGAGGGTGAGGAATACCGACGGGAGGCAGAAGGCTCCGGTAGCAACGAAAGCCCCAAGCATCCCCCCGACTTTGAACCCGGTGAACGTGGCGGCGTTGATGGCGATGGGTCCTGGGGTGAGCTGAGAGAGGGCAAGGAGCTCAAGGAACTCGGGTTTTGAGAGCCAGCGGTACGTGTCGACGATTTCTCGCTCGATGAGGGGAAGGGCGGCAAGCCCCCCACCGAAAGAGAAGAAACCCACCCGCAGGAAGGCGAGGAAAAGCATAAGGTACGTCATCGCCGCAAGAAAAGCCCCAGCCCTCCCCCAAGAAGGACGACGAAAAGCGGGTGGATGCCGGTGAAAAGCAAAAGCCCCAAAAGCGCGGCAGCGAGAATGAAGTCCACGGAATCCTCAGCCGCTTTTCTGCCAATCTGCCACACGGCAAGCACAATGATGGAGACAACGACGGCCAGTGCCCCCCGGAAGAACGCCTGGATGAGGGGGAGTTCCCGGAAACGGAGGAGGAAAAAAGCCAAAACGACGATAGAGAAAAAAGACGGCAGGGCGGTAGCTAAAACGAACGCAAGCTGCATGGTAACCCCGCCAATCATGAGTCCCACCAAAGACGCAGTGTTCACGGCTAAAGCCCCGGGGAGGCTCTGGGCGATGGAGAGGGCCTCAAGGAAAGCGTCTTCGCTCAGAACCTTCTGCTTTTCCACGAGTTCCCGCCGGATGAGGGGAATCATGGCGTATCCCCCTCCCCAGGTGAAGGCCCCGATTTTCAGGAACGTCAGAAAGAGCGGGAAGATACGCCGGTGCCGCTCAGACATCGCCGTCGAAAGTAGTAGTGAGGTGTTCTGCTTTTTCCTCCACCATTTTGCGCAGGGACTCCTTATATGCTCGCACCCGTTCCCGGACCTCGGGGTACTTGATTCCCAGGATTTCGGCGGCGAGAATCCCCGCGTTCCGGGCCCCGTTGATGGCCACAGTAGCCACCGGAACCCCGGGAGGCATCTGGACGATGGAAAGGAGCGAATCGAGCCCCTGGAGGGCTGAGCTTTTCACCGGAACCCCGATGACCGGAAGGACGCTCACTGATGCCACCATACCGGGAAGGTGAGCCGCTCCTCCTGCTCCGGCAATGATGACCTCGATGCCCCGTTTTTCTGCTTCCTGGGCGTATCGGAACATGCGTTCGGGAGTCCGGTGGGCGGAGACGATGGTGATCTCGTAACTTACCCCGAATTCCTCAAGGATTCTGGCCGCTTCCTCCATAACCGGAAGGTCTGAGTCGCTCCCCATGATGATGCCGACCTTTGGTGCCTTCATGGTCCTTCCTCTCCCCCCTGACTTTCAGAATGTTTTTCACCCTAAGGGCTTTTTCGAGAGCCTCTTTGAGGGTTTCCCCAAGAACGGTCACGTGGCCCATTTTCCTGAACGGCCGGGTTTCTCGCTTTCCGTAGAAGTGGAAGAACACCCCATCAACGGCCAGAGCCTCGTCAAGGCCCTCCACAAGGGGTGTACCGCTTTCCCCCTCTTCCCCGAGGAGGTTCACCATGACTGCAGGAGAAAGGAGCCTTGTTGAGCCAAGGGGAAGCCCAAGGATCGCCCGCAGGTGCTCTTCAAACTGGGACGTCGCGCAGGCCTCGATGGTAAAGTGGCCTGAGTTGTGCGGCCGTGGAGCGATTTCGTTTACGAGAAGTTCCCCACTTTCAGTGAGGAACATCTCAACGGCGAATATCCCCACTCCCTCGAGGAGTTCCACACACTTTCGCCCGAGCTCCTCTGCTTGCTCGGCCACCTCCTCGGGAATCCGGGCCGGGGCAAGGGCGAGGTCACAGATGTGGGCCCGTTCCTTGAAAACCATCTCCACCACGGGATACGTGCGGATTTCCCCTGTGGTGCTTCGGGCGACAAGAACGGCAAGCTCTCTATCAACGGGCACGTATTCTTCAAGGTATGACGGTCCCCGCAGGCGCTTCGGAAGGTCCTCCTCCCCCCGGAGAATGGCCACGCCCCTTCCGTCGTACCCACCCCTTCGGGCTTTCTGCACCAGAGGGAATCCAAAGGACCGGAAGGCCTCAGGAGTGTCCTCTTCAAGGGGAGCAAAGCGGGGAACGGGAATACCTCCCCGCTTGAGCACCTCCCGCTGGCGGAGCTTGTCCTGGATGATTTCAAGGAGCTCGGGAGCAGGACGGATTTTGTCTTTCTCCGGACAGGCCTTAAGGAAAGCGGTGTTCACATGCTCGATGTCGTATGTCACCACATCGCTTGTGGCAAGGAGCTTGCGGAGACCTTCCTCGTCGTAAAAACCTGCAGTGATTTCCAGGTCGGCAATCTGTCCGGCGGGGGAAGCAGGGGTGGGGTCAAGAACAGTTACAAAAAACCCCATCTTTTTCGCTTCCTGCACCATCATTTTCCCGAGTTGTCCGCCACCGATGATGCCAATCCTGAAAAAGGGGAAGCGCCGTGCCTGCATCATCCTCACCGGGTTTTGAGTTTTTCTTCCATTGTACCATGGAAATGGGGAAGGGCTTTCGGAAGTTTTGGCAAAGTATTTCATCTCCTCATGGTGGAGGTGAGCGGATGTCCTGGGACATGGTGCGAGACCCGGTGATGCAGGTCCTGGAACGAGGCCTTGATTACTCCACGGTTCGCCAGAGAATTCTCGCACAGAATGTCGCCAATGTTGAGACGCCTCGCTACAAGAGAAAAGACGTGGACTTCCAGAGCGTTTTCCAGGATGTGCTCCAGAGAGGAGAAACCCTGCCGCTTTCTGTAACCCACAGGGCCCATTTCCAGGACCAGGCGGAACATTCGCAGGAAGCGAGAGTCCTTGAGGAAGAGTACATCGTTCGCCAGGATCGCTCCGGGGTAGATGTGGAGAAAGAGATGGTGACCGTGGTAGAGAATGCCCTGTACTATCAGGCACTTGCCCGTATGGTGTCCGATAAACTCGGTCTTCTGCGAACCGTTATCCGGGAGGTGCGGTAAATGAAGATTTTCCGCTCTTTCGACATCAGTGCTTCAGCCCTTACGGCTGAGCGGCTTCGCCTGAGCGTCATCGCCGCAAACATCGCCAACGCCGAGACCACCCGCACGCCTCAGGGGGGACCGTACCGGAGAAAAGAGGTCGTGTTCACTCCCCGGGCGGATGGAGGGGTGGAGGTTGCGGCTATTCAGGAGGATACCAGAACCCCTCCCCGAATTCTGTACGATCCAGGGCATCCCGATGCCGATGAACGTGGTTTTGTAGCGTACCCCAATGTCCTCGTGGTGAACGAGATGGTGGACCTTCTTGCCGCAACCAGAGCCTATGAGGCCAACGTTGCGGCGCTCAACGCCACAAAGAGCATGGTCACAAGCACCCTGAACATCGGACGATAAAGGAGGTATGGCGATGGAAGTTCTGCGGGTGTCATCCCCCTCCTTGCCTTTTGTGGAGAGGAAAACGGAAGGGGCCCCTCAGGGTGGGGGCTTTGCCGAGAAGTTCTGGCAGGCCCTTGAGGAAGTGAATGCCCTGCAAAAGGAGGCTGACCAGGCGGTCCTTGAGGTAGCCCTGGGGAAGGAGGAGAATCTCCACCGAGCCATCATTGCCCTGGAGCGGGCCAATCTTGCCCTGGGTCTTGCGGTTCAGGTGCGGAACAAGGTCATCGAGGCGTACCAGGAGATCATGCGGATGCAGGTGTAAGCAATGCGGAGTCCCCTTGCGGATTTCACAGAACAGGTGAAGAACGTCTGGGGAGGCATGACCCAGTCACAGCGAGTGCTCTTTCTCCTTGTGAGCACCGCTCTTTTCGCTGGCCTCATCACGCTCTTCCTCTATTCCGGGAAACCGGATTACGCACCGCTTTTTCGGAGCACTGATCCGCAGGAGACCGGCCGGGTGGTTGATACTCTTGCAGAACTCGGGATTCCCCATCGTCTCTCAAGTGGCGGAACAGTGGTGGAGGTTCCTCAGGATCGGCTCCATGAAGCCAGAATGAAGCTCGCCCAGAAAGGTTTCCCCACCCGGGGAACGGGGTTTGAGGTTTTCGATAAGAACACCTTTGGGCTCACGAGCTTCCTTCAGCGGGTGAACTACCAGCGGGCCCTGCAGGGGGAGCTCGAGCGGACCATCATGCAGCTTGCTGAGGTTGAGGCGGCCCGGGTGCACGTGGTGCTCCCAGAGGAGCGGCTTTTTGCCGAGGACAAGAAGGAACCTACGGCCTCGGTGGTTTTGCGGCTTCGTCCTGGGGCAACCCTCAAGGAAGAACAGATTGAGGCCATTGCCCGCCTTGTAGCTAACAGTGTCGAAGGCCTTGATCCTCAGCGTGTGGCCATCGTTGACGATCGGGGGAATATCCTGGCAAGTGGCACGAAGGAAGGGACGACTCTTCTTGGCCTTGCCAATCTCACGGCCACGCAGCTTGAGGTGAAGCGTGAGGTCGAGGAGACGCTCACCCGGAGAATCCAGACGATGCTCGAGAGCGTTCTGGGTCAAGAACAGGCCGTGGTTCGGGTGAGTGCTGAGTTGAACTTTGAACGACGGGAGGGAGAGAAGGAGGTCTTTGAACCGGTCCTTGAAGGAGAGGGCATTGTCCGAAGTACCAGGGAGACCGAGGAACGGTACGAAGGTACTGCCACACCTCCTGGAGGTACCGCGGGGGTGGCTTCCAATATTCCCGTGTACGGAGAACCGGAAGAACGAGGTACCCAGAGCACCTACAACCGCCGGGAGTCGACGGTGAACTACGAGGTGAACCGGATTCTGGAGCGATTCAGCTCTTCTCCGGGAAGGATTGAGCGGCTTTCGGTAGCTGTGCTCGTGGACAGCACCCTCCCTCCTGAAGCTGTAGAGAAGGTGAGGTCGGTCGTTCAGGCGGCGGCGGGGATTGACTTCTCCCGGGGGGATACCCTCATCGTGGAGGCTCTCCCCTTCAACCGGGCGATGTGGGAAGAGGAGCGACGAGCCCTGGCGGCGCAGAAATTTGCCGACCTCCTTGATCTCCTTTTGAAGTACGGCGTTGTGGTGTTCCTGGCGTTGCTTTTCTACATCCTGGGTCGGCGGATTCTCGTTGCCGCCACCACCCCTCCTCAGGAAGTGGTGGCGGAATTCTATGAAGCCGAGGAGGCTCCCGAAGAGGAGGTCACAGAGCTCCCCTCGGTTCGCCCGCCGGAGCTCACTCCTGAAGAACGCATGCGTCTTGAGCTGCAGCGGCAGATGGAAGAGGAAATCCAGAAGCTCGTCCAGACCAGCCCGGCCAATGTTGCCAAGCTCATCCGGAACTGGCTGAGTGAGGAGTGAGGGGTATGGCCATCGTCCCAAGGAAACACCTCACAGGAAGGCAGAAGGCGGCGATTCTCCTTGTGAGTCTTGGGCCAGACCTTGCGGCCCAGGTGCTCAAGCACTTAAGCGACGAGGAGATTGAGGATCTGACCCTTGAAATTGCTACGCTTGAGAAGGTCCCTCCGGAAGTCCGGGACGAAGTCGTCAACGAGTTCTACCACATGGCCATTGCCCAGCACTACATCGCCCAGGGAGGGATCGAGTACGCCCGACAACTCCTGGAAAAAGCCCTGGGACCACACCGGGCCCAGGAAATCATCTCCCGCCTTTCGGCAACTCTCGAGGTCACACCCTTTGAATCGCTGCGGCGGGCCGATCCCCTGCAGCTGCTCAACTTCATCCAGGGAGAACATCCCCAGACCATTGCCCTCATTCTCTCGTACCTCAAGCCCGAGCAAGCGGCGACGATTCTTGCCAATCTCCCGGAAAGCGTACGGGGGGAGGTGGCCATGCGCATTGCCCTTATGGACCGCACAAGCCCCGAGGTGGTCCGGGAGATTGAGGCGGTTCTTGAGCGAAAGATTTCCACCTTCCTCGTTCAGGACTTCACCCGGGTGGGCGGGAAGAAGAAACTCATCGAGATCCTCAACAAAAGCGACCGGGGGACGGAAAAGAGCATCCTTGAAGCCCTTGAGGAGAAAGACCCCACCCTCGCCGAGGAGATCAAATCCGAGATGTTCGTCTTTGAGGACATCGTGCTCCTTGACGACCGGGCCGTGCAGCTTGTTCTGCGGCAGGTCGACACCAAAGACCTGGCCCTGGCCCTCAAGGGGGCTTCCCAGGAGGTCCAGGAGAAAATCTTCCGGAATATGTCCCAGCGAGCAGCCCAGATGCTCAAGGAAGACATGGAGTACATGGGCCCGGTGCGCGCGCGCCTGGTGAACGAAGCGCAGCAAAAAATCGTGAACGTCATCAGACGCCTCGAAGAGGCCGGAGAAATCGTCATCGCCCGTGGAGGGGAGGACGAGATCATTGTCTAAGGTGTACAAGCGCGTGGAGCTTCTCCGTTCTTCTTTCCCTGTGGGGCCAAAGGACGAGCCATCCGGACATGCCGGGGAGGGTCGACCTCTCCCCTCCCTTGAGGAGCTTGCAGAGCTCAGGGAAATGGTCCTCAGGGAGGCTCAGACGGAAGCCCAGCGCATCCTCGAGCAGGCCAGAAGCGAAGAAGAAGCCATCCGTCGAAGGGCGGAGGAGGAGGGACGACGGAAAGGGGAGAATGAAGCCCGGGAGGCGCTGCGTAGAGCCTGGGAGGAACGGGTGGGTATTCTTGAGGGATGGATAAAGGAACTCCGAAAGGTGCGGGAACTCAACTGGCAGGCGCTGAAAGAACCCCTCCTGGATCTCGTCTTTGCCCTGGCAGAGAAGGTGATTGGTCGGGAGGCGGAACGGGCACCCTTTGTGGAGGAGACCATCGTGCGAGCCCTCCTTCGTCTGTCCCAGCGAGAGCGGGTGGTGATCCGGGTGAACCCCGAGGAGTGTCTCCTTGTGCGGGACCTCAAGGACGATCTCTTCCGCAAGGTTGAGGGGCTGGAATTCGTGGAAGTGAAAGAGGATCCCAGGATACGGCGGGGTGGGTGCATCGTGGAAACACAGTTTGGGAACGTTGACGCCCGGCTGGAGACCCAGATTGCCGTGCTTCGGGAGGAAGTAACACGTATCCTCGAGGAGGGAGACCATGTTTGACCCTGCGAGGGTTCTTGAGCGCCTCCGGGACATTGAGACGCTCCGGGTGAACGGCAGGGTGGTGCAGTCGGTGGGGATTGTGATTGAGGCCCAGGGACCATCCTGCAGTCTCGGAGAGGTCTGCGCCATTCGTTCCAGGGAAGGTGGGAAGGAGGTCCTGGCAGAGGTCGTGGGCTTCCGGGGAGAGCGGACGCTCCTCATGCCCCTGGGAGAGCGCAACGGCATAGAGCTCGGGAGCGAAGTTGTGGCCCTGGGGAAGAAGGGGCGGGTCAAGGTGGGTGCGGGGCTTCTGGGGAGAGTCCTTAATGCTCTGGGAGAGCCCATCGATGGGAAGGGACCCCTTGAGGTGGAGGACGAATACCCCTTGGAGTGCGATCCCCCAAACCCTCTCTCCCGGCGACGCATCCGGGAGATTCTCCCCCTGGGGATCCGGGCGATTGACGCTGTCCTCACCTGCGGTAAAGGACAGCGGGTTGGGATTTTTGCGGGAAGTGGTGTGGGTAAAAGCACGCTTCTTGGGATGATTGCCCGCCGGGCCCAGAGCGAGGTGAACGTCATTGCCCTTGTGGGGGAGCGAGGGCGAGAGGTCAAGGAGTTCATTGAGCGGGACCTCAAGGAAGAAGGACTGAAGAGAAGTTGCATCGTGGTGGCGACCTCCGACCAGGCCCCCCTCCTGCGTATTAAGGCGGCGTTCTGCGCCACCGCGATTGCCGAGTACTTCCGGGACCAGGGCAAGGACGTCCTCTTCATGATGGACTCCGTGACGCGCCTGGCCATGGCCCAGCGGGAACTGGGCCTGGCGGTGGGAGAGCCCCCCACAACCCGAGGGTATACTCCTTCGGTCTTCACCATGCTCCCCCGTCTTATGGAACGGACGGGGAATTTTGCTTGTGGCACCATCACAGCGCTGTACACGGTGCTCGTTGAGGGGGACGACATGAACGACCCCATTGCCGACACTGTGCGGTCCATCCTCGATGGCCATATCGTTCTGTCCCGGAAGCTCTCGTTTTCAGGCCACTATCCGGCCATTGACGTCCTCCAGAGCGTGAGCCGTCTCATGCCCGATATCACCACCCCAAAACACCAGGCCATGGCCCAGAAGCTTCGGGAGGTGCTCTCGGTGTACCAGGATGCGGAGGATCTCATCAACATCGGAGCCTACGAGCGGGGGTCCAATCCCCGGATTGACTATGCGCTCTCTGTGATCGACCGGGTTCGGGAGTTCCTCCGCCAGGGAATTGATGAACCTGCGCCCTTTGAGGAGACCCTCAGGCGGCTTGAAGAACTCTTCGGGGAGGTTGTCGGATGAAGGGGTATCACTTCCGGCTCCAGAAAGTTCTCGATACCTGTCGACTGAAGGAGGAGCTCATCGAAGTCAAACTCGCCGAGCTTGAACGCCTTGCCGAGTCCCAGCGGGCGCACCTCTCTGCCATGGAGGAAGAAGAGCGGGCACTCCTTTCGGAAAGGCGGGCAAAGCGTGAGCAAGAAGGAGCCGTGGCCATTGAAGAGGAAATCTTCTATGAGCGGTGCCTTGAGAACCTCCGGCTGAAGGTGGAGCGGCTGCGGATGTACCTCCGTTCCCTCGAGGAGCAGATTCGCCAGACCCGAGAGGAACTCGTTGCCGCTGCCATGGAGCGGAGGGTTCTGGAGAAACTCCGGGAAAAGGATTACGAGCGTTTCACTGTGGAGGTTGAGCGGAATAACCAGAAGGCCCTTGATGAGATTGCCGTGCAGCGGTATGCCCGGAGGGAGGACCGGTGTTCGGGAATGTAGCGCGAGTACTTTCTCGCATTCAAGAGATTGAACGACGGTTCGGTGTCCGTAGTCCAAAACGGGCAGAAACCCGTGCTGCGGGTTCTTCTTCGCCCTCCTTTGAGGAGGTCATCGCCGAGTGCGCAGAAAAGTACGGGGTGAGCCCGGCGCTCGTTCGCAAGCTCATTCAGGTGGAGTCGGGTGGGAACCCCAGGGCGATTTCACCCAAGGGGGCTATGGGGCTCATGCAGCTTATGCCCGAAACGTGTCGGGATCTTGGGGTTGTGAACCCTTTTGATGTTCGGGAAAACATCGAAGGAGGGGTACGGTACCTCCGGGGGCTCCTCGACCGCTTTGGGAGTCTGGAACTCGCCCTTGCGGCGTACAATGCCGGTCCCGGAAAGGTGCGAGAGTACGGAGGGGTTCCCCCCTTTGAAGAGACCCGGGAATTCATCCGGAAAGTCCTGGAGGGTTAAGGGTGGAGAAGAAAGGGAAAAAGGCGCCCCGGATAGCCCGGGAGAAAGTCACCGCTGGGAGTGTCAGCTCAACGAAGACCCCAAAGAAGAAGGGGAACGCAGGGGAGACGGTGCTTTTGCTTCTCGTCTTTGGTGTGACCTTTCTTGTCTTTCTCCAGTTCACCGGGATGGTCGACCTCCCATTTTTGCGGTTTCTCCCTTTTGGGAAAGGCAAAGTCGAGGCCCAGCGGGAGACTGCCTCCGAGATGGCGCTGCCCTCTGGGACGCCGGAAGTCCTGTATCCGGGGCCAACCCTTGAGAACACACCTCCTGCAGAAGGTGAGGGAGGAAACGGAGAGATTCAGGAAGAAGGCGTTCAGGAATCTCCGGTGGCGGTGGTGGTGAGTCCGCTGCCTGAGGCGACGGAGGAGACGGTGGGGGTTCCCAGAGTTCCCCCCGAGGTTCCCTCTCCCTCCCCGTCTCCTTCGGGGAACCTCTCCCGGGTGGCCCGGATTTACAGTGCCATGGAGCCGAAGGATGCGGCGAAAATCCTAGAGCAATGGAGTGATGAGGAGGTGGTGCAGGTTCTTTCCGCCATGAAAGAGCGGGATGCGGCCCGGATTCTCAACGCCATGAGTGTGGAGAAAGCCGCGTCGGTTTTGAAGAAAATGCGTGAGGGGAGGTGACAGGATGAGCGGTTGCTTCTGTATTCCCGGTATCCCGGCCCTTGAGGGATTCGTACCGGGCGAAGGCTCAGTCAAAAAGGCCGTACCGGCGGGCGCGGGGGATTTCAGCGCGTTCCTTGAGGCGTACTTGAAGAATGCCGGTCTTTTCGCCGTACCGTACCTGTTCCCCGTGACGAAGTCCTGTGGCGCTTCGTGCGGGAGCACAGAAAGTCCGGAGAATGCGCCTCTTCCGTGCCCTCTGAGCACCCAGAGTAGCGTATCCCTGAGTTGCCCGGGTGCGGCCTCCCTGGAGGCAGAAGAGGTCCAGGATCCCCTGCAGGAGTTTTCCACGCTCCTTTCCGATGCCCTGGAGATGGTGGAGAGCTTCACCGTGACGCTTCGCCTCGGGGAGGGCGATGTGACCGTGAGTGGCGCCCGGGATACCCATGGGGTGTTCTCCTTCTCCATCGGGGGGAAGAAGGAAGCCCTTGTGGAGTTCTTCACCATGCTCTTTGAGAACCTCAAGGCGTGGATTGTAGGAAACTCAGAAGAAAAGCCCCAGTGCGCCAGGCTCCAGTGTGGGTGGTCATCGCCGGAAAACGGGCAAAGCGGAGCTGCGGTATCCGCCGTGGAGGTGACAGGTGTTCCCGTCCAGGAAAGTATGGATGAACCAGAAGTTGTGCTGGAGAACGCTTCCTCTCCGGTCACCGAGAATGAACTCCCAACCCAAGGCACTGCTCCTTCTTTGGTTGCCGAAGGTGAGTCTCTGGTGCAGGATGTCCCTTCTGAGGGTCAAGACGAAGCCTTCGCGGAAGCTCCTGAAGCTTCTTCCCGGAAGCACCCCGGGTTCTCCCAGCAGGGAGACTCCGCGACTTCTCCGGAGACGGCCACGTCCTTCGAGGAAAAAGCCGCTACCCCGGTCCTTGGGATGAAGAAAGACACGGCGAAAGACAGCACCACCTCTTCTGAGGAGGGCATGACGCCTTCCTTCGCCCCGGCAAAAAACACAGAAGGTACAATGCCTCAGGACGTCAGGGTTTCGGTGACCTCTCCCAAAGAGGTTGCTCAGGTCTTTGAAGAGGTGCTGAAGGTGGCCTCGGAAACGAGGGGCCGGAAGGAAGTGGTGCTCCGTCTTGAACCGGAACACCTTGGGTCTATCGTCGTCCGCCTTGAGGAGCGGGAAGGGCAGATTCGCTGCTTCTGGGAAGTGGCTGACCCTGGAACCCGGGAACTCCTCCTAAAATACCTGCCGGCCCTTGAAGCGCACTGCAACGCTTTGGGGATGCCTTTCGCAAACTTCTTTGGAGATAGTCGGAATGCGTACGCTTTTTCAAACTTCCGGTGGGCTCGGGCTTCAGAGAGGGACAGAGATGATGAGGTGCCCTTTGAGGATCCGGAGGTTTCTCGGGTGAATCTCTTGGTGTAGGGGTGAGGGCGATGGCATCGCTTTCCGGAATCCAGGGTGTACCTTCGGGAAACGTCACAGAAACCCCGACGTCGAAGAGCCGGACAACCCTTGACAAGTACGCTTTTTTGAAGCTCCTTGTGTACCAGCTCCGGTACCAGAACCCCCTGGAACCCTTGGGGGACCAGGAGCTTGCCCTGCAGCTTGCCCAGTTCTCAACGGTTGAGGGCATCCAGAACCTGAACAAAAGCATGGTCGCCCTTCTCCTCATCCAGGCAGGGAACCTGGTGGGGAAAGCGGTGACCCTGAAGGATGGGACGAGCGGGGTTGTCTCGGGGGTGATGCTTCGGGATGAAGCAGTGTACGTGCTTTTGGGGGATTCACCGTACCTGGTCACAGACCTCGTGGAGGTTGAGGGTACATGATTGAGCGGGTGCGAAGCGTTGCCGAAGGTTCTCGAAGCTCTCCCTCGCAAAAGGGCAGCACCCTTCCTTTTGAGCGTGTCCTTGACCAGGAAATTGTCTTTTCAGCGCACGCGAGGCGAAGGCTCGAGGAGCGGGCCATCCCGCTCTCCCAAAAGGTCAAAGAGAAACTCGAGGAAGGCCTCCGAACTCTTGAAGCCAAGGGTGGCAGAACGTCGCTGATCGTCGTTGACGGCGTCGCCTTTGTGGTGAACGTCCCGGAGCGCACCGTCATCACCTGTGTGGAGAACGAAAATCGGGTCTTTACCCATATCGATTCTGCGCTTTTCATGAATACGGCAGGCCGGTCCGCAGAGTCGGGGGCCTGCGGAAGGGAGGTTCAGAAGCCATGATGCGGTCGTTGTTTTCCGGGGTCTCCGGTCTCAAGAACCACCAGACCCGGATGGACGTCATCGGTAACAACATCGCCAACGTCAACACCGTGGCCTTCAAGGCCAGCCGGGTAACGTTTGAGGATATCCTGAGCCAGACCATCGAAGGCGCCCGAAGCCCTCAGGCCGGGGGAACCGGAGGGGTGAACCCCAAGCAGGTGGGCCTTGGGGTGCGTATCGGCAGCATCGACACCCTCTTCACCCAGGGAGGGTTACAGACAACCGATAACCCCACGGACTTTGCCATTCAGGGGGATGGGTTCTTCGTGGTGAGCGACGGGCGCCAGGTGTACTACACCCGGGATGGCGCCTTCAAGCTCTCTGCCGATGGTGCTCTCGTGAACTCAAGCGGCTTGAGGGTTCAGGGATGGCTGGCTGACGCCAACGGCATCATCGATACCACAAAAGCCCTCCAGGACATCTTTATCCCTGTGGGGGCCCAGATGAAGCCGAAGGCCACCGAGAACATCACCTTTGAAGGAAACCTGGATGCGAATGCCGCAAGCGGTGCTACCTGGGTAACCAGTGCCCAGGTGTACGACTCCCTGGGGAACGTCCACACCCTCACCGTTACGTTTACAAAGGCGACGAATTCCAATGAATGGACTTGGGAAGCCACCCTTGACGGGGGAGGGGTGGGGGGTTCTGGAACCATCACCTTTGGGACCGACGGTCTTGTGGCTTCAGGAGGGACTGGAACGGCGGCATTCACCATTCCCGGGGCGAACGCGCTCAACCTTACCATCGATTTCTCAGCGCTCACCCAGTTTGGCGGGAACCCCTCAGCGTACATCAGCTTCCAGGATGGGTACGAAGCAGGGTCTTTGGACATGGTGACCACAGACTCCAACGGGGTCATCACCGGGATTTTTACGAACGGCCAGTCTAAGCCCCTGGCTCAAATCGCCCTGGCCACGTTCCCCAACCCCGGGGGACTGCTCAAGCAGGGGAGTAACCTCTACCAGATTTCCAATAACTCCGGACTTCCGAGCATCGGTCCGGCGAATTCCGGTGGCCGGGGGAGCATTGCCGTGGGGGCCTTGGAGATGTCCAACGTCGATTTGGCCCAGGAGTTCACCAACATGATTGTGACCCAGCGGGGATTCCAGGCCAATTCCCGGGTTATCACCACGTCCGATGAAATGCTCCAGGACCTCATCAACATCAAGCGGTAACGTGAGGGGGGAGATAACCTCCCCCCTTCTGGGGGTGAGAGGGAGTGATTGCGCTCACGAGGCTCAACGGCTCGGTGTTCGTGCTCAATGCGGATCTCATCGAGACCATTGAGGCCACGCCGGATACGGTCATTTCCCTGGTGACGGGGAAGAAGTACGTGGTGCGGGAGAAAGTCGAGGAGGTGATCGACCGGATTGTGGCATTCCGGAGGAAAACGGGAGTGGGGAAGATTCTCATCGGAACCCTGGAGGAAAGAACGGAGGAGTAAGCCATGGACATAGCGACGCTGGCCGGACTCGGTATCGGGATTGTTCTCGTTTTCTGGGGCATGCTGAGCTCTGCTGGAGGGAACATGCAGATTTACATCAACATCCCCTCCATCCTCATCACCGGTGGGGGGACGTTGGCCGCCACTATGATCAGCTTTCGCCTCAACCAGGTGATGAAGGCGATGAAGCTCTTCCAGATTGCCATGCAGGAGAAGCTCCCCGACCCTTCAGAAATCATCGGGACGCTTGTGGCGCTGGCGGAGAAGGCAAGAAAGGAAGGGCTCCTGGCGCTTGAGGAGGAAGCGAACCGCTTTGATGACCCCTTCTTCAAAAAGGGCATTCAGCTTGTAGTGGACGGCACAGATCCCCAGCTTCTCAAAAGCATCCTCGAGACGGAACTCCTCTTCATGGAGGAACGTCACAAAACCGGACGGGCGGTGTTTGAGACCATGGCGAGTTTTGCCCCGGCCTTTGGGCTCATCGGAACCCTCATTGGTCTTGTGGCGATGCTCGTTCACCTTGACGACCCCAAGAAGGTCGGGCCGGGAATGGCGGTGGCCCTCCTCACCACCCTCTACGGGGCGCTCATCGCGAACCTCTTCTGCCTTCCGGTGGCGAATAAACTCAAACTCCGGAGCGCTCAGGAGATACTCCTCAAAGAGGTCATCATCGAGGGCATCCTCTCCATTCAGGCCGGGGATAACCCAAGGATTGTTGAGGAGAAGCTCAAATCCTTCTTTGCTCCGGAAATCCGGGAGCAGTTTGAACGGACCCGGGAGGGCCAGGAACGGGTCATTCCCCTCCGGCAAACGAGAGAGGCGTGAGGTGAGTTCCAGTGCCAAGAAAGCGCGAGGAAGAAGCGCCGCCTGGTGCACCACTCTGGGCGCTGACCTATGGGGATTTCATGTCGCTGCTTTTGTGCTTTTTCGTCCTTCTCTTTGCCCTTTCTACCATTGACGTTGCCCGGTTCAAGGAGATTGTGTCCTCCATTCAGGGGGCTTTAGGTGTCCTTGAAGGAGGACCGCGGGTGTTTTCCCCTTCAGAAATCCCCGTTCCCAAACCCCCGAGCCAGCTCAGTCCATCAGGGGTGGTACAGCTGAAACTCGTCGGGCTCATGAAGGAGATTGAGCGAAAGCTCATCCAGGAAGCGCAACTCTCACCGGAAAAGGTGAGCGTCCGGATTGATGAGCGGGGGCTTGTGGTGACCTTCCTCGATAACGTCTTCTTTGACATCGGCAGAGCAAACCTCCGTCCGGAGATGATTCCGGTTCTCGATGCCCTTGCTGAAGTCCTGAAGAAGATTCCCAACGCTGTCCGCATCGAGGGGCACACCTGTGACCTTCCCATCAACACGCCTCAATTCCCCTCAAACTGGGAGCTCTCTGCAGCCCGGGCGATTGCCGTTTTGCGGTACCTCATCGAGAAGCAGGGGATTCCCCCTGAGCGTCTCATTGCGGTAGGATATGGAGAGTACCGTCCTCTTGTTCCCAACACGAGTGAGGAGAACCGGCGGAAGAACCGGAGGGTTGAGGTGGTTATCCTCCGGGAGGAGTAGGGAGGAGGGACCGATGGCGAAGAGAGCAGAAGAGGTTGCCGGAGAAGAAAAGAAAGAAAAGAAGGGGTTTTCGCTAAAGAGCATCCTGCTCATCCTTGTCCTCGCCATGGTGGGCTTCATGGGGTACAATTTCCTGAAACAGAGCGGGTTCCTTGCACCGAAAGGAGACGCACCCCGAAAGGTTCGGGCAAAGGAACCCATCATTTACACCTTTGAGGGGAATTTCCTTGTGAACCTTGCGGACAAGGACAACCTCCGCTACCTCAAGGCGGTCATTAGCGTCGCCTTGAGCAATCAGAAGGCCGAGGACGAGCTCCGGAAAAAGAGCGTGGAGATTCGGGATGCCATCATCATGATCCTCAGTGCCCAGACGTCTGAAGATTTGGCGACTCCCGAAGGCAAAGAGCGCCTGAAGCGCCTCATCGCCGAGCGCATCAACGGGATGCTTACCCAGGGGGAAGTGGAGAGCGTGTACTTCCTGGACTTTGTCATGCAATAGGGAGTGGGAACATGGGGGAAATCCTCTCGCAGGAAGAAATTGATGCCCTGCTTCGAGCACTGAGCTCCGGCGCAGCGGAAGCGGAGAGAATCAAAGAAGGGGCAAAACCCGAGGTCCGTCTCAAGGTTTACGACTTCCGCCGTCCGGAGAAGTTCTCTAAAGACCAGATCCGGACATTCCACATGATTTTCTCCACCTTTGCTCGCCTCGGGGCAACGAATCTCGCAGGGTTTCTGCGGAGCCGCCTGCAGGTTGACCTTGTTTCCGTGGACCAGCTCACTTACGATGAGTTCGTGCGCTCTGTTCCCAGCCCCACTTTCGTCTGCGTTTTCTCCATCCCTCCTCTTGAGGGACGGTGTATCCTGCAGATGAGCCTTGACGTGGTATTTTCCATGATCGACCGGCTCCTTGGAGGGGTGGGGGCACCTCCTGGGCATCTTCGTCCCCTCACGGAAATTGAGAACCGGATCATGCTCGAAGTTGTGGAGCGGCTCATGAGTGCCCTTAAAGAAGCCTGGGCAAACATCTACCAGATCGATCCGAGGGTAGAGAACTTAGAGTCGAACCTCGAATTTGTGCAAGTTGTCTCGGGGAATGACATGGTGGTGCTTTTTTCTTTCGAGGTCGAGGTAGGGGAGCGGAGTGGAGTCATGACGGTCTGTATCCCGTACATCGTCGTGGAACCCATAACGCAGAAGCTCAGCGCTTCCCTGTGGTTCGCTTCCCGGAAAAGCTACGACGCCAGGGCTCAGGAGAACATCAGGTACTGGATCCAGCGGGTTCAGCTTCCGGTCTGGGTGAAGCTTGGGGAGGCCCATATCCGGCTTCGGGAACTCCTTGCGCTTGAGGTTGGGGACGTTCTACTCCTTGACCGGAGGGTTCATGAACCTCTTGAGATTTACGTGGGGAAACGGGTGAAAATGCGAGGGCTTCCAGGAAGAAGTGGCCGGCGCCTGGCGGTGAAAGTCACCGAGTACGTGGAGGAGGAAGGGCAATGAGCGAGGAAATCCTGAGTGCTCAGGAACGGGATGTTGTTGGAGAACTCGGCAATATCTCCATGGGGTCAGCGGCTACGGCCCTGAGTGGCCTTCTGGGGAAACGGGTGGAGATCACCGTCCCCGAGGTTGAGGTCGTAGCAAAGGAGAAGGTTCCCGAACTCTTCCCCGAGCGACACCTCCTCGTTCGGGTGGTGTACCAGGAAGGGCTCCGGGGAGAGAACCTCCTCTTCGTGAAGGAGGAGGATGCGAAAGTCATGGTGAACCTCATGATGGGAGGGGATGGGAAGGAAGGGCTTCCGGAAGTTCTCGGGGAGATTGAAGTGAGCGCCATTTCGGAGGCCATGAACCAGATGATGGGCTCGGCCTGCACGGCAATGTCGGATTTTCTGGGAAGGCGCATCAACATCTCTCCTCCCGAGACCATCTGGCAGGACGCTGAAGCGGCAGAGCGAACCTGGCTTGAGGCCCAGAAAGAACCCTTTTTCGTGGTGGTCCATTTTCGTTTGAGCGTTGAGGGTGTCATCGACAGCACCATGCTCCAGATTGTCCCCCTGTCCTTTGCCCGGGAAATCGTGGCCGTGCTTTTGCCGGAAGAAGCGGCGAAGGAGGAGGTATCTGCCGGGGTGGGAAGTGCAAAGGTGCAGGAGGAGCCGCTGGAGGAAAGGGGCAGGCGCGAAGAGAAGGAGAGAGCAAAGGTGAAGGCCCAGCCGGTGGAGTTCGTGGAATTCAAAAAACGTGGTGAATCTCAGGAACGGGCAAATCTTGAGCTCCTCTTTGACGTGACGCTGCCCCTTGTGGTGGAGCTTGGGAGGACCAGGCTTTCGGTACGGGAAATTCTCGACCTTGGCCCTGGATCCATCATTGAGCTCGATAAACTCGCGGGAGAGCCGGTGGACCTCTACGTGAACGATGTCCTCTTTGCCCGGGGCGAAGTCGTGGTGATTGAGGAGAACTTTGGTATCAGGATTACAGAGATTGTCAGCCCTGAGGAGCGGATGCGGAGCATCCGGGAGACGCGAATATGAGGAGGGTGTTCTGGGGGTTCGTGGCGTTTTTGGCTATCCTTTCTCAGGCGGCCTTTGCCGAAGAAGCACTGCATCTTCCGGAAGTCACCCCTCCTTCGTCCTGGGGGGAAGGAGTGAGTATCGTTCGCTTTTTTCTTGCCTTTCTTGTGGTGGCGGGTATGCTCTGGGGGGTTTCGTATCTCCTTCGCCGGTACTCAGGAGGCGGCCTTCGTTTTTCCTCTTCCCGCTACATGCGCCTCCTTGATGTCCTGCCCCTGCGGGGGAATCTCACCCTGTACCTCCTTGAGGTAGGGAAACGCATCGTGGTGATCGCCCACACGGGCAGTACGGTACGGGAGGTTCTGGAGCTCGATGCTGAGGATCTCGTGGAGCAGCCGAAAACAGAGGGTTTCTCGGGGTATCTGGAGCGGATTTTCCGCAAATCCTCTCCCCCAAGTTGAGTGGCACAAAGCGACGTTCTGGAGTCTTCTGGTCGTTTTCGTGCTCTTTTTTACCCGGGCCGGGGCCCAGGAGTTTCCTCTACCTCTTCTGCCCCGGGTCATCGTTGAGCCCCCAAAAGAGGGCACACCCCAGGACTTTGCCCTTTCTCTCCAGATTCTTCTGCTCCTTACGATCCTGAGCCTTGCTCCAGCACTGCTTGTTATGGTGACGTCTTTCACCCGGATCGTGGTGGTCCTCGGGTTTGTTCGAAATGCCCTGGGGTCCCAGCAGATTCCTCCCACTCCTGTGCTCATCGGCCTTGCCCTCTTTCTCACGGCGTTCGTTATGGCGCCGACGTTCTCCCGTATCCAGAGCGAGGCACTTGCCCCCTATTTTGCGGGGACCATTTCCCAAAAAGAGGCTCTGGAGCGGGGTATCGGTATCCTCCGGGAGTTCATGTTTCGCCAGACTGAAGAACGTGACCTTGCCCTCATGGTGTCGCTTTCCGGTCTCCCCCGACCGAGAACGCAGGCGGACATCCCCACCCATGTGCTCATTCCAGCCTTCATCGTGAGCGAGCTCAAGACGGCCTTCACCATGGGGTTTCTCATTTACGTGCCCTTCCTCGTCATCGACATGGTGGTGGCGAGCATCCTCATGTCCATGGGGATGATGATGCTCCCCCCTGTGCTCATTTCCCTGCCGTTCAAGATTCTCCTCTTTGTGCTCATCGACGGCTGGGCCCTCATCACCCGGGGGCTCGTTCTGAGTTTCCGGTGAGGTACCATGACTGAAGAACTCTTTTTCACCGTGGGGCAGGAAGCGCTCCTTGTGGTCCTCAAGATCGCCCTTCCGGTCCTTGGTGTGGCTTTACTCGTGGGGATTCTCGTGAGCATTTTCCAGGCCGTAACCCAGATCCACGAGCTCACCCTAACCTTTGTCCCCAAAATCCTTGCCGTTATCGTCATCGGTGTTCTCCTTGGGCCCTGGATGGTCCGGACACTCCTTGACTTTGCTCGGGAGCTTTTCTGGAACCTCCCCCTGCTCTTCCGGTGAAGTGGTATGGTGTTTTCTTTAAAAGACTTCCTGCTCTTTTTGCTTCTTCTTGCGCGCTGTCTTGGACTCTTCCTCACCGCTCCGATTTTTCAGAGCCGGCTCATCCCACCTCATGTGAAGATTGGCTTTTCCGTGTTTCTTGCGTTTTTGTGTCTGCCCCTTGTTCGGGAGAGTGCTCCGACTTTTCCAGGGTTTTCTGGAGCGTACCTTCTTTCGCTTTTCCGGGAAGCGCTTCTGGGCGTGGTCTTTGGGGTGGTGACGAACCTCGTCTTTTCCTCGGTGCAGATTGCGGGAGAGATTGTCGACTTCCAGATGGGCTTTAGCTACGTGAACGTGGTGGATCCCCTGTCGAACCTGGGGTCTTCCGTCATGGGGCAATTCTACCTCCTCCTTGCCACCATGTACTACCTGGGAACCGGAGGATACCGGGTGACGCTTCTTGGGCTTGTGCGTTCCTTTACTCTCATCCCCCCCGGAACCTTCACCCTGCAGGCGGATTTTGCCCCCTCGTTCGTGCGCCTTGTGGGGGAGGTGATGTTGCTCGCTTTGCGTTTTGGAGCACCGGTAGTTGTGGCGCTGTTTCTTGCCAACTTCACCCTTGCCGTGCTCTCCCGGGCCATTCCCCAAATGAACGTCTTCATCGTGGGTCTTCCTCTGAATATCGGTGTTGGGTTCTTCATCGCGCTTTCGACACTGCCGTATCTTTTCCCCGTTCTTGAGAATGCTCTGGATCTTTTCGTTCGGGCCTTCTTTCGCGTGCTTGGTGCTCCCTGAAGGTGGCAAATTTTTTTATCCACAAAAGCTGGAAGAAGCCTCAGGAGGGTAACCATGCCTGCCCAGGAGAAGACCGAAGCCCCAACGCCGAGGCGCCGGGAAGAGCTGAGGAAGAAAGGCCAGGTACCCGTAAGCGTCGATTTCTCAAGCAGTTTCCATTTCCTCTCGCTTTTCCTCGCCTTAGGGGCTCTGCTTCCGCACTCTGCCCGGAAGCTCGAGGAGTGCTTTGCAGTGCTCTGGACGGAGCGACTTCCTCCTTCCCCGGATTTCTCCTGGGCAAGCTCGGTACTCCGCCTTGGGGGGTCGTACTTCGTGCAGGCTGTAGCACCTTTTGTGGCCCTGGCCCTGGGAATGGGGGTTTTCTTGGGATTCGTGCAGACGGGCTTTGTGTTTTCCTTCGAGCGGCTTCGGCCCCGCTTTGACCAGGTGAACCCCCTGCAGGGCATGGGGCGGCTCTTTTCGCTTCGCACGGTTGTGGAGTTCCTCAAGGTGGCCCTGAAAACTCTCCTGGGAATCCTCCTCGCCTATGTCGTTCTTCGGGGGTCACTGCCGGTTTTCGGGGACCTTTTGGGGATGGAGCTTCTGGAGGCTCTCCGGGCCTCTGGGGGGCTCGTAAGAAAACTTGGGCTGTACCTTGGAGGGCTCTTCCTCGCCGTGGGGTTTTTTGACCTTTTTTACCAGCGCTTTGAGTACGAGCGGAATATCCGGATGACCAAGGAAGAACTCAAGGAAGAGTACCGGCGAACTGAAGGAGACCCGCTTGTGAAGTCCCGTCTTCGGGCCCGTCAGCGGGAGCTCGCGCGCCGGCGGATGATGCAGGAGGTGCCGAAGGCTCAGGTGGTGGTCACGAATCCGGTGCACGTGGCCTGTGCGTTGCGGTATGAGCGGGGGAAGATGCGGGCTCCGGTCCTTGTGGCCAAGGGGAAGCGGCTCCTTGCCGAGAGAATCAAGGCCATTGCCCGGGAACACGGTGTTCCCATCGTGGAGAACAGGGAAGTGGCCTGGGATCTCTACCGTTTCTGTGAGGTTGGTCAGGAGATTCCTCATTTCCTCTATCGGGCGGTGGCTGAAATCCTCGCCTTTGTGTACCGCCTTCAGGCAGCTCGGGAGGGGAGGTCCCTGTGAGGGAAACGCTTGTGCGGGTTCTTGAGCGAACGACAAGAAGCAGTGACTTCCTCTTTGCCTTCCTTTTCATCCTCATCATCCTCATGATGGTGATTCCCCTTCCTCCGTTCTTCGTTGATTTCCTCTTGAGCTGTAACCTCACCCTCTCGGTCATGACCCTCCTTGTCACCACCTACATCACGAATCCCCTCCAGTTCTCGGTCTTCCCCTCGCTGCTCCTTTTTGCCACCCTCTTTCGCCTGGCTCTCAATGTCTCCACAACCCGGCTCATCCTCCTCCAGGGCTATGCGGGGAGGCTTATTGCCGCCTTCGGGCAGTTCGTGGTAGGAGGGAACTACGTCGTCGGATTCATCGTCTTTTTCATCCTCGTCATCATCCAGTTTGTGGTCATTACAAACGGCGCCAACCGCATCGCCGAGGTCGCGGCCCGGTTCACCCTCGATGCCATGCCGGGGAAACAGATGAGCATTGATGCCGACCTGAATGCAGGACTCATCGATGAAGCGGAGGCTCGTCGCCGGCGCCGGGAGATTGAGCGGCAGGCCGATTTCTACGGGGCCATGGACGGGGCGAGCAAGTTCGTTCGGGGCGATGCGATTGCTGGCCTCATCATCACCATGATCAACTTCCTGGGGGGCATTGTGGTTGGGGTGGTGCAGCGGGGTCTGAACTTACAGGATGCCCTCCAGACCTATGCCCTCTTGACGGTTGGTGATGGCCTTGTGGCCCAGATTCCGGCCCTCCTCATTTCCACCGCAAGCGGCCTTATCGTCACCCGGGCGGCAAGCGAGGAGAACCTCGGGCAGGATGTTACGAGGGAACTCACCCAGACCCCCCGGGCGGTGCTTTTGACCGCGCTTTTACTCCTTTTCCTTGGAGCGGTTCCGGGTCTCCCGAAGGTGCCCTTTCTGCTTCTTGCCAGCCTCGCCGGGGCGCTCTTCCTGGTACAGGGTCGGGAAAAGCCCAGGAAAGAGCCACCCCAGCCGCCGAAGAAAGAGGAGCTCCCCAAGAGTCCTGAGGAGATTGCCCGCCTCATCGAAGTGGACCCGGTCGAGCTCGAGATTGGGTACGCCTTGGTTCCCCTTGTGGACCCTCAGAGCGGAGGGACCCTTCTTGAGCGAATTACCCAGATGCGCATCAACATGGCTAAAGACAAGGGATTTGTGGTTCCTCCCATTCGGGTACGGGATAACCTTCGCCTTCGCCCCAACCAGTACGTGATCAAAATCCGGGGGGTCGAAGTTGCCCAGGGAGAAATTTTGCCCCGCCATTATCTGGCGCTCCATCCCCAGGGAGAGGCGGTCCCCATCGAGGGCATTCCCACCCGGGAGCCGGCCTTTCACCTCCCGGCGTACTGGGTGAGCGAGGCACAGAAGGAAACGGCAGAAATCGCAGGGTTCACCCTGGTTGATGCGGAATCGGTCCTCATCACTCACCTTGCAGAGGTTCTGAAATCCCACGCGGCTGAACTCCTCACTCGGCAGGATGTGCAGCTTCTCGTTGAACAGGTGAAACGGGTGAACCAGGCTGTGGTGGATGAACTCATCCCCCATGTGCTGTCTTTAGGAGACCTGCAGAAGGTCCTGCAGGGGCTTTTAGCGGAGCAGGTTCCCATTCGTGACCTTGTGCTCATCCTTGAAGCCTTAGCCGATGCCGCAAGACAGGCAAAGAGCATTGACGAACTCATTGAGGCGGCGCGACGGAGGCTCTCCCGGAGCATCATCCGGCAGTACCTGGGAGACGATAGGAAACTCCATGTGCTCACCCTCGATGCCAACCTTGAGGCCTTTCTCGGTCGAGTCTTTGCTGGAGAGGAGGTGCTCTCCCCAGAGCGCTTCCGGAAAATCCTGGGAAGCCTTTCGAGGAAGATGGAACAGATGGCGGGTCTTGGGCATTTCCCAATCCTCCTTGTTCCTGGTAAAATGAGGAGGAGCATCCGGAATCTCTTTTCTGGTTCCTTGCCGCAACTTGTGGTCCTGGCCTTTGAAGAGATTCCCCGGGATGTGGAGGTCCGGGTGGAGGGGGTTGTGAAGGAAGAAGAATGATGGAGGCGGAGCGCATTTTCCGGCCGAATCGCAAGGCGAGCCTTGGGGTGCGTCGGCGGAATGACAGAGGGGAGACCGAAGTTGTGTACTACCCAAGCCGCATTGAGTTCGTGAATGGGGAAAGGCTCTGGTTTGCTGCGCCCCAGGAGCGGGGAACGCTTGTCCCGGTGGGCATTGGCGAGACCCTCGAGGTGTACGTCATCGGCGACAACGAAGTTTTTTTCTTTGAGGGGGAAGTGCAGGATCGGGTCAAGCGGGGGAACATCGCCTACGTGGTTTTCGCCATGCCTGAGAAGGTCGTTCGCAAACAGCGCCGCAACTACGTTCGTTTTGAGGCGGTGCTTCCGGTTCTTTTGAAAAAAGCCGAAAAGGCCTTTCCGGGCACCACGAAGAACATCAGCGGTGGAGGGATGCTCGTGCAGCTGCGGGAGGGACGGGATGTTTTCGAGCCTAAAGAAGAGCTCCTCTTTCTTCTGTCCCTTGACGGCAAAGACATCGTTGGCCGGGCTCAGGTAGTACGGAAAGACGGTCCGGGGCTTTACGCCTTCCAGTTCAGCGAAATCACCGATCGGGACCGGGAGGATATCATCAAATACATCTTCCAGAAACAGGTTGAACTCCGGAGAAAGGGGCTTTTGAAGCGATGAAGCCGGTACGGGTCATGGTGGTGGACGATTCGGTGTTCATGCGGCGGATAGTGAAGGATCTCTTGGAGACCGATCCGGAAATCGAGGTGGTGGCCCTAGCCCGGGATGGGATGGAGGCGCTGGAGATGCTTCCCACTGCTTCCCCCGATGTGGTGCTCCTTGACGTGGAGATGCCCCGTATGAACGGCCTGGAATTCCTGAGGAAAGTCCTGCTTGAGCGGCCTCTCCGGGTCATCATGCTCAGCGCCCTGACTCAGGAAGGAAGCGAGATCACCATGCAGGCGCTTGAGCTTGGGGCGCTCGATTTCATTCCCAAACCTTCGGGAGCGATTTCCTTGGATATTGACCGGAAAAAGGAGGAGATCATCCAGAAGGTGAAGGCCGTGAGCACCATTCCCCTTGAGCGGGTTCGGGAGTGCGCAGGATGTACCGGAGCGCTGAAGAAACGCGTTCACAGGGAAGAGGTACGGCGTGAGTCCCAGCGGGTGGTCTTTGTGGCTTCTTCAACTGGGGGACCGAAGGCCCTGCAGGTTCTCGTGCAGGGTCTTTCGCCTCTGCGCCAAAGCGGCATGGTCCTTGTCCAGCACATGCCCCCGGGTTTCACGAAAAGCTTGGCTGACCGCCTGAGCGACCTTGCGCCTTTCCCGGTGCGGGAGGCCCAGGGGGGAGAGGCGATTTTCGTCAACCACGCCTTCCTGGCCCCCGGAGGGAAGCATCTCATCGTGAACGGTGACCGGCGCCTGGTGCTTGATGACCGTCCCCCACTCAAGGGCCTGAAGCCCTGCGCAGATATTTCCCTTTCCTCTCTCGTTGAGGTCTTCGGTGACCGGGTGCTGGCCGTGATCCTCACTGGCATGGGGAAGGACGGCCTTGAGGGTTGCCGGAAGCTCAAGGCCCGGGGGGGAACGGTGATTGCCCAGGACGAGAAGACCTCTCTCATTTTCGGCATGCCCCGGGCGGTTATCGAGGAGGGCCTTGCGGATCTCGTGCTCCCCATCGAGGAGATTGGCAGGGCCATCGTGGAGTGGGATCGCCGTGGAGACCATACGGAGTGAGGATCTGGCGCTTTTGCGGCATGTGGTTCGCCGGCTCACCGGGATTGACCTTTCCTACTACAAGGAGAATCAGCTCCGCCGCCGGCTGCACTTCATCATGCTCCGGGCAGGGGCAAGGGATGTGGCCGAGTACGTGAGGCTTCTTGAGACCAGGCCTGAAGTTCTCGAGGACTTCAAGAACCGTTTCGCCATCAACGTCTCGGAGTTCTTCCGGAACCCCGAGCGCTTTGAGGACCTGCGGCAGCGCGTTCTCCCCGAGATTCTTTCAGGCGGTGGACCGGTGCTCCGCATCTGGAGCGCCGGGTGTTCGGTGGGGAGCGAAGCGTACTCCATTGCCATCCTCCTTGAGGAGATGGGGGTCAAAAAGCCCTATCGCATCTGGGCCACCGACATTGACGACGACGCTTTAGAACAGGGAAGACGAGGGGTGTACGTGGAGCAGTACCTGGGGAATGTTCCACCTGAGTGCCTCGCCCGCTACTTTGAGCGGCTTGACGATGGCCGCTTTCAGATTGCGCCTTTTCTGAAAAAGCGCGTGGTGTTCGAGCACCACGACCTCCTCCAGGATCCGGTGCGGGAAGTCTTTGACCTCGTGGTGTGTCGGAACGTCGTGATTTACTTCGAGGATCGGGCCAAAGAGGTGGCCTTCCGCAGGCTTTCTGAAGCCCTCAGGGTGGGAGGGTATCTCTGGATTGGGAGCACGGAACGGATTGCCAATCCTGGAAATTTCGGGCTCCGGTACGTTCTGCCCTTTTTTTACCGGAAAGAGGGGAAGGGGTGAGCGATGGTCCTCTTTGAAGACCTCAACGAGATGCAGCTTGACGCCCTGAAGGAAATCGGAAATATCGGTGCGGGGAATGCAGCTACAGCCCTCTCCAAGATGGTGGGGAAGAGGGTCAACATGGAGGTGCCTCTCGTTAGGATTCTCCCCTTAAAAGACGTCCCTGAGTGGCTTGGGGGACCAGAAAAAGAGGTCCTGGGGGTATACCTGAGCGTTTTCGGCGCCCTTACCGGGCACATCCTCTTCGTTATGACCATTGACGATGCCCTGAAAATCATGCGCATCCTCCTTGGAGATATGGCACCCTCAAGGGACCAGATTCTCTCCATGGATGAGCTCGCCTCATCGGCCATGGGGGAAATTGGGAATATTCTATCGTCCTCGTACCTTTCGGCTCTGGCGGATTTCACCGGGCTCCACCTCAACCACTCCGTTCCCGCTATCGCCGTGGATATGGCCGGCGCCATTGTGGACGTCGTCCTCATCGAAATTTCCCAACACAGCGACTACGCCCTCCTCATCGAGACGGTTTTCGTGGAGGAAGAGGACCGAATTACTGGGTACTTCATGCTCATCCCGGACACGGGGTCTTTAGAGATCATCCTTCAGGCCTTAGGGGTTGTGTGACATGGCACGGAAAATCGCTGTCGGTATGGCGGAGTACCGGGTGAGCAACGACCCAGAGGACGTCCTCTGTGTCCTTGGGCTTGGTTCCTGTGTAGGGGTGTGCCTGTACGATCCGGTGCGGAGGATCGGGGGGATGGTGCATGTTCTTCTCCCCGAACACCTCCCCGGCCAGAGCAATCCCTTTAAATTTGCCGACACGGCGGTTCCAGCGCTCCTTGCGGAGGTTGAAAGAGCGGGGGCGAGTCGGCGGAATATTTTCGCCAAGATTTCTGGAGGAGCGAAGATGTTCTCTGGGGCGGATACGCTTTTTGACATTGGCAAGCGCAACGCCGAGGCGGTCAGAGAAGCCCTGAAGGTCCTTGGAATTCCCCTAAAAGGCGAGGATATTGGAGGGAACCGGGGGCGGAGCATTTTCTTCTACCTTGAGGATGGTCGGCTCGAGGTCAAAATCCTTGGGCGGGATGTCATGGTGATATGAGGGACGAGGGACGGTACCGAAAGAACCTGGCACAGCTTTTCGCCCTTCTTGGGGCCTGGGCGTTCGTCCTGGGGTATGCGGTCTGGGGGATACTTCGGGGCATGAGCCTCTGGGCTTTAAGCGTGCGACTTCCCATACTCTTCGGGGTGGTGTATGCCCTCCTCTTTGCCTACTTTTTCTGGATCATGCGGCAGGGCATCCCCCAGGACAAGACAGGTGAGAGCTCATGATGAACATCGTCGAGAAGTCTGAGGATATAGAGAAACTCTGGCGCGATTTCCTCACCCGGCGCGATAAGGCTTCCCGGGAAAAGCTTCTCGAACACTACCTTTTTCTCGTGCGAATCGTCGTGGGCCGCATTCTCTACCTCCTCCCCCCGTACATTGACCGGGAAGACCTCGAGGGGTACGGTATCCTTGGGCTTTTGCAGGCCCTTGACCGGTTTGAACCCCAAAGGGGCGTACGTTTTGAGACCTATGCCCTCTCCCGCATCCGGGGGGCTGTTCTCGATTACCTCCGGAGTCTCGACCCCCTCACCCGGGGTGAACGCCAGGATCTGCGTCGGGTGCTTGAAGCCTGGCGCCGGTGGGAGAAAGACAAAGGCAAAGAACCCACCCTTGAGGACCTCTCGGAAGTCACAGGGCTTTCTCTTCGGGAAATCACCTGGCTTGTGGAGCAGGGGAAGCCGGCACTGTTTTTCGGAGAGGAAGAAGAGATCGAGGGCGAGGGCCTTGGGGAGGTACCTGACCCTTCGGAGGTGCTTGAGGACCGGGAGCTTCTCGAGTACCTCGGACGACTCATTGATGAGCTGCCTGAGCGGGAACGGCTCATCCTGAGCCTCTACTACTTTGAGGGTCTGACCCTCAGGGAAATTGGCGAGGTGCTTTCGGTGAGCGAAGGAAGGGTTTCCCAGATTCTTGCCCGAACTCTCCTTCGTCTTCGAGTACGTCTTGAGGAGTGGGAGGGAAGGCAGCGTGGAGAAAGACGAGAAAAGGCTCCTTGATGGTCTGGAGCAGGATGGGTTTTTCCAGCTTCTTGTGCCCACCGATGGCATGCGGGCAGAAATCGTGGTCAAAAAACCCCTCACAGAAGACGACCTTGCCCCCTACGAGGAGCTTGAAGAGTACCTCCATCGCAAAGGCATCGTTTATGGTCTCACGAAAGAAGTGCAGGAGCGGGGGAAACTGCTTCTTACGAATTCTGGTTGCTACCTTGTCGCTGAGGGCATTCGGCCCCAGCGCGGGAAAGATGGAGAAGTCCGGTACCTCTTCGAAGAGGAAGTCCACCGGGATTTCCTTGAGGAGCCAGAAAGCCAGAAGGAACTCTTCGGTATCCTCCACATCCCCGAGGTCCGGGCAGGGGATCTCGTGGCCGAGCTCGTTCCTCCGGAAGAAGGCATCCCGGGAAAGAATGTCTTCGGGAAGGAGGTTCCTGCACCTCCCGGGCGTCCGGCAAAAATCCGGGTGGGGAAGAACGTGGAGCTTGTCGAGGGTGGGGAGAAAGCCATTGCCAAGGTTTCGGGGCGCCCGGTGGTGGTGGGGAAGGTCGTTTCCGTTCTCCCCCTTTTTGAGATCGACGGTGATGTGGGGCCGAAGACCGGGGATGTCCATTTCGTCGGGTCGGTGGTGGTGCGGGGAACGGTGCGCTCAGGGTTTTCTGTCTTTGCTGAGGGGGATGTCGAGGTCTGGGAGAGCGTTGAGGCGGCGACCGTTAAGGCTGGGGGAAACGTTCGCATCCGGAGGGGGTTTTTTGGAGGGGAGAAAGGTGTGGTGGAGGCAGAAGGAAACGTCATCGTGCGGGTGGTGGAGAATGCCACAGTGAAGGCTCGGGGAGATATCCTGGTGGAGGAGGCGGCGCTCCATAGCTTCCTCTCGGCGGGGAGGAATGTGATCGTCCGGGGGAAAAAGGGACTTCTCGTTGGCGGGGTAGCAAAAGCGGGGAATCTCGTCTGGGTGAAGGTTCTGGGATCCCCCATGGGGACGAGAACCGAGGTGGTTGTGGGTCTTGATCCTGAGCTCCAGGAGGAATTGAGGAGAATTCGGGACAACCTCAAAAGGGCTAAGGAGACCATCCAGGAAGCGGAGAAGGTTTTTCAGCTTGCCTGGCGAAAGCAAAAAAGCGGAGCCTGTCTTGAGCCAAAACTCCTTGAGGCGCTGAGGAAAGCGAAGGAAGCCTATGAGCTTGCCCGGGAACAGGAGAAAATCTCTACAGAGCGGCTGGCAGAAATCGAGGAGATCTTCGAGCACCATGAAGGAAAGGTGCTCGTTGAGGAGAGAGTGTACCCTCAGGTCCGCATCACCATCGGGAAGTTCACCTACATCGTGCGGGACGAAATCGTCTACGCTTCCTTCTACGAGAAGGATAAAGATGTGGTCATCGGGTCCTTCGAGCGGCCCCGGGTGAAGGAGGGATGGTCGTGATCGACCCGGTCAACATGCAGCATGTCGTCACCCGGGCGCCTGAGGTTGCCCGGGTGCAGCGAGTTCAAGAAGGTGCCCTGAGTGCCCAGGGGCAGGTTTTCGCTCAGGAGCTTGCCCGGCAAGCACAGCAGGTTGAGGAGGCCGTGGCCTCTTCGCCGCAGGCACAGAGGAGTGAGTGGAGGGAAAAGAAGAAAAAGGAAAGGGAGAGAGGGGAAAAGGCGAGGGCTTCCTCTCGGCAAAGGACCGAAGTCCAGGTGTCTGAGCACTGCAAAGATTCCGGTGAGCTTGGGCATTTCATCGACACGACGGCTTAGGAGTGAGCCCCCATGCTCAAGAACGTCCTTGAAGACGCCCTGCGGAGACTCCTTCCCGAAGTCTATGCGGTGAAACCAGAGCTCTGCCGGTGTCCTCAGTGCCAGGAAGACGTTCTGGCCCTGGCGCTCCGTGTCCTTCCTCCAAAGTACGTCTCTCGAGAACGGGGCGAGGTCTTTGCTCGTCTTGAGCTTGAGCATCCCCAGACACAGGTCGACATGCTTGAGGCACTGCTCCAGGCAGCAGACATCGTCATCGCCCGACCCCGCTGCAGGGGCTCACAGAATGCCTAAGGAATCTCGAAGAGGTCAACCCAGGGCGTGCGATAGGTGAACCACACAAAGAAGAACGCTGCAACACTGAAGAGCACGAGGACCACCCTCAGGGCAAAAGGAGAGGACCGTTCGTCTTCGACCCCTCGTTCGAGCACTCCACCGAAGATTCCCGAGAGGAACGTCACCCCAAGTGCCCAGGCGAGTTCCAGGGCAAGGGGTAGAGGTCGCCCGAAAAGCCCAGGGACAAGGTACCACGTGGTGACGATCATCCAGGGAATGGCCCAGGTTGCCAGAAGACGCGAGAACCAAAATCCCCGGGGGAAGACGGGACGTCTCCGCAGGGAACCAAATTCTAAAAGTGAAGCGAAGAGGTAGGCGAAAAAGCCCATCTTGAGGTGCTCAAAGACCGATTCGCTGCCACCAAAGACCGGACGCAGCACCTCCCACCCTGTGGCCTCATACCCGAAGTGGAGGAGCGCAAAAAGCCCAAGGTACAGAAGCGTTTTGGCAAGAATCCCCATGGTCGTTCTCCTTTTTGCCTTCATTATACGGCGATGTGGCCTCTCCGGGAAGACCAATCGTTCTCAGGAGTCGTGGTAGAATTTTAGGGAACCCTGGAAAGGAGGATAGGGATGATTGAACGCTATACGCTACCGAGAATGCAGGCTATCTGGAGCGATGCCCACCGCTTTGAGATCTGGGTACGGATTGAGATGCTTGTGCTCGAAGCCTGGGGGGAACTTGGGCTTGTCCCGAAAGAGGACATCGAGCGGATTCGAGCAAATCTCCGCTTTTCTCCCGAGCGCATGAAGGAAATCGAGAAAACCACAAAGCACGACGTCATCGCCTTTCTTACCAGTATTACTGAGAACCTTGGCCGGGAATCCCGTTTCCTCCATTTTGGGTTGACCTCTTCTGATGTCCTCGATACGGCAAACGCCGTGCTCCTCCGGGAATCTGCGGACCTGCTTTTTGAAGACATCGACCGGGTCCTTGAGGTGATTCGGAAAAGGGCCTGGGAGCACCGGTATACCCTCATGGTGGGGCGGACCCACGGGGTCCATGCAGAACCAACAACCTTTGGCCTGAAGCTTGCCACCTGGTACACGGAGATGCAGAGGAACCGAAGGCGCCTGGAGCAGGCAAAAGACACCGTCAGCGTGGGGAAGATTTCTGGAGCGGTGGGGAATTTTGCCAACGTGGACCCGCGGGTTGAGGCATACGTCTGTGAGAAACTCGGCCTTCGGCCTGCTCCCGTGTCCACTCAGATTATCCAGCGGGACCGCTATGCGGAGTTCCTGTGGGCTTTGGCGATGATTGGAACAAGTCTTGAGAAATTCGCCCTTGAGATTCGCCACCTGCAGCGAACCGAGGTCCGGGAGGTTGAGGAGGGATTTTCCCCGGGACAGAAAGGTTCCTCGGCCATGCCGCACAAGAAGAACCCCATTACAGCCGAGCAAATTTGCGGCCTGAGCCGGGTTTTGCGAGGGAATCTCCTTGTGGCGTTGGAGAACATCCCCCTCTGGCACGAGCGTGATATCTCCCACTCCTCGGCAGAACGCATCATCCTTCCGGATTCCTGTATTCTCGCCGACTACCTCCTGAATACCTTTGCCCGTCTTTTAGAAAACCTTGTGGTCTATCCTGAAGCGATGAGGAAGAACCTCGAAAGGAGTCGGGGTCTTGTCTTCTCCGAGCGGGTACTCCTCGCCCTTGTTGAGAAGGGTCTCACCCGCGAAGAAGCCTACACCCTGGTTCAGCGCTGTGCCCTGAAGGCCTGGGACGACGAAGGAGTGACCTTCCGGGAGGTGCTCGAAGAAGACCCTGAAATCCGGGCTTACCTCTCCGGAGAGGAACTCGCCCGCCTCTTCGACTACCACCATTACCTGCGGCACGTCGATACCATCTTCAAGCGGGTTGGCATCTGGGAGGAGGAAAGGCATGCCTGAGCGGTGGGATTACAAAAAAGCGGGAGTGGACATGGACCGGGCTTTTGCGGTTATCAGTCGGCTCAAAGGTAAAGCCCTGAGCACGCTTCGCCCTGAGGTGGTGGAGGGCATTGGAGGGTTTGCTGGGATTTTCCGCATCAGCGACCGCTACACAAGGCCCTGTCTTGTGGCCGGGAGCGATGGCGTGGGGACGAAACTCAAGATCGCCCTGGCACTCAATCGCCACGACACCGTGGGGAAGGACCTCGTGGCCATGTGCGTGAACGATGTCCTCTGTGTGGGAGCAGAACCGGTCTTTTTCCTCGATTACTTTGCCTGTGGACGTTTAAACCCTGAGGTCTTTGAAGCGGTGCTTTCGGGAATCATTGAGGGGTGCAGAGAGGCGGGATGTGCGCTCCTTGGGGGGGAGACGGCCGAAATGCCCGATATGTACCCTGAGGATGAGTACGACCTTGCGGGGTTTGCGGTGGGTATTGTGGAAGAGGAGGCCATCGTTAGCGGGAGGAACATCACCGAAGGGGATGTGCTCATAGGCCTGGCCTCTTCTGGTCTTCACAGCAACGGTTTCTCTCTCGTGCGCAGGGTCCTGCAGCACGCCGGAATCCCCTTTGATGCTGAAGTGGAAGGGCAAAGTCTTGCCGAAGAACTCCTCCGTCCCACCCGGATTTACGTCCGGAGCGTTCTGCCACTCCTTCGCGAGGTCCGGGTGAAGGGAATGGCGCACATCACCGGCGGTGGGATTGCGGAGAATCTCCCGAGGATTCTCCCGGAGTCTTTGAGGGCTCGTGTACGGAAAGACACCATTCCCGTACCCTGGATTTTCCGTTTCATCCAAAAGACAGGTGACGTTCCCGAGGAGGAGATGTGGCGGGTGTTCAACATGGGGGTGGGCTTTGTCCTCGTGGTGGCTCAGGATGAAGCGGAACGCACCCTGCATCTCCTTCAGAGTGCTGGAGAGCGCGCCTGGATTCTTGGGGAAATCGTCCGCGGTGAGAGAGGGGTGACCCTGGAGTGAAGAAGATTGTCGTCCTGGTGTCGGGAAGGGGAACCAATCTCCAGGCCCTTATCGATGCCTCCCGGAGTGGCTTCATCCCGGGGGAAATTCGCCTGGTTATCAGCGATAATCCTGTGGCCTACGCCCTGCGCCGGGCTCAGGAGGCGGGAATCCCCACGCTGGTTCTGGATTACCAGTCGTTCCCCAGCAAAAAGGCCTATGAGGCAAAGCTCCTTGAAGTCCTTGAGCAGGAGAACCCGGACCTCATCTGCCTTGCAGGGTACATGCGCATTGTGGGGAAGGAGATCGTCCAGCGTTTCCGGAACCGCATCATGAACATCCACCCCTCGCTCCTTCCCGCCTTTCCGGGCCTTGAGGCCCAGCGACAGGCTGTGGAGTATGGGGTGAAGGTGAGCGGCTGCACTGTCCACTTTGTGGATGAGGGCATGGATACGGGTCCGATCATTCTCCAGGCGACCTGCCCGGTTTTTGAAGACGATACTCCAGAAACCCTGGCTGAGCGAATCCTCAAATACGAGCACCAGATTTACCCGCAGGCGGTGAAGCTCTTCCTTGAGGGGAAACTTGAGGTTCGGGGGAGGAAAGTCTTCATCAGGGGGGAGTAAGGGATGCGCGTCATGGTTGTGGGGAGTGGCGGGAGAGAACACTGCCTTGCCTGGAAAATCGCCCAGAGCCCTGAGGTTGAAGAGGTTTTCTGTGTCCCCGGGAACGGAGGTATGAGGAGCGTGGGCACCTGCATCTCCCTTTCCTCCTTTCGGGAGATGCTCGATTTCGTGCGGGAGAAGGACATTGGGCTTGTTCTTGTTGGTCCTGAAGCGCCTCTGGCTTTGGGGATTGTCGACGAATTCCTCGCCGAGCGGCGGGCCATCATCGGTCCTGACCGGCGCGGGGCCCTCCTTGAGGCGAGCAAGGTTTTCGCCAAGGAGTTCATGAAACGGTACGGGATCCCTACGGCTCCCTTTTCGATCTTCGACGACCCCGGGGAGGCCCTGGAGGCGCTGAAGAGGCGGCAGAACTATCCTGCGGTGGTAAAGGCCGATGGTTTGGCTTCAGGGAAGGGCGTCTATGTCGTCCAGGACTTTGAAGAGGCCGCCTTTGCCGTCCGGGAACTCATGGTGGAGAAGAAGTTTGGCGCATCAGGGGAGCGGATTGTGGTGGAGGACTTCCTCGAAGGTGAAGAAGCCACAGTCATGGTGCTCTTTGACGGTGCATCGTACCTTTTCCTCCCCTCTTCTCAGGACCATAAGAAGGTTGGTGAGGGGGATATTGGCCCGAATACAGGGGGCATGGGGGCATACTCTCCGGCACCTGTGGTGGATGAGGACGTGCTCCGGAGGATTGAGAAGGACATCGTTGTCCCGCTCCTTGAAGGCATGGAGCGGGAAAACCTCTACTACCGGGGAGTGCTCTACCTGGGGCTCATGATTTCGAAGGACAGAACGCCCTGGGTTCTGGAGTTCAACGTCCGTCTGGGAGATCCGGAAACCCAGGTGGTGCTCCCCCGGATCCGGAACGACTGGTTTGAGGTGAGCCTTGCCCTGTGGGAAGGGAAACTCCATACCCTGCGCCTTGAAGTAACCCCTGAGGCAATGCTTGGGGTGGTGCTTGCAAGCCGCGGGTACCCTGGCCACTTCGAACGGGGGAAGAAAATCGAGGGACTCGAGGCATTCCCGAATCGCCCTGGAGATACGGTGCTCCTCTTTCATGCCGGAACGGTGTGGCAAAATGGGAGTTTCTACACCGATGGCGGTCGGGTCCTCAACGTGTGCGCTTTCGGGAAGGACCTTGAGGAGGCCTACGGCCGGGCGTACGAGGCAGTGTCACGCATCCACTTTGAGGGAATGTACTATCGCCGGGATATCGGCTTTCGAGTTCTGAAAAACAGGGGGGCCCGGTAGGCCCCCTGTTTTTCAGACTCTGACCTCTTCCTTTTTGCGGTTCTTCTCTGCCTCTTCCTGGAGCTTCCTGAGGTACTCCTGCCGCTCGCTCTTGTAGTCCTTGTAGTAGATGGTCCCCTTGTAGTCCCGTTCCCAGATCTCATCAGCAAGCTTCTTGAAAGCCTGGGCGTAGGCATCGACTTCGTCTTTGAGCGTGGTGATGAGGCTTTCTGCACCCTCATGACTCGGGCGAGCTCCGTACTTCTCCACCACTTCCCGGAGGACTTCCGGGACATCGATGAGCATACAGGGCCGCATGAGGTTGTTGTCGTACGGTTGCCGTTCCTGAATGGCCCGGAAGAAGGGAGAGGAGATGACTTCCTTCAGGGATTTGTTCTTGATGTTGTCAACGGTGAAGTGGCAGAAGACGCAGGGTTCCACATCCCCCATGTTGTTGATGTGGAAGTACCTCCGTCCTCCGGCGATGCACCCACCCACGTAAGGACCATCGTTCCAGAAGTCTCCAATGAAAATGGGCTTTTCGTAGCGGAGCCGGTGGACCTGGTTGCGCAGGTGGATTCGCTGTTCTGGTGTGGGCATGAGGCTGGTGTCAGGCTTTTTCCCTACGGGAACGTAGGTGAAGTACCACCCGAAGCTGCAGCCCTTACTGATGAGGAAGTCCATGAATTCGTCGCTTGAGACGAGTTCGGTGTTGTAGCGGGTTGCCGTAATGGAGAAGCCGAAGAGTACCCCCTCGTCCCGAAGGGCCTCCATGGCCTGCATGATTTTCTTGAAGGTTCCCTTGCCTCGCCGGGCATCCGTTTCCTCCTCGTAGCCCTCAACGCTGATGGCAGGGTACACGTTCCCCATGCGGGCCAGGCGCTTGGCCATTTCCCGGTCGATGAGCGTTCCATTCGTGTAGACCTGGAAACAAATATCACTATGTTTCTCAAATAAGTCCAGATGTTCCTCGCGAATGAACGGCTCGCCACCGGAAATCGTCAAAAAGTGCATGCCCATCTCTTTCGCCTCGGTGAAAATCCGATCCATGAGCTCAATCGGCATGTCGCTCTCTTTCCGGTACTGGCCAGCATAGCACCCGTAACAGTTGAGGTTGCACCGCATGGTGGGGCTCACGACGAAGAAAAACGGTACCTGGCAGCCGAGTTCCTTCTCGAGTTTCTGCCGCTTTGGAACCCCAAGGAGGATGCTTTTCACGATGAGGTTCACCATGAGCTTTTCCCGAACGTTGGGGTGGGTTTCCTGGAGCACTCGCCGGGCGAGGACAATCTGCGGGCGCTTCTCCTCGAACATCTGGCGGAGTCCCCGGATCTGGTCCCGGTAGTACTCAATAGGAGTGAGTTTCTCGGCAAGGTACGTGAGTTTGATGATGGTTTCGTCTGAGACGTTCCGCAGCGAGTTCACGATGAGTTTGACCACCTGTTCGGTCGTGAATGCTTTGATGGATTCGAGGTAGCTCATATACCTCCCTCCCTTTTCGGTATTTCCTTGCTATTATATCATACCCTGCGGGTGCTTTCCCGCAAAAGGTCGTACACCCGCTTCACTTCCTGAATATCCTGCCAGGTGAGGTACTTTGGGGAACCAGGAGCACGGGATTCGTGCCGGAGGAGAAAACTCGGGTGGAACATGGGGAAGATTCGCTTCCCCCCGCGCCAGTCAAACCACTGTCCCCGGAGCTTGCTCATGGGCTCCTTAGTTCCCAGAAGGTACCCCGTGGAGACGCTCCCCAGGGTCACGATGACCGAGGGGTTGACGATGGCAATCTGTGCCTCAAGGTATGGGAAACACGCTTCAACCTCTTCAAGGGTGGGGGTCCGGTTCCCCGGGGGCCGGCACTTCACCATATTGGCAATGTACACCTCTTCTCGCTGGATGCCCACGGAAAGGAGGATTTTCGTGAGAAGCTGCCCTGCCTTGCCGACGAAGGGGCGTCCGGAACGGTCTTCATCCTCTCCCGGAGCCTCGCCGATGAACATGATGAGGGCATCAGGGTTCCCCTCGCCGAAAACCGTCTGAGTCCGGCTTTTGGCCAGGGGACAGAGGGTACACCGCTCAACCTCCTGTCTGATCTCCTCGAGGAGCTCTTCCTTCTTTCGCCAAAGCGAACGGGACACCCGGCATCACCAGGAATTCTCCTCCATTGTACCACACCCCGATGAGCCCTTCTCCGGTACAATCTCGATGACCTGGTACCCGTAGCAGTTGACCACGAGAGTGTCGAGGAACCGTGTGGTGACATCCTGGGCTGAGCCGTAAAGGTGCACATGCCCATGGAGGTGGTACCGGGGACGGTACTTTTTCAGGATGTGGGTAAAGGTGGCAAATCCCCGGTGGGGAGGGTCCTGCCCCTCGTGGACGCCCTTTGGGGGAGCATGGGTGACGAGGATATCGAGGTACCTCCCGTGTTTGAGGCGGGCGAAGAGGAGACGAGGAAGGAGCCGGAGGTACTTCCAGTACATCTCGCGCTCGGTGTACTGGTGGGGGTTCCCGTTGTACCAGTAACATCCTTCAAGCCCGGCGATGAGGACGTTCCGGTAGCAGATGACCCGCTCGTCGAGATTGGTCCCCCCGGCGAGGGATTCCTGTTCCCTTGGGGCATCGTGGTTGCCATGGACGAAAAAGAGCGGAACGTTGAGGGTGGAAACCACAAAGTCCAGGTAGTATTCGGGAAGGTCCCCACAGGAGATGATGCAGTCCACATCCCCGAACCGTTCTTTGCAGAAGGAACTGTAAATTCGAGGGTCAACCCGGTCGCTGAGTGCCAGAATTTTCATCCTCCCCTCATTATACCCATTTCCAAAAAACAGCGGAAGAGGCTTTCTGCTATAATAGGAGGTACTTCCAAGAAATAAAACACCGGGTTTCTGGTTATTCGGAAGCGAAAGGAAACGTTCTGACAGGAGGAAAAGACAGAGCATGGGTGAGCAGTTTCAGGGTGTTGTGGACAATCTGGACAAGCTCTTCGAGGTTCTGCCTCCCCATATTCGCAAGGCCTTGGAAGAGCAAGAGAACATCGATGACCTCATCGAAATCGTCATGGATCTCGGGAGAGCGCCCGAGATTCGTTTCAGTAAGGGGTTTGCTGTGCTCTCTGAGCGGGTGGTGGAGCGGGAGGATATCGAGTACGTGGTCCAGCGGGTGGGGATGTTCACCCGGGATAATCGGGCAGGCATTGAGCGGACGCTCCACCGCATTTCCTGTATCCGGAACCGTCTGGGTGACATCGTGGGCCTGACCCTGCGGGTGGGTCGGGCAGTGTACGGGACGATCGATATCATTCGGGACGTCATCATCTCGGGGAAGAACATCCTGCTCCTTGGCCCTCCGGGAGTCGGCAAGACCACCAAACTCCGGGAAGTGGCGAGGGTCCTGAGCGATGAGTTCCAGAAAAGGGTCATCGTCGTCGATACCTCGAATGAAATCGCGGGGGACGGGGACATTCCCCATCCTGCTATTGGCAGGGCGCGGCGCATGCAGGTTTCGTCTCCAGAGCGGCAGCACGACGTCATGATTGAAGCCGTGGAGAACCACATGCCCGAGGTGATCATCGTCGATGAAATCGGCAGGGAAGAGGAGGCGCGGGCTGCCCGAACGATTGCAGAGCGCGGTGTGCAGCTCATCGCCACTGCCCACGGAACGACGCTCGAGAACCTCCTTTTCAACCCCACGCTGAGCGACCTTGTGGGGGGAATCCAGTCGGTCATTCTGAGTGACGAGGAGGCCCGGCGACGGGGGACCCAGAAGGCGATTCTGGAGCGCAAAGCGGTTCCCACCTTTGACATCGTTGTGGAACTCCGGGACCGGGATACCGTGGCCATCTACCACGATACGGCTCAGGCGGTGGATCTGCTCCTTCGGGGATACGACCCGGAACCGGAAATCCGCCGGAGGACTAAAGAGGGAACGGTGCAGATTGCGGAACACCGCCCCCGAAGAGAAGAGCTCGTGGTGGTTCCCCGGGAAGAGGAACCGTCCCGGAAGGTTCTGGGAATGCCCGAGGGCCGGATGCTCCGGGTGTACCTTTTCGCCATCAGTAAGAATTACATGCAGCGGGCCATAGCCCAGGCGAAGGTCCCTCTTGAGATTGTGGACGACCTCAACAGAGCCGACCTTGTTCTCACCCTGAAGAGCCGTTACCGCAAGCGGGGGAGCAAAATCCGCGAGGCGGAGAACCGGGGGATTCCGGTGCACGTTGTGCGGAGCAACACCTACAACCAGATTCAGAAGTTCGTCCACGACCTCTTCGGATACTCGGAGACGTCTCCGGAGTCTGAGGAGTCGGGGCTTCTTGAGGCCGAGCGGGCGGCGCGTCAGGTTCTGAAACTCGGGGAACCGATTGAGCTCTCCCCACGGAATGCCTTCGTGCGCCGTCTCCAGCACAAAATCGCCGAGCGGTACAATCTCTTTTCCCAGAGCATCGGAGAAGAGCCTTTCCGGAGAGTGGTGATTTACCCGAGGTCTCTCAGCAAGGACGAATGAAATGGGATTTCTTTTGACCTTTGAGGGTATCGAGGGCAGCGGCAAAACCACCCAGGCACAGCGGCTTTTCGAATTCTTGCAAGGCGAAGGTTTCCCCTGTGTGCTGACGAGGGAGCCGGGAGGAACGCCTTTTGGTGAAGCACTGCGGGTGCTCCTCCTTCGTCCTGAAACGGGTTCTCTTGACCCCCTTACGGAAGCTCTGCTTTTTGCGGCCGCCCGGCGAGAGCATGTGCTGCGAGTCCTTGTTCCGGCGCTCGATGCGGGGAAGGTTGTCCTCTGTGTCCGTTTCACCGACTCCACGTTAGCTTATCAGGGGTGGGGCCGTGGGGTGGATTTCGCGTTCCTTCGTCTTCTGAATGAGCGGGCCTCCGGGGGGCTGACGCCTCACTGCACGGTGCTCCTTGACGTGGAACCGGAGACCGGCCTTTCCCGGTCTCTGGCAAGCCACGATCCCCGGGAGGTCCGTTTTGAGCTCGAGTTTGCGCAGGAGATCCGCCTTCTTGAGCGGATACGGGAGGGATACCTTGAGCTTGCCCGCCAGGAGCCGGAGCGATTCCTCGTGATTCCCGTCAAACGCTCCGAGGAAGAGGTCTTTCAGGAGATTGTGGAGAGGGTACTCCCGAGGATCAGACAGTGGAAGGAGGGAAAGGTGTGACCCCCACGTCGCTTCTCGTCTGCGTTGTGCGTGACCAGGATGCCCTGCGCCTTGCTGATGTCCTGAAAGAACGCGGCATTGCCTTCACGAAACTCGCTTCTACAGGAGGGTTTCTCCGGGAAGGGAACACCACCTTCCTCATCGGTGTCGATAAAGACCGCAGAGAGACCGTTCTTGCCATTATCCGGGAATGCTGTGCCCGTCGTGAGGAGATTGTGGAGTCTACCGTCCCGGTGAACGAACCCATCGGTCCCTTCGTCCCCCAGAAAATCAAAGTCCTCAAGGGTGGGGGCGTCCTCTTCGAAATTCCCATCGAGTACTACGAGCGGTTCTAAAGCGATGTTCTGGCCCCGGGTTCTCGGTCACGCGATGCAGAAGGAGCTCCTGAGCCATGCTTTGATGTCCCGGAGGGTCCATCATGCCTATCTCTTTTTCGGCCCCTCAGGGGTAGGTAAGAAAACCCTGGCCCTTGAGGTAGCGAAGGCCTTGCTCTGTCCTGAATCCTGTGATGCAGGGTGCAATCGGTGCAGGAGTTGCCTGCTCTTTGACGCCTCCCTCCATCCAGACTTTTTCCTGATTTCGCCGAAAACGGGCACCATTGGCATTGACGAGGTGCGAGATCTCATCGAGCGCCTTGCCCTCAAGCGTGTGCTCTCCCCCTTTCGGGTCGGTCTCATTGATGAGGCGGAGAAGCTCACTGAAGAGGCGGCGAACTGTCTCCTAAAAACGGTTGAGGAACCCCCTGAGGGTGTGGTGCTTTTCCTTGTGACCTCCCAGGTTCTGGCTTTGCCCGGGACCCTGGTGTCCCGCTGCCAGAAGCTCGCATTCTCCGCACTTCCTGAAGAGCTTGTGGCAAGGTACCTCGAGGAGCACGAGGGCCTCAGCCCGGATCTTGCCCGTGTTCTCGCTTGTGTTTCTTCTGGAAGCATTGGTGAAGCACTGCGCCTTGCCCGGGGGATGGAGGACGCTCTCTTTGCCGTACGGTCGTTCTTCGAGACGGTGCAGGAGGGGGATATTTTCCGGGCTGGTTTCTGGCTCTCCCAGCACCGGGAGGAACTCCACCGGATTCTCCCTCTCCTTGCGGGGTATCTCCGGGATGCCCTTTTTGTCCGTCTTCTGGGAGACCGCTACCACAGGGTGACGGTGCTCTCTCAAGAGGACCGATGCCTTGTGGAACGGCTTGCCCACCTGGATTCTGGAGCACTCCGGCGGGCTCTGGCAGCTCTGGGAACGTTTTCTGAGGACATGCTTTCCAATGCTCAGTGGGACGTTGCCTGTTTTCACTTTCTGCTTACGCTGCGAGGTGAACTCTCGTGATACCGCTTGTGGGTGTGCGCTTTGAAGGAAACCCTAAAGTTTACTACTTCGACCCCCGGTCGCTTTCCCTTGAGGTGGGCGAACGGTGCGTGGTGGAGACCATCCTGGGGCTTGAGCTTGGGGAGGTGGTGAGGAACATCACCGTCCCGGAAGTGACCGAGCCTCCTAAGCCTGTTCTTCGGCGGGCCACAGAGACGGACCTGCTCCAGTGGGAAATCAACCGGGAGAAGGAACGGGACGCCTTTGAAATCGCCCGGAGACTCATCGCCCAGTACGCTCTCCCCATGAAGCTCCTCCAGGTCCACTATACGCTCGATCGGGGGAGGCTGGTGTTCTATTTTGGGGCTGAGGATCGGGTCGACTTTCGCCAGCTCGTGAAGGACCTGGCAGCGATTTTCCGCACCCGTATCGAGATGCGCCAGCTTGGGGTGCGGGATGAGGCCAGGCTCCTTGGCGGGTACGGAATGTGCGGTCGGGAGTTTTGCTGTAGCTCTTTCCTCTCGAATTTTGACCCCATCTCCATCCGCATGGCCAAAGAACAGAACCTCGTGCTCAACTCGGCGAAGATCTCAGGAGTGTGCGGGCGCCTCATGTGCTGCCTGGCCTTTGAGTACCCCCTCTACCGGAGGTTGCTTCTGCGCTTCCCCAAAAAAGGAAGCAAGGTGATTACCCCCATGGGCCTGGCGAAAATTCTTGAGGTGAACGTCTTCAGGGATAGCATCCGCCTTGAGCTTGAGGACGGCAGGGAAGTGGAGATTACCGAAGAGGAGTACAACAGGTACTTCCTGTAGAGGAAGGAACTCTGGGGGAGGAACATCGGTATCCCCTAATGGGGTGATGCACATGGCCGAAGAGCACGCGCTCCCTCTTGGGAAAACCCTTGAGGAGGAACGGGCCTGGTTTGAGGCACAGGTGAAAGAGTGTGAGGCCCATCTCCTCCGGTTTGCCTACTACCTCACGGGGAACACCGAACGGGCAAAAGACCTCGTTCAGGAAGCCTTTCTCCGGGCTTTCCAGTACCGCCACAGCTTCGACCGCCGGTACCCCTTTGAGAACTGGGTGTCTGCGATTCTCCTCAACATCCACCGCCAGCGGGAGAAGAAGGACCGTTTCCTGAAGTTCTTCTCCGCTTTCTGGCAGGCTGAGCGGGAGGACGAGGAGGAGGATTTCGCCGAACAGCTGGAGGATGAGGGAGAAGGTCCTGAAACCATCGCCTTGAAACGGCAGGTCATCCGGGACGTCTACAGATGCATCGAGAGACTTCCGGCCAAGATGAAGGAGGTCATGGTCCTCTGCGACATCATGGGGTATTCCTATGAGGAGGCCAGTGAGGTCATCGGTTGCCCTATTGGGACGGTCCGGTCCCGTCTCCACCGGGCGCGCCGGTATGTCAAGAAAGCCCTTGAGGCGGCGTACGGTGATGAGCTTCTGGGGCTTTGGGGATGAGAACATGCGATGTCGGGAGGTTGCAAGGAAGCTTTCCGCTTTCCTTGACGAGGAGCTTTCTCGGGAAGAATACCTCAAGGTGCAGAGGCACCTTGAGATGTGCGCTCTGTGCCGAAAAGAGTACGAGAAATTCGCTCTGGTACGGGCGGTAGCCAGGAAACTGGGGGATATCACCCCCCGGGTTGTCCCGGGAGAGAGTTTTTCTCTGGAGCGGGCCTTTCGCTCGGTGTGGAGAAGCCGGGTGCTCTGGGCCCTTGTGGCTGTCCTCGGCCTTTTTGTGGCGCTTCTTGTTTTTTGGGGATGGCAGAGGGCTTCTCTTGAGGAGCAAATCCTCGACGTGGAGCATTTTGCCGCTTTCAGTGAGGATGTCCTCACGCGGGGCAAAGTCAGGGTTGAGACGCTGGAGTTTCTCGCCGGTGAGTACCGATGAGGTTACTTTTCCCTCTTGCGTTTTTCCTGGTTTTCGTCTTCCCGGGGTTTGCGCAGGTGCTCAGTCCCGAAGAGGCGCGTTCTGTGGTGGACAGGGTCCTTGAGGCGTCTTTAGCTCGGGATTACTGGGGAGTGTGGCGACTGCAGGACTTTGCGAAAGGCGAGGAACGCTTTGTGGAGGTCCTCTTCCTGAAAGGTATGGGGTTTGCCTGGAAAACGCTGGGGGAAGAAGAGGTTGTGAACATGCGCTTTGGCCATTCCCGATACGTAGTGAACCTCAGAAGCGGAGAGGTGGAGAGCGTTTATCCTCTTCTTGATTTTCCCTTTGTTCCTTTTGAGCGGGAGGACCTGCCGTTGCTTTTTGAGAACTACTTCTTTGACCTGCGGGAGGATGAACTCGCCCTGATCTCCCGATGGACGGGAAAGGTTGCTCGGTCTATCATCTTTGGGGATGGAGGGGAAATGATTGGCCAAAGGACGTACACCCCCTGGGGAGAACCCCTTACAGAGTGGCGGATGCTCTACCGCGACGCTTCCCCTGATTTCCCCTGGGTGGCACAGGTGACCCGCCTTCTGGAACTCTGGAGCGCCAGGATACTGGGTGCTGGATCCCCCAGGGAGAAGTTCCCGGGAACTTCTCCCTTTGTCCTTCCTGGTTTTGTTCCCCCTGGGTTCCGGTTACGGCGAGCCTATCTCCTTCAGGATGGCGGGAAGAAATTCTACGGCTTCGTGTACAGCGATGGTCTTCGCTCTTTCATCCTCTTCCAGAGTGCGCACCCTTTCAAGGTTTCTGAGTCCAGCACCCCCCGGTACCTGCAACTCGTCCAGGAAGGGGGGATGGTCCGGGTAGCGGCAGAAAAGCAAGGGTTCTACTTCCTCCTCATTGGGGGGCTTGATCCCCGCGTGGGGCAGGAAATCATGGAATCGTTTCTCCAAGAAGGAGGTCGAGAGTGATGCGAAGGGTCTTCTCTAAGGGCATTTTCGGAGTGCTGGTTCTTGTGCTTTTTGCCGCAGTAAGCACCGGGTGGGCAGCTTCGGCAATACCCGAAAACCCGGATATTGTTGCGGATATCGTGGAGCGGGTGAGTCCTGCGGTGGTAAACATCGACACCCTGCGTATTGCCGTGTACCGTTCTCCCCTGGCTCCCTTTTTCAGTGACCCCTTTTTCCGTCGCTTCTTTGGGGACATTCCAGAGCTTGAGCGGCAAATCCCCCAGAGGGGTATCGGTACGGGATTTGTGTTCCGTTCTGATGGGTACATCCTCACCAACGAGCACGTGATCCGCGGGGCCAACGAAATCAAGGTCACGTTCATCGACGGGAAGGAGTACGAAGGAAAGGTCATTGGTGCCGACCCTCTCACCGACATTGCGGTGGTGAAGATCGACGCCGATAACCTCCCCACTATTCCCCTGGGAGATTCGGACAAAGCGCGGGTGGGTGAGTTCGTCATCGCCATCGGGAACCCTTACGGTCTCTCCCACACCGTCACGGTTGGGGTCCTGAGCGCCAAAGGTCGACCGATTTCGGCGGGAGATTCAGGGAGAGAATACGAGAACTTCCTGCAGACCGATGCTGCCATCAATCCCGGCAACAGCGGTGGTCCGCTGCTGAACCTCCGGGGAGAGGTCATCGGGATCAATACTGCCATCCTCCCCTATGCCCAGGGCATTGGGTTCGCCATCCCCATCAACATGGCCAAGTCCATCCTCGAACAGCTCATCGAGAAGGGGAAGGTTGTTCGGGCCTGGCTTGGGGTGTACATCCAGGATCTCACACCTGAGCTTGCCCAGAAATTCGGGCTTTCGGAGGCCAAAGGCGCTCTGGTTGCGGACATCTCCAAGGGAAGTCCAGCAGAGCAAGCGGGGCTGAAGCGGGGGGACGTCATCCTCAAGGTGGACGGAAAGGAAGTCCCGACGGTAAGCAGTCTCCAGCAGGAGATTCGTTCTCGCCGTCCTGGGGAACGTGTACGCCTTGAGGTGTGGCGGGATGGGAAGAGCATGGTCCTTGAGGCCACCCTTGGGGAGCTGAAGGAATCGAGTGCCGGGATACCTGAAATCCAGCAAGTGGACCTGGGCTTTGAGGTGGCCGAAATCACCGATGACCTGGTGGAGCGGTACAGTCTCCGGACCACCCGCGGAGTGGTGATCGTCAGTGTCCGGGCAGGAGGACCTGCCGATGAAGCCGGTCTCCGACCTGGAGACGTCATCCTTGAGGTGAACAGGACCGAAATTACTTCCCTTGCCGACTGGGAGGAGGCTCTGGCCCGGATTACCCCCGGGGACACGGTGCTTCTCCTCATTGACCGCGGTGGACGGACGTATTTTGTGCCTCTGAAGGCAGAGAAGCGCTGAGTCCATGGGTCCGGAAAAGGAGGGGTGGGGCAAGGTATACTTCTGCCCCACCCCCATTGGGAATCTCCGGGACATCACCCTCCGGGTTCTCGATGTGCTCAAGGAGGCGGATTGCATTGCCTGTGAGGATACCCGGGTCACCCTGAAACTCCTCAATGCCTACCGGATCCGTAAGCCCCTTTTGCGGTACCACGCCCACAACGTTTCCCAGGCCACCCGGGACATCCTGCGACTTGTCAGGGAGGGGAAGGTTGTCGCCTTTGTCTCTGACGCCGGCATGCCCGGGATACAGGACCCGGGGATGGAGCTCGTGCTGCGCCTCCTTGAGGAGGGCATTCCCTTTGAAGTCCTCCCTGGCCCCTCGGCATCCCTCCTTGGGGTGGTGTACTCAGGGTTTGCGTTCTCCGGTTTTACCTTTCTGGGGTTTCTCCCCCGAAAAGGGAAGGAACGGGAGGAAACCCTGAGGAGGGCGCTCTTCTTGCCTCAAGCAACGGTGCTCTATGAGTCTCCCAGAAGACTCCTGAAAACCCTTGGGGATATCCGGGAAATCGCGGGAGAGAGGCGACGTGTTCTTGTAGCGCGGGAGCTGACGAAGATCCACGAGGAAATCCTCCGGGGGACGGTGGCGGAGGTAGAAGAGATGCTGAAGGGACGAGACATTCTGGGAGAGGTGGTCATCGTGGTTGAGGGGGCGCCAAAGAGCAAGGAAGAGATCCAGGTGCCAGGGCGGCTTTTGGAGCTTTTGCGTAGGCGAGGGTTCACGCAAAAGGACATTGTTGCCCTTCTGAGCGAAGGTCTGGGGATTGAAAAAAACGTTTTGAAGCGGCAGCTTTCTGCCTTGGGAGAAGTGGAGAACCTGGATGAAGGTTGATTTTCTCCCCAAAGCCTGGTTTAATGGAGGGGGATGAGCGAAAGGAGGAAGCGAGGTCTGGGCAAAAAACCGCAGGATACTGCCGGCCTTGTGCTGTTTTTCGTCGCGCTCTCTTCGGTGGCCTTCATTCTTGGCATTATTGCCGTGCTTTTTGTAGAGGGGCTTCCTGCACTTTCTCACGTTTCCCTTTCGGAGTTCTTTTTGGGGCGGCGCTGGTACCCGGTTTCCTCGCCACCCCGGTTTGGCCTTCTTCCCCTCCTTCTGGGATCGCTTTTTGTAACCCTTGGTGGGCTTGCCTTTGCCGTTCCTCTGGGGTTTCTGGCTGCGGTGTTCCTCGCTGAAATCTGTCCCTGGGGTCTTCGGGAATTCCTGAAACCCGTCATTGAAATCCTTGCGGGCATCCCTTCGGTGGTCTACGGGTTTTTTGGGGTGGTGTTCCTTGCTCCCTTTCTTCGGGAAATTTTCACCCTCCCCACCGGTCTCACGGCCCTCACGGCCTCGATGCTCCTTGGCCTCATGGCCGTTCCGGTGGTGGTGAGCGTGATGGAGGATGCCCTTACGGCTGTTCCTCGGGACTACCGTGAGGCGGCTCTGGCCCTGGGAGCAACCCGCTGGGAGACCATCAAGGAGGTGGTCGTTCCGGCTGCCTCCTCGGGGATTGGTGCGGCCGTTATCCTTGGGGCAGGGCGAATCATCGGGGAGACCATGACGGTCCTCATGGTGGCTGGTGGAGCAGCCCTCATTCCCCGATCATTCTTTCAGCCTGTCCGGACAATGACTGCCGCCATCGCGGCAGAGATGGCGGAAACACCCGTGGGGAGCCTGCACTATCGGGTGCTGTTTTTAGTGGCTGTGGTGCTTTTTGCCATCACGCTTCTTTTTGACCTTGTGGTGAACCTCTTCGGCCGGCGGGAGTTCTGGAGGCGGTAGCGGTGGAGGCCAGACAGGTGAAGGAAAAGTTCTGGTTTTTCCTCTGTGGACTGGCCATGGTGGTCATTGGTCTTGCCCTGGGAGTAGTGGTGGGCTTTATCGCTCTCAGAGGTGGAAGGGTCTTAAGCCTTGAGTTCCTCTTCTCCTTCCCCCGGCATGGGATGAGTGAAGGGGGGATTCTCCCGGCCATTGTCGGAACGCTCTACCTTGTTCTGGGGAGTACCTTGGTGTCCCTCCCCCTTGGAGTGCTCTCGGCAGTGTACCTTGTGGAGTACGCTCCCCCTCACCCTGTGGTTCAGGCAATCCGCAGTGCCATCCACTGTCTTGCCGGGGTGCCTTCGGTGGTTTTCGGGCTTTTTGGGCTTTCAGTGTTTGTCAAGCTCTTCGGTTTTGGTGTGTCCATTGTTTCCGGCTCGCTCACCCTTGGCATCATGTCGCTTCCCGTGGTGATTGCTTCCTGTGAAGAGGCGCTGCGCAGTGTGCCGCGATCCTTCCGGGAGGCCTCTCTCGCCCTGGGGGCCGACCGGTGGACGACGGTGCGTAGGGTGGTGCTCCCTGCCGCGTTTCCCGGAATGCTCACCGGACTCATCCTCGCCATTGGGCGCGTGGCAGGGGAGACAGCCCCCATCATGTTCACGGCGGCAACGTTCTACGCCCGGGGTCTTCCCCGTTCGCCCTTTGACCGGGTTCTTGCGCTTCCCTATCATATTTACGGACTGATGACCGAAGGGACAAGGCCGGAGAAACAGATCCCCCTGGCCTATGGAACGGCTCTGGTGCTTCTTATCCTGGTGCTCCTTATGAATTTCTCGGCAATCCTTCTGCGGAGGAGATTCCGTATGGCGAGGAAGTGGTAAAATGCTGGGGGAGAAAACCAAGCTGAGCATCCGGAATTTCAGCGTTTTCTTCGGCGAAAAACAGATTCTCTATGACGTCACCCTGGATGTTCCGGAAAACCGGGTCACTGCCATCATTGGCCCATCGGGGTGCGGGAAATCAACGCTTTTGAGGAGCATCAACCGGATGAACGATTTCTACGAAAACCTCAGGGTGCAGGGAGAAATTCTCCTCGACGGGGAGAACATCTACGGGGATTCTGTGGATCCTGTGGCTTTGCGCCGGCGCATCGGCATGGTCTTCCAGCGTCCCAATCCCTTCCCCAAAAGCATCTTTGAGAACGTGGCGTACGGCCTTCGCGTTCAGGGCTGGAAGAACAGGAGAGCGATTCAGGAACGGGTGGAGGAAAGCCTCAAGGCGGCGGCGCTCTGGGATGAGGTGAAGGACCGCCTCCATGCTTCGGCTCTGGAGCTTTCGGGCGGGCAGCAGCAGCGGCTCTGTATTGCCCGAGCCATTGCGGTGGAGCCGGAGATTCTCCTCATGGATGAGCCGGCCTCGGCCCTGGACCCCATTGCCACGGCCCGTATTGAGGAGCTCATCAAAAAGCTCCGGGAGCGGTACACCATTGTCCTTGTGACCCACAACATGCAGGAAGCAGCACGGGTGTCCGATTACACCGCTTTCCTCCTCATGGGTCGCCTCATAGAGTTTGGTCCCACTGCGCAGATTTTCACGAATCCCCGCCGGAAGGAGACCGAGGATTACCTCACCGGGAGGTTCGGATAGGGGGGAACTTTCCCGGGAATTCCGGGATATTCTCTCACACAGGAGGTAGCACCATGCAGGTCTTTTCCGTCATCGCCAAAGGTGGGTACGTCATGTACCCCATCGTGGCCTGTTCGGTCATCGCCTTGGCCGTCTTCATCGAGCGCTGGTACGTCCTGCGGCACCTCAAAGACCGTATCCGCAAGTACCTGAAGGCCGTCCGCAAGGCCCTTGCCCAGGAAGACCTCCGGGGGATTCTGGAGCTCTCCTCCCGTTCCCCCAACCCCGCCTCCCGGATTATTCTCGCCGGCCTCAGGAAGTACTTTAAGGGCCTTCCCCGGGAAGCCCGGGAGGCCATGGAGACCGCCGCTTCCTTTGAGCTCCCGCTCCTTGAGAAGCGCCTTTCAACTCTTGTCGTCATCGCCAACATCTCCCCCCTTTTGGGGCTTCTGGGGACGGTGACCGGGATGATCCGGACCTTTGCCGTCATTGCTGCCGTAGGTGTGGGGAAGCCCACGGAGATGGCCGGAGGGATTTCCGAGGCCCTCCTCACCACCGCTGCAGGACTCTCTGTGGCCATCCCCACCCTGGTCATGCACCACTACCTCGCTCACCTCGTCGAGGGCCTGGTCCAGGAGATCGAGCGGGTCTCCAGTGAAGTCCTGGAGCTCATTGAAAGCCGGGAGTACGCCCTGAAGGAGAAGGAAGCCGATGTTCCGGTTCCGGCGATGGAAGAAGAGAGCTGAACCCCAGGTCAACGTCACCCCCCTGGTCGATGTCATCCTGCAGCTTGTCATCTTCTTCATCGTCACCACCACCTTCGTGAGCGTGGAGACCGGGGCCCGGGTGAACCTTCCGTCAGCGAGTTTTTCCCGGATTGAGGAGGCGAAAACCATCACCGTCACCCTCACGAAGGGGAACACCCTCTACCTCAACGGGAGCCTCACCGACTGGACAGAACTCCCCCGGCTCCTCGTGGTGGAACTCCGCAAAAACCCCGATGCGACTGTCGTCATCGAGGCAGACCGGGAGGTGCTCCACGGAAGGGTTGTGAAACTCATGGACCTTTTGAGAAGGGCTGGAGTGGAGCGAATGGCCATTGCCACCCAGCCAGGGGAGGAGAAGTAGGGTGGGTATCCGGGTGAAGGTGGGGAGTACGGTTGTCGTCCTTATGCTGCTTCTTCTGGTGTCTTTTGCCCTCGCAAAAGACGGCATTCGTGTGGCGCTCTTTCCCTTCGTCCCCCGGGATGGGGAGAAAGCCTGTCTGGGGTACCTCCTCCGGGACCTTGTGAAGCGCGAGCTTGAACGGTATGTGGAAGTGCATGACGTGGTTTTGGGGGATAACCTGGTGCGGGAATCCGGGCTTTCCTGGGATACCCTTCTTGTTCCGCTCACCGCCCAGACCCTGGGGCGGAAAATGCAGTGCACTCATGTCCTTTCTGGAGCATTTCGCTTCCGGGTCCTCGGGGGCAGGGAACGGCTAGTGGTGAGCCCGCGCCTTGTTCGGGTGCAGGATGGGACGTCCTGGGACATCCCGAGCGCGGTCTTCGAGTGGGGGAAGTTAGAAGATTTCTCGGCGTACGTTCTCGAGTACCTTGGTCAGGAACTCGGCATTTCCCTTGCTTCTTCTCTGCCACTTTCGGTGGCCCTGGAGGATCTCCTCCCCCTCTATGAGGGGGTCGTGGTGATGGACGAGGCCATCCGGAAGTACGGGAAGAACCAGTACCCCGATTTACCCCTCTGGCAGAAAGCCTTTGCCCTTGCTCGAGAAACCATACGGAGGGCGCCGGAGTACCCCGAGGCGTACTATTACCTCGCCTGCATGTACCGGGTAACGAGGTGGTGGGCGAAGGAAATCGAAACCTGGGAGGAGTACCTCGCAAGGCTCAGCGACACCTACGGGACTTCTACCCTCCCGGTGGCCCAGGCATACTTCCGCCTTGCGTCTTTCTACCTCCTTGAGAAGCGGTTCGATGAGGCCCTGAGGTACGCGGAGCGGGCAGCAGAACTCGCTCCCTCGTGGGCTGAGGTGTACCTCCTCTGGGGGAAGATCTGGTATGAGCGTGGGAACATAGAGGAGGCGAAGTCCCTTTTTGAGAAGGCCTCAAGCCTTTCCCCAGACCTCAGAGAAGCCCGGTACTTCGCCCAGCTTGCCGAGAAGGCTCGAATTTTTGGTAAAGAGGCCTATGAAGCCTATACCCAGGGGTACCAGAGTTTCGCTCTGGGGAATTTCCGTCAGGCGGCCACGTACTTCGCCGAGGCCACCCGGTGGAATCCTTCCATGAAAGAGGCGTACTACTGGCTGGGTCGCGCCCTGTATGAGGTGGGGGACCTTGAGGGCTCGCAGAGAGCCTGGGAGAGGCTCCTTGAGCTTGACCCCCTGCACAGCCAGGGCCGACGGTTCCTGGAGCGGGTGAGAAGAGAACGGCAGTACGGTCGTGACGCAGTCCGCGCCTTTGAAGAGGGGTACCGGCTCTATGAGGAGGCCCGGTATGAAGAGGCGGTGCCGTACTTTGCGCAAGCGGTGTCGCTGAGCCCGCTCTTTTCTGACGCCCATGAGTACCTGGCCCGGTGTTACTACCGGATGGGGAGGCGGGAGGCCTATCTTGCTGAGCGGGAGAAAGCGGCAGCCACTCTTCCGCATCCTGAGGACCGGGCCTGGTCGTACTACGAGATGGGCTTTGAGCTTCTGGGGTGGGGAGAAAGAAGCGAAGCCAAACGGATGCTTGAAAAGGCCTTGCAGAGTAACCCCTCTTTAGGCAAGGCTCACCTCCTTCTTGGAGACATTTACGCCGAGGAGAAGGTGTGGCTCAAAGCCTTTGAGCACTACCGGGAGGCCTCCCGGTACACGGAAGAAGAGGAAAAGGGACGGGCTCTTTTTGGCATGGCGCTCTCCCTCTTTTCCCTTTCCCGGTACGGTGACGCCCTACCACTTCTTGAAGAAATTCTCCGAGACTACCCTTACGCCACCTTCATCGAGGAGGCAGAGGCGCTTCTGATTGAGGCACTGGCCAGAGAAAAGCGGCCCGAGGAAGCCCGGCGGGCGTTTGAGCAGTTCTCTCTTCGCTTCTCCCAGAGTCCGTTCCTCGAGCGGGCGATGTTCTGGTGCGCTTTTGCGCTGTACGAAGGGAAGAAGTGGAACGAGGCCAAGTCTCTTCTTGAGGCCTTCCTTGCCCGCTATCCTCAGGGTGAATTTGCCCAGAAAGCGGTGGAGATGCTCGGGTACACCTGCCGTTTCCTTGGTCTTGAGGATGAAGCCGCAAAGTACTTTAGCCGTCTTGGAGGAGAGGACGGAGCGTTCCTTGTGGCCGATTCGTTCTATCGGAAACGGGACTGGAATGGTGCGGAAAAGGCCTTTCGGGAGTACCTTGCCAGATACCCTCAGGGGAAGTTCGCCGATGAGGCGGCGCTCAAACTTGCCTTGGTCCTTTTTGAGGAGGGGAAGGTTGAAGATGCGGTGGGGGTGATTGAGGGGAGGAAGGAGTCCATCAGGAACCGTTTTCCTGAAGATTTCCTCCGCCTGTGGGCCAGGTTGTCCTGGAAAAAGGATCGGTGGGAGGAAGTAGCATCGGCTCTTCGCGAGCTCAAATCGAGAGCGGGGAAGCTTGAAAAGGAATACGCCCTTTTGCTGGCTTTAGCCTTAGAAAGGCTGGGTGAAGAGGAGAGGGCCCGGGAGGTTTTGCTGGAAGCAGGGGAGAATCCCGATGCTGTCCTCGGCCGACCAACCACGAAGGAGCTCCAGAGGGTCCTGGAGGCGATGGAGAAAGGTCTCTACGAGGAGGCTCTGGAGCGCCTTGAAGCCCTTGTGGGAAGGAGCGACCTTTTGCCGGAAGAACAAAAGCACGTCCTCTTTCTCCTTGGAAAGGTCTGTTACCTTCTTGGGCGTTTCGAAAAGGCCCGTACCCACCTTGAGGCATCTCTGGACGCTCCTTGGGCACTTCGCCAGGAAGCACTCCTGTACCTTGTGGATATCGCCTACCAGGGGAAAGCCTGGAACGACGTCATCCAGTGGGCAAGCCTCCTTGAGGAGAAGCAACGGAGGGACTTTTCCGTTGCGCTCCGTGTGGCGGTGGCCCAGTATCACCTTGGGAACGTACGGGAGAGCGTGACGATTCTTGAGCGGCTCAAGGGTCAGGGTGAGCGGGATGTGGAGGTCCGTCTTTTCCTCCTCGAGGGGCTCCACGCACTTCAGGAGTACAGAGCATTCCTCGACGAAGCACAGGAGTTCCTCAGCTTGTATCCGGAACACCCCCGGGGGGAGAACATTCTTGTTCTTGCGTCACAGGCGGCCTTCGCTTCCGGAAAGAAGCAGGAGGCGAAGGCGTTCATCAGGATGTACCTTGAGCGCTTCCCCCAGGGGGCAAGAAGGGGGGAACTCCTCAGAATCCTCTCGCGTATCCTCCTTGAAGAGGGCAATCCTGAAAAAGCCCAACGTGTCCTTGAGGATCTCAGGGCACAAGGCGTACCCTCTGAGGACCTCTGTCCCCTCCTCTACGCTACGGGGACGCTGCTTTTGAAGGAGCAACGTTTTGCGGAGGCCGCTCCATTTTTCCGGGAAGTGTTCTCAAGCAAAGAGAGCGAGTTCTTCACCGGGGCAGGGTACTGGCTTGGGGTGTGCCTTGAGTACCTTGAAGAGTTTGAGGAGGCTCAGAGAGTGTACGCCCGGGTTGCTGGATTCCCGAAAGAAGACGAGTGGGTGGTAAAGGCACGGGAACGAATTGCCGTGCTCAAAGAGGTGCGGGAACCCGAAAACAGGAGGTAGCACCATGCAGGTCTTTTCCGTCATCGCCAAAGGTGGGTACGTCATGTACCCCATCGTGGCCTGTTCGGTCATCGCCTTGGCCGTCTTCATCGAGCGCTGGTACGTCCTGCGGTACCTCAAAGACCGTATCCGCAAGTACCTGAAGGCCGTCCGCAAGGCCCTTGCCCAGGAAGACCTCCGGGGGATTCTGGAGCTCTCCTCCCGTTCCCCCAACCCCGCCTCCCGGATTATTCTCGCCGGCCTCAGGAAGTACTTTAAGGGCCTTCCCCGGGAAGCCCGGGAGGCCATGGAGACCGCCGCTTCCTTTGAGCTCCCGCTCCTTGAGAAGCGCCTTTCAACTCTTGTCGTCATCGCCAACATCTCCCCCCTTTTGGGGCTTCTGGGGACGGTGACCGGGATGATCCGGACCTTTGCCGTCATTGCTGCCGTAGGTGTGGGGAAGCCCACGGAGATGGCCGGAGGGATTTCCGAGGCCCTCCTCACCACCGCTGCAGGACTCTCTGTGGCCATCCCCACCCTGGTCATGCACCACTACCTCGCTCACCTCGTCGAGGGCCTGGTCCAGGAGATCGAGCGGGTCTCCAGTGAAGTCCTGGAGCTCATTGAAAGCCGGGAGTACGCCCTGAAGGAGAAGGAAGCCGATGTTCCGGTTCCGGCGATGGAAGAAGAGAGCTGAACCCCAGGTCAACGTCACCCCCCTGGTCGATGTCATCCTGCAGCTTGTCATCTTCTTCATCGTCACCACCACCTTCGTGAGCGTGGAGACCGGGGCCCGGGTGAACCTTCCGTCAGCGAGTTTTTCCCGGATTGAGGAGGCGAAAACCATCACCGTCACCCTCACGAAGGGGAACACCCTCTACCTCAACGGGAGCCTCACCGACTGGACAGAACTCCCCCGGCTCCTCGTGGTGGAACTCCGCAAAAACCCCGATGCGACTGTCGTCATCGAGGCAGACCGGGAGGTGCTCCACGGAAGGGTTGTGAAACTCATGGACCTTTTGAGAAGGGCTGGAGTGGAGCGAATGGCCATTGCCACCCAGCCAGGGGAGGAGAAGTAGGGTGGTGTTCAACGAGAAGAAAGTGTGGTCGTGGTCACTCCTTGTGTCCCTGGGAGTGAACATTGCTCTCATAGCGGTGGCGTCCATCTTCTGGCTCTCTTTCCGGATTCCAAGGGAAGAAGAGAAGCCTATTGTGGTGGAACTCACGGAGCTTCCTGCAAAGGAGGCTCCACAGGCACGCTCACCTGAAGCGGAATTCCCCCGGGCAGAGCTGAAGCCCCCAGAGAACGTAAAGTCAGAAGAGCCCCTGAAGCCCCAGGTGCAGAGTGAACTCGCTACCAGAATGCAGCAGGAGCGACAGCAGGTTCGTATCCCCAAGCCTCCTGTAGACCTTCCCCAGGCAGAGAGCGTCTTTGAGCGAGCTGCCCCCTCAGGGGAGCGGGTGTTCACCCCCGGGGAGGAACTTCAGGTGGAGGAAAAGATGCAGTGGGAGGGCCCGGAGGCGGAGACCACCCTTCGGGGGATGCTTGAAAGAACCGGACCGTCGAACGTCCTGGCTTCCCTTGCTGAGCAAGGCCTGGCAACAAGCGAGGGAATGGTCGGGGAAACCCTGGCAACAGGAGAGCTTGTGCCCCCTGCAGGGGCTTTTGAGCGGCGGTCTCCGTACGTTCGGAGACCTTTTGCCTTTGCCATCGAGAATACTCCTCAAGCCCGTCCCCAGCATGGCCTGAGCCGGGCAAGCGTGGTCTATGAGATGCTCACCGAAGGTGGTATCACGCGCTTTCTCGCCGTTTTTGAACCCCAGTCTGTAGGACGGGTGGGCCCAATCCGGAGCGCTCGTCCCTATTTCGTCCTCAAGGCTTTCGAGCACGATGCGATTCTTGTACACAGCGGAGGAAGCGTTGAGGCCTACACGTATCTCCGGGAGCTTGCCATGGACCATATTGATGAGCAGAAGAACTTTCGCCCCTTTGAGCGGGTGCGGGATCGCCGTCCTCCGCACAATCTCTACGCCCTTTTCCCCGGTCTTCTTGAGGAAGCGCAGCGTCTGGGCCTTGGCCGGCCAGCCCGCACCGCAACCTTTGCCCTTTTGTCTCCGGGGGAGGACCTCGAGGGACGAGAGGCAACGAAACTCGAAATACGGTACGGCCGGAACTACCGGGTCCAGTTCACGTACGATCCAGGCCGGCAGGTGTACCTCCGTTCTGTGAATGGTGAGCCCCACCGGGATGGGGAATCGGGAGCCCAAATTGCCTGTGGGACGGTTATCGTCCAGGTGGCCGAGCACGAGGTGAAGGACACCGAAGGCCGGGTCGAGATTCGTTTCGTCGGTCGAGGGTCTGGATGGATGTTCCTTCGAGGGAGGGCAGTTCCCATTGTGTGGGAGAAGCAGAGTTTCAGGGAGAAAACGCGGTACTACCTCCAGGATGGTCGGGAGGCAAGAATTGCATCTTTTCCAGTCTGGATTGAGGTGATCGATTCTCGGGAAAAGGTGGTGTTCTGATGCATCGTATCCTCTTCACTGTCTGGAAATTTCCGGTGTACTCCTATGGCGTGTTTTTGGGTCTGGCCTTCCTTTTCGGGATTCTCTTTGCCATCCGGCGGGCTCCACGCTTCGGTGTTTCTCCTGAGGCGGTGATTGAGGCGGCCTCGCTGTGCATTATTGGGGCGGTTCTGGGTTCAAGGCTCGCCTACGTTATCCTCCACTGGGATTACTACCGGCAGTTCCCCTCGCACATTTTCTCCTTTCGGGAAGGAGGGCTCACCTTCTACGGTGGCGTTCTCGGGGCGATTGCGCTCACCGTTCCCTATCTCTACCTCAAGCGCTACCCTGTGGCGGCGTTCTTTGACCTTTTCGCCCCGCCTCTCGCGCTGGGGTATGCTATCGCCCGGGTAGGGTGTTTCCTCAACGGATGCTGCTTCGGGCGGGTGTGCCCCTTTCCCTTTTTCCCTTTGGGAGTTCGATTCCCTCACCTTGAGGGATTCCGCTACCCAACGCAGATCTACGCCATTGGGTACTCCCTGGTGATTCTTGTGCTTCTCCTTCGCCTTGAGAAGGGTTGCCGTTTCCGGGGAGAACTCTTCCTGGATTACCTTGCCCTCTACAGTGCGGCTCGGTTTCTCATCGAGTACCTTCGGGATGAGCCCTTTGTGGTTTTTGGGGTATTCACCCTGGGGCAGGTAGCCTGCCTTGGGATTGTTCTTTTTGCGATGGTGCTCAGGGGAGTGTTGCGGCAACGTGTCGTCGCTTGAGGAGACCTTAGAGGCATTTCTCAACTTCCTTTTCTGGGAGAAGCGGGCAGCGGAGAATACGGTTCTTGCCTATCGCCAGGATATCGCAAGTTTCATTCGTTTTCTTGAAAACCGGGGAATTGAGGACCTGCAGAGCGTGTCCCTTGACGTTCTTGAAGCCTTTGTGGCACAGGAATCCCAGTCAGGACTTGAGGCGACTTCGCTGGCTCGCTGCATTTCCGCTCTCCGGACGTTCTTCCGTTTCCTGGTGCGGGAAAAAATAGTGAAGGAGAACGTGGCGCAGCTCCTTGACACTCCCCGTATCCGGAGGCACCTCCCGGAGGTCCTCACCCTTGAGGAGGTGGAGGCGCTCATTGCCGCCTGTGACCTGACGAAACCTTCAGGTATCCGGGACCGGGCCATACTTGAGCTCATGTACTCAAGTGGCCTCAGGGTGAGCGAGGTGGTGCTTTTGGAGTTCCAGCACGTGGACCTTGAGGAGAGAATGCTCAGGCTCTGGGGCAAGGGCTTTAAGGAGCGCATCGTTCCCTTTGGGGAACGGGCCAAGGAAGCACTCCTTGCCTACCTCCACGGACCCCGGAGATTCCTTCTCAAAGGCCGGAAAAGCCGCTATATTTTTGTCAGCGGTCCTTCGGGGCGGCCTCTGAGTCGACAGAGTGTCTGGAACATGGTGAGGCGCTGTGCCCTCCGGGCAGGGATCACGAAACACGTTACTCCTCACACGCTTCGGCACACCTTTGCCACGCATCTGCTTGAAGGGGGAGCAGAGCTCCGGGTTGTCCAGGAGTTCCTGGGGCACAGTGACATCGCCACCACGCAGATTTACACCCACGTCGACCGAAGGTTCCTTTGTGAATCGTACGAACGGGCGTTCCCCCGAAAATGACAGGAGGTGGTTCTATGGAGCTTCGCAGACACATTGAGGAGAGCGTTTGCTTCATCAAGGAGCGGACTCACATCGTTCCGCAAATCGGGATTATTCTGGGGACAGGGCTCGGGAAACTCGTGGATGAGGTGGAGATGGACCGGGTCATCCCGTACGAAGAGATTCCCCATTTCCCCGTCTCTACGGTGGAGACCCACAGGGGGAACCTGGTCCTTGGAACGCTTTCGGGGAAACCCGTGGTGGTCATGCAGGGGCGGTTCCACTACTACGAGGGGTACACGCTGCAGCAGGTGACCTTCCCGGTGCGGGTGATGAAAGGCCTGGGGGTGAAGGTGCTCATCGTGAGCAACGCTGCCGGAGGGCTCAACCGGAACATGCGACGGGGAGACCTCATGGTCATCACCGACCACATCAACCTCCTCGGCGACAATCCTCTTCGGGGACCCAATGACCCGGAACTTGGTCCTCGCTTCCCCGATATGTCCCAGGTGTACGATCCGGAATTGCGGGAGCTCGCCCTTCAGATTGGTCTTGAACACGGGATCTACCTGCACCAGGGAGTGTACGTGGCCCTTCCCGGACCAAGCCTTGAGACTCCGGCGGAGTACCGTTTCCTCATCCGGATTGGAGCCGATGCGGTGGGAATGTCCACAGTTCCCGAAGTCATTGTGGCAAAACACGCCGGTTTGCGGGTGTTTGGTATTTCCTGCATCACGGACCTGGCCATTGAGGGCGTTGTGGCGCCGCTGAGCTTTGAGGAAGTGGTGCAGGCGGCCAACGAAGCACAGCCTAAACTCACCCTCATCATCCGGGAGCTCGTGCGGAGGATGTCCCTGTGAGCCTCCAGGGCGTATTTCGGGTGGCGCTCCTTGCCTTCCTTCCGGTGAGCGAGGTTCGGGGGGCACTCCCTTACGGGGTCTTCGTGGAAAAGCTCCCTCTCTCCTTCGTTGCCCCCCTTGCCTTTGTGGTGAACCTCACCCCCTTTTTCCTCGTGATGGGCCTTTTGCCCCAGCTTGTCCGCCTTTTTCAGGCTTCTGCCTGGTTTGACCGTCTCTTCAGCTGGTACACCACCCATGCGCAGCGTCGCTTTGCCACCTACAGGAAATACGGAAAGTGGGGGATCCTCCTTTTTGTGGGTGTTCCCCTGCCCTTCACGGGGGTATGGACTGGGACCCTCGCGGCGTTCCTTGTGGGTTTCGGTGTCTGGGAAATCTTCCCTTTTGTCGCTGGAGGGGCCGCTTTAGCCACGGGCCTTGTGACACTTCTGGTATTTCTGGGAAAGGGGCTATAGAGAGAGGAGATGACGATGCTTCAGGCGCTTGAGTGGAAAGGAAGGATGCTCCGTTTTCTGGATCAAACCCGCCTTCCTCGTGAGGAGGTCTACATTGAGACGGAGGATTACCGGGATGTGGTGGAGGCCATAAAGGCCCTGAGGATCCGGGGGGCTCCCCTCATTGGGGTGGCGGCAGCGTATGGAGTGTGCCTTGGAGCTTTTGAGGCTTTGAAGAGCGATGACTTTTTTGCTTTCCTGCGCGAAGTCGATGCGGACCTTCGGGCAACCCGCCCCACGGCGGTGAACCTTTTCTGGGCTCTGGATCGGATGCAGCGCATCTGGTTGCCTGGGGAAAGTGAGGAGGATTGGGAGGACATTGTGGAACGCCTCGTTGAGGAGGCGAAGACTATAGACCGGGAGAATGCTCTCCTTTCGGAGCGTATCGCCCGTTTCGGGGCTGGACTCCTTGCGGATGGTGACCGGGTCCTCACCCACTGCAATACAGGACCCTTAGCCTGCGGTGGGTGGGGGACGGCACTTGGAGCGATTCTCTGGGCCGTACAACGGGAAGGGAAAAGGCTTGTGGTGTATGCTGATGAAACCCGTCCGCTTTTGCAGGGAGCACGGCTCACCGCCTTCGAGCTCCAGAAAGCCGGTGTCCCCGTGACCCTCATCTGCGACAACATGGCAGGATTTTTGATGTCCCAGGGGGTGATTACCAAGGTCGTCGTGGGAGCAGACCGCATTGCCATGAATGGCGATGTGGCCAATAAAATCGGAACGTATACGGTGGCGGTTCTCGCTCGGTACCACGGGATTCCCTTCTATGTGGCGGCACCGCTTTCGAGCGTTGACCCGAAAGCGAGATCCGGTGCGGATATCCCTATCGAAGAGCGGGAAGCGGAAGAAGTGCTCTCCTTTGGCGGTGTGCGCGTGGCCCCGCAGGTTGCCGTCCGGAATCCAGCGTTCGATGTAACTCCGGCGGAGCTCGTCACCGCTTTGGTGACCGAGGAAGGCGTGGTGTATCCTCCCTTTGGGGAGAAACTCGAGCGCTTGAAGGAGGGGAAGCGTCCATGAAGCGCTTCGTAGCCGCGGGAGAGCTCCTTGCGCTCTCTGGAAGGCAGATGGAGCGGGGGAAGGTGCTTTCGGTGTACTGCTCTACCGGAGAGGGCTTCCCAGAAAGAGTTCTGACTCACCTTGAGGGGTTCCTGGAGGGCTACCGCAGGTTTGAGGACTGGGAGGACCTACAAAGGAGCGTTCGCGAGGCGACGCATTACCTCGCTCGCTTTGCCCCCACAAAACAGGGGCTTGCCCTTTTCGTCAACGCCGCAGCTGATTTTTTCGAGGCGTACGAGCTCCCCAGACCCTGGAAGTGCACGGTGGTATACGGTCCTTCCCCCTACACCCGGCCCCTTGAAGTCCTCTTTGACGAGTACCGCCGGATTTTCCTCGTCCCTATGGACCGCCGGGAAGCGAGGTTCTTCGAAATCTTCATGGGAGAAATCGAGGAACACGAGCCCTTCTTCTCCGACGTTCCCTCGAGAGTGCGGGCCGGTGGGTGGTATGGCCTTGAGGAACGCCGTATTGCCCGGAGCATTGAGCAGAAGGTTGTCCATCACTTCCAGGATGTCGTCGACATCCTCCTTGAGTACTTCCGGAAAGGGCGTTTCGAGGTGTTCTTCGTGGGTCTTCGGGAGGAGGACTACGCGCTCTTCGAGCGGGTGCTCCCCTCGTACCTGCGGGAACGACTCAGGGGGCGGGTGACGCTTGACCCCAAAAGCGGTCTTGCGGAAATCTCTGAGGTTGCCCTGCGCCTTGAGCGGATGGTGCTTGAAGAAGAGGACCATGCCCTGATTGACCGTTTGCTCACCATGGTGGGGAACGCGGCTTCGGCGACCATTGGTCTTGCTAACGTCCTTCGGGCGGCCTCTTTTGGTGCCTGCCAGACCGTGGTGGTGGATGAGAGTTACCGGGAGGAAGGGTTTCTCTGTTCGTCCTGTGGCACCATGGCCCTTGCACCTTCTCCCTGTGAACTCTGTGGAGGGGAACGAAGGAGGGTGGAGAACATCGTGGAGGAGGTCCTTGAGATGGTGGTGCTCCAGAGGGGAGAAGTGAAGTACGTGTTTGCGGGAAATCCCAGGCTTTCGGAGATCCAGCGCATTGGAGCCTTCCTTCGGTTTCTGGTCTGAGGAGGGAAGGGGGATGGCAAAAGAGTACTTCCTCGTGCTGGACTGTGGGGCAACGAGTATCCGGGCGGTGGCCATAAGCCCCCAAGGCGAGATTCTCGCTATGGCCGCCTTTCAAAATGCCCCCAAACGTCAGGAGGGCTCGGCGCACTATCTGGTCTGGGACCTTGAGGAGATTTGGGGGAAGCTCTGTCAGGCGACTCACAAGGTCATCGCATCAGCCGGTCGGGAAATTCGGGCGGTTTCGGTGACCACCTTTGGGGCAGATGGTGCCCCCGTGAGAGCAGACGGAAGTCTCACCTATCCGGTGATTTCCTGGCAGTGTTCCCGAACGGAGCAGTGGGCAAGGAGAATCGTGGAGTTTGTGAACGCTCGAGAAATCTTTCGTATCACGGGGTACCAGGTTATCCCCTTCAACACCCTCCTGAAGCTCCTCTGGCTTCGGGAAAACGCCCCGGAAGCCCTCGATGAAGCCCGGTACTTCCTCATGATGCCTGGGCTTTTCAACTTCAAACTCACCGGGGAGATGACCATGGACTACCCCTCAGCTTCCACCACCATGGTGATGGATATCAGGAATCGCCGGTGGTCGGAGCGGCTGCTTTCCCTTGCCGGCCTTACCCCGGATATCTTTCCCCGGATGGTGAAAAGCGGTGAAATCATCGGAACGGTGACGAAAAAGGCCAGCGAGGAAACCGGTATCCCTGTGGGGACTCCGGTGACCTCTGCAGGCCACGACACCCAGTTTGCCCTTGTTGGTTCCCTGGCGAAGGACGACGAGCTCATCCTGAGCTCGGGCACCTGGGAAATTGCCGCGCTGCGGATTCCCTACTACCGGGATTCGGAGATCGCCTTCACCACAGGGATGCTCGTTGAGCTTGATGCAGAGGAAGGGTTCTGGAATCCCCAGATGCTCATGATCGCTGGGGGTGTGGTGGAGTGGGTCCGGAGGCACTTCTTCGCCGACCTCAAGGACGCAAGCGACATCTACGAGCGTATTGTGGAAGAGGCTGCCTCTGTCGACCCTGGGGCTGATGGGGTGCTCTTCATCCCTGCCTTCATGCCCTCAGGACCCCTGAAGCCCTATGGCACGAAGGGCACCATTCTGGGGCTTGGGCTCACCACAGGACGAGCCCACGTTGCCCGGGCTGCCTTTGAGGGGCTTGCCTTTCAGCTCCGGCAGGCTGTTGAGGCGCTCTCGGAGGCCTTTGCGTTCCGTCCTCAACGCGTGGTCGTTGTGGGTGGGGGGTCGAGGAACGTTCTCTGGAATCGCCTCCGCGCCGATGTACTGAATCTCCCGGTGGTGGTCACCTCCTGCGAAGAGGCCACGGTTCTTGGAGCGGCACTCTTTGCCATGGTGGGGACAGGGTACGCGAAAGACCTCAAGGAGGCAAAACGCAATATCATCCATACCACAAGGGTCTTTGAACCCTCTCCGGAGCGGGCCATCTACGACGAACTCTACGAGCATTACGTGAAGGTTCCGCTGTGCCTTGAGGCCTACTACCGGGCGTAACTCCCGGGGGAACCCCCTTACCTTTCGGGGTTCCCCTTCCCCGAAAGGTACCGCCTGGCGATGTCTTCCACGGTTGCCACGATACCGCGGCACCTCTCCCGGAGGTTTTCCTCCCGGTACCGCTTCAGACCCTCTTCAGTATTGAGGCGAACCCCAATGAGGCTTGTGCAATCGAGGTGCCCCAAGGCCTTTTCAACCTCCCCGAGGAAGGATTCCACAAGGAGGTAGAGCCTGTCCCGGGTTGCTCTGTCTTCGGGCTTCTCTCTCCCGAAGGCAATCCCCAAAGCCATAACCGCTCCCGTGATGGCACCACAGATATTCCCGGTGTGGCCTATTCCTCCCCCAAAGCCTGTGGCAATCCGAGGAATCAGAGGGCTTTCCACGTGCATGGTCTCGCAGAGTCCAAGGAGTACCGACTCGGCACAGTTGAACCCCTGGATGTGGTATTCGACAGAGGACATGGTGTTCACCCCCTTTTTTGGGCAATGAGTCGTGCGGTTTCCCGGGCAACCATGAGTTCTTCCCGGGTTGGGATTACCCAGACCTCACAGGTGGACCGGCTGATCTTCCCCTCTTTTCCGCCCACCACCTGGGCATTGAGTTCCGGGTCAATCTCGATTCCGAGGAACGCCAAACCCTCGCAGATGCTCTCCCGGATGTAGGCGTCGTTCTCCCCGATGCCCCCGGTGAACACCAGGCTCTCCACACCCCCCATGAGAGCGGCAAACCCTCCGATGTACTTCTTCACCTGGTACACGAAAACGTCAATGGCAAGCTGAGCTTGAGCGTTTCCCTCTTTGGCTGCTCTCTCGAGTTCCCACATTTCCCCACTGACTCTGGAGATCCCCAAAAGCCCGGATTCCCTGGTGAGTATCCGGTTGAGGTCGGCAGGCTGAAGCCCTGCTTTTTCCGCAAGGTACAAAAGAACCTGGGGATCGAAGTCCCCCGGACGGGTAGACATAATGATCCCGCTTTGTGGGGTGAAGCCGCTTGAGATGTCGAAGGATTTCCCGTCCTTTATGGCACAGACACTGCAGCCACTGCCGAGGTGACAGGCCACAACTCTTTTGTGGTGGGGGGAAAGCTCGGCGATGCGTTCGGCGATGTACCGGTAGGAATTCCCGTGAAAGCCAAGCTTCTCAAGGCCGTACTCGGTGCTCAGGGACCAGGGGAGACCATAAACCCGATGGGCCTGCGGGATGGAGCGGTGGAAGGTGGTCTCAAAAACGCCCACAAGGGGAATGTGGGGCACGATCCGGCGAAAGATCTCGATGGCAAGGAGTGCCGGGGGATTGTGCACGGGGGTGACTGAAGCAAGGTCCTCGAGGGCTGCAAGGACCTCGTCGTCGATGAAACGCGTCTCCATCACCCTTTTGCCCCCGTTGATGAGCTTGATCCCTATGGCGTCAAGGCGTGTGAGGTCCCTGAGGCATCCGCTTTCGGTGAGGGCCTCAAGCATGAGGTTCAGACCCTTTTCGTGGTCGAGGTTGGGGACGTTCCTTACCAGAGTGCCCGAAGAAGACGTCTGTTCGAGAAAAGAATCTTGACGGTACAGGCGCTTGATGTTCCCCCGAAGGATTGAGGTTTCCTGCTCTCCAATCTCAAAGAGCTCGTACTTGATGGAGGATCCTCCACTATTCACGGCGAGAATGCGCATGGTTCTTCACCTCTTTGGCTTTCAGTCTCTCCACGGTGCGGCAGAACGAGCAGACTTCCTGGGTGGTGGGCATGCCACACCTCTGGCATTCCCGGAGTTCCGGGGGGGTGAGGTTCCGGGTAAAGTACGCTTTGCCCTTTTCGAGGAACCCCAAGAAGAACATGTGCTTGGTCCCGGGGGACCGTTCCTCAAGGAGTGCCAGGGCTTCCTTGTAGTCGAGGCTTTTGGCCTTCTGAGAGAGGGGGCACCGCTCAGGCACAAAGGGGATGCGGTGGAGCTCCGCGTACCGGAGGATTTCCTCTTCTGTGAGGGTGTAGAAGGGCTTGACTTTCCTCGTCATTTTAGGATGAGGGCTTGGGAGGTGGGGGTCCTGGTGGGCGAGGTAGTCAATATGCCAATGCAGGACGTTGCCAAGGAGTGTGGCGGCTTCGTCGTCGAGGTTGTGGCCGGTGGCGTATACGGAAAAGCCCTCTTCAAAGGCAAAACGGTTGAGAATATGGCGCTTGATGCTCCCGCAGAGGGAACAGGGGGTCCGTTCTCTGAGCCTGCGGGTAGCTTCCGGAAGGGAACACCCGATGAAATCCTGAACGTCGAGGACGGTCAGGGGGAGGTTACAGGACCGGGCAAAGGCGGTCACAACTTCACGGGACTTCTCCGAGTACTCTCCAATGCCAAGGAAAACATGCACTCCAAAAACCTTGTAGCCAGCCCGGTGGAGGTAGTGCCACAGGGTCATGCTGTCTTTTCCCCCGGAAACTCCAAGGAGTACCCTTTCGTCTCTGGTGAACATCCTTTTCCGGCGGATGGCCCCTTCAACCTGGCGCTCGAAGAAAAGGTCAAAGCACTCCTCGCAGAAGGCGGCATTGTGTCTTCTGAATTTCGCGAAAGCGGGCTTTCCACAGCGGCTGCATTTCATGGCCTTCACGCTCCACGTCTTTCCTCTAAGTATACCACGGGTTTTGAGGCTTTTGCGGGTTTTCTCGGTGGCCTTGAGAGGTCTTTGCCTTTGGGATGGTGCCGGGCGCGGGATTCGAACCCGCACGGGTGTAAACCCACTACCCCCTCAAGATAGCGTGTCTTCCTATTCCACCAGCCCGGCTTGCAGATGGAATTATACCAGGGCGGGTGAGGTTCGTCAACGAGGAGGGGTTCCCCCTTCAGAAATTTTGCCGTCCCCCGTTTCCCAGGGAATCGTGATGTCGAAGACTACTCGGTCTCTTTGGGGCCGCAGATGAATCGTTCCGTTCCCCCGCCCCACCACCTCCCTGACGAGGTACAGCCCCACACCTTTGCCACTCCCTCCCCGGGGAAGCACCTCAGTGGGGTCGAAGAACCAGCGCAGGAACTCGGCATCGGGGGGTGAAGTGGTGTTCTCGAGGGTAAGGTGCAGTCCCGATTCCCCAAAAGCCACGGTGATGGTCACTTCTCCCCCGGGGACGTTGAAGGACAAGGCGTTGGTGATGAGATTCGAAAGGAGCACAAAGGCCTCGCCGCGGGAGAGAGGGAGGAGGTTTGTGTTTTCGCTCTCTGCGATATCGACCCGAACCCTCAGGTCTTTGTGGTCTTCCCGGGATTTCTCAAGGACTTCCTGGAGGAGGGCGGAGAACTCCCGATCCGAAATCCTCTCCGGTTTTTCCTCAAGAAGAACGCTGAGCCGCTGGATTTCCCGGATCGTACCTTCGAGGCGCCTGACCTGCCGCACCATGCGGGAGAGGATTTCTCCTTCCATGGGACGACCCTCTTCGAGGGTTTCCAGGTACCCCGAGAGGACGGTCAAAGGCGTCTGGACCTCGTGCCAGAGGGCGGTGAGGAAATACCTGAGGATCCGGAGTCTCTGGCCTTTTTTCTTCTCATCCTCAAGGAGCAGGAAGCGTTCCTCGCCAAGAGGAAAGGGCAAAAAGGCAAATCCTGAAGAAGGAACGCTCACCCTTTCTCCTGACGATACGGCCCGGGCAAGGACATCCCCAAAAACCGGGATTTCGAAGAACGCAACCTCCCTGACCCCATCGCTTCTCAAACCAATGGCCTGGGCAAAGGTCGCGTTGAGGAGCAGGCGGTGCCTGTCCCTGAGGTACAGCGCTCCCCCGGTGGACACACGGTCAAGGAGGGCGAGGAAATCCCGGAACATCGCTTCCCTGTGCTGCTGTATTTCCTCGAAGAACTGCTTGAGACCCTCTCTGAGGCCCTGTTCCGGTGATACTTCGGAGAACTCGGCCAGGAACTTCCTCCCTTTCAGGAAAGCAAGGGTGTACCCCAGGGAGAACGCCGCAATCCCCAAAACCCCAAGGAGGAATAGCTCAAGAGGGCTCAAAGGAATACCCCACTCCCCGAACGGTCACAATCTGCTGTCCCAGGGCACCGAGTTTTTTTCGAAGGTGTGCCACGTACACGTCCACCACCCGGTCGGTGACGAAGGCGTCTTCGCCCCACACCTCGTCGAGAATCCGTTGCCGGGACACAACCTTTCCCCGGTTCCGCACAAGGAGCTCAAGGAGCCGGAATTCCCGAAGAGAAAGGGGGATGACCTCTCCTTTAACCTCCACGACGAGGCTTTCGGGGAAAAGCACAAGGTCTCCGGCCTGGAGGAAATTCCCCCCGGAAGACGGTCCTGAGACCCTCCGCAGCACCGCCCTGATGCGGGCCAGGAGTTCCCGGGGGTGGAAGGGCTTGGTGATGTAGTCGTCGGCTCCCATCTCAAGACCCGAGACGATGTCCATGGGGTCGTCTTTCACAGTGAGCATGATGACTGGAGTATTTCGATAGCGAGGATGGGACCGGATGTGGTGGAAGACCTCAAAACCTCCGATACCGGGAAGCATAAGGTCAAGGAGAATGAGCTGGGGAGAGAGGCGCTCCATTTCCTTGAGGAAATCCTCTCCTCTAAAGAAGTGAAGGACACGGTACCCTTCTTTTTCCAGGAAGTACGTCACAAACTCCGCAACGTCTTTCTCGTCCTCGATGTAGGCGATTTCGCCGCTCACCCAGGTGTCACTCCCAGTACATTATACCCGATGGAGGAATGCATTTCAGGATTGCCTTGGGGGTACCACCGGACCGAAGGTCGGTGTTTGGGTGAATAAAAGAGGTCGAAAGTTGCCTGCTCCTCGGCATGCCGGAACCCGCAGTAGGGCAGAAAGCACCGCACTGGTGGGGATGAGACGTGGAAAATCCATTCGCCCTGGAAAAGGGTTGATGAGGAAAAGGTTCTACCGGGACTGGAGAAACCCTGGAACGTCTGAGAGCCGGACTTTCCGGTGTCCCACAGGATGTGAACCCCAGGTACTGGCGTTGCGATTCGTCTTTTTGATAGAATACCCTCAGCGTTCGGATTCGCGGAAGGATGACGCGCAAGGGCTGTGGGCAGGATCCTATATTGGACAGGTTTTCTTGTTGCTGCATCCTTTCTCTTTTTCAGTCTTGATGACCTTTTCTGGGACTTTTACTACTACTTCTGGGGCCAAAAACGAATCAGACACCGGTTACGGATTGGAGAACTTGACCAGGTGCCCCGGAGATTGATTGCTATCCTCATCCCCGCCTGGAATGAAGCCGAAGTCATTGGACCCATGGTGGAGAACCTCCTTCACTCTGTCAATTACCCCCTGGCGCTCCTACACGTTTTTGTTGGGGTATACCCGAACGATATTGCCACGGTGGAAGAGGTCCAGAAATTAGCGGAGCGGTATCCTCAAGTCCACGCTGTAGTGAATCCTCGAGAAGGTCCTACCAGCAAGGCTCAAAACCTCAACCAGGTTTTCGAGTTCATCCTCCGCTTCGAGCAGGAAAGACGCCTTCGTTTTGGGTGTTTCATTATCCACGACGCTGAGGACGTGATCCACCCCACCTCCTTGAAGCTGGCCAACTACCTCTCGTTGAAGTACGAAGTGGTGCAGTTGCCGGTGTTTCCTCTCCAGGTCTATCCCAGCTGGCGTACTTTTTTCCCTTACCTCACCGCTTCTACCTATGCCGATGAGTTTGCTGAGAATCACTATCGAGGCTTGCCTGCCCGGGAGGCAAGTGGGGCAGTAGTTCCCTCGGCGGGTACCGGTTTCGTCATTGCCCGCTCGGTGCTGGATGCGTTGGGGACTGGAAAACTCCTCGATGAGGAGAGTCTCACTGAGGACTACAGGCTTTCCCTGGATCTCGCCCGGTTCGGCATCGCCACCCATTTCTTCCTTGAAGGAGTGGAACGGGTGACAGAGGATGGGCGGGTGGTGGTGGAGTACATTGCTACTCGGGAAATTTTCCCCAACACCCTCAGGGAAGCGGTGAAGCAAAAATCGCGCTGGATTTACGGTATTTCCTTTCAGAGTTTTTCGCTCTGGCAGATACTTTGCGACCGGCGTTTTTCCCGCATTGCCAAGTACAGCCTTTACCGGGACTGGAAGGCCAAGTACGGGAATCTCCTTCCCTTGCCGGGCTATGTGGTTTTTGCCTACTTTATTTGTTCTCTCTTCTGCTCGCTGTCCCCTATCTACCCTCGAGGGTCTTTTTCCTGGTGGTTGAGCGCGGTGCTCACCGTTTTCATGATTGAGCGACAGCTGATGCGGATGGTAGCGCTCAAGAACGTCTATGGGTGGCGTTCAGCAGTGGCAGGTTGCCTGATTCCCCCGCTTTTACCCCTTCGGACGGTCTGGGGCAACGTGATTAACTTCCTTGCCACTCTCCGGGCCTGGCGAATCGCTCTTTTTGGATTCCCCCGGAGTCGTCCACGGTGGCAGAAGACCAGGCATTCGTACCTCTCTCCCAAGGCCCTGGTCCGCTACAGACGCCGCCTTGGAGACCTTCTCCTTGAAAAGCGTATTGTTGATCCGAAAACACTTGCCTTGACGCTTCGGAGAAAGGAGGAGCAGGAACGCCTTGGTGAGAAGCTCCTTAAGGAAGGGTTCATCACCGAAACAGAGCTCTTGGAGTGTCTGGGAGAGCTGTTGCAAACTGGTTTCTTAGAACCGGATCCTTATACCCTCCGGATAGAAGGGAATCATTCTCGTTTCCTGGTGGTTTTTTGCCGGTATGCTGTGGTGCCGATAGCATGGGGCAGGGATTCTGTGCTCCTTGCGACCGCAAAGCCGCTCTCCCAGGAGACGATGAGTAGCCTTGCAGCGGAACTGGGCGTGAGGAAAGTGGCAGTGGTTCTTGCTCCTTCAGAAGCAATCTCCCAGGGGTTAGAAGTGCTAAAGCGCAAGCTTCCTCAACAGTTCCCCCGTCTGGGCGAGAGGCTTCTCAAAATGGGAATTATTGAGGAAGAACACCTTGCCGAAGCACTCCGGGTTCAAAGGTTCTCCCATCGCCCTTTGGGTGATATCCTCTGCGAAATGGGAGTGTTGTGGCCGGAGGACCTGCGAGAAATTTTGCGGGAAGACGGTATTCAGGAAACCCAGGTGGGTTAGCGGTTCCCAGGTCTTTGGGGATTCGTCGGAGATTTCACGGCCACAGCCTGCAGCGCCTTCCAGAGCTTTCCGGAACCCAGGCGCTTTTCCAGTTGGCAGAGCGCGACTGGAGTCAACACCAGCCAGAGAACGTATTGTGCCCAGCTCTGTGTTCCGGTACCATGTTCTCAGGAAGCGAAAACCGGCGTGTCTTGACCGGGGGAGGTGCAGAACGTGTACCCGTGGCACGACACATTCCACATGGGCATTGTGCATTTTATGGCCTATCCGCAGGCGACGACTCAAGAAGAAGTTGTGCGGAGCGTGGAAGAAATCCTTGAGGATGCATTCTTCCAGGCCATTGAGGTGAGTGCCCTTCTTGATGAAGAAGTGCTTCGGGCCGTTGGCGTGATGTGCGATGTGGCCCGGGTAGAGGTCCTCCTTGGGGCCCAGCCCCTTGTGCTCTCGAGGGGGCTCAGCCTGGGTGCTCTTGAAGAGGAAGAGCGGAAACAGGCCCTTGAAGCCCTCAAGCAGGCTGTGGATAAGGCGTACGTTGCAAAAGCGAAAGCTCTGGCCTTCCCTTCCGGAAAACGACCGGAAGAGAGGAAGGAGGAAGAGGCGAGAAAACGGCTTGTCGAATCCCTTGTGGAGCTTTGCCGGTACGCAGAACAACGGGCGGAGGTTTCCGGATACCTCCTTGGGGTGAACCTCGAGGTCTTTGATTACGCGGTGGACAAAAGGGCCCTTATCGGTCCGGCTCCCTTCGCCTTCGAGGTGGCTTCGCTCGTTCGAGCTGAGTGTCCGAATTTTGGCCTGACGATTGATCTCTCCCATGAGCCGCTCCTTTTTGAGGATCCTGCCCGCACGCTCACCCTTCTTGCCCCCTTTGTGAACCACGTCCACATCGGGAACGCTGTGCTCGCGAAAGGGCACCCTGCTTATGGCGATACGCATCCCCGTTTTGGCCTGAGGGAAGGGTGCAACGATGTCCAGGAGGTAGCAGGATTCCTCAGGGCGCTTTTCCGCGTCGGATACCTCGAGAGGACAACCTTCACCGAGCGCCCGGTGATTTCCTTCGAGGTCAGGCCGCTTCCTGGGGAAAACCCCCGCCTGGTGGTGGCCAATGCCAAGAGGACGTTTCTTTCGGCATGGAACCGGCTCTTCCCCATACTCTGAGAGAGGAGTGAGGACGCGATGAAGCGACCCACGGTCTTTGTCACTCGTAGAATCCCTGAAGAGGGCATCCGAATTGTTGCCTCTTTCTGCGAGGTTGAGGTCAGCGACTTCGACGGTGTACTTCCCCGAAAGATACTCCTTGAGAAGGTACGGGGGAAAGACGGGATTCTCTGTCTCCTCACCGACACCATCGACCGGGAAGTCATGGAGGCAGCAGGACCGAATCTCAGAGTTATCGCCAATTACGCCGTGGGGTACAACAACATCGATGTGGCAGAGGCGACGCGGCGGGGGATCATGGTGACCAACACCCCCGGAGTGTTGACGGAAACCACGGCGGACCTTGCCTGGGCGCTCATGATGAGCGTGGCCCGGAGGATTGTGGAGGCAGACAGGTTCGTCCGGGCAGGAAAATTCCGGGGGTGGGAACCGATGCTCCTTCTTGGGACCGATGTGTACGGGGCGACCCTGGGCATTGTGGGTTTCGGCCGGATTGGCCAGGCCATGGCCCGGAGGGCTCTGGGATTCGACATGACGGTCCTCTACTACGACCTGCAGCGGGCTCCGGAAGAGATCGAGCGGCAGTACCGAGCGAGGTTCACCCCCCTTCCTGAGCTCCTGCAGACGTCAGATTTCGTGAGCCTCCACGTTCCCCTGACGAAGGACACCTACCACCTCATCGGCGAGCGAGAACTCCGCATGATGAAGCGAGAGGCCTACCTCATCAACACCGCCCGGGGCCCTGTTGTCGATGAGAAGGCTCTGGTCCGGGCTCTCCGGGAGGGCTGGATTCGTGGTGCGGCCCTGGACGTCTTTGAACGGGAACCTGAGGTGGAGCCGGAACTCCTTGAGCTTGGAAACGTTGTGCTGGCTCCTCACATTGGCTCAGCATCGTACGCCACCCGGACGAGGATGGCAGAAATGGCGGCTGAAAACCTTGTGAAGGCACTGCAGGGGGAAATCCCTCCCAATCTCGTGAACCCGGAGGTCCTCAAAAGTCGTGCGCATCGTGGCCTGTCCTGATTCCTTCAAGGGGAGCCTGACGAGTCCTGAGGCCGCTTCAGCCATACGGCGGGGTTTTCAGAGAGCTCATTCTCGCTTCCAGGTCACCGAAAAACCCCTGGCTGATGGGGGCGAGGGGACGGTGGAGGTCCTGGTGCGTGGGGCGTCAGGGAACATTGAAGAGCTCGAGGTCACAGGGCCGCTCTGGGAGAAGGTGAAGGCACGTCTTGGGATTCTCCCTGGTGGGGTCTGTGTTCTTGAGCTCGCTCAGGCTGCGGGGCTTCCGCTTGTGCCCGAAGGAAAACGCAACCCCCGCTTCACCACGACCTATGGTGTGGGGGAACTCCTGCGCTTTGCCTTTGAGCGAGGGTTCCGCAGGGTTATTCTCGGTGTTGGGGGAAGCGCAACCTGCGATGGAGGTATGGGGGCTCTCACAGCCCTGGGGGTGAGGTTTCTCGATGAAGAAGGGAGGGAGCTTTTAGGCATTGGGGAGAACCTCCTGAAAATTTCCCGTATCGACACCCGGGACGTGATTCGTCCGCAGAAAGGTACAGAACTCCTCATCGCCAGCGACGTCACGAATCCCCTTTACGGACCCCAGGGAGCAGCCTTCGTGTATGCGCCCCAGAAGGGAGCGGATCCTGAGGACGTTCGGTTGCTCGATGCGGGGCTACGGCACTTCGCTCGGCTCATCGAGCGTCACCTCGGCGTTCGGGTGGACGATCTCCCCGGAGGAGGGGCAGCAGGTGGCATTGTGGCCGGGCTTTTTGCGTTTTTCGGGGCAAGAATAGTCTCCGGTATCCGTCTTGTAGCGGAAATGGTGGGCCTTGAGGAAGCCATTGCAGGTGCCGATTTTGTGGTGAGTGGAGAGGGGAAGGTAGACCGGCAGACCTTTTTTGGCAAGGTGGTCTCCGGGGTTTTAGAACTCTGCCGGAAGCACCGGAAGCCTCTACTTATCCTCGCGGGGAAAATCGCCTGGGAGGAAATTCCCAAGCTCCCCGAAGAAATTGTGGGGATTTTCCCCATCGTGGACGGTCCAATGTCCGAAGGGGAAGCCATGAAAGAGGCGGGTAGGCTCCTTGAGCAGGCGGCTTTCTCTCTTGGGAGGTTGCTGCAAAGCAGGCTATAGCTGTTTTGCCCGGGCAATCTGGCGGAGTCTCCGCACGTTTTGGGTTATGGTCCTCCGGGAGGGAACGAAGCATGTCGCCTTTCGGAGGAGGTTGAGGTTTTCCAAAATCCAGAGGTAGAGGTCAGCAGGTGTTCGGTTGCGAAAGCTCCGCATGATGCCGCTTTCTTCAATGACCTTCACTGCTCCCAGGTAGCAGTGTTCGTACCATCCCGAAACGGCCTCCTCCCAGGAGAGGCAATGGTCTTTTTGGGTTCTTGCCTCTTCCGCATTAGGACAGGAAGAGCACTGAAAGCATTGGATGAGGCGGAGGAACTCCAGGTACCCTCCGGGAACGGTGACCCGTATGGTGGAAAGCCCGGTCTTTTCCCGAAATGCTCGCTCTTCAAGGTGATGGAAAAGCGCTTCGGGAGAGTCCTGAGGGGCATCCTTTGGGATTGGGATTTCCACCACTTCTGCGTCGATGTACAGTGCCCCTGAGGCTTTAGCGGCCGAAATCCGGTGGTGCCCATCCCGGACGAAGTAGAAGTTCCCGATTTTTATCAAGGATACCGGCGGTAGCGGTTTCCCTTCTTCATACAGGGCGTGGATGCGAGCCCATCGGTGGCGTTCCCTCCGTTTCAGGGGAAGGAATTCCCTGTCGAAATCGCCGAACCGGTTCTCAGTCCCCACAATCCAAGCGATGGGCACGGCCTGGATACCCCGGTAGATGGCTTCACCAGTTCCGACAACCTCCCACCAGGGAGCCAGAGGAAGGAGGCGATGGCGGTGGTGCCTGAGCTTACCCAGAATCCTCTTCCACAGCGCTTTATAGTACAGGCTGTCGAAGGTTCGGATGCTCTCGTAGAGGCTCATGGTGTTCACCTTCTTTGCCCCTTTGACCACCGGGGGTTTCTTGCTATTCCGGCCGGGTCTCTCTTCTCACCATCTAGACATCTCTGTTGCGCAAAAGAGCGAAGAAAGCCAGAAACGACCTATTCTTTGAATGCTCCTGCGGTGAGTCCAGCAACGATGGATTTCCCTGCAAGAAGGGCCACAACGAGTGGGGGAATGGTATAAATCATGCTTCCCGCCATAAGCTTGTTCCATTCGACACCGTACTGGCCGATGAAGACGTAGAGCCCGATGCTGATAGGGCGAAGGCTTTCCTCCTTTATGAAGGCCAGTGGGACGATAAAGTTCCCCCAGGCCATAAGGAAAACGAGAATGGAGACTGAGGCTATACCGGGCGCTGAGAGGGGCAATACGATGCTTATGAGTATTTTCAGGTATCCAGCTCCATCAATAAGAGCGGCTTCAATAAGGCCAGAAGGGACGGAAACCATGTACGATCGCAGAATGATGATCGCAAAGGGTACCAGGAAGACGGAGAGAGCAAGGATAACGCCAAAATGTGAATTGATGAGTTTCATTCTTGTAAAGATCAGGAACAGGGGAATGATGACCGCTGTATACGGCAACATCTGCACGAAAGCAAGGAGGAAACCCAGGGAATTCTTCGAGGAAAACTCGAACTTGGTCAGAACAAAAGGAGCGGGCAGGGCAATGAGCAGGGTCAGCATCAGGGTACCAAAGGCGATGATGAAACTGTTCTTGATGTAGGGGAGTAGCGTTATGAGAGCTTCCCGGTAGTAGCGCAGCGTTGGTTCTGGGGGAACGAGGTAAGGGGGTTTGTGAAAAATCTCCTCGGTCGACATGAAGCCTCCTATGGCAATGAAATAGAGAGGGGAGACAATAAGGGCAACAACCCCTGCAACCAGCGCGCTCCATTTCCAGCCTCCCTTTTTCCTCAACCGAGCTTCACCTCTCTTCCCATCTGATACGGTTTGAAAGGCTGATGAAGAGCACAACGATAATCTGCATCAACACGAGAACTGCCGTAGATTTGCCGAACTGAAACCGGTCGAAGGCGAGAGAGTAGGAGAGCGTACTGAGGAGGTGTGAAGCTCCTCCGGGACCACCCTTGGTGATTATCCACACCAGGTCAAAGACCTTGAAGGTAAGAATACACCCCAGGATGAAGGTGGCCACGATTACTGGTTTCAGCATAGGGAGCGTGATATACATCACTTTGTGCCAGCTTGCTGCACCGTCTATGTCAGCACTTTCGTAGAGTTCTTCGGGAATCTGCTGTATCCCGGTGTAGAGGAGGATGAAGTTGAAAGGAATTCCCAGCCATACATTGACCGCAGTGAGCGAGTAAATGGCCATCTTCTCAGTAGTAATCCATCTTATCGGCTCTTTGATCCATCCCAGCGCTGTCAGGAAATTATTGAGAAAACCATTGTCGCTCAGGAACCATCTGAAAAAAGACCCGGAGACCATGATGGGCATGACCCAGGGAATCATGACCAAAGCCTGGAAGAGACCCTTAAGGGGGAATTCACGGTAAAAAAGAAGAGCTAAGAGGAACCCGATGCTCATCTGCAGTACAATCGAGAGAAGAGTGAAGATGACGGTGTTGAAGAGGGCTTTCCAGAAAAGAGGGTCATCCAGAACCTCCCTGTAGTTTGCCAGACCAACGTTTTGTGCCGTTCCCCGAATGTAGCTTATGAGGTTTACATCCTTGAGGCTAAGAAAAATATTGTACACTATGGGATAGATCCCGAAGGCGCATATCAGAGCGAGAGATGGAAGTAGGAACAAGAAAAGAGGTGCTTTGGGCATTCTCACAACGATTCTTCCCCCTTTAAGGTGAGCGGAAAAACTTTACATTGCTCTTTCAGAGAGAAAGGAGGGGGATTGGAATCCCCCTCCTTTCTTGAGTCCTACTGCTGCTTTGTTCTTGCCAGGACTTCTGTCAGGACGTTCCTTGCAAATTCTTTGTGTTTCTCGTACTGTTCTGGAGCGAAAAGGTTCCTAATGTTTTTCGCTGCCTGACCGAAGGCTTCCTCAGGGGTTTGTGCTCCTGTGAGGGCCTTTTGCAGAGCTAAGGCAAGCTCGTTGGAGACATCGGGGTATTTTTCCATTCCTCCCATGGGTGGTCTGGGGAGTGCATATGCAGCCTGATCTATAAAGACCTTGAACTCCGGACGGATGCTGGCTATCTTCGCAGAGTAAGATGCTAGAGTCGGAATGTGCCCCGTCCATTTCTCGTAATATTCCTCTAACTTTTCTCCAAACCATATTCTGATAAGCTCCCAGGCGTACTTGCTCTTCTCGGCGTCCGTGGTGGTGATGCCCACGCACTCTCCACCGAAAGGCAGGACAGCGGAACGCATGGCGGCGTCAGGGACCGGGAACGGAGCAACTCGGACATCTCCCAACTTTTCCAGAACGTCGGGCAGGAGATGCCAGCCAAATTCCCAGTTGCCGTTCACCATCATAGCCACCTGGCCGTTCATGAACCAGATGGTTTCGTCACCCTGGTCTTTCAGATTAATAACGTCCCTGGGAGCATATCCCTCTTTTACCAGCCCTGCCACGAAGGCCAGTGCCTCTATTGCCTCTTTCTGGTCGAGCTCGAGGAGGCTTCCGCCATTGCTCCACAGAAAAGGTTCAAATTGCCAGGTGCCCGCCTCGTCTGCTCCTGCGTAGAAAATGAGCCCGTAGAGGTTGAGATTTTCCTTGATTTTTCTCGAGACGTCCAGGAGCTCTTCCCAGGTTTTCGGGGGTTTTTCTACACCGACTTTCTGCAGGAAACCCTCACGATAGAAAATGGCCAGGTTGTTTGTGTGCACTTGCAGGGCGTAGATTCCCTCGTCTTTGCTGGTGACCATTCTATGGCCGGGGAAAAAGTCCATCCAGAAATCGTTGCCCAGGTCTTTCATGACATAGTCCCTGATGTTTTGGAGAACATTTGCATCTATAAGCTGGGGAACCCAAGGGTTGTCAAGGTACACCAGGTCGGGTAAGGTGTTCGACACAGCCTGCTGCAGGATGGTGGACATGTACTCGGCAAAGGGGATGTACACGTATTTCACGTCGATGTCGGGATGCACCTTCTTGAATTCGGGAATGAGAACGTTCTGGATGAACTGAGCCACTTGCTCGTTTGGGTTGGAGTAGCCCTGGAATACCAGAGTGGTTTCAGCGAAGACCAGAGAAGGCAGTGTTACCAGGAGGAGTATTACCAGAAACCAGACAGCTTTTTGCCCTTGCATACCTATCCCTCCCTATCTGAAAAGATTAGATAACCGATTTTTACCGATATTGTAATCAGTTGCTAGAGTCTTGTCAATTATGCAAAATTTAAGCCTTTTCAATTCACGTTTAGGTAAAATTTTTCACTACCTGGCATGCCAGTGATGGGCATGGCGTTTACAGGTTGCTAAGATGCGGTACAATATGGAGGAGGTCGTAGAGGAGGGAAGGAGGATGGAACCGGGAGGTTTGCGTCGCTTCGTCAGATGGCTGTACCCGGGGATGCGGGTGAAACGCTGGCTCTTCATCGCCGTCTGTGGCGTACTCCTCATTTCCCTGGGTATGAGCCTCATTCTCTCCGTCCCGTCGATCCGGGGTTTTTACACCCTCTGGCGGCGTTTCGTTTTTGCTTTCCTTGGGCACTACTCGCTGGCAGTGGTCTTCGGACTTGCCTGGATTGTTGGTGGGGCTGTGCTTATCGTCTGGGGTCTGCAGCGCATGAACCGCTCCATTATCAGTGCGCTTGTGCCTGAGAAGGAGGACATTGCTGAAGCCATTTTTAAAAGCCGCCGACTCACCCGTGGGCCGCACATCGTGGCCATTGGTGGAGGTCATGGCCTCTACACCCTGCTCCATGGCCTCAAGGAGTACACCGCAAACCTTACGGCCATTGTCACGGTTTTTGACGACGGAGGGAGTTCGGGGAGGCTTCGCCGGGATATGGGGGTTCTGCCCCCTGGGGATATTCGGAACTGTCTCATTGCGCTGGCCGATACCGAGCCCCTCATGCGGGACCTTTTCCAGTACCGCTTCAGCGAGGATAACGAACTGAAGGGTCACAATTTTGGGAACCTCTTCATCGCTGCCCTCACCCAAGTAACCGGGGACTTCCAGCGGGCGATTCTTGAGTCGAGCAAGGTCCTGGCTGTCCGCGGCCGGGTTCTCCCCACGACCCTGGAGAACGTGCTCCTCAAGGCGGAGTGTGCTGACGGGACGATTGTTTCTGGTGAGTCCAATGTGGGGAGCTGTGGGAAGCGTATTAAGCGCATTTTCCTTGATCCTCCATCGGTGCCTACAACCCCGGAGGTCCTCAGGGCCTTAGAAGATGCCGACCTCATCGTCCTTGGTCCTGGAAGCCTCTATACAAGTGTTCTCTGTAATCTTGCCGTGGAAGAGGTCCGCGAGGCCATTCTCCGGTCTCGGGCACCTCTGGTTTTTGTATGCAATGTCACGACCCAGCCGGGAGAGACCGATGGGTACACGTTCTCGGACCACCTTGAAGCGGTCTTTCAGTTCCTCCCCAGGGAGCGGGTGAACTACGTCCTGGTGAACGGGGAGCGACCCCAGGAGGAGGTGCTGCGAGAACTCAAAAAGTCCGGGATTGAACCGATTTTCGCCGAAGGTGAGGAGTGGGACTTCCCGGGAAAGATCCTGGAGGCACCGCTTCTTTCTCCGGAGCACCCCACGCGCCATGACCCGGGTCGTTTAGCTCAGGCGCTTGTCGCAATTCTCCTTGAGGAAAAACCCTCTTTGAGCCTGTACTTTGCCCTCCACACAAAGAACGGCCTGAAGAACCTCAAGATTGTCCGTCTTGTGAGCCGCCTGGGGAAGAAGGCGCTGGCCCGGAGCGAGTGAGGGGGGTACCGAAGGAAAGGGGGTTCTGCAAGGCCGCCCGGGTCACAAGCAATGCCGTATCGACCATGTTTTCTAGCTCCCTTAGGGGGGCGGAAATCCCATGGCGTTGCCGGAGGCCGAGGACGTTCCGTTTCACTTCAAGAAGGCGGTCTAAGGCTTTGAAGAGTCCTGCTTTTTCCCGCTCAAGCCCCACGTACTCCCACATGGTTTCCTGAATGACCTGGCGAAGCTCCGCAAGGGTATGTCCCTCCGGAGGTTCTCCTATCTGTTCTGGAAAGGGGAGAAGTGGGGGAGGGACAAGGGGTGGTTCGGAAGAAACAATGGAGCAGGCCGCCCGGAAAGCAAAAACGAGTCCTTCAAGAAGGCTCGTAGAAGCAAGGCGGTTTGTTCCATGAACCCCGGTGCAGGCCACCTCACCAACGGCATAGAGACGGCGGACTGTGGTTCGCCCCCAGGAATCGCTGAGCACACCTCCACAGGCAAAGTGCGCTCCCGGAACCACAGGGATGAGGTCCCGTGTAGCGTCGAAGCCTCTTCTTCGGAGCTCCTCGAAGATTTCGGGGAAGGCGGCGCGGATTTTTTCGACCCCGAGGGGGCTGAGGTCAAGGAAAACGTGGGGGACTCCCTCTTCCTTCATGGTCTGGAAGATCGCCCACGCGACGACATCCCGGGGGGCGAGATTCCCCAGGGGATGGAAGCGCTCAAGGAATGGTTTCCCCTCCCGGTCAAGGAGAACGGCACCTTCTCCCCGAACCGCTTCAGAAATGAGGAAGGCATGGGGTTCGCCGGGGCTATAAAGGAGCGTGGGGTGGAACTGGATGTACTCCATGTTCACTAAAGTCGCCTGTGCCCGCCATGCCAGGGCGAACCCGTCTCCCGTGCACCAGGGGCCTCCGGAGGAATGGCGGAAGATGGCATTCAGCCCACCGGTGGCAAGGACCGTGGCACGGGCAAAGATGGGAATGACCTCGTTTCCCCTGAGAACATAGGCCCCAAAGCACTCGGGAGGATTGTACCGGAGGGCGAAATCGGCACAGTGCAGCGAGGTGATGAGCTCTAAGGCAAAAGTTCCGGGAAAGAGGGTGATATTTCGTTCTTCAAGCACTGCCTCGTTCAGGCGCTCCTGAATCGCCTTTCCGGTATAGTCTTTGACGTGGAGGATGCGCCGGAGGGAATGGGCACCTTCCTGGAAAAGGTCCCATGTGCCTTCTTTCTTCCGCTCGAAGGGCACGCGGAGTTCCTCGATGAGAAAACGTTGAACAAGCACCGGTCCAAGACGTGCCAGAATCCGGGCGCTTTTCCTGCAGGAAGAGAAGGACGAAGCCCGAAGAATGTCCTCAAGGAGGAGGTCTGTGGTGTCTCCTTCTCCTCGAAAGACTATCCCTCCCTGTGCCCTGGCGGTATTGGTTTCGTCAAGAGCAGAGGCTTTCGTCACGAGGCAGACGCTTTTGCCCTGCCGGGCGAGGAAGAGCGCTGTGCAACTTCCGGCAATGCCGTTTCCGATGACCAGGGCGTCATAGACCATGGGTGTCAGGAGATGCTGAGACTCAGGTCAATCCAGGGAGCGTGGTGCGTGATGTACCCCGTGGAGATAATGTCCACTCCCTGTTCGGCGACAAGGCGCACGTTGTGGGGACCAATGCCTCCTGAGGCTTCAACAAGCGCCCGCTTTTTTACGATTTTCACCGCCTGGCGAATGTCCTCAAGGGGCATGTTGTCAAGGAGAATGACATCCACTCCGGCCTCACAGGCCTCAGCAACAGCCTCAAGGCTTGCACACTCCACGACAATCTTTGTGGTGAACGGCACTGCCTTGCGAATCCGGAGGACGGCCTCCTTCACTGAACCGCAGAGCGCCAGGTGGTTGTCCTTGATGAGGACACAGTCGTAAAGCCCCATACGGTGGTTCGTGCCTCCTCCGCAACAAACGGCGTATTTCTCAAGGAGCCGGAGGCCAGGCGTTGTTTTCCGGGTATCGGCGATGCGGACCGGAAGATCGGCCACAAGGTCCACGAGTTCCCTTGTTCTTGTGGCAATGCCTGAAAGCCGGGCAAGGAGGTTCAGGGCGACCCTCTCTCCCTCAAGAATCGCTTCAGCCCGGCCGGAGAGGCTCAAAAGGACAGTTCCTGCCGGGAAGCGGGCGCCTTCTGCGATGTGAATCGTTCCCTGAGCTTCCCGGTCAAGGAGCTTGAAGATTCGCAGGACAAAGGGGCCACCGGCCATGACCCCCGGTTCTTTGGCGATAATCCGCGCCTGGATGACCCGATCTTTCAGCTCCCCAAGTCCCTGGGTGGTGAGGTCGAAAGGCCCAAGGTCCTCGTTGAGGAACTGCATGAGCATCGTATCAAGGTTCCATGGAACAAGGCCAGCCATGCCATCACCCTCTTTTGTGGATTGTTCGCAGACGATGAGGGAGTGTCGGGTCTTCCACGACACCCCAGAGGAGGAAAACGGCAATCCGCTCGATGGCGCCCTTTCTCCCGAACCGGGCGCTCATACTCTGATTGTACTCAAAAAGCGAGACCGAGTGAAGCAGAAGTGCCGCCATTTCCTCAGCCTTCCCCATCTGCACGGGGATCACCGTTTTCCCAAACCCCACGGCCTGAACCAGTATCCTCTGGTCGGCACTCACCACGTACGTTGCCTGGTCCAGGGCTTCAGAGAGAAACCTCGTGAGGTTGAGGTAGACCCTCTCCCTCACAAGGTACCCTTCGATGACCTCTCCCTCAAGGCTTTCGAGGAAGACCCAGTTTTTCTCGGAAGCAATGCGTTGCACCGTTTCGAGGGAGACGCCCTGGGGGAGGGCGAGGAGAAAGTAGAAAGAAGCGCCATCGGGGGCGTGCTCGACAAAGTCAAGGAAAAACCTTAGGTCCTCGACGTAGTGGTCTTCTCTGGGGAAAAGGGCACAGATGGCTTTTTTCCCGTGGAGAAAGGGTGTGTCGTGGGGGTGGAGGAGATCGGCGAGGATATTCCCGACGAAGTAGGCGGGAATATTCTTCAGGCGAAGGAGCTGTACGAAAGTCGCATCATCAGCAAGGACGGTCCGGGCAAAGCGGCGCAGGAAAAAGAGGCGAAAGGGCGATACGGAGAAAGGACGGAGTCCCAGGGAAAGAACTACGGTGACCCTTCTTCCCCCAAGGAGGGTAACGAGCGCCAAAAGCCAGGGGTTTCCTCCGATGAGTATCCGCCGTTCCCGGAGATTCCGCCGCTTCAGGAGATCCTGGCAGAGCCTGTACCATGCCTTTAGAGGCTGCGTAGGCCGGTCTCTGGAAACCTCCGCAAAACCCTTTTCGGCGAACACCCCGGGGTGCCGGAAGGAGAGGAAGAAAACCTTGCTCTTCCCGTAGAGCTCTTTCATCTTCCGGCGGAGTTCAAGGGCGATGCGCTCTTCCCACTCTCCGTCTGCCATAAGGAGGTAACACCGCATAGGCACTCATGTCAATTATAGAAAAGCGATGCCAGGGACGAAAGGACCTTACGGAATAAACTGTAGACCGGTGTGTTGCAATACGCAAATTCCTATGAGTGGAGGAAAATACGGTGAAAGCGAGAAAGCTCATCCTGTGGGGGATTTCTGCTACGCTTTTCGCTTCGGGTCCGGTGTTCGCTGACCCACAGGGTTTTGCATTCTGCCCTTTTGGTGTCGGTGGCATGATGGGATGGGGTGGTCTGCTCCTCGGTCTTTTTGTTCTCCTTCTTGTGGCATACTTCGCGATACGCCTTCTTGGGGAGAGCGCCGGGAGGGGAAGGAACAACGAGCCTCTGGAAATTCTCAAAGAGCGCTATGCCCGGGGAGAAATTTCTGAAGATGAGTACCAGCGCATGAAAGCAGAGCTTGAGAGATAGTAGAGTTCCCCTTTGACAGCTCTGGGCTTTTGCCCTATGCTCCTTGAGAGAGGAGGAGTTGCCATGGGAACCATCCTGGTCACCGGAGGCGCCGGTTTCATCGGCTCACACGTTGTGGACACGTACCTTGAGGCTGGTTTTTCAGTTGCCGTAGTGGACAATCTGGTAACGGGAAAAGTGGAAAACCTCAACCCGAAAGCTCGCTTCTACCAGGTCGACATCATGGACCGGGAGGCACTCCGAAGGGTTTTTGAGCGGGAACGCCCGTTCTGCGTGAACCACCACGCTGCCCACATCAACCTTCGCCAGTCGGTGGAGGACCCCCTCGCCGATGCCCGGGTGAATATCTTAGGGACACTTCAGGTGCTTGAGCTCTCCCGGATGTACGGGGTACAGAGGGTGATTTTCGCCTCAACCGGTGGAGCGCTTTACGGAGAGGTGGAGGAGCTCCCGGTTGGTGAAGAGTACCCTCCCTCTCCGCTTTCCCCTTACGGGGTGGCAAAGTACGCAGCGGAGAAGTACCTCTCCTATTATGAAACAGTCTGGGGGCTTTCCTGTGTGGCGCTGCGCTACGGCAACGTTTATGGGCCGCGGCAGGACCCCCTGGGTGAGGCGGGAGTGATCGCCATTTTCTCTAGAAAAATCCTCCGGAATGAGCCCTGTGTAGTGTTCGGGGATGGAAGAAAAACCCGGGACTACGTTTTTGTGGAGGACGTTGCCCGGGCTAACCTCCTGGCGCTCCACGCCCCCTCTGGGGCATACAACATCGGAACGGAGAAGGAAACAAGTGTCCTTGAGCTCCTTGGGCTTTTCAGGCGCATTGCGGGGAAGGACATCGAGGTGGTTTTTGCCGAGGAACGAAAGGGGGAAATTTCCCGTATCGCCCTGGCCATTGATCGGGCGAGGCGTCTTCTTGGCTGGGAACCCCGTGTGACCCTTGAGGAAGGCCTCGAAAAAACCTTCACCTGGTTCGCGGAGGAGGAGAGAGTTCGTGAGGGCCATGGTGCTTGAGCGTCAGGCACCCTGCGAGGAAAACCCCCTTATCCTGCGGGAGCTTCCTGTTCCCGAGCCTATAGACGATGAGGTCCTTGTGCGGGTTGAAGCCTGCGGGGTCTGTCACACCGACCTCCATATCGTGGAAGGGGAACTCCCGCCTCACCGCCTGCCCATTGTCCCAGGACACCAGATTGTAGGACGGGTGGTTGCGTGTGGGCCGAAAGTGACGGGTATCAGTCCCGGAGAGCGGGTGGGAACGCCATGGCTCTTTTCTGTGTGCGGGGAGTGCGCCTTTTGCCGGAGAGGAAGGGAGAACCTCTGTTCCAAAGCCCGCTTCACCGGATACGATGTGGATGGAGGGTACGCCGAGTACTTCCTGGCCCGAAAGGACAGTGTGTATCCGCTCCCTGAGGGCTACGAGAGTCCAGAAGTTGCTCCTCTCCTCTGTGGCGGGGTCATAGGGTACCGGGCGTACCGGGCAACAGAAACCCAAAAGGGTAATATCCTCGCGCTCTTTGGTTTCGGTTCTTCGGCGCATCTTGTGCTCCAGATGGGCCTTTACGAGGGGAAAGAGGTCTTCGTTTTCACCCGAAGTCCTCATCACAGAGAGCTTGCAAAAAAACTTGGCGCAAGCTTTGTGGGTGGCGCCGAGGACGACCCTCCTTCACCCTTCCATGCCGCCATTGTCTTTGCTCCCTCCGGTTTTCTTATCCGGAGGGCTCTCGAGCACCTTGCGCCTGGAGGGAAAGTCGTTGCTGCCGGCATTTATGCTACCCCTATTCCTGAGATCCCGTATGAACTCCTCTACCGGGAACGGGTGATCCAGAGTGTGGCCAACAGCACCCGCCAGGATGTGCGGGAGCTCCTTGAGATGGCGGGGCGATATCGCTTCCGGATACTCTGCGAGGTATATCCTCTTGAGGAGGCCAATGAGGTCCTGAAAAAGCTCAAGAAGGGGCAAGTTCAGGCATCGGCCGTCCTTGTGCCCTGAGTTCTCCCACCACCCACAGGGGTTTCTGGAAGCACGACGCAAGCTCATCCCTGTTTTTTGTGCTTGCAAAAAGCAAAACGGTTGCCGGTCCACAGCTTTTGTAGAGAGAAAACGGGGGGTGGGGGTTCAGGGAGAGGGTGACCGGCCTTCCCCAGAGGAAGAGCAGGGCTTCGCAAAAAACTCCCCGGGACCCCACGGGGACGATTTCTGCTTCAGGGCACTCCTCCCGGAGGCGCAGGATGTCGGCAAGGTCAGCGATAGCGTGGAGGTTTTCCAGGACTTCCCGGCCACAGGAGGGGACACCCAGAGCGTACAGGGTTCCTTCAAGGAGCGGTTTCTCTTTTCTCTGGGTTCTCCTGCCAAGGACGGTTACTCCAAGACCAGTGGCTGAGGTAGGGACGTTCTTCTCCGTAGAGAAGACGCAGGGGAGGTTCCCTTTGCCGATAGCGTGGAGTTCCCGGGAGATTCCCCTTTGCACTTCCTCAGTCCAGGGATACGGTTCCATACTCAGGGTCACCGAAAGCGCCAGAGGTTCTCCTCCCGCTGCAAGGATTTCTGCCAGAGCAACCCGGGCGGTGAACTGCGCGGATACCTCAAGGGGGACAGAGAGGCTGTCCCCCGGTTTTGGTCCTATCCCGCCAAGGGCGTCACAGGCCACGAGGAGTTCCTCTTTGCCGGTGTCGATTACAAGGTAATCCCGCTTCATCGCCGTGCCAACACCCGGTGAAGGAGGGCGGCGAGGAAGACGTTGACAAAGGATCCCACAAGGAGAGAGGGCAGGATACCGAAGAAGAATCCCCATCCGAAGAGGGGGACGACGCTCAGCGGGGCAAAGATGCCGTTGAGGACGGTGCCCACGAGGACAGCCCCAAGGTACTTCCACCGCAGGAAGGCAAAACGAAAGGCCAGGACAATGCCCGCCATCTCCAGGGCAATCACAAGATGCACGAAAGCCCCTAGAGGAAATCCGACGTTCAGGGAAGTCAGAATGTGCCCCAGGAAGGCGATGAGCGCTCCCTCGGGATATCCCAAAAGCAGCGCGCCAAAGAACCCCGGAAGGGAGTCTAAAGCCACGGTTCCGGTGGGGCTTGGGATTTTCACGAACGACCCCACAACGCTCAAGGCCACGAGGGTAGCCACAAGGCTCAGACGACGGGGGAAAGAAGTGCTCAGAGCTTTCCGTTCCATCGGCATCCTCCTTTCCTGAAATGAAAAAGCCCTCAGGCAATGCCTGAGGGCTTTGCCATCACCCTCTCTGGCGCTTCCGTGGCAGGTCTTCTGGCTCAGGTTCCTCGGAAGGAGACCCTTCCCAGCTTTCGCCAGTGGCTATACTCTCCTTCCTCCCCATCACAGCGGCGGGTCCGCGCCGGACTTTCACCGGACTTCCCTATTCTCCCCAAAAAGGGGCACCACGGAAGGGAACCAGTTTTTCTACTTTTTCTTGTATTATAGCGCTTTTTGTGGTTCTTACAAGGAGGACGGGAAAGAAAACCCGTTAGTGGAAATTTATCGGGGGTTCCAACTTGGTATATGGGAAGCGCTCTGGAGGTAGGGTTCCATGGTATCAGAGTTCTGGAATTTTCTCTCCACTTCCTGAAGGAATGGATTTCCAGGAATTTGAGGAAAGGCTCTGGAAGACCATGAATACCATCCTCACCCCCTTTGGGGATGTCACCTCAAGGAGAACCTCCTACAGGCACAAAGACACCAGAGAATACCTGCACCTCCTCGACGACCAGGCTGGTTTCGGGAAGAAGAAAAGGATTGATCCCCTCCTGGAAGCCCTGGCCCTTGAGAGGGTCACAGAACTCTCCTCCCAGAAAGCAGGGAGGGACATCCTCCTAAAGAACCAGGAGCTCACCGTCAGTCCTGAGGTGGTGAAGAGGCCGGTCCATAATTTGAGGAAAGATGAAAAGAAGGAAGAAGAGATTCCGGAGAAGAAGTGGAAACCGACAAAAAAGAAGCTCCCTTTCTTCATCGAAGCAGACGAAGACCATGTCCCCCTTAAGGAGAAAAGGGGCAACCACCATACCAAGAGGAAAAAGAGGAAGAAGTCCAGAATCCTTGCCAAACTCGTCTACGTCCATGAGGGGAAGGAGACTTCAGGCTCAGGGAGAGCCAAACTCAAGAATCCCCACTACTTTGCCAGTTGCTACGAGGACACCGAAGAGCTCTTCTTCGAGGTCCTCGAGTACCTGGAGGGAAACTGCAACCTTCCATCTGGGGAAGCCATCTCCCTCTGTGGTGATGGTGCCCCTCCTCGAGAAAGGCCTGGAGATCATTCCCCAATCCATCTTTGTCCTCCCTCGCTTCCACCTTAGGAAACGCATCCGAAAATCCGCCCCGGGATGGCTCAGAAGAGAAACTCTGGAAGGCTATCGAGGAGGGTTCCTGGGAGAACGTGGAAACCTTCTTCTCTCAGGCTCTCTCAAGAAAGACGGAAACTGAAAGACCTCTGCAGGCACCTCTCCGGAAACTCGCGAGGGAATCCAGAATGCCGGCACTCCCAAGTTGCAATCAGTGTCAAGGTCCATGGCAGCCTCTCCTCTCAGCTCAATTCTCCCACCGTCCCATGGGCTTTGGGAGGAAGGGGGTAGACCGCAGATATCTTCGGGGCTTTGAAATTCAACGGGTGCTCAGTGAGGCGTGACGTTCTGAGAACCCAAAGGCGTAAGCTCCCTCCCTTCACCATGACCCCTGAGACCATCAAGAAAGAGAAGGAGAGGGGAAGAAAGGTCTTCCGGGAGATCTCGAACAACATCCCGGTGATGCGAGAACCGGTGAGTGCTCTGCGTATGACCCTCAAGGCCCTGGCTCAGAGTACGTCCTGGGTTCCTGCGATATGAAAGACCATAATCCTCTGGATGGGCGAGGTTGAGGAGGAGAAATCCATGATGAGAGAGTTCAGGGGTAGAGAGAACTTGAGGAACCCCCCTACGATAAGTTGACGCTATCCTGCCCTATACACGGGCTTGACAGGAAAGTCGGTGGTGTTCTATTCTGCTGTCGGAGGTTTTTGAAAATGTTAGAAATTCTTACGATTGGTAAGAAAAATCAGATTGTAATCCCCAAAAAAATCCGAAAGCGCCTTGGTCTCCATGAGGGAAGAAAACTCCTCCTGGAAGTGGAAGAAAACCGGATGGTGCTCGTTGCCTTACCGCAGAGTATCGAGGAAATTGCCGGTATAGGGAAAGGTCTCTACGAAGACGGGTACCTTGACCGTCTCCGCCGGGAATGGGATGAAAAAAGTCTTCGTTGATACCAATATCCTTATATACTTCCTGGAGCAACACGAGCGCTTTTTCCCTCGAGTTCGGCATCTTTTTCTCAAAGCGGAAAAAGGAGAAATTGTTCTCTGTACCTCTTCCCTCTCCTACTTTGAAGTTCTGATTCCGGTTGTAGCGAAAAAGGATCATGCCCTCAGAGCCGGGTACCATTACCTTTTCAGGGGTTTCCCTGGTCTTCAGGTTTATCCCATTGATACTGAAGCCGCAGAAAAAGGAGCAGAAATCAGGGTGAAATACAACCTCAAAACCCCTGACGCCCTCCAGGTGGGATGCGCACTGGCTGCACAATGCCAGGAATTTTTTACCGCTGACCGGGCACTCACCAGGGTCCAGGAAATCCCGGTAGTGCTTGTGGGCGAAGAGTAATGTAATCCCTTCGAAAAAGCTTCAGGGGTAACCTTTGAACTCTTCATGCTTTCGGATAGCCTCGAAAAAGCGTTTTTATCCCTTTCACTCTTTTTGTAGGAACAGAAACGTGGTCCTCTGCCCTGATGAGCGCCAGGTCTCCCAACCCTGGGCCAAAGAAAGACAGTGCCCTACCAAGGCCATCCACGCCTCTACACTACAGGGGGTGAACACGGGGAACGTCTCCCGTTTTCCCATCCCAGAGCGTCTTTTGTCTTGTTCGGTTAGATTTCCCACCTTCAGCCCCCTGGTGCTAAGGGAAACCATCAGGGAATCCCTCCCGATCTCCACCATGAATGAGCCGGAAAGCTAGTGGAAGAGGCGGAAAGCAGGTGAAAGCGTTGGAAGTGCTCTGTGGGGAAGCTCTTGTACCTCGTTGTGCGTCAGCTGGACACATTGCGGGGTGCGAGGGTTTCATGGGTTTGTGGCAATTAAGGTGGAGTGCTATCACGCTGACCAGATACACTTAACAGGACACTATGCCGGGGAGGGGTAGAGATGAACGTGATTTATGTAAATGCGGAGGAAGTTGTGGAACTCCGGAGTTTACCCCCTTTGTCGAGAAGGCTTGTCCGGATACTCCTGGACGGGTTTGAAAAGGCCGCACCATTGAGTGTAGCGGTATTTCGGTATGAGCCTGGACAAAAGGGGCCAAGCCACAGTCACGAAGGTTCTACCAAGACGCGCATTACCATAAGGGGCGAGGGAGTTGTAGAGGTTGGTTCTGAATCCTATAAAGTTCCCGCAATGTCGGTTTTGCATATTCCACAAGGTGCAATTCATCGCCCAAGTAACCTCTCAAAGGAGGACTGGGTATTTCTCGCAGTGTTTGTCCCCCCGATAGATTTTGGTGAACTTAAGAAATGGTTTGTGCTCCCAGCTGGGGATTCGACTCCACGGAGTTGACGATGTTTGCGTTTTTGAAAAGGTCTTTCAGACCCTTGGCTGGAATGGAAGACGAAAAACAGCCCTCTACCTTTGTGGCATCCCTCGTCTCTTTTCTTCAAGGGATGTCTTCAATTCTCGTCCCATCGTTCTTTTTGGCGTGGTGGCACAAAAAACCCTTACGCGCGCTCTGGAGAAGATGATATAATCTCCTACAAGGCTCAGGAAAGGGGTGGTCGATTTGCCGAAACTCTACGAGTACGAACTGGGAAAGGCTGCAGATATCCTGGTGCGGGAACTGTTCAAGCTCAAGGAGGGAGAGACCTTTCTCATCACCGCGGATACTGAGAGCGACGAGCGGGTGGTTGATGCCACGGCTCGTGCTGCTTTTGCCTGTGGAGCAAAGCCTTTGGTGCTCTGGATCCCTGCACCTCTTGGGGTAGGGAAGGCTGCCGACCCTATGCTCCCCATGGAGCCTCTCACGGCGCTTCTCAAATCGGTCGATGCCTGGGTGGAGTTCAATAATGAATGGCTTCTGTACTCCACGCCGTACGATATTGCCCTTCGGGAGAACCCCAGACTCCGGCATCTGTGTCTTGTGGGGATGAACGCCGATATGATGGTCCGCTGCATCGGGCGGGTGAACTATCCGGTGCTCCGGGAATTCCAGGAGAAGCTCGCCGAAAGAACCCGAAGGGCGAAAAAGGTCCGGATGACCACACCTTCGGGAGGCGATGTGGCATTCGAGAACGACCCCACGCACCCAGTGAACTGCGAACTCGGGTACGCGGATACGCCCGGTTCTCACATGATGTCGGGGCAAATTGCCTGGACGCCGAACCTTGATACGGTCAACGGGGTCATCGTTTTCGATGGCTCGGTGGTTCCCCCTGTGGGTCTTTTGAAAGAGCCTATCCGGCTCACCGTGGAACGGGGGAAGATCGTGAACATTGAAGGTGGGAAAGAAGCGGTGGAGTTCGAGGCTTGGCTCAGAAATTTCAACCATCCCCGGATGTTCTGCATGGCCCACGTGTGCTACGGGTTCAACCCCGGAGCAAAGCTCACCGGAGATATTCTGGAAGATGAGCGGGTCTGGGGGTGCACCGAGTGGGGTGTGGGGAATATCGGTGCCATCCTTCTTCCGCCTGATGGTATTCCTGCGCCATCTCACTCCGACGGCATTTGCCTCAACACTTCGGTGTGGCTCGATGGGGAGCTCATCATCGACCGGGGCCAGGTGGTGGATCCGGAGCTCCGGGAGCTTGCGGCAAAGCTCGGGAAAGGATAAGGAGGTGGGAGCGTGCGGCTTGCACCGCTCATGAAAGGCGCCATGATTGCCGTACGGGACTGCATGGGGGTGAAGCCGGGAGAGCGGGTGCTTGTGGTCACCGATACGGGAAAACTCGCCATTGCAGAGAGCTTCTTCCTCGCCCTCCATGCCCTTGGGGTTGACGGGACGATGGTGGTCATGACCCCCCGCTCACACCACGCCGAAGAGCCTCCGGATGAAGTTCGAGCCGCTCTTCTCTCCTGTGATGTAGCCCTTCTTGTAACCACGATGAGCCTCACGCACACGAAGGCCCGCATGGCGGCAACGGAGAGAGGGGCCCGCATCGCCAGTATGCCCGGGATTACCGAGGACATGATGACCGTGGGGGCCATGACGGCGGACTACCAGAGGGTTTCTGAGCTCAGCTGGAAGGTGACCCGCATTCTCGAAGAGGGCAATGAGGTCACCATCACCACCGAGCGGGGGACGAATCTGCGCATGAGCATCAGGGGTAGAAAACCTGGTATTCCTCCTGATGACGGGCTCTACCGGGAGAAAGGACGATGGGGGAACCTCCCGGCAGGCGAGGCCTACATCGCTCCGGTTGAGGAGTCGGTGGAGGGGGTGGCGGTGATCGATGGCTCCATGTCCCCCCTTGGGGTGCTCAGCGAACCTATACGTCTGGAAATCGTCCGGGGAAAGGTGGTGAGGATTGAGGGAGGAAGAGAAGCCCAGGAACTGGCACGTTTTCTGGAGAACCTCGGGGACCCCAATGCGTACTATGTGGGGGAACTGGGCATCGGGACCAACGAAAAAGCACGAATTACGGGGAATGTCCTTGAGGATGAAAAGGCATTCAGAACAGTACACATCGCCCTGGGGATGAACCTTGATATGGGGGGCACAATCGACTCGAAAACCCATAACGACGGGATCATCACAAATCCCACGGTGACGGTTGATGGAAAAGTCATCATGGAGAAAGGTGTTTTCACCATCTGAGGAGGGAGGAACATGAAGGTGCACAGGGTCATTTTCTCGATCGTTCTTGTGGCCGGTATCCTCCTTGTGGCCGGCCTGGGGTGGGCTGACTCGTCAAAAATTGTCCGTTTCACCGAAGCCTGGCCCACGTACATCGACCCGGCAGTTGCGGCAGACTTCTCGAGTTCCGTTTCGGTTTCCAATCTCTACGACACCCTGCTGTTCCCCACCTATGACGGAGAGGTTGTGCCCCACCTTGCCGAGTCCTGGGAAGTTTCAGAAGACGGCCTCACCTATACCTTCCATCTCCGAAAGGGTGTGAAGTTCCACAACGGAGAAGAGCTTAAGGCCGAGGACGTGGTCTTCAGCATGGAGAGGCTTTTGACCATCGGGCAGGGGTATAGCTACATTTTCAAGCCCATTATCGACAGGGTTGAGGCGGTGGACGACTATACCGTTCGCTTCCACCTGAAAAAGCCCTTTGGTCCCTTCCTCTATGCGCTGGTGCGCCTTTATATCCTCAACAAAGACGAGGTCCTCGCCCACATTGAACCCACGGGAGAATACGGGGAGATGGGAGATTACGGGAAGAAGTGGCTCCTCACCCACGATGCCGGTTCCGGTCCGTACATGGTGAAGGAGATGCGCCTTGAGGAACATCTCCACGCGGTGAGATTCCCCGACTACTGGAAGCCTTTCGACCCCAATGCTCCCGAGGAATTCAAGTACATTGGTACCACAGAGACCGCCACGGTCCGGACCCTGTTGAGTAAGAGAGAGCTTGAGATTTCAGACTTCCGTCAGCCTGCGGAATTCTACGAGGCGGCAAGTAAACTCGAGGGCGTGAAGGTGGCCAAGCTCTTTGGGGGAAGCACCTTTTTCTGCATGATGCACAACCGCAAGCCCCCAACAGACGACGTCCATTTCCGGAAAGCCCTGGCGTATGCCATCGATTACGACGCCATCGCCAATCAAATTTTCCCCGGCGCACGACAGGCGCAGGGTCCGGTTTCCTTTATCCTGCCTGGACACAACCCCGAAGTGTACCAGTACAAGCGGGACCTTGAGAAGGCCAGGGAAGAGCTTGCGAAATCGAAGTACGCCGACAAGCTCGACGAGTACCCGGTAGACCTCGTCTGGTGTGCCGAAGTTCCTGATGAAGAGAAGGTGGCACTCCTCATCCAGGCGAATGCGGCAGAACTCGGCATCAAGGTGAACGTTGTGAAAACTCCCTGGATGAAAATCATCGAAGAGGTGGCGACTCCAGAGACCACGGCCCACATGTACCTCATTTTCGTCTCGCCCCACTATGCGGAGGCCGGTTCCATGCTCCAGTCCAAGTACCATTCTTCGTCCTGTGGAACCTGGGAACAGACCGAGTGGCTCCAGGATCCAGAGCTCGATAAGATGATTGAAGACGCCATCGCCACCGTAGACAAAGAGGAACGGTTTGCCAAGTACCGGAAGATTCAGGAGTACATCGTGGAGCTCTGTCCGTCCCTTTTCCTCATCGACCAGCCTGAAAACTACGCCTATCAGGACTACTACATCGACTGGGTAGCGGCAGAGCGCGCTGAGCGCGGAGAAAAGGTCAATCCGGTGATGGGGTACAACCACTACATGATGGACATCCGGGTGTACCCTGAGAAACGGGAAGAATTGTTGAAGAAAAAGTAGGGGGTAGAATATGGGAGGCCCCATGGGGCCTCCCATCTCTGAGGACTGGTGAAGGAGTGCGATGAACTTTTCCCGATACCTTTTGCGGCGACTGGGGTATTCTGTTTTCGTACTTCTGGGGCTTTCGGTGGTTGTCTTCATCATTGCCCGTCTTGTTCCCGGAGACCCTGCCCGGGCGGCCCTGGGTCCCCGGGCAACGCAGGAAGCCGTGGAAGCCCTTCGAGCAAAGCTCCATCTTGATAAGCCTATCTACGTTCAGTATTTCTTCTGGTTGCGGTCAGTCTTCCAGGGGGATTTTGGTGAATCCCTCTACACCCGTCGTCCGGTCATAGAGGATATCAGGGAATTCCTCCCGGCGACGCTTGAGCTTGCGCTTTTTGCCGGGCTTTTCATGGCAGTTTTTGGGCTCCTCCTCGGGGTGCTGTCGGCACGATACGCCAACACCTGGGTGGATAACGTCATCCGGGTTCTGGCGTACCTTGGGATTGCCACACCGGCCTTTGTGGTGGCGATCATCCTCATCCTGCTTTTTGGGATGTACTACGAAGTGTTCCCCACGATTGGACGCCTGAGCCCTGGCATCAGTGCTCCGCCCCGTCTAACAGGTCTTCTCACCCTTGACAGCCTCCTTTCGGGGAACTGGATAGCCCTGGTCGATGCGCTGAAGCACCTCTTTCTTCCGGCCTTGAGCCTTTCCCTTGGAGGGTTGTTCCAGGAGGCAAGGATTACCCGGGCGAGCATGCTGGAGAATGCCCGGCGGGATTTTGTTGCCGCCGCCCGGGCTTACGGCATCCCTGAGCGGGTGGTCATCGCCAAGTACCTCTTCAAGCCCTCTATCATCCCCACGGTTTCCATTCTGGGGCTGGATTTTGCCTCGCTTATCGGCAATGCCTTCCTGGTGGAACTCCTCTTCAACTGGCCCGGGGTTTCCCGGTACGGGATCAACGTCATGCTCCGCAAGGACATAGAAGCAATTGTTGCAGTGGTGATGGTTCTGGGGGTGGTCTTCACCGTGGTGAACATCCTGGTGGACCTTGTGGTGGCGTACCTCGATCCGAGAATCCGCCTGGTGGAGAGGGGAGAATAAATGCAGAGAACCCGAATCGGCCGGTGGTGGTACAAGTTCTCTCGAAACCCTCTCTCCGTGGTGGGTCTTATCATCGTCGTGGGCGTGGTTTTCTGTGCTGTTTTCGCTCCCTGGGTGGCACCATACCCTGAGCATGCTGGACCGTACGTGAACTACCGTGAGGCCAATCAACCTCCGTCCTTAGCGCATCCTTTTGGGACCGATATTTTCGGTCGGGACGTCCTGAGTCGCGTCTTTTTCGCCTTTCGATCGTCGCTGCTTATGGGGGTTGTGGTCCTTTCCATCGTTGTTCCCGTGGGAGTTACCCTGGGGCTTTTGGCCGGTTATTTCAAAGATTCCTGGGTTGATATCCTCATCATGCGTATCACGGATATTTTCCTTTCCGTTCCTCCCCTCATCCTGGCCCTGGCGATTACCTCGGTCCTCAAGCCCAATCTCACCAATGCCATGATTGCCGTATCGGTCATGTGGTGGCCCTGGTACACGCGTCTTGTATATGGCATGGCCACGTCGCTCCGGAACGAATACTTCGTTCAATCGGCCGAGCTCATCGGGGCGAGCAAATTCCACATCCTCTTCCGGGAAATCCTCCCGAATTGCGTCTCGACTATCCTCACGAAGATGACCCTCGATATGGGCTGGGTGATTCTCATCGGTGCTGCTTTGAGCTTTGTAGGGCTTGGGGAACAGCCCCCCAAACCGGCTCTGGGAACGATGGTGGCCGATGGGGCGAAGTACCTTCCGGAGTACTGGTGGATTTCGGTCTTCCCAGGTCTGGCCATCATGCTCATTGTCCTCGGATTTAACTTACTCGGGGATGGCATAGGCGATCTCTTTTCCCTGGAGGAAGCATAGATGCAGGATGTGCTTCTTGATGTTCAGGATCTCGTGGTGCATTTCCGGGTTTATGGGGGGTATCTGAAGGTCCTTGACGGGGTCACCCTGCAGGTCCGTCGCCAGGAGAGGGTGGGACTTGTGGGAGAAACGGGGTGCGGAAAGACGACCACGATGAAGACGATTATGGGTATCCTTCCGAAACCCCCTGGGGTGGTTCGGGGAGGGCACATCCTCTTTAAAGGTCGGGATGTTCTCTCCATGCGTCCGCAGGAACTCGAGCACTTGAGGCGATCTGGGATTTCCATGATTTTCCAGGACCCCACGGCAGCATTGAACCCGGTGTTCACGGTAGGGGAGCAGCTTGAGGATGCCATCCGGTATGCTCTGGGAAGAAGAGATCACGCTTCGGTCCGGGAGGTTGCTCTCTCTGCGCTGCAGAGCGTGGCCCTTCCTGATCCTCCCCGAATTCTCGAGAGTTATCCGGTGCAGCTTTCCGGAGGGATGCGCCAGCGAGTTTGCATTGCTCTCGCCCTGGCCTGCCCTAAGGAACTCCTCATTGCCGATGAACCGGGAACCTCTCTCGATGTGACCATCCAGGATCAGATTCTCCGCCTGATCCATCGCCTGGCGGAAGAGCGGAAGATGGCGGTGATTCTCATCTCCCATTCTCTGGGGGTGATCCGGGAGTGGACGGAGCGGGTCTACGTGATGTACGCGGGGACGATTGTGGAGGAAGCAAAGACCGGAGAGCTTTTTGCCCGGCCACTACATCCCTATACCGAAGCACTGATGCAGTGTGTGCCTAAGCTCACCGGAACGGGAATTGCCGAGGGCATCCCAGGTCGCATTCCTGACTATTTCGATCCCCCTGCGGGGTGTCGCTTCCATCCCCGCTGTCCTCATTGCATGGATATCTGCCGCCAAAGAAAACCCCAGCTTTTTCCCGTCGATGAAAACCACCGGGTTGCCTGCTTTCTCTTTGGGAGGGACAGCCGTGGATGAACTCCTTGTGGTCGAAGGACTCAGGAAGTTTTTCGTCACCTCTCGGGGAATCGTCAGAGCCGTGCAGGATGTGAGCTTTGCCATTCATCCTGGAGAGACCTTTGGGCTTGTGGGGGAGTCTGGTTCGGGAAAGAGCACGGTGGCGTACACGGTCATGGGGATGTACCGCCCAAGCGGGGGCCGAATCCTCTTCAAGAGTCAGGACATCACCATGCCCCATGCTCGTCGTCCCCTGGCGCTCAAGAAAGAGCTCCAGATTGTCTTCCAGGATCCCGGGTCTTCTCTCAACCCCCGTCGGTCTATTCGGGAAATTCTCGAACTTCCTCTTCGGGTTCACCGCCTGGTGGACGGAAGGAGGCTCCGGGAAAGGGTGGAAGAGCTCCTGAATATCGTTGAACTCCCGCCCGATTACGCTGAGAAGTACCCGAGAGCCCTGGGTGGTGGAGAGAAACAGATGGTCGCCATTGCCCGGGCACTTGCGACCGAGCCGTCGTTGCTTGTCCTTGATGAACCGACTTCTGCGCTGGACGTTTCCATCCAGGCGAAGATCATCAATACCCTTGTTCGTATCCAGAAAGAGCGGCACCTCGGGTATCTTTTCATCACTCACGACCTGAGCCTCATGCGGAATATCGCCCACCGGGTGGCCATCATGTACCTTGGAAGGATTATGGAACTTGCCCCGGCTCAGGTCTTCTTCGAGCGTCCTCTCCACCCCTACACCCAGATGCTCCTCTCCTCAATCCCCGTGATCTCTGAAGAGGAGGAGCGGCTCAAGCCGGCGAAAATTGTCTCCACAGGTGAAATTCCAAGTCCCGTGAACCTTCCTCCAGGCTGTGTGTTCCACCCCCGTTGCCGTGAGGCCTGGGAAGTCTGCAGGAGAGAAGAACCAGGCATGCGGGAGGTTGAGGTAGGGCATCTCGTTCGCTGCCACCTGTACGGCGCTTGAAGCAAAGTTCTGGGCTTTTTCTCGCAAAAGCGTAGTTCCTGTTACCTTCTGAGCGTTCCTGCGATTTGATGGTGTTTGCTTTTGACGTATTGCCATGATTTAAAACGTTTTTAGAAATTTTTGCATTCTTCATCTTGACTCTTTGTAAGAGCAACATTATAATTTCCTTGCAAGCTAAACCGTTTTAAGGAGCGTCACCTGTGCCGGTCACCATTAAGGACGTGGCCCGCCTGGCAGGGGTTTCGCCTGCGACGGTGTCCCTCGTTCTGAGCAACAAGGGGCAGGTTTCTGAGGAGACCAGAAGGAAGGTCCTTGAAGCGGTCCAGAAGCTTGGGTACCGTCCCAACGTTTTGGCCCGGAATCTCGTCAAGGGGAAAACGAGGACGGTTCTTCTTTGCGCCTTCATCCGGGAAGACCGGAAACTCTCCACCTTCTACGGGGACCTTATCAACAGCCTCCTTGCGGCTACCTCTTCCTCGGGGTACTACCTCCAGATCGTGGTGAGAGGAGAGTTCTTCAACGGACACCCCCTGGACAAGCGGGAAGCCCTCCTCGATATTGCTCGTAATCGCCTCTTTGAAGGGCTCTTTATCCTCTCCCACTGGCCGGTGCAGTACCCGGAGGTCAGCGACCTGGTGCGGGAGGGGTTCCCCTTTGTCGTGGTGAACCAGAGGGTGGAGGGCGACGGGGTGAGCTACGTTGACATCGACCACTATGGAGGGGCGAGGGAAGCCATGCAGTACCTCCTTGAGCAGGGTCACACCCGTATCGCCCACATCCGCGGTCCTCAGGGGCACCGCCACGCAGAGGAACGATACCGGGCCTATCTTGATGCCCTCATCGAGCGGGGAATCCCTATTCGGCGGGAGTACATTGTGGAGGGGGATTTCCGCCGGCTGAGCGGGCGGGAAGCGATGGAGAGACTATTGGAAACCCGTCCTCTCCCCACTGCGGTTTTCTGCGCTAACGACAAAATGGCCATTGGGGCCCTGCAGGTGGCAAAGGAACGAGGCCTTCGGGTCCATGAAGACCTCACAATCTTTGGCTTTGACGGCATTGAGGCGGTGAAGTACACGGATCCCCCAATCCCAACGGTGGAGCAGCCCCTGGGAGAGCTGGGGAAGGTGGCAGCGGAGATCCTTATGGAGAGGATTCAGGGAGGTGAGGGAAAGAGCGTGGTCCTTCCGTGTCGGCTTGTGGAGTGGAGTGCTGTGTGAAGTCCCCGAAAAATGAGAGAGAAGGAGGGAGTATGATGAGGAAGGGGATTCTGGGAATTGCGGTGGTGCTTCTCGTACTTTTTGGAGGCCTTGCCCTCGCTCAGCTTCCGGGTGGGGTACCAAGAGAAGAGACCCTTATCGTCGACCAGCTCACCGGCCGTGTCGGCACCCCGAGCAACTTCAACCTCTGGGCGGGATGGCGCTGGCAGGACAGAGGCTTACAGCAACTCGTCTGTGAACCCCTCTGGACGGTGGACTACGCCACCGGAGAAATCATCCCGGGACTTGCTGCAGAAATGCCCATCTACAGCGAAGATTTTACGAAGATGACCGTGAAACTCCGCCAGGGGGTCTCCTGGAGCGACGGAGTGCCCTTCACCGCCGACGATGTGGTGTACACCATCGACCTTCACGTGAAGACTCCCGGGCTCCTCTACCATGGGCCCATGGCAGAATTCGTGGATAAAGTCTACAAGACCGATGACTACACCGTGGTCGTAGAGCTCAAAAAGCCGAACTCCCGGTTCCACTCCCACTTCCTGGACCGCTGGGGATGCCTGCGCATCATGCCCAAGCACGTTTTTGAGAAGGTCGAAGATCCTGTCGCTTTTGAGTTCAACCCTCCCGTGGGGTGCGGTCCGTACGTTCTCAAGGACTACGATCCGGCAGGGTTCTGGACGCTGTGGGAGCGGCGGGAGGACTGGGAGAAGACCCCCACGGGGATGCTCTATGGGGAGCCTAAACCGAAGTACGTTCTCTTCCAGGCCTTTGAGACTGAAGAGGCAAAAATTCTCGCCCAGCTCCGGCATGAACTCGACATGGCGCAGTACGCTCCCGAAGGTCTTCGGGTGGTCCTCGAGAAGAGCAACACCGCCCGAGCTTGGCGGAAAGACTGGCCCTGGGTGGTGAACATCGACCCCTGCATCACGGGTATCATGTTCAACAACATGGTGGAACCATACAACATCAAGGACGTGCGGTGGGCACTAGTACTTGCCATCAACATGGTGGAGTACATGGCCACGGCCTTTGACTTCATGGCCCCGGTGAGCCCCATCCACCTCCCACCTGTTCCCGCCTATGTCGAGGCCTTCTTCAACCCCTTAGAGGAGTGGCTCAAGAACTTCGAGCTTGACCTTGGGAATGGCGAGAAGTTCAAGCCCTATGATCCGGAGATCCCTGCAAAACTCGCCCAGGCAGCCAAAGAGCGAGGATACCCTGTTCCTGAGGACCCCAAGGCCATTCGGGAGATCTTCGGCATGGGCTGGTGGAAGTACGCCCCGGAGGTTGCCGAGAAACTCCTCAAAAAGCACGGCTTCACGAAAGGCGCCGATGGCAAGTGGTACCTCCCCAATGGTTCGCCCTGGAAGATCACTATTGTCACCGATACGAATCCTGCGCATCATCACTACCGCAACGCCATGGCTGCTGCTGAACAGTGGAGGAAATTCGGGATTGACGCTACGGTCAACGCCACCGAGGCCTTCAACAGCCTGCACCTTATGGGCGAGTTTGAGGTCGGTACCATGTGGCCGGCAGCGGAGCCCTGGGGTGTGGGCGTGGACCTCTCGAGGACCTTTGACGTCTGGCACTCAAGCCTCCTTGTTCCCATTGGCCAGGCGGTAACCCTTGGTCCCGGTGGGGCCGCCCGGTGGTCTGATCCTCGACTGGATGAACTTCTGAAGAAGATGGAAACCACAAACCCCTTCACCGAGATTGAGGCTACCCGACTTCTGGGTCTTGAGGCCCTCAAGGTTGTCGTCGAAGAGATGCCCACCATTCCCACCTACGGATACTGCGGTGCGGTGGCCTGGGATGAGTACTACTGGACGAACTACCCCGGAGCCGAGAACCCCTACTCGCAGCCATACCAGCACTGGCCGAACTTCAAGTACATGCTGCCGTTCCTGAAGAGGGCGAAGGAGTGAGTCTGTAACGTCTTAGGGTCCCCCGGGGGCCCCGGGGGACCCTAAGGAGGTCAGGTATGCGATTCGTCCGGGATTACCTTGTTCCAAGGCTTGTGCAGTACGTGCTCGTTGTGTTCTGTGGTATTACCGCAGTGTTCTTCATTCCTCGTCTCACGGGTCAGGACCCGGTTCTGGAAATCATTGCTCAAATTCAGGCCCAGGGGGCTTCGCTGGATCCGTTGGCGGTGCGAAACCTCATGGAAACTCTGAAGGAGCTCTACGGCCTCAAAGGGAGCCTTTTTGAGCAGTACCTCACCATGTGGCGGCGGGTGTTCACCTTTGACTTTGGCCCCTCCTTCTTCCAGTTCCCCACACCAGTAGCACAGCTCCTTCGCATTTACCTCCCCTGGACCATAGGTCTCTTCGCCACTTCAACTGTTCTCTCTTGGGTGCTTGGCAACATCATCGGAGGGATTGCCGGGTATTTTTCGGGGAAATCCTGGTCGAAAATCCTCGATGCTGTTATCATGGTCATTCGCCCTATCCCTCACTACATATTCGGCGTAGTGCTCCTCATTCTTTTCGCCTACGTGTGGCCCCTTTTCCCGGCTCGGGGCCTGAGCATTGGGCGAGGAATGGCCCTGAACCTTGAGCTTGTTCTTGCGATTCTCCGGGGATCCTTTCTTCCCGCTCTCACCCTTGTGATTCTCGGTGGGGTGGTCTGGTTCCAGCAGATGAAGCTCCTTGTGCAGAACGTGAAGCGGGAGGATTTCGTGGAATATGCCCGGGTGGGTGGGGTAAAGGAGCGGCGTGTCGTTTTCCGCTACGTCCTCAAAAACGCCATGCTCCCCCAGGTGACGCAATTGGCCCTGGCCCTGGGGCAGGTCTTTAGCGGCGTCTTAATTGTGGAGATGGTCTTCTCGTATCCGGGGATGGGGCTACTCCTTTACCGGGGAGTTACCCGGGGGGACTATAACCTCGTCATGGGCATCACCGTGCTTTCCATCCTCACCATCGCCACGGCCGTGCTCCTTTTAGACCTCCTCTACCCCCTTCTTGATCCCCGAATCCGGCACCGGTAGGTGAGACCATGGAGGCCCTGCGAGAACTCTTCAGAGACTACCGTTTCACCGTAGGTTTTGTCGTTTTTCTCTTTCTGGTAGCCCTGGCTTTTCTCTCCTTTGCCTCCCCTTACGACCCGATCCGCCAGCTCCAGGTTCCCCGGGACAGACCCCCTTCCCGAGCCCATATCCTCGGGACCAATTCTAAAGGGCAGGACGTCTTCTGGGAGGCTACCTTTGCCATCCGGAATTCCCTCATCATTGCCTTTATCGCCGGGCTCGTTTCCCGGATTGTAGCGGTTCTTGTGGGGTTTGTTGCCGGATACCGGGGAGGGACTTTCGATCGGATGCTCATGGGGCTTGCCGACGGACTCCTGGTCATTCCGCTCTTCCTCATTCTCGTCATGGTGGCCATGCTCCTTCGGGGGAGCATGACCCTGGTGAATACAGGGCTTTTGCTCGCCTTCTTTGGATGGGCCTGGGATGCCCGCACCATACGGTCCCAGATTCTGAGCCTGCGGGAGCGGGAGTTCACCAAAACCTCGGTGCTCTCCGGGAATGGAACAATGAGCCTGGTCATCCGGGAGTACCTTCCCTTCACCACCCCTCTCATTTTCTCCACGCTCATCAACAACATCGCCTGGGCCATTGGCATGGAGATTGTCCTTGCTATTCTCGGTCTTGTGCGTCTTGAAATCCCGACTCTCGGGACCACACTCCAGTGGGCCATCACGTATCAAGCGATGCTCCTCGGGCACTGGTGGTGGATTGCCACTCCTGTGGTGCTCACGATTCTCCTCCTTGTGGCCCTGTACTGGCTTTCTGTGAGTGTCAGCGAATACCTTGATCCCCGAATGCGAATTCAGCGGATTGGAGCGCGATCCTGATGCTTCCGGTAATCAGAGCCGAAGACCTCCAGGCGTTTTACGTCCTTGAGACCCCGCGGGGGAGGAAGGTTGTGAGAGCAGTAAACGGGGTGAGTCTCGTTATCCCCGAAAACACCGTATACGGCCTGGCTGGCGAGAGTGGTTGCGGGAAGACAACGCTTCTCAGGGTCCTTCTGGGGAACCTTGAGCCGCCCCTGCGGCACTTTGGAGGGCGGGTGCTGTACCGGGTTGATGGGGAATACCTCGATGCCCTCGCCCTTCCTGAAGGGAAGCGGCAGAAACTCCGCTGGACCTACATCTCCTATATCCCCCAGGGGTCTATGAGCGTTTTCAATCCTGTGGCCAAACTCCGGACGACTTTCATGGATTTTTTGGAAAGCCATGTTTCGGGAAAAATGCGCCAGGAACTCCTGCGTCATGCCGAAGAACACCTCGAACGTTTGGGGCTTTCCCCAAGAATCCTCGAGGCGTATCCTCACCAGCTTTCAGGAGGCATGCGCCAGCGAGTGGCCATCGCCCTGGCGACACTCCTAAATCCCCGGGTCATCCTTGCCGATGAGCCCACCACGGCTTTAGATGTTGTGGCCCAGCGGGCCGTGCTGCAGCTTCTTTCTGATATCCAGCGAAAGCTCCGCAACACCATTGTCCTTGTGACCCACGACATGGGAATTCACGCTACCGTGACCACCCGGATGGCCATTATGTATGCGGGGAGAATCGTGGAGGAAGGGTGGACCCAGGATATTTTCACCACCCCTCTGCATCCGTACACCCAGTATCTCATCCGTTCCCTTCCCCGTATTGGGGATAAACGCCTGCGGGAGAGTGCTCCGGGGAGCCCTCCCTCCCTTGCACAGCTTCCTCCGGGATGTCCTTTTCACCCTCGCTGTCCTTTTGTCTTTGAACGCTGTCGTGAGGAGGTTCCCGGACTCGAGGAGGTTGGAGAGCAAAAGGTGGCCTGTTTCCTGAGGAGGGCAAGTCATGTCGTTACTTCTTGAGGTGCAGAACCTCACCAAGGTTTTTGCCTTAGGGAGTATTTTCTCCCGCCTTCGCCTCGTAGCGGTGGACCGGGTTTCCTTCACCATTGAGGAAGGGGAAATCTTCACCCTTGCCGGGGAGAGTGGCTGTGGTAAAACCACCACTGCCCGGATGATCCTGGGTTTTGAGCCACCCACGGGAGGAACCATCCGTTACCGGGGGAAAGCCCTTGAGGAGTTTACGGACCGCAAGTCCTGGTTCCGGGAGGTCCAGGCAGTATTCCAGAATCCCTTCGAGACCTTCAACCCTCTGCGGAAGGTGGAGAGTTACTTCTTCGAGACGGTCTCCAATTTCAGACTCGCCACCCAGAGGGGTGAGGCCGAGAGGCTCATTGAGGAAAAGCTCCAGGCAGTAGGGCTTTCCCTTGAGGAAATCGGGGGGAAATACCCCAGCGAGTTCTCCGGAGGACAGCTCCAGCGGGCCTCCATCGCCCGGGCCCTCCTGACGAATCCGTCGCTTCTTGTTGCCGATGAGCCGGTTTCCATGGTCGATGCGTCGCTACGCATGTCCATCGTGAACCTCTTCCGCAAGCTCTGTGATGCGTTTGCGGTGAGCGTCCTCTACATCACCCACGATCTGGCCACAGCGTACTACGTGAGCAACCGCATTGCCGTGATGTTCCGAGGCAACATCGTGGAGATGGGAAAGGTGGAGGAGGTCCTTGGGAACCCCAGGCACCCCTACACGAGGCTCCTTCTTGAGTCCATCCCGGAACCGGATCCGGCAAAGCGGCTTGAAGAACGGATGGTTTTTCTCGAGGAACGGGAGGAATACCTCAGAGCAGGGTGCAAGTTCGCCGGAAGGTGCCCCGAGGCCTGGGAACTCTGCAGCCGGGAAATGCCGCAGGAAGTCGAGGTCGACGGGGTTCTCGTGCGGTGCCACAAATGGGCAAAATGAAGGAAGGAGGAGAGGCTGATGCAAGAGGGTATGGCGCTGGTGAATGAGCTCCTTTCCCGTATGACCCTTGAGGAGAAGGTGGCTCAGCTCTGTGCGGTGCATGCGAGCAGACTCCTTGAGGGGAAGAAGTTTTCCGAGGAGAAGGCGAGGACCGTTCTTGCTCATGGTATCGGTCAGATCACCCGCCTTTTGGGGACTCCAGATCTTGAGCCGGAGGAGGCCGTAGAACTCGGGAATGCCATCCAGCGTTTCCTCAAAGAAAAGACGCGGCTTGGCATCCCGGCGATGGTTCACGAGGAATGCCTCAGTGGACTTTTGTGCAAAAAGGCAACCGTTTTCCCCCAGGCCATCGGTCTTGCCAGCACCTTCGATCCGAAACTCGTGCAGAGGGTCACTGCTGCCATCCGGAAAACCATGCGGGCCCTCGGCGTGCACCAGGGTCTGGCTCCGGTCCTTGACATCCCTCGGGATCCTCGCTGGGGGAGGACTGAAGAGACCTTCGGGGAGGACCCCTATCTCGTTTCCCGAATGGCCTCCGCCTACATTCGGGGCCTTCAGGGAGAGGACCTGCGAGAGGGCATCGTCGCCACGGCGAAGCACTTCACGGCCTATGGTATCTCTGAGGGGGGACGGAACCTCGCTCCGGCAAAGGTTGGAGAGAGGGAGCTGCGGGAGGTCTTCCTCTTCCCCTTTGAGGTGGCCGTTCGGGAGGCGAAAGTGCGCTCGTTGATGAACGCCTACCACGAGATCGACGGTGTGCCCTGTGCGGCGTCGTCATTCCTCCTCACGAAGGTCCTGCGGGAGGAGTGGGGCTTTGAGGGGATTGTGGTCTCGGATTACGAGGCGGTCCGGATGCTTGCGACCTTCCACCGCGTGGCAGAGGACGAAAAAGACGCTGCGGTTCTGGCTCTCCGAGCAGGAATTGATATCGAGCTTCCTGACGCCGATTGCTTCCCCCACCTTGTTGCCGCAGTGCGGGAGGGTTGCATCAGCGAAGAGGTGCTCAACGAGGCCGTTCGGAGAGTGCTCTCAGTGAAGTATGAACTCGGGCTCCTTGAAGGTCTGCCCTTTGCTGATCCGGGGAATGTGGTACTCCTTGACCCCCCGGAGCATAGAGCGCTATCAAGAGAAGCCGCCCGGGCGTCACTGGTTCTCCTCAAAAACGACGGGGTGCTCCCTCTCAAGAAAGACCTCAGGACCCTTGCCGTCATCGGTCCCAATGCCCATGACCCCATCAACCTCCACGGGGACTACAGCTTCACCACCCATGTTCCCAGTGTCCTCGCCTGGAAAGGAAAGGAAGCCCGCTGGGAGGTAGCCGTTCCCACTGTGACGGTCCTTGAGGGGATAAAGGCGAAGGTCTCTCCGGAAACCCAGGTCCTCTACGCCCGGGGATGTAGCCTGACTGAATCTTCGGAAGAAGACCTTCGGGAGGCTCTGGAGGTTGCCCGGAAAGCCGAGGTCATTGTCGCCGTTTTCGGTGAACGGAGCGGGCTTTTCCGCCAGTCCCTCTCTGGAGAAGGGAGTGACCGCGTAGACCTTGCGCTCCCGGAAGCGCAGCGGAACCTCCTCAAGGCCCTGCATGAACTTGGGAAGCCCATTGTCCTCGTCCTGGTGAACGGCAGGCCTCTTGAGCTTTCGTGGGAATGCGAACATATTCCCGCTATTCTTGAGGCCTGGTATCCTGGGGAGGAGGGAGGTAATGCCATTGCCGATGTCCTTTTTGGGGATGACAATCCTTCAGGGAGACTTCCCATCTCCTTCCCGAAGGCTTCAGGGCAAGTCCCGGTGTACTACAACCGCAAGCCCACCTCCTTCAGTGAGTACGTCACGGTGGACGCGGAACCCCTTTTCCCCTTCGGGCATGGCCTGAGTTATACGTCCTTTGCGTACCGGGACCTCAGAATCACCCCTGAGAAGGTCAGGGGCCTTGAACCGGTGACGGTGCAGTGCACGGTGGAGAATACGGGGACTTATGAGGGTGAGGAAGTGGTGCAGCTCTACCTCAGGGACAAAGTAGCTTCCTGTGTGCGACCGAGACAGGAACTCAAAGGCTTTGCGAAAATCCGCCTTCTTCCCGGTGAGAAGAAAACAGTGACCTTCACTCTCTTTCCGGAACAACTTGCCTTTTATGACGCCCACATGCGCTTTGTGGTGGAGCCCGGGACTTTCGAGGTCATGGTCGGCGCGTCATCCCGGGATATCCGGCTTTCGGGAACTTTCGAGGTCCTCGAGGAGCGGGTCATTCCAAAGTACCGCCATTTTGCCAGTGACGTCACCGTGGAGTGAGGGCTTTCCCATGCGGTTTCTGGGTGTTCACCACGTGGCACTTGTGACAAAGAATATGGAGGAAAGCCTGCGGTTTTACCGGGATCTCCTCGGGTGTACGCTCCTTGAGCGATTCTTCGACGAGGGTGAGCGGGCTGACATCGCCTTTCTCTCCCTGGGGAACGCGCTCCTTGAGCTCCTTGCTCCGGAGAACCCGGAGGGGTTAGTGAACCCTTCCGGGTTCCACCTTGCCCTCTGGGTGGATGATGTCGCATCGGTCTTCGAGTTTTTGAAAACCCAGGGTGTGCCTGTGCTCCTTCCTCCCACCGAAAGCCACGGGTTCCACTACGCCTACTTTTCCGGCCCCATGGGGGAAGTGGTGGAGATTGTGAAGCGGCAATAGGCACAGGGCCACCTTTGCAGTGGCCCTGTGCCCGTGATTCCCTCCTTTCTCCTGGGGTCTTCTGAGAAAAGCCACCCTAGGCCGAGAAATATGATATGGTATGGTAAGGAGGGGCTTTGCCTTCCTTTCCGTACACGGTACAATGGAGGAGAATCCGCTGTTTCGAAGGGGGGTTTTAAGGGATGAAGCGAGTTTTGTGGGTCGTCGTTGTGCTTTTGGTGTTCTCGTCCTGGGCTTTCGCGGCACCGAAAAAAATCGGGCTCATTCTCGCCACGGGGGGTCTCGGGGATAAGTCGTTCAACGACATTTCCTATGCCGGGGCGCTCAGGGCCAGTGAAGAACTCGGGGTGGAACTCGATTACGTGGAGCCCAAGGCCATTGCCGAGTACGAAGGCTACCAGCGGGATTTTGCTTCCTCAGGGGAGTACGAAATCATCGTCTGCATCGGCTTTGACCAGGCCGATGCCTTGAACAAAATCGCCCAGGAGTTCCCGGAACAGAAGTTCGCCATCGTGGATATGGTGGTGAACCAGCCCAACGTGGCCTCGCTCCTTTTCAAGGCCAATGAAGGAGGGTTCCTTCTGGGTATCGCCGCGGCGTACATGACGAAAACCGGGAAAATCGGCATTGTGGGCGGCATGGACATTCCCCTCATCCGCGACTTCTTCCTGGGGTTTGAGGAGGGGGTGAAGTGGGCGAATACGGGAGCGGTGGTCCTCCCCACGGTGTACGTCGGCGGGTGGGCTGATCCGACCAAGGGAAAAGAGCTCGCCCTTTCCCTCATCGACCAGGGGTGTGACGTCATCTGGGCGGCAGCAGGAAAAAGCGGTCTTGGGGCTTTAGAGGCGGCGAAAGAGCGTGGGGTATACGCCATGGGGGTGGACGCCTGCCAGTGTTACCTGGGTGGGCACATCTTTGCCAGTCTCACGAAGCGTGTGGACGTCGCGGTGTACGAGACGATCAAGGCGGCCTTTGCGGGGACCTTCCAGGGAGGTGTTTTTGAGAAGGGGGTTGCGGAAGGGTGGATTGGCAACTGCCGCTTCCCCGAAGAGGAGCCCCTCTGGGAGGAGCGGTTTGGCTTCAAGCATGCGGTGGAACTTCCCAAAGAGGCGATGGAGAAGATGCTCGAAGCCCGGGAGAAAATAGCGAAAGGAGAACTCCGGGTTCCCCGACCGCCGGAATTCGGTGGATGAAGCATGGTGGTACTCTCGGTCCGGGGCCTCACCAAGCGCTTTGGTGAGGTTGTGGCCAACGACCACATTGACCTCGATATCGAAGAGGGGGAAATCCACGGGCTTTTGGGAGAAAACGGGGCAGGAAAGTCCGTTCTTTCAAGCTGCATTTACGGGCTGTACCGCCCCGATGAAGGGCGCATCTTCCTCCGGGGACATGAAGTCCACATTGCAAGCCCTTTCGATGCCATTCGCCTTGGCATCGGCATGGTCCACCAACACCTGACGCTTGTCCCACACCTTCGGGTGTGGGAGAACATCGTCCTGGGGCGGGAACCCCGCCGGGGTCTCCGGGTAGACCGGGTTCGAGCCTTCGCCGAGGTTGAACGGTTGCTTGAAGAGACGGGCTTTCGCCTGGACCTTGCGAAGAACGCCGGGGAGTTGCCGATTGGGGTGCAGCAGCGAGTGGAAATCCTCAAGGTGCTTTTCCGGGGAGCTGAAATCCTCATTCTCGATGAGCCCACAGCGGTTTTGACTCCCCAGGAGGTTGACCAGCTCATCGAAACCCTCCATCGCCTGAAGGCCCAGGGGAAGACGATTCTTTTCATCTCCCACAAGCTCCGGGAAATCTTCGCCCTCTGCGACCGGGTGACGGTCCTGCGCCGGGGGAAGAAAGTGGGCACGCTTCCGGTTTCTTCGGCCACTCCCCAGATGCTTGCGGAGATGATGGTGGGACGGAAGGTCTTTTTTGAGTTTCCACGGGAGCGCCTTGCGAAGGAAGAGGTGCTCTTTGAGCTTTCCCATGTGTTCACCGATCCCCCTGGAGTACCCCTTCAGGACGTTTCCCTCAAGGTCCACGCAGGAGAAATCCTCGGAATTGCCGGAGTTGAGGGGAACGGTCAGTCAGAACTCGCCGAGGTGGTGGTAGGTTTGCGAAAGCCCAAAAAGGGCAAGGTGATTTTCCGGGGAAAGGACGTCACGTTGGTTCCTCCAAAGGGACGCATCCTCCAGGGAATGGCCCACATTCCTGAGGACCGCCACCGCCGGGGGGTTATTCTGGACTTTTCTGTCAAGGAGAACCTGCTCCTTGGGTTTGAAACGGAGCCTCCTTTCCGGAAAGGGCGGATGACCCTGGATTTTGCCCGCATTCGGGATTTTGCCCGCCAGAAGATTCAGGAGTTCGGCATCGTTACCCCGGGTGAGGACACGCCGCTACGTGTTTTGAGCGGTGGCAACCAGCAGAAGGTCGTGGTCGCCCGGGAACTGGCTTTCCATCCCCTCTTCGTCCTGGCCTGTCAGCCCACCCGGGGGCTGGATGTTGCCGCCACCGAGTACCTCCGCCACATCCTCCTTGGGGTAAAGCGCGAGGGGAAGGGGGTATTGCTCATTTCCGCCGACCTTGACGAAGTGCGGGCGCTCAGCGACAGGGTCCTTGTGATGTACGAGGGGCGTATCGCTGGTGAACTCTCTCCAGAAAGCGACGAGTACCAGTTTGGGCTCCTCATGGGAGGGAAGGTGCTCCATGAGGCTTAGATTGACCGTCCCTGTGGAGCTTTTCGCCATTGGCCTTGCCTTCCTTCTGGGGATGCTGGTGCTTCTCCTCACCGGATACCCTCCGTTTTCGGCGCTCTGGGCCCTTTTCCGGGGAGCTTTCGGGACGCGAAACGCCATCGGGCAGACCCTCACCCAAGCTACGCCCATTCTCTTCACTTCTCTAGCCTTTCTCCTTGCCTTCCGTTCGGGGATTTTCAACATCGGCATTGAAGGGCAGTTCCTCATCGGGGCTTTCACCGCCGCCCTCTTTGGGATTTCCTTTCGGGGTCTGCCCTTTCCCCTGCACGCGGTTCTCGCCCTCTTTTCTGGGGGTCTTGGAGGTGCGGTGTACGCCCTCTTTCCGGCGCTCCTTAAGGTGTACCTTGGGGCTCACGAGGTCATCACCACCATGATGCTGAGCTATGTGGCGCTCTACCTCACGAGTTACTTTGTGAATTACCCCCTCAAGGCTCCAGGGTGGGTGGCGCAGACTGAACCTGTTGCCCCCTCGGCACGACTTCCACGGATTCTCCCTCCAACGCAACTTTCCCTTGCCTTTCCCATTGCCCTGGGGCTGGCGTTTCTCGTTCTGTGGTTCCTCGAGCGAACCGTTCCTGGCTTCAGCATCCGGGCGGTGGGTGCAAACCCTGAGGCTTCGGAGAACCGGGGGATTTCCGTGCGGAAGTACCAGATTCTCGCCTTTGTCCTGAGCGGATTCATCGCCGGTGTTGGGGGAGGGGGAGAGATCCTCGGGGTCCATGGGCGGTTTGTGGATGGGTTTTCCCCGGGGTACGGATGGGATGGGATTGCGGTGAGCCTTGTGGGGCGGCTCCATCCCCTGGGATGTATCTTTGCCTCGCTCCTTTTTGGGATGCTCCGGGCAGGGGGAATGAGCATGACCCGGGTGACCAAAGTCCCCCTTGACCTTTCGCTCATTATCCAGGCCCTCGTCATCCTTCTTGTGGCAGCGCCCGTTCTCATCGAGCGGCTCCTTGCACGCTGCAGGAAACCCCAGAAGAGCGAGGTGTAGTGCATGAGCCTCTCGCAAATCATCAACCTGAGTCTCTTTCAGGCTCAGCTCCGGATGGCAACGCCCATCCTCTTTGCGGCTTTGGGGGGACTCCTCTGTGAGCGGGTGGGGGTGGTGAATATCGGTCTTGAGGGCATCATGCTCACCTCGGCGTTCTTTGGAGTGCTCGTGACCTCCTTCACCTCTTCCCCCTTTTTGGGATTCCTGGGGGGCCTGGCTTCGGGATTCCTCTGGGGGCTTGTCATTGCCGTTCTGACCGTGCGCTTTTTCGGGAACCAGATTGTGGTGGGAACAGGGGTCAACGTTTTTGGTCTTGGGCTCAGCGCCTTCCTTTCCCAGAAAATCTGGGGTTCCCGGGGGGCTTCGGAAGCCGTTTCGGGATTCGCCCCTCTTCGCAGTGACCTTCTTGCCCGTCTCCCCTATCTTGGGCCGGTCCTCAACGAGCACACCTTCTTGGTGTACCTCGCCATAGTCCTTGTCTTCATCCTCCACTTTTTCCTCTTTGCCACCCCCTGGGGTCTGCGCCTTCGGGCAGTGGGCGAAAATCCCCAGGCAGCGGACACCGCAGGGATTAACGTTTTCCGCTACAAGACCCTTGGGGTTGTGGCCGGGTCTTTAGTGGCAAGTCTCGGGGGCGTGTTCCTCTCCCTGGGACATCTCAATTTCTTCGCCTGGGGAATGACGAGCGGTCGGGGATTCATCGGCCTTGCGGCGATGATTTTCGGGAAGTGGACTCCTCTGGGGTGTCTTTTGAGTAGCCTCCTCTTTGGGTTTGCCGACGCCCTGCAGATGCGCCTGCAGGCTCTGGGTGTCCTTCCTTCCCAGATTATCCTCCTCATCCCCTACCTTGTGACCATTCTCGTCCTTTCGGGCTTTGTGGGGAGGGCAGTGCCTCCGGCTCGGTATGAGCCATACCGGAAAGAATAGCCACTCGTACCTTGCCGTCTTTCGAGAAGCTCTCAAAAAGGAGCGGGAAGCACAGATTGCAGTCATGCGGCAGGAAATCCGCGCCCTCTCTCCCAGGGAGCGGGAACGGAAAGGGCGGGCGCTCCTTGGCCTTTCGGGAAAATACGTGGGGCGGGAGGTTGGGGGGTTCCACCTTGTCCGTTTCGGGCGGGAGAAGGAGTTTGGGGAAACCGAGATTCGGGTTGGCGATGTGGTCCTCGTGAGCCACGGGAGGGAGCCTCTGCGGAGCGGCATCGAGGGGACGGTGACGGAAATCACTTCCCGTTCCATCACCGTGGCTTTCCCGGATTTCCCTCCCCCGTGGGTCGGGCGGCGGAATCTCCGGATTGACCTCTACGTCAACGACGTTGCTTTCCGGAGAATGGAGGAAGCGCTGACCCGCTTTGCCGAGGTAACCCCGGAAGTGTACCCGCTCAAAAGGGTCCTCCTTGGAGAAGATGACGGGGTTTCAGGTGCACCACTGAATGAGGTGACCTTTGCCGACCGAGACCTCAATCCCTCCCAGCAGGAGGCGGTCCGGAAAGCCCTTGCAGAACCCTTGCTCTTCCTCGTCCATGGCCCTCCGGGGACAGGGAAAACCCGAACCATCCTGGAGTACATCCTCCAGGAGGTGCGACAAGGCAGAAAGGTCCTGGCCACGGCCGACTCCAACACGGCCTGCGACAATCTCCTCCTTGGGCTTGTGGAGCGGGGGGTCAGAGTGGTGCGGGTTGGCCATCCCGCGAGGGTGGAGCGGACGCTCCTCAACCACACCCTGTTCGCCCTGGTGGAAAGCCGACCCGCATACCGCAGGGTGGCGGAGCTCTGGGAGAAAGTGCAGGCGCTGAAGAAGGAACGGGACCAGTACCTTCGGCCCTCACCGCAGTGGCGGCGGGGGATGAGCGATGAGGAAATCCGCTCCTGTGCTTCTTCGGGTGTGTCGAAGCGCGGGGTGCCACAGGAGAAGATGCGTTCCATGGCGTTTTGGATTGCGCTGAACGAAAGAATGGGAGAGCTTGCGGAAGAAGCCAGACACCTTGAGCGAACGGCTATTCGGGAGATTCTCGATGAGGCAGAGGTTGTGGTGAGCACCAACATTGGCGCCGGGAGCGAGTTCCTCGAGGGTATATCCTTCGATGTTGTCGTTGTGGATGAAGGGTCCCAGGCCACGGAACCCTCTGCTCTGGTGGCTGTGGTGAAGGGACAGAAGCTCGTCATGAGCGGGGACCACAAGCAACTCCCGCCCACCATTCTCAGCCTTGAGGCGCAGCCGGTTCTCTCACGGACGCTCTTTGAGCGGCTCATAGAAACCTACCCGCAGCGTTCTGCTTTCCTGAACGTCCAGTACCGAATGCACGAGGACATCATGGCCTTTCCCAACGAGAAGTTCTACGGCGGGCGGCTTGTGGCGGCTTTCGATGTCGCCCGAAGGACGCTGCAAGATCTTGGCATCACGATGCGGGAGGGGGTCCGTCACCGGGAGGCGGTGGACCCGGGAAGACCCCTCGTCTTCCTCGATACTGCGCTCTGCGAGAACCGCTTTGAGCGGCAGTTTCCAGGGTCTTTTTCGTTCTGGAATCCCCTTGAGGTTCGCCTGGTGAGGGAAATCGTGGAGGACCTTCTGCTTTTGGGGGTTCCGGAGGAAGCGATTGGGGTGATTACCCCCTACGATGACCAGGTGAACGAGATCGGTAAAGTCCTTTCTCCATCCATCCGGGTGAGCACTGTAGATGGTTTCCAGGGACGGGAGAAAGAGGTCATCATCTTGTCCTTTGTCCGGAGTAACCCCAGAGGGGAAATTGGGTTTCTCGCTGACACCCGGCGGCTCAACGTTGCGCTGACCCGGGCCCATGCCAAACTCATCGCTATCGGTGACGGCAAAACCCTCTGCCATCACGAGCTCTACCGGGATTTCCTTGCCTTCGTGCGCCAGAGAGGCCTGTACCTTCCCCTCACCCTTTGACCGCTCCGGCGGTGAGCCCCTCGACGATGCGCCGCTGAAAGAGCACCACGAAAGCCACAAGGGGTAGCGTGGTGAGGACGGTGGCTGCAGAAATCTGGTCCCAGGGGATTTCGTACTGGGAAGCTCCAGAAAGCATGGCGATGCCCACGGGGACCGTCCGGGATGTGGCGCGGGTCATGAAGGTGAGCGCAAAGAGGAATTCGTTCCAGCAAAAGATGAACACGAGGATTGCCGTAGTGGCCAGGGCAGGGGCCGAAAGGGGCAGGATGATTCGCACAAGAATACCCAGGCGGCTCAGTCCGTCGACCTTTGCTGCGTCCTCCAGTGCTTCAGGAATCTGCCGGAAAAAGCTCGTGAGGACCCAGGTGGCAAAGGGAACATTGAGGGCTGCATAGGGGATGATGAGGGCAAGATAGTTATTCATAAGGCCAAAGGTGCTCACCATCTCATACAGGGGGACGATGAGAACCACCGGTGGGAAGAGGGAAAGGAAAAGAAGGAAGAGCAAAAATCCCCTGCCTCCTCGAAGGCGGAGCCGTGCAAGAGCGTAAGAAGCCAGGGAAGAGGCGAAAAGACACAAAAAGGTTCCCGCACAGGCAATGAAGACGCTGTTGAGAATTTGCCGGGCGAAAGGATGGCGGGAGAAAATCTTCACATAGGCGCTGAGGTCGAGATGGCTTGGGATGTAGCGGACCGGGCGGGAGAAGATTTCGTTTGAGGGTTTGAGAGAAGTCACGACCTGCCAGAGAAAGGGAGCGAGGCTAAAAAAGACCACCACCCCAACGCCAAGAACAAGGCAGATGCTGAGGAACTTTTTTCGTTTCACCCGAGCTCGACCTCCTCTTTTCGAAAAAGGAGGATGATGAAAATAATGATGAGAGTGAGACCAAAGATCACCATGGAAAGGGCTGCTCCATATCCCAGGTTCAGGTAACGGAAAGTGTAGCTATAGAGGTAGACGGAGAGTGTCTCCGTTGTTCCTCCTGGTCCTCCCTGAGTGAGGACCCAGATGAGGTCAAAAACCGCGAAGGCCTGGAGGCTCCGAAAAAGGAGTGCCAGTACCATAACCGGCCGAAGGAGCGGCAGAGTAATGTGGCGAAACCTTCCCCAGACGCCGGCTCCATCAATGCTTGCTGCAGCGTAGAGGTCCTGGGGAATGGACTGGAGTCCAGCGAGGAACATCAGAGCCATGAAAGAGGTGGTCTTCCAGGCGTCAGAAAAAATCGCAGCGTGCATGGCAAGGGGATGCTGCCCAAGCCAGGCAACTGCTTCTTTAAGGATGCCAAGGCGCAGAAGGAGGTCGTTGGCCACTCCGTACACGTCGTGGTAGATCCAGCGCCAGGCCATGGCCATGACAGCAGTGGGTAAAGCCCAGGGAAGGATGACGCTTGCCCGGGCAAAGTTTCTTCCCCGGAAAGAAAGGTTGAGAAGCAGAGCAAAGGCAAGTCCCAGGATGAACTCAACGGCTACGGAGACCACGGTGAAGTACACGGTATTCCCCAGAGCCTGGCGGAAACGAAGGTCAGAGGTAAAGATTTTCCCGTAATGCTTGAGGCCCGCGAAATGCTCGGCCATGCCAGTGGTGATGCTCTTCTCTTGGAACGAAAGGTAGACATTTCGGGCTACAGGGTAGAGAATTACAAGACCGAAGAGGAAGATGGCTGGAAGAAGCAGAAGATACGCAAACTGAGCGTCTGAAAACCCCCGTTTTCGCCGCATGTTTCTCCCTCGTTTCTTGGGGGGCAGGGGTGCCCCTGCCCCCGGGATTTCACTGTCCGAGGAGTTCTCGAATTTCTGCAGCGGCTCGCTTAATGGCCTCTTCAGGCTTTATTGTTCCCGTGATGGCGGCGTGAATGTTCCGCTGGAGAATGTCGGAAATCTGCGCATACTGGGGATGCTGTGGCCGGGTTCGTGCGTTGATCTGCACCCTCCAAAGGTCTGGATAGTGCGGGCTTTCCTTCAGGATATCAGGGTCGGCAAAAAGGGCGTGGCGGGTGGGGATGTATCCATTGTAGAAGTGGAGGGTCTTCTGGGATTCGTAGCTGGTAGCAAACTTGATCCATTCCCAGGCAGCTTCGGGATTTTTGCTGAACCTTGAAATACACCAACCCCAACCACCCTGGGTGGCAGCACTCTGAAAGCCCTTTTTGTGGACCATGGGGGTGATGCCGACTTTGCCGCGAATTGGCGAGTCCTCTTTCTGGGCGAGAGTCCAGACATATGGCCAGTTACGATGGAACACGGCCTGACCGTTGTGGAAGACGTGACGCGATTCCTCTTCCTGGTAGGTGGTCACCCCTGGAGGAGAGATTTTGTAGGTGTGAATGACGTCGTACATGAACTGCAGGGCTTCCACGGCTGCGGTGCCCTGGTCAAGAACCACCTTGCCTTCGGCATCGAGGAGTTCTCCTCCTGCACCCCAGAGGAGTTCCAGGTAGTCACAGATAAGCCCCTCGTACTGATTTCCCTGCCAGACGAATCCCCAGAGGTCTGGCGGATTCTGGAGCTTTTGGGCCTGCTCAACGAGTTCGTCCCAGGTGATGGGGGGTTCAAAGCCAGCCTGTTCTAAAAGGTCTTTCCGATAGTACAGCATTCCGGCATCAGACTGGCTGGGAATGCGGTAGAGTTTTCCCTGGTACATACCTCCGGCGATGTCGCCGGGAAGAAACTGGGCGATTTCATGTGGGGAGAGCCGGTCACCAAGGGGGATAATCCACTGAGCAGCGGCGAATTTGGGAACCCAGATGAGGTCAGCGTAAATCATGTCGTAGGTAGCTTCCCCTGCCATGAGCGAGGTGGCGTACATGTCTTCCCGCACGTTGGTGGCCGAGGGGCCTTCCTGCATCTCGACGTGAATATTAGGGTGGAGTTTCTCAAACTGTTCGATGAGAACTTTCCATCCCCCTCCGAAGTCGGTCTCAAAAAGCCACCGGATGGTGACCTTTTCCTGGGTTGCACCCAGGCTCACAAGCCCGAATACCAGGATCAGCGCAACACCGACGGCAAACCATAGCTTCCGCATGTTCCTCTCCTCCTTCCAAGAGGTTTTTGTTGTGCTCTGAAGAGAAAAGGGAACCCATTCTCTCGAGTACACCACCTCCTCAGTGGAGTTTGAACGCCAGGTACGGGGCAAAAGTGGTGAGGTATTCCTCAAGGAGCTTCCGCGCGACTTCCAGGTCATCGATCATGGGGTCAAGCGCCAGAGCTTCCAGAGCAAGTTTTTTATCTTCTTCAACGATAGCCCGTACCATGAGCTCCGTAATGAGAATTTGCCTGCGGCACAGTTCTGCGATGGGCTCGGGGAGTTTCCCTCCGCCAAGTCCCACCGGTCCCTCGCTTCCCAAAAGTGCCGGGACCTCAACAATGGCCCCTTCAGGGAGATTGGGAATGTAGCCAGCATTTGCGATGTTCACCGCTTCCTCATAGGCATTGAGGTTTCGGAGGATCCCGGCAATGATGAACTCTCCCCGTTCGGTCTCAAGCTCTTCAAAGCGAGAGAGAGGGATTTCACCTCGTACGGCTTGCTCAATCTCCTCCCACATCTTTTCCCGCCCTCGCTTTGCCCACTCGAAATCGTACATCTGGATGTCGTAGCGTTCCCAGGTTTTGCGGTGGACATTGTGGGTGTAGGGGAGGTACTCGCAGAGGTGGCAGTCTCCGGGAACGGGCAAAAGCCCGAAGACTTCAAAGACCTCCATGGTGAGAGGCTCAAAAGAGGGCAGGGTTTTCCGGATTTTGGGGACACGCTCTCGGATTTCCGGGTAGAGGTCTTTCCCTGTTTCCCGCTCTGTCACCGAGAGCATCCAGGTGAAGTGGTTGAGGCCAAAGGCACGGATGAAGAATCGTTCCCGGGCCTTTTTGCTCATGAGCCGGAAAAGAGCAATGGACTGGTCGTTCCAGCGGAAGTTGAAGTCTTTAGGGATTTTGAGCCCGAGTTCTTCGGCAAAGAGTCCGGCAAGGATGAAGTACCCAAACTGAATCTGGTGGCAAATGCCGATGGTTTTGATTTTGGTGTACCGTGCTGCGGCGGTACAGATTTTGGGAACGGGATTCGTGAAGTTGAGAAGCCAGGCGTTCGGGCAGTACTTCTCCATGTCCCGGAGGATGGGCATGATGACGGAGAGGTTTCTCGCCGTATGGGCAAAAGACCCTGGTCCTCCGTTTTCGGCATAGTGGTTGATGCCGTACTTCAGGGCGATTTCCCGGTCAAGCTTCCAGCATGTTTCCCGGTCCACCGCTACCGAAAGGATGACGAAATCTGCTCCGTCTAAGGCTTCCTCACGATTCGTGGAGCTTCGGATTCGGGCCTCTGCGGAGAGATTGGCGTTGAGGTTTTCCGCCAGGGCGTGGATTTTCTCTAAACCCTGGGCGTTGATATCGTGGAGGAAGAGCTCCACCCCCCGGAGATTCGGGTTTTTGAGAATACCCACAATCGTTGGAGGTCCGAATACTGCGCTGCCGGCGCCGATAACCGTGATTTTGGTCTGTGAGTTCAAGGCTTTTCCTCCTTTCTTCTTGGAGCAGTGGAGGCCTTCACCGAGAGGGAGACTTCCTCAATGAAGCAGGGCTCCACGTTGTGCCCCTGGATGAGGCGGATGAGGAGTTCCACCAGCCGTTTCCCGACGGTTTTTTTGGGAAGGTCAACGGAGGTGAGGGGTGGCTGGGTGAAACGGGTCACGTAGGTGTTGTCAAAGCCCACAATGGAGAGTTCTCGAGGGACGTCTATCCCCAGGTCCTGGGCGGCTTTCAGGATCCCCAGGGCTGCGGGGTCGTTATGGGTGAAGACGGCGGTGACGTTGCCCTGTGCTCTCTTCAAGAATTCTCTCCCGAAGCGGTAGGCTTCCTCGAAGGTGAGGCGCATTTCCACCATGAGTTGCGGATTGGGGGCAAGGCCCCACTCGATGAGGGCCTTTACGTACCCTTCGAACCTTTCCCGAAAGAGCGAAAACTTAGCAGGTCCACCAAGGCAGAGAATGTCCCGGTGACCGAGCTCGAGAAGGTGCTTTGTGGCAAGGTATGCCCCGTCTTTGTCGGGGAGGAATACACTCGTTGAGAAGGGGACGTCAAGGCTTCCCCCAAGGAAAACCATGGGGAGCTTTGTGGAGAAGGCTTTTTTGAGGTGAGCAATCCCAAGCCGTGTGGCCACAATGAGACCGTCCACGGATTTCTCCTCAAGGTCCCGCAGGTACAATAGGTCCGAGCCCCGCTCGATGGAGTGGAGGAGGAGAAGATGGTACCCCATGCTCCGGGCCGTGGCCTCGGCGGCGGCAAAAACCTCGGTGAAGAAAGGGTTGAAAATATCATCGATGAGCATGGCGACAAGCTGAGAAGACCGCTTTCGAGTGGGAAGTCGGGGTTCGATTCCCAGGGCTTCCATAGCCTCGAGGACCCGCTTTTTGAGCTCGGTGCTCACCGGGCGGGTACCGTTGAGGACATGGGATACCGTGGTGATGGAAACACCAGCTCTCTGGGCGATTTCCTTCAGGGTGGCCATCTTTTCCCTTCTTTGGCAATTTTTTGATTTTGCGCAAATTTTACAAAAACGGGAGATTCCTGTCAAGGGTCCTTTCGGGGATAGAAATTTTCAGAGAGGCTCAAGGAGGCAGAGGTTCACCAGGATTCCGGCGAGTTCGGCGACTTCTCGAAAGAGGGGTTCGAAGATATCTAAAGCGGCGTTGGTGCAGGTGACTTTGTCGTAGGGGAGAATGGAGAGAAGCTCGTCCCCCGCGTACACCGGATGCCCCTCTTTCCGCCAGTTGTGGATGGCCACTATCTCTTCGGAAACGAGAATTGCCAGGGGGTAGTCGGGAAGGCCGGGTTCCAGATCCTCGATGCCAAAGTCCCCATAGGAAATCTGGTGGTCGCTGAGGGTATTGCTTGAGGGGTTATTCCCCACGACCAGAGTCCGGAGTTTCGTCAGCGCTTCATTGCAAGCGAAAGCGTCGTTTGCTTCGAGACTTCGGATGGTCTCGGCGACGAGTTCTCTGGCTTTTCGCAGGAGGAGATCGATCTGCCGGAGCGTCCGATCGTTTTCGCCCAGGTGCTTGAGAAGGATGACTTTATAGACTTCGCTCACCGAGGTTCCGAGAACGGCAGGGAATTCCGTGGCCCACCGGTACGCATCGTAGAGGGTGGTGAGAAGTTCCATCGCTTCCGAAACCGGTTCGGAGGTGAGAAAGCCGAAAATACTCGCTATGAGGCCTTCCTGATTTTCCAGGTACTGTTCCACCACCGTGGAGAGGGTGTCCTGGATGAGGCTGTCGGGGGAAGGTCCGAAGATGGAGAGGGCGCTCATACCGTATTGCAAGGAAGGTAAAGAGGCGTTCACCACATCGGCTCTGAGTCCTGCAAGGTATTCCCGGATTCTCTTGGCGGAGTAAAAAATGTTACTCTCCTCCGCTTTGCTCACCTCGTTTTTGAAGCCAAAGAGTAGCGAAGCCCGGAGCGCCGCCTGGGGGTAGCTCGACCAGTTGGGAGGGAAGACCCAGATCCATTGCTCGGTTTGCGAGTTTCCGCTGAAAACCTCCACTTTGAAGCGCTGCGGACGGGTGAGGTTTGCGGTTTCGAATTTCACGCCCCATTCGTTCTCGGGAATATAGGGGACCACGCGCTTCTTCCCCGAAGCATTGTGCCAGCCAAGGAGGGTTCCGTTTTCCCGGTACACCGCCATCGCTTTCGTACCGTCGCCGCAGGTAAAGTAGAACTCCGCTATCCCCGAAGGTACGATAAAAACGGTCTCACTCAGTTCCGTGAGGTTATAGGAATTCCGATCCCCTTCCACCACCACCCCGGCAGGATAGGTGGAGGTGAGGGGCTTGAATTCCCCATAGGTTTTGTGGTCGGCTTCGTCAAGCGCCAGCCAGCGATCAATGAGGAAAACCCATTCCCTTTTTGTGGCGGTATCTTTCACCGCAAGGCCCACCACGTACCACCCGGGGCGGCTTCCGGAGTTATCGTGGAGGAGAGCGATATGGTCGAGATTTTCGATTTTCCGCCCCTCAAGAAAGAAGCGGTCCTTTCCCCCCCGTTCGAAGGGATTGAAGGGTGAGGTGAGCTCCATCACCCCGGAGCCATAGACCACCCCTTGGCGTTCTTGCTTTTCATAGAGCGCCAAAAACACCCGGGCATCGGTTCCCGCACCCTCGGTATCTCCGGTGAGCACCTCCACTTCGTAGGAAACCCTCGCTTGCCGCACAAACGCCGGGGGGATGGTGACGTGGCGCCCGCCGATATCTCTTGTGGCATCCACAGCCACTTCTCTTTCGATGCGGCTTGTGGTTTTTCGGTCGTCCTGGACCTCAAGGGTTACCGGGATGATACCGGAAGCAGTAAAGGAATGGGCAAACCTTCGAGCGTGGGTATCGGGAAAGCGGGAAGTCTTCGACCACCACCAGTACTCGGTGATCACCCCATCGGTGTCGCTTGAGGAAGTAGCATCGAAAACGGTGGATCGAAAGTGGGACATCTCGTCATCTACAAGCGTAAAATCGGCCTGGGGAGGCTGGTTTTCCGGAAGCCGCAGCTCATAGTACGGTGGGTTATAGCGGAAACCCTCCTGGTCTTTGGGGGTGTTTGCGGGGAAAGAGATTTCGATCACGCCTTCTGTGCGAAGCTTGGGGGCCAGGACATTTTCAAACCGGGGTTCCACTTTTCCTTCTCTCAAAATGGAACCCACCTCCACCCGGAAACTTCGCGGGGGAGTTTCCCAGATAAGCCGCAGTTTTAGGGGTTTTCCGGGAACACCCGGGGCGATGTTCCCCACAAGGAGCCTCTCGCCTTCAGCCCTCATGGTGAGTTCCGGGGTGATATCCCGTCCTTCCTGGTCCTCAATCCGCAGGTACTGCGCAACCATAGAGGCAGGAAGCCATTTCCCCCCTGCGGGGTCGTAGATTCCCAGCCGGAAAGCGTAGCGGGGTGGAATGGGAAGGAGTTTCCCGAAGGGCGCTTCGGCGACTCCACGGGAAGAGGAAACCCGCAGTATCCCGCGTGTGGGGAGTTCGTAGCCGCGAAAGCGGGGGGAAACGTCGGGGTTCTCTGCGGTAATCCGGACGGTGAAGGAGAGTTTTCCGGAAAGTCGCTCACCAGGTGCGATCCTTTCGGGGAAGGGATCACCGTGAGAGAAAGCGAGGTTGTGCATTTCGGTAAGCGCAAAGGAAAGGTCGGAAATATCGGCGAAAGAGCTGTTACGCAGGGTCCACAAGACCACGAGATACTCCCCTTCATACCACTCGGTGACCTCCAGCGTAAGGGGATTGGGGAAGGGGACCACCTCCATGGGGAAGGTGCGTTGCGCCGGTCCCAGGGAAGCGAAAAGGGCGACGTTTTTGGGACTTTTTTCGGGGAGAGTCGGGGTGTGCCACTCGTAGGTGGCTTTCTCTCTCTTCTGCACCGGTCCTTCGCCGGCGGTTACCCGAAGGGCTGCCTCAAGCCCTGGAGGGGTGCGGAAACGGAGTTCGGTGGGGAGATCTTCGAAAACCTGGTACAAATGCTCTCCGTGGGGGGATACCGAGACGAGCTCCAAAGGAAGCGGCCAGCTCTCTCCGGTGACATCGAAGGACACAAGAGACGGTTTCTCTATTCCTCCCTCTTTTCCGAAGCGGTTAGAAAGGAAGGTGAAAACCTTCCCGGCGTGGGTGATAACGCTTGAGGAGCGCGAGAGATCCGGTTCAAAGCCCTCAGGAAAAGCGTAAACCCCGGTAATTTCTCCTTCAGGGAGTTGATAGCGCAGGAAAAGTTCTTTGCGGAAAAGGAGGAGTTCCCGCCCCTCCACAAAGTGCGGCCAGAAGGGGCTGGGAAGATTGGGCTCAAGCGTAGTCTTGCGGAGGAGCTCCCCCTGGGAAGAGAAAATCTGAAGGGTGATGGTATCCGGCGTTTCCTCTACTAAAACCGCCACCGAGGTATCGGCGAGAAAGGCCCCGAAAATTTTATTGGCCGAATGGGGCCGGAACTCCCCCAGGAGGGTATGGTTCCCCCGGTAATCCACCACGCAAACCACAAACGGCGTTTTTTCTCCGGGGTCGCTTTCTTTGGCTATAGCAAGGAGCATCTTCTCCCCCAAGCGGTCGAAAACCACAAGGGGCGGGTTTGGAACTGCCCCCGGAGCGACAATCCCCAGCAAGGCGAGGGGAATTTTCCAGAGGGTCTGCGCTTGGGTATCGAGGAGTTCGAGGAAACCCCCGGTGTCCCTTTCCTCCCGATGCAAAACGGGAAGAGGGGCATCGGGAAAGGCGTACTGTGGGAAAGTCCCCTCCCCGGGACGGTAGAAGGTGTACGAACCCCGACCGAGGGAAGGGCAGGGGGAAACCTTTCTATCCGGTGCCGAAAACGCCACGTAGCCGGCGAAGTTGTGGCTTTTATCCTGCGTGGGAACGAAGATACGGTTTCCAATCGCGAAAACCGGGTGCGCGGAGTGTGCTCTTTGCGCAAAAAGGCACTCTCCGGTTGCAGGATGAAAGACCTTGATGGTCCCCCGGTCGTTGGTAACGAGAAACCCACCTTCCGTCACAAGGACAAGACGCCCCGGAAAAGACCGCTCTTGGGCATTGGAAGGAGAGACGACAAAGACCCGAGAGGCGCCGCCGACGCAAAAGAAGACACGTCCATTTCTCACCGCGTGCACGATGCATTTGTCGGGGTACTCCTCTTCAAAGACGACCTTCCCGGTTGCCAAATCCACGACCACAAGCACCTGTTGCCGCACTGAAAAAGCCAGGAGATTCCCCTCCCACAAAGGACCACTTGTGGGGTAGAGGGAAACCTCGGCCACCACTCTGGTGGCCGAGGTTTCCCGGAGCGGTTCCCACCGGTAGAGGATTTCAAAGGGCAAAGGGGAAACTTCTTCGGCACAGGCGGAGAGGAAAGGGAAAGAAAGCCAGAAAAGCACCAGGAATATTCGCAGGAACGCCCTGAAGCAGGAGCTCCAGAGAGACCGGGAGCAAAGGAAAAAGGAAATCGTCTTCCCCTCCTTGAGACGTATTGATACTATTGTACCACTAGGGTTTTGGCAATGGAAGGAAAGAGACGACGGCCATGGTATAATGGCTTGGGGCAAGGAGGGGAGAGCATGGCAAAGACTTGGCAGAGAGTCTTCTCGCTGTTTTCTGTTGTCCTGCTAACTCTGGCTTTGTCGGGAGCTCATGCCCAGGAAAGCGGCTGCGCAAGACCCAGGGTATCGGTGAGTGGGACGGTTGTGGACGAGGCGGATGTTCAGGAGTACTTGAAGGGGCGATATCCCCACCGATCCTGGGAATCCCTCTGGCAGGAGATACGCACCGTGGTCCTGGAGGAATTGCGGGAGAACTCCCCGCAGATTGACTTTGTGGAAGATGGTAGCGGTTGCGACTACAGCTTTTCCTACACCCTGGGTCTTATTGCCGCAGGGGAGGATATCGAGGTTGCCGGTGTCCTTGAGGGGGAGCACACCGCCGTCTTCATGAGCTCAAAGCTTGTGCAGAACAATGCGTGCGGGTTTCCCGGAAGTGTCCTTGGGGTTTCCGTTGTGCAGGATGACCCCGACGTCTTTCGCACCATCGAGCAGAATATTGACCGGTACGGTTCTCTGGAGACCCGCATTCTGGAGTACGAAAGAACCCACCGGGTTCCCCCACGGGGGCCGGTGATGGAATTTGCCCTGGAGAAGCCCTACGTTTCCCCAAAACTCGATGAACGGGAGATGGATATCCGCGTCCGGGTGGAAAATTGCCGGGGTGAGCCGGTCTTTGATCCGTACCATGGCCAGGTGGTGATTTTCCCCAGAAGAACGGAACGAGGAGAACTGCGCCCCACGAAGGGTTTCCCCCAGGATTTTGTGGTCACCGAAAACCTTGTATTGCTGGAGATTACGGGTGAAGAAGGTGGGTCGATCACCTATACCCTGAGAGAAGGATTAGAACCCGGGTTTGACCTCTTTCAGGCAAAAACCTGCGGCATCGACGGGATCCGAACTCAAGACGTCCTGCCCCCGGTCCCCATTGCCGGAGTGGCTTTAGAGGTCGAGCCGGAAGAGGCGTACATTGCCCCTGGTGCATCGACCGCTGTTGAGGTGCGTCTTTTTCAGGTTACCCCCGATGGGGCGCGTGTCCCCCTGGAGGGTGAGGTGGTCACCGTAGAAGCGAACGGTCTTGTGGATGGTTCCCTAAAACCCCAGGGTAAGGTACGAACCGATGCCCGGGGGAGAATTCAGCTCATGTACCAGGCAGGAGTACAAGAGGAAGGAGTGGAGGTCGTTGCCCGGTACCGGCCTGAGGGATATCCGGATGCCCTGGAGGAGCGAACTTCGGTTGCCTTGGTGGAGGAGCCGGCATGCTGGCGGGGGACAGTGGATATCACCGTGGACCTGTCCTTTAGGGAAACGAAAAAGAGCGATTCCGCAGAATGCGGGAGGGATGAATCAGAACTCGCCACCGAACTCCACGCCCACGTCTGGGGCGAGCTTCTTCTGCGGCCAGGTCAACCCGAGACTATCCTCTCCCAGGATTTCTCGGGGACGTACGAGATGACCATCAAAACCTTCCGTGAGAGCTGTGTGACCACCTGCCGGAGGAAAGGGGTAAGAGGTGAAGTCCCGGTGAGACCGGGGAGCTGGGAATCTTCGGAAACCAGGGTACGCGGCACTTTGAGCGACAGAGATTTTCGAATCTCTGCCAGTGTGGTGGTGGACAGGAAAACCGGGCAGTATCGCTTTTCCTGTGGGTTCAGAGGCCTTATCTGGAGAGGTTTTTCAGAGGTCCTGGGTCGATACCACGACGTCTGCACCGGGGAAACCCGGGAAACCCGTACCGCTTCCCTGGAGACAGAGCTTGACCGCTTCGAGATGTCAAGCGGCGAAATCCAGGAGGTCACCCCAAACCTCAACGTGGTGAAGGGTGAAAAGGTGGTGGAGTACCCCCTGTCCACAGGGGCGGTGAAGTACACCTGGGATTTCCAGCGTATTCCCTGCGGGGAATAGTATCGCTTCATCCTGGGCTGTGTCGCATTGTCGAGGCTTTCACGTGAGACCCTCTTGTTGTTCTTGACGGGGGAAGGGGATGGTGTATACTTTTTCTAAACGACAACGTTGTCGAGGAGGGGGCTGTCTGAAGAAGGACCATTCCCCACGGAAGACTCCCACCATACGGGACGTTGCCCAGGCTGCTGGTGTTTCCCTCAAGACGGTTTCCCGCGTCATCAACGGCGACAAGGGTGTGAGTGCGGAAACTCGAAAGCGGGTGTTGGCCGCCATTGAGGCCCTGGGGTATCGTCCCAATGCGCTGGCCCGAAGCCTTCGGGGCAGAAAGACCTACACCATTGGGGTCGTCATCACCGACATCACCAACGGTTTCTTCAGCACCGTTGTTCGGGGAATCGAGGACGAGGCCTTTGCCCGGAATTACAGCGTTCTTGTAGCGAATTCCGATGAACTCCTGGAGAAGGAGAAACTCTACGTCCGCATTTTCGTGGAGAAACAGGTTGACGGCCTCATTATTGTTCCCGCCACGGGGTCCCAGGCATACCTCAAGGACCTGGCTTCCCACATCCCCCTGGTGTTCGTCGACCGTCCTCCCCGGGGTTTCGATGGCCCTGTAGTTCAGGTGGAGAATAGAGCAGGAGCCTACCGGCTGACACGCCATCTTCTTGAGCACGGCTTTGAACGACTAGCCTTTTTGGCCTCGGATCTCAGGTTGCCTACGGCGCAGGAGCGTTTCGCAGGGTTCCGACAGGCCCTGGACGAGGAAGGAATTAGGCTCTGTGCCGAAATGGTGAAGGATGGAGCAAAGACCATCCACGAGGCATACAGGAAAACCCACGAGCTTCTCGCTCTCCCCCTCCGGCCTCGGGCGATTTTTGCTGCAAACAATCTCGTGGTCCAGGGGGTCCTGAAGGCGATTCGGGAGAGAAACCTCAGGATTCCCCAGGACGTTGCCGTGGTCGGCTTTGACGATTTTGAGATGGCTGACCTTGTTCAGCCTCGCCTCACCGTTGTGGCACAGCCGGCTTATGCCCTGGGCAAGGAAGCAGCGGTTCTCCTGTTCTCCCGGATGACGTGTCCCTCCTTCGCAGGAGAAACCGTGGTGCTCCCCGTGGAGATTGTCCTGCGGGGATCCTGCGGGTGTGGAGGGGAGGCTGCTTTAGGATGCTTTTGAAGGGGGTGAGAGACAGCGCGTGAAAAAAGTGATGTCCTGGGAAACTCTTTGAGGGACAGTCATGCTGAAGGGAGGTATTTCCTGTGCGGAAGGTTCTGGTTGCGCTGGTTTTGGTGGTTCTTGTTGTGGGAGTTCTGGCAAGTGGTGTGTTTGCCGAGGGGAAGAAACCAAAAATCGCCTGGTGTCCTGCTATCAGTGACCCCTTCTACTACATGATTGGCAAAGGCATTGCGGACAAGTGCAAGGAACTCGGGCTTGAACTCTTTGTGGCCGAGTATCCAAAGGCCTGGGGCCCTGAGGTCCAGGTGCCGATTCTTGAGGCTGTGGCTGCACGAGGCGACATTGACGTCATCATCACCGGGCCTACCTCAAAGGATGCCCTCATTGCTCCGCTGAAGCGCATCCACGACATGGGCATTGAAATCATCACCGTGGATACCTACATTGGTGACGGCGATTACTCAAAACCGAGCGAGTACTCCTTCCCTCTCACCTTTATCGGCACCGACAACTTCCAGGGCGGGGTTGAGATCGCCCATCGCCTTGCCGAGATGATTGGGAAGAAGGGGAAGGTTTTCGTCGAAACCACGAACCCCGACGTCTCAAGCGTTGTCGAGCGGGTTGAGGGATTCAAGAAGGGGATGTCGGAGTACCCGGATATCGAAATCGTCGGCGTGGAATACTGCCTTGACATTCAGGAAAAGGCACAGCAACAGGTTGCCGCTGCTCTCGCTGCCCATCCGGATATTGTGGGCATTTTCGGCACCAACCTCTACAGCGCACAGGGTGCGTATCAGGCAGTGGTGAACGCAGGGCTTGCCGGGGTAGTGAAGATTGCCTCCTGGGATGCTACGGAGGACCTCATCAAAGCCCTGAGGGAAGGGAAGGTTGACCTTGTCCTTGCCCAAAAACCCTACGAAATCGGAACACTGGCTGTTGAGGCGGCATACCAATACTTTGTTGAAGGGAAAGAGATTCCCAAGCGGATGGTTCCGGGGTTCTTCTTCTTCACCCGGGACAACGTGGACGATCCGGAAGCCCAGCAGTACATTTACCGGGCAGACTGAGGAAGGGGGGCTTTATGCCCCCTTTCCCCGATCCGGAGGATGACGAGCGTGATGTCTCGCACACAGCTTGTCGCAAGGATTGGTCGGAACTGGGTGGTTCTCTTCCTCTTCCTTCTCTGCGTCGTTTTCAGCTTCACCGGACGAGGCTTTCTCTCGCTGAAGACCCTGAACAACATCCTTCTGACCTCTTCTCCAGCGCTCCTTCTTGCCGCCGGGGAGACCTTCGTCATCATCACGGGAGGTGTTGACCTCTCCGTGGGGTTTGTTCGAGGGCTCATTTCGGTGATTTCAGCCATTGTCATTCGGGACCTCTATGCCCTGGGGTATTCACCGTATTTTGCCATTTTCTGCGGCATCGTTGTGGGAGTGCTCCTGGGGTTCTTGCCAGGTCTTGTGAACGGGATACTGGTAGCCAGGTTTCGGGTGCCTCCCTTTATTGCCACCTTAGGCATGTACGGCATTGCCAACGGCCTTGCGCTGCGATACTCAAAGGGGTTTCCCATTACCTTTCTCCCCGACGAGGTGGGAGAGATTGGCAACGGCTTTTTCTTCTATCTCCTTCCTGGCCGTCTCTTTACGATATTCGAGAAGCCTCTGGGTCTTACCGAAGCCGAGGCGCGAAACCTCGTGGGCATTGTCCCCTACGCCACGGTCGTCGCCTTTGCACTCCTTTTCGTCTTTGGGTTCGTGCTCTCAAAGACCCAATTCGGGCAGCACATCTACGCCATCGGGGGGAATATCGACGCTGCCCGGAGAGCTGGAATCCCTGTGGAGAAGCACCTCATCCGGGTGTACGTCATCTCGTCGCTTTTTGCTGCTTTTTCTGGTGTTCTTTCCACGCTCATTTTTTCCATCGGGACCCACACGCAGTTTGCCGCAAGTCTTGAGCTTTTCGCTATTGCCGCTGTGGTGATTGGTGGGGCAAGCCTCATGGGGGGCAAAGGGAGCATTCTCGGAACAGCTCTGGGGGTTTTTGTGCTCAGCGTCCTTGAAGTGGGGTTTCTGATGAGCGGCATCCTTCCTTTTTACCGGTACATCGCCGTGGGGACGATTCTGGTTTTTGCCGTGGTTATCGATCAGCTGTTCCCGGAAGTTGTCTATGATTGAGGGGAAGCCATGGAACGTGTTATGGTAGGGCAGAAAGAGTGGTTGTATCGCCTGGGAAGAGCCTGGGTGGCCTTTTTTCTCCTCGGTGAAATCGTGGTGTTCAGTATCATCGGCACTGGGTTTTTCAGTGCCAGGAATTTCCAGAACATCCTGGTTGCGGCAACAACCATTCTGCTCCTTGCTGCCGGGGAGACCTTCGTCATCATCACGGGAGGTATTGACCTCTCCGTAGGGTTTGTCATGGGTCTGGCCTGTGTGGTCAGTGCCAAAATTATGGTCATGCTTCAGGCAGCTTCAGTCTCGCAGGGCCTGTCGATTCTTCTTGGATGCGCTGGTGCCCTGCTCTTTGGGCTTTTGCCGGGTCTTGTCAACGGTGCCCTGGTAGCGAAACTTCGGGTTCCTCCTTTCATCGCCACCTTTGGCATGTACGGCGTTGCCTATGGTCTCTCCGAAATCCTCTGCAATAACGTCCCGATTTCCGGACTTCCACCCCTTGTGGGCTTTATCGGAAACGGGTACCTCCTTTACTACCTTCCGGGAAAGGCGCTGACTCTCTTTAGCCCGCCCCAGGGGATCAGCCGGGCCGACATTCGGGCCATGATTCCCCTCTTCCCCAACGTGTTCGTTTTCTCCATTATTGCTGTGGCTATTTTTGGCTTCATCCTTGCCAGAACCCAGTTCGGGCAGCACGTCTACGCCATCGGGGGGAATATCGACGCTGCCCGGAGAGCTGGAATCCCTGTGGAGAAGCACCTCATCCGGGTGTACATGATTTCCTCGTTCTTTGCCGCAATGGGTGGGGTGATGTATACCCTTCGATTCGTGACTGGACGGGCTGATGCCGGGGCAGCGCGGATGCTTGACTCGGTTGTGGCTGTGGTCATCGGTGGGGCAAGCCTCTACGGGGGGACGGGGAGTATGGCGGGGTCCATCATCGGGACCTTGATTATTGCTATGCTAGAGACCGGCATGGTTAACCTGGGTCTTCCCACGTACAACAAGTACGTCTATGTGGGCATCATTCTGGTGCTTGCAGTGCTCATCGACCAGTTCTTCCCGGAGTTCGTGAGAAAAGGGGAGTAGGAGGATGGAAGGAGAGCGAAGACCACTCCTTGAGGTGCGGAACATCGTCAAGCGTTTTGGCGGCCTCGTGGCGGTCAACCGGGTCAGTATGGCGGTGTACCCCGGAGAGGTGGTAGGGCTTTTGGGGGACAACGGTGCGGGAAAGTCAACCCTTATCAAGGTCATTTCCGGGGTGTACCGTCCGGATGAGGGGCAAATTTTCTTTGAGGGGAGAGAGGTTCGCATCACCAGTCCCATGGATGCGATCCGCCTGGGGATTGAAACCATCTACCAGGACCTGGCACTTGCGGAGAACCTCAACGTGTACTCGAATATCTTTTTGGGTCGTGAGAAACTCAAGAAGCTCTTCAACCTCATCCCGGTTCTGGACCACGAGTACATGATGCAGGAGTCACGGAAGGTCCTCGACCGCCTGGGGATAGAAATCCCCTCGCTGCGGAACAAAATCAAAACCCTTTCCGGTGGACAGCGCCAGTCGGTGGCGATTTCCCGTTCCATTTACTGGAACGCTAAGCTCCTCATCATGGATGAGCCGACTGCGGCTTTAGGAGTCACGGAGCAACGGAAGGTCCTGAATCTCGTGAAGACCCTGAGTGCCCAGGGTGTTGCCATCATCATTATCAGCCATCAGCTCTACGACGTTTTCCAGGTTGCGCATCGTCTTGTGGTGCTCCGACGAGGGGAAAAGGTCGGTGAGCGCCTCATCCACGAGACGAATCCCGATGAAATCGTCAGCCTTATAGTGGGAGCAGAACTTGTGGAGGGAGGTCAAAGAAGCTGAGAAAGGGCGGCAGTTGCCGCCCTTTCTGCGTCACTCTTTCTCAAACTGGTCTTTACTTGCGCCACACACCGGGCACACCCAGTCGGGTGGCAGGGCCTCAAAGGGTGTTCCCGGTTCAATCCCCGAGTCCGGGTCCCCCTTGGCCGGGTCGTACACGTATCCACAGATGCGGCAAATGTAGCGGTCCATCGTTCTCCCCCCTTCAAGGGTTTTTCTTTCCTAACCAGGGAAACGCGTTGGAATTCCTCTTCACCCGAAAACCGTGTCAAGACCCATCATGACAATAAAGCCCACAAGGAGGGCATACGTGGCGTAGCGGGCCGAGGGACCATGGTGGGTCTCGGGGATGATTTCATCCCCGATCACAAAGAGCATCGCCCCTGCGGCAAGGGCAAGGCCAAAGGGCAAAAAGGCATGCATGATCGAGACAAGCCCAACACCCAGTATCCCTCCCAGGGGTTCCACAAGTCCGGTGAGAAGGGCGTAAAGGAAGGACCTTTCTCGGCTGTATCCTGCCCCAAGGAGAGACACCGCCACCGCAAGACCTTCAGGGATGTTCTGGAGCCCGATGGCTACGGCCACCGTGATGCCGTCGGCGATGTTCCGACTCCCAAAGCTCACCCCCACAGCGAGGCCCTCCGGGAAGTTGTGTAGCGTAATGGCGAGCACAAAAAGCCAGATTTTCCGAAGTTTCGATGCCGGGCCCTCCTTTCCCTTTTCAAAGTGCTCATGGGGGACAATGCGGTCAAGAAGGTCTAAGAGTGCGGCTCCGGAAAGCACCCCCGCGATGGTCACCCACGTCCCACCCTGCTCGATGGCGGGAACGAGGAGACTGAAAGCAGTGGCAGCGAGCATGACCCCGGCGGCAAAGCCGAGGAGTTCATCCTTCAGGCGGTGGGAGAGGGTATGGAGCGAGGGGGAAAGGATGGGTATGGCACCAAGCGCCGTTGCAAGACCCGCCAGCGTACTCGCTGTGATCCCCCAAAAGAGGTGGTTCATGGCCCAATTTTGCCAGAGAAATTGGAGGATGGCAAGGGTTCAGCGGGCCAGGGTTCGGAAAAAGGCAATACTTCCGGCACCTAAGGCCCCATAATAGGTGAGAAGACGCCAGAAGAACACAAGAAGGCTCGCCTTTCCGCCTTCAAGGAAAGGCTTGAAGAGCGAGGCAAAGGAGAGCTCGGCCACACCGCTTGCTCCAGGGACCGGGGTGAAACGAAGGGCGAAGAAGAGGGGAACCTGGAGATGAATGGCCGAGAACCAAGAGAGACGGGTTTCAGAAAGGGCGAGGAGGATGAAGTAGGTCGTACCGAAGAGGCAGAGGAAGTGCAGGCAGTACATGGCAATGTTCCATCCAAGGTAATGGGGGTTGCGGAGGAAAATGAGGAGTTTTCCCCGAAGGTCGAAGAGGAAGTTGCTGACGAGGGTAGGGATTTCCTGTCCAGTGGGAGCAAGGCGGGGAAAACGAGAGGTTAGAAAGGCACCGATTTTCCCAGAGAGCGCCACAAGGGGCGTGGGGAACCTGAGAAAGGCTGCCAGAATGCCGATGAGGACGGCATAGAGCCCGAGGAGGTACGAGGTGACCTGGAAGATTCGGGAAGGAATGGGCTCTTTCTGGAGGAAAGAGAAAGTGAAGAAGAGGGTCACGAGGCTCAGCGAGTACAGCGCTCCTCCCACGAGGGTCAGCGAGGTTGCCTCCCCAAGGGAGAGCCCGGATTTTGTGAGGACGTAGATTTCGGCAACGTTCCCCCCTGTGTTGGCAGGGGTGATGCCGCTTAAGAAGTACCCAGAGAGAACCGCGGTGAGGCCATCCCGAAAGCGAATGCGCTTTCTCCAGATGCGGGCCGTCACCATAACCCGCAGGGCATCGCAGGACCATCCGCAGATGAGGAGGAGCACACCCAAAAGAAGGTACTGGGGAGCAGGAACGGCAAAGACCACCCGTCCTTCCCGGCGGAAAAGGGAAAGCACGATGAGCACCAGGGCCCCTGCACTCCCGCCCACTCCCACGAGGAACTGCCTGAGAATCTTTCGGGGATTGAGGGCGTGTTCAATTCCGCGCACAATCCCATTATGACAGAAGTTTCGGGCTTCGGCAAGGCTCAGAGGGCTTTTACTCTGAAAAACCCCGCTTTATGGGCAAAAAGCAGACTCAAAAGACACGCAATGGTGCTTTCGGCTCCCCGATTCTCATTGAGCCCAGAAGGCGTGAGTCCATCGGCGCAGGAACCTGTTGCTTCGTCGTAGAGACTCAAGTGGTGGACATTTCTTCCCAGAAACCACTCTAAAGACAGCGAAGCTCGTTTTCGGTTCCTCTCCGGGTCGTAGAATTTCGAGGCTCTGAGGGAGGCAACGAGCATCCAGAAGGCCTCAATGGGCTGCTGGTCAAAAAGCGCCCGTTTCCCTCCCTTCCGATACCACCCTCTATTCCCGATAGGGACGAACATGCCGTCCATAAAGACCTGAGAAGAAAGGAATTCAAAGCTTTCTTTGGCTGCTTTGAAAAACCTCTGGTCCTCGGTGAGTTCATAGGCGGTGAAAAGGGCCAGGGGGAGCAGGGCATTGCCCCAGGTAAGGGCCTCATCGAACCACCTCCACAGGGGGTCGGAATGCTCCCTGTAGCATCTGAGGATCTTTTCCCCAAAGAGCGAGGCGCATTCGGTGATGGAGAGCTCCATCCCCGGGACCGCTCCTTCCGGGACAAGTTCACGCAGGCCCTCGAGGAGAAAACCCATCGGGCGGGGATGGTGCAGGGAGAGAAGATGAGGGGTGAGCCTCTCAAGCATTCTCCGGGCAGGTTCTCTGAGCTCCCGGGGAAAGCAGGAAGAAGCGAACAGGGCCGAAAGCGCCCAGAAGGCTCTCCCCTGACAGTCCTCAGAACCCACCTCGTCAAGGGGTTTACGGTCGATGGCGAAGAGGTTGTGGAAGAGCCCATCGGGTCTCTGAGCCCACTGGAGGAAGGACAGGTACCTTCTTGAGAGTTTCAGTACCCAGGGTTTGCCAAAGAGCTCAAAATGGCGGATGGTCACAAGGAGAGCTCGGGCTACATCATCGGTGGTGTACCCGTGGCGGAGGTCGGGGACGCCGAAAACAGAATGCTGGTAGAGGCCAAAGTGGTCGGTGAGCGCCGCAAGGTACTCGAGGCGAAGAGCGAGGGTCTTTTTCCGTGTCCTCAGGAAGAGCATAGTCCTTCACTCCTTCGAGGACGCGGCACGGGCATGGCAGAGAATACGTTCGAGGAGTTTCGCGTATTCTTGAGCCACCCGGTCCCAGGAGTAGGCTGTCCCGGCGTTTTTTGCCTGGACTTCAATGGCGTGCATTTTCTCGGGGTGCTCAAGGAGTTCCAGGAGTGCTTCCTGGATGGCCGTGGTATTCCGGAAGGGAACGAGAATGCCTGTACCGTCCTGAAGTGCTTCCCGGGCGGAGAGGTAGGGTGTGGAGATGACGATTTTTCCAAAGCGGAGGGCATAGGCGAGGGTACCGCTTGTGACCTGCTCGGGATTGAGATAGGGTGTGAGGTAAATATCTGTTGCGGTAAGGTACTGGGCGAGTTCTTCCTGAGAGAGGTAACGGTTCACGAAGTGCACGTGGTCTTCGAGACCGAGCCTACGAACTTTCTCTTCCAGAAGGGCCCGGTAGGATTCTCCCCGTTTTTCTCGCTCTTTGGGATGGGTTTCTCCGAGGATGAGGTAGAGGACGTTGGGGAAACGGTGAACAACTCCAGGCAGGGCTTCGATGGCGTATTCGATGCCCTTCCCCGGACTGAGGAGGCCAAAGGTGGAGAGAACAGTTCTCCCCGAAAGTCCAAGGAGACTTTTTGCTCTGTCCTTGTCTTCGGGGATGTGGTGGGGCGCTCCGTGGGGGATGTAGGAAATTTTGTGCGGTGGGAGGCCGTACACCCGTTCAAGGATGGGGATGGCCAGACGGTTCATGCAAACGAAGGCGTCGGCGTAGTGAGACATTTCCCGGATAATGGCAAGTTTCCCAGAGTCCGGGCGCGAGAGAACGGTGTGGAGAGTCACAACAGAGCGCTTTTTCAGATGCTTCAGGAAAGTGAGCACAAACTCCCCGTTTTCTCCGCCGAAGATGCCGAATTCGTGCTGGATACTCACCACATCGGCAACATCGCTGGCAATCTTTGCCGCCTTGATGTAGTCGAGCTCGTGGTCCCTCCGCACCACAAAGAGTACCTCAGGAGGTCGCGTTGAAGTCTTTTCCCCTCCCTGTTCAATGGCAATGACCACAGGATGTGCGAGACCCCAGGAAGTAGCGGCAGAAGCAAGGTCCTGGGTGAAGGTGGCCAGGCCGCATTCCGTTGGGGGATATGTTGAAAAATACAGGACCCTCTGATTGCGAGGAGTGGACATTGTTCTCACCTCCCGTGAGTTTTCAGGTTCTCCCATACTCGTCCTCGTAGCGGACGATGTCCTCTTCGTCGAAAAAGCCAAAAGAAATTTCGAGGACTCTCACCGGAGCGCGGTGTGCCCAGAGACGGTGTTTTGTCCCTCGAGGAACAAAAAGCGTTGCAAGGTCTCCAAGCCGGTGTTTCCTCCCCTCGATTTCTGCCGTGGCCTCTCCGGAGAGCACAACCCACAGCTCGTCGCGATGGCGGTGGGATTGCAGGCTCAGTGATGCCTGAGGCTTAACCTCGAGAATTTTCACCGTGGTGGGCTCGTTGAGGGTGTACCGGATGAAACGTCCCCATGGTTTCTGGACTTCTTCAGTACACGGTTCTCTCGTGTGCCGACCGGTGCGACAGGAATGGTTTTGAGTAACCAGATCACGCATGGGAACCACCTCCGCACGAGGGCTTGACGCTGCAGGCGTTCTCTATTATAGTCAAAATATCAGGTTATGTCAAATAGGAGATAATCTCGCCCCGTGACCTTCCTTCGGTCCTGCAGTTTCGAGGGAGAAGTACGTGGGCTCCTCCACCAGGCGATTGACAGCGCCCGGAAAGTGCGGTACTTTTAAGGGCAAAATGTGGGAAACGAGGGGACAGGGAATGGATGGGAGTTTCTATATCACGACGCCAATCTACTATGTGAACGACGTTCCCCACATCGGGCATGCCTACACCACCTGCGCTGCCGACGTTCTGGCCCGTTTCCACCGCATGAAAGGGGAACGGGTGCTCTTCTCCACGGGAACCGACGAGCACGGGCAGAAAATCGCCAGGGCTGCTCAGGATGCTGGTCTTACTCCCCAGGAACTCGTGGATCGGGTGGTCCTTCGTTTCCAGGACCTCTGGAAACGGATGCACATCTCCCACGATGTGTTCATCAGGACAACCGACCCCGAGCACGAGAGAACCGTTCAATCGTTCTTTCTCCTCCTCAAGGAGAAGGGATACATCTACAAGGGTGAGTACGAGGGATGGTACTGTGTACCCTGTGAGACCTTCTGGACGGAAGCGCAGCTTGAAGGGCGCCTGGTGTGTCCTGATTGTGGCAGGCCCCTTGAGCGCCTGCGGGAGGAGAGCTATTTCTTCGCCCTCTCGAAATTTACCGAGCCTCTCCTGAGGTACCTTGATGAGCATCCCGACTTCGTGATGCCGGAGAGCCGCTTCAATGAAATCTACAGTTTCGTGAAGGGGGGCCTCAAAGACCAGAGCATTTCTCGATTGGGGGTCCGGTGGGGGATTCCCGTTCCCGGAGACCCAGATCACACCATCTACGTCTGGTTCGATGCGCTCATCAACCACCTCACGGTGGTGGGGTTTGGGAGGGATAGGGAACTCTTCGAGACCTTCTGGCCTTCGGCCCACCACCTTGTGGGGAAGGACATCCTCCGGTTCCATGCTGTCCTCTGGCCCAGCATGCTCCTTGCGGCGGGGCTTCCTCTCCCCCGGCGGGTCTTCGCCCATGGCTGGTGGACGGTGGAGGGAGAGAAGATGTCCAAATCCAAGGGCAATGTGGTGGACCCCCTTGAGGTTATTGCCCGATTTGGTGTGGATCGCTTCCGGTACTTCCTCATGCGGGAGGTGAGCTTTGGGCTGGATGGGGATTTTTCGGAGCGGGCATTTGTGGAGCGGAGCAATGCTGATCTTTCGGATAACTTCGGAAACCTCATCCACCGGACGCTGAACATGGTCTGGAAGTACCGGAGTGGCCGGGTGGCGAAACCTTCCCGGTATGAAGACCGGGAGTGGGAAGAGCTCCTTCAGGAGGTTCGAGAACGGTTCTTCGCCTTTATGGACCGTTTTGCCTTCTCCCAGGCCCTTGGAGAGGTCTGGCGTCTTGTGCACTTCGGCAACCGTTACCTCGACCAGAGGGCCCCCTGGCGGATGGCAAAGGATCCGGGTCTTGGGGAGGAACTCGACCGGGTGCTATATAGACTCCTTGATTGCGGAAGGATACTCGGGGTGTTTGTGTTCCCCTTCATGCCGGAGACTGCAACGAGGCTTTTGCAGTACCTGGGGGTGGAGGAAATTCTGGAGGATTGCAATCCTCTGGCGCTGTGCGATTGGGGGAAGGGTCCATCGGTGTTCTCTGTGGCTCAGCCTGAGCCCCTGTTTCCTCGCCTGCAGGGATGAGAGGAGGTTGAACGGAATGCAATCTCAGGAAATCCACCTTGAAGATTTCCAGAAAATCGACCTTCGGGTTGGGGAAGTGGTGAGCGCCGAGCGGGTGGAGGGAACCCGGGCCCTTATGGTGCTCCGGGTGAACCTGGGAACGGAGGAACGGACCCTGGTTGCCGGACTGGCTCCGTACTATTCGGTGGAGGAGATGGTGGGGAAAAAGGTTGTGGTGGTCGCCAACCTCGAACCCGCGGTCATCCGGGGGATCAAATCCCAGGGAATGCTCCTTGCCGCCGATGACGGGCAGGGGAAGGTGAGCCTCGTCACCGTTGATCGAGACATCGCTCCGGGAAGCAGAGTGCGATGACCTTTTGGGTCGACATTCACGCCCACCTTGACGACAAGGCCTTCCGGGAGGATCTCCCCGAGGTGCTGTCCCGTGCCCGGAAGGTGGGAGTGGCGCACGTTGTCACCGCTGGGACCTCTCTTGAGTCTTCGGAAAAGGTCGTGGAACTCGTCCGGCTCTATCCCGGGGTCTACGGATGTGTGGGGGTACACCCTCAAGAGGTGAAGGGGGAGGTCGACCTTTCACCGCTTGAGGACCTCCTCAAAGAGGAAAGCATCCTCGCGGTGGGGGAGGTTGGCCTCGATTACTTCTGGGACACAACCTACAAAAAAGAGCAAAAGGCCGTTTTTGCTGCTCAGGTTGAACTCGCTGAACGGTACAGCCTTCCCCTTGTGGTGCACTCCCGGAATGCAGAGGAGGACGTCTTCCGGATTCTCGCAGAAAAAGCCAGAAACGTCCCTGTGGTGTGGCACTGCTTTTCGGGGGATTCGGAACTCCTCAGGCGTGTTCTCTCCCGGGGGTGGTACGTATCTTTTGGCGGTGTGGTGACCTATCCGAAGGCGTTTCGTCTCCGGGAGATGGCGCGGACGGTTCCTCCTGAGCGTCTTTTCCTCGAAACCGATGCGCCTTATCTTGCGCCTCAGCCAAAGCGGGGTGCAAGAAACGAGCCGGCATTCCTCGTGGAGACGGCGGGCTTTTTCGCCGCTCTTTTGGGGGAAAACCCCGAGGACCTGAAGGCGTGTCTTTGGGAGAACTTCCTTCGGGTTTTCCTCAGAAATTCCCATCCGTAACCTCTTCTTTTTGGCATGTTTCTTTATCACCTCCCCTGCGGGAGGTGATAGCGTGATCCGGGGAATCTACACTGCCCTTTCGGGGCTCAATCTCCACGAAATCAAGCAGGCTATCCTCGCCAACAACATTGCCAATATCGACACCCCGGGCTTTAAAAAGGACGTCTTCTCCATTGAGGGAGGAGAGGTAGCGGAGCTTTTCCGCTTTGTTTCTGGAGAACATCCCGCTTTTGTGGGGGAACTCCCCCTTGCTGTGCAGCCCCAGGTGGAGTTCACCACCGATTTTTCCCAGGGCAGGTTGGAGATGACGGGGAACCCCCTGGATCTCGCCATCGAGGGTGAAGGGTTTTTCGTGGTGATGACCGGGGAAGGCGAAGCGTACACCCGGGCAGGGAATTTCCTGCGGAGTGCCGATGGAAGGCTTGTGACTCCAGGGGGGTATCCTGTCCAGGGAGAGGGGGGCGACCTCGTGCTTCCCCCGCAGGGAGAGGTGGTGGTGGATGAAGAGGGCAATATCCGGGTGGGGGAAGAGGTGGTAGGGAAACTCCGGATTGTGCGGTTCGCTGATCCTGGCCTTCTGGAGAAACAGGGTGAGAACCTCTTTCGGGTGCCAAGAGGAGTGGTGCCCGAGGTGGCCCAGCGGTATACCATCCGGCAGGGATTTCTGGAACGGTCCAATGTGGAGATTGTGGAGGCCATGGTGCGGATGATTGAAGCCCTCAGAGAGTACGAGCTCACCCAGCGGGCTGTAGTGGCCCAGGATGAAACGCTGGGGAAGGCGGTAAATGACATCCCTCGTCTGGGATAGGAGGAGGAGAGCGATGATTCGAGCGCTATGGACGGCGGCCACGGGGATGCAGGCCAAGCAACTCGACCTCGATGTGATTGCCAACAACCTCGCCAACGTCAACACCACGGGGTTCAAGAAGAGCCGGGTGGACTTCCAGGACCTCATGTACCAGGTTATCCGCTTCAAGGGAACCCCCACCTCTCCCGAGACCCAGGTTCCTTCGGGCATTGAGGTGGGTCTTGGGGTACGCCCGGCGGCCATTCAGAAGATTTTCTCCCAGGGTGATGTCTACGAAACTGGGAATCCGCTGGATCTCGTGATCGAGGGGGATGGGTTCTTCCAGGTCCTTCTCCCTGACGGAACGGTGGCCTACACGAGAGACGGGTCCTTTAAGCTCGATGCCCAGGGAAGGATGGTCACAAGCGATGGATTCCCTCTTGAGCCTCCCATCACCATTCCTCAGGAAGCTGAGTCCATCACCATCGCCCAGGACGGGACGGTTACGGTGAAGATGCCCGGGGAGACGGAACCTCAGGAAGTCGGAGTGATTGAACTGGTCCGTTTTGTGAACCCCGCAGGACTCCTGAGTATTGGAAGGAACCTCTACGTGGCCACAGCAGCTTCAGGCGATCCCCAGGTGGGAACCCCAGGACTTGGGGGTTTCGGGACGCTGGCCCAGGGGTTTCTCGAGACCTCCAACGTCCAGATTGTGGAGGAGATGGTCCGGATGATTTCTGCCCAGAGAGCTTACGAGATCAACGCCAAAGCGGTCACCACGGCCGACGAGATGATGAGCATCACCAACAATATGAAGAGGTGAGGCCGTTTGCGGCTGTGGGTGGGGGTTTTTGTGCTTTTTGGCCTTTTAAGCGCGGTGTCTTTGGCCTTTGCGCTGACCCTTGAGGTGCGCCTCAGGGAGGAGGTCGTGGTCTTTCAGGAGACCCTCACACTCGGGGATATCGCCGAGGTCTTGTATCCTGATCCCCGGTGGGAGAAGGTTCTGCGGGGCTTGAGCCTTGGGGCTTTGCCTTCTCAGGGAGAGCGGGTGATTTCGCCCCAGGAAATCTACGCCCGGGTGGTAAGGCAGGGGGTTCCGGGTCTTGACTACATCTACTTCTCCGGGGCCAGTGTCTCCCGGGTGCGGCGAGGAGGAGTGCCGGTAGTCCGGGAAACCCTTGAGGATGAGATTCGCAAGGCTTTACAGGAACGTTTCCCTGAAGCCGAGCGAATTGAGGTAACCCTCCTTGAGGAGTCCGGGATTACCCTCCCCACCCCAGAGTTTACGGTGGTGCTCCCAGAGACCCTGAAACCCTGGGGGGTACAGGGGGCGGATATTGTTGCAGAGGATGGGACGCAGAGGAAAACGGTGCGATTCGCTCTTTCGATCTACCGTCCTGTGGTTCGGGCCAGGAAAGACCTAACCGCTCGCGCGACCATTGGCCCGGAGGACGTTGCCGTGAGTGTTGAGCCGGTGTCTTTTGCAACTGAGAAGGCCTGCACCGCCCTTGAAGAGGTTCTGGGGAAACCGGTGCGGAAGACCATCAGAGCCGGGGATCCTGTTGTGCCCACCGCTTTGGGGAAGGACGTCCTTATTAAGCGAGGGGACCTTGTGACCATGGTGGCAGAGTACGGGGGCATTGTGGTGACGACCACAGGGAAGGCCCGGGGGGAAGGGACCTTAGGAGATCGCATTGTTGTTGAGAACACCTCCTCCCGGAAGAGGGTGGAGGGCATCGTTGTTGATGAGCGGACTGTGCGGGTGGTGGTCCAGTGAGGTGGCTTTTCGGTTGTCTTGTTGGTCTTTCCCTTCTTTTCGGAGGTGTGGCCTTCGGGGAGTCCCTCTGGCGGGACGATGGGTGGTTCTCGGAACCTTACGTGGCGGAACGGGCCAGGGACGTCGGAGATGTGGTCACGGTGATCCTTGAAGAACAGACCAAGGGAACGGCTACAGCTTCATCCCAGGGCAGCAACGAGACGCAGGTTGGGCTTCAAGCAGGCCAGGGCATCTTTGATTTTCTTCCCCCGGCGCAGCTCAACCACAAGAGTTCTCAAACAGGGAAGCGTTCGTATAGCCGGGGTGTCACCTTAAGTGGTGTCATCGCCTGCCGGGTTGTCGAGGTTCTCGAGAACGGTCACCTCCGCATTGCGGGCAAAAAGGAAATCTTCCTCAATAAAGAGCGGGAAACCCTGAGTATTGAGGGAACCATCGATCCCCGTCTGCTCTCGCCACAGAACACCATTTCTTCCACCCAGGTGATGGACGTGGTGATTCGTCTTGAAGGAACGCTCAAGCCCAAAAAACAGAGTGGCCTTTTGGGGGTGCTCCAGGGACTTTTCGGTTCCATTCTTGACGTGCTCTTTTAGAGGGGAGAAGATGAGGCGGCTTTTTGGAGTTCTCATCAGCGTCTTCTGCGTTCTTCTGGCGTTGCCCCTTCGGGCAGAGGTGGTGCGGATTAAGGATATCACCGACATCGAGGGTGTGCGGGGGAATCAACTCGTGGGGTACGGGCTGGTTGTGGGGCTCTCGGGCACCGGAGACAGCCAGAGCACCCTCTTCACCAACCAGGCCCTGGCGAACGTCCTGGCGAAGTTCGGTATCCCTGTTGACTCACAGCTTGTGCGTTCCCGAAACGTCGCTTCAGTTCTTGTGACCGCAGAGCTTCCTCCCTTTGTCCGGAACGGGGAGCGCATCGACTGCACCGTTTCTTCTTTGGGGGACGCTAAAAGCCTCCAGGGAGGGGTGCTGCTCCTCACCCCGCTCAAAGGGGTGGACGGAAAGGTGTACGCGGTGGCCCAGGGGCCGGTTTCCATCGGAGGGTTCAACGTTGGTGGAGGAGGGGGAAACCAGGTGCAGAGGAACCACCCCACGGTGGGCCGGATTCCCGGCGGGGCCATTGTGGAACGGACGGTGGAGACGAATTTCTTCGACGCTGCCCGGGGAACCCTCACCCTCCTTCTCCGAAACCCCGATTTTGTCACCGCCTCCCGCATCGCTCAGGCCATCAATGTGGAGCTTGGAGGCGATGCAGCCCGGGTTTTAGATGCAAACCGGGTGGAGGTGCGCATCCCCGAGCGCTACCGGGACCAGGTGTCCCAGCTTGTGGCGTTTCTGGGGGAAATTCCGGTGATGCCTGACGCGCCGGCCCGGGTGGTGGTGAACGAACGCACTGGGACCATCGTCATCGGGGGGAACGTGAGGATTCTCCCCGTGGCTTTGGCTCACGGGAATCTCACCGTGACCATCAGAACCCAGTACGAGGTGTCCCAGCCCCCGCCGTTCTCGCCGGGGGAAACCGTGGTGGTACCGGAGACACAGGTTCAGGTGGAGGAGCAGGAAGCCCGTCTTTTCCGGGTGGAGTCAGGCAATACCATCGATGACCTTGTACGGGTGCTCAACGCTTTAGGCGTGAGCCCAAGAGACCTCATCGCCATTCTCCAGGCTCTGAAAGAGGCAGGGGCGCTGCAGGGAGAACTCGTGATTCAGTGAGGGATGGTGTATGCGCATTGAGGGGAAGTGCTCAGGGTATTTGACAGGAGAGGAAAAATCGTTGAAAATGATGCAAAAGGCCTGCAGTGATTTCGAGGCCTTCTTCCTGGGGTTTGTGTTCAGACGGGCGTTTGTGCCGGTGTTCTCTTCTTCGCTCTCAAGCCGGGAGGAGCTGTGGTTTCGGGAGCTCTGGGTCGAGGAGGTAGCCAAAAGGGCGAGTGCCCAAGGAGGGGTAGGTCTGGGGAAGTTCCTTTTCGAGCGTCTCGTGAAAGAGGGGAAGTTCCGTGACCCTGGCGAAGTGTAAGCGGTGTGGGGCGATTTTCCAGAAGGTCATCGAGCGAGACCTCTGCCCGGCGTGTCTGGCCAAAGAGGAAGAGGAATTCCAGAAGGTGAAGGAGTTCTTCCGCCGGCATCCCAAGGCACGGCTTGAAGAGGTCAGCGAGGCCACTGGCGTAGAGAGAAAGGTGATTCTGGAGTTCGTGAAAGAGGGACGGTTGCAGGTTGCGTCTGAGGCGCAGCCTGTCCTTGAGCTTTTCTGCGAGCGGTGTGGCAAGCCTATCCTTACGGGGCGTCTCTGTGAGGAGTGCCGCCGGAAAGTTGCCCAGCTCGTCCAGAGCGGAGAGAAGAAAAAGCCCTCAGGGCCTGATTTCTACTTTAAAGATGCGCTGAAGAAAAAGAAGGAACAGGGCTAAAGAAAACTCAAAAGGCGTCGATATATAGGGGCAGAAGGGGAAGAAAAGAGGGGATGGAGCGTGAAGATTTCTGGGAATCAGGTAGAAAGCCTTCTCCAGGTGTACGTCGAGAGAGCCAGAGGACAGAAGCGAGGAGAAGCGCTCCGGGTATCTCCTCAAGGCGATTCCCTCGCCCTCTCCCTTGAGGCCCAGAGGATGAGCGTCTTGAAGGAACGCCTGCGGGAGATTCCCCCCATCCGGCAGGAACTCGTGGTGGCTTTCCGGGAACGCCTTGAGAAGGGTCAGTACCACCCAGGCGGTGTGGAGATTGCCCGAAAGATGCTCTACCGCGAAGCGGTGGATTTCATCGTGAGTGAGGGTGAACGTGTTGACCACTCGGCGTGAGTACTTCCTGCATCTTCTCGAGGGGTTCAGGAGGGAACTCGGGCTCCAAGAGAGGCTTCTTGAGATTGCCCGGAAGAAGCAGGCACTCCTCCTCAAAAACGACATTGAGGCCCTTGTGCCCCTCCTTGAGGAAGAGGGGGAACTGGTCTTTCAAACCTGCGCGGTGGAGAGGCGGTTGGGCAACATCTGGGAGGAGATGAAACGGCGGTTCTTCCCGGAAGAGCAGGAGATGAGCCTCTCAAGGGTTTTCGAGCTTGCCGATGCGGATCTCCAGGAGGAGTTCCATGTCCTTCAGGGGGAGCTCAACCGGGTGGTTCGGGAGCTCCAGGAGCTCAACCGGCAGAATGCCCTGCTCATTGAGGATGTTCTGAACTACATCGATGTGGTGTTCTCTTTACTCCTCCGGGAGGTAGAGCGGCAGGAAGAGAAAAACAGCCCCTGTTACGGACCCCCACGGGGTGAGAAGTACAGGGGTGGCGTCCGTGGGATTCTCATTGACGGCGTCGTGTAGGGGGGAAGGATATGCGCACCATCTTCCTCGGACTGGAAATTGCCCGAAAGGCGCTGCAGGCACACCAGGCAGCGATGAACGTCACAAGCCACAATATCGCCAACGCCAATACCCCAGGGTACACCCGCCAGGTTCCCCACCTCTTGCAGGAAACCGTTCCCCTGAGTGGCCTTTTCGTTCCACCTCATCTCAAGAACGTAGGTCTTGGGACCGACGTGGACGAAATCCGGAGGATGCGGGACGAATTCCTGGACCTGCAGATTCGCCAGGAATCCCGTACTGGAGCGTACTGGAACACGATAGACAAGGGGCTGGAACAGATTGAGGTGATTTTTGGGGAACCGGGCGAGAGCGGCCTTTCCCAGATTTTTGACCGCTTCTGGAACACCTGGCAGGAGCTTGCCAAGTCTCCCGAGTCCCAGGCTTCCCGGGTCCTCGTGGCCGAGACCGGGAGTCTCCTTGCGCAGGCGCTGAACCACGCCTACATGCAGCTTGAGACCCAAAGGAACGAACTCAACGAAGAGGTGGCCATAAAGGTTCAGGAGGTGAACAACTACATCCAGCAGATTTACGACCTCAACCAGCAGATTGTCCGGATAGCCCCAGCAGGGGGCAACATCAACGATTACAAAGACCAGCTTGACGTTCTCGTCGAGAATCTCTCGAAGGTCCTCACTGTTCAGGTCAAAGAGAACCAGAACGGGACCTACACCATCGTGCTCCAGGGGAGGATTCTTGTGAACGACCGGGAACGGAGTTTCCTCAGTCTCTCCCCGAATGCCTCGGGCATGTACGAGGTCTTTTTGGAGAACGGTCCTCGGGTGGACTTCACGTACCAGAACGGGGAGCTTAAGGCGATTCTCGACCTTCGAGATGTTGTTGTTCCGAAGTACCAGGAAGCCCTGGATACCCTGGCCAGGGGGCTCAAAGAGGCGGTCAACGGGGTGCATGCTCAGGGCTTCACCCTTGAGGAACCACCCCAAAGGGGTGGGGACTTCTTCATCGGAGATGGGGCGAAAGACCTTGCGGTGAGCCCGGAGATTCTCGAAAACCCGGAAAAGATCGCAGCCTCCCTGAGTGGTGCTCCGGGAGATGGGGGAAACGCCCTGGCCATTGCCCGGCTTCGGAGTCAACCCGTGGTCAGCGGGTCCACCCCTGACGACTTCTACCGGGGGATTGTTTCCCGTCTGGGAGTGGAACGGGAGGAGGCCCAGCGCATCGCCAAAAATCAGGAGCTTCTTGTGCAGCAGCTTGAGAACCGCCGGGAGTCGATTTCGGGAGTGTCGCTTGATGAGGAGATGACCAACCTCATCCGGTACCAGTATGCGTACCAGGCGGCTTCCCTTCTTGTGCGTACCATCGATGAGATGCTCGACACCTTAGTGAACAGGATCAGGTAGAGGTGAGAGGATGCGGGTTACCCATCGGATGGTTACAAACCAGGTCATGGCGAATCTCTATAGCATCACGGAAAGGCTCCTCCGGGTGCAGGATATGCTCTCTTCGGGCAAAACCCTCCGCCGTCCCTCGGACGACCCGGTGAAGCTCAACCACGTGCTCCTTCTGCGCACATCCATCCGAAAGCTCGAGCAGTACACTGCAAACGTTGAGGACGGGCTGAGCTGGCTCAACCTCACCGACACAAGTCTTGATCAGGCCACCAGCGTCCTCCAGAAGGTGCGGACGCTGGCCGTTCAGGGGGCGAACGGAACACTCACTCCTGAGGACCGCGCCATGATCGCCACCGAGGTGGAGAAGTACCTTGAGGAACTTGCGGGAATTGGCAACACCGCCTATGCTGGTAGGTACATATTTTCCGGAACCGAAACCCTCACCACGCCCTTTGTTCTTGCTGGTGGCCGCCTTACGTATCAGGGGAACGGAGCATCCATCCAGAGGGAAATCAGCGAGGGAGTGGTGGTGACGATTGGGGTGCCCGGGGATGACCTCTTCTTCCGGGGGTTTGAAGTCCAGAGTAACGAAGGTATAACGCTGACAGCGGGAGAACGCTTTGCCATAAACGGTGTGGAAATCGAAATCGATGGCACCATGACGACCCTTGAGGACCTTGTCCGCCGCATCAACGAGGATCCGGCCCTCAAGGAAGAGGTGTACGCCTTCACCGACGGCAAGCGACTTTTCCTGCGTTCCCGGACCGAAGACCCTCTCATCCTTGAGGACCGTTTGGGGACACCCTTAGCAAACTGGGGGCTCCTGGATCCTGCGAACTCCCGGGAAGCCTCGGGGATGCTCAAGGTGGTCCGGGACCTTGCGGAGCATCTTCGGGAGAACCGGGTGGACCTCGTTTCCGGAGAGGACCTGGAGAAACTGGACCAGGTTCTGGATCTCCTCCTGAAGGTCCGGGCGGAAGTCGGTGCCCGCACACTTCGCCTGGAGAACGCTCTGAACCGTTTCGGGGACTTCACCACGAATTTCAAAAAGCTCCTTTCCTTTGACGAGGACATCGACGTTGCCGAGGTCGTGGTGCAGCTTCAGGAGCATCAGAATGTGTACCAGATGGCCCTGGCAGCCGCGGCAAGACTCATGCAACCGACACTCCTTGACTTTTTGCGGTGAGGGAAGCGCCTTGAAGGTGACCACAAGGTATTTCGGCGACATTGAGGTTGAGGAGAACAAAATCCTCCTTTTCCCCTGGGGTATTCCCGGGTTTGAGCACCTCCACCGTTTTCTCCTCCTCGAGGATCGGGGGTTTTTCTGGCTGCAGAGCGTGGACGACCCGGACATTGTCTTTGCCGTGTGTGACCCCTTTGTGTGTTTCCCGGGGTACGAGGTGGAGATTCCCTCCTCTGAATGCGAGGCCCTGGGAATCACAAAGAGTGACGAGGTCATCGTTCTCGCCATCATGAGTGTCCGTTCTCCTCAGGAAATAGGTGTTAACCTTCTGGCCCCACTTGTGATAAACTGTACTCTGAAGATGGGGAAGCAAATCATCCTTGAGGATGAACGGTACACCCTGTATCACCCCCTCGTCCTCAAGGGGCAGGGAGCGGAAGTCAATGCTGGTCATCACCCGGAGGGTCAATGAGAGCATTCGCATCGGCGATACCATTGAGGTCAGGGTAGTCGCCATTGAACGGGGGAAGGTCCGTCTTGGGGTCCTTGCCCCAAAGGACGTCCCCATCTACCGGGAAGAACTCTACCGGTCTCTCGTGCAGAAGAACCGGGATGCTCTCTTTGCCTCTGAAGAGATGGTGCACACCCTCAAAGAGATTTTCCTCCCCCAGAATGCCCCGCGAACCTGAAGGAGGCTACTTTCATGCGTATTCGGAGAGTTTTCGGGCTTTTTGTCGTGCTCTTTGTGGTGGCATGTGTTCTTCCTCAAGCTGGAGCTCAGGAAGCACCGGCTTTTCGCCTCCCCGGCCTTGACGGGAAGGAATACACCCTCGCCGACTTTCGGGGCCAGCCCGTCATTCTGTCTTTCTTCACCACCTGGTGTCCGTACTGCGAGAGGGAGTTGCCGCTTCTTGAAAAGCTCTACCGCGAGTACCGGGAAAAGGCGTCTCTGCTTGTTCTTGGCGTTGACCTGCAGGAGCCAGAGGAGAAGGTCAGGCGTTTCGTGGAAGGGCTGGGCCTTTCCTTTCCTGTCCTCCTTGACGAGCGGGGAGAAACCGCCTTTTCATATCGGATTTTTGGACTTCCCACGCTCTTTTTCATCGACCCCCAGGGGAAGATTGCCGATGTGATTCTTGGGGGAAGCGATGAAGCCACTGTCCGGAGGAAACTCGATCGCATCCTGTGGTTCCGGGGTCTTCTGCTTCCTGAGGTCCGGAACCTCCTTGAGGTCCTTGAGGGAGTGGTGCTTCTGGATCTCCGGGAGCGTGGCACGAACCCCTTTCCCGAGAAGCCAGGCCTCCGCTACAAGACCGTAACAGGAGAGGATGACCTCTCCCACCTTGACCCCCAGGGCGTTTACGTTATTCTTGCGGCAACCAGCGCCGAAGGGAAAGCCTTTGCCGCTTCCCTGGCGGGCAGAGGTTTCCGGCGTGTGTACTACCTCCTGGTCGATGGTGCCAAAGAGTGACTCCGGGGGGGTACTGCTCTTTCTGGGTTCCCTTGTCCTTTTGGGGTTGCTTGTTGGGTACTTTTTTGTCATCCCCCACTCGGTGACCCTTCAGGAACCCCCCGCAGAGGAAAAGCAGACGACAATCCTCCTTGAGGAAGCCGAGGTGACGAAAGTCAGCGCAAGAGGCAGGGAGTGGGCCCTCAGGGCTCCGCACATTGAAAAACAGGGCGACACGGTGGTGCTGTCCTCGATTGTCGGAACACTCTTTAGCGGAGGTATGCCGCTTTATGAGGTGCGGGCCCAGACGGGGCGTGTTCTCCTTGGGACACAGAGCGTGTTCCTCGAGGGTGTGGAACTTTGCCGTGTGACGACTGGGGAGCGGTTTTTCGGGCGGGAGCTCAGCTGGCAGGGAGAGCGAGAGGAGTTCTCGGTGGTAGAGGCGCGCTTTGTCGGTCAGGGAGTGAGGGCAGAGTGTGGAGAGCTGGTTTATAATGTAGCGGAGAAGAAGGCGTACCTCCGGGGGAATGTTGTGGTGCGGCTGGAGATGGGAAAACCATGAGTCGATGGCTTCTGATTCTGGGATGTTTCGCTTTGGCTTTGTTCGTCCCGGTGTGGGGACTTTGGGGAGAAGAAGAAAACGTGCTCCTTGTGCGGACTCAGGAGGCAGAGTACGACGAAAAAACGGGGAAGATCGTGGCCCATAAGGCCACCCTGAGCTGGAAGAACCTCGAGGTTTTCTGCCCCACCCTCGAGGTGGACGTCAAGGCCCAGGAGGTCCGCTCAAGCGGTGATATCACCGCCCTCCTCGATGGCCTTACAGTCCGTATCGGCTCCCTCTCCTATTCCCGAAAGGCCAATGCCCTTCATGTCCTGGACCTTTCGGGGACCGGGAAGGACATGAGCTTTGGGGCTCGGGAAGGGCTTTTCGATTTCCTTCAGGGTGTGGCGGTGTTCACGGGGAATCCTGCTCTCACCTTCCGGGGCTTTCAGGTGGTCTTTTCCCGGGCAGAGTACCGCTTTGCCGAGAAAGCCTGGCAAGGACAGGATGCGGTGGTCCAGCGGGAGGGGTGGCGGGGGAGTGCGAAGCGGGCGCGGTACACCGAGGGGTCCAGTTTCCTGATCCTTGAGGGGGAAGCGGAGCTTGAGCGGGAGGGCAACCGTCTTCGGGGGGAACGCATCACGGTCAACCTCGATACCCTTCAGGTAAAAGTGGAGGGTAACGTGGAGATTTTCCTTGTCCCTCCCAAGGAAGAGGCACAATGAAACGGAACTGGAACGTACTCTCTGGTCGGCGCCTGACAAAGGAATACGGCAAGAAACGGGTGGTGCATGAGGTCGACATTACGGTTCGCAGGGGGGAAATCGTGGGACTCCTCGGCCCCAATGGTGCGGGGAAAACCACCACCTTCTATATGCTCGTCGGTCTTGTCCGACCCACTGGGGGACAGGTATTCCTTGATGACCTTGAGCTCAACCACTTCCCCATGTATCTCCGGTCCCGCATGGGTATTGGGTACCTCCCGCAGGAGCCCTCAGTCTTTCGCCGGCTTACGGTTCAGGAGAACCTCGATCTTGTCCTGGAGATGCAGGGACTTTCCCGGAAAGAGGTGGTGCGGCGGAGGAACGAGCTCCTTGAGGAGTTTGGTATCGCCCATCTGGCGAAGTCGGTAGCCAACCTCCTCTCAGGTGGTGAGCGGAGGCGTCTGGAGATTGCCAGGGCTTTGGCTACCTCCCCTTCCTTCATCCTCCTTGACGAACCCTTCACGGGCATCGACCCCATAGCCGTGGAGGACATCCAGAACATCGTGCGGGGGCTGGCCGGAAGAGGTATTGGTGTCCTCATCACCGACCACGCCGTTCGGGAGACGCTGGCCATAACCGATCGGGCCTACATTATCTTTGAGGGGAAGATCCTGGTTTCAGGAACACCGAAGGAAATCATCGAATCGGAACTGAGCCGCCGGTACTACCTTGGGGAGCGGTTCAATCTCTGAGCATGCAGGTGCTTGACCGGTACGTACTCAGGCAGGTCAGTGGGTCGTTTCTCTTTGGGGTTTGCCTCTTTGTGGCCATTCTGAGTGCGGGAGATCTCCTCTTTCGCCTGGCCCGGATGTGGCTTCGGGAGGGTCTTTCGGGGGAGAGAGTTGTGGCCATTTTCTTCCTGAGCCTCCCTCAACTTCTCGTCTACGTCCTCCCCATGGCGCTGCTTCTGGGGGTGCTTCTTGTCACTGGAAGGATGGCCGCAGACAGTGAAATCATCGCCCTTCGGTCCTGCGGGGTGAGCCTTATCCGGTTCTTTGCCCCCTTTTTCCTCTTTGCCCTGTGGGTGTGCGTGGGGACCGTTCTTCTCCAGGAAGTTGCGCTCCCCTTTGCAGCACTGAAACTGAAGGAAATCTGGTCTGAAGGGGGATTTTCCTGGCCGGTGGAGGAACGGACGTTTTTCCGGGACGTCAGCGAGGAGGGTGTGGAGCGCATTTTCTACGTCCGGGAAATAGACTCCCGTCATGAAACCCTCCGGGGGGTCGTGGTCCAAGAATACCAGAAAGAGAAACTCCGGCGCATCATCAACGCAGCCCGGGCCCGGGTGACCGACGGTCAGTGGGTCTTTGAGGATGGGGTGTACTACGAGGTGAACGACCGCGGTGAGGTCGAGCGGGTCGTCCGTTTCACCCGGGAAAGGGCAAAAACACAGGAAACCATTTCGGGCGTCCTCAAAACGAGGAAAAGCCCCCAGGAGATGAGCTTTGCAGAACTCCGGGCCTACATTGCCCGGGAGAGAGCCCGTGGTCAGGCTACGGGACGCCTTGAGGTTCTCCTCTGGCACAAAACCGCTATCCCCTTTGCGGCGCTGGTCTTTGCCCTTCTTGGTGTGGCGCTTGGGATTACTTCGCCCCGCTCGGGGAAGGCTTTAGGCATTGGGTTGAGCATTCTCATCGTTTTCGGGTACTACGTCCTCTTCTCCATCATGAGCACCCTCGCCGAAGGGGGAGTGCTCCCTCCTTTTCTCGGGACGTGGATACCGAATATCCTCGGAAGCCTCGGGGGGAGTGTGCTCCTCTTTAGGCGGGATGCTGCACAGTGAGGTGGCACAAATGGGTACAGGTGGCTTCCTGCTTGTTCTGGTGCTTCTCCTTCTAAGCGGTGTCATTGCCTACGTGGGAGATTTCCTCGGCCGTCGTATCGGCAAGCGAAAGCTCTCGGTTCTCACCCTCCGTCCCCGCTATACGGCGATTCTTGTGAGCATCCTCACGGGGATTCTCATCTCTACGGTGACGCTTGCCATTCTGAGCCTGGCTTCAAAAGACGTGCGTACGGCACTTTTTGGCATGGAGGAACTCAAGGCACAGCTTGAGTTGCTGAACCGGGAGGTTCTGGAACGGAATGCCCAGCTTGAGCACATGCAGAGGACCGTCAAGATGTACGAGGAACAGGTCACGGTGCTCTCGGAGAAGGAGAAGGAGCTCTCGATCTCCAAAGCCAGCCTTGAGGAACAGGTGAAGTCGCTTTCCCAGAGTGTTGCTGAACTTGAGAAGCAGCGGAAAACCCTCCAGGATGAAATCCAGTCTCTGCAGATGGAGCTTACCCGTCTTCGGGCCAATCTCCTGGCGGTGCGACAAGGAGAGATTGTCTTCCGGGATGAAGAGGAAATCCTGCGTGTGGTGGCCCAGCCGGGAATGACTCAAGAAGAGGCGGAGAACTTCCTCCTTGCCCTCATTCAGCGGGCAACGGTTGTTGCCCAGGCGCGGGGAGCGGGGCAGGACCGGGAAGGGAGGGGGGTGGTGTTCGTCCAGGAAATGAACTTCCGGGAAGCGGTGCAGAGGCTCTCTAAGGCAACGAAGGAGTACGTGGTGCGTCTTGTGGCCGCCCTCAACACCCTCCGGGGAGAGCCGGTCGTCGCCCGCTTTGTGATTGATGAGAACCGGAAAATCTTTGCCCAGGGTGAGGTGCTCTTGAAGAAGGAGCTGACGCTTGAGCGGGGGAAGACCAGTCCTGACCTGGTGCTTGCAGAAATGCTCCGGGACCTCAACGTCCTGGGGGTAGAGCGAGGGGTTCTCCCCCAGGAAGGAAAGGTGGGAGTGATTTCGGCGGTGAACCTGAGCGAGATACGCCAGGAGCTCGAGAAGCGGGAAGGAACGGTAGTCCTTGAGGCAGTGGCCGAAGGGGACATCTTCGTGGCTGGCCCCATGAGGGTTTTCCTGAGGCTAAAAGAGGAGATTCCAGAGGGGAAGACTTCCCAAAGCGATGAGCGTCGTTACGCAGATAATGCTTGAGGAGAGTTCGGTGTCGAGTTCATACACCGAGGCAAAGACATAGGAGCTCACCAGAGTCGGTGTGGCCGACTGGAGCACAAGGACCTTCGCATAAAGCGGGGGAAGGGGGAAGAGCTTCACAAGCCCTAAAGCCACAAGGGGAAGGAGAAGGAGCTTGAGGAGGGCTGAGGCACCAAGGAGTGGCGCATCTTTGGAGAGGCTGGCAGGGGAGAGGGCAAGGCCGATGGCCACCATGGTGAGGGGAACGGTGGCATCAGCCAGACGGTTAATGACGCCAAGGAGAAAGGGTGGCAAGGGAAGACCGTTGAGGAGGAGCGCCAGGAGGAAGGCGTTGAAGGGAGGGAGTTTCAGGAATTCCGCGGCGTTTTTCCCCGAGAACTTCCCCGTTTTCCCGAACACGCAAAACGTTACCCCCAGGGTGTAGACTGAGAGGAAATTCCCGAGCTGGTCATAGAAGATGGCTGCCGGTAACCCCCCTTCCCCAAGGAGGGCAAGGATGAAGGGGTATCCTAAGAATGCGGTGTTCCCAAAGGCTGCGCCCATGGCAAAACTCACTGCCCGCCTGGGGGGAAGGCGGAAACCCTTCGACCCTATGAGGAAAGCGAGGAGGAAGAGGGCACTGATGGCCATGTAGGCCAGGGGTGGGATGCCCCACAGCCTCCGGTCTAAGGTGGCTCCCTGGAGGGAGCGGAAAACAAGACACGGGAAGGTCACGTAGAGGACGAAGCGATTGAGTAAAGGAGCGGTTTCTTTCGGGAAAACCCGGAGAACCCGCAGGAGAAACCCAAGGCCGATGAGCGCAAACATCAACCCGAGGACCTGGCTCATTGTGCCCTACCTTGCGGCTACAGGATTCTGCAGGATGCCGATACCCTCAACCTCCACTTCCACAACATCCCCGGGAGCAAGCGGTCCAACACCCTTTGGGGTTCCCGTGGCGATGACGTCCCCGGGAAGAAGGGTCATGATTTCCGAAATGAACACGATGAGCTCCTCCACCGGAAAAAGGAGCATCCGGGTGTTGCCTTCCTGCTTCAGGGTGCCGTTCACAAAACACCGTACCGTGCAGTCCTCCGGGTCGAGTTCATCTTCAATCCAGGGACCAAGGGGAGCGAAAGTATCGAAGGATTTTGCGCGTGTCCATTGCCCGTCTTTGGTCTGGAGGTCCCGAGCAGTGACGTCGTTGAAGCAGGTGTAGCCGAGGATGTAGTCCCGGACCTCACTTTTCTTCAGGCGGAAGGCTCGTCGTTTCATCACCACCGCAAGTTCTGCTTCGTAATCCACCCGGCTGGAACAGGGAGGAAGGAGAATCGGTTCTTTCGGCCCGATGACCGCTGTTTGGGGCTTCAAAAAGAGGATAGGGTTTTCAGGAACGCTCTGGCCAAGCTCAGCGATGTGGTCTTTGTAGTTGAGGCCCACGGCCACGATTTTGCTCGGTCGCACGGGAGGGAGGATCCGGAGGTCCCTAAGGAAGAAGCGTGCTCCCCGTCCTGTTCCCTTTCCAAAGGGAGAGGTGATTTCCTCGACCACGTCTCCTTCAAGGAGCCTTCCCCAGGAGGGCGTGCGTCGCTCAGGATGCAGAAAGCGAAGGATTTTCACGGTTCATCCGCTCCTTCAGATAGCGTTGTTCCTTAAAACGCGCAAGGAAAGGAATCTTCACAGTACAGAGTTTCCGCAAAAATTGCACAGCCTGTGGCAGGGCATGCCATCCCCGGTACACCTCAAGGTACGCCGAGATGAGCAGTCGACGGAGCTCCCCGGGCTTTAAGGTGTCGAGCCTCACCACGGGGTGGGCACCGTCAAAGAGCGACCAGCTGAGGGGGAGAATGCGGTTTTCCCTCTGGAGCTCCTCAAAAAGCGCCGTTCCGGGAAAAGGCGTGAGGAGGGAGAACTGCACGATATCGGGGCGGATTTTCCGGGCGAATTCAACGGTTTTCCGGATGGTGGCCTTCGTTTCCCGGAGGCTTCCAAGGATGAACGACCCCCAGCTTTTTACTCCGTACTTGCGGAGGATTTCCAGGGCCTTCCTGGCTACCTCCTGGGTGAGCTGCTTCCCGTAGTCTTCGAGAATGGCCCGCTCGGCGCTCTCAAGACCAAGGTACACCATGCGAAGTCCGGCTTTCGCCATCTTTTTCACCAGGGACTCATGGCGGACGATGGTGTCCGCCCGGGAGAAGCACCACCACCGGAGTTTCAGACGTCGTCGCTCGATCTCCTCACAGAGGCGCTCCACCCGTTCAGGCTGCAGGGTGAAGTTATCGTCCACAAAGGCCACGGCCCGGAATCCCCAGTCGAAGTAGAGGGTTTCAAGCTCCCGGAGGATATTCTCCGGAGAGCGGGCCCGCCATTTCCTTCCCGAGAAGTGGGAGGAGGCGCAGAACTTGCAGGCAAAAGGGCATCCGCGACTCGTCAGGACGTTCACCAGGGGTTCTCCCTCAAGCTGGGTCATCCAGTACTTGGAGAGTTGCAGGAGGTCCCGGGCCGGGAAAGGCAAGACATCGAGGTCCTGGGGTGGCAAAGAAGTGGGCGTGCGGAAGACTGTCCCCTCCCGCAGGAAGGAAATACCCGGAACGTTCTCCGGGGACATTCCCCGCTCCAGGGCTTCAAGGAGTTCCACAAAGATTTCCTCTCCCTCCCCCCGCACAACGTAGTCCACCACGCCACTTCTTAAGGCCTCTTCATCCCTGAAGGTGACATGGTATCCACCCATGACCACCAATCGGCCTTCGCCTTTGGCTTTCCGGGCTATCCGGAGGGCTTCGGGAAAGGTGCTTGTGGTCGCCGTGATGCCCACGAGGTCGCACCGCCTGAGTTCTTCCTCAAAGCGCTTTGCATCCTCAACCTGGAGGTCCACAATGGCAACCTCGTGGTGGGTACGGCATGACGCCGCAAGGTACGCCAGACCAAGGGGTGGGAGTTTCAGGCCGATGAGATCGTAAATTCCCGGAGATGGGGGCTGGACGAGGAGTACCCTCATCCTCTTTTCAGCTCCTCCATCTTTTCGATGATGGCGTCACCCACCTCAAAGGTTTTCGCCGCTTCTGGGTCGCTGGGGTCAGGCTTCAGGTCGTAGGTGACCTTTTTCCCCTCCCGGATGACGGCGGCCACGGCACGCTCGAGGAGATCCGCTCTTTCTTCCTCTCCGAGGTGGCGGAGCATCATGACCCCCGAGAGGATGGTGGCGATGGGATTCACCCTGTGGAGCCCCTTGTACTTCGGTGCGCTCCCGTGGGTCGGTTCGAAAACCGCATAGTGGTCCCCGATGTTCCCTCCCGGGGCCACTCCCAGTCCTCCGACGAGTCCGGCGGCAAGGTCGGAGACGATGTCTCCGTAGAGGTTCGGGAGCACAAGGACGTCGTAGAGTTCGGGCTTTTGGACAAGCTGCATGCACATGTTATCGACGATGCGGTCTTCGAATTCGATATCGGGGTAATTCTTGGCCACTTCCCGGGCGACTTCGAGGAAAAGCCCGTCGGAGTACTTCATGATATTGGCCTTGTGGACTGCGGTGACCTTTCTCCGCCTGTGCTTTCGGGCGTACTCGAAGGCGAATCGCACGATGCGCTCAGCACCGAAGACCGAGATAGGTTTCACACTGATGCCAGAATCCGGACGGATTTTCCCCTTCCCCAGGCGCTCCACGGTGGCGATGAATTCCAGAGTCTCGGGTTTGCCCCGCTCGAACTCAATTCCGGCGTAGAGGTCCTCGGTGTTCTCCCGGATGACCACAAGATCAACGTTCTCGTAGCGGGAACGGACGCCCGGGTACACTTTACAGGGCCGGACGCAGGCGTAGAGGTCGAGCTCTTTCCGGAGCGCGACGTTCACACTCCGGAACCCTGTCCCCACAGGTGTGGTGATGGGACCCTTCAGGGCGACACCGTTTCGCCTGATGGACTCAAGAACCTGTGGCGGGAGGGGAGTACCGTACTTTTCGATGACCTCTGCACCGGCTTCCTGGATGTCCCATTCAATGGGTACCCCGGTGGCTTCAATGACCCTTGTCGCAACTTCGATGATTTCCGGTCCGGTTCCGTCTCCCGGTATCAGCGTCACCCGGTACATGGCGCAACCTCCTTTGTCTCCTTTGTAAGGGAATGTTAGCGAACTGCGGCACGCTTTGCAAGTTCAGGAAAGTAGGACCTGTATCAGCTCTATCCGAGTGGTTTTAGCCCCTGGACTTGGTCAGGATTTGTTGCGATTTTGGTTTGTGGTTTGTTCCTGCGTACCTTGCAATCCGGCATTCGTTCTGTTCAAATACCTATACGTCTATTGTCTGAGCTTCATCGCTCTCTATGAATCCTGCACTTTCTGACCCCGCTAGGGTTTTGAGGGATAGAGTTGAGAAATACGTTAACCTTGTTTAAACTTATGGTTATAACCTGCCACAAGAGGCTATGATGGACCTGCTTGCAGCGACCCACCGGATACGCCTGGTCTACAAGGGAGCTGCTGTTGGGCTCTGCTCCATTGTCAACGCCAAGTCTGGGCGTTGCACAGAAAATTGCGCCTTCTGTGCTCAGTCCGCCTACCACCGCACGGCAGTGGACGTCTACCCTCTTCTTCCTGCTGAAGAACTGATAAGGCGCGCCCGCAGTGCCGCAGCCAGTGGGGTCCACCGCTTCGGGATCGTCACTAGTGGCGCCAGAATAAGCCTTCTAGAAGAGTGGCGGGAAATCCTTCGGGCAGTTGAGGTTATCGCTACGGAAGGAAAAATCTGGCCTGACGCTTCCCTTGGCTTCCTCACACCGGAACAGGCCAGAGAGTTAAAGGAAGCCGGGCTTTGTATGTACCATCACAACTTGGAAACAGCGCCGAGTTTCTTTCGCCAAATCTGTACCACCCACGACGTTGCCGAGGACATAGCTACCGTTGAGGTAGCTAAGGAAGCAGGGTTGAAGGTTTGTTGTGGAGGTATCCTGGGCATGGGGGAAACCCCGGCCCAAAGGGTGGAACTGGCCTTGCTCCTTCGCGAGCTGGATGTTGATGCTGTTCCCCTGAACGTTCTCAACCCCATTCCAGGTACCCCTCTGGAGCATCGACCCCTTATGGAACCCTGGGAAGCCCTGAAGAGCGTGGCGGTCTTTCGTTTTATCCTTCCCGACAAGAACATTAGGCTCTGTGGCGGGAAAGAAAAACCCTGCGACAACTCCTGCCCCTGGGTCTTCTGGCGGGTGCCGATTCCCTCATGACCGGCAACTACCTCACCACCCAAGGTCGAGAATCCTCCTTGGATTTGGAAATGATCAGAGACCTTGGCCTCGTCATAGCCCCGGCTTAGGAAAGTTGTTGACCGCGTATCTTTAGGCTAAAGCTCGTACCAAGGATCACGTGGATATTTCATCTTTCAGTTCCCCATCGTTCCATGAGCTGACCCTGGGTCTAAAGTTCGACGGATGCTTGGTCAGGCATTACTCCCTAAAGACTCCAGGAACAGCAGCTTCCTCCTCTCACCCTTGCTCGTGGAATCATCTTCCCTTTTCTCCCACAGGTTCTCTTGAGAGGGCTCTGCTTGAGGAGGATTTCTCCCTGGGCATCGTGGATAGGCCAGTGCTTCGGTCCTTGAGGGCGGTGATGCAAAAACGCAGAGAGCAGGAGGCTCCGCTCTTTCTCCCCTCTATGCTCGTCACCTCCCGGGGAGACCTTGGTCTGGCGATGCACTTTCTGTGGGTTGTGGTGGATGAGGGCATCACCACTCCCATTGACCAGACGGAGCTGAAGGCCAGGGTGGAGAATCTCTTGGCTGTACAACGGCTCTCATTGGAGCTTCACGTTCAGTACCAGCGTCTTTTCGACAATGTTCCCCTGGGTCTTTACCACACCTCTCGGGAAGGGACGATTCTCGATGCCAACCCGGCAATGGTGCGAATCCTGGGTTTTGCAAGCGCTGAGGAGACCATCGGACGGCTTGCAAGGGTTCTTGCCCGGGAGATGGGGTTTTCGGAGGAAAAAATCCGTGAAGTTTCCATCGCTGGTCTCCTTCATGACATTGGCAAGATTGCCATTCCCGGGGAAATTCCGAACAAACCGGCGAAGCTTGCGCCTCTTGAGCGGGCTATTGTGGAGGAGCATCCTAAAAAGGGTTACGACATCGTTTCCTCGGTTGAGCTTCTGGCTCCCTAAGCGAAGGCCATTCTTGAGCACCACGAGCGGATGAACGGCTCCGGATACCCTCATGGCCTTCGGGGGAATCCTCGTTGAAGCCCGTACTCTTGCCGTGGCCGATGTGGTGGAAGCCATGACATACTACCGCCCTTACCGCTCTGCACTGGAGCTGCAGGAGACCCTGCGGGAGATTGCTCCTGGGCGGGGCGTGTTCTACGACGAGGCTGCGTTTGATGCCTGTCTTCGGATTTTCCAGGAAAAGAGGTTCACTTTTGAGGATTAGAAGCTCCCCCTTCCTTCAAGCACCTCAAGGAAAGCCTCAAGACGTGTACGGAGTTGCTCCGGGGCGCTGTGTCGCCGGTCGAGGTGGTCACCATCAAGAAAGAGCACCGGATACCCTGCCTCAAGGAGTTTTTCCCGAAGAAGCATGACCATTCCCTGGCTCTGGCGACACCCCCACTGGGTGCACTGAATGACGCCCTCTGCGTCGTACCTCTTCAGCGCCTCGAGAATTCCCGATATGCGCCCCCGGGAAGTGGCCAGGATTTCGCTGGCCCAGAGAATCTTCCGCGCCAGGGACTTCAGGGGCGAAGAGGGAGAGAGTTCCTCGGGGAAGGGTGTTGTGAACTCCTCGTACACCACCCCGAGGCCGAGCTTTTCAAGGAGGGCCGGAAGTTCGCCTGAGTAGAAGGGCTTGAGGTGAAGCCAGATGAGACGATGTGGCAGGGTTTTGGAGGGTTTTGCGAGTTCTTCCTTCAGGCGTTCGGCAAAGCAGCGTGATGTCTCCTCACCCAGGAATTCGTAGTAGTACGGGAGGTAGTCGAGGTTTTTGGTTGGGGGAAGGAGCATCCGGTCTTTCCTCTGGCGCAGTGCCTCTACTTCAAGGAGAATCTCCCGGGTTCTGTTAGAGAGCAAGAAAGGTTTGTCCCACACAAAGCGGACATGCCACTCCCTTTCTAAACGCCTGGCGATATTGGTGAGCTGTTCGGCGACGTACCTCTCCGCGTCCCGGGTCCACTGCTTCGGGACATCTACGAGAAAGAGGGGAACGTTCCAGATTTCCCGTAGGACCTCAAAGAATCCTACCGTCCCGTGGCAGATGCTTGAAGTGGCAAAGAGAAAGTCCGGTCGGGGAAAGAGCCGGAGCAGGCTCATGCCGATACCTCCCCGGTGGTAGCTACAGAGGTCCTGGGAAAACCAGGCCTTCTCGGCTGCAGCAAGAGGAAGCTGGGCAAAACGCAGGGCGGCGACGAGTCCGGTGGCGATTTCAGGGTAAAAGGGGATGAGGTGGGCGGCGTGGAGGAATTCCGAAGGGAAGAAGAGGCTGGCCCAGGCGATTTTCCCTCGCCTTCCGTAAAGGTTACGGATGGTGTGGATAGTCACCTGGTAGGAGAATTGTGGGAGCGCTGGATTGGGGTATTTCCGGCGAAGCCACCACTCGTACGGCCTAAGGAGCTGGAAAAGCGTTCTCCGTTCAAAAAGGAAGCGGAGAATCCGAAGAAGCACTGGGGGAATGTCATCCATGGAGAATCATCTCCCGGAAGGCATCAAGTCGCGTTTCCCACTGAGGAAAAGACGGGGTGGTGTCGTGTTCAAGACAGAGCACGGGAAGACCAAAGCTTCGCCCAAGAAGCCCGATATCGTAAAGCTGAAAGTCGCAGAACTTGGAGAAGACTATTACCATTCCACGCAGGCCAAGAGTACCACGGAGCCTTTTGAGCGCTATTCTTCGTGCAGGGCCGGAAAGCCGCGGACAGGGAAGGCGGTGGAGGATAAAGCGTGCCAGGTCCTCAAGGGGAGATGCGGTGAGAGACAGAGGTTCTTCGCCGAGAAGAAACCGGTTTTCGGGGAGATCCGGAAAAACCAGGAACCCTTTCTCCTCAAGAAGGGGCAAAAGCGCGTGGGCGAAATGCGAGCCCGAAAGCAGAAGAGGAATACGGTCCGACGCCCTCCGGCGCTCTTCCCATTCCCGAGAGAACCTTTCCCTTTGCCTGAGCGTTTCCTCTAAGGCTTGCTTTAAGGATGTGGTGAATTCCAGAAAGGAGCGGCCACTTTGCGCCAGAAGCTCCCGGGCAAGCTCGTTCAGGTTTTTGGTCAGCCGCTCTACGGCCGTTTCCCCGGCCAGAGCGGGAACGTCAAGGGGGAGAGCCGGAATAGAGAGCGCCCTGAGGATTTCGTAAGTCCTCCGGGAGGCATCGCATGCCAGGGGAACAACAAACCCCGAGAATTCCCTGTGGTTCAGGGCCCAGCTGATGAAGGTCTTGCAGAGCGCACAGAAGGGAACGGGAAGGGAGGAGAACTGAGGGCTTGAGAAATCCGGTTTGAAGAATACGGCTGTGAAGCCACAGGCTTCAAGGAGCTCCTGGGGGACGTAGCGGCAGAAGTACCCCAGAGTGCGCATTTCAGAAGACGAACGCCCAGAGAATTGCCCAGAGTGTGAGTCCAGCAAGGACAAAAGGGAACACTACAAGCAGCGCCCAGCCAAAGAGGAATACGCCGAGGAGGAAAACGAAAAGAAACGCCAGGCTTCCCAGGAAAAAGGGGAAGAAGAGAGGAAGGGTGTGGAAGAGGATGGCAAAGAGCGCCACAAGGAACACCAAAACAATGAGCGACCACAAGATGCGGATCAGGGTTTTTCACCTCCTTTGGCGAGGTCTCTCAGGAACCGTTCCAGGTTCCGTGAGGCAAAGTCAGGGGGCAGAAACTGTGAGAGAATGGTTGCCGCCTCAACCTTTCGCCCCCAGAACTTCTCATTGAGCTTTACGTTTTCGGTGAGCTTTGTTCCCTCAAGGGTAACTCCAAGGAACACCCCCCGGGAGAGGGCGTAGGCGTAGCAGGGTGAGGAGAGTTCAGAGTCCAGGGCAACGGAAACTCCCCGTCCCGCTGGTCCCAGGGTGACGGAGAGATTCCCTCCAAGGACTGCGTACCCCCGAGATAGGGTCTCTAAGGCTACCCGTCGCATGATGAAGAGGATGATATCCTGGGACTGGATGCCCACCTGGACCCCGAGGTTGACCCCCTGAAGGGTGTAGAACGCTGGTCCAAAAAAGGTTTTTCGGTCCTTGCCCCGCGCAAAGACCACCCCTTCGCCCTGAGCGATGCCCACAAAGAGTCCGACTCGTTTCACTTCGGGGAAAATCGCGATGCTCTGGGCGTTCTCAAAAAGAGGCAGGAGAATCCGGCGATCAAGGGAACGGGAAAGCTCGTAGAGGACTTCAATGGAGCGGTTGATGAGGTCTTCTCCGGGAGAGAGAGCGAGAACCTGGGAAGTACAGAGCAAACACAAAGCTCCAAAAAGCGCAAAAAGCTTCATACCTCGTACTCCTTCTCCGAAGCAGCCTGGGTGAGGAGGTATTTCATCACCTTTCCGGTGGCTGTCTGGGGGAGTCCAGGAACGATTTCCACAAGGCGTGGCACCTTGTGAGGGGGAAGGTGTTTCCGGCAAAAATCCACAATCTCTCGGGGCGTGAGAGAAGCTCCTTCTTGGGGCACAATGTAGGCTTTCACCATCTCTCCCCGGAGTTCTCTCTTGACGCCTACCACTGCAGCCTGCGCCACCCCGGGAAAGCCAAGGAGGACTTCCTCAACTTCCTGAGGATACACGTTGAAACCGGAGACAATGATCACTTCCTTTTTCCGTCCCTCGATGTAGAGGATTCCCTGCTCATCTATTCTCCCCAGGTCCCCTGTGCAGAACCACCCCTCCCGGAAGGCTTGAGCGTTCTCTTTGGGGTTGGCGAAGTACCCGGGAGAAACGGGGTCTCCGGCAAGGAGGATTTCTCCAACCTCGTTTGTGCCCAGGTCTTCTCCTGCGTCGTTGACGATTCGCAGGCGTATAGCACTGATGACTGGTCCTGCAGAACCGGGAACGCGCGCCTCAGGAGAGGGATTCACGGCCACCACCGGAGAGGCTTCGGTGATGCCGTATCCTTCAATGATGCAGAGTCCAAAGGCCTCCTCAAAGGCCTCCCGCACCCTTGAGGGCAGCGCATCGCCCCCGCAGATGAGAAGTCGCAGGGGATGGAGGTCAAAGGAGGTCTTTCTCCGGGCACCGGTGAGAATGGAGAAGATTGCTGGAACACCGAGGAAAACGGTGGACTGGTCCTCCCGCAAGGCGGTGACAAACTCTTCAAGGGGATACAGGGAGGGGACAATGGTGAGCGTCATGCCCTTCATGAGCGGGAGGAGGTAGGCGATGGAGAACCCAAAGACGTGGAACATGGGCAAAACCCCGAGCATCCGGTCTTCGGGGGAGATATCGACGAGGTCGAAGCAACTGTCGATGTCGGAGAGGATGTTCCGGTGGGTGAGCATGACGAGTTTCGGCATTCCTGTAGTTCCCGAAGTGCAGAAGAGGGCCGCTACAGGGCTTTCGAGCTCTGGAAGGGGTATGGAAGAGGGGAGGAGGGTCGAGGGGTAGGAAATTTCCCCGTTCTCCCTCAGGATAGCGCAGGGGACGTCCTGGTCTTTGAGGGGGGCTTCACGGAGGAGGAACTGCGCCGAGGCGGCACGGAGGATGTTCACTTGCATGTCCTCCGGGGTACGGGGGGAAAGAGGAATGGGAATGACGCCGAGAGTGAGCGCGGCAAGGTAGAATCGGAGGGCATACCAGCTGTTCCCGATGGCCGTGACTACCCTTGTCCCGGGCCGTATTCCGGCCTGTTGCATAGCCGCTACTTCCTGGGCGATGATTCCGGGGAGGTCCCGGTACAGTATCCGCGTCCCCCGAAAGGAAATGGCGACTTTCCCCCGGTAGTCCCTGCTCATTTTTTCCAGACGTTCGGGAATGGTTTCCGGCATGATTCATTTTTTCTCCTTTTTGCTTCCATTGTAGCACAAACTCAAAAAGCCGGTGACAGGCGGGAGAATTGGATGGGTGTCAACCTATCGTAGGGGGATTTTCTCGAGTTCTCTCCACTCCTGGTTCTCTCACCATGGGTTTCTCCTTTTCAACCCTACCTATCCAGAGGATTACGGTCACCTCATACCACAGGAACCCAGGACGTACCCTGCGCCAGGGCCTTGAGGTCGTGCTAAAGCACTCACCGCTTTCCGCATCGCCGGGATGTCGTTATGGACTTCCCGGAAAACCTCCCTTCCTCTCTCAGCGCCCGTTGAACTTCAAGGCTCAAAGAGCCCATGGGGTTGTGGGAGAGTCAAGCTGAGAGGTTCCCGTGGACTTCGGCGCCGATTGCAGCCTGGGAGCGCCTGGTGTGCTGGGATTCTCCTCAGCTCTGAGGGAGGTACGGGCAGGCTTGAGAGCAGAAGGCTTCCGCGTTCTCCCAGGAACCCTCTCTCTGCCCTCTGGCATAACGCTCAGGACAGGCCTCCGGACTCCCTGCACCAGGGGCATCAAGGTAGGACGGAGATGATCTGGTCATCGAGGAGGTGCAGGTACACTCTCTGTCGCTCTGCCCATAGGAGGTCCTTCCTTGAGGTGGCATCCCCAAAGGGGGCGAGGACGGTCCGCTGGTCTTTCCTTCGGACCACCTGGAAGGCGTTTCTATCCCTCTCCCGGTGGATGGCCTCGTCTTTGGCTTTCGAGGACCACCCTCAATCTGCCCACACTGCTTTCGGTCTTTGAGAGCTTCTCTGCAAACTCCTGGAAACCCACTCTTTTTTTCCAGGAAGTGGAGAGAGCATGCCAGAATCTCCTGGAGCCCCGATATCCATGGGACCTCACCTCCAGAGCGTTTTGGTGGTGTTTCACCCATGGGATTTCCCCCATACTCTGGACGGTGAGGTTTGTTCTTTTGGGTTGGAACCTTTACGGTAAATGTACACGAACGAGGACTGTGGTATACTTTCCCTGAAGTTTGGGGAGTGTCGTCGCCATGGAGGATTGGAACGTCATTTGTCCTACACAGGAGAACGAAGAGGACTCTTGTTACGGTATTCCCCTTCTTGGGTTCGTGCTCTGCCTTGCTGAGGTGGTAGACCTTGTGAATCGACGGCTTTTTGAGCACCACCTGAAGGTTGCTTACCTTGCCTTTCGCCTCGGAGAGGTTCTGGGATTCCCGGAGCAGTCCCTCAGGGATCTCCTCATTGGAGGCCTGCTGCACGATATCGGAGCGTTCTCTCTACTGGAGCGTCTTGACGCTCTTCACTTTGAGTTTCGTAATCCTCATCACCACGCTTTTGTGGGCTACGTGTTGCTCAAGGACTTTGGACCTTTTGCATCGCTTGCAGAGGTTATCCGTTGCCACCATCTTCCTTGGGAAGAGGGCCGTGGCAGAACCGCTCCCCTTGAAAGCCACGTCATCCATTTCGCTGACCGGGTCAGCATCGTGTGTTCTTTTCAGGAAGATCCCTTGGGGGAGATCCGGGAGAGAGAGCCTTTCTTCCGGTCTTTTGTTCCCCGTCTCTTCCATCCAGAGGTTTTCGAAGCATTTCGAAAACTCCTCTCCAAGGATTACGTGTGGTTTGACCTTGCTTCGCCCCGCCTTCGCCACATCGTGCATGGCCTCGTTCCTCCGGGGAAACTGTGTCTAAATGTGGAGGATTTCCTCCGATTCTGCCGTGTTATTGCCCATCTCGTTGATTTCCGGAGCGCCTTCACGGCTACCCATTCTGCTGGGGTGGCGTATACAGCTCGCAGGCTTGGAGAACTCACCGGACTCCCAAGAGGAGAGCATGAGCTTATTTTTGCGGCAGGGCTCCTCCATGACCTGGGGAAAATAGCCGTACCGGTAGAGATTCTCGAAAAACCTGGGCCGCTGACCGAAAAGGAAATACGCGTTATGAAGTCCCACGCCTACTACACTTTTGCGGCTCTTTCCTGGATTCAAAACCTGAAGGACGTTGCTTTGTGGGCTTCGGAGCACCACGAACGGTGCAATGGTCAAGGGTATCCTTTTGGAAGAACAAGGGAAGAACTCCTCTTTGAGTCAAGGGTCATGGCCGTTGCTGATGTCTTCGTGGCGTTGTCCGAAGACCGCCCTTACCGACCAGCCCTGAGGCCCCAGCGTATTCGGGAAATCCTCGGAGATATGGCGAATTTGGGAGGTCTGGATGCCGATGTCGTGGCGATGCTTCTGGACCACTTTGACGAGATTCATGCTTCCTGCAGGGAGGTTCAGGAGCAATCAGTCTTAGAGTATGCGGCCTTTCGTCAGGAGACCATCCGGTTCACGGAATAGGGGGTGTGCTCTGTGGCACTTGTGTGGTCGGATACGTTCTCGGTGGGTGTGGTGGTGATTGATGAGCAGCATAAGGAGCTCTTTGCCCGGACCAATCGTCTCCTTGAAGCCTGTCAGGAAGGAAGGGGGAAGGACGCCGTTCAGGAGACCCTGGCTTTCCTTGGAGACTATGTGAAAACCCACTTCGCCACTGAGGAAAAGCTCATGGTGCAGTATAGGTATCCAGGGTTCGATGCTCACAAGAGGCTCCACGAGGGTTTTACCGAGACTTTCCTGAGGTTACAGAAGGAAGCCGAAAAGAGCGTTGGTGTCGCTCTGGTTACACAGGTGAATAAAACAGTGGTGGATTGGTGGGTGAATCACATCCTGAAAGTGGATAAGGAACTCGGGGCATTTTTGCGGGCAAAGATGGGTACGTGACGGAGTACGCCCGGGTCCGTCTCAAGAAAGGAAAAGAAAAGCGGGTACTTCTGGGCCATCCCTGGGTGTACCGTACGGACATCGAGGTTCTGCGGGGTCCGGCAGACCCCGGGGATGTTGTGCTCTTAGAGAATCACCGGGGGAAACCCCTTGCTCTGGGGTATTACAACCCGAGTTCGGTCATCGCCGTCCGGGTGCTGACCCGGAACCCCGAGGAACGCATCGACCGGGACTTTTTCCTTCGCCGGATGCAGCAGGCCCTTGAGCTTCGTCTGAAGCTTTTTCGAGAAGCAACAACCAATGCCTTCCGCGTGGTTTTTGCCGAGGCAGACTTCCTCCCCGGGCTCATTGTGGACCGGTTTGCTTCTCTGCTTGTGGTGCAGTTTCTCACTCTTGGGATGGAAAAAAGAAGAGGAGACGTCGTGGAGGCGCTTGAGGTCCTCCTGCATCCTGAGGGTATCTATGAACGGAGCGATGTAGAGGTCCGCAAGAGAGAGGGCCTTGAGGAACGCACGGGGTGGATTCTCCCGGGTGGGAGTCCGGAGGTGGTCATCAAGGAGAACGGCCTTGCCTTTTTCGTGGACGTCGCCCGGGGCCAGAAGACGGGGTATTTCCTGGATCAGCGGGAGAACCGCCTGAGCCTTCGCCGCTATGTCCAGGGAGCACGGGTTCTTGATTGCTTCTCGTACACCGGGGGGTTTGCCATCCATGCGGCGGCTTTTGGGGCGAAAGAGGTCCTGGGACTTGACATCTCCGAGAGCGCCGTGGCCCTTGCCCGGGAGAACGCTCGCCTAAACCGACTGGAGGATCGGGTCCGGTTTGAGGTTGCCGACGTCTTTGAGGCCCTGCGGGAACTCTTCAGAAAGGGCGAGCGCTTTGACCTTGTGATTCTCGATCCTCCTGCCTTCGTCAAGGGGAAGGAGGCCCTCGAGGGGGCGCTCCGGGGGTACAAGGACATCAATCTCCTGGCCATGAAACTCCTCGTCCCTTCGGGAACCCTCGTCACCTGTTCCTGTTCGTACCATCTCTCCGAAGACCTCTTCCTTGAGGTGCTTAAGGAGGCGAGCCAGGACGCCGGGAGACGCCTGCAGATTCTTGAGCAGCGGGGGCAGGCTCAGGACCATCCCGTCCTTGTGGGATATCCTGAATCCCGGTACCTGAAGTGTTTCATCCTGCGAGTTCTGTGATATAGTAATGGAGCGTTGAGTATCCTCCTCTTGAAGGGGTGAAGCTGTGTCGCCTTTTCCTCAGTTCAGTGAAGCTGTGTCTTTAGCACTGCACAGCATGGTGCTTTTGAGTAAAAGCCGCGCTCCCCTCACGGTGAAAGAGATGGCCGAAAAGACGGGTGCCTCCTTTCACCACCTGGCGAAGGTTTTCCAGCGTCTGCGCAAGGCACAACTTGTGATGTCCACCCGTGGGCCTCGAGGGGGTTTCACGCTTTCCCGCCCTCCAGAGCGCATCACCCTCCTTGAAGTCTATGCGGCCATTGAAGGGCCGGTTTCTGAGCGAATCTGCCTCCTTGAGGGGCCGGAGTGTCCTTTCGGGGAGTGCATTTTCGGCGGGCTTCTTGGAGAGTTTGCCCATCGCTTTCGGGAGTACCTTGCCTCCCACACTTTAGAGAGCGTGTGTCAGAAAGGGCAGACCACGCAGAACCCGGAATAAAGTGGTCACAGACCATGGTTGTACTCTAAAAACCTCACAGGAGGTGGTACCGTTGCCGGAGTTTGTGAACCCCTTCAGTGGTATGGTGCCCGGTCGGAAGATGACGAAAGAGGAGCTCATCCGTGCCATTCGTCTGAATCTCGCGGCTGAGGAAGAAGCCGTGCATCTGTACCTTGCCCACGCCGAGGCCACTGACCACCCTTTAGCCAAAAAGGTTCTCATTGATATTGCCAACGAGGAACGGGTCCATGCGGGGGAATTCCTGCGACTCCTTGAGATTCTCACAGGGGACGAGGCGGATTTCCTGGCGCAGGGAGCAAAGGAAGTCGATGACCTTGCTCGCTCATTCGGTCAGAGTACCCCGACCCTGGGGTCCCTGCGGGAGGAGGGAGGACAGTGAGCGGTTCGTACCTTGGTCGAGAGGATGCGCCTTTCGGGCAGGCCTTCTGGGAGTTGCTTGAGAAAACCGCCATTTCTGTGGCAAAGTCGGAGCTTGCGGGACGGAGAATTCTCCCCCTTGAAGGCCCTTTCGGTCTTGGATTTGCCCTTGTCCCCTTCGGGACGAAGCCCCTTGAAGAGGGGGTTCTTGTTGCCGGAGGACAGCCACTTGTGGCGCTCGAGCAGACGTTCTCCCTCAGGAAACTCGATATTGCCCAGTTTGAACGAAACGGTGTGACCCTGGACCTTGCGCCGCTTGTGGCAGCGGTGAAGAAAATTGCTCATCTTGAGGAACGGCTGATTTTCGAAGGGTTTGGGGACTCTAAGGGTCTCTGCACAGCTTCCGGGGTTCTTGAGAGCTCCCTCTCTCCCTGGGATGAACCGGGAAAAGCGGCTGAGGACCTCATTCGGGCCGTTTCTCTTCTTGATGGAGAGGGATTCCATGGGCCCTTTGCTCTGGCGCTTTCTCCAGGGCGGTACAATCTCCTCCTCCGCCGTTACCCCGAAACGGCACAGATTGAGCTTGACCACATAAGGACCATTGTGGGTGACCGGGTGGTCAAGGCGCCGTACTTGAAAGAAGGAGGGGTGCTTCTTGCGGTGAACCCGGCCTACGCCCGAATTCTCCTTGGTCAGGACCTTGAGGTTGGGTTCATCGGTCCGGAAGCGGGAGGTTATCTCTTCTCCGTCTCGGAGAGTCTGGCCCTTCTCCTTACCGAACCCCGCTCGGTGTGTGTCCTTCGCTGAGGCTGGCGGGGGCTCTCCCCCGCCAGTCCTTCTGGAACTCTCTCTGCGCCTTGGCGATACCTCTCTGTGTTATAATGGTAACTGCCCTCTGGGCAATCCCTGAGGAGGAAACCGTATGCTTGCCCTGCTGAAAGAGGTATGGGCGAAGAAGGCCCAGGAGCGCATCATCCGGGAGCTCCAGAAGAAGTTCGTCGAGCCGGTTAATGCTTTAGAGGAAAAGATACGCGCGCTTTCGGATCAGGAGCTTTCCCGAAAAACCGAGGAGTTCAAAGAGCGCCTTGCCCGGGGTGAGACCCTCGATGACCTTCTCATCGAGGCCTTTGCCGTGGTGCGGGAGGTGGCTCGCAGGGTCGTCGGTATGCGTCCCTTTGACGTGCAGATCATGGGGGCGGTTGTGCTCCACCAGGGGAAGATCGCCGAGATGCAGACTGGAGAGGGAAAAACTCTGGTGGCCACCATGCCTGCCTACCTCAATGCCCTCACCGGACGGGGCGTCCATATCGTCACGGTGAACGACTACCTTGCCAAGCGCGACCGGTACTGGATGGGGCCGATTTTTGAGTTCCTCGGGCTCTCTGTTGGGCTTATTCAGCATGAGTCAACACCTGAGGAGCGGAAGAAGGCGTACCGGTGCGATATCACCTACGGCACGAACGTCGAGTTTGGCTTTGACTACCTCAGGGACAACATGGCCCTCCGAAAAGAAGACGTGGTCCAGCGGGAACTCCATTACGCCATCATCGACGAGGTGGACTCCATCCTCATTGATGAAGCCCGAACGCCTCTCATCATCTCCGGTCCGGCAGAGGAAAATACCGAAATCTACTACAAGATCGACCGGGTGGTCCGGAAGCTCATCCCCAAGGAGGATTTCGACTTCGAGGAAAAAACTCGCTCGGTGTGGCTGACGGAGAAAGGCATCGCCAAAATTGAGAAACTCCTTCACGTGGCAAATCTCTATGAGGAGACGGGGAAAGGAACCCTGGAGCACCTTGTGCGGCAGGCCCTCAGGGCGCATTACCTGTACAAAAGGGACGTGGATTACGTAGTGAAGGACGGTCAGGTCATCATCGTGGACGAGTTCACCGGTCGCCTCATGTACGGGAGGCGTTACAGCGACGGTCTCCACCAGGCCATTGAGGCAAAAGAGGGGTTGCAGGTAGCGAGTGAAAACCAGACCCTGGCCTCCATCACCTACCAGAATTACTTCCGAATGTACGAGAAAATCTGTGGCATGACCGGAACGGCAAAAACGGAAGAAGAAGAGTTCATCTACACCTATGGGATGCCGGTGGTAGTGATTCCCACGAATAAGCCCCTTCGCCGAACGACGCTTCCTGATGTCATCTACCGTACAGAGCGGGAGAAGTTTGAGGCTGTGGTCCGGGAGATTGAACGCCTGCACGCTTTGGGACGGCCAGTCCTTGTGGGGACGACCTCCATTGAGAAGTCGGAACGTCTGAGCGACATGCTGAAAAAGCGGGGTATTCCCCACGAGGTGTTGAATGCCAAGCACCACGAACGGGAGGCGGAAATCATCGCCCAGGCAGGCCGCAAGGGGGCGGTCACCATCTCGACGAATATGGCCGGGAGGGGGACAGATATCCTCCTTGGGGGCAACCCGGATTTCCTTGCCAAGCGGAAGATGCGGGAGATGGGCTTTCCGGAGCACGTCATTCTCCGCCTGAGTCTTGGCATTCCTGCCGATGACCCTGAAATGCAACGGGCCAGAGAAGTCTACCGTGAGCTCTACGCGCGCTTCAAAGCGGAAACCGACAGGGAAGCCGAGGAAGTGAAGACCCTGGGAGGGTTGCACGTCATTGGCACGGAACGCCACGAGAGCCGTCGTATCGACAATCAGCTTCGGGGCCGTGCCGGACGCCAGGGAGATCCGGGGTCGTCACAGTTTTTCCTTTCCCTTGAGGATGACCTTTTGCGGCTTTTCGTTCCAGAACGCTTGTCTTCTGTCATGGCTCGCTTTGGGATGGAGGAAGGAGTTCCCATCGAGCATCCCCTGGTCACCCGTCTTGTGGAGGCGGCTCAAAAAAGGGTCGAAGGACACCACTTCAGCATTCGCAAGACCCTTCTCCAGTACGACGACATTATGAACAAGCAGCGGGAGGTCATCTACGCCCAGAGGCGGCGGGTGCTCTTTGAGGAGAACCTCCGACCCTTCGTGTACGATATGCTGGAGAAGGTCATCGACGACCTTGTTGAGGCTTATGCCAATGAGCGGGTGTATCCGGAGGAATGGGACCTTGAAGGGTTGAACCAGCGCCTGCGGCTCCTTTTTGGGGTGGCATTCCAGCCCTCTGAGGAAGAACGTTTGAAGCTCACCTCAAAGGACCTTAAGGGGAGGCTCTACACGGATCTGGTGCATCTCTACGAGCACCGGGTCCAAGAGGTAGGTGATGAGGTCTTCCGCGATATTGAGCGCTATGTCCTCCTGCGGGTTGTGGATTACCACTGGAAGGACCACCTCCACAACATGGACCACCTCCGGGAGGGTATCGGACTCCGGGCGGTGGGCCAGAAGGACCCCTTTGTGGAGTACCAGCTCGAGGCCTTTGAGATGTTCCAGAACATGGTCACCGCTATCCGGGAAGACGCCTTACGGTACCTCTTCCACGTCCGGGTGGTTCCCGAAAGAAGGCCCTCTGTCCAGAGGACTTCGGAGAAGCCCCGACCGGCCTCTGTACCAAAACCCCAGGAGGCGCGGCGTAAAGTGGGCCGGAATGACCCCTGCCCCTGTGGGAGTGGGCTCAAGTACAAATACTGCTGTGGGAAAAAGTGAAAGGAGGAAGAACGATGCAAGTTGACCTCTCCGGGGACCTTACCCTCATCCGAAAGAAACTCGAGGAAATCGGAGGGTATCTTTGAGGAGGAAAGGGTTCCGGAAAAAATCAAGGCCATAGAGTTCGAGATGTCCCGGGGTGATTTCTGGGGCGACGGAGAGAAACAGAGCCGTCTCCTTGCGGAGTACCGGAAGTACCGGCAGGTGTTTGAGGAGTACCTGGAGCTCAAGAAACGCCTGGAGGATACGGAGGAGCTTGCGCACCTTGTCGCTCCCGAGGACCCGGAGTACCAGGAGCTCGTGCAGGAGGTTCGGAAGCTCTCCGAAGCCGTGGAGGACCTGGACATCCGGCTCCTGTTCCGTCGGGAAGAGGACCGGTGCAACGCCATTGTGACCATTCACTCGGGTGCGGGAGGAACGGAGTCCCAGGACTGGGTGGAGATGCTCTTCCGGATGTACCTCCGTTTCTGCGAACGCAAGGGTTTCGATGTCCGGGTAACCGATATCCTCGAAGGGGAAGAGGCGGGGCTGAAACACGTGACCTTCCTTGTTCAGGGAGAGTACGCGTACGGGTACCTCCGTTCCGAACACGGGGTGCACCGCCTGATCCGCATCTCTCCTTTTGATGCAAACCGGCGTCGTCACACGACTTTTGCCCTGGTGGACGTCATTCCAGAAATCGGCGAGGACGTCAAGGTGGAGATTAACCCCCAGGATCTCCGGATTGAGACCTTTAGAGCAAGCGGTCACGGTGGGCAGCACGTGAACGTCACCGATTCAGCTGTCCGCATCACCCACATCCCCACGGGTATTGTGGTCCAGTGTCAGAACGAGCGTTCCCAACACCAGAATAAAGCCGTCGCCATGAGGATTCTCCGGGCCCGTCTGTACGAATACTACCGTCAGGAGCAGATGAAGAAAATCCAGGAACTCAAGGGAGAACGGAAGGACATCGCCTGGGGGAACCAGATCCGGACCTATGTGTTCCATCCCTACACGCTCGTTAAGGACCACCGGACAGGGCACGAGACGGGGAACATTGAGCGGGTGATGGATGGGGAAATCGACGACTTCATCGAAGCGTTCCTCAAGAGGGAACGGAGCCTATGAAGGTGTATGCCCTTGTCGGACCAACGGGGACGGGGAAGAGTTACCGGGCTCCTCACCTGGCAAAGGAACACGGGATCGACTGCATTGTTGACGATGGGTTGCTCATCGCCTCAGGGAGGATCCTGGCGGGGAGGTCAGCAAAGGCTGAGCTCAGCAAAATCCGGGCGGCCAAGGTTGCCGTCTTTTACTTCCCGAACCACCGGGAGGAAGTCAAAAAGGCTCTTCAAGAACTTGCCCCGGAAAAGGTTCTGGTCCTTGGCATTTCCCTCCCCATGGTGGAGAAAATCTGCGAACGCCTTGAGCTTCCGAAACCTGAGGTCGTCTGGGATATTTTCCACCTTGCGCCCCTTGACGAGATTCAGATGGCTCTGGCAGCCCGGGAATCCCAGGGAAAGCACACCATTCCCGTGCCCCTTGTGGAGGTCAAGCGCAATCTCTGGAGCGCCATTACCGATGCCCTTCCCGTGGGCGTGTGGCGCTGGTTCTACACCTCCCGGGAGAAAACGGTAGTGCGTCCACCCTTCAGTTACCTTGGAAAGCTCGTCGTCAGTGAAGCTGCCCTGCGGACCCTTGTGTTCCTCTGCCTTGTGCACACTCCCTGGGTGCAGAAGATTACCGCCATCAATCTGCGCCGGACGGAACGGGGTCTTGAGGTGGAGCTTTCGTGTGTGCTCCAGAACGGTTCGTCGGTGGCCGAGGTCTGCCGTTTCCTGCAGCAGTACCTCCGGGAGCGAGTGGAGTACCTCACAGGGGTTGAGCTCCAGGCAGTACACGTGGATGTCGAGGGTGTGCTCTTTCCCTCCTGGCAGCCTTCTTGCTCTTGACATCCGGGGTGGCATCTGGTAGGAAATACGAAAACCTGTGAGGCGAAAGAGGTATGGCTCGCAAAACCATGGAGGAGCTCCTCAGAGAGCTCAGGGAGAAAGAAGCCGTTCTCCTTCTGGGTGGTGGGGAGAAGGCTGTTGAAAAGCAACATCAAAGTGGCAAGCTCACCGCTCGAGAGCGAATTGCCCTTTTGCTTGACGAGGGAAGCTTTGAGGAAATTGACCTTTTCGTGGAGCACCGGGCGGAGAAATTCGGCATGCCCGAGCGGAAGCTCCCCGCCGACGGGGTGGTCACGGGCTTTGGAACCATCGATGGCCGGGTGGTCTTTGTGTACTCCCAGGATTTCACCGTCATGGGTGGGTCCCTGGGGGAGATGCAGGCCAAGAAAATCTGCAAAATCATGGACATGGCTCTGAAAGTCGGTGCCCCCCTTGTGGGCATCAACGATTCGGGGGGTGCAAGGATTCAGGAGGGCATCGACTCCCTTTCAGGATACGGACAGATTTTCTTCCGCAATACCCAGGCGTCAGGCGTCATCCCGCAAATTGCCGTTATCGCCGGTCCCTGTGCGGGGGGTGCGGTGTACTCCCCAGCGCTCATGGATTTCATCTTCATGGTTGAGGGCATCAGCCGGATGTTCGTCACCGGTCCCCAGGTAGTGAAGGCAGCCACAGGAGAAGAGGTTTCAGCCGAGGAACTCGGGGGGGCCATGACCCACGCAACAAGAAGCGGTGTTGCGCATTTTACAGCCCGCACCGAGGAGGAATGTTTCCGGGAGGTCCGGAAACTCCTCTCCTTCCTCCCTTCAAACAACGCCGAAGACCCCCCTTTTGTGGAAACCGGTGACCCCCTGGAACGGCAGGAGGAGCGCCTGCTTGGGATTGTCCCCACCAACCCCAACAAGCCCTACGACGTGAAAGAGGTCATCCGCTGTATCGTGGACCAGGGGGAATTCTTCGAGGTTCACAAGAGCTTTGCCCGTAACATCGTCGTGGGGTTTGCCCGAATTGGAGGGCATGTGGTGGGGATTGTGGCGAATCAGCCGTATCATCTGGCGGGGTGTCTTGACATCGATTCGGCGGATAAGGCGTCGCGGTTCATTCGCTTCTGCGATTGCTTCAACATTCCTCTGGTGACGCTGGTTGATGTTCCGGGGTTTCTGCCTGGAACGAACCAGGAGTTTGGAGGAATTATCCGCCACGGGGCAAAGATGCTCTACGCGTATTCTGAGGCCACGGTTCCGAAAATCACGGTCATCCTCCGCAAGGCCTATGGAGGGGCATACCTTGCCATGTGCAGTCGGGACCTGGGGGCAGACGTGGTCTTCGCCTGGCCGACTGCCGAAATTGCCGTGATGGGCGCAGAAGGTGCGGTGGAAATTATCTTTCGCCGGGAGATTGAAGGCGCTCTGGACCCCGAAAGGGAACGGGAACGGCTGCTTGAAGCGTACCGTCAGGAGTTCTACAATCCCTATCAGGCTGCAAAACGGGGGTATGTCGACCAGGTCATCGACCCCCGCCTGACGCGCCTCAAAATCGGCCGGGCACTTGAGGTTTTCTGGTCGAAACGGGAGGAGAGGAAGGGGAAAAAGCATGGCAATTTCCCGGTGTGACCTTGGGGTGGGTGTGAAACCAGAGGTCGTTGCTGCCATTGTGGCTGCGCTCATGGAATTTCTGGAAACAGCTGAAGAGTCTCCACGTCAGAAGCCTTACGTTTTGCGGAAAAGCCATGCCTGGAAAGCACTGGCTCTGCAGGAAGGACGCCTGCGGATTCGTCTGGGGAGGTAAGGATCGTGCGGAAATTCCTCGTTCGGGTGAACGGTGAGGAGTACGAGGTCGAGGTTGTGGAGATCACCGGGGGTGAGAAGAAAGCCTTTAGCGTGAGTGACATTCGAAGGATTGGAGAATCAAAACCCGCTGAGGGCCTTCGGGTGACCACCACCGTTCGGGCGCCCATGCCGGGGCGGATTGTGGCCGTCAACGTGAAGAAGGGGGACGAGGTCCGGGCCGGACACGTTGCGGTGATTCTTGAAGCCATGAAGATGGAGAACGAGATTCCGGTGGAACACGATGGGGTGATCACGCAGGTCTACGTTGAGGAGAACGACACCGTGGACGTGGGCGATCCCCTCTTTGACGTCGAAGAGGTGCGTCTGTGATGCCGGGGAGGCGCCTTCTTGTCCTTCTGAGCATCGTCGTCCTTGTGGCGGCTTTCCCCTTTGCCCTTGAGCGCATAGCCCGGGAACGAGAGAACCGTAGCGTTCTCCTTGTGGTGGACTGGGATGACTTAGAGTGGTTTGCCCGCACGAAAGGTGTGGACCCCTTTGGGCTTGCCCGGGAACTGAGGCAACAAGGGTTTGCCGTCTTTGGGGTGAGCGAATGGTCCCTGAAAACCCTGAAAGCGCGGGGTTTGCTTGTTCCTGCTCCCGCACCCCCTGATGCTCCACCTTACCTTCAGTACTTCACCGTTGCTTCAGAAACGGTGCGAAAGACCTTGGTGGAGCGGCTGAGTACCCTGGGGAAACGGGTGGAGGTTTTTGGAGAAGTTCTCGGGGTGAGCCTGCTTCCTGAAGAGGAGGAAAAGGTGGGTCTTGGCTGGGACAGGGATCTCATCCGGCGCCTGAGGGAAGAAGGTTGTACCCTGGTCCTTCGACCGTACAACTATCTGAACGTTTCCCCTGAAGTGCTCTCCCGCCTCCTTGGGGACGACGTGTGGAAGAACGAGGGAGTGGTGGGGGTCATCGCTTCTGGTGATAGCATTCCGGGATACGGGAATCCTCAGTCACTCCGGAGGTTCGCTGACTTTCTCAGTAGCCGTGGGCTCTTTTTTGGGTACGTGGAATTCGTGGGGCAGAAGGGTGAGGACACCCTGGCGCGGCTTTTGCCCCAGTGGACGCTCCGGGTGCACAGCATTCCCCCCGATGAGCTCAAGAACTACACTCCCGGAACGGCCCGGGAACGGTTTCTTCGGGCCCTAAAGGAACGCTCAATTCGGGTACTGTACCTTCGTCTTTTCACCGAACCCTCTTTCACTGGCTGGGAACAGAATCTGGCGTACCTTCAGGCCCTTCGTGGGGATATCCAGACACAGGGGTTGGCCTTTGGTCTGCCCTCTCTCCCCCACAGAGCCTTCGCCCCCTCACAGGCGTTTCTTGTGCTCTCTGCCTTTGTGGTTTCGTTTTTTGCCCTTTTCCTCCTTGAGGCGCTGTTCTCCCGTCTCCCCCTCTGGCTGGGGTTTTTGGGAGGAACGCTCCTTTCAGGTGCGGTCTTTGCCAGTCCCCTCTGGGGGATGAAAATCATCGGCCTCTGTGCCGGAGTGACCGCACCGACGCTTTCGGTCATGCTCCTTGTGGAAGAGTTTTCTCAGGGGAGGAAATTTCGGGGTATCCTTGAGGCCTTTCTCGTGGCTTTCGCGGGTTCCCTTGTCATTGCCCAGGGACTGTACCACTGGCTTTTCGTCCAGCGCATTGAGCAGTACTTCGGTGTGAAGGTCATGCTCACACTTCCTGTGGTGCTTGTCTTCCTTTACCTTTTCCGTCGCCGCCTTCTTGGGGGAAGTCTTCAGGAAGTACTCCTTGGAGGTCTTCGGCGATTTGAACTCCTCATCGCTGTGGTGCTTGGAGTGGCCTTTGTGCTCTATCTCACCCGTTCGGGGAATTTCCCCCTTCTTGGAGCGGGAGAGTTAGAGAGTCGGATGCGGGCGTTCCTTGAGCGGGTGCTCTTTGCCCGTCCCCGGACCAAGGAGTTCCTCATCGGGTACCCGGCCCTGTGGCTTCTTGCGTGCCTCCGGGACCTCCGGCCGGTGTACCGGATGGTGCTCTGGCTCTCGGCAACCGTAGGGTTTGTGACCCTGGTGAATTCCTTCTGCCACCTCCACACGCCGCTTTTTTTCATCCTCCTCCGCTTCGTGAACGCCCTTTCCCTGAGTTTTCCGGTCTTTGGTGTGTACTATCTCGCCGTGCTCTTCGCGCTCTGGCTCTGGCGCACGGTGGGCCGATGGGGCGCATAACGCCTTCCCGGAGAATCCCCCTTGTGCTCTACGGGTACTATGGCTTCGGCAACTGGGGGGATGAGCTGAGCCTGCTTGCGACACTCAGGGCGCTTGAGGACATCAGGCAGGAACGCTCCCTTCCTTTCGCCTACCGGGTGATTGTGGGAAATCCATCCCTTGTGCCTCCGCTTCCCGGGGAGGTAATCCTGGTGGAGCGGCGGCGCCCTGATCGGGTGCTCTCGGCACTCTTTGAGAGCCTGGGAGTTGTCGTGGGTGGGGGGAGTCTCCTTCAGGATGCCACCAGTTTTCGCTCCCTCCTGTACTACACGGCCTTTCTGTCTCTGGCTCAGCGCGTAGGAAAGCCGGTGGTCTTTTTTGGTTGCGGCCTTGGTCCTTTTCGAAGGAAGCTCAGTGTGAAGCTTGTCAGGAAGCTCCTTCGCCGGGTGCGGCTGTTCCTTGCCCGGGATGAGGCCACCCTGGCGTTCCTTGAAGAACACCGCCTTTGTCCTGCTTCTCTGGGGGCCGATCCGGTTTTCCTCCTTGAACAGGAGGAAGCGAGAACGTCTTCGCCGCGTCTTGGGATTTTCCTGCGGCGGGAGGCCCTGGGGCGAAAGGAAGTACTCTGTGAAGGATTGCGGAGGCTCCAGAAGGAGGGGTGGGACCTTGAATTCGTGGCGTTCCACCGGGGGGAGGATCAAGAGGTCGCAGAGTCCTTTGCAGGACATCTCCGCGCCCCGGTATACGTCTTCTCCAGAGTTTCTGAGGTTCTCTCCTATTTTTCGGGACTTTCTGGAGTGGTGAGCATGCGCTTCCATCCCCTGGTGCTGGCCACCCAAAGCGGTGTTCCCTGGTGGGCCTTTGACCTTGACCCGAAGATCGTGGCCTTCAGCGCTCACTGGGAGGGGAAAAACCTCCTGTCCCTGGCGGCGCTTGAACCTGCCCTGCTTTGCACTGTCCTACAGGACGCTGCGGTACTTCGTGAAAAGACGCGCGTCTTGCAAGATGTGTTCCGAAAGCGAGCGCTTGCTGCAAAGGGAGAGCTTGCCCGCCTTCTGGAAAGCACCCTGGGGTGAGGTCTGTGCTGGCTGTTACACTTCTGGGGTATTCCTTTTTTGCCGGGGGACTTGAGGATTTGCGGAGTGTGGTTGAGGACGCTGTGGAGCAGGGCAGAAAGCTCCACATTGTGACGGTGAATCCAGAGATGCTGGTGCTCCGCGATCCTCGCTTCCTCGAGGTTCTTGCTTCAGCTGAGCTTCGTCTTCCCGATGGCATGGGGGTGGTGTGGGCTTCCCGCTTCTTGCGGTGCGGGGTTCTTCGGCGGCTTCCGGGAATAGACGTAGCGGAGGCCATCATGGCGTGGGGGAGCGAACGGGGCTGGGGGTTTTACTTCCTCGGTGCCCGGGAGGGTGTGGCGCAGCGGGCCGTCCAGGCCATGCAGCACCGCTATCCGGGTCTCAAGGTCTGCGGGTGTCACCACGGGTACTTCACCGACGATGCGGAGGTCGTCGAGGACATTAAGCGTGCCGCTCCGGAAGTGCTCTTTGTGGGCATGGGTGTGCCAAAACAAGAGCTCTGGATTGCCCGCTATCGGGAGGTGCTTCCGGCGAAGGTTTTCATGGGTGTTGGAGGGAGTTTCGATGTGTGGGCAGGGAGGCTTCCCCGTGCTCCCCTTCTTTTCCGTTCCCTCGGCCTTGAGTGGCTGTGGCGACTGTTCCTTGAACCCCGGAGGATCCGGCGTGTGGTTCCGGCTTTCCTTCGCTTTGGCCTCTGGCTTCTCAGGGAGAAATGGTGGGGGTGGTATAATACGGGGTGAGAGAGGAGAACCATGGCGTTTTTGGAGTTCCGCGGAGTCTCAAAGGTGTATCCCCCCGGGATCCGGGCCCTGGAAAAGGTGACCTTTACCGTGGAGAGGGGGGAGTTCCTTTTCCTCCAGGGACCGACTGGAGCCGGGAAAACGACGCTCTTCCGGCTCATTACTCAAGAAGAGCGACCCACCGAGGGGGAAATATGGTTTTCCGGACGCCGGATTGACACCCTGGATCCCCGCTTTGTCCCCTTTCTCCGGCAGCACCTGGGTGTGGTCTTTCAGGACCTGGAGATTGTCCCGGATTGGACGGTGTACGAGCACCTTGTAGCACCTCTTGTGGTCCTTGGAGTTAACGGGAAGGAGGCCAGAAAGGTCGCCTGGGATGTACTGCGTCTTCTTGGTCTTGAGAAGAAAAGCACATTCAGGGCTCGATGGCTCTCAGGGGGAGAGAAGCAGAAACTCTGCGTTGGGCGTGCCTTAGTTCATCGACCAAAGCTTGTTCTTGCCGATGAACCAACGGGAAATCTCGACGCTGCCTCAGCGCTTGAGGTTCTGAATCTCCTCTGGAACCTTTCCCGGAATGATCGCGTGACGGTCATCGTGGCCACCCACAACGAAGCTCTCCTTGAGCGCTTCCCGGCGCGGGCGATTTTGCTTGAGCGGGGACGAATCCGGGGGGAGAGATGCTGAACATGGGGCGTGTTTCCCGCTATATGTTTCGCCGTCCCGGCCTTTTCGTTCTCGGTGTTCTGAGCGTCCTTTTTGCCGGTGTTCTGGTGAATGCCACGGTTTTTGGGTACCTCGAGGCGGTGAGGTTGCGGGAACACTGGCGTGAGCATTTCACGATTCGGGCCATTTTCCGTGAGGATGTGAGCAGGGAGTCTGTGGAACGGGTTCGGGAGGAAATTGCCCGGCATCCTCTGGTGGGGCGGGTAGTTCTGGTCTCTCCCGAAGAGGCGAGGGCCCGTTTTCTCGAGCGTCTTGGGCTTTCCGAGGGAGAGGTTGCAGGCATTTCCTTCCCCGCCTCTCTTGAGGTCGTTCCCCGGCACATCGAGGATCTCCCCGACATCGCTGCTATTCTCCGTACGGAAGAGGCCTTCGCCGAGGTATTCTGCGGAGGAAAAGAGGTCGAGGGATTCCTCCGCCTTTTCCGGCTTTTGCTTAAAGCCCTGGGCGGGTTTTTCCTTGGAGTTTTAGGGTTTGGGGTTTTTGCCATCGTGGTGACCACAGCCCTGGTGGTGCAGCTTCGGGGGAGGGAAGTCGAGGTGCTGTCCCTTGTGGGAGCACCTCCGGCTTTTTCCCTGGCGCCTTTTCTCCTTGAAGGGCTTTTCGGGGGGCTTCTGGGTGGTGCGGGGGCGTACCTTTTGAGCCTTGCCTTCTTTGTGCCTTTCTTTCGCCTTGTGGGTGAGGCCTTTCCCGGGTTTTTGTGGGTGAACGTGGAGGAGCTCGCCATGGTTTTCCTCCCCTTAGACCTTGGTGTGGGGTGTGGGATGGGCGTTCTGGGGGTGCTTTTGGGACACTGGAGGGCCCGGAGGAGAAGACCGTGAGGTGCGCTGTGCTTATCCTCCTTGTCGTGCTCTTTGTGTGTTCGCCCTGGGCTCTGGGGAGCCCGGATTCCCTCGAGGATGAAATTGCCCTGCAGACGAAAAAACTCGAGGAACTTCGGAAGGAACAGGCACGCCTTGAGGGTGAACTCAAGAAGGTGCTCTCAAGCGCGAAGGACCTCTCCGGTGAACTTGCCAAGCTCGAAAAGCAGATTGCCACCGCCGAAGCGGATATCGCAAGATCCCGGGAACGGATTCTTACTCTGGAGAAGCAGAGGAAGCAGCTTGAGCAAGAAGTGGAGAGCCTGCAGCGGGGTATTCTCCAGGAAAAGAGCAGCCAGGAGGCGATTGCCAGAGGAGCTTACCGGGTGGGCACCGGTGAGGTGGTGCTGCAGAGCCTTGTCGGCGGGATTTCTCCGGGCGAGTGGGAGGCCAATACTTACTGGGTTGCCCAGTGCCTCAGGGCAAAAAGCAGCGCCATCGAGGAAGCCTCAAGAAGACAGGAAGAACTTGCGAGGAAACTCGAGGAGATCAAGCAGCGCATCCGCCTCGAGGTGGTGCTGAAAGAGCGGCTGGTCCTTGAGAATCGACGCCTTGCCGAGCTCAGGAAAGCTCGGGAGGAGATTCTTCGGCGTCTGGAGACCGATCGGGCCCGTCTTGAGAAAAACCGCAAAGATCTCATCCAGGCGCGAGAGAACCTTGAGGCCACCCTGGCTAGACTCCGGGAGGAACTGGCGAGAAAGAAAACGCCCTCTCCTCCTCAGGCTCCAGTGAAACGTGGACGGCTCTTCTGGCCTGTGTCAGGAGGAACGATCTTCCGCCGATTTGGCGAGTGGAAAGACGCCCGCTACGGCATCACCTTCTACAACCCTGGAGTCGACATCGCCTGTCCGGTGGGAACCCCGGTGTACGCCGCAGCTGACGGCGTGGTGCTTCTCGCGAGCACCATTAGGGGGTACGGGAAGACCGTCATTATCGATCATGGCAACGACCTGGTCACCGTGTACGCCCATCTTGGAGAGATTCAAGTGCGGGCTGGTGATACAGTCAGGGGAGGGCAGGTCATTGCGTTGAGCGGGGACTCTGGCCTTGTGGAACGACCAGTGGTACACTTTGAGGTGCGGGTGGGTACAAGCGCCCGTGAGGAGGACCCCCTCCTCTGGCTTCAGTGAATTCGAGGTGAAGAGCGCATGGGGCAGAGAAGACTCTGGTTACGGGTATTTCTGGGGATTCTTGTAGGGTTTGGGGTACTCCTTTTCTTCCTTGAGCGGGAATTCCTGGCCTTTGGCCTTGGGAAAGAAAAGGGTTTTGAGAACTGGGAACCGCTTTTTGAGACCATCTCCCTCATCCGGGAGAAGTTCTACTCAGAAGATCCTTTGGACGAGGGGAAACTCCTTGAAGAGGCTATCCGGGGAGTGCTTCGAGCCCTTCCGGACCCTTACGCTCGTTACCTCGACCCCGAGGACTACAGGATTGAAACCAGCGATACCCTGGAAGGGGCTTTTTCGGGAATCGGGATTGTTATCGCCATACGGGATGAAAAGCTCACCGTTGTCTCCCCCATTGCAGGTTCTCCTGCAGAGAAAGCAGGGGTGAAGGCAGGAGATGTGATTCTGGCAATTGACGGGGAGTCGACCCTTGGTATGTCTCTGGACCAGGCGGTGAAGAAAATGCGAGGGCCAGAGGGAACCAGGGTCGTGCTCACCTTGAGGCGAGAAGGGGTTTCGGAGGACATCACCGTGGAGGTTGTTCGAAGCATCATTAAAATCCAGAGTGTGAGTGCCGAGGTGCTCCCCGAGGGTATCGGCCTTATACGAATTTCCGAGTTCCACGGGCGAACGGCCGATGAGGTCCAGAAAGCCCTCACTGATCTTGCCGCACAGGGGGTTACGGGGTTCATTCTTGACCTTCGCAACAACCCCGGGGGATTGCTTTCGGCAGCGCTTGTCACCGCAGGGTTCTTCGTGCCCTATGGGGAGAAACTCCTCCTTGTGGAGGACCGGAATGGCAAGCGCGAGACCATCACAAACTTCATACACCCCCTGGTCTCGGCTCCTGTAGTGGTCCTGGTGAATCGGGGGACGGCGAGTGGCGCGGAAATCCTCGCAGGGATTCTCCGTCTTGCGGCCCACGCCCTCCTTGTGGGAGAGAAGACCTTCGGCAAAGGTGTCATTCAGGAGATTTCCCCCCTGTCGCATGGAGGAGGCGTCATCTTCACGGTTTCTAAGTACTACCTTGCCGATGGAACGGACATCAATGGTCAGGGGCTCGTTCCCGATGTCCTGGCAAGCGGTGAAGACGAGCAGCTGAAGCGGGGTATCCAGGAACTCAAAAAACTCCTCAAGGACCATGCCCTGGCCTCGTAGGTTCCTTTTCTTCCTCCTTTTTGGGCTTTTGGCCTGGGGAGTGGTGCTCTTTGCCCTGGGACTTGAAACACGACTTTTTGAAGAGGGCCAGGCTGCCCTTTCCCGGGCGCTCTTCCGGGGGGTGGGAAGGGAACTTGCCCTGCTTGTGCTCCACGAGGTTAGAAAGAACAGCCTCTCCTTTCAGGTTCTCCGTTATCCTCTTCCCGAAAGACCTTCCTTTGAGGTCGAGGTGGTGCTTGGGAACGCTTGGCAGAGAGAGCGTCTCCTCAGGCGTCTTGAGGCCCTCCTTGCTCCTCTGGAGCCCTTCGGTCTTTGGGGGAAAAGGGTGGGGGATGACGATTACTGTCTTTTCTGGGGGGAGGAGGAGTGGTTCCACTTCCACCTTCGCCTCAGGCGGGTTTTCCGGATCGCCATCGTCATTGACGACATCGGGTACGATGTGCCTATAGCGGAGAAGTTTTTCTCCCTTCCGGTCAAACTCAACGTGGCGGTATTCCCTCACCTTCCGCACGGCCCGCATCTTGCCCGACGGGCTGAAGAAAGCGGGAAAGAAGTGCTCATCCACTTCCCGATGGAGGCGATGGATCCCGGGGAGAACTCGAGAGAGCGATTTTTGCTTCGAAGTGGCACCCCTAAGGAAGAGGTGGTGCGGATGCTTGAAGAGGCTTTCCGACGCATCCCCCAGGCAAAGGGCCTCAACAACCACAAGGGTTCCAGGGCCACGCAGGACGAGCGCCTGATGGCGCTCTGCGCCCTGGTCCTCCGGGGGAAAAACGCCTATTTTCTGGACAGTCTCACCACACCGCGTTCTGTGGCCTTTCGGGTGATGAAGAATATGGGTGTTCGGGCGCTTCGCCGAGATGTTTTCCTTGACGGAGAGACCACCATCGAGTACGTTCTGAAGCAACTCGAAGCCACTCTGGCCGTGGCGAGGAAGCAGGGCTTTGCCGTGGCCATCGGGCACCCGAAAGAGGTCACCTATGAGGCACTGAAGTGCTTTCTGGAAAGGCCGCATCCAGAGTACGAATTCGTCTTTCTCTCTGAAATGCTTGAAAGTGGAGGGTGATGCTTGTGGAATTTGTGGACAACCGGAGGTGTTTCTTCTGTGGGGAACGAAATCCCCACGGGTTTTCGCTTCGCTTTCGGGAAGAAAATGGGTGGACGGTGGCAGAAACCGTTGTCCCCTGGTACCTGCAGGGTTTTGCCGGGGTGGTCCACGGGGGGATTGTGGCGTCACTCCTTGACGAGGTGATGTCCCACAGCGTGAAACGTGCAGGGATTTCTGCCGTCACCGGGACGCTCAGGGTGAAGTACCTCAGGCCCTGCCCAACAGAGAAAATCCTGATGCTTCGGGGGCGGGTTCGGAGGCAAAAGGGAAGGATTGTTGCGGCCTTTGGGGAAATCCTCTATGATGGAGAGAGGGTTGCGGAGGCTGAGGGTATCTTTGTTGTCCCGAAGGATAAGGGGAGTGAGAGGCCGTGAGTGAGACCGTTCGGGTTCGCTTTGCGCCAAGCCCCACAGGGTTTCTGCACCTTGGGGGAGCACGCACAGCACTCTTCAACTGGGCTTTTGCCCGAAAGTACGGGGGGGTATTTGTCCTCCGGATTGAGGATACCGATCTTTCGCGCTCGACTGAGGAATCCGTTCGGGTTATCCTTGAGAGCCTCAGGTGGCTTGGGCTTTTGTGGGACGAGGGGCCAGAGGTTGGTGGCCCCTACGGGCCGTATTTCCAGAGCCAGCGGCTGCACCTTTACCGGGAGTACGCCGAAAAGCTCCTTCAGAAAGGTCTAGCCTACGAGTGTTTCTGTACTCCCGAAGAACTAAAGGAACGAAAAGAACGGGTCATCGCCCAGGGGGGAAGCTGGCGGTATGACCGGCGCTGTCTCCACTTAAGCGCAAGAGAAAGGGAGGCTTTTCGTCGGGAAGGGCGAAAGCCCGTGCTGCGCTTCCGGATTCCCGAGGGGACGACGACCTTTGTGGACATGCTTCGGGGGGATGTGACCTTCGACAACGGTGAGCTTGACGATTTCGTCATCCTGAAGTCCGACGGCATGCCGACGTACAACTTCGCCTGTGTGGTGGACGATGCGCTCATGCGCATCACCCACGTCATCCGAGGCGATGACCACATCTCCAATACCCCTCGCCAGGTTCTGCTATATGAGGCTTTTGGATTTCCCTGCCCGCAGTTTGCCCATATCCCCATGATCCTCGGAAAGGACAGGACCCGCCTGAGCAAGCGCCACGGTTCACCCTCGGTGACCTACTACCGGGATATGGGGTACCTCCCTGAAGCCATGGTGAACTACCTTGCCCGGTTGAGCTGGGCAACGGGGGAAGAGGAGAAGGAGATTTTTACCCGGGAGGAAATCATCGAGCGGTTCTCCCTTGAGCAGGTCACCAAGCACGCTGCAGTCTTTGACCTTGATAAGCTCAACTGGATGAACGGGGTCTATCTCAGGGCAGCTAATCCTGAGAGGCTTGCGGGAATCCTCATCGACATCCTCAAACGTCAGGGGAAGGTTACGGGAGAAGACCTCACGCCGGAGTTTTCCGCCTACTGCAGAAGGGTTATGGCCCTCATGCGGGATCGCATCCGGTACGTGGCGCAGGTGCTCGAAGAGGCGGAGTACTTCTTCACCGAGCACTACGAGTACGATCCTCAGGCGGTGGAGAGCGTGCTCTTTGAGGAGAAGGTGCCCGAGATTCTCGGGACTTCTTATGAGCTTCTGAAGGACCTTGAGCCCTTTGACGCGGCAACCATCGAAAAGGCTATACGGAGTGAGGCGGAGCGGCGAGGCCTCAAAGCGGCGCAGTTCATCCATCCCCTTCGGGTGGCGGTATCGGGGAAAAAGGTCGGTCCGGGGCTCTTCGAGCTCCTCGAGGTTCTGGGGAAGGAGCGGGTCCTTGCCCGCATTGCAAGGACCCTGAGGTTTTTGGAGAGAGGTTGAGGGTTATCTTGTCCTTTCCAGCTTCTGGTAGGCGGCTCGGACCTTGGCTTCGGCCTCTGCATCGTCCAGGGGAATGCCGAGCCGCTCACAGCACCTTCTTAGGTACTGAATGGCCTCTCTGAGCTTTTCAAGGCCTCGCTTTTCGGGGAAGGCGTCCTCCACAAAGAGCACTGCCTCTTCCGCAAGGTCCAGAATTTTCCGGTACCGGTCAAGCGTCAGGCGATCCACATGCCACCGGGAGAAAACGTAGCTTCCCAGCCCAAGCAGAAAGAGTGAAGCCGCTGAGAGCAGGAAGTCCTGGAAGTTCACTGTTCTCCCTCCTTTCGGAAGAGGTTGTAGAAGTACCGGACATTGTCCACCCAGAACCGGTTGAGCCCTTTTGGGTCGTTCTCCGCCCCAACCGGTGCCCATCGCTTCCCCAGGAAAGCGATGAAGTCCTTTTCCCCGCTTCCTCTAAAGCGCTCGAAGTTCTTCTTCACCGTGGCGCACGCCCACTCGCACTGAGTTTTGAGGTCTGTATCTTTTGCCGCCACTATCCCGAACTCAAAGCCTTTGCGCCCCCGCTCGGCCTCCCGGATGGCCAAAAGCAGGGCGTAAGGATTCACGGGGTAGGACTCGTCTTGTGGGAAGGAGCGCCTGGCCACCTCGAGGATCACCGGGAGCTCCTCGGGGAAGGAGAAAGAGAAGAGGACCGTTTCGGGGTTCAGTCCCTGGTCTTTCAGAAACCGCGTGAGAGAAGGAGAGGACTGGACATAGGCGGTAAGGAGTGTCAGGGCATCGTCAAGAAAAGCCCGGGCAAGCTCAACCACATGCTGCACGTCTTTGAGTGTTGGTTCCCGATGCATGGACAACCTCCTTTCCTTACATGTCTTCCTATTCTTTAAAGGAAATGGGTGACAGGGCTATAATAGGAAAAAGCGTCGGGGGGATACCGGTGGCACAAAGGCTTTTCCTCTGTGCGGATATTGGCACATCGTCCCTGAAAGTCTGCGTGTTTGACCAAAGTGGGAACATCCTCTTTTCGACAAAAAGGGCATACCCCACTGCTTCTCCTGCCCCAGGATACGCAGAGCAGGACCCGGGGGAAATTTTCGGTGCCCTTACCGAGGCGGTGAAGGAGGCGGTTTCGTCCTTTCCCGGAAGCTCTTTCGAAGCGCTGAGCTTTGACACCATGCTCCACAGCCTCCTTCCTGTGGATGGCAATTTCACTCCCCTTGCCCCTCTCTGGAACTGGATGGACACCCGCTCTTTCCAGGAAGTTGAGGGATTCCGGGAGTCCTATGAAAAGGAACGCCTCTATGAACTGACGGCTGCACCGCTCCACACTATCTACCATCCTCCTCGGATTCTCTGGCTCAGGAAGCACCACGGGGACCTCTGGAAGAGGGTTTCGAAAATCCTGAGCATCAAGGACTGGGTGCTCTTTCAGCTCACGGGGGAGCTTTGCTGCGATTACTCCACGGCTTCAGGGACGGGACTTCTTGAGGTGCAGAGGAAGGCGTGGAGCAGGAAGATGTGCGACCTGCTTGCGATTTCCCCGGAACTCCTTCCCCCCCTTGTGGAGCCGGATTTCGCGGCGCCACTTGTGAGCCGGGACTTCGCCGCTTCCACCGGTTTACCCCTGGGGATGCCTGTTGTGTGGGGTGGTGGGGACGGTCCTTTTGCCAATCTCGGAGAGGGGTGTTTTCGAGAAGGCGAAATGGTCGTGAGCGTCGGGTCTTCAGGGGCCGTTCGCATGTGTGCCCTCCGGCCAGTCATCGACCCTGGAAAACGGGCCTGGTGTTACTACCTTGCCTCCGATATCTGGGTTGGGGGAGGGGCCATCAACAACGGAGGCATCGTCTTCTCGTGGATGCGGGACCTCTTGAAAGAGGGCGAGGTCGCTCTCGACCTTTCCCGGCGACGTCCGCTCTTTTTGCCCTTTTTGACCGGAGAACGGAGCCCTTACTGGGACCCCTATGCCCGGGGGATTCTCTTCGGGCTCTCTTTCTTCCATACCCCGGAGGCTCTTCTCCAGGCGGCCTATGAGAGCGTGGCTTTTTCGATTCGCGCCGTTTTTGACATGCTCCGGGAGGTCATGGGGGAGCCCAGGAAGGTGGTGATTGGCGGAGGGTTTGCCCTTTCAGAGAACGGGAGGAGGGTGCTCTGTGACGTTCTGGGTGTCCCGGTGGCGGTGAGCAGTTATCCCTCTTCCTCCGCCAAGGGGGCATTCCTCATCGCCCTGAAGGCCCTGGGGTATGTCCGGTCCTTCGAGGAATTCCCCGAGGAGTTCTTTCCCACCGAAGGCCAGGTCACCCCTGACGCAAATGCCCACGCTTTGTACGAGGAGCTTTTCCGCCTCTTCAGGCGGCTCTACGAGGTGAACGCACCGCTTTTTCGGGAGTTCGCAAAGCTTGGCCTTGCCTGAGGGACGCTCGTCCCTCAGGCGTTTTTTCGGGCAAACTCCTGCATGAAGTCCACGAGTGCCTGCACCGCCTCCACGGTGACGGCATTGTAGAGGGAGGCCCGGCATCCTCCTACAGAGCGGTGTCCTTTAAGCCCCACAAGGCGTGCTTTTTCTGCTTCTTTCACGAATTTGTCCTCTAATTCTGGGCTGGGGAGACGAAAGACCACGTTCATCATGGACCGGTCTTCGGGTGCCACAGGGCAGGTGTAGAAGTTCTGGCTGTCGAGGTAGTCGTAGAGGATTTTCGCCTTCTTTCGGTTGATGGCCTCCATTGTTTCCAGACCTCCAACCGTTTCCTCAAGCCATTCAAGGACGAGGTCAACCACATAGATGGCAAAGCAGGGCGGGGTGTTGTAGAGGGAGTTCGATTCAACGAACGTGGAGTACCGGAGCATGGTGGGGAGATTTTTGGGGGTGCGTTCCAGCATGTCCTCCCGGATAATGACCACGGTGACCCCTGCAGGACCCAGGTTTTTCTGCGCCCCGGCATAGATGAGCCCAAAGGGCGAGGGGTCAAAGACCCGGCTTAAGATATCCGAAGACATGTCGCTCACCAGGGGGACATTCCCCACCCCGGGAAAGTGGTGCCACTGGGTGCCCTCAATGGTGTTGTTTGAGGTGAGGTGGAGATAGGCGAGGTTGTCATCGACGGTGAAGTTCTTGGGGATATGCGTGTAGTTTTGCGCTTTGGAGGACGCCACCACCTGCACGTCTTTCCCCAGAATCTGGGCTTCCTTGAGAGCCTTGGAGGCCCAGTATCCGGTGTCCACGTACCCTACGGGTTTCCCCTCAAGCGCCAGGTTCATCGGAACCATGGCGAACTGGAGGCTTGCTCCGCCCTGGAGGAAAACCACATGGAAACGGTTGTCGAGTTTCAGGAGCCTTTTGAGCCTTGCTGCAGCATCGTCGAGGACCTCTTCAAAGGTCCTTGAGCGATGGCTAACCTCAAGGATGGACATCCCTGTGCCACGGAAGTTGAGCATTTCGTCACGGATTCGCTCAAGTACTGGCAGGGGCAAGGCCGCTGGACCAGGGTTAAAAGTATGCACCCGCTCTTCCATTTCCCTTCCTCCCTCGTTCTGGCTTTTCCCGGATATTCTACCATTTCCCGGGAGGGGGTGTCCGCCTTTTCAGCTGCGCTTAGTGAAGCTAAGGCAGAAGCCTAAAAAGAACCACTGCTTTCCGGGCTCCCGGAAAGCAGTGGTTGGGGAGCTCACGCGCTGAACTGGTGTACGGTGCTCTGCGGTTTTTCGGTTTATGCAGCAAGCGACTCACTGACAAGGGCGATTTCCTCCGGGGAGGCGCTCTGTTCCTCGGTAGATGCGGAGATTTATTAGGCGATGTGTGCAGTCTTGCGGTGTCCGGGTTCGTCTCGCTCTCCTTTCCGAATCTCGGGATTGAGTCTTTTTTCTCTGCCAGCAGCAGGAGGTGTTCCGGGTTCTTCTCATCTTGCGCGGGTAGCGGGGAAGGTCGAAAGCTCAAGACGTGTTCTGACAATCTTTTGAAGTCTACGTGGCTTTTTGTACGTAGGAATCCCGAAGGGTGCGGACCTCCCAGAATGTGCTGAGGTGTTCTCCTTTATGGAGGACAAGAGGGTTCGGAAGACCGAGAAAGGTGCTCTGCTGCTTTTTCGTGATTTCGTTTGCTTTTTCTGGAGAAATAGGATATAATACCAAAAAATGCGGCGGGAATGATGCTTTTTGACCGTCCAGAATCTCCAGGAAATCAAAGAGTGGATTGGCTCTCTCGTCGGCCGAGAAGCCATTGTAGAGGTCAACAAAGGGCGCAAAAAGACCGTTGTTCGCAAAGGCGTCATTGAGGGGATTTACCCCTTCTTCTTCATCCTCAGGGTGGATGTCGACGGTACCGCTCAGCGCATGGCCTTCAACTACGTCGACATCCTCACCAAAACTGTAGAGCTCGAAATCCTGTAACCTCCCTGTCCCTCCATGGAGAGGCAATACCCTCATCCTTTCGAGGTGACGCTTGAGGAGGCCCTGCGCATCCAAGAGGATATCCGGCAAAAGGTTTCCCTCGAATTTCCCTTGAAAGACGAGGCTGTTACGCTTCTTGCAGGGGTTGACGTTGCCTACAACGCTCTTGGGCAAGCGGTGGCGGTTGTTGTGGTCCTGCGGTGGCCTTCTCTTGAGGTGGTCGAAGTGGCCTCGGGGGTGCATAAGCCCTCTTTCCCCTATGTTCCGGGTTTTCTCTCCTTCCGGGAAGGTCCGGCGATTGAAGAGGCTTTCCGGCGTCTTTCCGTTGTGCCGCACCTTTTCTTCTTCGACGGCCAGGGTATCGCCCATCCCCGGGGAGTGGGGATTGCCAGCCACCTGGGGGTCCTCTTTGGTCTTGTCTCTATTGGAGTGGCCAAAAAGCCCCTCGTGGGACATTTTCAGGAACCTGGGGAGAAGCGAGGTTCCTTCTCTTTTGTCGAATACCGGGGGAAGCGTGTCGGCGTTGTCCTGCGAACAAAAGACTGCACCCAGCCCGTATTCGTCTCTCCGGGAAACCGGATAGACTTAGAGAAAGCCCGGGAATGGGCCCTGAAGACGGCAAGGGGGTTTCGTCTTCCTGAGCCCGTGCGTTTAGCCCATATCTTCAGCGAACGGCTCAAAGGAGGAGAACACAGTGACCGAAGTGAATCTCTGGGCCTTTGAGGAAGAGCCGTCCACCGAGCACAGGGTGGTCATTACTGTTGTGGGGAAGGACCGTATCGGGATTATCGCTGCCATCACGTCCTGTCTTGCCGAGCACAGCGTCAACATCGAGGATATCACCCAGAAGATTCTCGGAGAGTACTTCACCATGATTCTTGTGGGTGATATCTCCCGCTGTTCGGTCTCGCTTTCAGAGCTTCGGGAGAGACTGGTCCGGCGGGGCGAAGAGGTGGGGGTCAAGGTGTACCTGCAGCATGCGAGCATCTTCCAGGTGATGCACCGCATTTAGGGGGGCACCATGCTTTTCGACCGCGCTGAGATCCTTGAGACCCTGCGGATGCTTGAGATTGAGAACCTCGATGTGCGAACAGTAACCCTGGGGATTTCGATCCTTGATTGCCGGGGGAAGGACTTCGAGGAAACGGTACAACGGGTGGTTGCCAAAATTCGCCGGTACGCCGCTTCTCTAAACGCCGTGGCCGATGAGGTCTCGGCCAAATACGGCATCCCCATCGTGAACCGCCGGGTGGCCATCTCTCCGGTGGCTCTGCTCCTTACAGGAGAAGAGGGAGAGGGCGTGCTGGATTTTGCGAAAGCCCTGGATGACCTTGCCCGGGAACTTGCCATCGACTTCATCGGTGGATTCTCGGCCCTGGTCCACAAGGGGGCCACAAAGGGCGATGTCCTCCTCATGGGGAGTTTGCCCGCTGTGCTTTCAGGGACCGAGCGTATCTGCGCCTCGGTGAACGTAGCGTCAAGCCGCACAGGTATTAACGTTGATGCCATCCTCACCATGGCACAGGTTGTGAAGGAAACGGCAGAGCGCACGAAAGACCGGGATGGTATTGGGTGTGCAAAACTCGTGGTTTTTGCCAACGCCCCGGAGGACAACCCCTTCATGGCGGGAGCGTTCCATGGCGTGGGGGAGGGGGAGGCGGTGGTGAACGTCGGGGTGAGCGGTCCGGGCGTGGTGAAGGAGGTCGTGCGCCGTCATCCTGGGGCGGATCTTGGGACCCTTGCGGAATTCATCAAGCGGACGGCCTTCAAGATCACCCGAGTGGGGGAGCTCATCGGGAGAGAGGTTGCCGGGAAACTCGGAGTGGCCTTCGGCATTGTGGATCTGTCGCTGGCGCCAACGCCCCGGGTTGGGGACAGTGTCGCCGAGATTTTGGAAGAGATGGGGCTTGAGCGATGTGGGGCGTGGGGGTCAACGCTTGCTCTGGCGCTTTTGACCGATGCCTGCAAAAAGGGTGGTGCCATGGCCTCCTCATCCGTTGGAGGCCTGAGTGGAGCGTTCATCCCGGTGAGTGAGGACGCAAGGATGAGCGAGGCGGTGGCGGTGGGGGCTTTATCTTTGGAGAAACTCGAGGCCATGACCAGTGTGTCCTCTGTGGGCCTTGACATGATTGCCATTCCTGGCGACACTCCCTGGGAGACCATCGCCTGCATCATGGCTGACGAAATCGCCATTGGGGTGATCAACCACAAGACCGTTGGCGTCCGCCTCATCCCGGTGCCCGGAAAGAGCGCAGGGGAGAGAGCCTGCTTTGGAGGGCTTCTCGGGGAGGCGACCATTATCCCCGTCAACCCCTATCGGGGTGCGCGGCTCATCCTCCGGGGTGGTCGCGTCCCCGCACCCCTGACGAGTCTTCGCAATTAACCCCTAACCTTTTTCCACGAGGTTCATGAGCCCCCCGGCAGCGATGATTTCCTGGAGGAAGGGCGGGAAGGGTCGAGCCCAGAAAATCTCCCCCGTGGTTTCGTTACGGATTTCCCCTCGGGCAAGGTCAATAGAGACCGTATCTCCCTCCCGGATTCCCCTTGCCGCTTCTTCGGACTCAAGGATAGGAAGGCCGATGTTGATGGCGTTCCGGAAGAAAATCCGGGCAAACGAAGCGGCCACAACGGCAGAAACCCCGCACCCCTTGAGGGCCAGGGGGGCGTGTTCCCGGGAGGAACCACAGCCGAAGTTTTTCCCGGCTACCAGAATGGTCGCTCCAGGAGTGATACGTTGGGGAAAGTGGGGATCCAGGCCTTCCATGCAGTGCTTGCCGAGTTCTTCGGGGTCGGTACTCGTGAGGTACCGGGCCGGGATGATGACGTCGGTGTCCACATTGTCTCCGAAAACCACTGCTTTTCCGCGAATCATGGGTCTCACCTCAGAGTCTCTCCGGGGAGGTAATGTACCCCGCAACGGCGGAGCTTGCCGCAATGTAGGGGTTGACAAGGTACACCTCGCTCGTCTCATGCCCCATCCGGCCGATGAAGTTCCGGTTTGTGGTTGAGGCGCAGCGTTCTCCTGAGGCCAGAACGCCGAGGTGTCCCCCAAGGCATGGGCCGCAGGAAGGCGGGGCAATGACCGCGCCGGCCTCAAGGAAGGTTTTGATGAGTCCTTCTTCTTCCGCTTGCCTCAGAACCCTGGGGCTTCCGGGAAAAACGAGAAGCCGCACGCCTTTTCGGACCTTCCGCCCTCGCAGGACCGAGGCTGCCATACGCAGGTCCTCGATGCGACCGTTGGTGCAGGAACCGATGACCACCTGGTCGATTTCGATTTTCGGGATGGCGTAGACCGAACGGGTATTGGAGGGAAGGTGAGGAAAGGCCACCTGGGGCTCAATTGCGGTGACGTCAATGTGGAAGACTTCCTTCCACTCCGCATCGGGATCGGAGGAAAAGAGCCTCGGGGTACGGGAAGTTCCTGTGGCGCGAACATAGGCGAGGGTGGTATCGTCTGGGGCAATGATACCGTTTTTGGCTCCTGCCTCTATGGCCATGTTGGCTATAGTGAAGCGTTCATCCATGGAGAGGGACTGGATGACCGGTCCCTCAAACTCCATGGCACAGTACCGGGCACCGTCGACCCCAATCTGGCCGATGATGAAGAGAATCAGGTCCTTCCCGGTGACGAAGGGTCGCCGTTCTCCCGAAAGGACGAACTTCAACGACTCCGGAACCCGGAGCCAGGTCCTCCCCAGAACCCAGGAGGCGGCAAGGTCGGTGCTTCCCATACCCGTGGCGAAGGCTCCCAGAGCCCCGTAGGTGCAGGTGTGAGAGTCGGCACCGATGACGAGATCCCCCGGGACCACAAGGCCGAGTTCGGGCAAGAGCACGTGTTCTATCCCGACCTCTCCCCCTTCAAAGAAGTGGCGGATGCCGTGCTTCTTTGCGAATTCCCGCATGAGCTTGACGTTTTCCGCTGACGAGATGTCCCGGGCGGGGGTATTGTGGTCCGCAACGAGGACGATTTTCTCGGGGTCTGCAATGGTTGCTATCCCCCGCTTTTCGAGTTCTTTGATGCTCAGGGGAGCGGTGATGTCGTTGGCGAGCATCACATCCACCGCGACTTCGACAAGCTCCCCGGGAACCACTCTGTCCTTTCCCGCATGGGCGGCGATGATTTTTTCGGTGATGGTCATCCCCATGGTCCATCAGCTCTCCCCGTAGTCCTTTTGAGGGTTGAGTTTTCGTTTTCTCTGGGCCATCCGGTTGATGGCCGAAAGATACGCTATGACGCTTGCCACCACCACGTCCTGGCTCGAACCCCGTCCGATGTACTCTTCATCCCCATCGAGGATGCGCACGATGACCTCGCCCAGTGCTTCGGTCCCTCCGGTGATGGACTGGAGGGTGTAATTCACGAGGTTTGAGGAAATACCGAGCATCTTACTGATGGCCTTGTAGGCAGCATCCACCGGACCAACTCCTGTGGCAACTCCCTCGAGCACCTCTTTCCCATCCTTCACCAGGCGTACGGTGGCAGTAGGCAGGATGTTGTTCCCACAGCACACGTGCACGAAATCCAGGTGGTAGATTTCCTCGGGTTTTGCCACCTCTTCAGAGACAATGGCCTTGAGGTCGTCCTCGGTGATGTCTTTCTTCTGGTCAGCGAGTTGCTTGAAGCGCTGGAATGCCTGGTTGAGCTCCTCTTCAGAGAGTTTATACCCGAGCTCCTCAATCTTTTTGGCGAAGGCGTGGCGCCCCGAGTGTTTCCCAAGGACCAGCACCCGGTCTTCCCGGCCGATGAGTCTGGCATCCATGATTTCGTAGGTGAGTTTTTCTTTGAGTACTCCGTCCTGGTGGATTCCAGACTCGTGGGCGAAGGCGTTCTGACCCACAATGGCCTTGTTCGGTTGGACAAGCATTCCCGTGCGCTGGCTCACGAGGCGACTCGTGCGGTAGATTTCCTGGAAGTTGAGGTTTGTCTCGGCCTGGAAGAAGTCCCGGCGGACGTACAGGCTCATGGCAATCTCTTCCAAGGCGGCGTTTCCCGCTCGCTCACCAATGCCGTTTATGGTGCACTCCACCTGTCCGGCGCCGGCAAGGACAGCAGCAAGGGAATTGGCGGTGGCAAGGCCAAGGTCGTTGTGGCAGTGCACGCTCAGGACGACCTTTTCAATACCCCTGGTGTTTTCTAAGAGGTATTTAATGAGCTCCTGCATTTCAAAAGGTGTGATGTATCCAACCGTATCGGGGACATTGATGATGGTGGCACCTGCCTCAATGACCGCTGCGTAGACCCGGCTCAGGTACTCCCAGTCTGAGCGGGTGGCGTCTTCGGCAGAAAACTCCACATCGGCAACGTACTTTTTCGCCCTTTTCACTGCCCATACTGCCTGCTCCAGGGCCTCTTCTCGGGAAAGGCGCAGTTTGTGTCGTAGGTGAATGTCTGAGGTGGCAATGAAGGTATGGATGATAGGGTGCTCGGCGTTTTTCAGGCACTCCCAGGCGATGTCAATGTCTTTGTCTTTGGCCCGGGCCAGGGCACAAACGGCCCGGCCCTTCACGTTGTCTGCGACGAGTTTTACCCCCTCGGCGTCTCCCGGAGAGGCAATGGGGAAGCCTGCTTCGATGACGTCGACGTTTAAGCGGGCAAGCTGCAGAGCAATCTCCAGTTTCTCTTGGGCGTTCAGGGCAACCCCCGGAGATTGCTCGCCGTCTCTTAAAGTTGTATCGAACACACGGATACGCCGCATCATCACCCCTCCTTCTTCAGCCAGGGCATCATGTTCCTTAAGGTCTTGCCGACCTTTTCGATGAGGTGCTCGGCGTCCTTCTGGCGGAGCGCATGGTACACCGGGCGGTTCGCCTGGTTCTCGAGAATCCACTCCCGGGCAAATGTTCCATCCTGGATTTCGGCGAGAATCTTTTTCATCTCCGCCTTCACCTGGTCGTTGATGATTCGTGGTCCCCGGGTGAGGTCACCGTATTCAGCAGTGTCGCTGATGACCTGGCGCATGTGCATGAGGCCACCCTCGTACACAAGGTCCACGATGAGCTTCATCTCGTGGAGGCACTCAAAGTACGCCACCTCCGGCTGGTAACCCGCCTCAACCAGGGTCTCAAAACCGGCCTTGATGAGGGCGGTGAGACCACCACAGAGCACGGCCTGCTCTCCGAAAAGGTCGGTTTCCGTCTCTTCGGCAAAGGTGGTTTCAAGAACCCCTGCCCTCGTGGCGCCAATACCCTTGGCGTAGGCCAGGGCGATGTCCTTGGCCTGGCCTGTAGCGTCCTGGTACACGGCCACAAGGGAAGGTACCCCTTTCCCCTCAAGGTACATCCGCCGCACGAGGTCCCCAGGACCCTTCGGAGCCACCATAATGACATCGACATCTGCAGGGGGGATAATCTGGTGGTAGTGGATGTTGAATCCGTGGGAGAACATGAGGGCCTTGCCTTTCGTGAGGTGAGGAGCAATGGATTCCCGGTAAATCGCTGGCTGGTACTGATCAGGGGCAAGCATCTGGATGATGTCGCCTTGTTCTGCCGCCTCTTTAGCGCTCACGGGTTCAAACCCTGCGTTTTTCGCCTTCTCAAAACCGGGGGTTCCGGGGAGCTCTGCAACGATGACGTTGAGGCCGCTGTCCCGCAGATTCTGAGCCTGGGCACTCCCCTGGCTCCCGAAACCAATGATGGCGATGACCTTCCCCTTCAGGATGTCGAGGTTAGCGTCCTGGTCGTAGTACATTTTCGCCATGGTTCATCCTCCTTTTATAGGGATTGACTGCCCCGTGCCAGAGCTATCCGCCCTGTACGGGTCATCTCAATGATACCGTACTTTCGCAGGAGTTGCTCTAAGGCATCGATTTTATCCGGGGTCCCGGTGACCTCCACGATGAGGCTCTCTTCGTCAACATCGACAATGCGAGCCCGGAAGATTTCCGCAGTCTGGGCGATTTCTCCCCGCAGGTTCGAGGGAGCATGGACCTTGATGAGCGCCAGTTCCCGGTCGACCACCGGGGTGTTGGCAAAATCGCTGACCTTGATGACCTCGATGAGCTTGTAGAGTTGCTTGGTAATCTGCTCGAGGACGTGCTCATTTCCGGTGACAACGAGGGTGATCCGGGAAATGCTGGGATCCTGGGTTGGCCCGACTGCGAGGCTCTCGATGTTGTATCCCCGCCGGGCAAAAAGCGACGCTACCCGAGCCAGAACCCTTGGTTTATTCTCCACAAGGACCGCAATGATGTGTTCCACACCGTCACCTCCTTCACTCGAGAATCATCTCTTCCAGAGATTTTCCAGGTGGCACAAAGGGGAGGACGTTTTCTTCCTCCTCGATGTGGCAGTCCACAAGGACTGGTCGGTCTTCTGTCTTCAGGGCCTCATCGATGGCCCGGTCGAGCTCGTCTTTTGTGGTGACCGAAATACCCACTGCTCCGAAGGCCTGGGCAACCCGGGCGATATCCGGGTTCACGAGGCGTGTACAGGAATACCGACCCCGATAGAGACACCCCTGCCACTGGCGGACCATCCCGAGGAACTCGTTGTTCATCACGAAGATTTTGATGGGGAGGCAGTAATTCACGGCGGTCACGAGTTCCTGAATCTTCATGAAAATGCTCCCGTCACCGCTAATGAGGATGACGGTCTTGCCGGGATTGCCCACCTGGGCTCCGATGGAAGCTGGCAGTCCATACCCCATAGTTCCAAGCCCCCCGGAACTCGCCCAGGTCCGCGGCTTCTCCCGGGGGTATTTCTGGGCAGCCCACATCTGGTGTTGTCCCACGTCGGTCACGACAACCGTGTCGAGGTGCTTCGTTTTCTCGTAGATTCGTTCAATAACCTGGTGGGGGAGGAGTTTCTTGCTCTCCCGATACTTTGGAGTGTACTCCCTTTTCCACTGCGCAATCTCCTCGCGCCATTCAGGGTGGGTCATGGGTTCAAGGCGCTTCACGATTTCGGCGAGGACCATCCGGGCATCGCCCACGATGGGGATGTGGGGTTTCACGTTTTTGCCGATTTCTGCCGGGTCGATGTCGATGTGGATGATTCTGGCGTGGGGGGCAAAAGTGTCGAGTTTCCCCGTCACCCGGTCGTCAAAACGAGCCCCGACGGCGATGAGGAGATCGCAGCGCATAACGGCTTTATTGGCCCAGTACGTTCCGTGCATGCCGAGCATTCCCAAAGACAGGGGATGGCTTTCGGGGAAAGCCCCCTTCCCCATAAGCGTATGCACCACGGGGATATCGGCTTTGGTGGCAAGTTCAAAAAGGACCTCAGAGGCCCCTGAGGCGATAACACCTCCACCGACGTAGAGGAGGGGACGTTTTGCCTCCCCGATGGCCTCAGCGGCGAGTTTGATTTGCTTGGCGTGGCCCTTGTAGGTTGGCCGATACCCTGGGATTTTGATTTTCTCGGGATAGACGAGCTCAATCATTTTCTGCTGCACATCACGGGGGAGGTCCACAAGCACCGGTCCCGGGCGGCCGGAAGAGGCAAGGTAGAATGCCTCCCGGATCACGTAGGGCAGGTCTTCGGCGTTTGTCACCAGGAAGTTGTGTTTGGTGATGGGCATGGTGATGCCGGTGGTGTCGGCCTCCTGGAAGGAGTCTTTGCCGATGAGGTGAGTGAAAACCTGCCCGGTGAGGGCCACAATGGGGATGGAATCCATGTAGGCTGTAGCAAGACCTGTCACGAGATTCGTGGCTCCTGGCCCGGAAGTGGCGATGCACACCCCCACCTTCCCTGTGGTCCGGGCGTATCCATCGGCAGCATGAGCTGCCCCCTGTTCGTGTCGCACGAGGATGTGATGGATCTCGGGAGTGTCAAAGAGGGCATCGTAAATGTCAAGGACTGCACCACCGGGATATCCGAAGATGAACTCCACGCCCTCTTTCTTCAAAAGTTCCACAAGAACCTGGGCGCCTTTCATGCGCATAGTCTTCACCTCCTTTTCAGGACATGCTTGCACCAAGGGATGCGGAGGAGGCGAGTTTCGCAAAGCGAGCCAGAATCCCCCGATCGTAACGGGGTTTTGGTGGAACGAAAGCCCTTTTGCGTTGCTCAAGTTCTTCCCCGCTCACCAGAAGCTCAATCCTTCGGTTAGGGATGTCGATGAGGATTTCATCCCCATCCCGGACGAGAGCGATTGGCCCTCCCACGAAGGCCTCAGGCGCCACGTGCCCAACACATGGTCCCCGGGTGCCACCCGAAAATCTCCCATCGGTCACCAGGGCCACGTCTTTCGCCAGCCCCATACCCACAATGCTTGAGGTTGGGGCGAGCATTTCCCGCATGCCTGGACCTCCCCGGGGACCTTCAAAGCGGATCACCACGACCGAACCTTTGGTGATTTTCCCCGAGGTGATGGCCTCCATGGCTTCCTCTTCGCTGTTGAAGCACACCGCTTTCCCCCGGAACACACGCACGCTCTCGTCTACCGCTGCTTGTTTCACCACTGCTCCCTCTGGAGCAAGGGACCCAAAGAGCACTGCGATGCCACCTTCGCGGTTGTAGGGGTTGTCGAGGGGTCGAATCACCGAGCGGTCCACAAAGCTCACAGACCTCTGGATGTCCCGGATGGTTTTCCCCGAAACCGTCCAGGTATCTTCGAGGAGGTCCCCCAGGGTGGCTAAAAGGGCAGGGATGCCCCCGGCGAACTCCAGGTCCTCCATGAAGAGGTCCCCTGCCGGCTCAAGGAGCACGAGGTGGGGGATTTCCCGGGAAAGCTCGTCGAACGTCCCAAGAGAAATGCTCTCAAGCCCAAGTTCCCGGGCAAGAGCGAGAAGGTGCAGGACGGTGTTGGTTGATCCCCCAAGGGCCAAGTCCACACGGATGGCATTCCGGAGGGCTCTTTCGGTGAGGATGCTCCGGGCGTTCCGTCCTTCTCTGACGAGCTCCACGATGCGCTTGCCGCTTTCGTAGGCAATACGCCGCTTTTTCGCCGATACCGCAAGAGCCGTTCCGCACCCCGGGAGGCTCATGCCCATGGTCTCCACAAGGCACGCCATGGTGTTCGCGGTGTACAGTCCCTGGCAGGACCCTCCTCCAGGGCAGGCTTCTTCTTCAAGGGCGAAGAGCTCGGCCTCGTCGATATCGCCTTTCCGGTACCGTCCCACCGCCTCGAAGGTATCCCGCACAAAAGCTAAGCGTCGTCCCCGGTACCGTCCGGAGAGCATGGGACCGGCGGTGACGAAGATGGCTGGGATGTCAAGGCGGGCTGCAGCAAGGAGCATGCCCGGGGTGATTTTGTCGCAGTTTGTGAGGAGGACAACGCCGTCAAGGGCGTGGGCCTCGACGACCGATTCGATGGCGTCGGCGATGATGTCCCGACTGGGGAGAGAAAAGCGCATCCCCTCATGCCCCATGGCGATACCGTCGCAGATTGCCGGAACTCCAAAGACAAAGGGCGTTCCTCCTCCCGCCTCCACTCCCCGTTCGATGAAGCGCTCGAGTTCCCTCATGTGGATGTGTCCGGGAACGAGGTCCGAAAAGGCACTGGCAATGCCAATGAGCGGTCTTTTCAGACCTTCCCGGGTGATGCCTGTAGCAAAGAAGAGCGAACGGTGTGGACAGCGGTCAACGCCTTCGGTGACCCTTGTGCTTCGCATGGTATTCCTCCTTTCTGGCCTTTTGAACAAAAAACCCTCGCCCCGAAAGGGGCGAGGGTTTTCCCCGCGGTACCACCCTTTTTACCCGCAAAAGCGGGTCGCTTTTTCCTCGTAACGGGAGGCTTCCGGGCCGCCTACTACCTTCAGCCAGCCGCTCAAGAGGCGAGCTTCGGTGTCGCTTTGGACCTGCTTCCACCTTCCCGCAGGCTCTCTGGACCGCCGCGAGCACCTACTGTTCCCCTTCGTCGCTTTTCCTTTCTCCGGTGTTGTGAGAGAATATAGCACACGGGAGCTCGTTTTGCAATGGGGGTGGGGATTTTGGCACCACAGGCCTTTGTTTCCTTTAGCGGCGGGAAGGACTCGCACCTGAGCCTCTGGAAGGCAAGGCAAGCAGGCCTTGACGTTGTGATGCTCCTCTCCATGCTCAGGGAGGATGGCGAGAAATCCGCGTCCCATCGCATTCCTGCGGCAATCCTACGCCGCCAGAGCGAGGCAATGGGCATTCCCATTCTCCTTCGCCCCACGTCCTGGACGGAGTACGAGGAGAACTTCCTTGCTTGTCTTTTTGCGTTGAAGGAGAGAGGAATCACCTTTGGGGTTTTTGGGGATATCGATCTTATGGAGCACCGGGAGTGGGTGGAACGGGTTTGTCGAAAGGCTGGTGTCGTCCCTTTCTTGCCCCTTTGGGGGAAGGACCACAAAGAGGTTGCCCTTGAAGTGGGACGTGTGGGTTTTGAAGCATACGTCATCGTGGTGAAAGACGGCCTGGTGCCCCGGGATTTCCTTGGAAGAAGGTACGACGAGGGTCTTGTTGCCGAACTCCTTGCCCTGGGTATTGACCCCTGTGGGGAGGGAGGGGAATTCCACACCCTGGTGGTTTCCGGTCCCCCGTACCGGCATCGCCTTCCGTGTACTCTCGGGAGTCCCCGGTTTGACGGCAAGTGTCATTACCTTGAGGTTTGGTGATGCGCCGTGAAACGCCCAAAGGGGATTCGTTTTGTGACTCAGACGGCGATGTTTTTCACCCTGACACTCCTTGTGCAGGCTTTCGGTTTCCCCCAGATGCTTACCGGTCCTCTGGTAAACGCCTTTCTGCTCCTCTCGACCATTTTCTCCGGTATTTTGAGCGGCATCATCGTTGGCCTTTTCACTCCCTGGATGGCTCTTGTGCGGGGTATCCTTCCCGCACCCCTGAGCCCCATGGTACCTTTCATCATGTTGGGCAACGGAGCACTGGTGACGGTTTTTGGACTTCTGGCAAAGAGGCAATCCCTGTCCTTTGAGATTGTAGGAGTTTGCCTTGGGGCTTTGGTGAAGTATCTCATCCTCTCTCAGGCGGTTCGGTTCCTCGTTGCCGTTCCTCCCCCTGTTGCCCGAGCCATGCAGGTTCCCCAGCTTGTCACCGCTCTCCTTGGAGGGGCCATTGCTCTGAGTCTTTCCCGGGCTGTTGAGCGGACCCGTCTTCCCGGAAGGCGCGCTTCAGGGTGAAGAAGAACCGGCTCCCTCCCTGAGGTCGGTTTTCCACGCCCACCGTGCCTCCATGGCGCTCAACAATTTCCCGCACGATGGCAAGACCAAGCCCCACACCACCACCTTTCCGGGAACGGGACTTCTCCACCCGGTAGAATCGCTCAAAGATGAAGGGGAGGTCATTTTCTGGAATCCCTGGGCCCTCGTCGAGCACCGAGACGGTCACCACATCTTTCCTTTCCTCCGCCTCAATGGTGACAGTGCTGCCCTCCGGGGAAAAGAGGATGGCGTTATGGAGGAGGTTGGTGAGGACCTGAGCAAGGCGGTCACGGTTGCCGAAGACCACAAGGGGGAGGGCAAGGTGGTTTTCGACGTTCACGCGTTTTTCCCGGAGAAGCGGAGTGAGTTTGAGGACAACTTCCCGGGTGAGGACAGCAAGGTCTACCGGTTCCATCTCCCATCGGACCTTTCCTGACTCCATGAGGGAAAGGTCCAAAAGATCCCGGATGAGCCTGGACATCCGCAGGGTTTCCTCGTAGAGGAGGGGCAGGTATTTTTCCCGGAATTCTTCGAAAGAAATGACACCGTCAAGGACGGCCTCGAGAAATCCCTGGATAGCGGTGAGGGGGGTCTTGAGCTCATGAGACACATCGGCGATGAACTGCCGGCGGAGTTCTTCGGCCCGACGGAGCTCGGTGATGTCCTGAATCACCCCCACGGCCCCGTAGAGCACTCCTTCGTCCTCAAGCGGAGCAACCCGGACGATGAGGCGCTTTGAACGGAACATGCACTCCCCCTGGGTAGCGATACCGCTTTTGAGGGTTTCCTGGAAAAGCGCAGCGACATCTTGGGGGAGAACCTCATCAATTCGGGCTTTCCCCTCAAGAGAGGTTTCGAAAACCTCCTGGGCTTTGGGATTTGCCGAGAGGATGCGTCCCTCAAGGTCCAGTGCCACCACACCCTCCTTGAGGGCAAGAAGGATGTTCTCAATTTCCCGCTTTTCCCTCTCTAAAGTTCTGATGGTTCGCTCAAGCTCCTGAGAGAGGGTGTTGAAATCCCGGGCGAGCTGTCCGAGCTCCTCTTCGGGGGGAATTTCCAGGCGCTTGGTGTAATCTCCTGAGGCTATGGCCCGGGCCATGGTACGCATTTTCTGAAGCGGCACGGAGAGGGAACGGGAGAAGAGAAACGCCAGGACCATGGCCAGAGGAAAGGCCACAAGACCGGACCACAGGAGGAGGTACCGGAAGGCCTTCACGGTCATCCGGATATCCGCAAGGGGAGTAGAGAGGAAGAGGACTGCTTGAGGCGGAGCATCAGGAGGCAGGGGGAGGGCAACAACAAGCATCTCCTGGTGGAGGACAGGGAGCACTCCCTGGAAGGTCACCGCCTTACCCTGGCGAAGGGAGTTCTCGAGTTCCTGGAGGGGAAAGGCGCGCCGGAACATTGCCCCGGGGCGCATCATCTGGGGACCATGGCGGAGCGGGGAGTCTGGGGCAAAGAGACGGTTCAAGGGTACAAGGAGCACATGAATGCCCTCGCTCAGGCGCTTCACGGTCTCGGGGATTTCCTGGGTGGGAGACGTGAGAACACTGGCGATGAGTTCCCCCCGCCTTTTCAGCTCCCGCTCCTTCAGGGAGAGGTAGAACTGGCCGAAAAGCTGCGACATGCTGGCAAAAAGCACCGCATAGGTCACGGTGAGGATGAGGAGTGACGAGAGGAAGAACTTGCCAAAAAGCGTCCGCTTCATGGTTCCTCGAGCTCGAGCTTGTATCCGTAGCCCCACACGGTTTTGATGAGGGGCGGAGCCCCGGCAGCCTCGAGTTTCTCCCGGAGGCGCTTGATATGGGTATCCACGGTCCTTGTGTCTCCGAGGAAGTCATACCCCCAGACCTCTTCAAGGAGCTTCTCCCGGCTGAAAACGCGGTTGGGGTGGAGGGCGAGGAAATAGAGAAGCTCGAATTCCTTCGGTGTTGTGCTGATGGGAGTTCCCTGTACCAGGACCTTTCTGGCCTCGTGGTCGATCACAAGAGGTCCAAGGCGAACGACCTGGTGTTTTGCAGTATCCTGGGGTTTCCCTCGCCTGAGGACCGCCTTGACCCGGGCCACAACTTCCCGGGGGCTGAAGGGTTTGGGAACGTAGTCATCGGCCCCCAGTTCGAGTCCGAGAATCCGGTCGACCTCTTCACCTCGGGCGGTGAGCATGATGATGGGGATTGTGGAGAAGCTCCGGATTTCCCGGCAAACCGTCCAGCCGTCCTTTTTCGGGAGCATGAGGTCAAGGAGCACGAGGTCAAAGGAATGACGCTTCACCGCCTCAACCGCAGCCTCTCCGTCGTACACCACCGTGACCTCAAAACCCTCTCGCTCAAGGTACAGGCGGAGGATTTCCCCCACAGACGGTTCGTCATCCACAACGAGGATTCTCCCCATGGCTTTCCCATTCTATAAAAAGCCACACCCCAGGGCAAGGGGGGAAGGAGGGGGGCCCTGGGGTGTGGCTCCCAAGGAGGGAGTACTCAGAAGAACCTCGGGCAGAAGCCTTGAGGACCTCTTTCGCCCATGCCCCACCCAAAAGGTGGGAGGTTCTTTAACTGCTCCGGTGTGAGCACGTTCAGTATCTGCTGGTACATATCCTTCCTCAGGGCTGAGAGTTCCCCCTGGAGGTCCAGGATTTCTGTGATTTTTGCCCGGATGCTCTCTGCAACTTCCTGCGTGGCTTCTTTGAGCTGAAGTTCCCGAAGCTCCAGAACCTTTACCTGAATCTGGGCTTTGAGGTCCGCCGCTTTGGCGAGAAAGTCCTTCTCAATATCCAAGATTCTAGCCTTCTGCTCATCGGAGAGGGTGATGCTCCCCAGACCCCAGCGTATTCCTCGACCTTCCTGGGGACCCCAGACATTCTCCGGTCCTCTGCCGCCGAATCGGGGTGCAGCAAAGGCCAGTGCCGTTACAAAGAGCGTTGCCAGTACTCCAAGAACCACCGGGATAGTGAACCGCTTCATGTTCTCAACCTCCTTCTGTGTGATGTTGCCTTTACTGTACCGCAGAACTGTGACGATTCTTTGGGGGAACTGTGACGGTTTTGTGAAACGTCGAGGGTTTCTCTGAGCTTTTTCAGGGCGCGTCTTTTGTGGATGCGCACCGACCGGCGGGATATGCCCAGGTGCTCTGCGGTTTCCTTTTCCGAAAGTCCCTCAAAGAAGAGGAGCTCAACCACCCTGCGTTGCTTGGGAGAGAGGACCTCAAGGGGAAGGGCAATACGTCTCTTTTGGGAAGGACGGAAAAGGTGGGGGAGCCGTTCCATTTTCTCAGGAGGAAGGGGCACTTCCCTCCAGGGCCTTCCCACACTGAGCCCCTCTTCCTTGAGCCTCCTATTCCAGAGATAGAAGAGATGCCGTGATGACATAGCGCCACCTCCAGGTGTCGTGTGGGCTGGATTATACCAAAAGGAATGAGTTATGACAAGAGGAATATTAGTGGAAAGAGAGGCTCAAAAGGACTTTCCCCACAATCCGGACTGGGCGGTCAACGAAGACCAGCGGGGGGTAAGCGGGATTAGCCGATTGGAGGATGACCGTGCTGCCCTGGAAAAACACCTGTTTGATGCAAAGTCCCTCATCCTCGATGTCCACGACGCCGATGTCCCCGGACTGGACCTCGATGTCCGGGGAAAAGATGACGAAATCCCCGTGAACGATGCCTTTCCCAATCATTGAATCCCCCCGGGCCCGCACGGCGAAAAGCCGGAGCCCTGCTCTGTGGGCCTGGCCAGTGCGCAGAGAAAGGAGGGACTCGTTGAGCGGAACCGCTCCCACGATGTACTCCTCAAAGCCGTTGACGGGTGTCCCGCAGGGAATTTCTCCCGAGAGAAGGGGAACGGAGACCTCGCCTTCCTCCACGGCAAATAGCATCCCTTCCGCAAGCCCAAGGAGGAGGGCGATTTCCTTCTCGCTGGCTCCTAAGGCTTTAGCCACTTTCAGGATGGAGTCCCGGTCGGGGTCCCGAAGGCCCCGGAGCCACCGGGAGATGGCCGACTGGGATACCCCCGAGAGCCGGGCGAGTTCGAACTGGCTGATGTTCTTCTCCTTGAGTTTTTCCCTAAGCCACTCTCGAAAGCCCATAGTCTCCTTCATTTTACCACATTGCCCTCCGGACTCACCCCTTGACAGGGATGAGTGAGTTTCCTACAATGTTTTTGAACGATTGTTCAGGGCAAGTGCTCACAGAGAGGGGGAGCGTTCTTGACGTCAGAGGAGAAGAACGAGGACCTGCTCCTTCTTTACGAGATAGCCCGCCTGTACTACGAGGATGGCCTGACCCAGGAGGAGATTGCCGCACAACTCGGTTTCTCCCGCTCTCGCATCCAGCGGCTTCTTGAAGCAGCCCGCCGGCAGGGCATTGTGGAGATTCGTCTGGTGAATCCGGCAACCACCTTCACCGAGCTTGAGGAGCAACTTGTGCAGCGCTTCCGTTTGAAGAAAGCCGTTGTGGTTCCTGCCTCCTTATGGTCTCCGGCCCTTATCCGCCGGAGCATTGGTCGGGCCGCAGCCCGCTATCTTGAGTCCGTGCTTCGGGATGGGGATGTGCTGGGCATTGGATGGGGGCGAACCGTGTACGAGGCGCTGCATTTCTTTGAACGGAAAATTGCCCTTACGGTGGTACCCCTTATCGGAGCCGTGGGCCAGATAGAGGTGGATTTCCAGGTGAACGAGCTGGGGCACCAGCTGGCAAAGAGAATCGGAGGGTTCTTCGTTCCCCTGTACGCCCCGGCTCTTGTGGATAGCGAAGACATTGCCCGGGCGCTGTGCTCGGACCAGAGCGTCCGTCGGGTGGTGGAGCTCTGGGACGAGGTTCAGGCGGCCGTTGTGGGCATGGGGGACCCCCGGAAACCCGGCTCAATCGTCCCGAAGTTCTTCCTCAGCGACCCCCAGTCAGCGGCGGTTCTTGAAAAGGGAGACGTTGTGGGGGATATCCTCTACCACTTCTTGCGCAGAGACGGGTCCCTGGCCGACGAAGCATTCGACCGGCGGGTGATGAGCATTCCTCTGGAGAAGCTCAGGAACATCCCCTATGTTCTTGGTCTTGCTGGTTCTTTAGAGAAGCTCGAGGTGCTTGAAGCGGTCCTTCGGGGAGGGTACATCAACGTCCTCGTGACGGACAGTGAAGTAGCAAAGGTGCTCCTTGAGCGAGGAGCAGGGGAAACCTGAAGGGGGGTGAGAAGCCGGGTAGAAGAGACCTTTTGAGCTTTTGCGATTTTTTCTCGTAGACTCTTGCGGAAAGGAGGGAATTCCATGAGGCGAGCGGTTGTCTGGGGAGTTGTAGTGGTGTGCCTCTTCGCTGTGGCAGTGGCTCATGCGGATATCACCCTGACCAATGCTTCCGGGGAATCCATTACCTTCACCGAAGAAGAGCTTGGGACCATTGCAGCCTCTGGGGAAAAGCCTTTTGAGGGTATCACCATTACGGTGACTGTGAATCAGGGTGGGCCAAAGGGCGGTATTTCCGGGCCACTCTATGAGTGGCGGGATGCCTGGGAACAGATTACCGGGGCAAAGCTCAACATCGTTGAAATTCCCTATGCGGAGCACTATCCCAAGGTCATGACGGATCTCATGACCGGTACTGGCCAGTACGACGGATTCTTCATCGGATCTGACTGGATGGGCGAGCTCGTGGCCGGTGAGTACATTATTCCCATCGACGACTATATGAAAGATCCTCGTTTCCCCAAGTGGGATCCCGATTCACTCCCGCCCTCTATCCGCACGCTCTACACCTGGGGCGACAAATGGTATGGGCCGCTCAACGACTGCGACGGGCAGATTCTCTACTACCGTAAGGACATCCTGACAAACCCTGACTACCGGGCGAAGTTCAAGGAGAAGTACGGCTATGAGTACAACATCCCGCCGAAGACCTGGGACGAGCTCTACGATATCTCGGAGTTCTTCAACGGATGGGACTGGAACAACGATGGGGAACCGGATTCAGGTATCGTCATGCACCTCAAAGTCGGTGCCCAGGGGATGTACCACTACGCCTCACTTTCTGCTCCCTTCTGCATCCTTCCTGGGGAAAAGGTCGACAAGTACCACAATGTCTACTGGTTTGACCCCGAGGACATGACGCCCCTCATCAACAGCGAGGGCCACGTCAAGGCTTTGGAGTTCCAGCTCAAGCTCCAGAAGACCGGTCCCGATGCCCAGGTGGCCTGGAGTCTGGGTGAAGCCTGGGACTACTTCCTCCGGGGGAAAGCGGTGTTCACTTTCTCTTGGGGTGACGTGGGTTCTCTGGTCCAGGATGAGACTCGCTCGAAGATCAAAGGAAAACTCGGGTGCTCCATTCTCCCCGGAAGCTACGAAGTGTACGACCGTTCCCAGGGGAAATTCGTCAGGTTCGACACCCCAAACGTTTGGGGGAACACCACCGGCGGTTCCTGGCACGGGGTGATTTCGGCCCTTTCAAAGCACCCTGAGGTTGTGTACCACCTCCTGGCGTTCCACGCCACGAACAAAATTAGCCTCTGGAACGTCCAGAGGGGTTGGACCGGTGTTGACCCTGGGGCCCGCTTCCATTTCCTGCCGCCTTACGGTACGGCAAGCCTTGACGACTATGTAGCGAACGGGTTCAACCCTGAGGACGCCAAGGAATACCTCAAGGCCTACTACGATAACTTCTTTGCCCCCAACATCGCACCGTACCTGCGGATTCCTGGTGGGAACGAATACTGGGTGGCGCTGGACCGTCACCTCTCTGAGGCTTACACAGGCCAGGTCTCGGCAAAAGAGGCTCTTGACCGGGTGGCAAAGGACTGGGAAGATATTACCAACCGTTATGGACGTGAGGAGCAGCTTAAGGTGTACCAAGAGTCCATTGGGTACGGAAAGTGAGGGAACGGTTGGGGAGGGAGGAAAACCTCCCTCCCCGTGAGGGGGGATAAACGTGAAAAGGAAACGCATCAAGTACTTCTTTCTATTCCCCTCAATTTTCTGGGTTTTGGCTTTTACCATTTTCCCCCTAGTGTACTCTCTGAGCCTTACGCTCTTTCGGGTACGTCTGGGGAAACCTGCCCGTTTTGTAGGCCTGGCGAACTTTGCCCGGATTCTGAGCGATTACAAGATGTGGCATTCGCTGCGCATAACCCTTGTCTACGTTGCTGTGACGGTGGCGCTCCAGGTTATCCTGGGGCTTTTGATCGCCCTCCTCTTCCACCAGGAGATCAAGGGGAAATCCCTGTTCCGGGCTCTACTCATTCTTCCCATTTTCTGTACCCCGGTGGCGGTGGGATACCTTGGCTTGACGGTTTTTTACGAAGAGGGTGGACCCATTAATAGCATCCTCATGAGTTTTTTTGGCACCAAAATTCCCTGGCTTTCGAATCCCTTTTGGGCCTGGGTGGCGATTCTGCTTCTTGATATCTGGCAGTGGACGCCTTTCTGTTTCCTGGTTATCCTCGCGGGACTCCAGTCACTTCCTGAAGAAATCTACGACGCAGCGTACCTTGATTCCTCTTCGGAATGGGAAATTTTCCGGAAAATTACTTTTCCCATGGTTCAGCCGGTCATTGTTATTGTTTTGCTCCTGCGTCTCATTGAATCCTTCAAAATCTTCGATGTGGTGTACAGCCTCACCGGTGGAGGTCCGGGAACTTCAACAGAGGTTTACTCTCTTTTCACCTACCGGACCGGTCTCAAGTTCTTCGACTTCGGATATGCCTCAGTTCTGGGGTATCTTTTGCTTGCCATGGTGTCGGTGGTCGTGAACATTTTCTTCCGCCGGATTCGGGAAGTTTACGGGTAGGAGGAAATTATGGGAGTTGTCAGGAAACGCTCAAAAGTTGCCCTGGTTTTCCGATACGTTCTCGTTGGCATTATCCTCTTCTGGGCGCTCTTTATGATTTACTGGGGCGTGGTGACCTCACTCAAGCCTCCTGCAGAGACCTTTACGGTGACCGGGCTCTCGGTGCCCTTCATCCAGTTTCGGCCGACCCTTGAGAACTGGCGGACAGAACTCTCGGTGCGGGAGAGTCGTATGGCTCTTCTCAATAGCATCGTTGTGGCGATTTTCGCTACCCTTATTGCTATGGCTTTGGGGGTTCCTGCGGGGTATGCTCTGGCCCGGTTTAAGTTCCGACGAATTCGCAATCGCGACCTCACCATATGGTACCTCTCGCAGCGGGTTCTCCCTCCTGTGGTCGTGGTCATCCCCTTTTTCCTCATCATGCGAACCCTGCGTCTTCTCGATACTCGTTTAGCCCTCATCCTTGTGAACGCCACGTTTACCCTGCCCTTTGCGGTGGTGATCACCCGACAGGCCTTTCAGGAACTCCCGGTGGAACTTGAGGAAGCAGCAGCTGTTGATGGGTGTTCCGAGTTCACCGCTTTCTGGAAAATCGCCCTGCCTCTTGCAGCTCCCACGATTGTTGCCGTGGTGGCGATATGCGTGGCCTTTACCTGGAACGAGTTCCTTTTCGCCCTTTCTCTGACTTCGCTTCGAGCCAAAACGTTCCCCGTGTACCTTGCAGGTGCTGAGGACACCCGAGGGGTACAGTTCTGGTTCATGGCCACACGGTCTATTCTCGCCCTGGGGCTTCCTGTTGTTCTTGCCGTAGCGATTCAAAAGTACATCGTCCGGGGATTGACCTTTGGTGCCGTCAAAGGATGAGGAGAACCCACCATGCCCCTGGTTCCATCAGGTATGCTTCTTCGCCTGGCCGAAGAAGGGAACTTTGCCCTTCCGGCCTTCAACGTTCCTGTGCCTGAGTTCATCCTCTGGATTCTTGAAGAAGGCGAAAGGCTGAGGTCTCCCGTCATCATTCAGGTTGCCCCGGTGGAGTACCAGGCGCTGGATATCCGCATGTTCTACGGAGCCCTCCTGTTGCTTTCCGAACGCTTTTCCATCCCCTTTGCCTTTCACCTTGACCATGCCCACAGGGTGGAGGAAGTTCTTTGTGCCCTCCGCAACGGGTGCTCATCGGTGATGATTGACGGTTCTCGTCTCCCCTTCGAGGAGAATGTTGCCGTGACACGAGATGTTGTTGCCCTTGCGCATCCCCTGGGAGTGCTCGTTGAGGGGGAACTCGGGAAAGTTGGAGGGCTTGAGGGCGACGAGGACGACGACAATGGCGACGCCTTTACCTCCCCCGAAGGGGCGGAAGAGTTCGCCCGGAGGACGTCTGTTGACCTTCTGGCGGTAGCGGTGGGTACCCGCCACGGTTTCTACGACAGAACGCCAGAGCTTCAGCTTGACCTTATTGAGGAAATTCGACACCGGACTCGCCTTCCTCTTGTCCTCCATGGGGGAAGTGGAACGCCTCAGGAAGAGCTCCAGAAAGCCGTGGTGCGTGGCGTGCGGAAAATCAATTTCAGCACCGCACTTCGGGCAGAGTACCTGCAGGCTTTTCGGAATTTTGTGGAAGAACACCCTGGTGACGTGGCCGTCCACAGAATGCTCCCCTCTCTGGCTTTCCGGGTGAAAGAAGTGGTTCGGGAATGCATTGTTGCCTCACTGGCGCAGGGCAGGGTATAATGGGGCAAAAACTGCGGAGGGAGACGACTTGGAGCCCTTCCTTGAGTTCCTCAAAGGTACCAGGGTCTGTCTCTGCGATGGCGCCATGGGGACGGAGCTCCTCCGGCGGGGGTACCCCAAAGATGCTCCTCTTGAGCTTGCCAGCATAACGCATGGAGATCTCGTGCGGGGAATCCACGAGGAGTACCTTGCCTCCGGAGCGCAGCTTCTTGAAACCAATACTTTTGGTGCCAACGCCCTGAAGCTCTCGCTTTTCGGCCTCGAGGAAAAGGTCGAGGAGATTGTTCTTGCCGGAGTGCGTCTGGCAAAAGAGGTGGCCCGGGGTCGGGCGTATGTCCTGGGAAGCGTTGGTCCTCTGGGGAAGCCGGTGGGCAAGGGCCTTGGGGTTGAGGACGACAGGGCCAGGGAGTGCTACAGACAGCACATTGGAGCCCTCCTTGAGGGTGAGGTCGATGCCGTTCTCTTTGAGACCATGACCTCAACTCACGAGGTTGCTCTGGCTGTGGAAGTGCTGCGGTCTTTTGACCGGAATGTCCCGTACCTGGTGCAGTTCTCCTTTTTCCCCGATGGTACCACTCCTTCCGGGGACTCACTCCTTCGGGTTCTTGAGTTTTTGAAGAGCCTCGACGCCTGTGTGGTGGGTATCAACTGTGGTAGCGGACCTCACGAGGCCGTATGGATCCTCGAGCAGTTCTCCCGGCACCTTCCCGGTCCTTTCTCTGTCCAGCCCAATGCCGGGTACCCCCAGATCATCCAGGGGCGGATGGTCTATGGAGCCCCACCGGAGTACTTCGCCTCTTTCGCTGGGACCTTCGTGCGTCTGGGGGCAAAAATCCTCGGGGGGTGCTGCGGCACAACTCCTGAGCACATCAGGGCCCTGGCTCAAGCCATTGAGCACCTCAGGGAAGGAACGACCCTCGAAGTCCTCGAACCCGAGAGGGAAGCAGTTTCTGAAGCTCCCTTTCCTCCCTCGACTTTTGCTGAGAAACTCGGGAAGCGGTTCGTCTTCACCGTGGAAATTACCCCCCCTAAAGGGACTAACCTGGAAGGGGTTAAGGAGGGTGTGCGTCTCCTCAAAAGGGCAGGGGTCGATGCCGTGAATATTTCCGATTCCCCTATGGCCCGGGTTCGCATCTCCCCCATTGCCCTGGCGCATATCCTCAAGGAGGAACTCGGAGTGGAATCCATCGTCCACTTCACCTGTCGGGACCGAAACCTCATCTCTCTCCAGTCGGAGCTCCTTGGAGCCGCAGCCTTAGGAGTGCAGAATATCCTTGCCCTCACCGGAGACCCGCCTTCTGTGGGGGACCATCCCTTTGCTCGGCCGGTTTTTGAGGTGACCTCGGAGGGACTGGTGCTCATCCTGAGCCGGTTGAATAGCGGCGTGGATTTTGCTGGGAACCCCCTCGGGAAGGCTACGAACTTCACCATTGGGGTTGCCCTAAACCTCAACGCCCAAGACCTTTCTCAGGAGATTGAGCGCCTGAAGAGGAAAATCGATAACGGGGCGCACTTCATCCTCACCCAGCCCATTTACGACCCCAGGGATTTAGAGAGGTTTTTCGACCTTTTCCGTGGTTCTTTGCCGCCTCTTCTTGGGGGCATTCTGCCGCTCAGGTCTTTCCGCCACGCGGAGTTCCTGCACCACGAGGTTCCAGGTATCGTCATTCCTGAGCGCTTGCGAGCCCGCATGGCGCAGGCCGAAGACCCAAAGCGCGAGGGAGTTGCCATTGCCCTTGAAGTGATCCGGGGCATCAGGGACATGGTGGCAGGAATTTACCTCATGCCGCCTTTTGAACGGTACGAAATGGCCGTGGCCATCATCGAGGCCTTTCGGAAGGAGGGAAAAGAGGGTGCTTGAGTGGTCTGACCGTTTTTCCATTGGTGTTCCCGAGATTGACGACCAGCATCAGGAGCTCTTCCGTCAGGTCAACCGTCTCCTTGAGGCCTGTTCTCAAGGGACGGGGAAGGCGCTTCTCCCGGAAATCTTTGATTTCCTCGGGAAGTACGCTGTGGAGCACTTTGCCACCGAAGAACGGTACATGGAACGGTACGGGTATCCGGGGTTTGCGGAGCACCGGAAAGTGCATCAGGATTTCGTGCAGACCTTCCTGCAGTTCCGCCAGCAAGCCGAGGCCCAGGGCCCGGGAGTTCACCTCGTGGTGCAGGTGAACAGGGTGCTTGTGGACTGGCTCAAAAACCACATTCTCGGGATGGACCAGGAAATGGGGAAGTTTCTCCAACAAGCCCTGAAAAGGTGAAGGGGAATGCTTAGAGTGTGGGGTATTCAGAGGGCAAAGGGCCCTTTCCCTGTGTTCTTCTCGTCCACGGCTCTGGGGCAAACGACCGGGACGAAACCGTCCTGGTCTGCAAGCCCTTCAGGGACCTGGCGCTGGGTTTAGCGTGGGAAGGCATTGCCACATTCCGGTACGATGAGAGGACCTATGTCCATGGAGCGAAGATTGCCCAGATGCTGCCTTCCTTCACGCCGCTCCGGCGAGATCCCTCCCCGAGCTTGTTCCTGAGCAGATGGAGCACCTTTTCAGTCTCGATGGTACCGTGGACGAGAACGAAGCCAGGCAGATTGAGGCGGTGAGGAGAACCGTCGTTGCCCTTCAAGAACGTTCTCTTCGGGACGATGAGGCCGTGTCGTATCTTGGAGGGTATGCCCGCTACAAAACCGCTGCTCTCATCCCTACCCTTAAAAGGGTAGGGATGAGAGCAGCGGCCAGGGGGCTAAAATGGAAGCACGAGGCGAACAAATGTTGTCCGGGTTCTGCCCGACAAGCAACAAAGGCAAACGCTTGAAATTATCGGGGACCGCTGTGCTGCCCTCTGGAACACCGTCCAGTACAGGTGTAGACAAGCTTTCTTCAAGGGTGAACCCGTGCCTTCCTACGAAACCCTGTGCTCCGAGTTCAAGGAGCACCCGGCGTATAAAACCCTGCCCGCCCACATAGGGCAGGAGGTCATAAAGAAAAGCAAGGAAGGCGTGGGATTCGTTCTTCGCGCTCTTGCGGCTGTACCGCAAGGGCGAGATGGAGAGGCCGCCGCGCATACCCCGCTACTTGAAGGACCGCCGCACGAGAAGGCGCACGTTTCGCATCATCCCCGTCAAGGCGCCCACGTCCTACGCGCTGGACTCCCGCACCCTCTCCCTCACCCTGTCGAGGGACCTCCGGGAAAAGCACGGAGGCCGCCTGGTCCTAAAAACGAAGGGTGTCCTGCGCTTCCACGGTACCCCAAAAACCCTGGAACTCAAGTACGACTGGGTGAAGCGGCGCTGGTACGCCCACCAGGTGGTGGAAGTGCCGGAGCCGGTGAGAAGAACCCGACCTGAGAAGCACGCCGCCCTGGATTTAGGTGCCAGAACGCTTGCTGCACTGGCCATCGAAGGATGACACCGCCAAATCCTCTTTTCTGGTCGTGGAGTCTGGAAAGACTTCCTGTACTGGACGAAGCGAATTGCAGAAGAGCAGGCAAGGCTCTCCAGGGCCGGACGGAGAACTTCCCGGCAACTGAGGAGGCTCTACCAGGTCCGTACCCGAAGGCGCAAACATGCCTTTGTTGCCTTGGCCGCAGAGACCACACGTATCCTCAAGCGACACCGTGTGACCACGCTGTTCCTCGAAGACCTAACGGGCATCCGCGAGGACATGGACTTCGGGCCGGGGAACCTCCTCGTCCACAACTTCTGGGCTTTCAGAATGCTCAGGAACCTTATAGAGGCTGCCTGCGCCCGGGCCGGGATAGAAGTCGTTCCCGTCGAACCGCACGGAACCTCTTCCCGGTGTGCCGTCTGCAGATCCCCGGTCGAGCGTTTCGTCCGGCACAAGGTGGCCTGCAGCGAGCGCGGCTGTGTTTGGTACGCCGACGCCAACGCGACGATCAACATACTGTTTTTGGGCTCCTCGAAGGAGCACGGGGCGGAGGCCACGCCCCTGAAGCCGCTCACCCTCCGGTGGAACCGCCACCGGTGGGTAAGCCGCTTCGAATCTGCCGCTGGTACGCTGTATGCGGCAAGCGGTAGCCGGATGGCGGCTTAAAACCGCCTGAAGGAATCCTGCTCCCTGAAGGGAGCGGGAGGGAGTCAGTACTATAGTATGGAGCTCCAGCCCCTTGAGGATGTCCAGAGGCTTTCCTGTCCCATTCTTGTTGTCCAGGGTGGGCGGGACTTCCAGGTTCGGGAAAAGGACTTTCTCCTCTGGAAAGAGGACCTGTCCTCTCATCCTCAGGCGACTTTCCGGTGGTATCCCCTTCTGAACCACCTCCTCGTTCTCGGAGAGGGCCCTTCAACGCCTGGGGAATACGCACAGCCCGGGCACGTTGATGGAACTCTCATTCGGGATATCGCCCTGTGGATTCAAGAGCACTGATTACGGGGTACGGCGGGAAAGGTTCTTCTATCCGCTCGGTGGGGACAGGTCGAGGGGGACTGGGTTCTTGACGTTCTGGGAAGCTGTGTTATAATCACCTGTAGCGGGCGGGAATAGCTCAGGTGGTAGAGCGCCAGCCTTCCAAGCTGGGTGCCGCGGGTTCGAGTCCCGTTTCCCGCTCCATTTTTTCGGAAAACCTGCAGGAAGCCCGTTTCCGCCTCCGGGATATTTGCTCGCTACCCCCGGTTTCTGGTGAGTCTGGCAAGCAGCGCAGGAACTTAAAGGTTCTCTTTTACCTGTCCTGGTTCTGCGTCTTATCGAGAGGGGCGTCCGGATGCAGTGTTTGGGGGGTCCTTGCTTCGTCAGAATAGTTCCCCGACGTTTCCCGTCAGCGTCTTTTAGGAGAAGCTGCCCTCCGGTTCTGCAGGGCAAAGGGGAGTTCACGGAGGTGCTTTGCAGGGAGAAGGTCGCGGGGACATACGCCGTTTCTCTTTTGGCCTGCATGGCGTATAATATCCCCAAAGACCTGAGGAGGTGGCTTTTGTGGCGAGGATGCTCCTCGTGAAGGTGGGGGACCGGCCGAAAACAGCGGTACGGGTCCAGGAGGTTTTAACGCAGTACGGCTGTAACATCAGAACCCGCCTTGGTCTCCATGAGTTTGCCTCTGAGTGTGACGAAAGAGATGAGGGGCTCATTGTTCTTGAGATTGTGGGAAGCCCTGAGGAGGTTGAAAAGCTCAGGAGTGCTCTTGAAGCCATCGGAAACGTGAAGACCGTTTTCGTGGAGCTGTAGGGGTTTCTATGGAGAAGGTTGATCTCTCAAAGTACCGTCTCCGGCCAGAGGATTTGCGGTGGACCTGTGACCCGGCAACCTTTCCCTTTGAGTGCACGGACGAGCTCGAAAGACTCCAGGGGTTTGTGGGACAGGATCGGGCCTTTGCGGCGATTGAGTTCGGCCTTCGAATGGACCGCCCTGGATACAACCTCTTTGTGGTGGGACCAAGTGGTACGGGAAGGGCGGCGGCCGTTCGAGCCTGTATCGAACGTGTCCTCGAAGAGAAGAAGAAAGCTGGTCTCCTTCCCCCGGTCATGGACTGGTGCTACGTTTTCAACTTTGACAATCCCGATCGCCCCAGGGTACTTCGCTTCCCCCGGGGGGAGGGAAGGACCTTTGCCCGTCTTCTCGAGACGTTGCTTAAAAATCTCAGAGAAATCATCCCCAAGGCTTTCTCGAGTGACGAGTACAAAAACCAGCGTCAGATCCTCATTGATGAACACCAGAAACGCCACCGACAAATCCTTCAGGAACTTGAGCGAGAGGCTCTCGAAGAGGGCTTCGCCTTCCGGATGACCTCTATGGGTCCTATCCTCGTCCCGCTTTATGAGGGGAAGCCTATGACCCAGGAGCAGTACCTTGCCTTAAGCGAAGCGGAAAAAGAAGTCATTGAGAACCGCCGCCAGAAGCTTCTGAACCGAATCAACGAGGTTTTCGAGCGGATTCACCAGCTCGAAATGGACCTCAAGAACCGGGTGGCCGAGCTCGATGCCCGGATTGCCGATTTCACCATCACGCCCCTTTTCAGGGAGCTCCTTGACCGGTATGCCAATTTCCCTGAAGTTACCGAATTCCTCACCAGCCTCAAGCAGTTCACCCTTTCGTACCTCCATATTTTCCGGGATTCTCAGGAAGCCCCTGCCCAGCCGCAGCACCTTGCTCCGTACCAACGCTTCCAGGACCCCTTTTTGCCCTTCAAGGTGAACGTCTTTGTGGACAATTCTGCCACTGAAACCCCTCCTGTAATTCTTGAAACCCATCCCACCTGGACCAATCTTTTCGGGCGAATTGAGCGGCGGGCCTTCATGGGGACGTATTTCAGTGACCACACCATGCTCAAAGCGGGGTCTCTGCACCAAGCCAACGGTGGCTACGTCATCATGTACTTCCGGGACCTTGTTGTGAATCCCGGTGTCTGGGAGGGGCTCAAGAGGGTCCTGAAGAACCGGGAAATCCGCATGGAGGACCCTTTTGAGCACTTTGGCCTCATCGCGCCCCAGGGTCTGCGTCCTGATCCTCTGCCGTTTGATGCGAAGGTCATCCTCATCGGGGACGAGTACGTTTACCGGCTGCTCACCATCTTTGACGAGGACTTCCGGGATCTCTTCAAGGTGAAGGTGGAGTTTGATTCTGAGGTCCAGAAGAGCCAGGATATTGTGACCGCCTTTGCCTGTTTCATCCGCCGTCTCTGCCTTGAAGAAGGGCTTTTGCCCTTTGACCGCAGTGGGGTGGCGAAGCTCCTTGAGCACGCTGCCCGGATGGTGTCCCACAAGGAGAAGCTCACCACCCGTTTTGGGATTTTGCGGGACATCGTTCTCGAGGCCGACTTCTGGGCCCGGGAGGAAAAAGCCGAACGGGTCTACGATCGCCATGTGGTGAGGGCTCTGGAGTCCCGAAAAAAGCGACTGAATCTCCTTGCGGAGAAGATTGATGCATTCATCAAAGAGGACGTTCTACTCATCGACACCGAGGGCGCGGTTGTAGGGCAGGTGAACGGTCTTGCGGTCTATGACCTCGGGGATTTCAGCTTTGGTCGGCCATCCCGCATCACAGCCCGAACGTATCTTGGCCGGCAGGGTGTGGTGAATATCGAGCGGGAGTCTCGTCTGAGTGGCCGCATTCATGACAAGGGTGTGCTCATCATGAGTGGTTACCTGGGGTACCGTTACGCCCAGGATAAGCCCCTCTCCATTGCCGCGAGCATCTGCTTTGAGCAGTCTTACGAGGGGGTGGAGGGCGATAGCGCCTCTTTAGCGGAGGCCTGCGCCATTCTCTCAGACCTTGCGGGGGTTCCCCTCAGACAGGATATCGCCGTCACCGGTTCCATCAACCAGAAGGGCGAGGTCCAGGCCATCGGTGGGGTGAACCAGAAAATCGAAGGATTCTTCCGGGCCTGCAAGATGAAAGGTCTCACCGGAACCCAAGGGGTTATCATCCCCAGAAGCAACGTGCAGCACCTGATGCTCGATGAAGAAGTGGTTGCAGCGGTTCGGGAAGGCAGGTTCCATGTGTACGCCGTGTCCTCAGTCGATGAAGCCATGGAGATTCTCACGGGGATTCCTGCGGGGAAGCGAAAAGAGGACGGAACCTTTGAAGAGGGAACCCTCAACGACCTTGTGGATCGCAAGATTCGCAAGGCGTTAGAGCTTCTGCAGAGGCTTGAGGGAAGGCCTGAGGGGGAGAAACCAAAAGAGGAACGGCGGGAAAACGAGGAGCAACGAGACCAGCAATAGTCCATGTTCTCTCTCTTGAGCCGGGATGTCGCGCAAAACATTAGGGACCCGAAGCTCCGCGATGACCTCAGGTTCGTCACTTTAGGGATTGTCTTTGGCATCGTTTTTGTCAACGTCACCACCGGTGCTCCTATTGCCGGGTTCGCCAACGCTTTAGGCTTTGGGGACCTTCTCTACGCCTTCCTCCTTGCCCTGCCGGTTCTCGGTGGAGCCCTCCAGGTCTTTGCCTCCCTGGTACTGGAAAGGACGAAAAAGCGGAAACTCGCCTTTCTCCTTGGTGGTTTTGCCAACCGCGTTCCCTGGCTTTTCGTAGCTCTTCTACCTCTCTGGGCCAGCAACCGCAGAGTGCTCTTTGGGTCCTTTGTAGGGCTTTTGCTTTGTACCGCCTTTGGAGGGGCATTCCTTGCGGTGAGTTTCATGTCCTGGGTGGCCGACCTCGTTCCCTTGGAGCTTCGGGGAAGGTTCTTCGGGCACCGGAGCCTCCTCGGGACGGTTTCGTCGCTTGTGAGTGGCCTCTGCATCGGGTGGTTTCTGGACACTGTCTCCCGGGGGACAGGGTTTTCGGTGGTCATCGCTTTAGCAGCGGTTCTGGGAATTCTGGATATCCTCTGTTTTGTTCGGGTTCAGGATCCCCCCATGAAGTATGGGGAAGAAGGATATCCGGGAAACGTCATCCACTTTTTCCGCGAGGTTTTTGCCCATCCTCCTTTTTTTCGGTTCCTCCTCTTTGCCGTTTTCTGGTATTTTGCGTTCAACGTTGCCTCCCCCTTTTTCAACCTGTACATGATTCGGGACCTCCGCATGAGCTTCTTCCACATTGCCCTCTACGTCCAGGCAGTGGCAAACTGCACGACCCTCTTTTCCATACGCCTCTTCGGCCGCCTCACTGACCGCTTTGGGAATGTTCCCATTGCGCTTTTGGCCACCTCGGTGGCTTCTTCCCTGCCGCTTCTCTGGTGTCTGACTACAGAGACGAACTGGCGACCGATTGTGCTTGTGATTCAGATTCTGGCAGGGATCTTCTGGCCAGCCATTGACCTTACGGTCAATAACCTCGCATTGAAGCTTTCGCCAGACCTCCATCGTTCTTTCTACATCGCCGTTTTGAACCTCTTCCTTGGGGTTTTCGGCAATGCTCTGGGGTACATCGCCGGTGGGGCCGTCCTCGAATACCTGGCACCCTCTGTGGCTCGCTTCGTGGAGGGTCTTGGAATGCACTTTTCACCCTACTATGTGGTCTTTCTCCTTTCTACTCTCCTCCGCTTTGTGGCGACCTTCGTCTTCCTCCCCCGGATTCGTGAGGAGCAAGCACTCACCCTGCGGGATGTTTTCCGCGCGCTCTTTAGGGAAGCCCGCTAAAGTTTTCCCAGAAAGTGCCGATATGCAACATAAGGAAAAGGAAAGGGGGTAAAGGTTCATGCGCAGGAGTCTTCAGGGTAGGTTGCTTTTGTGGTTCCTGGTCTTTTCTCTTGTTCCCCTTGTGTTGCTCGCCCTGTACGGACTTTCCGTTTTCCAGGAATCTCTCTCAAAGGCCTATGAGGAACAGCTCCTCACCATGGCCAGCTCGGTAGCCCATGGACTGAACCTCTGGTTTGAGACCAAAATCGCCAACATCAGGGGAGGGGGAAAGGACCCGCTGGCGGAGCGGAGTTACTGGGTGAACAAGGACGGGGAAGGCTCCGATGGGACGGGGCGGAAGGTTGATCTCAGCAATGACCCTGCCTTTCTGAAAGTGGTGGAGACCCAGACTCCCCAGATTTCTCGGGTTTTTATCTCTCCAGAAACGGGGAAACGGGTAGTGAATATTCTTGTCCCTACCATAGTAGACGAGAAGCTCATCGGAGCCATGGGGAACCAGGTTCCGGTGGAGGAACTTGATGCCCTTGTTGCTACCCTGAAAGCTGGGGCAACAGGCTATGGGTACCTTGTGGACCAGACGGGAACCATTGTTGCTCATCCCAATCCGGAGAAGGTCCTCAAAGAAAACGTTCTTTCCGGGTCTTCTGAGGCTCTGAACGCCTTCGGGAAGGAGATGTTTGCAAAGCAGCGAGGAGTTGCCCACTATACTTACGAGGGAGTGGCCAAAGCCGCGGCTTTTGCCCCTGTGGAGGTGGCCGGCTGGTACGTTGTGGCCACAGCCCCTCACCGGGAAATCTACGCCCCCATTTTCAGCATGCGAAATCTCATTACCATCGTTATCGTCGTTGCTGGGGTCCTTGTGGGGTTCTTCTCCCTCCTCCTTTCAGGGCGCATTGCTCTGGGAATTCGGAAGGTCACGGGTATCGTCCAGCGGGTGGCCCAGGGCGACCTGGTGGTGGATGTGGAGGGCGTCCGGGAAATAGGGCAACGGGTGCGGGATGAGGTGGGGCTTCTGGCTCAGGCCTTTGTGGCGATGGTTGAGAACCTCCGGAATCTTGTGCGGGAAATCCTCCAGGGAGCGTCGTTCCTTTCCTCCTCGAGCACAGAGCTTTTCGCCTCAGTTGAGGAAGTGGCCAGGGCGACTCAGGAGGTCGCAAAGACCGTTTCGCAGGTTGCTCAGGGTTCCACTCGCCAGAGCGAAGACCTGCAAAACGTTGCGGAACGGGCCCAGCGGGTTCGGGAGCGGGCTGAAAACCTCAGGAAGGCCACAGAGAAGAACGTGCACCTTCTCCGAGAGATGGGGGAGCAGTTCCAGGAGAGTTCCGCGGCCCTGGAGCGCATCGCCCTGGGGATTCAGTTGGTGTCTGAGGCGGGGAAGAAGACCGAGACGGAGGCCCGGGAGGGGCAGAAACTCCTTGCTGCTCTTCGAGAGAGCGTCATGTCTTTAGCGCAGGTCTCAAGAGAAGTGGCCGAAAGCATCGAGGCCCTGGAAGGCCGTTCCCAGGAAATCGGCAAAATCGTGGACCTCATCACCGGGATTGCGGAGCAAACGAACCTCCTTGCCCTGAACGCTGCCATTGAGGCTGCCCGGGCCGGAGAGGCAGGACGGGGCTTTGCCGTGGTGGCTGAAGAGGTACGGAAACTCGCCGAAAGCTCTGCTCAGGCTGCTGCCCAGATTGCAGGCCTCATCCGGGAAATCCAGGGCGATACTCGCCGGGCGGTGGAGCGGATGGAGAGGGCAGAGTCCCAGGTGATGGCAGGAGTATCCCAGACGGATGAGGTGGTGCAGAGCTTCGAGCACATCCTCTCAGCTATGCAGGGAGTGATGGACCAAACGAAAGCCCTTGCTTCTTCCTTTGATGTAGCCCAGAAAGTCCAGGAAACGACGAAAAAGCGCGAGGAGGAAGTCCTTGCGCTTTCTCTGGAAAACGCGAAGCTCATCGAAGACATTGCCCAAGATATCCAGAACATCTCCGAAAGCCTCTCTTCCATCGCCTCGGTGGCTGAAGAGAACGCTGCCTCAAGCGAGGAGGTTTCGGCATCCACCGAGGAACAGAGCGCGTCTTTAGGAGAAATTCGCTCGGCAGTTGAGGAGCTCACGCGTCTTGCGGCAAACCTCGAGGGTCTTGTGCGAAGGTTCCGGCTTGAGAAAAATTCGCAGGAGGTCTTTTCCCCGGAGGAAAAGGGGGTAAAATATGGTGAAGGGACAAAAAGGTGAATCACTCTATAGAGGGAGGAAGTGCTATGCCGGTACACTACACGGAACTCGGCCTTGTGAACACGAAGGAGCTGTTCCAGAAAGCCAATGAAGGGAAGTACGCCATTCCGGGGTTCAACTTCAACAACATGGAGCAGCTCCAGGCGATCATCATGGCCTGTGTGGAATGCAATTCTCCGGTGATTCTCCAGATCTCCAAGGGTGCCCGGCAGTACGCCAATCAGACCCTTCTGCGCTACATGGTTCCTGGGGCCGTCCAGATGGCCCGGGAGATGGGGAGCAACATCCCAATTGTTCTCAACCTGGACCATGGGGACTCGTTTGAACTCTGCAAGTCCTGTATCGATAATGGTTTTTCCAACGTCATGATTGATGGGTCGCACTTGCCTTACGAGGAGAACGTGGCCCTGACAAGGAAAGTCGTCGAGTACGCCCACGATCACGGTGTGACCGTCGAGGGGGAACTCGGGGTTCTGGCAGGTATCGAGGAACACGTTTCCGCGGAGCGGAGCCATTACACCCGTCCTGAAGAGGTTGAGGACTTCGTGGCCCGGACCGGCGTGGATAGCCTCGCCATTTCTATCGGGACATCTCATGGAGCGTACAAGTTCAAACTGAAGCCCGGGGAACCCTTCCCGGAACTCCGTTTTGATATCCTTGAGGAAGTTCAGCGCCGCCTCCCCGGTTTCCCCATCGTGCTCCATGGGGCCTCTTCGGTCCTCCAGGAGTACGTGGACATCATCAATAGGTACGGCGGAAAGCTCGAGAATACTGCCGGGGTTCCGGAGGACCAGATTCGTAAGGCCATTCAGCTTGGAGTGCGAAAGGTCAACATCGACTCCGATGGGCGGTTGGTCTTCACCGCCATGGTCCGGAAGTACCTCGCCGAGCATCCTGAGGAGTTTGACCCTCGCAAGTACCTCGGTCCTGCCCGGGAAGAGCTCAAGAAGATGTACGTCGAAAAGTGCAAGCTCCTTGGGAGTGCCGGGAAGGCCTGATCAAAGCCCGGGGAATTCCCCGGGCTTTTCGTACCTTTGGGGTGGGGGTGCTAGTGATGAAGTGCTTCATCGATACCGCGGACGTTGCGGAGATTCGTGAAGCGCTCTCTCTTGGAATCCTCGATGGGGTCACGACCAATCCCACGCTTGTTGCGAAAACCGATCGTCCCTTCAAAGACGTTATCCTCGAAATCTGCCGGCTTGTTCCCGGTCCGGTTTCCGTAGAAGTGGTGAGCACGAATGCCGAGGGCATGGTCCGAGAGGGGAGGGAACTCGCCTCGTGGGCTCCCAATATTGTCGTCAAAGTCCCACTCACTCCGGAGGGGCTAAAGGCCATCCGGGTACTGTCCCGGGAAGGCATTCGCGTGAACACCACCCTCATTTTCCAGCCCCTTCAGGCCCTCCTTGCGGCCAAAGCTGGGGCGGCGTACGTGAGCCCGTTTGTGGGGCGCCTTGACGATGTGGCAGGTTACGGCATGCGTCTTGTGGCCGATATCCTTGAGATTTTCCGTCACTACGGGTACACGACAGAGGTCATCGTGGCTTCGGTCCGCCATCCCATGCATGTCCTCGAGGCAGCAAGGCTCGGCGCCCACATCGTCACCATGCCCTTTGCCGTTATGATGCAGGTGGTGAAACACCCCCTCACCGACGTGGGTCTTGCCCGCTTTCTCGAGGACTGGCAGAAGGTTCCGGAGAAACCTTTCTAATCCCTCTGGAGTTTGCATCCTGCGAAAAACTCCAAGGCTTCCTGCCAGGAACGGGCCTCCTGAGGGGTGATAGGGAGGCTTGTGTTGTGGTAGTCGAATTTTTCTATGAGGCAGGAGAGGCGGCCGAGTATCCCGGAGAGCTTCTGGCGCACTACTCCTTCGAGCTCGAGACGAAACGCCCCTGAGAATTCCTCAAGGTGCCTTGTGCAGAGGAATGTTTCCTCTCCCCAGGAGTTTCGCAGGCTTTCCCAGCGGGTGTGGAGGAGGTGGACAAGGCGCTGCAGGTGTTCTCTTGAGTTCTGGCAGACGAGGCAATGGGCAAGGTCTGGTCGTTTTCCTCCGTCGAGATAGCGTTGCAGGAGGTTTTGCAGAACGATGGCGATGCCAAGAATTGAGGGGCGGAGGGTGAAGAGCATCCGGGCGTGGTCAGAGCATAATCCTCCTGCAAGGAGTTTATGCCGCACGGCACTGTCGTTCACGAACTCGTAGAAGAGCCCTTCAAGGAAGCGCCTGCCGTGGTCTTCCTCCAGCCGGCACAGGAAACACCCTGGCCGGGTAAGGGCTTCCTGGAGTTTGAAGAACGTTTGGTCCATGGCTTTCCTCCTGAAACATCTCCCTATTATACCCCATGGGGGATATAATGGTTAAGGAGGGTACGATGGAGAAAACACGGGTGATTGTTCTTCTGGGGAAAGGGAAGCGTCTCTTTGAGTTTGCCTTTGCTCTGAGTCGCCTGATGAGGGCTCACTGCATTGTCCCCGATGCCCTTGAGGGAGAACCATTTCTTGTGGGGAAGCGAATTGCGACCTGTCTCGCCCCGAGGGTTTTCGCCTATCCGTTGCTCTTCCTCGGTCAGGACCACGCCCTTACGGGAGGGGTAGTGGCCGGTCTTATGCGAAGAACCTCAGTGCTGCCGTATCTCCTCGTCCTTGATGCCCACCTTGACCTTTTTGCTTCCCGTGAGGTCTCCTTTCCCATCCACCGGGGAAACTTCCTGGCGTATCTCCTGCGGCGGGAAGGTTTCCCCGAAGACCGGCTCTTTGTATGCTCGAGTTTCGGGGAATGGCCGAAAATCCGGAGTCAACTATTAGCGCTTCCCCCTGGCTTTCTCTATCTCTCCTGGGATGTGGATTTTGGATTCCCGGAGGTCGCGCATTTCCCCTCAGGGGCCACCTCTGAACACCTGGAGGAAATCTTCGCTGACCTGGCTTTGCTTTCTGGACGGCAGGGTTTTCGGCTCCTTGCGGGAGACCTTGTGGAACTCGACCACCGGAAGGTTGCGGACCCCCTTTCCCTGGCGTCTCGAGTATCGTCCTGTCTTCGGCCGATTTTTGAGGAGGCGAAAGCGTGAGAAGGGAAAACATGGTCGTTCTTGTGGTTTTCGGAGTACTCCTTGGGTGTCTTGAAGTGGCCTGGGCGCTTGACCCCATCGACCAGGCACAACTTCTGCTTGAAGCGGGGAACGTCGACCAGGCCATAGCGCTCCTTCGATCTTTTGTGGAGAGCGAGAAGGACGAGGAACGCCTTGGGGTAGCTACAGAGATTCTCGACTCTCTGCTTTCTGAAAGGGGTGAAACCGATGAAGCCATCGCTGTGCTCCAGGCGTATATTGCCCGCTTTCCCGAAGCGCCCCGGGCGTATCTTTTCCGCTACTGGATTGCCAAGCACGAGGAAGAGCGGGGGAACTTCGAGAAAGCCTTTGCGATCCTTGAGGAGCTCAGGGACCGTCTCCCCCAGGACGACCCCTTTGCGTTACGATTTCAGGTGCTCTCGGACCTTGCCTACCACCTTGAGCACCGCAAGAAGGATTACCTCAGGGCTCTTGAGGTCTACAGGGAGCTTGTGAACCTCTCGGGGGACCCTGAAGAGCGCCTCCAGGCAGAAATGGCGCTTGGGTCCTGTTACGAGAAGGCAGGGAAGATTGAGGAGGCGCTAAAAATCTATAAAGCGGTGGTGAAAGAGGCTCCGGGTTCTTTTTTCGAACGCTGGGCGAGGCTCCGGATGGTGTACCTGACCGAGCCGAAGGCGGGAGCAAAGAGCAAGGAAGAGCTTGCCCATGCCCTGGCAAAAGCCTTAAGAGGTAGAGACCTTGCGGCACTCAGGGAGCTTGTGAAGAGGGGAGACTTCTGGAGTGGAGTGAACTTCAGCGAATTTGACGTGGATGACCCTGAGAAGGCCCTGGAGTACATGGCCCAGTGCCTCCCGAAATCCTCACAGCTTGTGGTTTCGGAGGATCTTGAGCCCCGGGATGATACTTGGGTCTTGCGGGTTGAGGGATGGGGAGATCCGGAGTACAATATTCTGTACCTTGTGCTTGCTGAAGGGCGCTATGGGTGGGAGTGGAAGGGGCTTATCCTCTCAAGCACTGCCCTTGAAGCCTGCGAGGAGAACGCTCAAGACCAGGACATTCTGAGGTGAGAGACCATGGACGTCGAAGTCGTGCGCCAGGATTTCCCCCCCCTTGTGGAACGAATTGCAGGCCTTCTTGAGGAGGGCCGGTACAACGAGGCAAAACAGGAAGTGAACGCCCTCCATCCTGCGGACATTGCCGAGATCATGGGGCTTCTTGATTCGGAGAAACAAGTGTTGCTTTTCCGGCTTCTCAAGAAGGACCTGGCCATTGCGGTTTTTGAACAGCTCGACTTCGAACACCAGGAAAATCTCCTCCGCCATTTCACCGACGCCAAGGTTGCAGAAATCCTGAACCAGATGTCTCCGGATGACCGTATGGAGCTTTTTGACGAGCTTCCGGCAAAGGTGGTCAAAAAACTCCTGAACCTCCTTGAACCTCCTCAGCGGGATATTGCTGCCAGCATGCTTGGGTATCCGGAAAATAGCGCTGGCCGCATCATGAACCCCCGGGTGGTGGACCTCAAGGAGTACTACACGGTGGAGCAAGCGCTCAAGCGTTTCCGGCGCCTGAATCCTCCAGAAGAGCTCTCCTACACTGCCTATGTGACCGACGCTGAACGGCACCTTTTGGGAAGCGTCACCCTCCGGGACCTTGTCCTGGCCGATCCAGAAGACCGCATCGGGGATATCATGAACCGGGAGGTGATTGCCGTCTCCACCGATGACGACCAGGAAAAAGTTGCCCAGGTCATTCAGAAGTACGACCTCCTTGCGGTTCCCGTGGTGGATCGAGAAGGGCGCCTTGTGGGAGCCGTGACGGTTGACGACGCCATCGACATTATCGAAGCGGAGGCCACAGAGGATATCCACCGCCTCGCTGCGATTCGCACCACCGAGGATGAATACCTCCATGCTCCATTCTGGAAGCGCATCAAGAACCGTTTCATCTGGCTTGCCGTGCTCCTCATCATGGGGACACTGACGAGCTTTGTCATTCAGGGATTCTCGGAGATCATCCAGGCTGTTGTGGCGCTGTCGTTCTTTATCCCTATGCTCATTGACACTGGGGGCAACGTGGGGAGCCAGTCAACGACCGTTGTGGTTCGGGGCCTGGCCGTTGGTGAGCTTGAGGGGAAGTCCCTGTGGAGGGTAGTACTCAGCGAGACTCTCATCGGAGGCATTCTGGGAATTCTCCTTGGGGTTATCGGCGTTATCCGGGTCATTTTCCTTCGAGAGTCCCCAATTGTCGGGCTTATCGTGGGGCTTGCCATCTTTATCATCGTCTTCGTCTCGAATCTCATCGGCGTTTTCCTCCCGGTCCTCTTCAAGAAGATGCGTCTTGACCCTGCCATTGCCGCTACTCCCGTCATCACCACCATTGTGGACATTGTTGGAGTCATCATCTATTTCCGCATTGCCCAAGTTTTCCTCAGGCTTTAAGGTCAGGCTCTGCCACCTTCAGCATACCGGGTCTTCCCGAAAAAACCGCTTTTTCTATCCCTGGTATGCGCTTCTGCCGGGTAGAGAAGAGGGCGTTTTCCCCTCGTGGGTTTTGCCTGTGAGCGTCCTGGTCGCTCTTTGGGTTTGGAGAGGCCTGGAGGAAATTGACACGCCCTTTCCCATCGCCTATAATGATTGTACTTTGAAGCGGGGGAGGAATGACAGTGACCGAGGTCCGTATCGGGCAGGGCGAAAGCCTTGACGAGGCGTTGCGGCGTTTCCGGAAGAAGTGTCAGCGGAACGGCATCATCTCTGAAATGAAGCGCCACGAACACTATGAGAAACCCAGTGAACGGAGGAGGAAAAGGGAGCAGGCCCGGAGGAGAAAGAAGAGATGAGCGATGGTGGGATCAAGGCTCGCCTTCAGGAGGCCATGAAGGCGGCCCTGAAAGCCCGAGATACCGTACGCCTGGATACCGTACGTCTTCTCCTTGCAGAGATACGCAACGCCGAGATTGAGAAGCGAGCTCCTCTTGAGGAAGCGGAAGTCCTTGCGCTTTTGCGCAGGGGCATCAAGAGGCGAGAGGAAAGCCTTGCGTACTTTCGTCAGGGGAGTCGGGAAGACCTTGTGGAGCGGACAGAGCGAGAAATTGCCGTTATTTCCGAGTTTCTTCCTCCTCCGGTGACTGAAGGCGAACTCGTGGCGATTGTTCAGGAAGTCCTTGCTGCCTTCCCCGAGAAACCCACCTTTCCTCAGGTGATGAAAGAGGTCATGCGCCGGGTTGAGGGACGGGCGGAAGGCAGAGTGGTGTCGGAAGTCGTTCGAAAAGTTCTGGAAGCGGGGTGATACGGGGGCTTGTCTGCGGAAGTGTCGCTGAAAAACGAGGAGTTTCGTCTCGTTCTGGGGAGCGTCAGGGAGGCCCAGAGGTTCTTTGGGTTCCTTGATGCCAATGTGCGGGTGATTGAGAGCGTTTTTCAGGTTGATGTGAACATCGAGGGCGATACGATTGTCGTCCGCCGGAAGGGCAAGGAAGACCTTGCCCTGGTGGAGCGGTTCCTCACCGAGCTTGTGGATTTCCTCAGGGAGGGAGCTGAGCCCACACCGGAAGACCTGCGCCGTATGGCCACAAGCTTCCGGGAAACGCAGAGAGTCTGGTGGAAGGACGAAGAGACCATTTTCGTTACCGCTTCTCACAAGCCCATTCGGGCGAAAACCCCGGGGCAGCTCCAGTACGTTCGGGCAGTGCGGAGTTCCGACATTACCTTCTGTATTGGTCCGGCAGGGACGGGAAAAACGTACCTTGCTATGGCCATGGCCTGTGCAGCGCTTCAGAAAAAAGAGGTGGCCCGCATTGTCCTCGTGCGACCTGCGGTTGAGGCAGGGGAAAGCCTCGGGTACCTTCCGGGAGACCTCAAGGAAAAAATCGAACCCTATCTCCGTCCCCTCTACGACGCTCTGTATGAGATGCTTTCTCCTGAGCGATTCCAGCGATACACCGAGCGGGGGATCATCGAGGTGGCTCCTCTGGCGTACATGCGCGGGAGGACCCTCAACGACTCCTTCATCGTCCTTGACGAGGCCCAGAACACGACCTCCGAACAGATGAAGATGTTCCTGACGAGGATGGGCTTTGGTTCAAAGGTCGTGGTTACGGGGGACATCACCCAGGTTGACCTTCCCCCGGGGAAGCGTTCCGGGCTCATCGTGGTCCAGGAGATTCTCCGGGACATTCCGGGAATCACCTTTGTGTACCTCACCGAAAAAGACGTGGTGCGGCACCATCTTGTGCAGAAGATTATCCTCGCATATGAGCGCTTTGAGGCGAATATGGCCAGGCGGTAACGCCTTCTTTTCTCCCCGGTTTTCCTCGTTTCTTGCCTACGGGTCCCTGCTTTTTGCCCTTCTTGGAAGCACGCTGCTTGTGTCGGAGAGTGACATTCGGGAGGGTCAGCTGGCCACCCGGGACATCGTGGCTCCTGAAAACGTGGAGATTGTGGATGTCCTGGCGACGGAGAAACTCCGGGGGGAGATTCTGGCGAGTATCCCCCCGGTGTACCGGGTGGATGAGGGTGTGGTGCGTCAGGTCAAGGAGGAGGTGGAAGGGTTTTTTGTGGGTCTTGAGGGTATCCGGGCTGCTGCCCTCTCGCCGCTTCCAGAAGTCGTGGAGGGCTTTTCCCGGAAGTGGAACGTCACGGAAAACACAGTCCGCTGGCTCCTTGAGGCTCCAAAGGAGGCCTATGAGGCAGTTCGGGGACTGCTCTACGACCTTTTCGCCGCCCGTTTCTTCGCGCAACCTGTTCGCCGCGAGGATCTCGCCCGGGTACTGCTTGAGATGAACACAGAAATTGAAAAGGCCGGACTCCCGGGAGAGGCCATGTGGGTTGCAGGGATTCTGGTGACGAGGTTTCTCCGTCCCAACGCCGTAGTCGATGAAGCGGAAACCCAGGAGAAAAGAGCGCAAATTCTGGCCTCTCTGGAGCCGGTGCGGCGGGTGATTCGGCGGGGTGAGGTGCTCCTCCGCAGAGGAGACATCGTCACCCGAGAACACCTTCAGGCTCTCGAGGCGCTGGGTATAGTAGGGGAAAACCGGCGTTTCTCGAGAGCCTTGTCCCTGGGGATATTCATCGCCGGAGTGGTGGTTCTCGAGTACCTGTACCTCCGCCGCTTTGCGCCCCTTTTTCTTGGAGATAACGCGCTGCTTCTTGTGCGCCTGATGGCGGTTTGTGGAGTTCTGGTCCTGCACCTTCTGACCCTCCGGGTGTCCCCGGTGTTCCTTGTCGCCGGAGCCATTCCCCTTGTCCTTCTGACCCTTGCGGGATGGGAAGTGGCCCTTGGGGAATCTCTCCTCCTTTTCCCCCTGCTTTTCTGGGCCTGGAGAATGGACCTTTCTGGGGGACTTTTGCTCTTTCTGCACCTCTTCTCTCCGGTTTTTCTTCTGGGTAAAAAGAGGGTGGAACGGAAGCATTTCACGAGAGTGGGCGAGGTGCTTGCGCTTTTCTGTGGGGTTTTGGGAATACTCTTTGCCCTGGAGGAAGGGCTTGCTCTCTGGAAGGTCCTGACCTTCTTCGTATACGGGGGGAGTGGAGGTATTCTAGCCTCGGTTGTTGCTCTCGGGAGTGTGTCGCTTTTTGAGCATACCTTCCACCTCACCACTGAGGTCCGGTTGATGGAACTCCTCAACCCCAACCACCCTCTTCTGAAAAGACTCATGCTTGAAGCCCCGGGAACGTACAGCCACAGCCTCATCGTGGCCAACCTTGCCGAGGTTGCTGCTGAGGAAATCGGCGCCAATGCGCTTTTGGTCCGTGCCGGGGCCTATTACCATGACATCGGGAAGCTCAGGCGGCCACAGTTTTTCATCGAGAACCAGGCAGGTCCAAACCGTAACGTCCACGAACGCCTTTCTCCCTATCTCAGCGTGCGGGTAATCATCGGCCACGTCCGCGACGGTCTTGAAATTGCCCGGAAATTCCGCCTCCCCCGGGAGGTGCAGGGTATCATTCAGTCCCACCATGGTCGAAGCGTTGTCCGGTATTTTTATGAGAAGGCCCTGCGAATGAGCGGAGGGAACATCAGCAGGGACGTTTTCCGGTATCCTGGACCTCTCCCCCGCACCCCGGAAGAGGCCATCGTTTTTCTCGCTGACAGTGTTGAAGCGGCGGTGCGGAGCATGAAGGATCCTACCCCACGCCGGATAGAGATGACGGTGCGGAATATCATCAGAGCATACCTTGAGGATGGACAGCTTGACGAATCCTCCCTGACCCTGCGGGACATCAATCGCATTGCCCGCCGCTTTGTGCTCTTTTTGAACGGCATGATTCACGCCCGGGTGCCGTATCCTGAACCTGTGGAGGAGAGCGTTCATGGGAAGAGTTGAGGTCACCAATATGACGAAGACGCGGGTGCTTTCCCGGGCATTGCTCCAGAATCTTGTGGCATTCGTCCTTGGAAGCGAACACCAGGATTTAGCGGGGACTCTGGCTATCACGTTCATCGATGAAGAGCACATGCGGGATGTCAAGCGACGGTTCTTCCAGGAAGACACCGTAGGGGATGTGGTTTCGTTCTTTTACGGGGAAGACCCCGATGGGGTGTGGGGGGAGATTCTCGTTTGTGTGCCCCGTGCTCTTGAGCAGAGCAGGGAACAGGGGGTGCCTTTCGCCGAAGAACTCATGTTCCTTGTGGTGCACGGGCTTTTGCACCTTCTGGGTTACGATGACGATACAGAAGAACGACGCCGCCTCATGATGGAACGGGCCGAGGAACTCCTTGCGGCGTACCGGAAAGCAGAGGTTCGGAAAAGGCTTGTGGAGCAGGCGCTCAGGGCCCGGGAGTTTGCCTATGCTCCGTACTCCCGTTTTCGTGTAGGGGCAGCACTCCTTTCCCGGGACGGCCGCATCTTCACCGGTTGCAACGTGGAGAACGCCTCTTTTGGGGTGACCATGTGCGCCGAGCGGGTAGCCCTGGGGAGGGCGGTGGCAGAGGGGGCACGGGAGTTTGTCGCCATTGCCGTCGTTTCCGATAGCGAGTCCTTCTGTTTCCCCTGTGGTCTGTGCCGTCAGGCGCTTGCGGAATTCGGGCTGGATATCGAGGTGCTTGCCGGGGCAAGGGATGGGCGTTTCGTGGTACAGCGTTTGCGAGAACTTCTACCCTCGACCTTTTCTCTCCAGGGGGTGTGATGTGCTGTGAGTTTTCGTGCTGGCTTTGTCACCATCTGGGGTCGACCCAATGTGGGAAAGTCCACCTTTCTCAACAGGGTCATTGGCCAAAAGGTGAGCATCGTCTCGGACAAACCCCAGACCACCCGGAGGGTGGTGAAGGGGATCGTGAATCTCGATAATGCCCAGATTGTCTTCCTCGATACTCCCGGGCTCCACACGCCAAAGGACCGCCTGGGAGAAATCATGATGCAGGAGATTGAGGACACACTCCTTGATGTGGACCTCCTCTGTTACATGACCGATCCTGCCTTTCAGGAGGAAGAGGAGAGGAAATACCTGGAGAAGCTCGATGGTTTCTCCCGGCCGGTGTTCCTTGTGCTCAACAAGAAAGACCTCCTTGAGGAGGAGGAAACGGAAAGCATCCTCGAGCGCCTGGGGAAGTACCATGCCTTTGCGGAACGTCTGGCGATTTCGTGTACCACCGGTGAGGGAATTCGGGAGCTCCTCGAGCGCATCGTGGCCTATCTTCCCGAAAACCCCCCGTACTACGAGCCGGGAATCGTCTCCGACGCTTTTGAACGGGATATCGTGGCAGAAATCGTTCGAGAAAAGGTCTGGTGGCATGTGCACCAGGAAGTCCCCTATGGCGTTGAGGTCCGGGTGGAAGAGTTCAAGGAACGGGACGACCTCCTCTATATCCGGGCCATCATTTATGTGGAACGGGAGTCACACAAGAAGATTGTCATCGGCGAGGGCGGCCGGATGATCAAAAAGATCGGTGAGGATGCCCGTCGGGACATTGAGACCCAGTGGGGGAAGAAGGTCTATCTTGACCTCTGGGTCAAGGTGGAGAAGAACTGGCGCAAACGCGACGAAGTGCTGCGCCGTTTCGGTTACAGGGTGAAGTGAGCCGGTACACCTCCGATGAGGGCATTGTTCTGAAGACGTCGGAGTTCGGGGAGATTGACCGTATCGTCA